>NZ_KI421440.1:0-1091303 GCF_000472605.1 Candidatus Pelagibacter ubique HTCC8051
AAGACGCTCCAGCAGCAGCAGAGGCTCCTAAAGAGGAACAAAAATAACTTAGATACAATTTATGTGGCAAGCTCAAGTATTTACACTTTATCCAGAAGTTTTTCCTGGGCCTTTATCAAAAGGCCTTTATGGAAAAGCTTTATCCAAAAAGTTGTGGAACTTAAATATTGTAAACATAAGAGATGCAGCTGACGATAAACATAAAACAGTAGATGATACACCTTATGGTGGAGGTTCAGGAATGCTCTTAAAAGCAGATGTCCTAGCTAAATCATTAGATCAAAATAAAATAGAAGGTGAGAAAGTAATATACTTATCACCTAAAGGAAAAAAATTTGATCAAAATTATGCTCAAGAATTATCTAACGAAAAATCGGTATCTTTCATCTGTGGTCACTTTGAAGGAGTAGATGAAAGAGTGCTATCTACTCGAAACATAGAAGAGATAAGTATTGGAGATTATATTTTATCAGGAGGAGAAACAGCAGCATTTGTTGTAATTGATAGTATATTAAGACTTTTGCCTGGAGTTTTAGGTAATGAAAATTCTAGTATGGATGAAAGTTTTGAAAATGGGTTGCTAGAGTACCCACAATACACAAAACCGCAAATTTGGGAGGAAAAAAGCGTCCCAGAAGTGCTTTTATCAGGGAATCACAATAAAATTAAAGACTGGCGTTTATCTCAATCTGAGGCTATAACACGCGACCGAAGACCAGATTTATGGCAAAAATATAATAAGAATTAATTTTATACACATTAATATGAAAACAATTGAGGATATAAACCAACATAACGTTAAAAAAATACTTTCAGAGAAAAAAATTCCAGATTTCTATCCAGGAGACGTAGTTAAGGTTGGCGTTAGAATTACCGAAGGTAAAAAAGAAAGAATTCAATATTTTGAAGGAGTTTGTATTGCTAAAAAAAATAGAGATTTAAACTCCTCTTTTACAGTAAGAAAAATTTCTTTTGGGGAAGGTGTTGAAAGAACTTTTCCATTATATGGAACACTTATAGATTCAATTAAAGTAATTAGATCAGGAAAAGTAAGAAGAGCTAAACTTTATTACTTAAGAGACAGAACTGGTAAATCAGCAAGAATTGCAGAAAAAATAAGAAAGAAAATTGGAATTGATGTTGATGTAAAACCTGAAACTGTAACAGAAGAAAATGTTGCAACAGCAGTAAAGACTCCTAAAGAAGAAGCTCCAACTGCAGAAGTGGCTCAAACAACAGAAGCTCCTAATGAAGATGTACCAGCAGCAGAGGTTTCAAAAGAAGAACCAAAATCAGAAAGTACTTCAGAAAAAAAATAATTTTTTTTTCAATGTCTACTACTCTTTACGATAAAATTTGGAACGATCACTTGGTTGATCAACAAGATGATGGAACAGCGTTATTGTTTGTTGATAGACATTTAGTTCACGAAGTAACAAGTCCCCAAGCTTTTGAAGGTTTAAGAAATTCAAATAGAAAAGTTAGACATCCTAATTTAACTTTAGCGGTGGCTGATCATAATGTGCCTACAACCGATAGAACAAAAGGAATAGTTGATACAGATTCAAAAATACAGGTTGATACGTTAGAAGCTAACTGCAAAGAATTTGGAGTTCAACTTTTTGGGATGGATGACAAACGTCAAGGGATAGTCCATATTATTGGACCTGAGCAAGGTTTTACTCAACCTGGAACAGTAATAGTTTGTGGGGATAGTCACACAGCTACCCATGGTGCTTTTGGTTCCTTAGCATTTGGTATTGGAACATCTGAAGTTGAACACGTTTTAGCAACACAAACATTAGTACAAAAAAAAGCAAAAAATTTTATTATAAATGTTAATGGTCAATTACCTTTAGGTGTAACGTCAAAAGATGTAATACTTCAAATTATTGGTAAAATCGGAACAGCTGGTGGAACTGGTTCAGTCATAGAGTATGCGGGTGACTTAATTAGATCTTTAAGTGTTGAGCAAAGAATGACCATTTGTAATATGACAATAGAAGGTGGGGCAAGAGCGGGCTTAATTGCACCGGACGAAAAAATATTTAATTACTTAAAAGGAAAACCCATGTCTCCAAAAGGAGATAATTGGGAAAAAGCCTTAAGTTATTGGAACACTCTAAAAACTGATGCTGACGCAAGTTTTGATAAAGAGCTGAATTTAAATGCAGATGAAATTTTACCAATGATTACTTGGGGAACCTCTCCTCAAGATGTAATTACTATAGATGGAAAAGTTCCTAATCCACAAAGTGAAAGTGACGAGGATAGAAAGAACTCTATTGAAAGATCTTTAAAATATATGGGATTAACACCAGATATGTCAGCTAAAGACATAAGAATAGACAAGGTATTTATTGGAAGTTGTACAAATGGCAGAATAGAGGACTTAAGAGAAGCGGCTAAAATTTTAAAAGATAAAAAAATATCATCACATGTAAATGCAATGGTTGTTCCAGGCTCTGGTTTAGTAAAAGAACAAGCTGAACAAGAAGGATTAGATAAAATATTTGTTAATTCTGGCTTCGAATGGAGAGAGCCAGGTTGTTCAATGTGTTTAGCAATGAATGCTGATAAATTAAAACCTAAGGAAAGATGTGCTTCTACATCAAACCGAAATTTTGAAGGACGACAAGGAAGAGGTGGCAGAACTCATTTAGTTAGTCCTGGCATGGCAGCTGCTGCAGCAATTTCCGGAAGTCTAGATGACGTAAGGAAGTATCAAAACTAATGCAAAAATTTAATACATTAATAAGTATACCTGCATATTTACCAATAGTAAATATTGATACAGATATGATTATTCCTAAACAATTTTTAAAGACAATTAAAAGAACTGGACTAGGAAAAAATTTATTTTTTGAAATGAGATATGACGATCAAGGCAAAGAAATTGGAGATTTTGTTTTAAATCAAAACCCTTACGACAGTTCTAAAATTTTAATCGCTGGTAAAAATTTTGGATGTGGCTCCTCTAGGGAGCACGCACCTTGGGCATTATTAGATTTTGGTATAACATGTGTAATTAGTTCAAGTTATGCAGATATATTTTATAGTAATTGCTTTAAAAATGGAATTTTACCCATAATTTTAGAAGAAGAAAAAATTAAAGAATTATCAGAATATGCAAATAGAAAAGAAGAAATTTCAGTTGATTTAAATGATGAAAAAATAGTTTATGGAAATAATGAAATCAAGTTTGATGTAGACCCATTTAAGAAAAAGTGTTTGCTTGAAGGGTTAGATGATATTGCTCTATCTTTAAAAAAATCAGACAAAATTGAGAGCTTTGAAATAGGTTTAAAAAATAAAAAACCTTGGATTTTTAATGATTAAAGTAAAAAAAAGAAAAATACTTTTATTACCTGGTGATGGCATAGGTCCTGAAGTTATTGGCGAAGTAAAAAAAATTATTAATTGGTTTAATGACAATAAATCATTAGATTTTGAAATAGATGAAGATCTTGCAGGGGGCTGTTCTTATGATAAGCATGGGACACCTATAACCGACGAAGTATTTTATAAAGCTTTAGAAAGTGAAGTAGTTATGCTTGGTGCTGTTGGAGGTCCTAAATGGGATAGTTTAGAATTTTCAAAAAAACCTGAAAGAGCATTATTAAAACTTAGAAAAGAATTAAAATTATTTGCAAATTTAAGACCAGCTATTTGTTTTGAGCAGCTAGTAGATGCCTCAACACTAAAGCCAGAAATTGTGTCTGGCCTAGACATCATGATAGTTAGAGAATTAACAGGGGGAATATATTTTGGTGAACCAAGAGGTATTAAACCAATTGATAATGGTGAGAGAAAAGGAATTAATACACATACATATACAACTAGTGAAATTGCAAGAGTGGCAAGAGTTGCTTTTGATTTAGCTAAAAAAAGATCAAATAAAGTGACTTCTTGTGAAAAATCAAACGTAATGGAGGCAGGACAACTTTGGAAGGAAGAGGTTCAAGAACTTCATGATAAAGAATACAAAGATGTAGAATTAAGCCATATGCTTGCTGACAATTGTGCAATGCAGCTTTTGAGAAATCCAAAACAATTTGACGTCATAGTAACAGATAACCTTTTTGGTGATATGCTTTCAGATCAAGCTTCAATGTTAACAGGCTCTTTAGGTCTTTTGCCATCCGCATCATTGGGAGCAAAAAATAAAGATGGTGAAATGAGAGCTATGTATGAACCAATTCATGGATCTGCACCAGATATTGCTGGAAAAGGAATAGCTAATCCGATTGCATCAATATTAAGTTTTGCAATGGCACTGAGATATTCTTTAGATCTTGATAATGAAGCAGATAGCCTAGAAAAAGCAGTTCAAGATGTATTAAATGACAATCTTAGAACAAAAGATATCTTATCAGATGGCATGAAAGAGACTTCAACATCTGAAATGGGTGATGCGATAATTTCAAAATTGCAATAATCTTAGAATTATTCTAAGCTTTAAATATGCCAAGTTACACCGCGCCAGTAGAAGATATGTTATTTCTCTTTGAAAAGTTGAGAGACAATAAAAACTATAATGAATTAAAAAAATACGATGAAGTTAGCACAGATTTGGTCAAAGATATTTTAGATGAAGCAGCTAAAATAAATCAAAATTTAATTTTACCTCTTGCAAAGATAGGAGATGAAAATCCTGCAATTTTAGAAAATGGTGTAGTTAGAACGCCTCCAGGATATAAAGAAGCTTACCAAAAGTATATCGAAGATGGCTGGACATCATTGTCTTGTGATCCAAAGTATGGTGGTCAGGGTATGCCTAAAACAGTTAGTGCATTCTTTGATGAAATGCTTTCGTCAGCAAGTTTATCTTTTAAACTATATAGTGAATTAAGTATAGGTGCTTATAATTGTATTAATCATCATGCGCCTGAAGAAATAAAAGAAAAATATTTACCAAAGATAGTTGAAGGAAAGTGGAGCGGCACCATGTGTTTAACCGAGCCAGTTTGTGGAACAGATTTAGGATTGTTAAAAACAAAAGCCACACACCAATCTGATGGCACTTACAAAATTAGTGGGCAAAAAATATTTATTACATCAGGAGATCATGACTTAACTGAAAATATTGTTCATTTAGTTTTAGCAAGATCAACAGACTCACCAACAGGAACAAAAGGTATAAGTTTATTCTTAGTTCCAAAATTTATTGTAAATGAAGATGGAACAGTCGGACAAAGAAATGGAATTTCAACAGGATCAATCGAAAGTAAAATGGGCATTAAAGGTTCTGCTACATGTGTTTTAAATTTTGATGATGCAACAGGTTATATGATTGGATCAAAAGACAAAGGTTTGAATGCAATGTTTACCATGATGAATTTAGAGAGAATTGTTGTTGGTATTCAAGGTTTAGGTATTTCAGAAATTGCATACCAAAATTCTTTGGCCTACGCTAAAGAGAGAAAACAAGGTAAAACCAATAATACAAAATCTACAAATGGTGCAGATTTTATTATTGAACATGCAGATATAAGAAAATCTTTATTAAACATGAAATCTATAATTGAGGGAGAAAGAGCGCTTTGTTTTTGGTTGTCACAACAAACTGAAGTCAGTCTTTACCATCCAGATGAAAAAATCAAACAAGAAGCCTCGGATTACGTTTCGTTAATGACTCCTGTTGTAAAATCTTTATTTACTGATTTAGCAATGGAAATAACCAATGATGCTATGCAAATTCACGGTGGCTATGGATATACAAAAGACCAAGGAATTGAACAATTATATAGAGATAACAGAATTACCCCGATTTATGAAGGAACGAATTCAGTTCAAGCAGCTGATTTAGTTTTTAGAAAACTTGTAAACAAAAATGGAAATATCATTAAGAAATTTTTAGATATGGTTAAAGCTGAATGTGATAGTAAAAATGAAAAAGTGAAGTCATATTCTAAAGAATTAAACTATTACTTAGATATTTTATATAAATTTACAGGCTGGATTGAAGATAAAAACAAAATTGAAAAAGATGATGTTAGTGCTGCTGCAAATGATTATTTAAAAACACTTGGTTATGTCTCAATAGCATATTCTTGGATCAAGGTTTTAGAAGTGAGCTTCAATGATTATGAGTCTAATAAAGAATTTTATGAAGATAAAATAAATACTGCAAAATTTTATTTTGATAAAGTTTTGCCAAGAGCTGAGCTTCATTACAAATCTGCAATATCAGGAAGTTCTAATATAATGAATTTTAAATTCAATTAATCATGAGTAGTTACGATACAAACTTAGATAAGAATAAAGCTAATCATATTCCTCTTACTCCATTAACATTTTTACAAAGAGCAAAAGATGTTTATCCAAATTATGAGGCAATAGTTTATGAGGATAGAAAATATACATGGACAGAAGTTTATAAAAGAGTTGTAAAATTTGCTAGTGCGTTATCAAAAATTGGAATTGGTAAAGGAGATACAGTTTCATTTTTAGCATTTAACACTCCTGAAATTTTTGAAGCACATTATTCAGTTCCAATGACGGGAGGTGTATTAAATACTATCAATGTGAGATTAGACGCAAACACTATTGCTTATATTTTAGATCATAGTGAAGCTAAAGTATTAGTCGTTGATAGACAGCTACATGTTGAGGTCAAAAAAGCTTTAGAAAAGATTAATAAAAAAATTATTATCATTGATATAAATGATAAACATGCAGATCAATCGAAGTTAGAAAAAATTGGTGATCTAGAGTACGAAGATTTTTTAAATACAGGTGAAGAAAATTATGACTGGAAAATGCCAGAAGATGAGTGGCAAGCTATATCTTTAAGCTATACTTCAGGAACAACAGGTAATCCCAAGGGAGTTGTTTACCATCATAGAGGCGCATACTTGATGTCTACTGGAAGCACAGTTGCCTGGAATATGCCAAATAGGTTGAATTTTTTAACTATTGTTCCAATGTTTCATTGTAATGGTTGGTGCTATCCTTGGACTGTCCCAATGTTAAATGGAAGAACTATTTGCCTAAGGAATATAGATGTAAAAAAAATCTTTGAGCTAATAGATAAATACAATGTATCTCATTTTGGTGGTGCACCAATTATACTAAATATGATTACAGGATCACCTGAAGCTGATCGAAAAAAACTTAAAAATAAAGTTTATGTGTTAACTGCAGGAGCTCCGCCACCTAGTATAATTTTCAAGAAAATGAAAGATCTTGGTTTTGAAGTTATGCATGTTTATGGATTAACCGAAACATATGGACATGTAACTCAATGCGCATGGAATGATGAATGGAATGATTTTGATGAAGAAAAACAGAACGAAATTAAAGCAAGACAGGGTGTTAGATATCCTAATACTGAAGGGGTTACAATCATGGATCCAGAAACAATGAAAGAAGTCCCATATGATGGAAAAACTATCGGTGAAATTATGATTAAAGGAAATGTAGTAATGAAAGGATATTTCAAAGATAAAGCTGCAACTGATAAAGCAATGGTTGGTGGTTGGTTTCACACTGGTGATTTAGCAGTTATGTACCCAGATGGTTATGTTAAGATACAAGATAGATCTAAAGATATTATAATTTCTGGAGGTGAAAATATTTCATCTATTGAAATCGAGAATACACTTGCAAAGCATCCATCAGTATCTATCGCAGCAGTAGTCGCAAAACCGGATGAAAAATGGGGTGAAGTTCCTTGTGCATTTATAGAAATAGTTCAAGATAAACCAGTTACAGAAAAAGAATTAATAGACTTTTGTAAGGAAACTCTAGCAGGTTTTAAAGTACCTAAAAAAGTTATATTCTGTGAATTGCCAAAAACATCAACAGGAAAAATTCAGAAATTTGAATTAAGAAAACAGTTTTAGGAAATTATTTGATATTCGAGCTAGAAAATAAAAGTGTTCACGCATCAGATGCTGGAAAAGAATTAGATCATAAAAAAGAAACTATTATTTTTCTTCATGGGAGTGGTCTTTCGCATATAGTTTGGTCCTTAGTTGAACAATTTTTTTCAAACAAAAACTTTAATGTATTATCATTTGATCTACCTGGACATGGTAATTCAGAAGGCCCTTGTCTTAAAACAATTGAAGAGATTGCTGACTGGTTGGAAAAAGTATTTATTAAGTTAGGATTAGATAAAATCACTTTAGTCGGTCACTCCCAAGGATGTTTGGAGATGCTAGAGTACTCAAATAAATTCAAAAATAGGTTAAAAAAGTTAGTTTTTATTGGAGGATCTTATAAAATGCCTGTAAATCAAGACTTAATAGATTTAGCAGAAAATGGAGATACAGATGCTGTTAAACTAATGATGAAGTGGGGTTATGAAGGGTCAAAAAAATTTATAGGTGGAAATCCCATAAAAAGAATAATCCAATCCCCAAGAGATATTAGTCAGATATTAGGAGTAGATCTTGTTGCTTGCAATAATTATGTAAATGGTTCGAACGCTGTAAAAACAATTGATTGTCCAACAATGTTTGTCTTTGGTGCTTTAGACAAAATGGTTAATATTGAAGTTGGAAAAAAATTTGCAAACATGGTTGATAATTCAACTACTCATGTAATTGATGGATGTGGTCACATGATTATGATTGAAAAAGCCTTTGAAATGAGAGAGAAAGTCTTGGAATTTTTACAAAAATGAAAAGTTATTCAATTGCAAAATCTAGAAGACTTAGAAGTACACCTTACACTTCTAGAATAGAAAAACAGGGTGTGACAGCTTATACTGTGTATAATCATATGCTTCTACCAGCTGCATTTGGTTCTATTGAAGAATCTTATAAACATTTAAAAAAAGATGTTCAAGTTTGGGATGTTGCAGCTGAACGACAAGTTGAAATTCAAGGGAAAGACTCTGCAAAACTTGTTCAATTAATGACGTGTAGAGATTTATCAAAATCTAAAATTGGCAGATGCTATTATTGTCCAATCATTGATGGTGATGGGAATTTAGTAAATGACCCTGTAGTTTTAAAGTTAGCAGAGGATAAATGGTGGATATCGATTGCTGACTCAGATGTGATCTTTTTTGCAAAAGGTTTAGCTTCTGGATATAAATTTGATGTCAAAATTGCTGAACCAATTGTTGATATTATTGCAATTCAAGGTCCTAAATCTTTTGATTTAATGGAAAAAGTTTTTGGAAAAATAATAAAAGAATTAAAATTTTTTGGCTTTAGTTACTTTGATTTTGAAGGAGCACAACATCTAATTGCTAGATCTGGATGGTCTAAACAAGGAGGGTATGAAGTGTATGTTCAAAACACACAATCAGGACTGAAATTGTATGACTACTTATTTGAAGTTGGAAAAGAATTTAATGTAAAACCAGGTTGCCCAAATTTAATTGAAAGAATTGAAAGTGGGTTACTTTCGTATGGGAATGATTTTGATAATAATGATAATCCTCTTGAATGTGGTTTTGATCAATATGTTTCGTTGGATAGTGATATTAATTTTTTAGGAAAAGAAAAACTTAAAAAAGTTAAGTTAGCTGGAATTAGAAAAAAATTAATGGGTGTTAAATTGGATGCTAAAGAAATTAGTATGTCAGGATCATTAGATTTGAAAGATGAAAATGGTAATATCATTGGAGAATTAAGATCAGCTTGTTATTCTCCACATTTTGGAAAAGTTATTGGCATAGCTATGATGAAAAAGCCTAATTGGGAAGTGTCCCAAAGTGTTAAAGCAGAGATAACCGGCAATATTTGCTCTGGAAACGTTTGCGATTTGCCTTTCATTTAGTATAAACTTCAACAAAATCATGAATATAGCTATCGTAGGAGCCACTGGTAATGTAGGCAGAAAAATATTGGAAGTTCTTGAAAAGAAAGAACTGACTGTAGATAATTTATATTTATTGGCATCATCTAGAAGTGCTGGATCTAAAATTAATTTTAATGGAAATGAACATGAGGTAATTGATCTTGAAACCTTTGATTTTTCAAAAGTAAAGATTGCTTTTTTTGCAGCCGGAGGAAAAATTTCAGAAAATTTTGCTAAAATTGCTGCTAAGCATTCTTTAGTAATTGATAACTCAAGTTTCTATAGAATGGATCCTGATGTCCCCTTAATAGTACCTCAGGTAAATTCAGACCATCTTAATAATATAAAAAAAAATATAATTGCAAATCCAAACTGCTCAACTGCTCAACTTGTTATAGCTTTAAAGCCATTACATGATTTGTTTAAGATTAAAAGAATAGTTGTTTCAACATATCAGTCAGTCTCAGGAGGTGGCAAAGCTCCAATGGATGAATTAATAGAACAAACAAAACAAGTTTTGCAGAACAAGAAAGTTGAGTCTAAAAACTTTACAAAACAAATTGCGTTTAATGCAATTCCTCACATAGATGTATTTGCAGATGATGGCTACACAAAAGAAGAGCTTAAAATGACAAATGAAACAAAAAAGATTTTAGATAACGATATAGATCTAACAGCTACATGTGTAAGATTGCCAGTATTAGTTTCTCACTCAGAATCAGTTAATATAGAATTTGAAAAATCTTTTACATTAGAAAAAGTTAGAGAGGCTCTAGATAATTTTGAAGGTTGTAAAGTAATTGATGAACGAGCTGATGGAGGCTATTCAACTCCTTTAGAGGCTGAGGGCAAAAATGAAACATTTATTTCAAGAATTAGAGAAGACAAAACTGTTACTAATGGCTTAAATATTTGGATTGTATCAGACAATCTTTTAAGAGGTGCAGCTTTGAATGCAGTTGAGATTGCAGAAACATTAATCAAAAATAATTTTTATGGAAAATAAAAACCCATTATCTCCACATATTCAGATTTATAGATGGCACATTTCATCATTAGTATCTATCTCACACCGAATAACGGGAATTATTAATATTGTTGCAATAACACTTGTTTGTATCTGGGTTTCTTTATTAGTTTTAGGAGACATGAACTATAATTTTATTAATCAATTTCTAAATTCTATATTTGGTAAATTTATTGTACTAGGATTAGTGTGGTCTTTTAGTTTTCAAATGTTAAGTGAGATTAGACATCTAATAATGGATATGGGCTATGGCTTTGAATTACAAACGACTCGTATATCAGGTCTTATAGTTATTTTTGGTTCATTTCTATTAACTATTTTGATCTATTTAGTAGGTAAAAATTTTATTTAATATGAATATAGCTACAAAAAAATGGGTATTTATTAAGATATCATCGATAATTTTATTACCTTTAATGTTTTGGTTCATCATTAATTTTGTAAATATTTATGATAATAATTATCTAGATGTTGTAAAATTTTTTACTGACCCAGTTTCTAAGTTTTTATTTAGCTTTTTTATCATTTTGGCTTATTTTTTTTCTTCATTAACTATAAGTGAGGTTTTTGAGGACTATATTACTGATGACAAAATCAAAAATGTCGCAAACAGACTATTATTTATTTCTGCTATAATTATACCATTATTAACAATTATTTTTTTATTTAATCTTAACTAATGAGTTCATACAAAATTATCGATCATGAATATGATGTTGTTGTTCTTGGAGCAGGTGGATCTGGTTTAAGAGCAGCTGTTGGTCTAAGTGAAGCTGGACTTAAAACAGCCTGTATTTCAAAAGTTTTTCCAACAAGAAGCCATACTTCTGCTGCCCAAGGTGGTATTTCAGCTGCCTTAGGGAATATGGGCGAAGATGATTGGAGATGGCATATGTATGATACCGTTAAAGGTGCTGATTGGTTGGGCGATCAAGATAGTATTGAATATTTATGTAAAGAAGCTCCAAAAGCAGTAATTGAATTAGAAAAATACGGAGTACCTTTTAGCAGAACCGAGGAGGGAAAAATTTATCAAAGACCGTTCGGAGGAATGACTAAAAATTATGGTAATGGCATAGTACAAAGAACTTGTGCAGCAGCAGATAGAACAGGTCACGCAATACTACACACTCTTTACGGACAAGCTCTTAAACATAACACAGAGTTTTTTATAGAATATTTTGCTTTAGATTTATTGATGAAAGACGGTGAATGTAAAGGATTGGTTGCATGGAATTTAAATGATGGAACAATTCATCGATTTAGAGCACATACAGTAATTATTGCAACAGGTGGTTATGGAAAAGTATATTACTCAGCTACATCAGCTCATACATGCACAGGTGACGGAAATGCAATGGTGCTTAGAGCTGGACTACCTTTGCAAGATATGGAATTTGTACAATTTCATCCAACAGGGATATATGGTCATGGTACTTTAATAACTGAGGGAGCTAGAGGTGAAGGAGGTTATCTTACAAATTCAAAAGGTGAAAGATTCATGGAAAGATATGCACCTAATGCAAAAGATCTAGCATCAAGAGATGTAGTTAGTAGATCAATGTCAATTGAGATTAACGAAGGAAGAGGAGTCGGTAAAGAGCAAGATCATGTTCATCTAAACTTAAGTCATTTAGATAAAGAAATTATTGAAAGTAGATTACCGGGAATTACTGATGCCGCAAGATTATTTGCAAATGTTGATATAACTAAAGAACCAATTCCAGTTGTGCCTACTGTTCACTACAATATGGGAGGTATTCCAACAAATTATAAAGGAGAAGTCCTGACAGTGAATGGTTCTGAAAAAACTGTTCCTGGATTGATGGCAATCGGAGAGGCAGCATGTGTTTCGGTTCATGGAGCAAATAGATTAGGATCTAACTCGTTAATTGATTTAGTTGTTTTCGGAAGAGCAGCAGCAAAAAGAGCAGCTGAATTGGTTAAACCAGGAACTCCACATGAAGAAATTGGAGAGTCTGAAACTCAAAAATGTTTGGATAGGTTTGATAAACTTAGAAATGCAAAAGGTGATAATAGTACAGCAGATCTAAGACTTGCTATGCAAAAAACTATGCAATCTAAATGTGCAGTTTTTAGAACTGAAAAAAATCTTAAAGAAGGAGTTGATGAAATTAGAAAAACATATGATGGAATGGACTCTATTTCGGTCAAAGATAGATCTTTAGTATTCAACACTGATTTAGTAGAAACCTTAGAATTCGATAATCTTATAAGACAGGCCATTACAACAGTAGATTCCGCGTATCATAGAAAAGAAAGCAGAGGAGCTCATGCGAGAGATGATTATCCAAAAAGAGATGATGAAAAATTTATGCAACATACACTAGCTTGGTGTGATGGTAAGAATACAAAAATAAGCTATAGAGAAGTACATAAATCTACTTTAACTAATGACGTACAATACTTTCCACCACAAGAAAGAGTGTATTAATGGTTCAAATAAATTTACCTAAAAATTCTGAAGTTACTAAAGGTAAATATTATCAAGATAAAACTGGTTCAAAAAATTTAAGAAAAGTGAATGTCTATAGATGGGATCCTTCCACAGAAGAAAACCCAAGGCTAGATACCTATGAAGTAGACATGGATAACTGTCCTTCAAAAGTTTTAGATGTTTTAAATAAAATTAAGAATGAAATTGATCCGACATTAGCCTACAGAAGATCTTGTGCTCACGGAGTTTGTGGATCTTGTGCTATGAATATGGGAGGTAAAAACGGCCTTGCATGTACTAAACCTCATGAAGAAATTGATGGTGATATAGATATTTATCCTTTACCACATTTAAAAGTTAAAAAAGATTTAATTGGCGACTTAGATGGACTTTACAAACAATATCAATCCATTGAACCTTGGTTGAAAAATACTTCAACAAAAGAAATAACTGAAATAACACAATCAAAAGAAGAGAGAGCTAAACTTGATGGTGCCTATGAATGCATTATGTGCGCATGTTGCTCAACATCTTGTCCAAGTTATTGGTGGAATGGAGATAAATACTTAGGTCCTGCAGTTCTTCTTCAAGCTTATAGATGGATCATTGATAGCAGAGATGAAGAAAGAGATGCAAGATTGAAAAAAGTTGCAGATGAATTAAAACTTTATAGATGTCACACTATTCTTAATTGTACTAGTGCATGTCCAAAAGGCTTAAATCCCGCAAAAGCAATAGCTGAAATTAAAAAAATGATAGCTACTGCTAATGTTTAAATAGACTAATAAGCATTTTTGATCTAAAACACCGTATTCATGAAATTAATTGAACACTATGTAGGTGGAAAAATTATTCCAGGCAATTCTGATAGAAAAGCAAAAGTTTCTAATCCTGCAACTGGAGAACAAGAATCCGAAGTAAGACTTGCTTCAAAATCAGATTTAGATAAAGCAGTCGAAGTTGCAAAACAAGCTTTTGAAACTTGGTCTTTAAAACCCGCTCTTCAAAGAGCAAGAATAATGTTTAAATTTAAAGAATTGATAGAAAAAAATTCTGACGAACTTACAAAACTAATAGTTTCTGAACATGGAAAAGTTTATGAAGATGCAAGGGGCTCATTGACAAGAGGATTAGAAGTTGTTGAGTTTGCATGTGGAATTCCAAACTTATTAAAAGGTGAATTTTCTGAAAATGTAGGAACGAATGTAGATAGTTGGTCTATGAGACAATCATTAGGAGTTGTTGCAGGAATTACACCATTCAATTTTCCAGCAATGGTTCCAATGTGGATGTTCCCAATTGCTATAGCATGCGGAAATACTTTTATTTTAAAACCTTCAGAAAAAGATCCATCATGCCCAATGAGATTAGCAGAGTTACTTACAGAGGCTGGACTGCCAGAAGGTGTATTTAATGTAATTAATGGTGATAAAGAATCTGTAGATGCAATTTTAGAAAATAAAGACATAAAAGCAGTAAGCTTTGTAGGTTCAACGCCTATTGCTAAATATATTTATGAGAATGCAGCTAAAAATGAAAAAAGAGTTCAAGCATTAGGGGGAGCGAAAAATCACTTAGTAGTTATGCCAGACTGTGATTTAGATGGAGCTGTAAATGGATTAATGGGTGCTGCTTATGGCTCTGCAGGAGAGAGATGTATGGCACAATCTGTTGCATTAGCTGTTGGAGATATTGGTGACGAGTTAGTTTCAAGATTGTCAAAAAAAGCAGAAGCTCTAAAAGTTGGTCCAGGAATGGATAAAAGTTCTGAGATGGGACCTTTAGTTACTAAAGAGCATTTAGAAAAAGTAAAAAGTTATGTTGATCTAGGAGTTGAAGAAGGGGCAAAGCTAGTAGTTGATGGTAGAGATTTAAAACTTCAAGGTTATGAAAATGGTTTTTATATAGGTGGATGTTTGTTTGATCATGTTAATAAAGACATGAGGATTTATAAAGAAGAAATATTTGGTCCAGTATTATCAGTAGTTAGAGTTAAAACTTTTGAAGATGCAGTTAAATTAATTAACGATCATGAATATGGAAATGGAGTTAGCATTTATACAAGAGATGGAGACGCAGGTAGAACTTTTGCAAATAAAATTCAAGTAGGCATGGTTGGTGTCAATGTTCCAATCCCAGTTCCAATGGCTTTTCACAGTTTTGGTGGTTGGAAAAGATCTTTATTTGGAGATAGTGGAATGCATGGCATGGAAGGAATAAAATTTTATACCAAACTAAAAACAGTAACATCTAGATGGCCTTCAGGTATCCGTTCAAATGCGGAATTTGTAATGCCAACAATGAAATAAGGAAAAAAATGAGCAAAATATCTTTGATTGGAGCAGGTCAAATAGGCGGAACTTTAGCACACTTAATTGGAACAAAAGAATTGGTAGACGAAGTAGTTTTGTTTGATGTCGCAAGTGGAATAGCAAAAGGAAAAGCACTTGATATAGCACAATCTTCATCAGTTGACGGTTTTAATGTAAAATTTTCAGGTACAGATGACTATAAAGATATTAAAGACTCAGACGTAATCATTATTACTGCTGGAGTGCCAAGAAAACCAGGTATGAGTAGAGATGATTTGTTAGGGATTAACTTAAAGATTATAAAACAAGTAGCAGAGGGTATTAAGCAAAATGCGCCGAATGCATTTGTAATATGTATTACCAATCCTTTAGATGTAATGGTAATGGCATTTCAAAAATTTTCTGGTTTACCAGCTAATAAGGTTGTTGGGATGGCTGGAATTTTAGACAGCTCTAGATTTAAATTATTTTTATCTTTAGAATTAAATATCCCGGTAAAAGAAATAGATGCAATGGTGATGGGTGGACATGGAGATACCATGGTACCAATGCCTAGATTTACAAAAGTTTCAGGAAAACCTTTACTTGATTTAGTTAAAGAAGGAAAGATTTCTCAAGATAGATTAGAGGAAATAAATCAGAGAACTAGAGACGGTGGGGCTGAAATAGTTAAATATCTTGAAAAAGGATCTGCATTTTATGCGCCTGCAGCATCAGGAGTTCAAATGGCAGAGTCATATTTAAAAGACGAAAAAAAATTACTACCATGCGCAATTCAATTAAATGGAGAGTATGGTGTGAATAATGTTTATGCAGGTGTACCAGTTATTATTGGAAAAGATGGAGTCGAAAAAATTGAGCAAATTGATTTAGATGAAAAAGAAAAAAAAGAATTTATGCATTCTATTGATGCAGTCAAAGCTCTTTGGGAAGCAGCATCTAAAATAGATCCTGATCTTTCTAAGTAATAATGAACATTCACGAACATCAAGCAAAGCAAATTCTAAAAAAATATGGAGCAACTGTTCCAGAGGGTGTCTTTGCTCTCTCTGTTGATGATTTAGTAGAAAAAGCAAAATTATTAAATACAAAAAAATATGTTCTAAAAGCACAAATTCATGCAGGTGGAAGAGGAAAAGCTGGAGGAGTAAAAATTTTAGATACTATTGAAGAGTTAAGTGAGGCGGCAAAAGAGATGATGGGAAAAACTTTAGTTACTCATCAAACAGGTCCTGAAGGAAGAGAAGTAAAAAGATTATACGTTGAAGAGTCATCAAATATAGACAAAGAGTTTTATTTATCTTGTTTGGTCGATAGGGCTAGTTCTAAAATAGCTTTCATATCTAGCGACCAAGGTGGAATGGATATTGAAGAAGTAGCAAGTAACTCACCTGAAAAAATCATAACAACTAAAGTTGATATAAGTAATGAAATTTCTGACAAAGATTGTGAGGAGATAATTAAGATTTTTAACTTAATTGATAGTGCAAAAACACAAGCAATTTCGCTAATAAAATCAATTTATCAAATGTTTATAAAAACAGATGCAAATATGGTTGAGGTTAATCCATTAATTCTGACTGAGGAGAAAAAAGTAATTTGTTTAGATGCAAAAGTAAACTTTGACTCTAATGCTTTATTTAGACATCCTGAAATTGTTGAGTTAAGAGATTTAAATGAAGAAGATCCAACTGAGATAGAAGCAAGCAAACATGATTTAGCTTATATAAAATTGGATGGAAGTATTGGATGCATGGTTAATGGTGCAGGTTTAGCTATGGCAACTATGGATATAATAAAATTATACGGAAAAGAGCCAGCTAATTTTTTAGATGTTGGTGGTGGTGCTTCAAAAGAAAAAGTTTCAGCAGCTTTGAAGATAATTCTATCAGACAAAAATGTTAAAGGAATTTTAATTAATATTTTTGGAGGAATAATGAGATGTGATGTTCTTGCTCAAGGAGTGGTAGACGCAGCCAAAGAAATAAATATTAGTACCCCATTAGTTGTTAGACTTGCTGGGACAAATTTTAAAGAAGGAAAAGAAATATTAGATAACTCAGGATTAAAATTAATATCTGCTGAAAATTTAGATGATGCAGCGAAAAAAATTGTAGAGGCAATTAAATAAATGTCTGTTTTAGTTAATAAAAATACAAAAGTAATCTGTCAAGGCTTTACAGGTACACATGGTACTTTTCACTCTGAACAAGCAATTAAATATGGAACTAATTTAGTTGGTGGTGTGACTCCAAAAAAAGGTGGTCAAAAACATTTAGATAGACCTGTTTTTAATAGCGTCATCGAAGCAAAAGATAGTGTTGGCGCGGATGCAACAATGATTTATGTGCCTGCTAAATTTGCTGCAGCTGCAATTATAGAAGCAATAGAAGCATCAATAGAATTAATTGTTTGTATCACTGAAGGAATTCCAGTTCAGGATATGCTTAAGGTAAGACAAAAATTAAATGGTTCAAAAAGTAGATTGATTGGACCAAATTGCCCAGGAATAATTACACCAGATGAATGTAAAATAGGAATTATGCCTGGAAACATTCACAAAAGAGGATCAGTTGGAATTGTATCTAGATCTGGAACTCTTACTTACGAGGCGGTAGCACAAACAACAGAGAATGGTTTGGGCCAATCAACTTGTATTGGTATTGGAGGTGATCCAATTAATGGTACAAATTTTATTGATTGTTTAGATTTATTTTTAAATGATGAGGAGACAGAATCTATTTTAATGATAGGAGAAATTGGAGGTGCAGCAGAAGAAGAAGCTGCAGAGTTTGTTAAAAATCATAAAATCAAAAAACCAATAGTTGGGTTTATTGCTGGGATCACAGCTCCCCCCGGTCGTAGAATGGGTCATGCGGGTGCTATTATTTCAGGAGGAAAAGGTGGTGCCGAAGATAAGATTAAAAAAATGGAAAAATCTGGCATTACAGTCGCAAAATCGCCTTCAATAATTGGAAAAACATTATTTAATAAATTGTCAAATTGAAAAATAATATTAGAGGACTATATTAAATAATTAGATGTCGGCATCAAAAAATCTTGAGTACGAAAAAACTTCATTTTTAAACAAATCTAATAGTGCATTTATTGAGCGAATGTATCTTAAATTTGTGAACAAGGATGCAGATTTACCTGATAGTTGGAAAGATTATTTTGAAGGTATTGGTGATGAATTAAATATTATTGCAAAAGAAATTAATGGTCCTTCATGGGGGCCTAAAAAAGATACAGTAGATATTGACGAACTTCAAAAAAAAATTGACCAAGAAGAACAAAATTCTAATGGTATTACGGTAAATAATAATGGTGTAAGTCCAGGTTCATCAAGATCTAACGAAGACTCTATTAAAGCAGTTTCAATGATCAGATCATACAGACAACGTGGACATCTTATAGCTAAACTTGATCCACTTGAATTGATGAAATCAGATTATTTAGATGAACTTCATCCAGAGTCTTTTGGTTTTAAAAAAACAGATTATCAAAAAAACATTTACCTTGGTGGAGTAATCAATAAACAAAATTCAAATATTAAGGAAATTTTAGGTTTTTTAAAAAAAACTTATTGTGGACCCGTTGGTTATGAATATATGCACATTTCCAATCCAACAGAGAGAAAATGGTTTAGAGATAGAATTGAAAAATCAGATGATAATTTGAATTTTACCAAAAATGGTAAAGAAGCTATTTTAAATAAATTAATTCAAGCAGAAGGTTTTGAAAAATTTCTTCATACAAAATATGTTGGAACTAAAAGATTTGGATTAGATGGGGGAGAAAGTTTAATACCTGCCTTAGAGCAAATAATTAAAATTAGTGGCCAGTCTCAAGTAAAAGAGGTTAAGATTGGCATGTCTCACAGAGGAAGATTAAATGTTTTAGCCAATGTATTACAAAAGTCTTACAAAAGAATATTTAATGAGTTTGCTGGAGAGTTTGTAACCTCATCGGATGAAGGGGCGGGAGACGTTAAGTATCATTTAGGTGCCTCATCAAATAGAGAGTTTGATGGAAACTCAGTCCATGTTAGTTTAACTGATAACCCATCACATTTAGAAGCAGTTAATCCTGTTGTACTTGGTCAAACTAGGGCAAAACAATATTTTCATAAAGATAAAGAGAGAAACAAGGTAATACCAATTTTAATTCATGGTGATGCAGCGTTTGCAGGGCAAGGTGTTGTAGCAGAATGTTTTGCAATGTCCGGGTTACCTGGTCATAATACTGGAGGCACAATTCATATAATAGTCAATAATCAGATAGGGTTCACTACTAGTCCTAGATTTGCTAGGTCTTCTCCATATCCTTCTGACATAGCAAAGATGGTTGACGCCCCAATAATTCATGCAAATGGAGATGATCCAGAAGCTGTTGTTTTTGCGTCCAGAATAGCAACAGAGTTTAGATTAAAGTTCAACAGAGATGTGGTTATAGATCTAATTTGTTATAGAAGGTTTGGTCACAATGAAGGAGATGAACCATCATTTACTCAACCTTTAATGTATGAAAAAATAAGATCACATCCCTCAACAACAAAAGTTTATGGTAAAAAACTTGTAGATGAAAATGTTATATCAAATGAAAACTTAGATAATTTCATTAAGACTTTTAAAAACTTACTTGATGATCAGTTTAAAAATGCAAAAGATTATAAACCAAAAATTGCCTGGTTTGAAGGTACGTGGTCAGCTTACAAACCAGAAAAAGGTAAGGATAAAAGAGGTGTAACCGGTGCAGATACTAAAAAGCTATTAGAGATTTCAGAAAAAATAAATGCATCTTCTGACGAATTAAATTTACACAAAACTATAGTCAAAATATTAAACAATAGAAAAGAAGCTGTTAAAAGAGGGTCTAATATTGATTGGTCAACAGCTGAAGCTTTAGCGTTTGGATCTCTATTAGAAGAAGGTTATCCAGTAAGATTAGTTGGTCAAGACTCTGGAAGGGGCACTTTTAGTCAAAGACATTCAGTTTTAAGAAATCAAAAAGATAACACTAGATATGTTCCTTTAAATAATATTTCTAACAATCAGAAGCAATTCGAAGTTGTTGATAGCTTTTTATCTGAATTAGCTGTTCTAGGATTTGAGTACGGTTATAGTTTAGTAGAGCCTAACACTCTTACTTTATGGGAAGCACAGTTTGGAGATTTCGCAAATGGTGCTCAGGTGGTGATTGATCAATTTATTGCATCAGGGGAAAGAAAATGGAGAAGAGCTTCAGGGATAGTAATGTTGCTACCTCATGGATATGAAGGTCAAGGACCCGAACATTCATCAGCTAGATTGGAAAGATTTTTACAGTTATGTTCAAACGACAATATGCAAGTTATGAATTGCACAACACCTGCAAATTATTTTCATGCTCTAAGAAGACAAATGCATAGAGATTTTAGAAAACCTTTAATTCTGATGACACCAAAATCTTTACTTAGAAATAAATATTGTGTTTCAAATTTAGAGGATTTTAGTAAGTCAAATTCTTTTCATAGAATACTTTGGGATCATGCAATAGATCCTCAAACTAAAGGTTTTATAAAATTAAAAGAAAGTTCTGAAATTAAAAAAGTAATTTTGTGTTCAGGAAAAGTTTATTTTGATTTATTAGAGGCTAGAGAAAAATTAAAAAAAGATGATGTAATTTTGTTTAGAATAGAGCAACTTTACCCATTTCCTGCAAAAACACTTGTTAAAGAATTAAAACCATATGCAAAGAACGCTAAATTTTTTTGGTGCCAAGAAGAACCTAAAAATATGGGAGCTTGGTTTTCAGTTAGAGATTATATCCAATGGACATTAGACACTATTAAGGCTAATAATAGTGAAATTTCTTATATAGGAAGAAGCCCTGATGCATCCCCAGCAACTGGCTATGCGAAGAGGCATAATTCTCAACAACAAGAAATAATTAATAAGGTATTTGAGTAATTATAAATGAGTGAAAAAATTGTAGTTCCTGTTCTTGGTGAAAGCATTACCGAGGCAACAGTAGCAAAATGGCTTAAAAACGCAGGAGATGCTGTTGAAGCTGATGAACCGATAGTAGAGCTTGAAACAGATAAAGTTAATCTTGAAGTTCCATCACCTATAAAAGGTTTTTTAACTGAAATAAATTCAAAAGATGGATCAGTGGTAGAAGTGGGGGCATTGCTTGGCTCAGTATCAGAAAGTGGATCAACAGAGAAAGTTAAGAAAGAAGAGGTTAAAATAGAGGAACCTACTCAAATAGAAGACAACGTAATCAAATTAGACCCATCTAAAAAAGAACCAAAAATTTTTGAGGAAAAAATTGAAAAAAATAATCAAGATGAACCATTAATTTTAACTGACGAGGTCAAAGAGCAAGAAGCTCCAAAGGCTAAAATAGAGAAATCAGAACCCAAAATTAATACGGAAAGCCAAACACTTTCACCAGCAGTTAGAAAAATTGTTGTAGAAAATAAAATAGATATTAATTCAGTTAAAGGCTCAGGAAAAGATGGAAGAGTTTTAAAAGGTGACCTTATAAGTTTAATGGGAGCTAATCCCCAGCCTTCAGAGAGAAAAGTTAAGTATGGTCAAGAAGAAAGAATTAAAATGACCAGACTAAGACAAACGATAGCTAAAAGATTAAAACAAGCACAAGAAAATGCAGCTTTGTTAACTACTTTTAATGAAGTTGATATGACGAATATTATGGAAATGAGAAAAGAAAATCAGCAAGATTTTCAAAATCGTTATGGAATAAAGTTGGGCTTCATGTCTTTCTTTGTTAAAGCATGTGTTGTTGCATTAAAAAATTTCCCAGCAGTAAATGCTGAAATAGATGGTGATGAAATAATTTACAAAAATTATTATAATCTTAGTTTTGCTGTAGGAACTGAAAAAGGTTTAGTTGTACCTGTATTAAGAGATGCTGATGAATTATCATTTGCTGAAATTGAAAAAAATATTAAAGTAATTTCAGAAAAAGCAAGAAATGGAAAATTAACTATTGAAGATCTTCAAGGAGGAACTTTTACAATTAGTAATGGGGGTGTTTATGGATCAATGTTATCAACACCAATATTGAACCTTCCTCAATCAGGTGTACTTGGAATGCATAATATTGTTGATAGACCTGTTGTGGCTGAAGGAGAAATAAAAATTAGACCAATTATGTATTTGGCTTTGTCATATGATCACAGGATAATTGATGGCAAAGAGTCAGTTTCATTTTTAAAAATGGTTAAAGAAAATTTAGAAGACCCTAGAAGGTTGTTTTTGGATATCTAAATGACGGAAAAATTTCAAGCAGTTGTAATTGGAGGGGGGCCTGGTGGTTATGTTTGTGCTATAAGGCTTGCTCAACTTGGATTAAAAACAGCATGTGTTGAGTCAAGAGGATCTCTCGGAGGAACATGTTTAAATGTTGGATGCATACCCTCAAAAAGTTTATTAAATCTATCTGAAGAATTTCATAAAGTTCAAAACTTGTCCAGTAAAGGAATTGAAGTAGGCGAGGTTAAGCTAAATCTTGGAAAAATGATGAAAAGTAAGGATAAAGCAGTGACTATACTCACTAAGGGTGTCGAGTTTTTACTTAAGAAAAATAAGGTAACTTATTACAAAGGAACTGGAAGCTTCAAATCTCAAAATGAAATCATAATTAAGGACGATCAAAATAAAGAAACAACCATTGAAGCTGAAAAAACAGTGATAGCAACAGGTTCAGTACCAGTGTCCTTACCAGGAATAGAAATTGATGAGAAGGTCATTGTTTCTTCAACAGGTGCATTAAAATTAGATAAAGTTCCAAAAAAAATGGTTGTCGTTGGTGGTGGCTACATAGGATTAGAAATGGGTTCAGTTTGGTCAAGATTAGGAGCTGAAGTGCAAGTAGTAGAATTTTTAGATCATATTACTCCAGGTATGGATAAAGAAATTTCCTCAGAATTCATGAAGATTTTAAAAAAACAAGGCATCAAATTTAATTTGCAAAATAAAGTTGAAGCTATTCAAAATAATAAATCAGGAGCAGTTGTTACAACAAGTGATAAAGACGGTAATAAAAATAATTTTGATTGTGATGTTGTACTTATATCAGTTGGGCGAAAAGCAAATACTAATGGTTTAAACTTAGAAGCTGCTGGAGTTGAATTAGATGAAAGAAAAAGAGTTAAAACAGACAATATGTTTAAGACTAATATTAATAATATTTATGCAATAGGCGATGTTATAAGTGGACCAATGCTTGCTCATAAAGCAGAAGATGAAGGAATTGCAGTTGCAGAAAATATTGCAGGTCAATCAGGTCATGTGAATTACGATACAATACCTGGTGTTATTTATACTACCCCTGAAGTAGCATCAATTGGTAAGACAGAAGAACAATTAAAAGAATTAAACACAAAATATAAAATTGGTAAGTTTTCATTTATGGCAAACTCTAGAGCAAAAGCTATAGATGATGCAGAGGGGTTTGTTAAAATTTTAGCAGACGAAACTACAGATAAAGTTTTGGGTGCGCATATTATTGGACCTCATGCTGGAGAACTTATTGCAGAAATAGGTGTTGCAATGGAATTTGGTGCAAGCTCTGAAGATATTGCTAGAACCTGTCACGCTCACCCAACATTTTCAGAAGCTGTTAAAGAAGCAGCATTATCAGTAGATAAAAGAGCAATACACTCTTAATTTTTTTTCATATTATCAAGATATGAAAGTACCGATTCTTTTACCCAACATATTCAATCATCCTTTTACCTATGAAAGTGATATTGGTTTAAAAGTAGGTGATTATGTGGTGGTGCCTTTTGGTAAATCTAAAATTACAGGCGTCGTTTGGGATGAATTTGAAAAAAAGAATAATAGAAATTTTAAGATAAAGAATGTCTTAAAAAAATTAGATGTTACGCCATTAAAAAAAAAAACCATTAAATTCCTTAACTGGTTTTCAGAATATAATATAATTCCAAAAGGAATGGCTTTAAAACTGGTTTTATTAAGTAGTAATGCTGTAGAAAAGTTTCAAAAAGATACTTTCAAAGTTTTTGAAACAGATATTAAAAAAAATACAATTAAGCTTTCTGAAGAACAAAAAAAATCCCTTAAAAAAATGAATGTCTCTAATCAAAAATTTAGAGTTCATGTTCTTCAAGGTACAACGGGTTCAGGAAAAACTATGGTCTATTTTGAAGCCCTTAAAGATATAATAAACAAAGGTTTTCAGGGCTTAATTTTATTACCAGAAATTGGCTTAACAGGTCAATTTGAAAAAAAATTTATAGAATTTTTTGGTTTTACTCCAGCAGTTTGGCACTCTGGTATTGCAAAAAAAAAAAAGGAAATTATTTGGAGTGGAGTTACAAATGGAAAAATTAAAGTTGTCATAGGTGCTAGATCATCACTATTTTTACCTTTTAAAAAACTAGGTTTAATTATTGTTGATGAAGAACATGATCAATCTTACAAACAAGATGAGGGTGTTACCTACAATGCAAGAGACATGGCTATTTCAAGAGCGTCATTTGAAAATATCCCTATCAATTTAATAACTGCTGTTCCTTCAATTGAAACTTATGAAAATATTAAAAAAGGTAAATATAGTATTTCTAAACTAGAAAAACGTTACCAAGACGCATCATTACCAAATTATGAAATAATTAATCTTAATGAAACAAAATTAGAAAAACAATCTTGGCTTTCAAAAAAAATAATTGAAAAAGTAAATTTTCATCTTGATAAAAATGATCAAGTATTATTTTTTTTAAATAGACGAGGTTTTTCTCCACATGTACTTTGCAACAAATGCTTTAATAGTTACTCATGTCCTAATTGCTCAATAAATTTAGTTTACCATAAAGGAAAAAATAATTTATTGTGCCATTATTGTGGTTTTAAATCTTCTTTAAAAAGAACTTGCGTAAAAGATGGGGATTGTGAATTTATTTTTAGCGGTCCTGGTGTTGAAAGAATATCAGAAGAAGTTAAAAAAAACTTTCCATCAAAAAAAATTGAAATTTTTTCAAGTGACACCATGAATAAAAAAAGTTCTATTGAAAAGTTAGAAAAAATAATTAATAATGAAGTTCAAATTTTAGTTGGAACCCAGTTAATTTCTAAAGGTTTTCATTTTCCAAGCCTTAATTGTATTGTGGTAGTTGATATTGATCTTTCCTTGCAAGGACATGATTTAAGAGGAGCTGAAAAAAACTTACAGTTGTACCATCAACTTTCTGGACGAGCAGGAAGAACAGGAAAACCTGCAACTGTATATTTTCAAACTTATAACACAAATACTAAAATGATTTCAGATTTAACCAATAGTAATCCTGATATTTTTCTTGATAGAGAATTAGATATTAGAAAACAAAACAAGCTTCCACCATTTCAAAGATTTATTTCATTAATCTTAACAGGTGACAATGAAGCAAAATTAGAAAAAGAAGCTTTTTATTTTAAAAATTTTATTGAAAAAAAAATTGAGGGGAGAGTGTTAGGGCCAGTAAGTGCGCCAATTTTTAGGCTAAAAAGGAAATTTAGAGTAAGAATGTTAATCAGGGGTTCAAAATCTCTCAAATTGCAGAACTCAATTGCAGAAATTATCCCAAATTACAAATTTTCATCAGGAATAAAACTTTCAGTTGATGTTGATCCAATAAACTTCAATTAACCCTTAAAAAAAGCACTTTTTAACGAATGTGTTACTTGAAGACATTATACTCATATGCTAATTAAAGCGTGATTTTAAAATTATCTTCAACATAACAGAGGTACTAAGTTGAGTAAAAATAAGGGATTTTCAATAACTTCAGCTGACAGATATTCTTTAGCTTTGTATGAACTTGCAAGCGAAAACAGTGTTCTTTCACAAGTAGAAGATCAATCTTTATCTATCTTAAGTTTGATTTCATCAAGTAAAGATTTTTCAAATTTAATTAAGGACCCTACAAACAGCCAAGAAGATCTTCTAAAAGTTTTAGATAATATTTCTAATGATAACAAATTTGAAAATTTATTAAAAAATTTCTTAAGTTTTTTAATCACTAAAAGACGTTTTTTTTATGTAGAACAAATTTTAAAGAGTTTTATTGAAACTTGTTCAAAAAAAAGAGGAGAATTAAAAGCAGAATTAAAATCAGCAAAAGAATTATCTGGTGACGAAATTTCTAAAATCACAGATGACTTAACAAAAAACTTTAGCTCAAAAATAAAATTAAACTACAAATATGATCAAAGTTTAATAGGAGGCTTAGTAGTGCAAGTTGGAAGTACTATGGTGGATACCTCAATTAAAAATAAATTACAACAAATCGAAAACAGAATGATAGAGGCTTAAATGGAAATAAATCCTTCAGAAGTAACAAAGATACTAAAAGAACAAATTAAAAATTTTGGTGATAAAGCAGAAGTAACCGAAGTTGGACAAGTATTATCAGTAGGAGATGGTATCGCTAGAATTTATGGTCTTGATAATGTTCAGGCTGGAGAGATGGTAGAATTTGCCGATGGCTCTAAAGGTATGGCTTTAAACTTAGAAAGCGAAAATGTTGGTGTTGTAATTTTTGGAGATGACAGAAATATTAAAGAAGGTGATACAGTTAAAAGAACTGGTAACATCGTTGATACTCCAGTTGGAAAAGAATTATTAGGTAGAGTTGTTGATGGATTAGGAAATCCAATTGATGGTAAAGGACCTTTAGATAAAAGTGTTCAAAAAAGCAGAGTTGAAGTTAAGGCTCCAGGAATTATTCCAAGACAGTCAGTTAGCGAACCTATGCAAACAGGTTTGAAATCTATTGATAGTCTAGTTCCAGTAGGAAGAGGACAGCGTGAGTTAATTATTGGAGACAGACAAACAGGTAAAACTGCAGTTGCAATCGATGCTATTATTAACCAAAAGAAAATTAATGAATCTGGTGATGAGAAACAAAAACTTTATTGTATTTATGTTGCGATTGGTCAAAAAAGATCAACTGTAAGACAAATTCAAAAAACATTAGAAGAAGCTGGGGCAATGGAGTACACAACAATTGTTGCTGCAACAGCGTCTGACTCTGCGCCACTTCAGTTTTTAGCGCCTTATACAGGGTGTACAATGGGTGAATATTTTAGAGATAATGGAATGCATGGATTAATCATTTATGATGATTTATCTAAGCAAGCTGTTGCTTACAGACAAATGTCTTTACTTTTAAGAAGACCTCCAGGACGTGAAGCTTACCCAGGTGATGTATTCTATCTACATAGTAGATTGTTAGAAAGAGCTGCGAAATTAAGTGATGAGCATGGTGGAGGTTCTTTAACAGCACTTCCGATTATTGAAACACAAGGTGGTGACGTATCAGCGTTTATTCCAACTAACGTAATTTCAATTACAGATGGTCAAATTTTCTTAGAAACTGAACTTTTTAACCAAGGGATTAGACCAGCTATTAACGTAGGTTTATCTGTTTCTAGAGTTGGCTCTTCAGCGCAAACAAAAGCGATGAAAAAAGTTTCTGGATCAATGAAATTAGAGTTAGCACAGTATAGAGAGATGGCTGCTTTTGCTCAATTTGGTTCTGATTTAGATGCATCAACACAGCAACTTTTAAATAGAGGATCAAAATTAACTGAACTTCTTAAACAAAAACAATATTCACCAATGACAGTAGCCGAACAAGTAATATCTGTCTTCTGTGGAGTAAAGGGATATTTGGATGATATTGAATTAAAAGATATTGCTGAGTTTGAAAACAAAATCATTGAAAAATGCAAGTCTGATAAACCTGAAATAATTGATTCAATTCAAAGTTCAGGCAAACTTGAAGATGATAAAGAAAAATTACTAATTGAAGCAATTACTCAGTTAAAGGAAAACTTTAAATCTTAATTAATTATGGCAAGTTTAGACGACCTTAAAAAAAGAATAGCTAGTGTAAAATCTACACAGAAAATTACAAAAGCTATGAAGATGGTAGCAGCGGCAAAGCTTAGAAGGGCTCAAGAAAGTGCTGAGAAGGGAAGACCTTATTCAGAAAAGATGAATAATATAATTCTTAATCTTTCTAGTGGGATTTCAGACAAAGAAAATGCTCCAAAATTATTATCTGGATCAGGTAATGATAAAGTACATCTTTGTGTTGTAATGACATCAGATAGAGGTTTGTGTGGTGGGTTTAATTCAAATATAATTAAAAAAGCCAAGACCTACTTTGCAAAACTTTTGAAAGATGGAAAAGAATTAAAGATTATTACTGTAGGTTCAAAAGGAAATGATCAACTTAAAAGAGCTTATGGTGATAAGATAATTGCAAATATTTCATTTAAAGAGTCAAAACACGCAAATTATTTTGATGCTGATAAAGTGGGCAAAATGGTAATTGAAAAATTTGGCGCTGAAGAGTTTGATGTTTGTACTATTTTTTACAATCAATTCAAAAATGTAATTACGCAAATTCCTCAAGCTCAACAAATAATTCCTTTAAATGTTGAAAATTCAGAGGAAGAAAAATCTCAGGATAGTTATGAGTTTGAACCAGATGAAGATGAGATTTTAAGCAATTTATTGCCAAAAAATATTTCAACACAAATATTTAAGGCGATGTTAGAGAATTCAGCTAGTGAACAGGGCTCAAGAATGAGTGCAATGGATAATGCAACCCGAAACGCAGGTGAAATGGTTGACAAGCTTACTATTGAGTATAATAGAAGTCGTCAGGCAGCAATTACTAAAGAACTAATAGAAATCATATCAGGAGCAGAGAGTTTATAATTATGAGTAAAGGAAAAATTACACAGGTCATTGGAGCAGTAGTAGACGTAAAATTTGATGAAGATCTTCCAGAAATTTTATCAGCATTAGAGTGTAAAAATGGAAATAATAGACTAGTTTTAGAAGTTGCTCAACATCTAGGAGAATCTACAGTTAGAACAATTGCAATGGACGCTACCGAAGGATTAAAGAGAGGTGATGAGGTTATAAACACTAAAGCACCTATTCAAGTTCCTGTTGGACCAGAAACGTTGGGAAGAATTATAAACGTTATTGGTGAACCTATCGATGAAAAAGGTGAAGTAAAAACAAAAGAAAAGTGGCCGATTCACAGAGCGGCTCCTGAATTTAGTGATCAGTCAACAGAAACAGAAATATTAGTTACAGGAATTAAGGTAGTTGATTTATTAGCACCATATGCAAAAGGTGGAAAAATTGGTCTATTCGGTGGAGCTGGAGTTGGAAAAACAGTTTTGATTATGGAATTAATTAACAACGTTGCAAAAGCACATGGTGGTTTTTCAGTATTTGCTGGCGTTGGAGAAAGAACTAGAGAAGGAAATGATTTATACCACGAGATGATAGACTCAGGTGTAATCAAGAAAGATGGAGCTGGATCTAAAGCAGCGTTAGTTTATGGACAAATGAATGAACCTCCAGGAGCTAGAGCTAGAGTTGCTCTTACAGGATTGACTGTAGCTGAGTATTTTAGAGATCAAGAGGGTCAAGACGTTCTTTTCTTCGTAGACAATATTTTTAGATTTACTCAAGCAGGTTCAGAGGTATCGGCTCTATTGGGAAGAATACCATCAGCTGTTGGTTATCAGCCTACACTTGCAACTGATATGGGTAACCTTCAAGAAAGAATTACTACAACTAATAAAGGATCAATTACTTCAGTACAGGCAATTTATGTTCCAGCTGATGACTTAACTGACCCTGCGCCAGCAACCTCATTTGCTCACTTAGATGCAACAACCGTTCTTTCAAGACAAATTGCAGAAATAGGTATTTATCCAGCAGTTGATCCACTTGACTCTACCTCAAGAATTTTAGATCCTAGAATAGTTGGTGATGAGCATTATAGAGTTGCTAGAGAAGTTCAAAAAATCTTACAAACTTATAAATCTTTACAAGACATCATTGCCATTTTAGGTATGGATGAATTATCTGAAGAAGATAAATTAGTTGTAGCTAGAGCTAGAAAAATACAAAGATTCTTATCTCAACCATTCTTTGTAGCTGAAGTGTTTACTGGTTCTCCTGGTAAGTTAGTTGATTTAGATTCAACAATAAAGGGCTTCGCTGCAATTTGTAAAGGCGATTATGACCATTTACCTGAAGCTGCTTTTTATATGGTTGGAACTATAGAAGAAGCGATAGAAAAAGCTGATAAAATGGCTAAAGAAGCTGCCGCATAATGAGTGAAGAGTTTAAGATTGAGATAGTAAACCCAGAAAAGTCTTTTTTAGTTAAAGAAGATGTTTCTGAGGTTGTTGTGCCTGCTTTTGAAGGTGAAATGGGTATTCTTAAAGACCATATTTCTATTATCTCATTTTTAAAACCAGGGATAATCAAAATTTTATCAAAATCTGGAGATGAAAATTATTATGTTGAGGATGGGATTGTTGAATTTAAGAATAATAATTTATCAATTCTAACTAGCTCAATTTTTAATCTTGCAGATTTAGACAAATCGAAACAGCAAGATTTACTTAAATTAGCTGAAGAAGAAGCAGGTAAGCCTGATATTACTGACCAATCAAAGTATTTAGTTGATCAAAAGATTGAAGTATTAAGATCTATTAATTAATAATTTTTCTAACTTTTTCTTGAAGCTCTTTATAAACGTGCAGTTTAAAATCTACTACAACTTCTGTAATTTGATCAAGATCTATCCATTTCCAATCTAAAAATTCTGGATTTTTAGTTTTAATATTAATTTCTTTTTCATCTCCAGTAAATTTCATTAAAAACCATTTTTGTTTTTGGCCTTTGTATTTACCTTTCCAAATAATTCCTAATAAACGTTCAGGGAGTTCATAAGTAATTGTTCCATCTAATTCTTTTATTAATTCTACACTTTTAACACTAGTTTCTTCTTCTAGTTCTCTATAAGCTGCTTTTAAAAAATCTTCGCCTTCATCAACCCCGCCTTGTGGCATTTGCCAAAACTTTTTTGCATTATCTATTCTTCTCGCAACAAAAACTTTATTGTCATTATTTAATAGAATTATTCCTACCCCAGTTCTTAGCGGTAGTTCGCTAAAATTCTTATTCATATTAACCGTTTAGTAATTTAATTGCATAATTCAACTGATTATCAGTATCAGTTTTAATTCTAAAATCATCACCTTCTTCATTCACCTCAATATCTGGCCTTACACCAACTTCAGATATAGACTCTCCAGATGGAAGATAGTATTTGGAAACTGTTAATCTTATAGCTCCTTTATTCTTTAAAGGAATAATAGATTGCACTGACCCTTTGCCGTAACTATTTTCACCAAGTATAATAGCTCTTTTATGATCTTTAAGAGCTCCTGCAACAATTTCTGACGCTGATGCAGAGCCATAGTTGATCAGTACTACTAAAGTTTTTCCTTCAGTAATATCTCCTTTTCTTGCAAACCATTTTCTATTTTCTGATTTTTTTCTACTTTTTGTTGATACGATTTCTCCATTTTCAAGAAAGAAATCAGAAATTCTTATTGCTTGAGATAATAGTCCACCAGGATTATTTCTAAGATCTAATATAAATGCTTTTAAGTTTTCATTTTCTTTTAACTTTTTAATTTTTTTTTTAATTTGATCACTACTATTATCATTGAAAGAAGTTAATCTGATGTAACCAATATTATTTTCTAAAAGATCTGATTTAACAGATTGAACTTGAATTATTTCTCTTGTTATGTTGAATGTGAGAGCTTTCTTTACTCCTCTTCGTCTTATAGTGAGCTCAATATCAGTCCCCACTAGACCTCTCATAAGGTCAACTGCTTCACTTAATGATTTTCCTTGTACCTGAACATTATCTATTTTTACAATATAGTCTCCAGCTTTAATTCCTGCTTTTGATGCGGGAGTATCATCTATAGGAGTAATTACTTTTACTACACCAGCTTCCATACTGACTTCAATTCCAAGACCACCAAACTCTCCACTAGTTTCTGTCTGCATCTCCTGAAATATTTCTGGGGACATATAAGATGAATAGGGATCAAGTGATTGAAGAAGACCGTTAATAGCTGAGTCCATACTTTCAGACTGATTAATTTCATCCACATATTCTTTGTTTATTTTTTCCAGAACCTCGCCAAATAAATCAATTTTTTTATAAATATCTAATTCAGCTGAATTTATTGAATTTGATAAAAAAAAAGAAGATAAAATTATTATTAAATATAATTGAATTTTTTTCATATAATAACCTTTTCTTTTGGGATTAGTTCTGACCAAATTTTTTCAAGCTCATAAAACTTTCTTTTTTCTGGATGAAAAATATGAACAATTAAATCAATACCATCAACAAGTTTCCATTCATTGCTTTCTTTGCCCTCTATTTTAGAATTTTTAATTCCATTATCTTTTAATTTTTCTAAAACTTGTTCTGATAAAGACTGAATATGTCTTGAAGAAGTACCACTTGCAATAATCATATAATCAGCCATTGAACTTTTATCTTTAAGATCAATTGTGACAATATCTTGTGCTTTGTTGAGATCCAGTGTGTTAATTACAACTGATTTGAGATCTGAAATTTTATCCATTAATTAAAAATAGACTATCAAATTTTTCTTAATTGAGAAGATGAAATGTTGACTTTATTAAACTCTACAAATGTAAGAGTTTTATTATTTAGTCTCTTAAATGTCTTTGATTTTAAAGAATTTTTTTTATAACCATGACGATCAAATACAATGATATTACATTTTTGTGAAATTAATTCTGATTTATGCCATTTGTGAAAGTTGATTAAATTGTCAGCTCCCATTAAAAAAAAAATTTCAATATTCTTATTTTTTTTTAGGTAGTTGATTAAATCAATAGTTTTATTAGATTTTATAATATTTTCATAAAATTTTACTTTTATGAAAGAATTTAATCCTATTATTTTTTTACAATCTTTTATCTTTTTAGATATAGGTGTTTTACTTTCAGCTTTGAGTGGATTTTTTTTAGTAATTGCCCAAATAATTTTTTCAAGTTTAAATCTTTTTTTACCTTCCTTAGATATTGCTAAATGACCCTTGTGAGCTGGATCGAATGAACCTCCTAAAATTCCAATTTTCATTTTCTATATTTAGTTTATTTTCTTATTTTTCCTTTGCTTGATATTTCATATTTATATGAAACTAATTGTTCTAATCCAACAGGACCTCTTGGAGGAAGTTTATTTGTTGATATACCTACTTCACCACCAAATCCAAATTCACCACCATCAGCAAATTGTGTTGAAGTATTATGCATTGCAATAGAACTTTTAATATTCTTTAAAAACTTGTTAGCTGTATTTTTATTTTTAGTAATAATGGAGTCAGTATGCATAGTTCCATATTTGTTTATATGATTGATAGCTTCATCAGAACTTTTGACAACTTTCACTGATACAGTAGCTGTTAAATATTCTGTAGACCAATCTTTCTCTTTGGCAGAATACATGTTGCCTTTGTAGTATTTTCTTAAGATATTATCCCCATATATTTTACAATTCTCATCCTCAAGTTTCTTTAAAATTGGATTACAAAATTTTTTAACTATCTTGTCATGAAATAAAATAGTTTCAGTTGCACCACAAATAGCCGTATTTCTTAATTTTGCATTATAAACAATATTTGATGCCATATTTAATTCTGCATCTTTATCAATAAATGTATGACAGATACCCTCTAAGTGACCAATTATAGGAACTGTAGAAAAATCTTGAACTCTTTTAACTAAGTTTTTTCCACCTCTAGGTATTATCACATCTATGTATTTTTTCATTTTAGAAAGCATGATGTCGACCATTTTTCTATCTTTAGAGTCTACAAATTGAATATAATTCTCATCAACTTTATTTTTTAGAAGAGCTTGTCGAAATAATTTTGACAGTATCCTGTTAGTATTTATAGCCTCTGATCCACCTTTAAGAATTACTGCATTACCAGATTTAAAGCATAAACTTGCCACATCAGATGTTACATTGGGCCTACTTTCAAAAATAACACCTATTACACCTATTGGTATGGTCACTTTTTTAATTTTTAACCCATTTGGTCTAGTCCATTTTTTTAAAGTAACATTTACAGGATCTTTTAGTTTTGAAATTTTAATAATAGAGTTTTTTATGTTTTTAAGCTTTACCTCATCAATTCTCAGTCTGTTAATTAAGTTTTCTTTAACCCCCTTCTTTTTGGCAAATTTTATATCTTTTAAGTTTTCTCTTAAAATTAATCCATTTTCTTTATCGAGTAATTTAGCATAAAGGCGCAAAACTTTATTTTTGGTATCTATATCAACTTTTTTCTCAGATGCTTTTCTGCTTTTTACACCTATTAAATTCATTATTTTACTCATTTTAAATCTCTACCATATCATCTTTATGAATAACTTCTGATTTTGAAACATAACCTAATAATTTTTCTATTTGATTTGAATGATGCCCCATTATCTTAACTATTTCATCAGAAGTAAAAGAACTTAAGCCTCTAGCACACTCATTATTTTTTTTATCAAGAATTTTGACATGATCCCCTTTATTAAATTTTCCTGAGATTTTTTTAATTCCAGCAGCTAGTAAACTTTTTCCTGACCTTAGCGCTTTTTTTGCACCTTCATCAATTATTATTGATCCTTTTGGTGCTATTGAACTTATGATCCATTTTTTTCTAGCATCAAGTTTTGAAACTTTAGAATGAAACCATGTACAATTATTTTTATCACTTATCTTTGAAATAGGATTAAAACCTAGCCCATTTGCAATAACCATATTACAGCCAGCCAATTGACAAACTTTTGCTGCTTCTATTTTAGTGTGCATTCCACCACTACCATACTCATTTACACCTTTAATATTAATTTCTTTCAAATCTTTTTTAAAATTATTTACATTTTTAATTAATTCAGCGTCTTTGTAAATTTTTGGATTTTTTGTATAAAGACCATCTACATCTGAAAGAAGAATTAAAGTGTCAGCATCAGTAATTTGAGCCACTCTAGACGCTAGTCTATCATTATCACCATATTTTATTTCAGACGTAGCTATTGTATCATTTTCGTTAACTATTGGGATAAAACCTAAATCAAATAAATTTTCAAAAGTTCTTTTGGCATTCAAAGATCTTCTTCTTTCCTCTGTATCTTCAAGAGTTAATAAGATTTGTGATATATTTAACTTATATTTTGTAAATGTTTGTGAAAACAAATTCATCAACTCAATTTGGCCTATCGAGGCTATAGCCTGACTTTTGTCAAGTTTTATCGTTTTTTTATTTATATTCATTTTCTTACATCCAAGAGCTATTGCACCTGAACTTACGATTACTACCTTTTGATTTTTATCTTTTAATTTTTTGATATCTTTTGCAAAACTAGAAAGCCATTTTTTTCTAATTTTTTTATTGTTGTCAACTAGAAGTGAAGATCCTATTTTGATAACGATTATTTTTGAATTTTTAAGAGACATATGACAAAAGTTTAGCTTTAATTTTAGATATAGAATCTTTCTCTAATGTTGTCATTGTCATTATTTCACAATTTTTTCCTTTAGAGAAATGATCAATTACATCTTTAACAGTATCTTCATCTACCAAATCTACCTTATTCAGTACCACAAGTTCCTTTTTATCAATTAATTTAGAGCTGTAATTTCTCAATTCATTTTTAACTTGTTCATAAGACTCATTTAAATCTAAGTTAGTAATATCTATAAGATGTAATAATGACTTACATCTTTCAATATGCTTTAAGAATTGTATACCAAGACCCACACCTTCATGAGCTCCTTCTACAAGTCCTGGAATATCCGCAATAGTTATTTCTTTATCATCGTAGGATGCAACTCCCAAATTAGGATTAAGAGTGGTAAATCTATAATTTGCAATTTTTGGGTTTGCATTAGTAATAGCGGCCAATAAACTTGATTTTCCTGCATTAGGTAATCCAATTATTCCAATGTCAGCGATTGTTTTTAATTGGAGCCAAATTGTAAATTCTTCTCCAACACCACCTTTAGTAAATTTTCTTGGAGCTCTATTCGTAGAACTTTTAAATCTAGTATTTCCCAATCCACCTTTACCTCCAACAGCAACAACAAATTCCTCTCCTTTTTTATTAAAATCAAATAATAAAGTTTTATTATCTTCTTCAAAAACTTGAGTTCCTAGTGGTACCTTAAGAAATAAATCGTCACCTCCTTTACCTGTACGATTTTGTCCAGCCCCATTCTCTCCTCGTTGTGCTTTATGATGTTGTTGATATCTATAATCTATAAGTGTATTTAGATTTTCTTCAGCTTTTAAAATTATTGATCCACCTTTTCCACCATCACCTCCGTCTGGACCACCATATTCAACATATTTTTCTCTTCTGAAGCTTGGTGAGCCATCACCACCATTACCAGCTTTAATATAAATTTTTACTTGATCGAGAAATTTCATAATACAACATCTATTTAAGTTGTACTATTAATTGGGTTTTACTGAAACGAAAGTTCTATCTGCTTTTGATTTTTTGAATACAACTTTACCTTTAACAACTGAAAAAATTGAATGATCTTTACCCATTCCCACATTTTCTCCAGGAAAAATTTTTGTTCCTCTTTGTCTTACAATTATATTTCCAGGGATTACTGTTTCACCACCATACTTTTTAACACCAAGCCTACGCCCAGCACTATCTCTTCCGTTTCTCGATGATCCACCTGCTTTTTTTGTTGCCATAAATTACCTAATTTATTTTACTGTTACTGCAGCTTTTTCTTTAACTTCAGTCTCAACCTTTTTAGTTGGTTTAACTATTTTTTCAGCTTCTGATAAAACTTTACCATCTTTAGAAAAAATCTTATTAATTCTTATCATAGTATGCTCTTGTCTATGCCCATTTTTTCTTCTTGAATTATGTCTTCTTCTTTTTTTGAAAATTAAAATAGTTCGATCTTTACCATTTTTAATTAAATCAGCTTCAACTTTTGCTCCTGTAATTGTAGGGGTGCCAATTTCAATAGTTTTATCATCACCATAAGCAAGAACTTCATTAAATTCTATTTTTGAGTCAGGTTTTGAATCTGGTAATTTTTCAATCTTTAGAATCTCTCCAGATTTTACTTTATATTGTTTTCCACCTGTTTTTATTACTGCGTATGACATAGTATGATTTATATTTAAGTAACCGCAATATAGTTGCAGCAAAGCTATAGTCAAGTCGAATTAATTAAAAATTATCCTTTAAATCTCTCAATTTTGAAAAGGTTTCAACATCTTTTGCTCTTAAAAATATATTACATTCTAATTCCTCTTTTAAAGTTGAGGGTATTGTTGGAGTTCCATTGTGTCGTTGTTTTTCTATTTTTTCTATTTTTTTTTGTAAATCTTTATTTTCAGAGTCAAATTTTTTACAAAACTTTGAATTACTTAAAGTGTATTCATGACCACAATAAATTTTTGTTTCTTTTGGTAAAACTTTAATTTTGTTCAAAGACTCATACATTTCTTCATAAGAACCTTCAAATAATCTCCCACAACCCAGTGAGAATAGTGTATCTCCAGTAAAAATTAATTTTTCTTTAAAAAAATGGAAACAAATATGACCTGAAGTGTGTCCAGGAACATGCATTATTTTAGCTTCAAAGTTTTCAGCTTTCCATATTTGATTATCTTCTAATAAAATATCTATTTCTGGTATTCTTTTTGAATCTCCTTTAAAGCCCACAACAGTTGATCGGAATTTTTTTTTTAATTCTTTATTTCCTCCGATATGATCATAATGATGATGAGTATTAAGAATATATTTTAATTTTATATTCTTATTATCTAGAAAATCTATTATTGGCTGAGACTCACTAGGATCTATTACACACGCCGTATTGTTACTATCATCTATAATTAGATAACTATAGTTATCTTGGAGACAGGGTATAATTTCGATATACATTTTATTTTTCTATCAAAAATATGCCAAGATCTGCAAACATATTTTTAATCCCTAAATTATTATCATTTATTAATGAAGTATTAAGATTATTTAAAGCGAGCGATTTAAAGATCTTTATATCTTTTGATTTAACAAAATAAAAAAAATCTTTAATTGTACACATATGTAAATTTGCGGTGTTATACCACTCATCTGGTAAAGTTTTTGTAATTGGCATTGTACCCTTAAATAATAAATGAAATCTTACTTTCCAGTACCCAAAATTAGGAATAGTAACAATTGCTTTTTTTCCAACTCTTAAAAGTTCATCTAAAACCAATTCAGGATTTAGAAAAGCTTGAAGTGTTTGACTTAAAACAACGTAATCAAATGATTTATCTGGAAATTGCTTTAAGTCTTTTTCGGCATTTCCTTCAATTACAGTTAAACCTTTTGCAATACATTCTTGTACCTTTTCTTTTGAAATCTCTAATCCTCTAATATTAATATTTTTATTATCTTTTAAAAATTTCATTAAAGTTCCATCAGCACAACCTACGTCTAAGACCTTTTTATCTTTTTCAATTAAATCTGCTATCACTCTAAATTCATTTTTCATAATTTAATTCTCATCATAAGATTTATCTAAAAAATTTTTTAGTGCACTTAAAAAATCTGGTACATCTAACAAAAATGAGTCATGTCCTTTGTCTGATTGAATTTCAACAAATCCAACATCAGCACCTATAGAATTTAAAGCAATTACAATATCTTTATTTTCCTGGGTTGGGTAAAGCCAATCAGAGGTGAATGAGATAATAAAAAATTTTGCCTTAGTATTTATAAACGCATTTGAAAGATTACCTTTGAATTGCTTTACTAAATCAAAGTAATCCATTGCTCTTGTTATATAAAGATAGCTGTTTGCATCAAATCTATCTACAAAAACTGAGCCTTGATATCTTAAATAGCTTTCTATTTGAAAATCAGCGTCAAAACCAAATTTAAGATCTTCTCTTTCTTGTAATTTTCTTCCAAATTTTTCCTGCAAGCCCTTTTTAGATAAATATGTTATATGTGCTGCCATTCTAGCTACTGCCAATCCTTTCCCAGGATTAGTATTGTTTGATGTATAGTTTCCATCTTTCCAGTCGCTATCAGCCGTAATTGCTTGTCTACCTAGTTCGTTAAAAGCAATATTTTGTGCTGAATGACTTGAGGTAGTTGCTATTGGCACCACTGTTTTAGATTTATCAGGAAAGTTGCTAATAAATTGAAGAACTTGCATTCCTCCCATTGAACCTCCAGCTATAGAAAATAGTTTATCAATACCAAAATGATCAAGTAAATTATATTGTGCATTTACCATATCGTTAATAGTAATAATTGGAAAATTTTTCCCAAATATATTTTGATTATCTGGATTTTTGTGACTCGGTCCATATGACCCCATACATCCACCAATTACATTGGAACAAATAACAAAATATTTATTTGTATCAATAGCCTTATCAGGACCAACTGCATAACTCCACCATCCTTCTTTATTGGTTACAGGGTTTATTCCGGTTACAAACTGATCTCCTGTTAAAGCGTGAAAAACTAATATTGCGTTATCTTTTTTTGAATTAAGAGAACCGTATGTTTCATAGGCAATCGGAAAATCTTTGATAGTCTTACCACAGTCTAATTTCAGTGGTTTTTTAACAATTAAAGTTTTTATATTCTTCTCAGTATTCATAATTTAAGCCTTGTTTGAATTGTGAGAAAAAAAACTATTTTAGCGGGTTTTTTTAAGCGCTCGCAATTCAGTTAAATCAGCGCATAATTTTTTTACTAGAACTTATTTATTATGTCAATTTTTTAAAAAATCCTCTTATTCTCTATAAAAATTTGTAATTTTATCTATAAAGAGCTCATAAATTAAAAAAATGATAACTCCAAATTTCAAAAAATTTCATATTGAAGCTTATAAGCCTGGTAAATCAAAAGTTAAGAAAGTTAAGAATGTAATTAAGTTATCTGCAAATGAGTCTGCTTTAGGCATGAGTCCCAAAGCTAGGAAAATTATATTAAATAAAGATCTAATTTTAGATAAATATCCAGATGGAAAATCTCAAAATTTAAGAAAAGCGATATCTAAAGCTTATAAATGTAATTCAGATAAAATTATTTGTGGAGCAGGTTCAGATGAAGTTATTCAAATAATTTGTCAATTATTTTTAAATCCAAAAGATGAGGTTGTGCTTCCAGAATATAGTTTTTTAATGTATAGAATTTACTCAAAAATTGTTGGTGCAAAAGTTGTATTTGCAAAGGAAATTAATTTTAAAGTTTCGGTCAAAGAAATTTTAAAAAAAATTACAAAAAAAACTAAAATTGTTTTTATAGCGAACCCAAATAATCCAACAGGAACTTACTTAACTAAAAAAGAGGTTCTGGATCTAAGAAAAAAATTAAATAAAAAAATTTTATTAGTTATCGATGATGCATATGCAGAATATATGCAAAATAAAGATTATTCATCAGGTTTAGATTTATTTAAAAATAAGGATAATGTTTTCATTCTAAGAACCTTTTCTAAAATGTTTGGATTAGCATCTTTGAGAGTAGGTTGGGGGTATGGGTCAAAAAAAATAGTGGACGCACTTAATGTGATAAAACCTCCATTTAATGTAAATGGTATTGCTCAATTAGCTGCAGCAGAATCACTTAAAGATAAAACATTTATATACAAATCAGTTAAACATAATTTATTTTACGCCAGAAACATTAAAAAGTTTCTTGAGACATATAATATTTATTCAAATTCAGTTTCAGCAAACTTTTTGCTACTAAATTTTGAAAAATGTAGTTATTCAGCAAAATTTTTATACGAAAAACTTAAAAATAAGGGAATTATATTAAGATCAACTGAAGATGGTTATCATATAAAGAATAAATTAAGATTAACTATTGGATCAAAAAAAGAAAACTTAAAATTTATGAATACTATTAAACAAGTATTTAAAAGATGAAAAATATTTTAATTATTGGGTGTGGATTACTAGGTTCATCTTTATTAAGACGAATTAGTAAAAAAAAAATAGCAAAGAAAATATTCATTTATGAAAAATCAAAATCGAATATTAGTAAAATAAAAAAATTAAAGTTATCTGGAACAATTGTAAAATCATTAAAAGAAGGTGTAACTAATTCAGATCTAATTATTTTTTGTACTCCCATGAGTGAATACAAAGATATTATTTTAAAAATTAATAATTTTATTTCATCAAAAACATTGATTACTGACATTGGTTCTTCAAAAATTGAAACTTCTAAAATTATAAAAAAATTCTTAAAGAAAGGTGTTCACTGGACTCAAAGTCACCCAATAACTGGTTCAGAGGTAAGTGGACCGGAGTATGGTAGAGAAAATATGTTTATTGATAAGTGGTGTATAATTATAAAAGAGAAAAATACTAAAAAAAATTATATAAATATTCTAACTAAGTTTTGGAAAAAAATTGGATCAAAAGTAGTTATAATGACTCCTGAAAAACATGATAAAATTTTTTCAATAACTAGTCATTTACCCCACTTAATTGCTTATAATTTGGTGAAGTCTGCGCAAGATTTTGAAAAAAAACAAAGTTATGGGCTAATCAAATATAGCGCTGGTGGATTAAGAGATTTTTCTAGAATTGCAGCATCAAATGAAATTATGTGGCGAGATATTTTTTTTAATAATAGAAACAATATTTCTAAAGCGATTGATTTATTTATAAAAAATTTAAATCAATTTAAAAAAGATATTAATTCAAAAAATAATAAGTCTATTATTAAAAAACTTATTCAAACTAAAAAAGTAAGATCGAAAATTATTAAATTAAAACAAGATATTGACACGCCTGATTTTGGAAGAAATTAAAATTTTACTCTAGATATTTTTTTTACTTTAAGTTTTGCATTTCTTTGGATTTTATTAATTGTTTTTATAATTGGCATAACAATCACTTTCTTTTCTGGACCGTAAGCATGAATTAGTTGTTTGGAATTTAAACACATAGCAACATGACCTTTCCAAAATATAATATCTCCTTTTTTGAATTTTCTTTCTTTTGAATTCTTTTTTGAGTACTTGATCTGATCTTTTGTATCTCTTGGATAAAACGAATTATTATAACAAAAAAATATTTGTAATAAAGCTGAGCAATCAATACCTTGAAATGTTTTTCCACCCCAAACATATTTTACATTTAAAAATTTTTTAAATATTTTTGTAAAATTGTTTTCTTTATGGTTTATTTTTTTAATATCTTTTTTTTTTATCCATTTATTTTTTTCAATTTTTACATAATTCTTATTTTGTTCTAAAACAGATAATTTTGATGCAAATGGAAGCCAACTATTTATTCCAGTTCCAGGTTTTTTAAAAATTCTAGCTTTGAGATTACTGATTTTATAATTAGGGGTAATTTTTTCTATATATTTAGAATTTTTTATGAACCCTTTATAGTTATCAAATAAAGTTTTAATTTTAATCCATTTTTTATTTTTTGATAAAATTTTGAATTTCTCACCATATATTATTTGTGAGGTTACTTCTGATTTACTCGAAGGTTTTTTATAAATATTGGAAAAATTACCTGTGAAATAAAAATTACTTTGCACCAATTTTAATCTTGTTTTTTATTAACCACAAACAAATTAAAGAAGGTATGACCATTATAGTGGTTAAAACAAAAAATGTTCCCCAATCTCCATTTAACCAATCAACTAATGCCCCAGAAGAGGAAGCCAGTGTAGTTCTACCAGCGGTACCAATTGAAGCAAGTAATGCATATTGTGTTGCCGTATACGTTCTATCAACTAATAATGATATAAATGCAACAAATGCTACAGTTGCAAATGCAGCAGTAATATCATCAGCTATTACTGCAACTGCAAATAAAATCTCAGATTTTCCCGTCCATGCTAAAACTGCAAATAAAAGATTTGTTAAAGCCATAAGTCCTCCAGCAAAGAACATTGTTTTAATTGTTCCAGCTCTCATGGCCATTATTCCACCTAATAATGTAAATACAACTGTTGTTATCCAACCAAGTCCCTTCGAATAAATTGCAATTTGGCCTTTAGAAAATCCAATTTCTTTATAGAAGACAATGGACATTCGTCCCATGAAAGCTTCACCTATTTTAAACAAAAAGACAAATCCCAAAATTCCTACAGCAATTGCATAACCATTTTTTTTAAAAAAACTAATAATAGGCCCACCTAAAGTTCCCGTAATATAAGCAATAAAGTTTGTTATAATATTGCTAGAACCAAGTTTTCCTTCAATCAATTTGTCAGTCTCTTTTTGTTTTGATTGCCTGTCTGTTTCTATTGGTTCATGAACAAACATTAATCCTATATTCATTAAAATAATTAAAACACCTAAAATTAAAAAAGTAGCTTGCCAATAATCCCTAATACCTAGATTTTCAAAATATTCTGCTGAGAATAAAGCAACAACTCCTCCTAATTTATATCCTGTCCACCATCCAACAACGGCCATAGCTGCACCAGCAGCCATAGATTTTCCCTCATTTTCATTTATTTGTTCAATTCTTAAAGCATCGACAGTTATATCTTGAGTCGCAGATGCTATAGCTATAATTAATCCAACAGTAATCAATAATGCTAAATTTTCTGTAGGATTTATTACACTCCAAACTAATAAGCTTAATAAAATAATTGACTGCATCAAGACTATCCAGCCTCTTCTATGACCTAGTTTTTTCGTAAGTATTGGAATTTGAATTCTATCAATGATTGGTGCCCACAAATAATTAAAGGCGTATACCCCAAAAATTAAACCTGCCCATCCAATTGTAGATCTACTCAATCCTTCTTCTTTAAGCCACAAACTTAAACTGCTTGCAATTAATACCCAAGGAAATCCACTAATTGCACCCAATAGAAGAATTCTTACCATTCGAATATCTCTATATACCGAAAGAGAGTCTAGCCAAGATTGTTTTGTTTTTTCAGACACAATTAATTTCTCCAAAAAGATGGTAAGAACAATACTAATATTGCAAATAGCTCAAGTCTACCTAAAATCATACCAATTGTTAAAATCCATTTTGAAATATCAGGTAAAGATGAAAAATCTCCATTGGGACCAATAATTGGACCTAATCCGGGTCCAACATTAGAAATTGAAGTGGCAGCTCCTGAAATTGCAGTAATAAAATCAAGACCAGTTAAAGAGAGTAGAGCCGCAAGAACAAAGAAAATCACAAAGTAAAAATAAATAAATGAAATTATTGATGCAATAAATTTATCATCAACTGAACTTTGATCATATTTAATCACAAATACACCCTTGGGATAAATAATTTTTTTAAGTTGAGTTACTATAAATGAATATAGAATTTGAATTCTAAAAATTTTAATACCACAAGTTGTTGATCCAGCACATCCACCTATAAACATTAGTAATAAAAATAAAGTGATTGGAAAACTCCCCCAGCTATCATATTCAGAATTCACGTAACCAGTTCCTGTTAATATAGAAATACTGTTAAAAAAAACTGACCGTAAATTAAAATTTTCATAATTATTTAATATTAAGTATGCAGACAATAATATAATTGATGTTATGATAATTTTAAAAAACGTTTTGATTTGTACATCTGTTAAAAAAATTTTTTTATTTCCACTTATAAATTTGATGTAAGCTATAAATGGTAAACTTCCTAATAAGATGAATATCATGGAAGCTATTTCTATAGGAATACTATTAAAATAACCAATAGACTGATTATAATTTGAAAAACCACCTGTAGCTATTGTGGTCATGGCATGAGTTAAGCTATCAAATTTACTCATTCCAAATAACCAATAAGTGGTGGCACACATTATAGTTAATCCTGAGTAAATATAGATTAGTCTTAAAGCTATTTCTTTTGATTTTGGAAGTATTTTTTCTGATGAGTCGTTGCTTGAAATTTTAAATAATTGCATACCACCAACATTCATTATTGGCATTAAAGTTATGGCCATTACAATAATACCAATTCCACCTAGCCACTGTAATATAGCTCTCCATAATAAAATTCCCTTCGGGGTAAATTCTAGATTTGAGATAATAGTTGAACCAGTGGTCGTAATTCCAGACATACTTTCAAAAAATGCATCTGTTACAGAAAGTTCTATAGTTGAAAATATAAATGGCAAAGACCCAAAAATTGCTATACTAAGCCACGAAAGTGCAGTCAGGAGAAATGCTTGCTGTAAATTTAATTTTTTATCGTGGTCTAAGTTTGATAAAAAAAATAAAGTTCCAAAAATTATTGTAATGATTGATGCTCCAAAAAATGAAGAGTCTATTTCAGAGTAAGCAAATTGAACAATAATAGGTATGAACATTGATACCCCAAGAATTATTTGCAAAATTCCCAGTGTAAAAAAAACAGTTTTATAATTAGACATTTTGAAAGAACATTATTTTATGGTAAATAAATTTCAACTCTATAAGAATTAGTAAAATCACTGATTTAAGATTTTTAGATGCATAATTCATGATTAAAAAAGAAAATTTAGACAAAACAAGTGCTTGGCCTTTTGTTGAAGCAAAAAAATTACTTAGAGAGAGAAAATCTTTCATTGAGAAGAAAGGTAAAATTACACTTCAAACAGGTTATGGTCCTAGTGGACTTCCACATATAGGAACTTTTGGAGAGGTTGCAAGAACATCAATGATGGTAAATGCCCTTAAACAATTATCTGATTTTCCAACTGAAATAATAACATTTTCTGACGATATGGATGGTTTACGAAAAGTACCTGATAATATCCCAAATCAAGAATTATTGAAAAATAATCTTCATAAGCCATTAACGCAAGTTCCTGATCCGTTTGAAAAATTTGAAAGTTTTGGTGAGCATAATAATGAAATGTTAAAAAATTTTTTAGATAGTTTTAAATTTGATTATAATTTTCAAAGTTCTACGTCACTTTATAAAAGTGGATTTTTTAATCCAACACTTAAAATTATTTTAGAAAATTACGAAGGGATTATGAATATTATAATTCCCACATTAGGTAAAGAGCGTCAGCAAACATACAGTCCTTTTTTGCCTATTTGCCCTGAGACCGGACATGTTTTAGAAATTCCTGTTATTGAAATTGATAAAGAAAAATCTAAAATTATTTTTGAAAATAAAGGAAAAAAATTAGAGGCAAATATTTTAGATGGAAATTGTAAATTACAATGGAAAGTTGATTGGGCAATGAGGTGGTATGCTTTAGATGTTGATTTTGAGATGTATGGAAAAGATTTGATAGAAAGTGCAATTTTATCTACAAAAATAATAAATTTATTAGGAAAGAAAAACCCGTCTGGCTTTGCTTATGAGCTATTTTTAGATGATAAGGGTGAAAAAATTTCAAAATCAAAAGGTAATGGTATTACAATTGATCAATGGCTGGAATATGCTTCACCAGAAAGTTTATCTTTGTATATGTATCAAAATCCAAAAAGAGCAAAAAAACTATACAAAGAAATAGTTCCTAAGGCTGTTGATGAGTATTTAGACTGTATTGAAAAGTCAAAAAAACAAAATGAACTTCAATTATTAATGAATCCCGTTTGGCATGTCCACAATGGAAATATTCCAAAAGAAGAGATGATTATGACATTTTCAATGTTGTTGAATTTAGTCGAAACGAGCAATGCTGACAGTAAGGACTTGTTATGGAAGTTTGTTAAAAAATATAAATCAGATATTTCTGAAACAAATTTTCCAATTTTTGATGGGTTAGTTGGTTATGCAATAAAATATTTTAATGACGTAATTAAAGCTCAGAAAAAATATAAAACACCAAATCAATCAGAAAAATTAGCCCTTGAAGCTTTGATTAAAACTCTTGAAAAATGCACAGATGAAATGTCTCCAGAAGATATTCAAACATTGATTTATTCAACTGGAAAAGAAAATGGTTATGCAGACAACCTAAGAGATTGGTTTAAATTGATATATGAAGTAGTTTTTGGAGATGAAAATGGGCCTCGAATGGGATTTTTTATAAGCTTTTTTGGTGTAAAAGAAACAACAGAGCTGTTAATGAATAAATTAAAATAATGTTTTCTAAAATAAGACCTTTAATATTTAAAGTAGATCCAGAAAAAGCACACACTCTAGCAATTAAGTCATTAAAATTTAATTTAATTCCAAACGTATTTGATGAAAATAAAAATGATCCTATTTTTCAAACAACAATTTTTGAAAAAGATTTAGATAACCCGATCGGAATGGCAGCTGGTTTTGATAAAAATGCCGAGGTATATAATCCATTATTTAAATTAGGATTTGGGTTTGTTGAAGTTGGAACAATTACCCCTTTAAAACAATATGGCAATCCTAAGCCAAGAGTGTTTAGATTGGTAGAGGACGAAGCGTTGATTAATAGACTAGGTTTTAATAATCATGGTGCTGAAATCGTAAAAGAACGTATTAAGCGAAACAAAAAATTAGGATTATTAGGTATTAATATTGGTCCAAATAAGGACTCTAGTAATAGATTAAATGATTATCTAATTGGATTAAAAAAATTTTATGATGAAGCTGATTATATCACAATTAATATTTCATCACCGAACACTGAAAATTTAAGAACATTTCATGAAGGCAATAAATTACAAGACTTGCTCAAATCTATTATGACAGAAAGAAAAAATTTAAAATCAAATGTTCCTATTGCTGTTAAAGTTTCACCAGACATCAGTGAAGATCAGGTGAGTCAAATTACTGAAATTCTTTTAGAACATGAAATAAAAGCAATAATTGTTTCAAACACTTCAGAAGCCACAAGAGATAAACTTAGCAATATTCAAAGACATCAAAAAGGAGGTTTGTCGGGAAAACCAATTGAGGAAAAATCAAATCTTTTGATAAATAAATTTTACAAATTATTAAAAGGTAAAATTAAAATAATAGGTGTTGGTGGAGTTGACTCAGGTCAATCTGCTTATGATAAATTTATAGCTGGAGCAGATTTTATTCAGCTCTATACAGGAATGGTTTTCAATGGCCCAAATATTGCTGGAATTATTAAAAAGGACCTAAAAGAATTATTAATTAGAGATGGTGTTAAAAATTATACTGAAATCGTAGGAAATAAAACTCTATCTTAAATGTATTAAACTTGACGCTTTACGCATCTCCCCTTATATAGGCACTATTATTATGTCAAAAAAATGTGAATTAACCGGCAAAATCCCAATGAAGGGTCATAATGTAAGTCATGCTAACAACAAGACTAAAAGAAGATTTTTACCAAATCTAAAAAAAGTAAAATTCACAAGTGAATTAATGAAGAGAAGCCTTAAATTAACAGTGAGTAATTCTGGTGTTAGATCTGTTGATAAAAAAGGTAGCTTTGATGAATTTCTTAAAGCTGTTAAAAATAAAAATTTATCACCTAGATTAAAGAAATTAAAAAAAAGTATACTTATAAAATCTCCATTTAAGAAAAAGCCTGCAGCTAAATCTGCTTAATGAACAAACTATTTATTACTCTATCAATTTTGATGGGAGTAGTTGTTTTATCATCTAATTATCTCGTACAATTTCCAATAAATTATTATGGCTTAAGTGAAATTCTTACTTACGGAGCCTTTAGTTATCCTGTAGCTTTTTTAATCACAGATTTAGCAAATAGATTTTATGGTAAATTTGTAGCGAAAAAAATCGTATATATAGGATTTTTTATAGGAATAATCTTTACTCTTTTATTCTCAACTGATTTTGCAGATTTAATCTCAATAAGAATAGCAATTGGATCTGGAGTTGCTTTTATCACAGCACAACTACTAGATATTCAAATTTTTGATCGTTTAAGAAAAAAGGAATGGTTTATAGCGCCTTTAACTTCATCTTTTATTGGTTCAACAGTTGATACTTTTTTATTTTTTTCAATATCATTTTATGCAACAGGAGTTCCTTGGATAACATTATCATTAGGTGATTTAGCAGTAAAATTTTTTGTATCTTTACTAATGTTGATACCTTTTAAAATTTTACTTAAAATTAGTAAACCTATTTAATTTAGTACAAAAACTTATAAGATAAAATTTTGTAAGCTAACTTTGCTACGAGAAAGTTGTAAGAATTAAAACCTTTTATTGGAGACAATTCATTAATATCAGCACCAACAATTTTTGAATTTTTCGCTGCAATTCTAATAATATTTAAAGTTTCATCCCACAATAATCCACCTGGTTCAGGGGTTCCAGTTGCAGGCATAATACTCGAGTCTAAGCCATCAACATCAAATGTAAGATAAACTGTTTTATTCTTTATTAATTTCTTAAATTTATTTAAATTCCATTTACTCTTATCTTTCGCCCAAAAAATATTAATTCTTGATGAGTTTTTCTTTAAAAATGGAATCTCACTTTCAGAAATATTTCTTATACCAAAAGAAATTAATGAAACATTTGGGAAATCCAAACATCTTTTTATTGCTGAAGCATGTGAAAATTTTTCTCCATTATAGCTTTCTCGAAGATCAGCATGAGCATCAAAGTGTAGAAGACAAATATCTTTGTATTTTTTTACAAAGGGAGCAATGCATCCTGGAGTAATTGAGTGCTCACCACCAAAGGTCATGGGAAAAAGTTTTTTATCTAAAATTTCCTTATTAATTTTAGACATTTTGGAAAGAGCCTTTCTAATATCTTTATCTATCTTAAAAGGTCTTAAAGTTTTGATACCTATTTTTTTGTATGGTTCACAGTTTAATTCTTCATCGTATAGCTCTACTTGATGAGAGGCTTTAATAATTTCCTTGGGTCCATTTTTAGTTCCCCCACCATAACTGACAGTTTTTTCAAGTCCAAAAGGTACTACCACAACTTTTTCTTTGAAATCAACTTTATTGTCAATCCCAAGAAATCCATTTTTATTTGAAAGATATTTCAATTTTTACTCAAAAATTTTTGTGAAGTTTTTTCTATCTCTATTTTTCCACTCACCTTTATGATAAGCATCACTTGCGATCAAAGGTAATACACTTGTTGCTTCTGCAAATACCATCTGTTCTTTTGTTATATCAACTTTACCCCAAGAGCTTGCTTCCTTTAAAGTTGAGCTACTACAAGCGCCATCTCTTGAGTCAGCCACCGTAATTTGAACTGCATATTTATGCATATCAACTTCTTTACCTAATAATTCAGCACAAATCACAGTGTCTTGTATAAAATTTTTTGGCACACCTCCACCAATCATAAATAGACCTGACCCTTTAGATTTAATTTTAATTTCTGTTAGTTCTCTAAATTCCCTTACAGAGTCTATAGTCATGTGTTGTTTTGGATTTTTTTCTTGATGAATTACTAAACCGAAACCAGCACTAGAATCTGTAAATGCTGGACAAAAAATTGGTACATTGTTATCAAATGCTGTTTCAATTAAAGAGTCTTTCTTTTTTGAATTTTTCTTTAAATATTTTCCCATTTCATAAATAAATTCTCTAGATGTATAACTTCTTGGTTCTAAACTATCAGCAATATCGCAAATAATTTTATCACACATTTGAAGCTCTTCTTCATCAATGTAAGTATCATATATTCTGTCTATATAATTATTTCTAAGTTCAGTATCATCTTGAAATTGTGAACCTTGATAATGTTTAAATCCAAGTGCTTCAAAAAAATCCATATCAACTATAGAAGCTCCAGTTGCAACAATTGCATCTACCATATTGTATTTGACTAAATCTTTATAAATATTCATGCATCCAGCAGCTGATGTTGATCCAGCTAGAGTTAAAAATATTGTACAATCTTTATCTTTTAACATGTCGTTATAAATATTTGCAGCATTAGCTGTTTCTCTTGAAACAAAGGACATTTTTTCCATTGAAGAGATTATTTTTCGAGAGTCGAAGGATGTGATATCGATATGTTCAACAGGATTTTTTAAGAAGTCTTTTTTACTATTATGAGCTGTGTTTTTATGATCTGACATTAAGCAACCAAAGTAGCTTTGTTAACGTCTTTTTCGTACATTGTCATGATTGGTTTATCTTCAACTTCAAATATTTCATCCGAGTAATAGCCATTAAATTGAGTTCTAAATGTTAAACCATAAGCACCTAGTTGGCCAAGCTCAATATAATCATTTTCCATAATATTATTAGGTAGAAGAAAAGGACCTTTCATATAATCCATGCTATCGCATGTTGGTCCAAAAAAATCGAAAGCAGTTAATTTTTTTGATATTATTTTATTTGTATTGTCTTTAAGCATTTTTGATGGAAAAACTATATTAGGTGTTCCTGCATCAAACAGAGTTCCGTAAGTACCATCATTAATATAAAGTTTTTGTTTTTTTCTTAGATTTACTCTTACAATTGTAGAGCCACTTTCTGCCACTAATGCTCTTCCTGGTTCACAAATAATTTCAGGTAACTTCTCAAGCTTTAAGTTTTCAAATCCTTTTTTTATTTCATTAAAATAGCTGTCCATAGATTGAGGTATTAAGTCAGGATAAATTGTTGGGAATCCTCCACCAACATTAATGTAATCAGGTAATATTTTTGTTTTTTTAATTATATTTCCAATTTCATTAATTCCTTTTGAGTATGAAATTGGATGCATGCATTGTGAACCAACATGAAAACTTAGTCCAATTTTTTTAGCATGTTGTTTCACCAGTCTTAATAATCCTGCTGCCTCTGAGTTTAATGCGCCAAATTTTTTTGATAAATCGATTTCGGCATGCTCGTTAGAAACAGCAACTCTTACAAATAATTCTAAATCTTTTGCTTTATTTGTGCTTTCAATTATTTTTATCAATTCATCCTTTGTATCTAGTGAGAATGTTTTAACTCCAAAATTAAAATAAGCCTCTTTAATACTTTCTCTACTTTTAACTGTGTGCATGTAAGAACATTTTGCTGTTTTGCTAAAATTTCTGATACTTTTAATTTCTTCTATGGAAGCAACATCAAATTGTTCTACACCACTATCTATAATTGTTTGAATTACAGCAGGATGTGGATTTGTTTTAACAGCATATAAGATTTTGCCAGGAAAATTTTTGTTGAAATATTTAACTGCAGATCGAATAGAATTCTTTCTTATACAATAAATCGGTTTTTCAGGTTTCAGTTGATTTATAATTTGTTCAACTGATTTAAATTTTTGCATTAGAAATGCCTCCAAAAAAAATTTAATAAAAAAAAGCTTTTTATTGCTAAAAAACTTTAAAATTTCTTCCTATTAAGCCCATAGATTAATAAAGTAAAGCAAATAATAGGTATTGAATTATATGAACTAATCACCATATTGTACTTATGAAAGAACAAGTAATCCTTAAAAATATTAACGATTTTGAGAACAAATCTCTACTTATAGTTGATGACGATAATCCATTTAGAGAAAGATTGGCTAGAGCGATGGAAAAAAAAGGTTTCGAAGTTACTCAAGCAGAGAGTGTGAAAAAAGGTGTAGAGACTGTTAAAGCAATGAAACCTGGATTTGCAGTGGTAGATCTAAGACTTGGAGATGGTAACGGACTAGAGGTTGTAAAAGAAATTCAAACTACAAATAGTGAGAGTAGAATAATTATGTTAACAGGTTATGGAAACATTCCAACTGCTGTTGCGGCTATTAAAGAAGGTGCTATAGATTACCTTGCTAAACCTGCTGACGCAGAAGATGTTGAAAAAGCTTTACTTGCAGATCCTGCAAAAAAAGCAGCTCCTCCAGAAAATCCAATGTCTGCAGATAGAGTGAAATGGGAGCATATCCATAGAGTATTTGAGCTATGTAATAGAAATGTTTCAGAAACTGCAAGAAGATTGAAAATGCACAGAAGAACTCTTCAAAGAATCCTTTCTAAAAGATCACCTAGATAATATTTCTAATTTTTAAAATTTGTTTCGTTAACAAGGCTAAAAGCACAACTTTAAAAACTTCTGCTAATAGAAATGGTTGTGCACCTAAAGCTATAATTGGTTTATCCCACCCAATAAGAGTTCCTAACCACAATAATCCTAATATATAAATAGTTGAGGTTGCTACTATAAGTTTAACTAAAACCATTAAAAAATTATTTTTATTACTAATTTTAGCAGCTAAATATCCTGCTGTTAAAAAACCTATCAAATAACCCATAGTTGGACCTGTAAAGTAAACTAACCCAACACCTTTTTCAGGAGAATTTGAAAAAACAGGTAAACCTAAAATTCCCTCAAACAAATATAAACCTATACTTGCAAGACCTATTTTATATCCAAGACTAATACCTAAAAACAAAACTACAAATGTTTGCATTGTCATTGGAACTGGATAAAAAGGTATTTTTATTTTAGCTGATATAGTTAGTGCAATTGATCCAAGTATTATTGCTAGAGCTGATTTTATTAATTTTGTGTGTAATATATTTTTAGTCAGCTCCATAACTAAATCATACTATCAAAGTTATAAATAATCTAGGTATAATTAAAGAACTTAAAAAAATAAATTTTTTTATATACAGATTTTAATACGACTGTAATATTTAATGATATTTTAATGGATAAAATTAAAAAAACAGATCATTTTTACCTAATTGATGGCTCAGGATATATTTTTAGAGCTTATTATGCACTACCACCGTTAACTAGAAAGAGTGATGGATTACCAACAGGAGCAGTAAGTGGATTTTGTAGTATGCTATTTAAGTTACTAGAAGATTCAAAGTCAGATCAAAATTTACAAAAACCAACTCATTTTGCAGTAATTTTTGACTCAGCAAGAAAGACATTTAGAAATGATATTTACAGTGACTATAAGGCCAATCGTTCAGAAGCACCTGATGACTTAGCTCCTCAATTTGATTATATCAGAAAGTCAGTACTAGCTTTTAATTTACCATCAGTTGATTTACCTAATTATGAAGCAGATGATTTAATTGCTACTTATGTCGAAAAAATATTAAAGATAGGTGCTAAAGTTACAATTGTTTCATCAGATAAGGATCTGATGCAATTGTATGAAAAAGGGGTTCGTATATTTGACCCTATGAAAAATAAATTCATTTCAGAAGAAGATATTATTACAAAGTTTGGAGTTGACGCTTCAAAAGTGATTGATGTTCAATCTTTAGCAGGAGATAGTAGCGATAATGTTCCTGGAGTTCCAGGTATAGGAGTTAAAACAGCTGCAGAACTAATTAATAAATATGGAACTTTAGAAAAGCTTTTAAAGTCAGCAGGTGAAATTAAACAAAACAAAAGAAGAGAAACGTTAATTGAAAATAAAGATAAAGCATTGATTAGTAAACAGCTTGTGACTTTAATGAAAGATGCTCCAACCAATAGAGAATTGGGAGAGTTTAAACTAAAAGAAATAGATAAAGATAAACTTTATGCATTTTTAAGAGAAATGGAATTTAATCGGCTTTTGAGTTCCGTCATTTCTGCATACGGGGAACCAAAATTATTAAATAAGCAAAGTGAAAAAGAAGCTCTAGTTAAGCAACAAGCAATCAACAGTAAGAATTATTATTTAATTAAAAATCCTGATGAAATAGATGAATGGATAAAAGAGGCTGAAGAAGTAGGAGAGATTGCTGTAGACACAGAAACAAATTCTCTAGATCCACATCAGGCAGACTTAGTGGGTGTTTCCCTGTGTTCAAAAATTGGAAAAGCTTGTTATATACCAATAGGGCATAAATCATCAAAATGTATTGATAAAAATATTGTCATAAAAAAAATAAAACCTTTGTTAGAGGATCCAAGTGTTAAAAAGATTGGTCAAAATATTAAATTTGATTTTATAGTTTTGTACAGACAAGGCATAACAATTTCATCAATGGAAGATACAATGCTTATGTCATATGTGTTGGATGCAGGAAAAAATAGACACAATATGGATACTCTATCAGAAATTCACTTAGGTCATAAAACAATCTCTTTTAAAGAAATTGTCGGAACAGGAAAGAAAGAGATAAATTTTAGTGATGTAGAGATTGATAAAGCTAAAGATTATGCTGCTGAAGACGCAGATATTACTTTTAGGTTATACAAAAAATTTATAAAAAATTTAAAGCTAGAAAAAATGATTAATATTTATGAAATATTCGAAAAACCATTAATTAAGATACTTGCTTTTATGGAAATGGAAGGAATTGAAGTTGATAGTAAATTTTTAAAATCACTATCTTTAAAATTTGAAAAAAAAATAAATAACTTAGAAAAAAAAGTTTTTAAAATTTCAAAAAAAAAATTTAATATTGCCTCTCCAAAGCAACTAGGTGAGATAATTTATAATGAACTTAAGATAGCAGGTCTAAAAAAGACTAAAAAAGGAAGCTTTGCTACAAGCGCAAGTGTTTTAGAAGATTTAGCTTTTAAAGGGCACGAATTTCCACAATTAATTCTAGACTGGAGGCAAGTGTCAAAACTTAAAAATACTTACTCAGATTCTTTGCCAGAACACATTAATTCATCAACAAAAAGAGTGCACACCTCATTTTTGCTGGCAGCTACTACAACTGGCAGATTAGCATCTAGTGATCCGAATTTACAAAATATTCCAATAAAATCAGAGGATGGAAAAGATATAAGAAAAGCTTTTGCTGCAAAAAAAGATCATTTATTAATTTCAGCAGATTATAATCAAATTGAGATGAGAATTTTAGCAGATCTTGCAGGTGTTAAAGAGCTTAAGAAAGCCTTTAAAAATAATGAGGATATTCATTCTTTAACAGCTAGTCAGATTTTTAATATTGATATTAGCAAAGTAAATCAAGATCATCGAAGAAAAGCTAAAGCAATTAATTTTGGAATTATTTATGGAATTTCACAGTACGGTTTAGCAAAACAGATTAATGTTTCAAATTATGAAGCTGAAGAATTTCTAGACGCATACTTTGCAAAATTTCCTGAAATAAAGGTTTATATGGATAGTACAATTAAGTTTTGTAGAAAAAGTGGTTACGTTAATAACATTTTTGGTAGAAGATCTCATTTCAATGGAATTAATGATAAAAATTTTAATGTTAGAAATTTTCAAGAGCGAGCTGCAATTAATGCTCCTATACAAGGGTCTGCGTCAGAAATTATGCGTTTGGCTATGATTAGATTAGATAAAAAATTATTAGAACAAAAAAATAATAAATCTAAAATGCTTTTACAAATTCATGATGAATTAATATTTGAGGTACCAAAAAAAGATGAAAAAAGTATGGTCAAATTAATAAAAGAAGAAATGACTAGTGTTGCTCAAAGTGACTATCATTCATTTTCAACCCCATTAACTGTTGATGTTAATGTTGGTGATAATTGGGGAATGCTTCATTAATTTAATTTAATTGCCCAATTTAGAACAATTTAGTATTTTTATATAAGAAATGCACAAACAAACTATAGCTTTAATAGATGATGATAGAAATATTCTAACGAGCTTGAGTATTGCTTTAGAGAAAGAAGGCTTTAAAGTTCAAACTTATATTGATGGTGAAAGTGCATTAATTGGTCTAACTAGAATGCCTCCTGATCTGGCAGTGGTTGATATAAAAATGCCTAAAATGGATGGTGAGGAGTTACTCAAAAAACTTAGAAAAAAAACTTCATTACCAGTAATTTTTTTGACATCTAAAGATGATGAGATTGACGAATTGTTAGGATTGAAACTAGGAGCCGATGATTTTGTAAAAAAATCTGGAGGTTTTTCAATTAAAGTATTGATTGAAAGAATTAGAGTTCAGCTGAGAAAAAAAGACTCTAATAATATTTTAGAGGAAAATAAAAGTTTAATTTCTCACGGAAGACTAAAACTAGATCCATCCCAACTCGAATGTGAGTGGAATAATAAACAGCTTCCAGATAAACTGACTACAACAGAATTTTTAATTGTTAAAGAGTTGGCAAAAAGACCAGGAATTATTAAAGAACGAGCTCAATTAATGGATATTGCTTATAGAGAAGATACTGATATCGAGGATAGAACTATCGATAGTCATGTTAAAAGAATTCGTAAAAAATTTAAAAAAGTGGACCCTGATTTTTCAGCTATTGAAACTAGATATGGTAGTGGATATAGATGGAATGTTAGCTAATGTTTAGTAAATACTTAAAAAGTCTATCTATATTAAAAAAATTTTTATTTATAAATTTTATAATCTTTACAATTATTAGCTTATACACTTTTGTTTATCTAAATAATGTTCAACCCAATCTAATTAAAAAGAAATCAGCAAAACATTTAAATGTAATAGATAATACAATTATTACTCTTATAAGATTGGATGTTAAATTTGATGTTGATGATATTAGAAAGTTTTTATTTTCAACTAGATTCATTTTTCAAAACTTGGATAGAGTAATATTTTTTGATAATGATTTTAATATTGTAGGTGATACAGATACTTTAGATCTTGATCCAAGATCTTTTTCCACAAGATTAAATGAAATTGAATTTGAAAGTTTAAATGATAATGAAAATACTAAAAAAAGTAAAAATGAAAATATTAATGTAACTGAAAATAAAAATTTATCTTTTAAAGATATTTTGAAAAAATATATAAATTCTAATGCTTACGGAAATTCATATACATTCATACAGGAAGGTTTTAATCAATTTAGATTAATTACAATAAAAAATGTAATTAAAGATAATTCAAATATTGGATACATTGCTATTACAGAAAATGCTAATGATATAAAAATAGCCACTGATGAGAGGAAAGCTTTTGTTTTAAGAACTGCAATTGCAGTTGGTTTTGTGATTTTAATCTTCTCTTTTGTTTTGAGCAGATATTTTATTAAACCAATTCAAAATCTTGTAAGCTATACAAAAGTTATTAAAGATAAAAGTCAAATCAAAACAAATATTGAGAGTTTAAAAAGTCGTAATGATGAATTGGGACTTTTATCAAATTCACTGGACGATATGACAATTGAACTTCAAAAAAGAGTTGCTCATGCTGAGAATTTTTCTACAGATCTAGTTCATGAAATAAGAAACCCTTTGGCATCTCTTAAAAGTGCTTCAGAGATACTTCAAGATTCTAATAATTCAGAGCAAAGATTGAAATTACTAAATATTCTTAGCCATGATGTTTTGAGAATTGAAAGACTAATAACTGATTATTCTCAGATGCTAAAAGATGAAGTGGCTCTTAGCAAAGAAGAAATGAAAAAAATCAATATAGAGTCAATTATTCAATCTGTTGTCGAAGATTATAATAATATCCAAGAGGTTAAAAAAAATATCAAAATCAATTATGAAAATGACGGTAATAAAAAATATATTATTAATGGTATTGAGAACAGAATTGAACAAATAATTGCCAACCTATTAGATAATTCAATTTCATTTTGTAAAGAAGGTGGAAATATTGGTGTTAATATATCAAATACTGTAGATAAAAAAATTTTGGTAAAGATTGTTGATGATGGACAAGGATTTAAAGAGAAAGATACTTCAAAAATATTCAAAAGGTTTTATAGCAATAGACCTGATAAATTTGGAGAGCACTCAGGTCTTGGATTAAATATTGTGAAAAATTTAGTTGATCTTCATGATGGTGAAATTATAGCATCAAATCGATTAGATAGAGATGGTGCAATTATAGAAATAAGATTTCCAAACGTCCAATCATAATAGCTTGATTTGTCCTTCGTTAACTGTATAAGACTTTTTCATGGAAGATTATAAAGTCAAAGATATATCATCAGCTGAATTTGGTAGAAAAGAGATTTCGATAGCTGAAAGTGAAATGCCAGGATTAATGGCATTAAGAGAAGAGTACTCAGACACCAAACCTTTAAAAGGTGCAAGAATTATTGGTTGTTTGCATATGACTATTCAAACAGCCGTATTAATAGAAACATTGGTTGCTTTAGGTGCTGAGGTTAGATGGTCTTCATGCAACATATTTTCAACTCAGGATCATGCAGCTGCTGCAATCGCAAAAGCTGGAATACCTGTTTATGCATGGAAAGGTGAGACAGAGGAAGAATATCTTTGGTGCATTAAACAAACGATTGTTGGAAAACCTGATTGGAAGCCAAATATGCTTTTAGATGATGGCGGTGATTTAACTGCAATTATGCATAATGAATATAAAGATTTAATGGAAGATATAAAAGGAGTTTCAGAAGAAACTACTACTGGAATAAAAGCTTTAAATAAGATGGAAAAAGATAGCTCTCTTTTAGTGCCTGCAATTAACGTTAATGACTCTGTTACTAAATCAAAATTTGATAATTTATATGGTTGTAGAGAAAGTTTAGTTGACGGAATTAGAAGAGCAACAGATGTAATGATGTCAGGAAAAATTGCAATTGTAGCTGGCTTTGGAGATGTAGGTAAAGGAAGCGCAGCATCACTAAGACAAAGTGGGGCAAGAGTTTTAGTTACTGAAGCAGATCCAATATGCGCGTTACAAGCTGCAATGGAGGGATATGAAGTTGTTTTAATGGAAGAAGCTATTAGTAGAGCTGATATCGTTGTAACAGCTACGGGCAACAAAGATATTGTCACTGCCGATCATATGAGAGATATGAAAGATAGAGCAATTTTATGTAATATAGGTCACTTTGATAATGAAATTCAAGTTGATGCTCTTAAAAATTACAAATGGAGTGAAGTTAAACCACAAGTTCATGAAATAGAATTGCCAAGTAAAAAAAGAATTATTCTACTAGCAGAGGGAAGATTGGTTAATTTAGGTTGCGCAACTGGACATCCAAGTTTTGTTATGAGTGCTTCATTTACAAATCAAGTAATTGCACAAATTGAGCTTTGGAATAATTATAAAAATTATGAAAATAAAGTTTATGTACTTCCTAAACATCTTGATGAAAAAGTGGCAACTCTTCATTTAAAAAAAGTTGGTGCTAAACTTACTAAATTATCCAAAGAACAAGCAGATTATATAAGTGTTGGGACTGAAGGTCCATTCAAACCAAATGCCTATCGCTATTAAAAATAGCATAATAGATATATCCTCGGAAGAGACGACTAAAGAATTAGCTAAGAATTTTTCTAATTATTTAACAGGGGATGAGGTAATTTTTTTATATGGAGAAATGGGGGTGGGTAAGACTACTTTTGTAAAATATTTGATCAATCAATTTCAAATAAAAAAAAAATTACAAACTACAGAGATAACAAGTCCAACGTTTAACTTACTTAATGAGTATGAGGTAAATAATTTGGTGATTAAACACTATGATTTATTTAGATTAAAAGATGAGTCTGAAATTAAAAATTTAGATCTTTTCGATAAAAATGAAAATACAATAACACTCATTGAATGGCCTGAATTAATTAACAAAGCAAACTTTAAGAAAACTATAGATTTAATATTTAACTATGAAAATGAATTAAATAATAGATCTGTTAAAATTGATGGTTTAGATTAATTCTTAAATATGAAACTTTCAAAAGATTTTAAGGCAATTAAAGGCGATGCATCTTTTAGAAAATTTTATAGAAATATCAAAAAAAATTCAATTATAGTATTTGCAAACAAAGAAAAAATTAAAAATTTATTAATTTATGACTCAATTAATAAAATTTTAATTAAAAATAATATAGTTGCCCCTAAACTATTAAGTCAAAATTATAAAAAGAATTATATTGAAATACAAGATTTGGGAAATGAAACAATTTTTCAAATATTTTCAAAAAATAAAAAAAATGAATATTTTATATTTAAAAAAGTAATTAATATTTTAAATAAAATTCAATTAGTTAAAGACAAAAAAATTAAAGATTTTAGAAACAAATTTTACCTAATTAAATATTATAAAAGTAAGATCATATTAGATGAGGCAAAGTTATTTAGTTATTGGTATGTTAAAAAAAAATTAGATAAAAAAAAAATCAATATATTCAATAGTAAATTTAAAAAAGAAATTAAGCTATTATTATCAAAACTAAATTTTAAAAATGATACTTTTGTTCATAGAGATTTTCATGTTTCAAACTTAATCATAAACTCTAAAAATCAAATTGGATTAATTGATAATCAAGATGCTCTTATTGGAAACAAAGCCTATGATTTAGCGTCTTTAATTGATGATGTGAGATACAAAACATCTAATTCATTAAAAAACAAAGTATTTAAATATTATTTAAACACTAATAAGAAAATTGATGTAAATAAATTTAAAAATGATTTTGATATTTTATCAGTTCTTCGAAATTTGAAAATTATTGGAATATTCATGAGACTGGCAGAAAGAGATAAGAAAAGAAAATATTTAAAGCTTATTCCATATGCTTGGAAGATGATCGATAGTAGGATGCGTAAAAATAAAGACCTAAATAATTTGAAGTTGTTATTAGCACATAATTTTCCTAAATTTATAACTAAATAAAATGAGAATTAATACAGCATTTATTTTATGTGCAGGATTTGGAAAAAGACTAAATCCGCTAACACTAGATATCCCCAAACCTTTGATTAAATTTAACAATATTACTGTGCTTGAAACTTGCATTAATCTAATTGAAAGTTTGGGTATACAACAAATTATTCTCAATACTTTTTATTTAAAAGATCAAATTCATAACTTTATAAATTATAAAAAATTTAAATCAAAAATCATAATTGTTGAAGATGGAGAGAGTATTCTTGATACAGGTGGTGGCATAAGCAATATGATGAAAAATACGAATGAGGATAATGTTTTAATATTTAACCCAGACACAATATGGAAAAAAAATTATTCTGATGAAATTATTAAAATGGAAAAGATGTATTTTTCTAAAAAACTAAAAAATATCCTTTTATTAGTAAAAAAGGAATTAAGTTTTGATAAAAATTTGACTGGTGATTTTGATCTTAAAGAAAATTTAATTCTAAAAAATAATGATAGGAAATTTATTTATACAGGGTGTCAAATTATGAATAAAAAACTTCTGTTTGATTATAAGGATAAAATTTTTTCAATAACAAATGTATGGAATGATCTAATTGAAAAAAAAGAACTGCATGGATTTGAGACCAATACTGAGTTTTATCATTTATCAGATCTTGAAACTTTTAAAAAACTACAAGATCTTTAGCTCTTTCACTATCTAAATATTTGCAATCAGTAATTTTTTTCTTTTCATCTAAATTTATTAATAATGGATTTCCAGTTGGGATCTCTAATTTAGATATTTCATTTTCATCTAATTTAAATAAATATTTACATAATGCTCTAATCGAATTTCCATGTGCAGAAATTAAAAAATTATTATTAGAAATTTCTTTTTCTATTTCTCGTTTATAAAACTCTAATACTCTTTCATAAGTATCTTTAAGAGATTCTGTGTCAGGAATTTTATTTATAGGTATTTCTTTATAGGCATCAATATTAATAGGATGGTAAGGGTTATTTTTATCTAATGGGTCTGGTCGTAAATCCCACGAACGTCTAAATTGATGAACTTTTTCTTCACCAAGTTTAATTTTCATTTCATCTTTATTTAGACCTGTGAGAGCCCCATAATGCCGCTCATTTAATTCCCAGGCTTCTTTTGAAACTTTTATATTCTGCAATACTTGTTTTATTAATTTTAAGGTATTTTTTGCTCTTAATTGAAAAGATGAATAACAAATATCAATATTTATATTCTTTATTTTTATTAGTTCACCAGCTTTTTTAGCCTCTAACTTACCATTTTCAGTTAAATCTACATCTACCCAGCCTGTGAATTTTTTTTCAAGATTCCAAATACTTTGGCCATGTCTTACTAAAACTAAATAACTCATTTGTTTATCTTTTTAGACCAATTTGATAAATAAAACTATTCTTAATGATCAATTATTTTTCAAAATATAAATTTTTTTTTTACTTATGCAATTTTATTTTAATCATTTTATATTTGTTTCCAGGAAGTATCCTAGGTTGGTATTTGTATAATGATGTAAGTTTACAACCACAAATTACCCCAGATCTTATAATCTCATCTAATCATGTTTATGCTTTTTTAATTCTTTCTTTTGTTGGCTTTTTTACTTTTAAAAAAATTGAACAATTAAAATTTTTAAGTATTTATTTGATATTTTTGTCCATAATCCTCGAAATATTACATAACTTTATACCAGAGAGAAGTTTTCAATTTACCGATTTATTTGGAAATCTTGTAGGTGTGATTGTAGTAATAATTATATTTTACTTTTTTAAAAAAAATGAAAATTTTAAGAATTAATTATTTATTTATTTTAGTTATTCTAATTTCAGGCTGCTCTTCAGTTCCTAAAAATACTTCAAATAGCTGTTCTATATTTAATGAAAGATATTTATGGTTTAAACATGCAAATAAATCAGAAAAAAAATGGGGAACCCCTGTTTATTTGCAGCTAGCCATCATTAAAATGGAGTCAGATTTTGATTGGCTTGCAAAACCGCCTAGGCAAAAACTTTTTAAAGTAATCCCTTATAAAAGGCCTTCAAGTTCATTTGGATATTCTCAAGCAATTAATGGAACCTGGGAACAATATAAAAAAGAGACTGGAAATAAGCTCGCAGTTAGAACTAGGTTCAAGGATAGTGTTGATTTTATTGGGTGGTATACTAGTAAATCTAGTTCTATCTTAAATATATCTAAAACTGATGCTTTTAAACAATATGTTGCTTATCATGAGGGATGGGGAAATTATAAACATTATAAAAAAAATAAAAAAATAATTAATTTAGCAAAAAGAGTTGAGAAACAATCTAATGTTTATAAAAATCAACTAAAAGAATGCAGTACCTCACTGAGTAGAAATAAATATATTATTTTTTAGATAGTTGTTTTTTAAGCTCTAAATCAACCGAGTCTATTCTTTGACTATTTTTAGCAAGCGCTAAGTACATTGTTGGTGTTACATATAATGTAAAGAAAGTAGAAATTATCATTCCTCCGAGAATAGTTGCTCCAACAGCTAGCCTAGATGCTTCACCAGCACCTGGTCCAATATTTCCTATCACTAAAGGCATCATTGCTATCATGGTACTTATAGATGTCATCATAATTGGTCTAAATCTTAAGCTAGATGCTTCTTTTACTGAGCTAACCAAATCTTTACCAGTCGTTCTTATTTGATTGGCATAATCTACAATTAAAATACTATTTTTAGTTGAAATACCAATTAAAATTACAAGAGCAATTTGAGAAAAAATATTTATTGAGCTGTTTAAAAATAGAATAAAAACTAAACCACCAAAAACAGCCAATGGAACTGTAAGCATAATTATAAATGGGTGGACAAAAGAGTTAAATGTTGCAGCCATCACCAAATATGCAGTGAGTAAACCAAGTGCAAAAATTATATAAAGTTCATTAGTAGTTTCTTTGATCTCTTCAGACTCACCTTTCCAAGTAATTTGGTTGGTAGGCGCAACTTCTGACATAATATTTTCTAGATATTCAATTGCCTCAAACAGAGAATAATTTTCATTTACATTTGCAGAAATTGTTACAGCTCTTTGCCTGTCATATCTTGCTAATACTTTTGCAGATCCTTCTTCTTTTAAATCAACTAGGTTTGATAGTGATATTAACTCTCCAGTTGTACTAGATCTAACAAATATTTTACTTAAACTATCTTTATCTTTTCTATCAACAAGATATTGTTGGATAATAATTGGATATTCTTTCCCTAATTTATTAAATGTGGTAACTCTTTTACCACCATATAGAGTCTCTAATGTTTGACCAATAGATCTAGTCGATATCCCTAAATCTTTAGCTTTATTTTTATTTATAACTAATTTTACTTCTGGTTTATTTCTATTAAAATCTGACTCAATTCTTGATAACCCTCTATTTCTTCGAAGTTTATTAATAACTTCTTTTTGAATACTTTCTAATTCCTCATAGGTACTTCCTAAAATAACCATTTGGACTGGTTTATTATAATTTGAAATTCTTATACCTTGAGGGGAAATTGGAAAAGCTAGAGTTTGAGGTACAGTTACTATCTTACCAATAGCTTGTCTCATGATTGTCATTGCATCTTTATCTCGTTTTTTCCAGTCATCTAGTAGAGCAATTATAATAAAACTATTAAATGAATTTGCTGAGCTTCCAAAACCAGGTACTCTCATGATAAATCTGTTGTAGGGACTTTCCTCTGCTTGTAGCAATGGAAGTAATCTTTTTTCTACATCTTGAGCTCTTTGTTGTGTGTAATCAAAAGAACTACCTTCATCTGTAAAACCAATAACTAAATAAACACCCCTGTCTTCTTTAGGAAGTAATTCTTTATTAGTATACATAAATAATGCAACCGAACCTGCTATGATTAAAAAAATAAAAGTTATTACTGTTTTCTTTTTGGTAACCCAGTAGCCTAATGTTTCTATATAAAAATTTGAAAATCCTTGAAAAAAAATATTAAATTTTTTTACAAAAAACCCATTGCTTGATTTTTTTTTCAAAAATTTACTTGCGAGCATTGGTGATAAAGTTAATGCAACGAAAGATGATACAACAATAGAAAAAGATAGAGCTATAGCAGTTTCTCTAAATAAAGTTCCAGATATTCCTTTTATAAAAATTAACGGAATAAAAACAGCAAGTAAAATTAAAGTTGTAGCAATAATTGCAAAGGTAATTTGTTTTGAACCTTTGTAAGCAGCAAGTAATGGGTTTTCTCCATTTTCTATTCTTCTATAAATTGCATCAGTCATTATAACCGAGTCATCAGTTATAATTCCAATTGCCAATATGAAGCTAAGTAAAACAAAAATATTAATAGAAAGATCAAATAAATAAATTCCAAGAAATGATGCAATTAAACTAACTGGTAGTGCAACTGCAGGAACTATTACTGCTTTAATATTACCTAAAAATAAATAAATTATTATTACAACCAAAACAAATGCAATTGCTAAAGTTTTAAAAACTTCATCAATTGCTGCCTTGACGTATGTGGCTCTATTAAAAGAAACTTCTAATTTTAAACCCTCTGGTAAAGTTTTTCTTACCTCAATAATTTTTTTTTGTATTTCTTTTGATAGCTCAACTGTGGAAGCACCACTTTTTGCATAAATTCCAATTCCAACTGTTTTTTGGTTTAAATTATTTTTGCTTTGAGCTTTAAATAAAGTTTTTTCAGAAACAGGACCTAACTCTACATTTGCAACATCAGATAATCTTACAATTTTATCTTTTGTTTTTTTAATAGGTAAAAACTTTAATTCATCAATATTGTTGTAGGATTTATCTAAATTTATAGTTAAATCTATATTTTCTGCTTCTAAGGTTCCAGCAGGTAGACTAATATTTTCATTTCGAAGTGCATTTTCTACTTCCTGAATAGTCATATTATTTGCAGCTAATTTAATAGGATCAATCCAAACTCTAACACTAAGCTCTCTAAGACCTCCTAGTAGAATTCTTCCAACATTTTTTACACTTGAAAATGCATCTATCAAATATCTATCTGCATAATCACCAAGTTCTAAATCTGACCATGTTGAAGACGAAACAGAAAGCCACATTGTTGTAGTAAAACCAGCAGCTTGTTTTAATATTTGTGGTGCATCTGCTTCAGAAGGCAGATTATCAACAACTCTTGCAACTCTCTCTCTTATATCGTTTGCAGCATCATCAAGTTCAATATCAGTATCAAACTCTATATTTATGCTACTTCTTCCGTTTTCAGATTTTGAGTCAATATTTTTAATTCCTTCAGCACCTCCAATAACATCTTCTATTACTTGAGTTATTTCTTGATCTACAATTGGAGCTGATGCAGATTTATAATCAACTTTAACTTGTACCACAGGTGGCTGCAAGCCATCAGGCAATTCTCTAACTGGTAGTTCAGAATAAACAAACAAACCAAATACAATGAGAATTAAAGATAGGACCCAAGCTACAACAGGTCGTTTTATACTTACTTCGGTTATATACATTTATTTATTTTTTCTCTGTCTCAGATTTTTTAAAAGGGTTTAATTTTTTTAACCAATCAAACTTACTTTTTTTTATTTCAGTTTTAGCTGGCCTACCTTTTTTTTTCCAACTTGATGCTTTTTGTTTTGTACCATACTTAATTGGTTTAATCTTTCCATTAGGTCTTGTTTTTTTAAGGCCTTCAGCGACTACTGTGTCACCATTTTCTAGACCAGATTTGATTTCTACAATTCCTTTTTTTCTTAGGCCAATTTCTACTGGTATTTTTCTTACAGTATTTTCTTTATCTACTTTATATACATAAACATTATCACCCTCCATTATAAGGCTTGTATCAAGAATACTTAATGAATTTCTCTCATTATAATTAATAGAGATTTCTAATAGTGACCCAGATAAAAGTTCATTATTAGGATTATCAAGTTTAATTCTAACTGGCAGAGATCTTTTATTTGTGTCAATTCTGCTTGCAGTAGATTCTACTTCTCCAGAGTATTTTTTAAGAGCATTTCCAGAAAATTTTATTTCAACATTTTGATCTTTTTTAACATAAGGTGCAAATGTTTCGGGTATATCTACATCAACGAATAGAACTGAAGTATCTTCTAAATTCAATATAATTGAACTTTTTGATACATCAATATCATTAGAAAAATCTCGCTTGCCAATAATACCATCGAAAGGAGTAGTTATATTTCTATTCTTAAGTTTAGCAATTACGTCTCCAACCTTAACTTTTGTGTTATACTTTATGGGTTCTAGAATCTCATATTTTTCAATATTGAACGATTTAATTTGTGCCGGAACAGCAGTACCAAATGTTTCAATTGTGTTTTGAAACATTTTTTGTTCAACAACCTTTACAATTATTCCTGGAGGAGGTCTTTTACTAAATTTTTTTTTAAAATGATTACCAATCATTGTTCTAGCTATGATTACTGCTGCAATTATAAAAAAGAATAATAATACTATTGATATAATTTTAGTTGATCTTTTCATATTTTAGTTTCTTCCATACTCTGACCATGAGCCATCATAAATTGTCGGCATATATTTATCATTAATTAACGAATAAGCCAGTGCCAATACACTTGCAGTTACCCCCGAACCACATGAAAATACTGTATTTTTGTTTAGGTCTAATTTAAATAACTCAAATTGGGTTTGGATTTTATCTTTACTTACAAAAGAATGATCATCATTTATTAATTCAGAAAAAGGCAAACAAAAAGAATTTTTTATTGAACCACTTCTTAAACCTTTTCTGGGTTCTGCAACTTTACCTTCAAATCTTTCCCTACTTCTTGCATCAACAACATTGAATTCTTTTGTATTAATGTTTTCATCTATCTGTTTTTTATTTTTAACAAGTTCTGTATTTTCTTTACACGAATATACCGAAGTTCTAATGATTACTTCTTTATTGTTTGTGATTTTATTTTCTTTTTTCCATTTTTTAAATCCTCCATCAAGAACATGAACAAGTTTGGGATTATGACCAAAATAAATTAAATTATACCAACACCTACACGAACTTATTACATCAGAGTTATCATATACTACAATTTCATCTTTATTTTCTATTCCCATATCTCCCATAATTTTTTCCCAAGATTTTATATCGGTGAGCATGTGAGGCAGGTCAGTATTTATTTTTGAATTTTTATCTAAATCAAAAAAAATTGCATTTGGTATATGATTTTTATTATATTCCTCTAAACCATTTCTTTGAGCTTGAGGCATATGCCATGAACAATCAATAATTTTTACATTATCAATTTTTTCTTCTAACCAACTTGTATCAACTAATGACATTTTATCTCTTCTCTAAATATTTTTGATGATACTCTTCTGCGGGGCAATAATTTTTAAGTAGTGAGGTTTTGGTTACAATTTTTCCTGAAAATTTAATATTTTCTTCTTTAATTATCTTTTCTGAAATTTCTTTTTGTTTATCATTTAAACAAAATATTTCACTCCTATATTGAGTGCCAAAATCTGGACCTTGAGAATTTAAAGTTGTTGGGTCGTGAATTTCAAAAAAATATTTTAGTATTTTTTCATAAGAAATAATTTTAGGATCAAAGTCTAATTTTACAACTTCAGCATGGTTAGTAGTTCCAGTGCATACCTCTTTGTAAGTTGTTACTTTATTATTGCCTCCACAATAACCCACTTCAGTTTTGATAACACCATCAAGTTTGCTAAACTTAATTTCTGGCCCCCAAAAACATCCTAATCCTAAAATTGCTATTTCCATTGATAAATTACTTAATTAATTTAAAGTTAATCACATGCTGTCAAAAAATCAATTGGGCTTTTTTTACATGTTCATTTCTGTGTGTGCATTTTCACTGATGGATGTAATTGTTAAATGGTCTGATGATTATCCAATAGGACAAGTTTTATTTTTTAGGGGATTTTGTGGTATAATACCTATTTTATTTCTTATTCCAAAAGATAGGTATTTAGATTTTTACAAAACAGACCGTAGTTTTCTTCATATTAAAAGATGTTTAGCTGGTTTAATAGCTTTAATATCTATATTTATTGCTTTAAGGAATTTGCCTTTAGCAACAGTTGTTAGTATTTCATTTGCTGCTCCAATATTTACAACTATATTTTCAATATTTTTGTTAAATGAAAAAGTTGGTTTTTATAGATGGTTAGCTGTTTTGGTTGGTTTTATAGGAATTATTGTTATTTCTGAACCAGGATTTAGTTCATTAAATTTTTATTACATTTATCCTATAATTTTTTGTTTAGGTTTATCTTATGTGGCAATAGCAATTAGAAAATTATCATCAACTGAACCTGTTTGGCTCATTGGTTTCTTCTTTTCTTTTTCAATTATGATTTTAAGTTTTTTAACCTTTTATCAAAATTGGATAATGCCAAGTTTTAAGGATTTATTTTTGTTATCAATGGTAGGCATATTAGGAGGCCTTGCAAATTTATGGTTGACTCAATCCTATAAGTTTTCTGAAGTTAGCTTAGTGACCCCTCTAAAATATTTAGCATTAGTGTTTGCCATCTTATTTGGCTACTTTATTTGGAATGAAGTCCCAACAACGAAAACTTTAGCAGGTGCTTCATTGGTTATTATTTCTTCATTCATAATATTTAAAAGAGAAATGACTTTAAAGAAGAGAGTATCGGTTGCTAGACATGAGTAAAACGCCCAAATATTGGAATATTGCAAAAGATTATTTATCTAAAAAAGACAAGGTAATGTCTTCTTTAATAAAAAAATATAAATCTCCATCAGAAGCAGTTTTAACAACTAGAAAAGATATTTTTTTTTCATTATGTAAAAGTATTATTGGACAACAGATTAGTGTAGCTGCAGCTAATTCTGTTTTTTTAAAATTTAAAAAAAAATGTAATAATAAAATAAATGCTAAAACAGTTTACAAATTGTCTACTACTCAATTAAAAAGTTGTGGATTAAGTAGACAAAAAGTTAAAGGAATTAAAAGTTTAGCAAAACAAACATTAGATAAATCATTTAATCCTAAACTTATTCCAAGTATGTCTGATGAAGAAGCAATAATATATTTATCAGAACTAAGACAAATTGGAAGATGGTCTGCTGAAATGATTTTATTATTTACTTATAATCGCTCAAATATTTGGCCAATACAGGATATTGGGTTGTTAAGAGCAATTTCTAAAAATTATAATAAAAAATATTTACCACCTGATAGATATATTAGACTATTAAATAAAAAATTTTCACCTTATTGTTCTGTTGCAACTTGGTATTTATGGCGAAGTATAGATCCTGAACCTATTCAATATTAAAACCTTGACTTATTTGCAAATGTCTTTCAGTTGTATCTTTTGCTAGAGACCACCCTTCTTGATATTCAATTGAATCATGACATTCTATTGCTTTTTCAAAACTAGGAAATTCCCAAATTACTGTTCTTGGAAATTCATCACCAGAGAAGGTTTTAAATTTACCACCTCTAACTAAAGGTTTTCCACCATAACTCTTAATTATAGGTGTTACAATTTCAGCGTACTTTTTTAAATTATCGACATTATTAATTTTTTTGTAAAGAGCTATCCAATATGCTTTCATATTTTTAATCTAACCAATTTTTATACTTATCTATATTATTATTTATATAGTTTGGTAACTTTTTCATTTCAAAATTTTCAAGAATTACCCCATTTCCAACTTTGTTGACTCGTTTATCAACCCTTAGATCGTATATAGCTTGTTTTTTTTTTACTAATTCATTTATTTCTTTAATTGATAATGAAACTTGATCAAATTCTCTGTGGTGCAAATATGATCTTAATTTATGCTCAATCATTTTAGGGCTTTTAATGTTGGAAAAATGCCATCCACCATCGTTAATTATTTGAATATTTATATATTTTTTATCTGAAAAAAAAGTATCAACACGGTAAAAAGGATATTTTCTATCTTTTACATTTCTAAGCCATTGTGGGGAAACTAAATTCTTTCTTTTGACAGCTTTAGTTCCTGTCCATTTAAAATTTGGTAAACTTAGATTATATTTGTAATAAAACATATCTTGCTTGAATAAAATTATTTCATTTTTAATTTGATTAAGGTTTACTGAACTTAGTTTGGGAATTTCATCAACATCTGAAATTAAAATTAAATCATCTTTTTTAGCACTTTTTAAACCTTCCAGAATAAAATCTCTTTGTGCATTTTCTCTATACAATGCATTCATTATATATTTCCCATCTTTTTCTTTTTCATTGTCAGTTTCTTTAATGGGTTTAACTAATTGAGGAATTTTGTCATAAACTAAATAAATTATTTTATCACTAAATTTTTCAAATTTTTTGCTATTAAACAGTAAGTTTCTTTTCTCTCCTTTGTGATTATATGTACTTTCAACAATCACAAAATAATCTACATTTTGATAAAGAACATTAAGTCTAAGATCTAAAACCTGTTCTTCATCAAAGTACATAAAACAGTCAAAAATTTTCATATGTATTTTTAATCTTTTTTAATTTTTTATATATGATAAGAAATTTTATGGCAGATAAATTAATTATCACTTTTGATGAATATACTAAAATTGTTGAAAAGTTAGCAATAGAAATTAATAAAAGTTACAAACCAACAGTTTTGGTAGGTATAATGAGAGGAGCTGCACCAATTTTAGATATTCTTTCAAGAATTTTGAAATTACCAATCGCTTATATTGTTATCCAGAGTTATTCAGGTAAAGGAATGGAAGATAAACAAGGACAATTGATGTTTGCAAGAGAAATTAGTTCTTTAGCTGAAAATAGAGATTATAAAAGAGTACTTTTGGTTGATGATCTTTCAGACACAGGCTTAACACTGAATAAAAGCATAGAATGGTTAAAAAATTACACACCCACAAAAAATTATATTGAGGAAGTAAAAACAGCTTGTCTATGGAAAAAGAAATCTTCAACTTTTGAACCAAATTTTTGTCCAGTAAGATTGACATCAGATCCATGGATTGTTCAACCTACAGAGCATTATGAAGAGATGTCTATAGAAGAAATAATAAAAAGAAATTAGTGAATAGGGCTAGTTAACACTAGCCCTATTAAACAATTTTAAGCAACTGCAAAACTAATAACACTTAATATAGCAATAATAAATATTGCTGGCGAAGTAGTTGAAAACTTACCAGTAAACAATTTGATTAATGCGTATGATACAAATGCTAAAGCTATACCATTACTAATACTGTATGTTAAAGGCATTGCAATCATTGCAAGAATAGCTGGAGCAGACTCTGCTATATCGTCCCATTCAATATCTGTAATATTTCTTACAAACAAAACTGATACAAATAATAAAGCTGCACCATCAATTTGTTTTGGTAAACTTGTTGCTAACGGCGCAAAAAATATGCACGCTAAAAAAAGCACACCAATTACTAGAGACGTCATTCCAGTTTTTCCACCAGCTTTTACACCAGCACCAGACTCAACATAACTCGTAACAGTTGTAGTTCCCATCATCGCACCTGCAACAGTTCCAACACTATCTGATAACATTGCTTTATTGATATCTTTAACTTTACCTTGTTTGTCAACTTTACCTGCTACGTTAGCAACAGAAGTTAATGTTCCTGCGGTATCAAAAAAATCGATAAATAATAAAGTAAATATTACTGTCGACATACCAGCAGTCATTGCCGCAGACAAATCAAATTCAAAAAGATATGTCATTGGTGGAGGAGAGCTAGCAATACCATTAAAGTTTGCAAGTCCAGTTGCCCATGAAATAATACTAAATACCAAAATACCAATAATGATATTACCTTTGATATTCATTTTCTCCATTACAATAATTGCAACAAAAGTAGCACAACCTAATAAAACTAATGGATTACTTAAGTCACCAAGTTTTACAAGCGTAACGGGATCATCAACTACTACTTCCATAATTTGTAGCCCAATAATTGCTAGAAATAAACCTATACCAGCTCCAATACCTAACTTAAGACTTTTTGGAATTGAATTAATTAACCAGGCTCTGATAGGTGTAAGAGATATAATTAAAAACAATACTCCAGCAACTAGAACTGCACCCAAAGCTTCTTGAGGTGTGTAGCCCATTCCTGCACAAACTCCAAAAGCAACGAAAGCATTAATCCCCATACCTGGTGCAAGTCCAATTGGCCAAGTTTTTCCGTAAAAAGCCATTATAAAACATGCTAGAGCTGTTGCTAAAATTGTTGCGGTATACACTGCGCCGAAATCAAAGAAACCTTTTTCGGGTCCGGCAAATTCTCCCGATAAGATAAATGGATTTAAAAACATTATATAAGCCATAGTTAAGAACGTTGTAGTTCCAGCTATTACTTCTGTCTTAAAATCAGTTTTGTGTTTTTTATAATTGAAATAATTTTCAAGCATTTGTCCTCCTAATGAGAGATAAATATTTGATTCTGTTGATTAACACCCTTTAAAACTAACTTTTATTCACAAATTTCAACTCAGAAGTTTATATTTATGCCATAATTGAGTTGTTAAGATCTATTTATGAAAAAAATAAAAGCATCTTTAGTTACAATAGCTTTATTTCTAATTATTGCAGGGTGTCAAAGTATAAAAGAAAAAACAGATGCAATTGTTGAAAAGGAAAATGAAAAATTAAGTAAATATATCAGCAAGCCCGCAAGTGTTCTGCAAATGGATTTAGGAAAGCCTGATGAAGATTTCAAAAATGCCAAAGGAAATTATGAATTAATTTATAATACAAAAAAATACTTAATTCCTTGTGAGAGAAGATTTGAAATTAATTCTGATAAAATTGTAATTGGATTTGTATCCAATGGTTGTTTTTAAGTAAGTACTTGCGAGGATTTTATCCCCACAAGTAAGGAAACCTTATTTAATTTCTATAAGTTTCTTCTTTTTATGTTCAGGAATTATTCTTTCACATGAGATTGTCAATAGACCATCTTTCAACTCAGCACCATTCACTTTTACATCATCAGCAATTGTAAATGATCTAGCGAATTGTCTTTGAGAAATACCTTTGTGAATAATTTCTCCATCATCATTATTTTCTTCTGATTTATTAACTAATTTAGTTCTTACAGTTAATAAATTATCTTCAAACTCAACCTCAACATCTTTTTTGTTAAAACCAGCCAATGCAACTTCAATAGCATAGTTATCTTTTCCAGTTTTTCTTATATTGTATGGAGGATAATTTGACTGCATTGTCAAATTACTATTTCCAAGCATATTTTCAAACTGATCAAACATATCATCAAAACCAATTGAAAAAGGTCTTAGTGAGTTAAAGATAGATAGATCCTTACTTGTCATAATATTCTCCTTTTTTTTAAGCAAGTTTATTTACATAAGCCCCATTAGGCGACTTACTATAGTTATATGGGAGTTATTTTTAAATTTTCAAGTTCCAGACAATTAAATTTTTTTTGAAATTTTAAGAGCAAAAGCATAGTCAACTGCAATTTCTTCAATTGCTCCATCTCTACCAGATTTTCCTCCATGTCCTGCATTCATTTCTGTTTTTAAAAGAAGTAAATTATTATCAGTTTTATAATCTCTTAATTTTGCAGTAAATTTTGCAGGCTCATCGAATAAAACTCTATTATCACTCAAACTTGTAGTAATTAATATATGAGGGTAGTCCATTTTTTTAATGTTATTATAGGGTGCATAAGAAAATATATAATCAAAATGCTCTTTATTTTCTTTGGCATTTCCAAATTCATCAAACTCTCCAACAGTTAATGGAAGAGAGTGATCAAGATTTGTTGTTAACGAGTCAACAAATGGTACAGCCATAATAATTCCCAAAAATAATTCTGGAGCTTGATTAACAACAGCACCCATTAGCAAACCCCCTGCAGAGCCTCCCATACCTATTATTTTACCCTTAGATGAATACTTTTCATCGATTAAGTATTTTGCAGCAAAAATATAATCTTCAAAAGTATTTTTTTTATTAGTAAGTTTTCCCTCTTTCCACCATTTCATTCCTTTTTCCATACCACCTCGAATGTGTGCGGTTGCCCAAATGATATCTCGATTAATTAAACTTAATCTTGTGAAGGAAAAATTTGGACTCATAGAACTGCCGTAGGAACCATATCCGTAAAGCAATAAGTTAGCTGAGCCATCAATTTTAGTTTTTTTATGTCTAGTAATTGTTAAAGGGACCAATCTTCCATCGTGTGATTTATATTCTATTCTTTCAACAATGTAGTCATCTGGGTTATGTCCTGAAGGTATTTCTTGTTCTTTGACAAGTTTTTTTGATTTGTTATGTAAGTTATACAAATAGACCCTTGATGGCGTCTTTGGAGATGAGTAACCAAGGTATACATTGTTAGTGTTTCTATCTTTTTGCATTAAAGAAATGCCTGGAACATATATATTTTCATCACAAAATAATAATTCTTCCTCAGTTCCTTTAGAGATATTTCTTACAAACAATTTATCTAATGCGTTAGAAGTTTCGGATCGAATAATCCAGTCTTTTAAAAAAGTAAGTCCACCTATTAAAACTTCATCTCTTGCGGGAATAAACGTTTCCCACTTTTGATTTTCCAAGTTGTCACAAATATCAATTTTAAAATCTTCTGCATCTTTATTAGTGTGATTATAAAACTTTCCATACCAAGAACTTACAGAGTAAAGAATGCCTTTTTCTCTTTTCATTATTAATTTAGGTGTAGGATTCTTTTCGTCTACACCAAAATAATATTGTTCAGAAGTGTTATGATCAGACGAATTAATAAAATAATATTTTTCATCTGAACTTAAACCAATACTTACAGTAAATGCTTCAGTTTTTTCCTCAAATATTAACTGATCTTGATCTTTAAAATTTCCAATCTCATGTCTAAATATTTTTCTTGCTCGATGATTTTCATCAAGTCTTGAATAAAAAATAAATTTGTCATCTTGGCTAAAAGTAATTCCTCCCGAAGTTTCATTAATTTCTTTTGAAATGAGTTTATTGCTTTCAATATTTCTTAAAAAAATTGTGTAATATTCTGACCCTTTAGTATCTAAAGAATAACCTAAATATTTGTCATTGTTACTAACTTCTAAATCTCCGACACCAAAGTATTCTACACCTAGACTTTCTTTTTCTTTATCTCCATTCCAAATTTCTTCAACAATATCTGAATTAATTTTTTTTCTAAGTTTAATTGAATAATTTCCAGTTTTAGTTGTCTTGGTCCAGTATTCATAAGTATGGTCTTTATAAGGAAGAGACTCATCTTCTAATTTTATTCTTTCCTTAATTTCATCAAATAATTTTTTTTGTAAAGGTTTAGTGTCCTGTAAATAATGGTTGGAATATTTATTTTCCTCCTCAAGATAAGCTTTTACCTCTGGTAGTAGTTTATTTTTATCTCTAAGAACCTCTAAAATATTTTTTTGATGTATCCAGCTATAATTATCTTCCCATGTAACATCATGACATGATTTTATTTCTGGTTTTTTTTTGAGATATGGTATTTTCATAAAATATAGGAAATATATGAATATAATAATTTATACACTGATAATTTTGACTATTTTGTATTTTTTTATGAAATGGTGGAGGGCTGTTTTCACCAAAAAAATGTCAAAAAGTGTAAGATTATTTACAATTTTGATCTTAATTTTTTTAGCTGTGATATTTGCAGTAGGGGGAAAAATTTTACTTACACTACCTTTAACTCTTTTAAGTTTAGCTTTAGTTAAACTTAAAGGATTATCAGTTTTTCAATTATTTTCATTATTTAGGCTGATACAAACACTTAGGAGATCAGGAAGATTTTCTTTTAATCAATCCCAAAATAATAACTCCAATACTCTCTCTGTTTCAGAAGCTTATAAAATATTAAACCTAGATATTAACAAAAAACCAACTATGAAAACAATTAACCAGGCATATATAAAAATTCAAAAAAAAATTCATCCAGATATTTCTCCTGAAACAGCAAGACTTTCAGCAATTGTTAATGAGGCAAAAGAAATAGTGATCAAAGATATTTCCTAATCAATTATTGATTTTAATTTATTGAATATCTTGTCAGGATTTATCCTATCTTTACCAAAAGTATTGTGACCTACAGTAGTTTCACCATCTGGAATAATTGGATACATATTAGAACTGTAAGAGCCATAAATCAAAGGAGTATCTGCCATTAAAGTTATTGTTTTTATTCCAAGTGCAGATGATAAGTGACTAAAACCTGTGTCATTACAGATTGAAACATCACAATTTTTAATAATTGGTAATGTTTCTGAAATTTTTAAGTTATCAAGGGGGATACATTTTTCTTTAAATTCCGAATTCATTATTTGATTCAAAATTTTTTGTTCTTCATCATTTTTTCCTGTTGCTAAAAAAAATTTACATCTTTTTATTTGATTAATTTTTTTAATAACTGATAAAAAAGTAATAGCCGGAATTCTTTTGGTTGGCCCAGAACCCCCTATTGCTAGAAGAATATTTAATTCATTAGAGTTAATTTCGTATTTTGAAATTGCAATTTGTTTTAAATTTTCATCAATATTAATTTGAGGATCGCTATTTATGTCAACATTAAAATTTTTTTTAATTAATGCTATTGCAGGATTAATTATATGTTGATTTTTTTTTTTAAAAAGAGGGTATTGATAGATACTTTTAATTCCAGCAATTCTTGCAACTAGATTAAATCTTAAAGATGAATTGAAAATATAAACTTTATCAAATTTATATTTTCTTAAATCTTTTGCTAATCTTAAAGCTCCAATGATGCCACCATGTTTTCCATTTTTTTTATTTTGTTCAAGATGAATTATTTTATCAATATATTCAGTCTGGTCTAAAAATTGATCTGCTTTTGAGCTTTTTTTTACAAGCAGGTTAACAGGAGTATTAAATCTTTTAGAAATTTCTCTAATATACGGTAAAAAGATTACAGTATCACCAATGCCCATTCGATTTTGAATAGCTAATATTTTCATATTGTATTTATAAACTTTACTATCTAATATTTTTATATAAATTTTAAATATGAGTAAAATTAATGGTATTTATGCTGCATCAATGTCAATTTTAAATCATGATTTATCACTAAATACTAAAAAAACCATTGAACATGCTGAAATGGTTATTGATCAAGGTTGCCATGGAGCCGCAATATTTGGTAGCACAGGTCAAGCTCAACTTATATCTATTTCAGATAAAATTAATTTATTTAATCATTTATCGTCAAGCAAATATAAAGAAAAATATATAATTGGTACTGGTTTAAATTCTTTAAGTGAAACTATAAATTTAATGAGTGTAGCTAGGTCTTTAAATTTCAAAAAATTTTTAATTATGCCACCGGCATTTTATAAATATTCAGATCATAATGTTATTAGTTTTTACTCAAAAATTATTGATGCGCACCCAGATTGCGAAATAATACTTTATAATTTTGAAAAATTATGTGGATATAAGTTTAGTGTTGAGTGTGTTCAAGAATTAGTAAAATTATTTCCAGAACAAATTATTGGTGTTAAAGACAGCTCATATAATCTTTTTGAAAATCTAGAAATAGATAATTTTTCAATTTTACCAGGATCAGAGTCTAAATTGTTGAAAGGATTAGAGCTCGGGTGTTCAGGAATAATTACAGCGACTTGTAATGCCACATCAAGCTTAGCTAGAAAAGTTTACGATGATTTTTTTAAAAAAAATGAGCAATCAGCTAATCAAAAACTTTGTGATGTTAGAAATACGTTTGAAAAATATAATTTGATATCAGGACTTCATACTTTTTTTTCAAAAAATGATTTAAGTTATAAAAATGTTTTACCACCATTATCAATTTTAAATTCTAAAGAGGAAAAGGAGCTTATTGATAATTTAGAAAAATTAAATTTTTCTACAAAACCTGTAATGGTAGCTTAAAGTGCAATTAGCTAGATTTCTTAATAGGGTTTTTGAGAAAGATGGTTTTATCCTTGAAGATGCTAACTCCAAAAATTATATTATTGGATCACCACTAAGCAATAATCCAATCAAAGTTAAAATTTTAGATAAAAAGCTTCACTACAAATTGTTACTTCATCCAGATTTATATTTTGGAGAAGCTTATACTGCTGGAGATATAATAATTGAAAATGGAAGTTTGAGTGATTTCTTAGATTTAGCTTTAATGAATTTTGGAAGAAATGAACTTAATTTTTTTAGTCATTTAATAAATAAATTGAGAGGGTCTTATAGATATCTAACTAACTTTAATTTTATTAAAAAATCTAAAATGAACGTATCTCATCATTATGATATTTCGGATGACCTTTATGATTTATTTTTAGACCCTAAGAGGCAGTATTCGTGTGCATATTTTAAAAATGAGAATGAAACACTCGAAAAAGCTCAAAATAATAAAATTCAACATATAATAAAAAAACTTAACATAAAACCAGGTCATAAAGTTTTGGATATCGGGTGTGGTTGGGGATCTTTAGCTATTGATATAGCTAAAAGTGTTAATTGCAATGTTACAGGAATAACATTGTCTGAAAATCAATTTAAATATTGTAATAAAAAAACAAAGGAGCTTAATTTAGAAAATCGATTAACATTTAAATTGATAGATTACCGTCAGCTTAATGAAAAATTTGATAGAATTGTAAGTGTTGGAATGTTTGAGCATGTTGGTAGGAAGTTTTACAAGAAGTTTTTTAATCAAATAGATGAATTACTGAGTGATGATGGAATTTCTTTAGTTCATACAATAGGTTCCGTAAATCCACCAAGAGACCCGCATCCATGGATAACAAAATATATCTTTCCAGGAGGTTATACCCCTAGTTTGAGTGAAGTAACAACTCCTATAGAAAAAGCTGGGTTAATTGTTTCTGATATTGAAGTTTTAAAACTTCATTATTCACACACGTTAAGACATTGGAAAGAAAACTGTAATAAAAATAAAGAAAAAATTATTCAAATGTTTGACGAAAATTTTTTTAGAATGTGGGAGTTTTATCTAACAGGTTGTGAAATGGCATTTAAGTGGGGAGATCAGGTTGTATATCAATTTCAACTTACAAAAAATTATTCATCTACACCCACAACAAGAGACTATATTTATCAATAATTTATTGATAGAAATAATTATCTCTTTTAATGAAAAAAATAAAAAAAAAATCCAAAAGAATTAAAACTAAAGCAAAAAAAAAAGTTAAGAAAAAAATTCCATATACTTTTAAAAAAGTAAAAAAAGCAAAATCAAAGGTTAAATCTAAAAATATAAGTAAAATTAAAAAAAAAACAAAGATAAAAAAAGTACCAAAAAAACAAAATCTAATTTTGAAAATAATAAATTTTCAAAATTCTTTAAAACCTCAAATAAACTTTAAAATTAATCTAAACATTGAAAAATATATTCAAGCTTTCTTTGATAAAATAGCAAATACAATTTTTGAATATAAAGAAACCAAAAAAGATGAAGCTAGAAGGCTTAAACTTGAAAAATTAGAAAAAGAACGAAGAGAAAAAATTAACCTTGAAAATGAAAAACAAAAACAGAAAGAATTAAAGATTAAGCTCCAGGAACAAGCTTTAAAAGATGAAGAAAAATTAGAAAGACAAAGAGCAAAAGATATAAAAATTTTCTTAAGAAAAGAACAAGCTTTGTTGAGAATAGAGCAAGCTGAAAAACAAAAGCAATTCTTAAAAAAATTAAGATTAGAAAAACAAATTGAAAAATTTAGAATTAGAGAAGTTAAAGAATTAGAAAAACTTGAAAGAATATCTCTTAGAGAAAAAAGAGATGATTACGCTGGTCTTCAACAGCGTATAGAAAAATTAAAAGAAAAATATCGAATAATCAGGGACCAGAAAATAAAAGAAAGAGTAGAAGCCCTCGGAGTAAGATTACAAGGCGATGAAGATAGAGAAACACTTCTACAAAAAGAAAAAGAATATACTATAGCAAGACAAAAAATAGAATTTGCTCTTGAAAGTTTTTATCGTAGTGCGAGTAGTTTGGTATTTCAGTTAAATAAAAGACATATCACAAGGCATATGTCTATTTTTAGATGTATTGATAAAAGATTTGAGACAGGAGAAATTTTTGTAAAATGGGATGAGTCTTCTGATGAGGAATGGTTGCTTTTAATTTATATTAAAAATAACTCTCCAGATGAGGGAATAGTTATTGAAGACAAGACAAATCCTGAAAAAAATATTTCTCACGAGTTTAAAAACAATGAAATATTCAAAGCATCAGATACGATGGTAGACTCGCTTACACAGCTTATTGCAAGAAAAAGAGGTAAAAATAACAATTAAACTCTCTTATTAAATTAAGTAATATCTAGAATGTTTTTTGGCACACTTACTATGTTAATTCTGTATTTTATCTTAAGGTATATTCTTGCTTGGATAAACTATTTTAATAATCTAGATCCTAGACTTGGAGACTCCACATGGCGTTGGAGTTATGATTATCATGTAGTTGGAGAAAGGGATATTTCAGATTTAGATGATAAAGATTTTGTAAGATTAAGAAGAAAAAAAAACAAGATTATTACTTTAATGTATTCTGTCGTAATGATTATGTTTATTGCCTCCATGTCTTTATTAAGTAAAATTTTATTATTTTTTACAAGCTAGTTCTTTAGTTGTTTTTTATTTTTTAAATATAAAAAATAGGCAATAATTTCATAAGTAAATTTAAAAATTTGAAAAATTATTGGAAGTTTAAAAAATTTGTACAAAAACTTATATTTTGGAATTTTTTTCCAAACAAAAAGAAAAGCTTCTGCTCCTTCAATTATTCTATTTCCGTCTTTAACATGCAATCTTCTTAAAAGCTCTTTATCTTTTTTTGATGTTTCTTTTTCAGCATTTAAATTATTGGTAATATCAATCCAGTCGATTTCTTCAATCTTCTCTTTTTTGTATAGATTAATCTCTGAACGACAAATTTTGCAGGAATTATTAAAATAAACTTTCATTATTAAAGAATAACTACATGTGAGATCAAATATTGTACATGCGTAAAATCATCCATTGAAAATTACATACAAACAACTATGTAGAGTCTATGAGTAATTTTTTTGATAAATCAGACTTATCTCGAAAAGATGTAGATGAAATTGTATCTGAAACTTTAAAAAATTGTGATGATGGAGAGATATATTTTGAAAACTCAAAATCAGAGTCAATTTTATTAGATGATAATAAAATTAAAAGTTCAAACTATAGCTCTGATCTTGGTTTTGGATTTAGAGCGATTTCTAATGAGGTAGTTGCTTATTCTCATTCAAATGAAATATCAAAAGATGCATTAAAAAATTCAGCAAAAAATCTTAAATCTACACTTAAATCAATTAAAGGAACTTATAATCATGAAATTCCAAAGACAAATAAAAAATTTTATGATGATATTAATCCTATTGAACAAAAAACATTAGATGAAAAACTAAAAGTTTTAAATAATGTAAATGATTATTTGCGAAAAAAAGACTCAACGGTAAAGCAGGTTACGGCTAGTTTTAGCGGAGAACAAAAATCTATTGAAATAATTCGATCCGGTGGTGAAGCTTTAACAGATGTCCGTCCTTTAATTAGATTCAACGTCTCAGTAATGCTTGAAAAAAATGGCAGAAAAGAAACAGGTGTTTATGGAATAGGTGGAAGACAGTCATATGATGATTATTTAAAAAATGATAATTGGAAAAATGTTTGTGAAGAAGCACTTAGAATTGCTTCCATTAATTTAGATAGTAAACCAGCGCCAGCAGGTGAAATGAAAGTTGTTTTAGGCCCAGGTTGGCCAGCTATATTAATTCATGAAGCCATTGGCCATGGTTTAGAGGGTGATTTTAATAGAAAAAAAACATCTGCATTTCATGATTTAATGGGTCAAAAAGTTGCTAGCGAGGGAGTTACAATTGTTGATGACGGAACTATTGATAAAAGAAGAGGTAGTTTGACTATTGATGATGAGGGTACTCCCACTGAAAGAACAGTTTTGATTGAAAATGGAATTTTAAAAAACTTCATGCAAGACAGATTAAATGCAAGGCTAATGAACACCAGATCTACAGGCAGTGGAAGAAGAGAAAGTTACAAACATATTGTGCTTCCAAGAATGAGAAATACAATGATGTTAAGTGGAAAACAAACTCAAGATGAAATGATTAAGTCAGTTGATAAGGGAATATTCGCAGTAAGTTTTGGAGGAGGACAAGTAGATATCACATCAGGAAAATTTGTTTTCAATTGCACCGAAGCTTATGAAATAATTAATGGAAAAATTGGTTCACCAATTAAGGGTGCAACTTTAATCGGAGATGGTCCTTCAATTTTAAAAGAAGTTTCAATGGTTGGAAATGATATGATGATGGACCCAGGTATTGGAACTTGTGGTAAAGCAGGTCAAGGTGTGCCAGTAGGAGTAGCACAACCCTCAATTCTAATTGATAAAATGACAGTAGGTGGAACAAAACTGTAAATCATGATTAAAGATGAAGAGTATTTAAAATCTAAGGCTTCCTATTGCTTAGATCTAGCCAAAAATCTTGGAGCTACAGATGTATGTGTAACTGTGGGAAACTCAATTTCAGAAACAGTAAGTTTTAGAAATAAAGTTTTAGATGAGTCAAATAGATCTGATAGTTTAGCAATAAGTATTGATACTTATTTAGGCAAAAAAAAATCATCAATTTCTTCTTCAAATTTATTAGATGAAAATCTAAAAATATTAATTGAAAAATGTTTCGAAACTACAAAAATTACTCCTGACGATGAATTCAATTCTCTTCCGGATAAAGATCTTTTAGCAAAAAATATTAATGATTTGAACTTGTATGATCAATCACATATAGAAAATGATAAAAAAATAGATTATTTGAGAGAGTTAGAAGAGACAGCTTCAATTGATAAAAAAATCATAAATACAGAGTCTGGTTTTACAGAAAATAAATCAAATTTTATTCTAGCTAATAGTGATGGATTTTGTAATGGTTACAAATCTTCATCATTTACAGCCTCTTGTGTTACCGTTGCAAAAAATGAAAATAATATGGAAAGAGACTATGAATTTACAAGTAAATGTCATTTAAATGATATTTCTAACCCTACTGAACTTGGAAAAATTGCAGCTGAGCAAACTGTAAAAAAACTTAATCCAAAAAAAATTGGTAGTGATAGGTACAGTATTATTTTTGATAAAAGAATTTCAAAAGGATTTCTAAGTTCTTTCGCGAGCGCAATTTCTGCATCATCTATTGCAAGAGGAACATCATTTCTTAAAGATAAATTAAACCAACAAATTTTTTCAAATTCAATTAACATTATTGATAAGCCTGATTTGATTAAAGGTATGGGCTCAAAGTGTTTTGACTCTGAAGGAGTTAAAACAGACACATTAAAATTAGTTAGTGATGGAATTCTAAATAATTACTTGGTTGATACCTATAATGGAAAAAAATTAAACCTAAAATCAAATGGAAGAAGTGGTGGAAGCACTAATCTTTATTTTGAAAATGGGAATGTTAAATATGAAGAATTACTGAAAAGCCACTCTAAAATTTTATACGTAACTGAAACTATCGGTCATGGAACAAATCTTGTAACAGGTGATTATTCAGTGGGTGCCACTGGGTTTTTTGTTGAAAATGGAGAATTTAAATATCCAGTAAATGAAATAACTATAGCTGGAAACTTTAATGAAATGTTTAAGAATATTACATTAGCAAATGATCTGGAATTCAAATACTCGGTGAATTCCCCTACCATGATGATAGAAGGTATGACCGTTGCTGGTAAATGAGCAAATATTGCGTAATTGGCTCAGGAATATCAGGTGCAACTATTGCAAGTCTTTTAAGTAAAAACTATTCAGTTGATTTATTTGATAAGGCAAGGGGGCCAGGAGGAAGATCTTCTTTTAAAAGATTAGACAAATACAAAGGATTTGATCACGGCACTCAATACATTTCACCTAAAAGTCCAGCTTTTAAAAAATTTATTAATGTTTTAATAAAAAAGAAAATATTAAAAGAATGGGGTGGTAAACATTTATTTTTAAATAAATTTAAAAAAGAAAATAAAAATCATGTAAAGATAATCGGTAGAAAAGGGAACAATGATATTAGCAAATATCTTTTAAAAAATATTAAATGTTATTTTCAAACTGAATTAAAAAAAATTGACTACAAAGACAAAAAATGGATACTTACTTTTTCTGATGGAAATAGAAAGATTTATGAAAAAATAATTCTAACTTGTCCATTTACTCAACTATCAAAGTTATCAAAAGAATTTATAAAAGCTCCATTCATAAAGAAAAAAGTAAAGATGGATGCTAACATTACAGTTATGTTTTCAATAAAAAAAACAAACAATAATGTGAGTAGCTATTTATTTGATGACAAAATTTTGGGTTGGGCTGCAAAAGAAAACAGTAAAAAAAGATTTAAAAGCAATCAAGATTTATGGACTTTGCAAAGTACTTATAATTGGGCAAATAAGATGATTAATAAAAATAGAAAAAATAAAGATATAAATTCTAAAACTTTAATTGATCATTTCTTCAAGCTTACAGGTATTAAAAAAACTAAAGTATTATTTTCTCTTAATCATGGCTGGAAATATTCATCAAATTCAAATCCTTTAAAAATAAAAAGTTACTGGAACTCATCATTAAATTTTGGAGTATGTGCAGATTGGTTTGTTGGACCAAGACTTGAAGCTGGCTGGATAAGTGCCAATGATCTTTACAAAAAAATTATTAAATGAATTTATTCAAATTTTTTAACTTTATATTCCCAGTTTCCCATTCGAGAATAGGTGACTTTAAGGATTAAAGCATTTTTTTTATCAAACCAAATATCAAAATTTAATCTTTTGTCTTTAGGAATAGACATGTCTTTTGATGTTAATTTAAAGCGCTCTACTTCATAGGTTTTTCCATATAATTCGATTTTTTCTTTTCCAATAAAAGTAACTACCTGTTCTTTAATACTTCCAGAAATAGGACTTATTTGAGAGTTTGTTTGTAAAATTTTATGACTCCACCAATTTCCAATCACATTTTCGATTGATGCACTACCTGTATAAGATGAGCCTTTAATATCGTATTCATTTTCTTGCTCATTAAGCTGTAGCTGAACGTATTTATCTTTTTTATTTTGACGAGTTTTTGAATTGAAAGAAATTAATTTATCTTTGATATATTTTTCCTCACCGTAACTCTCAACTTCAAAAATAGTTGCTCCAAATAATTTAACAGTAAATTTTAATTGATTTGTAACAATTATATTATCTGAGTCTTTCTTAAAAAAATAGTAATTATAACCAATGACTTCGCCATCTCTCAAAATTTCCATCTCTATTTTATTGAATTTATTATAGTGAGCCATATGTGCCGTACTATTAAATGAATAGATTAAGAAAAATAAGAACAATAAAAATTTTTTCATAAATGAGTACTTTAATAGACTTTAACTTTAAAAGAAGTAATTTATTAAAAAATGTTTTTAAAAATTAAAAATATACCGATAGTATCTTGGAGTTCAGATAACTCTTTTAATTTTAAGCCAAAATTATCTACATCTTTTTTTTTAATTTTTGGTTTAGCAATTTTTGGATTAGGAGAAGGTCTCTTAATTTTATCAACAACAGGAAATTCTCCATGGTCTGTACTTGCTGAAGGAATATCTAATACTACAAGTTTATCTATTGGAACTGCAACCTTTTTTATAAGCGTATCTGTACTTTTTTTATGGATATTTATTAGACAAAAACCTGGCTTAGGAACAATTTTTAATATTATTATTATAGCCGGGATGATAGATGTCACTTTAAATTTTTTTGATGCTCCTTCGTCAATATTGATTAAATATTTTTTAGCGATTTTTTCAGTTTTGTTAGTTGGTTTAGGTAGTGGAATTTATCTTGTTGCAAACCTTGGTCCAGGTCCTAGAGATGGATTAATGACTGGACTAACAAAACTTACTAATCTCCCAATTGCTTTAGTAAGAGCTTTTTTGGAAATTTTTGCAGTATTAGCAGGCTGGTATCTTGGTGGAACTGTTGGTGCAGGAACTTTAATTTTTGCGTTTGGTATTGGACCTTGTGTAGCTTTAGGATTATTTTTAGTTAATAAATTATTTAATTAGGCTGCAGCACCTGACTTTTCACTTTTTTTTCTTTCATGAGGATTAAGAATTGCTTTTCTTAGTCTAAGTGACTTAGGGGTAATCTCTAAAGCTTCATCAGTATTTAACATACTTAATTGTTCAGCAATTGACATTTGTCTTACTGGTGTAAGCACAACATTTTCATCTGTACCTTGTGTTCTCATATTAGTTAATTGCTTACCTTTCATGACATTTATAATCATATCACCAGGTTTTGGAGTTAATCCCACAATCATACCCTCATATACTGGATCGTTATGAGTTACGAACATTTCACCTCTAGCCTGCAGGTTAAATATTGCAAATGCTACCGCTTTTCCTGTCGACATTGAAATTAGAGCACCATTTTTTCTACCATCCATTTCTCCCTCAAACTTTCCATATCCATGAAAAATTCTATTAATTACACCGGTTCCTTTTGTTAGGGTTAAGAATCTACTTGTATAACCCATTAGACCTCTTGTTGGTGCGTGAAATACTAATCTTTTTTTATCTTTTCCTGTATCTTTTAAATCTAAAAGTTTACCTTTTCTTCTGTTCATAGAATCAATTATTTTTGAAGAATACTCTTCATCAAGATCAACAGTGATTTCTTCAATAGGTTCAAGCTTATTACCAGCTTCATCTTTTTGATACAGTACTTTTGGAGGACTTACAGTCATTTCAAAACCTTCACGTCTCATTTGTGTAAGTAAAATCTCAAGCATTAATTCACCTCGACCACTTATTACAAATGAGTCTACATTTGTATTCTGAGAAAAAGTAATACCAACATTATTTTGAGCTTCTGAAACTAATCTATCTCTGATTTGTGTACTTGTTAGTTTTTTTCCTTCAGTCCCAGCTAGAGGTGAACTGTTAACACTTATCGTAATAGACATTGTAGGGGGGTCTATGGGAGTTGCTGATATTGGGTCGTTTAATTCTGGGTCACAAATTGTGTCTGCAACATTTGCTTTTTCTAATCCTGCAATTACTACAATATCTCCAGCCTCACCTATTTCAATTGGAACTTTTTTAGTCCCTTCGTATCTAAAAATCTTTGTAAGCTTACCTTCATCTACTTTTTCACCTTTAAGGTTAATTGCTTTAATAGGTTGGTTAGCTTTTGCAGTTCCTTGAGATATTCTTCCAACCAGACTTCTTCCTAAAAAACTATCCGCATAAAGTAAAGTTGATAGCATAGCAAAAGGCTTTGTTTTATCTAACTCTGCTGGTTTAACGTGTTCGATTATTAGATCTAATAGTGGGTGAAGATTTTCCCTGGGACCGTCAACTTCTTTACTTGCCCAACCAGATCTCCCACTTGCATATAAAACTGGAAAATCCAATTGTTCTTCATTTGCATCTAAGCTTACAAACAAATCGAAAGTTTCATCTAATACTTCATTAGCTCTCTGATCGGCTTTATCTAATTTATTAATTACAACGATTGGTTTTAACCCTTGTTTGAGAGCCTTAGCTAATACAAATTTTGTTTGAGGCATTACTCCCTCTGCAGAGTCAATTAGCAGTAATGCGCCATCTGCCATACTTAATACACGCTCAACTTCCGCAGCAAAATCTCTGTGGCCAGGTGTATCTATAATATTTACTCTAGAATTTTGCCAATTTATTGATGCAGGTTTAGCTAGAATAGTAATTCCTCTTTCTTTTTCTAGTTCTCCAGAGTCCATCAATCTTTCATCCACAACTTCATTTTCTCTAAATGAACCACTTTGTTTCATTAGATTATCAATCATGGTAGTTTTGCCATGGTCAACGTGTGCAATGATGGTGATGTTTCTGATGTTATTGCTCATAAATTGTGGCTCTTATACATTAATTCTTTGATTTGAAAACTTAAAAAAAGACAGCAATTACTTGGTAAATAGACTCTAGTAGAGAATTCATTTCTTGTGATTGTTTTAAAAACATATAGATATCGCAATAAAATTAGAAGCAACATAGAATCAAGATCAAAACTTCTAAATCATTAAATGGAAAATTTTAAATTACTCAAAATAGAAGACTCATTAAAAAATTCATTACAAAAAATGAATTTTACAAAACCTACTCCTATTCAGGGTATGGCGATACCAGCTGCTTTAGAGGGAAAAGATATTTTGGGAACAGCACAAACAGGAACAGGAAAAACATTAGCTTTTAGTATTCCTTTAATAAATAAATTGATTTTAGATAAAAATGCTTTTGCTCTAGTCATGTGTCCTACAAGAGAACTAGCCACTCAAGTAATGGAGGCAATTAAGAGCATTATAAGCGATAAAATAAATATTAAATCAGCTTTACTTATTGGCGGAGAGTCGATGCAAAAACAGCTCAGACAACTAGGTAATAGATCTAGAATAATAGTTGGAACTCCAGGAAGAATTAATGACCATCTAAAAAGAAAAAGCTTAAATTTATCAGCTACAAAGTATTTGGTTTTAGATGAAACTGATAGAATGTTAGATATGGGGTTTACTCCTCAAATTGAAATGATTTTAAAATTTGTTCCAAAAGATCATCAAACCTTATTATTTTCAGCAACTTTACCTCAAAATATTTTAAGAATTTCAGATAGATATTTAAACAAACCTGAAAGAATTTCCACAGGAGCCACATCTGTTCCAATTGCAAAGATTAAACAAGAAACTCTTCAAGTCTTTAAAGAAAATAAATACGATGAATTAATTGATCAATTTTTAGCCAGAAAAGGTTCTATTTTAGTTTTTGTTAAAACTAAAAGAGGTGCTGATAAAATGGTTAAAAAATTAAAAGATGAGGGCCATTCAGCTGATGCAATTCATGGTGACCTTCGTCAAAGTAAAAGAGATCGTGTTATAAATTCTTTTAGAAAAGGATTAAAGAGAATTTTAATTGCAACAGATGTTGCAGCTAGAGGTTTAGACATCCCTTTAATTCAACATGTAATAAATTATGATCTACCACAAGTTCCAGAGGATTATATTCATAGAATTGGAAGGACGGCTAGAGCAGGATCTGAAGGGTCTGCTTTAACTTTTTTAATGCCTGATGATAGACTGATGTGGAATTCTATAAACAAGTTGATTGATCCAAATTTCAAACCAGCCCCTAGTGGTTTAAGAAGAGTTTCAAAAAATAAAAGAAGAGGTAAGGGGCCAAATAATAAAAAAAGAAAAGCTAGAAATGAAAAAAGTTCTTTTGGAAAAGGTAGGCAGAATCGACCTTCTAGTTTTAGAGATAAACAAAAATCTTATGGCAATAACAGATCAGACAAACCATCAAGAGATGGAGAGAAAAAAAGTTTTGGTTTTAAAGGAAAATCAAGTTTTAGAGATAAACCATCAAGAGATGGAGAGAAAAAAAGTTTTGGTTTTAAAGGAAAATCAAGTTTTTCAAAAAAAAATGACCTAAAACCATCTGGCTTTACAAACAATCCAAAATATTTTGGCAGAAAACCATCAGAAAATACATCTTCAAATTCAGAGAAAAGAAAAAATGGTTTTAAGGGAAAAAAAAAATTTAAGAGTAGAAATAACAGACCAAAAAAATTTAGTTTTAAAAAACACAGTAAAAAAATAGCTTAATCTTAAGATTTTTTAGTCTTTTCTTTTTTTTGTTTTCTCTTTTCTTTCAGACTTAATTTTGGTTTTTTACTAACACTAGAGTCTTTAAATGATTTTCCACTATATCTTTTCGACATATTAAGATTATAGCATTTTATCAAAAAAAAAGGCCATCTAAAAAGATGGCCTTTAAATTTCTTTTCAGAAAAGAGTGGGATTACATTCCCATTCCACCCATTCCACCCATGCCGCCCATTCCACCAGGCATTCCACCAGGCATTCCGCCACCAGCATCTTTTTCTTCTGGTTTATCAGCGATCATAGCTTCAGTAGTTACTAATAATCCAGATATAGATGCAGCATCTTGAAGAGCAGTTCTTACAACCTTAACTGGGTCAATGATACCTTTTGCAAACATATCACAATACTCTTCACTTTGAGCATCATATCCATATGAAGTTTTCTTTTGCTCTAACAATTTACCAACTACTACTGAACCATCTACACCAGCATTTTTGGTAATTTGTCTGATAGGAGCTTCTAAAGCTTTTCTAACTAGATCTACACCTGCTTTTTGATCATCACCTTTAGCTTTTACTTTATCAAGGTTTTGAGCAGCATATAAAAGTGCACATCCACCACCTGTTACAATACCTTCTTCAACAGCGGCTCTAGTTGCATTTAAAGCATCTTCAACTCTATCTTTTCTTTCTTTAACTTCAACTTCAGTTGCACCTCCAACTTTGATAACTGCAACACCACCTGCTAATTTAGCAAGTCTTTCTTGAAGCTTTTCTCTATCGTAGTCAGATGTAGTTTCATCAACTTGTTTTTTAATTGAGTCACATCTAGCCGCAATATCTGATTTTTTACCACTACCACTAACGATTGTGCTGTTATCTTTGTCAACTTTAATCTTTTTACAAGATCCAAGATCTTCAAGTTTAACATTTTCAAGTTTAATTCCAAGATCTTGCGAAATTACTTGGCCACCAGTTAGTATAGCAATATCTTCAAGCATAGCTTTTCTTCTATCACCAAATCCTGGAGCTTTTACCGCAACAACTTTTAATCCACCTCTTAATTTGTTTACAACTAAAGTAGCTAATGCTTCTCCCTCAACATCTTCAGAGATGATCATCAAAGGCCTACCTGATTGCACAACAGCTTCTAATAATGGAACCATTGGTTGTAAGTTAGTTAATTTACTTTCATGTAATAAGATGTAAGGGTTATCTAACTCAGTTGTCATTTTATCACTATTAGTAATAAAGTATGGAGATAAGTAACCTCTATCAAACTGCATACCTTCAACAACATCAAGTTCAGTGTCAATTCCTTTTGCTTCTTCAACAGTTATAACACCTTCATTTCCAACTTTTTGCATAGCTTTTGCAATCATCGACCCTATTTCTTTATCACCATTTGAAGAAATTGTTCCAACTTGAGCAATTTCATCACTGTCTTTAACTTTTTTTGCAGAGGAAATTAAATTTTCTTTAACGTTTTCTACCGCAGCATCAATTCCTCTTTTTACATCCATTGGATTCATGCCTGCAGTTACATACTTAATTCCTTCTTTAACTATTGCTTGAGCTAAAATAGTTGCAGTAGTCGTACCATCACCAGCTTCTTCATTAGTTTTGCTAGCAACCTCTTTAACCATTTGAGCACCCATGTTTTCAAATTTATCATCAAGATCAATTTCTTTAGCAACAGAAACACCATCTTTTGTAATTCTTGGTGCACCGTAAGATTTGTCCATTACAACATTTCTGCCTTTTGGACCCAAGGTAACTTTTACGGTATCAGCTAAAATATTGACACCTCTCATCATTGCCGCTCTTGCTTCAGCGTCAAATTTAATTATTTTTGCCATTTTACTTTCTCCTTTAAATTAAATTATTTACCTGAAATACCCATAATGTCTGACTCTTTCATTATGCTGTATTCTTTGCCATCAATTTTGACTTCAGTTCCAGACCATTTGCCAAATAAAACTTTGTCACCAACTTTAACATCCATTGGAATTAATTTTCCATCTTCAGTTTTAGCTCCACCACCAATTGCTACCACTTTTCCTTCTTGAGGTTTCTCTTGTGCTGTGTCTGGAATGATTATGCCACCAGCAGTTTTTTCACTGCTATCTAAAACTTCAATTAATACTCTGTCATGTAACGGTTTAAACTTCATAAATTCTCCTTATTAAATATGGTCTTCATATAGATACTGACCTAACTTTTTCAAGATAATACGAAAAATAAGTTACTAAAAATGCTAGGAAATTAAGGATTTTATGGTTTATACCTTAAATTATGACTAAAAATTTAGATTCCGAAGGCTTGAAGTCTATTGCTCGAAATTATGATCTTTTTTATATTGATCTATGGGGAGTAATGCATAATGGAGTAAAACTTCATGAAGATGCAATTTTTACTCTTAAAAAATTATTAGAGATCAATAAAGATTTTATTTTATTAACTAATGCACCAAGACCTATTCAGCCTGTTAAAGAATTTTTAGAGAAAATGGGGATGGAAAAAGAGTTTAGAGATAAAGTTTTTACCTCAGGGGAAGCGGCTCTAAATTATTTAAAAAAATTTTATTCTTCAAAAAAATTTTATCATATAGGTCCACCTAGAGATTTTGATTTATTTAATGATTTTAGAAATAATAAATCTAAAGATATTAATGAAAGCCAATACCTATTGTGTACGGGTTTGTTTGATGATTATGATCAGGATTTAAATCATTATAAAGATTTATTAGAAAATCATATTAAAAAAAAAATGATTTGCACAAATCCAGATTTAATAGTTGATAAAGGAAATAAAAGAGAATTGTGCGCTGGATCAGTTGCAATGGTGTTTGAAAAAATGGGAGGTGAAGTTGTGTATTTTGGCAAACCTTATCCAGAGGTTTATAATCAATCAATAGATAATGATAATAAAAAGATCTTATCAATTGGAGACAATCTTAATACTGATATTAAAGGTGCTAATCTTTTGAATTATGATTCTTTGTTAATTTCTAATGGAGTACATAAAAATGAAATACAAAATAATGGAATAGAAAATGTATCAAAACAATATGAGTCAATTGTGAACTTTGTGCAGACGGATTTAAAATGGTAAAATTATATAACAATTTTAATATTAAAAAGAGTCACAAAGAGTCAATAATACTTATTGGTAATTTTGATGGAGTACATTTTGGTCATCAAAAATTATTTAAATTAGCTAAATTATATAAAAAAAAATATAACTTAAAGATTGGTGTAGTTAATTTTGAACCAATGCCAAAGATGTTTTTTAATAAATCTTTAAAAAATTTTAGATTATCTAGTATTGATCAAAAACTAAATCTATTAAATAATCTTGATGTTGATTTTATTGTAACAAAAAAGTTTGATAAAATTTTTTCAAAAACAAAATCCATTAATTTTATAAAAAATATTTTATCAAATAAATTAAAAGCAAAATTCATATTTGTTAGTAATAATTTTAGATTTGGAAATAAAAGAGAAGGAGATGTGGGGTTTTTAATTCAAAATGAGAAAAAATATAATTATCAAGTTATTAAACCAAAACCTCTTTTAATTGACAAAAAGATAGTTTCATCTTCTTTAATTAGAAGTTATTTGGAAAAAGGTTTTTTAGAAAAAGCTAATAATTTATTAAATAGAAAATGGTCTATCGATGGGATAGTTCAAAAAGGTAGACAAGTTGGAAAAAAAATTGGTTTTCCAACATGCAACATAGATATTAAAGATTATATTCTAGCTAAACCAGGAGTGTATGCTGTAAGAGTTTTAAGAAAAAATAATCTCAAAATTTTAAAAGGAATAGCAAATCTTGGTTATAGACCAACATTTAATCAAAAAAAAATCTTACTAGAGGTTCATTTGTTTAATTTTTCTGGAAATCTTTATAATAAGCACTTATCAGTTGAGTTTTTAAAATTTATAAGAAAAGAAAAAAAATTTAAAAACATTAATAAGTTGAAATCTCAAATTATATTAGATTTAAAAATAGCAAAAAGAGCATAATGAGCAACTCACAAATTAATCTTCCAAAGACAGCTTTTTCTATGAAGGCTAATTTACCAGTAAGGGAACCTGAAATTCTAGAATATTGGAAAAAAATTAATTTATATCAAGAGCTTAGACAATCTAGCAAAGGCAAGGAAAAGTTTGTTTTACATGATGGCCCTCCCTATGCAAATGGCAATATTCACATGGGTACTGCTCTAAATAAAATTTTAAAAGACATTATAGTAAAATTTCATCAGATGGATGGAAAAGACTCAATTTATGTTCCAGGATGGGATTGTCATGGTTTACCAATCGAATGGAAAATAGAGGAACAATATAAAAAAAATAAAAAAAATAAAAATGAAGTTCCAATAGTAGAGTTTAGAAAAGAATGTAGATCATTTGCAGAAAAATGGATTGAGGTTCATAAAGGACAATTTAAAAGATTAGGTGTTATAGGTGACTGGGAAAATTATTACTCTACTATGAGTTATGATGCAGAAGCTCAAATTGTTAGGGAACTAGGAAAGTTTTTGAAAGAGGGCAGTTTATACCGAGGTTTCAAACCTGTATTATGGTCTACTGTTGAAAAAACTGCACTTGCGGATGCAGAAGTTGAATATCAGGATCATAGATCTGATACTATCTATACTTCCTTTCCTGTAAAATCATCTAACTTGAAAGAACTTGAAGGAAGTGAGATTATTATTTGGACAACTACTCCGTGGACTATACCAGCAAATAAAGCTTTAGCTTATAACGAAGCTCTTGATTATGTATTAATACAATTAAACGATGAAGGTGATTTTAAAAACCGAAAGATAGTTATTGCAAAAGCCCTATTAGAGTCTGTTATAAATGAATGTTCAATAAAAAGTTATAAAGAAATTAAAAAATTTAAAGGTAAAGATTTTAAAGACACAATCTGTAATCACCCTTTTCTTAATTTAGGCTACGAATACGATATTCCAATGTTGGAAGCTAGATTTGTAACAACAGAACAAGGCACGGGTATTGTTCATTGTGCACCAAGTCATGGACCAGATGATTTTAACTTATGTTTAAATCATGGAATTAAAGCCATTGAAACAGTGGATGGAGATGGAAAATATACCAAGAATGTTCATTTATTTGAAGGCAATCACATTTTTAAAGCCAATCCAATTGTTATTGAAAAGCTTAAAGAACAAAAAAAATTATTGGCAAATGGGGAGCTAACACATTCTTATCCTCATTCATGGAGATCTAAAGCCCCATTGGTTCACAGAGCAACACCTCAATGGTTTATATCAATGGAAAGTCATAAACTGAGAGAGACAGCTTTAAAAGCTCTTGATGATACAACGTTTTATCCTAGCAAAGGAAAAGAAAGATTAAAATCCATGATTGAAACTAGACCTGACTGGTGTGTTTCAAGACAGAGAGTTTGGGGAGTTCCTCTTCCAATTTTTGTTAATAAAAAAACTAAAGAGATATTAGTTGATGATGAAGTTAACGAAAATATTGCAAATATTTATGAAAATGAGGGTTCTGATTGTTGGTTTTCAGACAATCCACAAAGATTTTTAGGTGAAAAATATAAGTCAGAGGAATATGAGAAGTTAAGTGATATTGTTGAAGTGTGGTTTGATAGTGGATCCACTCATTCTTTTGTATTAGAAAAAAGAAAAGATCTTAAATGGCCAGCATCAATGTACCTTGAAGGTTCAGATCAGCACAGAGGTTGGTTTCATTCATCACTGCTAGAGTCTTGTGGAACAAGAGGAAAAGCTCCATTTGAGTCAATCTTATCCCACGGTTTTGTTGTTGATGGCAAAGGATTAAAAATGTCTAAATCTCTTGGAAATGTAATCGCTCCTGAAGATATTTTAAAAAAATATGGTGCTGACATTTTAAGGATTTGGGTAGCTTCATCCAACTATGCTGAGGATTTAAGAATTGATCATTCGATTTTAGATCAGCATGCTGACTCTTATAGAAAAATTAGAAATACTTTTAGATATTTACTTGGAAATTTAAATGATAATTTTGAAGAAATTGATTTAGAAAAAATAAATTTATCTGAGCTGCCTGAATTAGAACAATTTATGCTACATAAGATTTATTCTTTGAATGAAAATTTTAAAAATTATTTTGATAATTATGATTTTCATAATCTTTATAAAGAGTTATTAAATTTTTGTACTGTAGATTTATCAGCATTTTATTTTGATATCCGAAAAGATACTTTATACTGTGACTCAAAAGACTCTAAAAAAAGACAGTCTACAATTATTTTACTAAATATTATTCTAAATTTGCTATTAAAATGGTTTGCCCCAATTCTATCTTTTACCACTGAAGAGATATATAGGTTGATAATGAATAATAATAAAAGTATTCATTTAACAAAATTTTTAGATCTTCCAATAAGTTTCAAAAATGAAAATTTAAATCAAAAATGGTTGGCGCTTATTAAAATTAGAAATGTCTGCAATATTAGTATTGAGGAAAAAAGAGCTAGTAAAGAAATCGGATCAAGTTTAGAGGCAAGCTTAAAAATTAATTTAGATAAAAAATTAAGTGATATTTCAGCAGATGTGGATTTTTCAGAATTATGTATTACTTCTAGTGCAGAGGTATCTTATTTAGAAAACTCTGAAACAAAAGTTCAAACTATGAAAGCCGAAGGTTCAAAGTGTCCGATATGTTGGAAGTTAAATGTTGACCCTTGCCCAAGACATTCTTAATGATTTTTAAATTTTTAAGTAAAAATTTTTATATTAGTTTTTCAATAGTAGCTTTAATATATTTTTTAGATAGGCTTACAAAAATATATATTGTTCAACTAGATAAAAATAATCTTGGATCAGATATCTTTAATTCTACTTATTTAAACATTGTATTAATTTGGAACAAAGGAATTGCGTTTGGTTTACTCTCATTTAATGAGACATACCTTTATAATATTTTGAGTTTAATAATTTTGATTATAATTATTACTCTAATTGTAATGTCAGTAAAAAGTCATCGTTTTAAGAGATATTCATTGTTAATGGTTGTTGGTGGGGCATTAGGAAATTTACATGACAGAATTTTTTTTAATGCTGTTCCAGATTTTATAGATTTTCATGTAGGAGAATTTCATTGGTTTATTTTTAATGTAGCTGATATTTTTATTACAACAGGTATAATTTTTATGATTTTAACAGAAATAGTTGATAATAATAATAAAGATGAAAAGATTTAATTTACATTTTATAATTATTTTTGTTCTACTTGCATCATGTGCATCAGTTAAAGAAAGTATTGATTCAAGAAAAAAAAATAGTGACGAATTTTTAGTAGAAAAAAAGTCACCATTATTAATGCCACCTGATTATAATGATTTACCTGTTCCAGATTCTGAGGATACTAAAAATAAAGATGAAAGTAACCAGGTAAAAGAATTAATTACAAAATCTAATAACACCAATAGTAATTCTAACAAGTCTAATAATTCTAAATCCTCTTTTGAAAAACTTTTAATAGAAAAAATTAAAAATTAGTTAATGATAACTTCTGGAATAAAGTTAATTAATTTTAAAAAAATAACTAATTCATTACATATAAAAAAAAATCTTAGATTAATTTTAAATGAAAAAAATCAAGTAATAGAATCATTTAAGACAAGCTATCAAAATAATTTTAAAAAGAAAAAAATTCTTAAATATAAAAAAGCTACCAACTTTAGAATTATTGGAATGGGGGGATCTTCTCTAGGTGCTAATGCGATTTATGATTTTTTAAAAAAAAAAATAAAAAAAAATTTTTTATTTGTTGATAATTTACAAACAAATATAGAAGTAGATAACAAAAAAAAATATACAAATTTAATTATTTCTAAGTCTGGAAACACAATAGAAACGATTATAAACGCAAATATCTTAATTAAAAAAAAAGATAAAAATATTTTTATAACCGAGAATAAAAATAGTTATCTTCATCTTTTGGCAAATAAATTGAAAGCAGAAATTATTCATCATAATAATTATATTGGTGGAAGATACTCCGTATTATCAGAAGTAGGCATGATCCCCTCTGAATTAATGGGTTTAAATCCCTCAAAGTTTAAACAATTTAATAATTTAGTTAAAAATAAAAAATTTATAAATAGTTTGGTGTCTAATGCTGGCTCAATTCTTCACTTTTCAAAAAAAAAAAAATTTAATTCAGTAATTATTAATTACGATGAAAAGTCTGAAAGTTTATTTAAGTGGTATCAACAACTTGTTGCAGAAAGTTTAGGTAAAAAAAAATCAGGAATTTTACCAATAGTTTCCAATATGCCAAAAGATAATCATAGTGTTATGCAATTATATTTAGACGGATTTCAAAATAATTTTTTTACTTTTTTTTATGTTAAAGAAAAAAAATCACAAAAAGTTAACAGTAAACTCATTTTACCTTCCCACAATTATCTTAAAGATAAAGATTTATCTAAAATAACTTTAGCCCAAAAACAAGCAACCGAAAATGTTTTTAGAAAAAAAAATATTCCATTTAGAAGTTTTGAAATTAAAAATCGAGATGAGAAAACACTTGGAGAATTATTTTGTTTTTTTATTTTAGAAACAATTTTATTAGGAAAATCTCTTAATCTAAATCCTTATGATCAGCCAGCTGTTGAATTAATAAAAACAGAAACGAAAAATTTATTGATTTAATTATTAGATAGAAAAGTAATTTTTGATAGTCCATATATTTTCATCTCAATTATTTTAAGATTATTAGGTAACAAGTCATCTTCTTTTTTGTGTCTATGTATAACTATAATACCATTTTCAGCTAAATTTTTATTTGCAATAATATTTTTTAAAATTGTTGATAAATTTTTATCTTTGTATGGTGGATCTAAAAAAATAATATCATAACTAAAATTAATCTCTGAAAAAAAATTACTATCGTTTATATCTTTTTTAATGATTTTGTAATTAATTACATCCTTTAAGTTTATCAGATTTTTTTTTAATATATTTAAAACCCCATTGTAATTTTCAACAAATGTTACATATCTTGCACCTCTTGATAAACACTCTATACCAAATGAGCCAACTCCAGAAAATAGATCAAGTACGTTTGAATTTTTGAGATCAATATTAATTTTATTTGAATGGGAAATAATATTAAATATTGACTCTTTAGTTAAATCTTTCAAAGGTCGTGTTTTAATATCTTTTGGTTGGTTAATTTTTTTTCCTCTAAAATCACCTGAAATAATACGCATTTTTATTTTATTACTTTATAACCAATATCTTTTCTATAAAAACCACCAGACCAATTTAATCTTTCAATATTATCTAAAATTTCTTTTTTTGAGTCTGCAAAATTATCAGAAATAGAAACAAAATTTAAAACTCTTCCTCCAACTGCATACACCTCATTATTTTTTTTCACTGTTCCAGCATGAAATAAAAAATTAGTATCGGAAATTTTGATTTGGTTTAAGTTTCTAATTTCTATATTTTTTAAAAACTTGTCTGGATACCCTTTTGAACAAAGGACTACACATAAACTTTTTTTATCTAGCCACTGAATATTTATATCATCTAATTTTTCTTCACAACAAGCTATCAGAATATCTATTAAATCAGTCTTTAGTTTAGGAAGAATTGTTTGGCATTCAGGGTCACCCATTCTAACATTATATTCTATTAAATATGGCTCGTTATTAACAATCATTAAACCAGCATATAAAAAACCCTTAAAACTTGTATTAATTTCGTTAAGTCCTTTTAGGGTAGGCTCAATAATTTTATTAATAATTTTTTCCTCCAATTCATTTGATATTAATCTTGAAGGAGAATAGGCACCCATTCCACCTGTGTTTTTTCCTTTATCACCTTCTAAAACTCTTTTATGGTCTTGGGCTGTACCAAAATTTTTAATAGTTTTTCCATCACTAATAATAAAATAACTCATTTCTTCACCTTCAAGAAATTCTTCTATTAATAAATTGTTTGCTTTTCCAAATTTTCCATTAAATATTTCGTCTATAGCAATATTTGACTCTTCAAAATTATTGCAAATATAAACACCTTTACCAGAAGCTAAATTATCAGCCTTAATTACAATTGGAAAATTAGAATTTTGTAAAAATTTTTTTGCCTCTTTTTTATTTTCAAATATACCAAATTTTGCAGTTGGTATATTAAACTTTTCACAAATTTTTTTTGTAAATATTTTTGAACCTTCAAGTTGTGATGAAATTTTATTAGGACCAAAAACCTTAATATCGAATTTTTCTAAATAATCTACAATCCCATCTACCAAAGGTTTCTCTGGACCAACCACAATTAAATCAATTTGATTTTTTAATATAAATTTTTTAAAATTTTCAAAATCGGATAAATCAAATTCTATATTCTCAGCTATACTTGCTGTTCCTGCATTACCAGGAAAGCAGAAGATTTTATCAATTTTAGTTGATTTTTTAAGACTATGACAAATTGCATTTTCTCGTCCACCACTTCCTATTACTCCAACTTTCATGTAGAAATGTATAAACTAAAAATGCAAAAAAAATTAGCTAAAATAAAATATTTTCCTAATAATTTTCAAATTATAGAAACTGGAGATCATGTTATTTGCGCCATATCAGGAAAACAAATTGATATAAATAACTTAAATTATTGGAATGTAGAACTCCAAGAGCCTTATTATTCATATAAGGAGGCTTTTCAAAAAAGAGAGTCTGTTAAAAAAAAATAAAAATTTTTATTTCCAGCGATTATGTGACCAAATCCATTGTTCTGGTTTATTTAATATCATTGTTTCAAGAACCTTATTCAAGTCATCTGTAATTTTTTCAATAGAATCACCGTCTGTAAAGTGAATTGGTTTACTTACAGTTATCTTAAAGTTTAAATTATTTACTCTTTCAATATAAATCGGAACAACAGGTATTTTAAATTTTTTGACTAATTGTGCTGGTATTGTTGTAGTTAGAGCTGGGTTATTAAAAAAATTAGATCTTATACCTTCCGAAACTCTTTGATCAATCATAAGCGCAGTTGAATAATTTTGTTTTTTAAGATTAATAATTTTTTTCATTCCTCCAATACCTTTTTTAATCTGATTTTTGCAAATATATTTTTTTCTTATATTTTCCATTATTATATTTAAAAAAATATTATTAAGAGGCCTGTATATTGCAGTTAATTTAATTCCAACTTTTTCTAAATGCATTGCCATTAGTTCAAAATTACTAAAATGTCCTGAAATAAAAACAACCTGTTGATTAAGTTTTTTTATTTCTTCAAGGATATCTTGACCCTCTATACTTATTCTCGAATTAAGTTTGCCATTTCTAAAACATTTAATAAAAATATATTCTGCAAAAATTCTTCCATAGTTATTCCACATTAATCTAGTAGTTTTTTTTAAATCTTTAGAATTTATATTTGGTACAGCTTTTTTTATATTTGAATCAATCAATTTTTTAGATCTAAAAATAGGGCCTATAATTTCAAATAATTTACCACCTATTGAAGAAGAAATTTTAAAGCCAAATACTTTAAATAAGAAAAAAAAAATTATAAAAAATAAGAACTGAAAAAAATATTTAATTATTTTCATTTTTTTTTAAAATAGAATTAATTAATTTTTTTTCATCTAATATTTGTAAATCAGATTTTATAACTTGAATTTCATTAAATCGACCTTCAAGTCTATAAAAATCTTTTTCTGTTGTTATGATTTTTGCTTCCATTTTTTTTGATTGTTTTAATATTTTTTTTATATCATAATTTGTATAGGTATAATGATCTGGAAATTCTATATTCATAACAACATTTAATCCATAATTTTTAATCATAGACACAAAAGTTTTATGATTTCCTATACCAGAAAAAACTAAATATCTTTTCTGTTTATCAAATTCTTTTAGATTTGAAGGAACATATTTGCCTAAATGAATATTAATTTTAGAGTTAATAGAAAATAAATATTTTTTTATAACCTCAATATTTTCTAGATTTCCGTTTAAAAAAATGTGTTGATAATTTTTTAAATTATTAATATTTTCTCTTAATGGTCCAGCTGGTATAGATAATCCATTTCCAATCCAATTAAGATTGTTGAAGCAAACAAATGTATTATCATACTTTATTGAATAATCTTGCAAACCATCATCTAAAATTGCAATTTCGTAATTTTCATCTATAGCTTGATTGATAGCATCTACTCTATTTGAGTCTAAAAAAAGCTTACCTTTATTACTTAAAATTTTTTGCTCATCTTTCTGATCTGGGTAAAATTTTTTGATAAAACAGGATTTAATATTATGTCTATTAAGAATTTCATTTATTTTTATACTTAAAGATGTCTTTCCTGTCCCACCAATATAGATATTACCAACACAAATTGTTTGAATTTTAAAATTTTTTGCTTTCGATCTTTTTCTAATAGATTGAATAAAATTTAATAAAATTGAAAATGGAAGTAAAAAGTATGAAATTAAATTTGGTTTATTGTAATCCCAAAATTTAGGTTTTTTTAAATTCATTATTAATAAGATTATCTATCTCTATCACAGTTTTATTGAAAATTTTTCTTCCAATTTTTTTTATTTTGAGAGCTTTATGCTTATTTTTTTTAAATGAAATTAGAGAAGCTAATTTTTTTGGACTATTGATTTGTTTAGAAATCTTAAAAAATTTTAACAATTTGTACACATCTTTAAAATTATCAACATTTGGTCCATGCAAAATTCTTGCTCCAAATCGTGCAGCTTCTAAAGGATTTTGACCTCCTCTTGATATAATAGATCCTCCTAAAAAAACTGATGATGCTATTTTATGAAATTTTTTAGTTTCCCCAAACGTGTCGACTATATAAATGTCTGTATCTTTTAGATTACTATTATTAGAACTATGAAGAGCAATATTAAGACCCAAATTTTGAATATCACTTACTATTTCTTCAGTTCTGTGAACGTGTCTAGGGATTATTATAGTTATTAAATTTTTATTCTGTTTTTTAAGCTCAATATGAGCTCTTGCGCAAAATATTTCTTCAGTTTTATGTGTACTGGATGCAACCCAAACTTTTTTGTTTTGAAATATTGATCTAAATCTTTTGCTATATGAAATTTGTTTTTCAAACTTATTTTCAACAAATTTTAGATTTCCAATTTTAATTATTTTTTTTGATCCTAATTTTTTTAGGTATAATTTAGTTTCTTGATTTTGAGGATAAGAAATTAAAATATTATTGAAAATAGATTGCGTAAATTCTTTTACTTTGATCCATCTTTTAAATGTTTTTCGGGTTATTCTCGCGTTTAAAAGAATTAAAGGAATTTTCTTTTTATTAATTTCTTTAAACATTGTTGGCCAAATTTCAGACTCTATAAATATTGCTAAATTTGGTTTCCAATGGTTCAAAAATTTCTTTACAAATAAAGCGTGATCTAAAGGATAAAACTGATGTGTTATTTTTTTAAATTTTAGTTTTTTTATTACTTTGGATGAACTTAATGTACTGGTTGTTAATAGAATTTTTTTTATAGATTTGTGCTTTTCATATTTTTCAAGTATTGGAACAATGCTTAAGATCTCTCCAACACTAGCACCATGAAACCAAATTATTTTTCCACTACCTCGATTTTTTGATGAAAAACATATTTTTTCTAAAATACTTCTTTTGTTTTCTTTATTTTTAAATAATCTAAAAATAAATATTATTGGAGAAAATATAATAAGTAGACTTAATATGGTTTGATATATAAAAAACATTATTATTTTCTAACTTGCTTTTCATAGAAGTTTTTATAAACCTCTGAAGAAGTTAAAAGCTCATCATGTTTGCCTTCTCCAACGACCTTTCCATGGTCAATAACATAAATTTTATCTGAATTTAGTATTGTTGATAATCTGTGTGCAATAACAATAGTAGTTCTACCTTTCGTTAAAAAGCTTATTGCTTTTTGAATTTTATCTTCAGTCTCAGCATCTAAAGAAGACGTTGCTTCATCAAGTAAAATTATTGGGCTTTTTTTGAGTATTGCTCTTGCTATAGATAATCTTTGTTTTTCCCCACCTGAAAGCCTAACCCCATTTTCACCAATTATAGTGTCATATTTTTTTGGTAATTTTTCAATAAATTCGCTAGCGAAAGAAAATTTTCCAGCTTCAACTATCTCTTCATACGAAGCATCTAAATTTGCATAAGCAATGTTATTTTTAATAGTATCATCGAATAAAGTTGTATCTTGACTTACTAATGAAATATTTTTTCGAACAGAATTAACAGTTAAATCATTAATTGATTGTTCATCTATTTTAATTTCACCACTCTCAGTATTATAAAATCTTGGAATAAGATTTAATATTGTAGATTTTCCAGCTCCACTATGCCCAACTAGAGCTGTCATTTTTCCACCTGGTATTTTTAGGTTAAGTGAATTTAAAATTTTATCTTCATTTTCTGAATACTTAAAATCAACATTTTCAAATTCTATTTGAGCATTTTTTATGATCAAATTTTTTGAGTCTTTTTGATCTTTTATCTCTGGAATGTCATCTATTACAGGTATTACCCTTCTTGCTCCAGCCAAACCTTGTTGCACAACAATATTTAAAGTCGCAAGAGACCTCACTGGCTGATATGCTAGCATCATTGCTGCTAGAAATGAAAAAAAATTACTAACTTCAAGTTCATTTTTTGTAATTAATTTTGCTGCATAAAAAATTAAAAAAGCAATCATAATTCCAGTTAAAAATTCCATTATTGGTGACGCTCTAACAAAAATAATATTTATTTTTTTTGAATTTTCTTTAAATCTATTAATAAGTTTTTCAGCTCTCAGTTTTTCATATGTTTCTTTCTGAAAAATTTTTGTTAATTTATGATTTTTAAATATTTCAATTAAGTACGAGTTTAAGAGACCCGCTGTATCCATTTGTTGAGTGGTTGCTTTACCCATTCTTTTTCCAATTATTCTAGCTGCATAACTAGCCAAGGGTATCATAATTATAGAAATTAATGCCAATTTCCAATTTTGATAAAACATTACGGTCAATAAACCAATTAAAGTTAAACTATCTTTAAACAAATTAAGTATTGCTGTACTTACAAGATTGGTTATCGTGTTAACATCATTTGTTAAGTTTGCAATAAACTTTCCAGAATGTTTATTATCAACTAACTTTGTATCTGCTACTATTAAAGAAGAAAACATATCTGTTTGAATATCTCTTCTTACTTCTTCAGATACACCTATCATAATTACTTTGGCTAAATAAAGAGAAATTCCTTTTATTGCAAATGCAAGAATAATTAAAAATGGTATTAAATATAAATATTTTTGATCTTTGTTTACAAACAATTGTTTAATAGCGGGGTCCAACAGATAAGCAACTGAAGATGTGCTTCCTGCTAGCAAAACAGTAAAAAAAACTGAAGCTAAAATATTTTTTAAATATTTTTTTGTATAGCTGTAATATAGTCTAGTTAAAATTGCTCTATTATTCATCTATTTAAAACTTTCCAATAAATATTCCAAAATATACTAATAGACCAAGAAAATTGTTTGATTTAAAAATTTTTAAACAGTTTTTGGCATTATCAATTTTCAATATTTTTAATTGAAAGTAAAATATTTGCAAAAATACAAAAGCTAAAGAGAAAAAAAATAAATTGTTAAGATTCATCAAAAAACCCATACTTAGTGTTATCAGGTAAAAAATTGAATAACATATGATCAAAAATATTATTGGATTTGATTTAAATTTAATTGATGTTGATTTTAATCCTATAATTTCGTCATCTTTAATATCTTGGTATCCATAAATGGTATCATACCCCAGTGTCCAAAATATGGCTCCAAAGTAAAACAATATTGGAATTAAATCTATTTCCTCTTTAATTGAAGTCCATCCAAGTATTAGACCGTAGTTAAAAGTAATACCTAAAAATAATTGGGGCCAGTATGTGTATCTTTTCATTAATGGATAGGTAAAAGCAAGAGGCATTGAACCCAAGGCTAAAATTATAGTATAATTATTTAAATTTAAGAGTACTAATAATGCTGATAAGCATAAAATTATTGTATAAAAAATTGCAAGTTTATTAGATATCTTTCCAGAGGCTATAGGACGGTTTTTTGTTCGAGAAACTTTTTTATCATATTCTTTATCCAAAATATCATTAACAATACATCCAGCTGATCTCATCAACACTGCACCTAAAAAAAATAATACTAAGTAAAAAAAATAATTACCCAAATCTTTGGAAAAATCATAGGCAAGAGTAAGTCCCCATGCACATGGCCAAAATAAAAGCATATAACCAATTGGTTTCTGCAATCTGGTTAATTCAACGAAAAGTTTTAATTGGTTCATAATATTTTACTTGTAAATAACAAAGGCTAGTTTCATAATCAAACTGATTCGTATGAATATAGATTACACAGTTACAGCATTGATGTTTCCAGCAATTCCTTTACTTATGAGCATCTATAGTAATAGATTTCATTCTCTTAGTAAGCTTATCAGAGAGCTTCATGATGAGCATGTTTATGAAAATCACATACCTCATGAGTGGAAAAAGCAATTTATTAACCTAAGTGGAAGAATTACTCTTTTGAGATGGACTATCATGTTTGCTGCTTTTGGATTTCTGTTCAATATGATGACTGTATTAGGTCTTTATTTAAATGAAATATTAATTGCAAGATTAATTTTTGGCTCTTGTTGTTTGTCTATGATTATTTCAATTTTATTTTTTATTAGAGAAATTCATATTTCAACTAATGCATTAAAACTACATATGGCTGATATGGATGTAGACGTTAACTAGGAATAATTACTGCAGGACCTAAAATTTTTCTTCCCTCTAAATCATAGTGGGCTTGAATCACTTCATTTAATTTATACTTTTTAAATATTTTTATTTTTACTTTTCCAGAACTAATTTTTTCAAACATAACTTTTGAAGCTTCATCTAGCTCTTCTCGAGTAGACAGATATTGTTGCATAGCAGGCCTAACAAGATACAGGCCTTTTGGTTGAAGCATTTTAGGAACATTTATATCTGATAAAGGTCCTGAGGCATTTCCAAAAGAAACCATCATTCCTCTTATTGCCAAACATTCAATAGATCCATTTAAAGTATCTTTACCCACACCATCATATACAACTGGAACACCTTTTCCGTCTGTAATCTCTAAAACTTTTTTTGCAAAATCTTCTTTGTTATAATTGATTACATGATCATAACCATTTTCTTTTGCTATATTTACTTTTTCATCAGATCCAACAGTTCCTATAACTGTACACCCTAAACTTTTAGCCCACTGACCAAAAATTTGACCAACTCCTCCAGCTGCCGCATGAAATAAAATAGTTTGACCTGATTTTACCGTAAAAGTTTTATGCAATAAGTAAAAAGTTGTTAAACCTTTTGTCATCAAAGTTGCAGCAACTTCTAGATCAATACCATCTGGTACTTTAATAAGATTTTTTGTTGGGTAATTTCTGTGTGTTGAATAAGAACCTAATGGAATACCAGCATAAGATATTTTGTCTCCAGCTTTAAAATCTTTTACGTTTTCTCCAACTTCAGTAATAATACCTGCACCTTCCAAACCTAGACCAATTGGTAGTTTTAATGGGTACAAACCTGATCTATGATAAGTGTCAATATAATTTAGTCCAATAGCTTTTTGCTCAATTGTTACTTGGTCAGGGCCTGGTTTTTCTAAAGATATATCTTTAACTTCTAATACTTCAGGTCCACCAGTTTTATTAATTTCTACTGCTTTCATAATTTATTTTACAAATGTATCATTATGATAATCTTGAACTGCTTGCAAGATTTCAGCTTTAGTATTCATTACAAAAGGCCCACCTCTTGCAATTTCTTCATTAATTGGCTTTCCTGAAATGAGTAAAAATTTTGCATCTGATTTACCTTTTACAGTTAAATCTTCACCCCTAGTTAACAGTATCAAAGTACTATCTTCAACATTGTCGTGTTTATTTTTGCCAATTTCGATTTCACCATTAATCAAATAAATAAAAGTATTATGAGTAGAGGGTAATCTAAAATTGAATTCTTTATTTTTTTTCAATTCAACATCAAAATAAACTGGCTCAACATTATGACCTTTAACAGGCCCTTCAGCATTTTCAAATTTACCAGCTATTACTTTAACTTGTTTATCACCGTCTTTATGGATGCTCATTTTATCTGCATCAATATAAATATATTCAGGCTTACTCATTTTTAATTTTGCAGGCATATTTACCCATAATTGAAAACCGTGAAGCCTACCTTCTTTCATCGCTGGCATTTCAGAATGAATTATTCCACTACCAGTTTTCATCCATTGAACATCTCCTGCAGTCATTCTGCCTTCACCACCAGTGCTGTCTTTATGTTCAAAATCTCCAGCTAACATATAAGTAACTGTTTCAATTCCTCGATGAGGGTGAGGTGGAAAACCTGCAATATAATCCTCGCTATTTTCTGATCCGAACTCATCTAGCATTAAAAATGGATCAAAGTAGTTTGGTTCAACACCAATGCTTCTTTTTAATTTAACACCAGCACCATCTGATGCTGGAATAGGTTCTATAATTTTACTTACTTCAATATTATTCATAGCCTCAAAGTAGTTAATATATTTTTAATTTCAATGTTACTTTTTGTTGTGTGAACCATCACAAAAAGGCTGACCGTCTGTTTGTTTACATGCACAAAAAAACATTTTTTTAGTTTCTAATGCTTTGTATGGAAGAGGTTTAAATTCTGTACCACTATGTGATCCATCGCAGAATGGTTGTTTTTTTGAAAGTCCACATGCGCACCAGTAATAAGATTTATCTTTTTCAACTTCTACTGCAATTGGTCCATCTCCTGCTCTTTGTCCTTTAGTCATTTTTACCCTTTCGATTAAATTGACTAGCATCTAATACTTTGTTTCAGATTACGCAAGAACGCAAAATAAACATACTAGCATATAAAAATATACCATAAAAAATTCAATAGAATGTCCAGCAGAAAGAGCAATTTACTTTTTAGGAGGTAATTAGAAAATTAGAATTTTATTTACTTTATACAATAATAAGAAAGTTAGATTTAATATTCTTAAGAGAGGTTTAAAAACTATAACTCAACAAATGTTATCTAAATAACTTAAAGAGCTAGAAACTGATGGCATTGTGAGTCGAAAAGTTCATCAATTAGTACCTCCAAAAATAGAGTATTCACTTACTGAATTTGGCTTATCAGTAATTCCTATTCTAGAATCTTTTTCTGAATGGAATAGAAAAAACACAAGAACTATCTCTTTAAAACTTAATAAAAACTTTGAAGAAAATAGAATTAGATAATATTAAGTAACTCTTTTAGATTTTTGATTTCATTTTGAGGTTTGTAATCAAGGTTATCAAAAATATTATTATTTCTATTTACCCAAATAGAATTAAATCCATAATTTCCACCACCTGATACATCCCAAGTATTAGCGCTTAAAAAGACAACTTCATTTTTTTGAATTTTATATTTGTTAATTGGCATATCGTAAACTTTAGAGTCTGGTTTATAAATACCAACTTCCTCTATTGAAAAAAGATCATCAAATAAATTATCTAATTTATTACTTTTAACCAGTTCCCCTAAAAGAGAAGGTGTTCCATTTGAAAGGATAGCTAGTTTATAATTTTTTTCTTTAAGTGATTTTAAAACTTCTGGCACTTCTTTAAATGGTGATAAAATTTTATAAAGATCTAGTAATTCATTTCTCATTGAAGAATCTATTTCATAAGCTTTCATAGATTTGTCCAAACTATCTTCAGTTACTTGCCAAAAATCTTTATGTCTTTTCATTAAGCTTCTAAGCCAAGTATATTCTAGTTGAGTAGTTCGCCAGTAATTTGCAAAACTTTCCCACTTATCACCAATTTTATCTTTACATTTCTCAGCAGCCGAATTCACATCAAATAAAGTTCCATATGCATCAAAAATTATTGCTTTAATATTTTTCATAATTAAACTTACTTTAATGGGTAATATTAGATTATTTTATCGTGAAAGTTTATCACTTAATTTTACAGCCACACTCGATAAATCACAATCTCATTACGTAAGTAAAGTTATGAGAATTAAAGAAAACGAAGTTTTTTCTTTATTCAATAGTGGTGGAGAATGGGAGGCAAAAATATTGAAAATTTCAAAAAGTATTGTTGAATTTAATGTTATAAAACAATTAAGACAAAAAGAAAACTTCAAAGAGTTATGGTTAGCGTTTTCACCTATCAAATCTAATTATTTTAATTTCATGATACAAAAAGCAACTGAATTAGGGGTTACAAAATTTTTACCTATTATTTTTGACAGAACAATTGTTAGAAAGATAAATAAAGATAGATTAGAAAAAGTAATTATAGAAGCTGCTGAACAATCAAATAGAATAACGATTCCGATAATAGAGAAACCTCAAAAATTAAAAAATTTTCTAAGTAACGAAATAGATTTAATATTTACAGATCTCAACACTTCTAATACTAAAATTGATCTTAAAAAGTTAACGACAAAACCGAAGTGTGTAATTATAGGACCCGAGGGAGATTTTTCTGAGGAGGAGAGGGAAAAGATTCTTAATTATAATGGTGTTCAGGCTATTAAAATTAACGAAAATATCTTAAGAACTGAAACGGCTGTAATTTCTGCTCTATCGATCATAAATTACGCCATTAATTGATATTTTGTCGCTAAAAGTAAAGTGTATTTTTTTTAAAGACAATCTATATAGGGTAAAAAAATGAAAAAAATTTTATATATATTTCTGTCTGTATTTACTGCTTCAAGCGCTTTAGCTAACCAACCTAAAGACTGGCAATTAGGCTTCCAAGATCCTGCATCTGATGGAATGAGAGATATTGTTAACTTTCATAACAATCTTTTGCTTCCAATCATTATAGCAATCAGTGTGTTTGTTTTATTCTTAATGGTTTATGCTTGTATTCGATTTAGAGCATCAAGAAATCCTAATCCATCTAAAACAACTCACAATGTTACAGTTGAAATTTTATGGACATTGATCCCATGTTTAATTTTAATTGTGATGGCAGTTCCATCATTTAAAATTTTATATAAACAAGACACTATTCCAAAAGCAGATGTAACAGTCAAAGCAATAGGTTACCAGTGGTATTGGGGATACGAGTATCCAGACGAAAATATTATCTTTGAGTCATATATGATTGAGACAAAAGATTTAAAAAAGAATCAGCCAAGATTACTAGCTGTTGATAATGAAGTTGTTGTTCCAGTAAATAAGGTAATTAAAGTTTTAATTACAGCAAATGATGTTTTGCATGCTTGGGCACTCCCATCTTTTGGAGTTAAGAGAGATGCTGTGCCTGGAAGAATTAATGAAACATGGTTTAAAGCTGAAAAAGTTGGAACTTATTATGGACAATGTTCTGAGCTTTGTGGAATTAAGCATGCCTTTATGCCAATTACAGTAAGAGTGGTTTCAGAAGAAGATTATACAGAATGGCTAACAGGAGCCAAAATAAAATTTGCAAAAGAAATTATAAAAGAAGATCAATTTAAAAAACTAGCGAGCAAATAACATGTATACACAAACTACATCACACGACGATCATCATACGCCAACTGGTTGGAAGCGTTGGGCTTATTCAACTAACCATAAAGACATTGGAACAATGTACTTAATATTTGCAATTATTGCAGGGGTTATTGGTACAGCGTTTTCAGTTTTAATGAGAATGGAATTGATGCATCCTGGTGATGGGATTTTAGGCGGCAATTATCATCTATATAATGTGTTAGTTACTGGTCATGGTTTGATAATGATTTTCTTTATGGTTATGCCAGCAATGATTGGTGGTTTTGGTAACTGGTTTGTTCCAATAATGATTGGTGCCCCAGATATGGCTTTTCCAAGAATGAATAACATTTCATTTTGGCTATTACCGACTTCATTTATCTTATTAATACTTTCTATCTTTATGGATGGCCCTCCAGGCCAAACAGGCGTTGGTGGTGGATGGACTATTTACCCTCCCTTATCCTCTAAAGCTGGTCAGCCAGGACCTGCAATGGACTTTGCTATTTTAAGTTTACACTTAGCAGGAGCTTCATCTATTTTAGGTGCGGTAAACTTTATTACCACAATTTTAAATATGAGAACTCCAGGAATGACATTGCATAAAATGCCTTTATTTGCTTGGTCTATTCTAGTTACAGCTTTTTTATTATTACTATCATTACCAGTTTTAGCAGGCGCAATCACAATGCTATTAACAGACAGAAATTTTGGTACGGCTTTTTTTGATGCACAAACAGGAGGAGATCCTGTCCTCTTTCAACATTTATTTTGGTTTTTTGGTCACCCAGAAGTTTATATTTTAATTTTACCAGGCTTTGGAATGATCAGTCATATTGTTTCTACATTTTCAAAAAAACCAGTTTTTGGCTATTTAGGTATGGCTTATGCTATGGTTGCAATCGGTATTGTTGGTTTTGTTGTGTGGGCTCACCACATGTACACAGTTGGGCTTAGCACAGATACTAAAGCATACTTCTTGGCTGCAACGATGATTATTGCTGTTCCAACAGGTATTAAAATATTTTCTTGGATTGCAACGATGTGGGGTGGCTCTATTTCATTTAAAACACCTATGGTGTGGGCATTAGGATTTATATTTTTATTTACAGTTGGTGGAGTAACAGGAGTTGTTCTTGCTAATGCAGGTGTAGATACTGCAATGCATGATACATATTATGTTGTTGCTCACTTTCATTACGTATTATCTTTAGGGGCAGTTTTTGCAATCTTTGCGGGCTTTTACTATTGGTTTGGTAAAATGTCTGGATATGAATATTCAGAATTTTTAGGACAATTACATTTCTGGTTAACTTTCATTGGAGTTAATTTAGTATTCTTTCCACAACACTTTTTAGGACTAGCAGGAATGCCTAGAAGATACGCAGATTATCCTGATGCATTTGCTGGCTGGAACTACATATCATCAATTGGATCATATATTTCTGTAATTGGTCTTGTAGTATTTTTTGCAAATCTTATTTGGGCTTTTTCGAAGAAAAAAGCTGCAGCTCAAAATCCATGGGGAGAAGGTGCAACAACGTTAGAATGGACAGTTCCATCACCTCCAAATTTTCATACTTTTGAAGAACTTCCAAAATTTGAAAATGAAGAAGGTATTGAAAAATCTACAAGTTAATAATTTTTAGATTTTTAAACTGAGTATTAATGATTAAATCTAAAACAAAGAATAGAAATTTAAGTCAGGAAGACGTCTTTAATTTTTCTGAGCTCTTTAAGTTGATGAAGCCTAGAGTAATGTCGTTGGTTATCTTTACCTGCGCTGTAGGATTGTTGATGGCACCAAATGTAATTTCAACTAAAGATGCTATTATAGGAATTATACTTGTATCTATTGGTGCCGGAGCGGCTGGTGCATTGAATATGTGGTATGAGTCAGACCTAGATGCATTGATGACTCGAACTTGTTTAAGACCAATACCAACGGGTAAAGTAAATAAAAATCAGGCATTGGTTTTTGGAGTTGCGCTTTCAATATTTTCAGTGATTGCACTTGATTTTTTTGCCAATAGAATATCTGCAAGTTTATTACTATTTACAATTTTATTTTATGTTTTGATTTATACGGTTTGGTTAAAGCGAAAAACACCACAAAACATAGTAATTGGTGGAGCCGCAGGTGCTTTACCGCCTGTAATAGGCTGGGCTATAGCTACAAATTCCTTATCATTGGAACCTATTACATTCTTTTTAATAATTTTCTTTTGGACTCCATCTCATTTTTGGGCATTAAGTCTTTATAAATCAGATGACTACAAAAAAGCTAAGATCCCAATGCTCCCATTAACAAATGGCGTTGAAAGCACTAAGTTGAATATTTTTATATATTCTTTGATAATGATCCCTGTAATAGTAATGCCATATGCAATTGATTTTGTTAGTTTAGTATTTTTAATTCCATCTTTAATTTTAACCCTATATTATAATTATTTATGTTTTGAACTTTATAACTTTAAGAAAAATAAATTTAATGCAAAAAAAGCAAAAACCATATTTGGATATTCAATTTTATATTTATTTCTGATATTTGTTCTTTTTTTAATAGATAAAATTTTATGATGACACCTGACAAAAAAACTAAGAGGAAAAACATTTTAACCGCTGTAGCAATTCTAGCATTTATGGTTTTTCTATTTGTGTTTACTTTATATAATGTTGGAGTTTTTGATAGACAGTTATGATGAAAAAAAAAACCTTAACACCAGTTTTATTAGGAGGAATTTTTTTCCTAATGCTTGGACTTTCTTTTGCAGCAGTTCCCCTTTACGACATGTTTTGTCGAATAACAGGATTTGGAGGAACTACTCAGGTTTCAAAAGAAGCACCAAATATAGTATTAGATAAAGTAGTGAGCGTTAGGTTTGATACAAACGTAAATAATCTTACATGGGATTTTAAAGCTAAATCAAATGTAATTGATGTAAAAGTCGGCCAGGTAAATAGAATTGAGTTTGAAGTTGAAAATTATGGGGATGAAACAACTTATGGCGTTGCTAGCTTCAACGTTTCACCATCAACCTTTGGTAAATATTATAGTAAGTTAGGTTGTTTTTGTTTTGAAAAACAAGAATTAAAAGCAGGTGAAAAAGCCACTTATGTTATGACTTTTTATTTAGACCCAGAGCTAGTTAACGATCCAAGTACAAAAAATTTACATGATGTAACTATGTCATATACTTTTTTCTCGACAGATTACTATAAACAATCATAATCACAAAAATGTCAGCTGAAAAAAAACATGATTACCACTTAGTAGATCCAAGCCCTTGGCCTATCTACGTTTCATTCTCTTGCTTAGTGTTAGCAATCGGAACAATATTTTATATGCATAATGATGTTTCATGGGGTATGTATCTTGGCTTAGCATTAGTTATATATGGTGCTTATATGTGGTTTAGAGATGTTGTAATAGAAGCAGAACATCAAGGTCATCACACACCTGTGGTTCAAATTCATCATAGATATGGAATGACTTTATTTATTGCATCAGAAGTTATGTTCTTTGTTGCATGGTTTTGGGCTTATTTTGATATAAGTTTATTTCCAAATGAGTTTGTTGGAAACGTTTGGCCACCAAAAGATATCGAAACATTTGATCCATGGGATATTCCATTAATTAACACACTTGTTTTACTGCTTTCAGGAACAACAGTAACTTGGGCTCATCACTCCCTAATAGAGGGTGACAGAAAAGGTTTTATACAAGGTTTAACTTTTACAGTTGTTTTAGGCTTCTTTTTTACTTTACTTCAGGCATACGAATATCATCATGCTACATTTAACTACTCAGGTCACATCTATGGAGCAGTATTTTATATGGCAACGGGTTTCCATGGATTCCATGTTATAATTGGAACAATATTTTTAGCTGTTTGTCTAGCTAGAGCTAAAAAAGGGCACTTTACAAAAGAGCATCATTTTGGATTTGAAGCAGCTGCATGGTACTGGCATTTTGTAGATGTAGTTTGGTTATTTTTATTTGCTGCAATATATGTATGGGGAAGTTAATAATTAACTCTTGAAGAATAAGTTTCTATTTTCAGTTTTTGTCTATTTTATTATTTTAGTTTTGCTATCTCTAGGATCATGGCAACTATATAGATTAAGTTGGAAACTAGATCTAATAAAACAGATTGAAGATTCGTTAAAAAATGAGCCAGTTGAATTAGCCAATATAGAAGAAAAAAATTTTTTAAGAATTAAAACTTCAGGAAAAATTAATTTTCAGAAACAAATTTATTTATATAATTTAAATGAAAATGGCAAACCTGGGTTTGAAGTTATAAATCCGATCTTAATAAATGATAAAAATTATCTAATTAATAGAGGATGGATACCATTTGATAAAAAAAATAAATCTGAAATTAATTTAATCAATCAAAACAATATAATTGGAACTTTAAAAGCTCAGTCTAAAGCAAACTCTTTTAAGCCTAAAAATGAAATTAATAAAAATTACTGGTTCACATTAAATAGAGATGATATTTTTAAATATACGGGTAAAAAGTTTTCAAAATATATAATCTACTTAAATGGAGATTATAATTTGCCAAAACCTAAAATCGTAACTGCTAAAATTTCAAACAACCATAAAAAATATGCAATTACTTGGTTTTCAATGGCGATTTCAATCCTTTTAATATATCTATATTTTAGAAAAAAAAATTATTAGATGGAATACATAAGTACAAGAAATAATAAAAAAACCTTTAAATTTAGGGATGTTTTTATAAAAGGCCTTGCAGATGATGGCGGCCTATTCATACCTAAATCTCCTCACAAAGTAGATATTAATGAGCTTAAAGGTCTTGAGTACAACGATTTAGCAAAGAAAGTTATTTATCCGTTTATAGGTGACTTTATGACTGAAATGGATCTAGATAAAATTATTGATCAATCTTATTCAGTTTTTAGAAAAAAAAATGTTATTGATCTAATCAAAGTTGGCGATCGATCTGTACTTGAATTATTTCATGGCCCAACTTTAGCTTTTAAAGATGTAGCAATGCAACTTTTAGGTAATTTTTATGAATATTACTTAAATAATCAAAATGAAAAGCTTAATATTGTTGTTGCAACTTCAGGAGATACCGGGGCAGCAGCTATTGATGCAATAAAAGGTAAAAATAATATTAATATTTTTGTTCTACATCCTCATAATAGAGTGTCATCTGTTCAAAGAAAATTAATGACAACAGGTAAAGATAAAAATGTTTTTAATATTGCTGTGAATGGAAATTTTGATGATTGTCAAAATTTAGTTAAAACAATGTTTGCGGATAAAGACTTTTCAAATGATATCAAAATGTCAGGTGTAAATTCAATCAATTGGGCACGTATTATTGCTCAAAGTGTATATTATTTTTATAGTTATTTTTTAATAGAAGATGACAATCGTCCGATCAATTTTTCCGTACCGACAGGAAATTTTGGTGACGTATATGCAGGATATTTAGCTAAAAAGATGGGGCTTCCAATTAATAAATTGATAGTTGCAACTAATCAGAATGACATTCTTCATAGAGCCATCTCAAGAGGTAGCTATGAAGTGGAGAATGTGTTTGAAACGATATCTCCTAGTATGGATATACAAGTTGCAAGTAATTTTGAAAGATTACTTTATGATTTAAATGAAGGTGATGATTTACAAACAATAGATGCAATGAAAAATATTAAAGAAAAAGGAAAATATATTATTAATCAAGAAAAATTAGATAAAATAAATGCTAATTTTTTATCTTCTAGAATGAGTGAAGAGGAAGTTTTAAAAACGATTAATGAAGTTTACAAAAAATTTAATATCGTTTTAGACCCACATAGTGCGATTGGCTATGGTGCTTTTGATAAAATAAATCTAGATGGAAATAATATAGTTTTAGCAACAGCTCATCCATGTAAATTCCCTGATGCAATTAAAAAAGCTATAGATATAAAAACTGACCTACCTAAAGAATTGATGTTTGTTATGAATGAAAAAGAAAATTATGATACTATTGAAAATGATGTAGAAAAAGTTAAGCAACACATAAAAGAAAGAATTCAATGAATATAAAAGAAAATGATCAAATTCCCAATATAGATATTTTTGCTATGGAAAATGGAGAACCCGTCAAAAAAAATACCCAAGTGCTTCTTAAAGATAAAAAAGCTGTTATTTTTGGTCTTCCAGGAGCCTATACCTCTGTTTGTTCTGCAAAACATCTTCCTGGATATGTGAATTTGTTTGATCAATATAAGAAAAAAGGAATTGATTATATTATTTGTATTTCAGTTAATGATCCATTTGTAATGAATGCGTGGGGTAAGGAACATAATGTCGGTGATAAGATATTAATGATTGGAGATCCATTTTTAAATTTTACTAAAGCAATTGGAGCTGATGTAGATAAAAGTGCAAGAGGGCTTGGCATTAGGTCTAACAGATATACGATGTTAGTTGATGATTTAAAAATTGTTAGAATACAAGAAGAGGCTGATACCGGATCTTGTGAAGTTTCAGCAGCAGAAAATTTTATTAAATTAATCTAAATTTGCAGCTTTTTTTGCCATTAGATCTACTTCTTCATTAATAGGATTGCCAGCATGAGCTTTCACCCAATTCCATTTAACATTTAAAGATTTATCTAAATTATATAATTCAACCCATAAATCTTTGTTTTTAACATCTTCTTGTTTAGATGTTTGCCAATTATTATTTAACCACTTTTTGATCCAATTTGTTATTCCAAGCTTAACATATTGAGAGTCTGTATAAATATTAATTTCTGAATCATTATTCATCTCTCTTAATGCATTAATAGGTGCTAATAATTCCATTCTATTATTAGTAGTTTTTTTTTCATTACCACTAATCTTTTTTATTTTTCCACCATCATTAATTATTGCTGCCCAACCACCATTCCCAGGGTTAGTTAGACAAGAACCATCAGTATAGATTTCAATCATTAATTTAAATAATCTTTGTAAGACCTTAACTTATTATGAATAATAAGTTTTTGATAATATTCATTGGGATCTTTAATTTTTATCAATGCAGTTTTAGGAGTATTTGAATAGTCATACAGTCTTGTTAAAAGATATCTCATTGCAGCCCCCCTACATAAGATTTTTAGTGATTTTTTTTCCTTTATTGAAATTTTTTTGACACTTTCGTAACCATTTATTAGTTTTTTTATCTTTTGTTTATTGATCTCAAATTTTGAGTTTTTATAATCAAAGCATAAAGCATTTATACAAATAGCAATTTCATACATAAAGATATCATTTGCCGCAAAATAAAAGTCTATTACTCCTGATAATTTATTTTTATTAAAAAAAATATTATCTATAAATAAATCACCATGTATTATTCCTTGAGGAAGTTTTGATGGCCAATTTTTTTTAATTTCTTTTAAATTATTTGTTAAAATTTGTTGCAAGTTATCAAATTTTTTTGATTTGAATTTTAAACTTTTTAATAATGGTCCTAGCTGTTTAATCCCCATTGAATTTTTTCTAGAGATTTTAATTTTTTTTGTAATTTGATGAATATTTGCTATTACTTTACCTACTTCATAACAATTTTTTAGATTTAACTTAATCTTATCTCTTCCATTTATAAAAGAAACAATGCATGCTTTTTTATTTTTTAAGTTTATTAAGTGTGTGCCTTTTTTACTTTTTAGGGGTTTTGGACATTTAATATTAGAGTTATTCAGTATTTCCATTAGTTTCATAAAGAATGGAATTTCTTTATTTGAAACTCTCTTTTCAAAAATTGTTAAAATAAACTTATCTTTTTTAGTCCTTAATAAGTAATTTGTATTTTCAATTCCCTTTTTTATACCTTCGAAATGAGTAATTCTTTCCATTTCAAATTGATCATTGATTAAGTCAATGTCTTTCTTATTGATCTTTGTGTAAACGGCCATTTAGTTTAATTTTTTTGGGATTTTAAATACTACATTTTCTTTAATTATTTCTACTTCATCTATTTTAATAGTAAATCTATTTTTTAAACCATTAATAAAATTATCTACCAATATTTCAGGAGCTGAAGCTCCGGATGAAATACCAATCGTATTTACTTGTTGAATTTTATTATAGGGTATTTCACTTTCTGAATGGATTAGCATTGAATTTTCACAGCCAGATTTTTTGGCAACTTCCACAAGTCTAACTGAGTTTGAAGAATTTCTACTACCTATTATAAAAAACATATCACAATTTTTAGCTATATTTTTAACAGCCATTTGTCTATTGGTTGTTGCATAACAAATATCTTCTTTTTGAGGTTCTCGTATATTTTCAAATCTACTTTTTAAAATTTTAATAATTTCTTTTGTATCGTCTACGGACAGAGTTGTCTGTGTAACAAAAGCAATTTTTTTATCGTCTTTATTGTAATAATTTTTGGCTTCTTCTTCACTTTGTATAAGATCAATTGAACCTTCAGGTAATTGACCCATAGTGCCTATAACTTCAGGGTGATTTTTATGACCAATTAAAATTATATGATAACCAGCTTTATTCAAATTTTCAGCTTCTCTATGTACTTTAGAAACCAACGGACATGTTGCGTCCACATATGTCATGTTATAATTCCTAGCATCATCCGGTACTGTTTTTGGTACTCCATGGGCTGAAAAAATAACTGGTCTTGATTTATCTTTTATTTCATCAAGCTCTTCTACAAATATAGCTCCTTTTTTTCTTAAATCATCAACAACAAATTTATTGTGAACTATTTCGTGACGAACATAAACTGGTGCTCCGTATTTTTGAATTGATTTTTCTACAATTTCTATAGCTCTTTCAACACCAGCACAAAAACCACGAGGTGCAGATAATAATATTTTTAATTCTTTATTTTTCATTTTTTTTTTCTAGAAAATATTCCAGCAATATATGTGGAAAGGTTAAAGACGCCAAACCTATAAATATTATTTTTAAAATTGCACTATCTAAATTATAAAAATTGCTCAGTAGATAAAGTGTAATAAATGAAAAAATACCTGTCAAAATTGTTAATGGCAAAGCTTTTTTGACAAACAATCTAAATCCACTAACTACACTATTAGAATCAAGCTCTATAGCTAGTGAAATTGAATGTCTAATCGAATGTAAAAAACAGAAATAAGTAGTAAAAGCTAGCAGTGGAGATAAATAGTAATTTAATATCAAAATTGAAAAATAATCTAAAAAAATTGCAAATTTTTTAATTTCAAAATTCTTTAAAAAAAGAAAAATACTAGATAAGGTACTGCAGACTATTCCTATTTGAATTAATTTATTTGTCTCAATAAAATTTAAACTTAAATAAAACATCTCATTATCAATTAATAATAATTTGAAAATTGATATAGTTTCCTGAAAATGAAAATATAAAGGAGTAAGTATAATTAAAAATCCTTTAAAAAAATAAAGCATTTGAGTAAAATAAGATCTATCATTAATCAAGAATTCTGTATCCTCTTTACCAAAGTGGTATGAGGCAATTATTAGAAAAATAATTAAAGTTATTGAAGGCAATAACATCCAAGTTGCTATGACTGCTGCTGAAATTAAAATATACGTAATATAGAATATATAATTTGATTTTATATTAAATAACTCAAGAAGTTTTTTTCCCTTAATGTGGTCTAATGAACCGTGGGAAACACCTATGATTAAAATTAAAAGTAAACACAAAATTGGTGAAATATTTAAATTGCTATACTTAAAAAATAAAACACAAAAAATATTTACCACAAAGAAAAAAATAAATGAATGATTAAGATTAATCTTTTTTATTTTATTGCTCATGTTAAATTAATTCTTTTAAAAATTTCCATTTAGGCATTTTTAGAATCACTTCTAAATCTTCAAAAAAATTACTTTTATTTGATAAAAAATTAATAGCTGTTTTGGGTTTTGAATTAAAAACCTTTAAAAATATATTGCTCATTTCAGTAGAATTATTTTTAAGAACTCTTAATAAGATTTGATCTAAAAAATCATATTTTGAATTAATTTTAAAAAGATTTATATTCTTAATATTTTCTATGTTTTCCCTTATATATTTGCTCTGCTCTTGAATATTCAGAAAAGTATAACCCGTACTTAGTCTAGTCATGCCTCCTGCTGATCCTATGTAAATTTCATTTAATTTATTTACATTTTTTTGTCTAAAAAGTGGGATTGCACCAGTTTCTTTGAAATTAATTTTACAGTTTCTGATATTTAGGTGTTTGCTCAAGTAATCATTAATTTGTTCATCATAATCTTTAAGTTTTTCATCATTTAATTCAGATATCCATGTAGTTTCAACTAACGCATTTCTTTTTGTAAATGGAAGCGTATAAAAAAAATGAACCTTGTTTCTTTGATCACAAGCAAAGTCCATCAAATTAAATATCTCATCATCAAAAAAGTCTTTTTCAGTCTCTATTTCAACTCCACAAAAATGCTGCCACAAACTACTCTTTTTGTTTTCAAAATTTGGTACACTATTAAATACAATTGAATTTGATTTATCTAAATCATCAATATTTTTAAAAAAGTGAATGTTTTTATTAAGTTTAAGTTTTGAAAGTATTTTTTCATAAAACATGCCACTATCAATTGTCTGATAAGGGGTAGATTGGCAATCTACATATTTTGTTTCATCTTGAGTATTTATTGTAAAATTATTCCAACTTTTTTTAACACAGTCATCGAAGTTATGTGAAAAAACCTTCCAAAAAGACCAAGTTTTATCTCTTTTATATTCTCCTCTTGGTTCAATGATTGCTAAAGTATTATTTTTTAATTTGTCATAAATTTCCAGTTCATATGCCAATGAGAGACCCGCACAGCCCCCACCATTAATTATATAATCAAATTCTTTCATTTAAATTTATTTCTTCATTAATTAAATCATGATCATGTTCAATATTATCATCGTTTTTACTTATAAGTGATAACTTTATTAAGTCAAAAATAGATAACAAAGTTTCAATTATTTTTTCAATATTTGAAACATAAATTTTTCCAGATTCTTTATAATTTTCTAAATTTTTTTTTTTTAGAATTTTGTAGCCAATTTTTCTATAAACTCTTCTAGCAACTAAAATTGCAAAACGAAAAGTTAAAGGGATTTGTTTTATTGAATAGAATGAATTTTCATAATAACTTTCAGAAAGTTTTATAGTAGATTTTATTTCTTCAAAATTAAGATTTATATAAGATCTTCCAAAATTAAGATCTTCTACAACATCCCTAGATATATTTGTTAGTTGCATGGCAATACCAAGATCAATAGCTGATTTTAATGAGCTTTTCTTATTTACTCTTAAAATTTTAGCCATCATTAAACCAACAGTTCCCGCTACTCTATAGGAGTAAAGTAATAAATCCTTTTTTTGACTCAATTTTATATTTTTCTGAATATCAGAATTTATTCCATCTAATAAGTCATGAACAATTTTTAGGGGAATATTAAATTCATTTATGAGTTGCCACATATTTTTAATAATAGGATTATTAAAGTTTTGATTGTTAAAACTACTCATAAAATCTAAAAATTTTCTTTTTTTTATTTCAATTGCTTCATCGCTATCAGCAATATCGTCAGCAACTCTGCAAAAATCATATAAAGCAGAACATTTTAAATAAGTTTGTTTTGGTAAGAAAAAACCTGCCCAATTAAATGATTTTGCGTATATCGATAAGTAACTTTGATCACCCATTAAATGATTTTATCTAATACTTTTGCAGAAGACAACACACCCGGTACTCCAGCTCCGGGGTGGGTTCCTGCTCCAACAAAGTAAAGACCATCATATATCTCTGATTTATTGTGAAATCTAAAGTATGCTGATTGTGTAAATTTTGGTTGGATAGAAAAACCAGAACCATACTTAGTATTCAAATCTTTTTCAAAATAATCTGGTGTAAGGTAAAAATCTTCTACAATATTTTCCTTAAGATTGGGCATCAAATCTTTTTCCATTTTTTTTACGACTAATTTTTTCATTTTTTCACCCTCAATATCCCAATCAATTTTTGATTGATTGTTAGGAACTGGTACTAACACATAAAAACAGTCATTTCCTTCAGGAGCCATTGATTTGTCGGTCGCTGTTGGCCTATGGAGATAATAACTAATATCTTCATTTAATTTTTTTTTATCAAATATATCATTTAGATGTTCTTTATATTTATTACCAAATTTTATTGTGTGATGCTCAACATTCTCATAAATTTTCTTTGTTCCAAAATAATACACAAACAAACCCATAGAATATTCCATACGTTTTTTTTTCCAATTAAATAGTAGAGAGTTATTATCATTTTGACTTAACAATTTTTCATAAACAGCGGGTGGATCTGCATTACAAATCACATTATCAGCATCTATAACTGTATGATTATTTATTTGAACACCAGAAATTTTATTATTACTTGAGATTATTTCAGTAACTTCACTTTTTTTTAATATCTTTATTCCAACTTCATTCATTAGTTTTTCGTAACCTTTTATTATATTCCCAGTACCACCCATCGAGTAATGTATTCCCCATTTTTTTTCTAAGTACAAAATTAGTCCATAAATAGAGGTTGTTGAAAAAGGGTTTCCTCCAACTAAAAGAGGGTGCATGCTCAGCATTCTCCTCAATTTTTCACTCTTGATATATGAGGAAACCAGTGAATAGACCGATTTATAACTTTTTAGTTTTAATAGTGAAGGCAATTGTTGCACCATTACAAATGGTTTATCAAAAGGGACATCCGCAAGTTCAGTAAAACCTTTATCAAAAATTTTTTTTGTAAAATTTACTAATCTTTCATAGCCTTTTACATCTTCCATTTTTATTTTTTGAATTTGATTTTTCATTTCTAGCTCATTTCCAGAGTAATTAAATTTTGTTTTATCCTCAAAAATGAATTGGTACCAAATTTTAAGTGGAGTAAGTTTAATATAATTCTTGGGATCTTTTTTAAATAAATCAAATAATTCATTAATCAAATAGGGAGCCGTTATAACAGTTGGTCCGCCATCAAACGTAAAACCATTTTTTTTAAATACTCTTGCTCTTCCACCTAGGTCAGGGTGTTTTTCTATTATTGTTACTTCATGACCTTTAGCTCTAAGTCTAAGAGCAGCCGCAATTCCACCAAATCCAGATCCAATAACTATAGAATTCATTTTAATAATTTATAGTTTTTTATAAAAATTGTAAGAATATTATGAGTTAATCTTTTTTAACTCTTCTTTAGTTTCATCTAGGTTTTTTTGAAATACTGCGTCTAGTTTAGATTTATCAACAGAAGTTGAGATAATCTTTTTAACTGAGTCCACTGCAATTTTAATTGACGCATCTTTAATTTCTTTGATTGCAGCCTCTTTCATTTGACTTATTTTATTTTCAGCCAAATTTTTCTTAATTTCTGACGATTTATGAAATTTATCATTAAGTTCTATAATTAACTTATCTGAGTCTTTTTTGGCCTCATCCAAAATTTCATTACTAACTGTTTGTGCTGTATCTAATTTGTTTTGAGCATTATCAAGTAATGTCTTTCCTTCAGTTCTTAATTTTTCGCTTTCATCAATTTCATTTTTGATATCAGAGATCATTTTATCTAACATCTCAGTAACTTTTTGAGGAATTTTTAGATAAATTAGTGCTCCAAAAAAAATAACAAATGAAACTGCCACCCAAAATGTTGCATCAATTGCCATAATATTTATCTCCACTTCTTTTTGATAAATCATCCACAATTGCAGAAATGCTACTATTGTTAACTTCAGCACCGATAAGTTTTTGGATTAATTCTGACGAAGTTTCTATAGCTATCTTATTGATTTTCACAGCTGCACCATTTTGCAGCTCTTTTATTTCTTGCTCTGCTTTGCCAATTTCATCATCAATTTGCTTATCCAGAACTTCTTTTTTTGCACTAATGTCTTTTAATGCTTTTTCTCTTGCTTGATTGAAAATACTTTTTGCTTCCATCTTGCTTTTTAAAACAATTTCTTCGTATTCTCTAAGCTTTTCTTCACTATTTTGCCTTTGTTTATCTGCTGCCTCAACATTTTCTAAAATTTGTGATTTTCTAGACTCTAAGTTGTCACTAATCTTTGGAAGTATTAATTTTGATAAAATTATATACAGAATTCCAAAAGTAAGAGTTAACCAAAAGATCTGTGAAATCCAAAATTCTGGATTTAATTGAGGCATACCTCCGCTTTCAGCCGCAAAAGCTTCCAAAGAAAAAAGGAAGCTAAAAAATATAGACTGAAAATATATTTTTTTAATCATCAAATTTAAAATGCAAATAAAATGATTAATGCAACTACTAATCCAAATAATCCTGTTGCTTCTGCAAGTGCAAAACCTAAAAGCAAATTAGGAAATTGTTTTTGCGCTGCTGATGGATTTCTCATTGCACCAGATAAATAATTTCCAAAAATTATTCCAATACCAACACCGGCACCAGCTAAAGCTATTGCTGCCAAGCCTGCTCCGATCATTTTTGCTGCTTCTAATTCCATTATATCCTCCTATGTTAATTAATGGTGTAAATTTAATGCATCATTTAAATAGATGCAGGTTAAAATTGCAAAAACATAAGCTTGAAGAAAAGCAACTAAGATCTCTAAGCCTGTTAATGCAACTGAAAAACTCAGTGGAAGCCATCCACCAACTATTCCAAGACTTATTACAAAGCCTCCGAAAACTTTCATCATAGTGTGACCTGCCATCATGTTAGCAAATAATCTAACTGATAAACTAATTGGTCTACTTAAGTAAGAAATTATTTCAATAACTACAATCAGCGGAAGTAGTACTGCAGGAACTCCGCTTGGTACAAATAATTTTAAATATCCAAAACCATGTTTCATAAATCCAATAATTGTTACACCAATAAAAATAAATGCAGCTAAAACAAACGTTACAATGATATGACTAGTTACTGTAAAAGTATAAGGTATCATTCCAAACATATTGCAGAAGAGTACAAACATGAAAAGAGAAAATATAAATGCAAAATATGGCTTCGCTTTAAGACCAGCAGTATCGCTAATCATTTTTGAGACAAAAGTATAACTAAGTTCTGCTAGAAGTTGAATTTTATTTGGTATTAATGAATTTTTTTTTGATCCAAGATTAAAAATTATTAGAATTGCAACTGAACTAATAATCATAAACAAACTTGCATTTGTAAATGAGATATCGAATGTACCTATTTTAATTTCTGGTCCAATTCTGTGAACATTGAATTGGGTCATTGGATTTGATGCCATAAAATCTTATCTATTTTTGCATATTTTTTGCAGACCTAATTACATTGGTTATTCCAGCAACCACACCCACAAAAAAAAATATTAATATAAACCAGGGTTTAGTACCAAAGGTCTTGTCAAAAATAAACCCAATAATTGTCCCTACAGCCACAGCAGCAACTAATTCTGTGCTCAATTTGAAGGCTGTTCCAATAGCTGATGGATTATCCTTTTTATTATACAGATTTTTCTTTGAAATCTTGCTTTTTGCAATCTCTAAGCGAGTTTTAAACGGATCTTTTGACATTTATAAAGTTTAGGCGACCATACTCTCTGCCTTTTGTAAATCAACAGCTACTAGCTGACTTATCCCTTTTTCCGGCATAGTTACCCCATAAAGTCTATTCATTTTGGACATTGTTAAGGCGTGGTGAGTTACAATAATAAATTTTGTATTAGTAATTTTAATTAGTTCCTCAAGTAAATTACAAAACCTTGTAACGTTAGCATCATCAAGAGGGGCATCAACTTCGTCTAATACACAAATAGGAGATGGGTTAGTTAAAAAAACTGCAAAAATTAGGGACAGAGCAGTTAGTGCTTGTTCACCACCAGAAAGCAATGTTATTGATTGAAGTCTTTTACCAGGAGGACTGACTAACATTTCTAACCCTGCTTCTAATGGGTCGTCTGAATCAACTAATTCTAATCTAGCGTTTCCACCATTAAAAAGTTTTGTATATACTTCGTTAAATTTTCTATTAACTTTTTCAAAAGCCTCAATTAATCTTTCTCTTCCTTTTTGATTTAGTTCATTGATACTATCTTTTAATTTTACTATTGCAGTCACTAGGTCTGAACGATCTTGTTCCATTTTTTTAATTTCATCTTCATATTTACTAGTTTCTTCATCAGCTTTTAAATTAACAGATCCTAAACTTTCTCTTTCTTGTTTTTTTTTATCTAGAGCATCTTCTTGATCAACAGCATCTGGTAATTCCTCAACACCATTTAAGTTAGAATTTTCTAAAATATCATCTTCAGTTAAGTTAAGCTCAGAATTAATTCTTTCTAATAAGTCACCTTTTCTTTTTTGAAGACCTTCTATTGTAGCTCCTGAACTTGCTTTTCTTTCTCTAATTTGAATAGATTGTTCTTGAATTTCATTTAATTCATTTCTCAATGTTTCTATTTTACTATCTGTCTCTTCAATAATTGCATCATTATCAATTTTTTCTTTATCAGAGATTCTCAAATTTTCAGAAATCTGACCTTTTCTTTCTGCTTGAATTCTAGGTTGATTATCCAGTTCTTTAAATTGAGCTGAAAGCTTATTTTTTCGTTCAATTAATTCAGCAACCATTTTTTCTGAATTTGATAATAAGTTTTTCCAACTTTCAATTTCAGTTTCAATAGTTTTTATTCTTTCATTACGTTTAATAGACTCATTTTTGATAGATTGATTTTTACTATAAGCATCAGCATATTTTTCTTGAAGTTGTTTTATATTTTTTGATTTCTCATTTACACTTAATAGCTCATGTCTACTTTTCTCATTTTTTAAGTCATTTAAAAAGTTATCAAGTTCAATGTTACATCTGTCTAGCAATGTAACTGCTTGATTGATTTCATTTAGATCAATTAATTCTTTAACTCTATTTATTGAGTTTTTAACATTTTTAATCGGGCCTAAACTGGTATTAATAGTTCCTTCAGCAATATTATTTACAACTTCATCTACAGCTTCTTGTTCTTTTTTAAGTTCTTTCTTGGCATTTTCTAAGTCTTCATTAGATAGTTTTTCAGTTTCAAAATATTTAGAGTCTACTTCTATTAGATCTGCTTTTTCCTCTTTAAGTCGTTTTTCGTTTGAATTTGCGTCTATTATTATTCCTCTTTCTCTATTTATATCTTCATCAAGAGTTATTATTGATTTATTAATAGACTCTATCTCATCTTGTATTCTAGTATTTTCTTCATCCAAACTTTGCAGTTCAAGATTAAGTCTTTGTATTCTAGATAAGTTTTCAATATTTTTTTCTCTAAGTGGAGATACTTTTTCAGTCGCTGTTTTAATTAAATTTTCAAGCTCAGCAATTTTATTGTTAAATTCTTCTACTTCTACTCCTGCTTCATTATTAATCTCATTTTCAATTTTTATTTCTTTATCAATATCTAGTAATTTTAGGTAATATAGCCCAGCTTCAATCTTTTTAATTTCTTCAGAAATCAATTTATACTTTGTAGCTTCCTCTGCTTGTTTTTGAAGGTTGGCCAATTGTTTTTCTTGTTGTCTTCGCAATTCATCTGCTCTTTTAAGATTATTTTCTGCAGCTCCCAATCTTAATTCAGCCTCATGTCTTCTAACATGTAAACCAGAAATTCCCGCAGCCTCTTCTAAGATAGCTCTTCGATCAGTTGGCTTTGCTGTTACTAAAGCTCCAATACGTCCCTGACTAATCATAGAAGGTGAGTGGGCACCAGTTGATAGATCTGCAAAAAACATTTGAACATCTCTTGCTCTTACCTCTTTGTCATTTATATAAAATTTAGAACCTTTATCTTTTTCTATTTTTCTTCTAACGCTCATTTGATCTTGATCGCGGTATTGGACAGGTCCTTCATTATTTTTATTTTCTACATCAATAGAAACTTCTGCGATATTCTTTGAAGCTTTATTGGAAGTACCATTAAATATTACATCTTCCATTCCAGAACCACGCATACTTTTTGCAGACGTTTCTCCCATTGCCCATCTTAACGACTCAACAATATTAGATTTTCCACACCCGTTAGGACCTACTATTCCAGTAAGTCCATCTTCAATTAGAAAATTAGTTTTATCTGCAAAAGATTTAAATCCATTTAATTGGATTTTTTTAAACTCCATGCGTTAACTTATATCAGTTTTTCTAGAGCTTTTTTTAAATTTTTATAAGTTAGGGTTTTTTCAAATTTTTTGTCATTTATGACTATCGTAGGAGTAGAATTTACCTTAAAGTTTTTTACACCATCTATTCGGTCATTTAAAACAAAATCTTCTATTTCTTTATTGTTTATACATTTATCAAAATTTAGATCAAAGCCAATACTGGTTAGAAATTTTTGAAGATTTTTATTAGCTTCTTCTACGGAACTGCCCTTAACCCATTTCTGCTGGTTTGCAAATAAACTATTTAAAATTGCCGAATCACCATCATTCTTACATTGTGAAACTTTTGAAGCATTGAATGCCGCAACATCTAATGGAAAGTGTCTAAATTCTATTTTAGCCAAACCTGTATCAAGATATTCTTCTTTTAATTGAGGATATACATCTTTGTGAAAATTTGCGCAGTGGCTACAGGTTAAAGACTCAAATGCTATTATAGTTATTTTTGCATCTTCATTACCAACAAATATTCTTTTTATTTCTTCTGCATTTATGTTTGAGATAGTACAAAAAAATATAAGGGTAAAAGCTAAAATTTTTTTCATTTTTTTTTAAAGACCTTGGTTAATTCTATAAGTGATTTTTTTATTTTATCATTTTTAATATTATTAATTTTATCTTGGTATTTATCAATTGCGACATTTTCTTGTTTAGTTTCAGTTTTAATAAAAATTTTTTGCTCGTCATCGAAACTTATAAATTTAAGTTTCTCAACTACTGTATAACCAAAAAAGCTATTCATCTTGTCCATTATGTCTTTTTTTGAATATTCCATGTCAACCTCATGGCCTCTTTTAACCATTATCAATAAAGCACTAACTCCAAACTTATTAGAGTTTTTAAATGTTTTTGGATAACAAACTTTAAATAATTCCTCACCAACTATATATTTCCAGTTACTTAAAGTTTCAGAATAAATATGACCCTTTTTATTTATAATTTTTTTTACATTCTTTGGCAAAGTGTCTTTGAATGATCTTAAACCTTGAATGGTTTTACTTCTCTGCTTAGTATTATCTTTAAATTGCATATGAAAGAATTAATAATAACAAATAAAATTCTCAATTGGTATGATATTCATAAGAGAACATTACCTTGGAGAAAAAAGACTTCTTTAAAAAAAAAGCAATATTATACGCTGGTTAGTGAATTTATGTTGCAACAAACACAAGTTGCTACTGTGATTCCTTATTTTAACAGATTTATAAAACATATTCCAAAACTAGAGGCTCTTGCTAGATATGATGATCAGAAATTAATCAAGCTTTGGGAAGGTCTTGGCTATTATTCAAGAGTTAAAAATTTAAAAAAAACTGCTCAAATTGTTATTAAAGATTTCAATAAAAATTTACCTAATAATCTTTTAGACCTTAAGTCACTGCCTGGAATTGGAGATTATACAGCAAGCGCTATTATGGCTATTGCATTTAATGAACCCATTATTCCTTTAGATGGTAATATTGAAAGAGTTTTAAAAAGATACCTCTACTTAAAGAATGAAAATGAAATTTATAAAGATTATTTAATTAAACAGAAAAAAGTATTTGGAACCTCTTTAAGAGCTAGCGATTATGCTCAAGCCTTGATGGAATTAGGAGCATTAATATGCAAACCAATAAATCCTTATTGTGAAAGATGTCCTGTTTCAGGAAAATGTAAATCTTTTAAAAAAAAAGATTTTGTTTTAACTAAATTTAAAAAAAATAAAAAAGAAAAATATTATTTACTTAAAGTTTATAAAAAAAATAAAAAATATTTATTAGTTAAAAACAAAAATTTTAATTTTTTAAAAAATTTAGATATTTTTCCAATGCAAGAAATTATTAAACCAAAAAAATTTGATCATAATCTAAATTTTAAAATGTCTAACATGAATATGAACATTAAAATTCAAACTGATAAGGCAAATAAACCTTTGCCTTTTTCTTATTGGATTGACCCTAAAAAATTAAAAAAATATACACTACCAACTTTTACAAAAAAAATTGTTTCATATTTGGAAAATCACTCATGAAAAAGATTGCAATAATTGGAGCAGGTATTTCAGGTTTATTCGTTGCAAACTTGTTAAGAGATAATCAAGATTATCAGGTAACTATTTATGAAAAAAATACCTCAATTGATTTAGATGAAGGATATGGAATACAATTATCAACTAACAGCATCAAACTGCTTAATAAAATTGGATTTAATACTTTAGAAAATGAAGATAGATTTCATCCTGATAAAATTGATTTTTATACTATCAAGCCAGAAAAGAAAATATGTGACCTAAATATTTCTGATTTTAATTCTGCAGATTGTAAGTACACAACACTTAAAAGATCTAAATTAGTTAAATTTTTAACAGATCGATTAAATGATAATATAATTAAGTTTGATTACAGTATTGAAAAAATTGAAAAAAATGATGATCAAATATATTTAACTTTTAATAGAAATAATAAAACAATTTGTGACTATTTGATTATTTCTGACGGTGTTTTTTCAAAAGGAAAATCATTAATTTCTAATAATGAGATAAAGTCTTCATATAATAATTCTATTGCTATTAGAGGAACTATTTTAAGAAATAACCTTCAAAATTTAAATGAAAATAATATTTCTTTATTCATGGGGGATAATTTTCATTATGTGATTTATCCAGTAAATAAAGACAAAGAAAATTACAATTTTATTGGAATTTTGAAATATCAATTAACTGCAAAAGAATTGGAAAATTATAGTCTTTTTAAAGAAGAATCTTTCATTCAAGGCATTAAAGACAGGCTAAAAAATAAAATTTCAATAAGTATTCTCGATGATATCAAATGCTTCCCAGTTTTTGTTAGTAAAGGTTATCTCAAACCAGGTAAAAATATCTTTTTACTAGGGGATGCATTTTTTGCTTTCACGCCTTCATTTGCCCAAGGTGCATCACAATCGATTGAAGGAGCATCAGAGTTATTTGACAATATTATAAATAATAAAAAAAATTTTTATGAGGAAAGAGTTGCAAAAGTAAAAATGATCAATAACAGATCAAAATTAAATCAATTTACTTTTCACGTATCCCATCCATTGATAGTTTTTTTTAGAAATATTAGCTTAAGAGTATTAGCAAAAAATAAGAAATTTTTAGAAAATTATTTAGGCAAAATTTATAATAATTAATTTTTTGCGATTAATCTTTGTCTTAGATAATCAATTGGAAGTATTCTTCCATTGATGTCACAATGCCAATAAGTCCAACCGTTACAACTTTCAGCGCCCAAAATAGTAGCTGCAACTTTATGTATAGAGCCTTCAGCCAGATTATGTTTAATGCTACCGTCGGCCATAATTCTTGCAGTTATTTTCTTTTTATTATCAAAAATGTTAGTACCAGGTTTGATTATTCCAAGCTCAACAAGAGACCCAAAAGGTATTCTTGGTTTTGATCTATTATTTTTGAGTGTGTCTAACAAATCATCTTCAATAGGTTTTGTATTTTTTAACCTTTGTTCTGCTGCCTTAAAATAACTCTTTTCTTTTTCAATACCAAAATAACTTCTACCCAATTTCTTTGCGACAGTTGCAGTGGTTCCAGATCCTAAAAATGGATCTAAGATCATGTCATCTTTATTAGATGATGCTAGTAATACTCTGTGAAGAAGAGACTCTGGTTTTTGTGTTGAATGTACCTTTTTACCGTTTTTTTTAAGTCTCTCAGCTCCATTACAAATTGGTAAATCCCAATTAGATCTCATTTGAAGATCATCGTTTAAACATTTTAATGACTGATAATTGAAAGTATATTTTGATTTTTCACTTTTTGAAGCCCAAATTAAAGTTTCATGTGCATTAGTAAATCGTGTTCCCCTAAAATTAGGCATAGGATTATTTTTGTTCCAAATAACATCATTTAAAATCCAAAAACCTAAGTCTTGTATTGCTGTCCCAACTCTGAATATATTGTGATAACTACCAATAACCCAAATAGCTCCATCTTTATTTAGAATTCTTTTACATTCTGATAACCATTGATATGTAAAGTCATCATACTTTTTAAAATTTTCAAATTGATCCCACTTATCATTTACAGCGCTAACTTTAGAACGATCTGGTCTAGTCAATTCACCTTTTAATTGTAAGTTGTATGGAGGGTCTGCAAAAATTAAATTAAAAGTTTCACTTGGAATTTTTTTTAATTCTTCGAGACTATCTCCGTTAATAATTTTATTTCTAAATTCACTTTTCATTTGTAAAAATTAATTAGACTCTAGATGGATTCTTCAGTCAACCTAGGATTGAATTATTTGGATTCGATATGTGTTTGATGAGTAGGAGTTAGCTATATGTTGTGTAAATTAAACCTAGATATTGGAGAAAAGGTTTTTCTATGATGTTTATTTACTCCTAGTTTTTTAATTGCCTTTAAATGTTGCTTAGTCCCATATCCAAAATTTTGCTCCCAACCATATCCCTTATTTTTGATTGCCAATGTAGTTATAAATTTATCTCTAGCCACCTTAGCTATGATGGATGCCGCAGAAATAGAAGCAATTTTTTGATCTCCTTTAATTACAGCTTTTAAATTATAATTTTTTAAATTAGGAACTTTGTTTCCATCTATCAAAACTTGTGTTGGTTTTTTTTTAAGTTTTTTAATTGCTCTTTTCATAGCAAGTAAACTTGCTTGTAGGATATTGATTTTATCTATTTCTTTAACTGATGCTTTACTAATAACCCAGATAGAATTTTTTTTGATATATTTTGATAATAATTTTCTTTTATCTTTAGAAATAGCCTTAGAGTCTTTTAATAATTTTTTATCAATTTTTTTATTTAATATTACTGCTGCTGCATATACTGGACCAATTAAACTTCCTCTTCCAACTTCATCTACACCAGCTACAATTTTCATCTAAATTATTATAAAGTGATAAATTAATAACCCAACTAAAACTCCTTTTATAAAAGATATCCAAAGCAAACCATAATTTGAAATATTAAATATCTTTTTATATCCTGAAATTAAGTTTTTATGTTTTTCAATCATATAAAATTAAATGATAATCTTCATTTCATCAATTTTTTGTTTAATTTTTTTTAAATCTTCCCAAGAATATTTTTTATTTTCTGGAAATCTAATTAGATAAGACGGATTATAAGATATCATTAAGGGATAGGATTTATTCTTTAATATTGTTTCTTTCCATTTTCCTCTTTCAGATGATATCTTGCTATTAATACCTGTTACAGCTTCCATAGCTGAGCTACCCATTAAAATAATAATTTTAGGATCAATAATTGAGATATGTTCTTTTAAGAAAATAGAGTATCTTCTAATTTCTTGGGCAGTAGGCTTTCGATCTTCAGGAGGTCTAAAATTTATTGCATAACAGCAATAAATACTTTGTCTTTTAATTTCAATTGCAAGTAGCATTTTATTTAATAATTCTCCTACCTCACCTTTAAATGTAGTGCTGGTTTTATCTTCTTCAGCTCCTGGAGCTTCTCCAATCAACATTATTGGACTATTTATGTTTCCATCTCCGAGAATAAGATTTTCCGAATTTGCTTTTAAATTACAATTTTCGATTGAATTAATTTGCTTTTTTAAATTTTCTAGAAGTTCAGCTTTATTAGTTTGATCATTATCATTACTATTTTCAATATAATTAAATCTGTTTATCGGCTTATTTTTAAATACAAAATTTGGCTCTATAGTATCTAATAATTGTTCGTCTAATTTGCCTTTTTGATTTATCACTTTTTTAATCATACAATGATTTAATGTTTAACAAACTAATAAAAATAATAGTTATTTTAGGATTATTCTATCAGACCCCTTTATATTCTAAAAGCGCTAGTTTTAATGAATTTAATTCAAGAGATTTATCAAATTATTTTTCAGGAATTATTGCGTTTGAAAATAAAAATAATTCTGATGCGTTAAAATTTTTTAATGCATCCAAGGTGCTTCTTAACAAGCATAATACATATTTAAAACGGTATACTTACTCTTTAGTTTTAGAAAATAAAGTTGCTCAGGCAATTAATGCAATCAAAAATAGTAGTAATGATAAAAATTTAGATTTTTTTGAAGCTTATCTACTTTTAATAGCAGATAGTTTAAAAAAGAGTAATTTTAATCAAGCAGAAAAATATTTAAATCTAAGTTTACAATTTCAAAATGAAAATAGACTTAATTTTGTAATATCAGAGTCATTAAGACGATATCTTTACACTTTTAAAAATAAAAAAACTTTATTTAACAAAAAAAATTTTGGTAATATCTCAATTATCAATCAAGCATTTCAAAGGTGTTATTTAAAAAATGAGAATACTAGATCATCTTTTTTGAACTTAATAAATAATCCTGATGGTGATTATTCAAGATACATATTTTTTTATATCAATTATTTGATTGAAAATAATCAAATTGACGAAGCTAAAGCAGTAACCGATCAGCTTGAGTATATAAATTCTACACTTCTTTTGTCTCAAACTAAAAGCTGGGTGGAAAATAGAAATTTAAAAGAATTTGGAAAAATTTTTTCATGCAATAATCATAACGATATTATTAGTGAGTTTTTATTTTTAATCTCTAATCTGCACTCATCCCAAGAAGATATTGAAAAATCTAATTTCTATTTAAATCTTTCAAATTATTTAAATCCAAAATTTGTTTTAAATTCAACACTTATAGCTGAAAACTTTTACCTCAATGAGGAATATGAAAAGGTTAAAAAAATATTAAAAAATTTTGATAAAAAATATGAATTTTATTACTGGTTTAGAGTTAAAAAAGAAGCTCAAATAATTATTAAAGATAAGGGCTATGATGAAGGAATAGAGTATTTAAGTTTAAAATTCAGTAAAATAAAAAATCCAAATAAGAGAATAATTTTTGATGTTGCTAATTTTTACAAAAATTCAAAAAATTATGAAAAAGCAATCGATTATTATACCAAAATTATCTCAACTTTGGATGATAGCTCAGAGATTAAATCAGATTTATTATATAGAAGAGGTGGTAGTTACGAACGGTTAGGTGATTATCAAAAAGCAGATGAAGATTTAAAATATTCATTAAAAATTTACCCAGATGATGCTTATGTTTTAAATTATTTGGCATATTCATGGTTGGAACGTGATTATAAAGTTGATGAAGCAATGGAAATGTTAAAAAAAGCATATGCTTTAAGAAGTAATGATCCTTATATTACAGACTCAATAGGATGGGCATATTATTTAATTGGAAATTATACTGAAGCAGAAAAATACATTAAAAAAGCAGTTGAACTAATGCCTGAAGATCCAACGGTTAATGATCATTATGGTGATATTTTATGGAAATTAAACAGAAATATTCAGGCAAGATATTTTTGGAACTATGTCTTGAGATTAGATGATTCAGATGAAGAAATTAAAAAAAAGATAAATATAAAAATTATAGAAGGTCTCAATAATTCTTAATGAAAACAAATGAATTAAAATCATTTGCTAAAATTAACTTAGCTTTACATGTTACTGGTAAGTTAAAAAAACTTCATAAAATTGAGAGTATTGTGAAGTTTATAGAGTTACATGACTTAATCTCTATAAAAAAAATTAATAGCGATAAACACAAGGTTTCTTTTAATGGCAATTTTTCTAAGAATATAAAAAAAGATAATACGGTTAATAAATTATTTAAAATTTTAGAAAAAAACAAAATATTAAATAATCAAAAATTTCAAGTTAAGATTAAAAAAAATATTCCACAAGAAGCAGGTCTTGGAGGTGGATCAATGAATGCCGCTACAATTTTAAATTATCTAATTAAAAAAAACTTTATTAAAATTGCTCAAAAAAAAATTTTACAAATTACAAATTTAATTGGTTCTGATGTAATTTTGGGTATAAATCCAACAACTACTATCTTGTCATCAAATGGAGCTGTAAAAAGATTTTTAAAGACTTCTAGTTTTTATACTTTATTAGTGCGTCCAAATTTTGGTTGTTCTACAAAAGAGATTTATTCAAGAGTAAAAAAAATTACGAATTCTAAATTTAATAATCCAAAAAAATTAATGTTTAATGCTGAGTACTTGTCGAGACAAGAAAATGCCTTGGAAGGAGCCGCATTTTTTAGATACCCAAAACTTAAAAAGATTAAATCTTTTTTAGAAAATTTAAAAAATCCATTATTTGTAAGAATGACAGGTTCGGGCTCAGTAATAATTGCGTATTACCAGTCAAAAAAAGATAGTGAAATGGCAAAAGTTCAATTTAAAAGGAAATATAAAAATTATTGGTGCAATACATCAAAAACTATATAATTTTTTTTTTTTGTGATATATGAAATAAATATTGGCCCATGGTGAAGTGGTATCACATCTGTTTTTGGTACAGAGATCCGAGGTTCGAATCCTTGTGGGCCAGCCATATATGAATAACTTATTAGATAGAATTTTTTTTAGATCAAAAAACCTTGATTATATAAGTCAAAATCTAAAAGATATAACCAATCAGACGCCTGCCAATAAAATCTTTGAAGCTATTAATAACTATTCAAAAAGTAGTGAGGTTAGATATGTTGGTGGCTGTATTAGGAAGGTTATAAAAAAAGAAACTGTTGATGATATTGATCTGGCAACAAATTTAAAACCTGATGAAGTTTGTGAGGCTTTAAAAAATAAAGATATCAATTTTTATGAAACTGGCATTGATCATGGAACAGTAACCGCAATAATTGATAAATATAGATACGAAATTACCTCATTAAGAAAAGATATTAAAACAGACGGAAGACATGCAAAAGTTCAATTTTCTTTAGACTGGAAAGAGGATGCTGCAAGAAGAGATTTTTCAATTAATTCAATTTATTCAGATGGAGAAGGAAATTTATTTGATCCAAATAATGGAAAAAAAGACTTAGATGAAGGTTCAATTAATTTTATTGGAGATACTGAAGATAGAATTAAAGAAGATTACTTAAGAATACTTAGATACATTCGTTTTTTTATAAATTATTCAGACAACAAGCACAGACCAGAAACAATTAAAATTATAAAAAGAAATATTGATGGAATATCGAAACTATCAAGTGAAAGATTGTTAGATGAATTCAAAAAATTAACAAAATCTAATGGTTTTATAAAGTTATTTAAAGATAAAGAAAGTTTAGAGCTTATAGAAATTATATTTCCACAATTAAAAAATTTAGAAAGATTTAAAAAATTAAACTCTTACGCAAATGATAATTTATTAAAAATTGATTTTATTTTTTTATTATCACTTATGATTATTGATGAAACTGACAATACTGACTATTTTTTTTATAAATTTAATATTTCTAAAAAAGATCAAAAGAGATTAAAATTAATTAATCTCTTTTATAAAGAAAAAATTACTATCAAGAATTTTACAGAAAAAAATTTAAATAAGATTTTTTATTTTAACGGCAAACAGGCTGTATGTGATATTATTAATTTTAAGTTATTTACATCAAGTAAAGTAGAAAAAAAACTGATTAAATTAATGAAAACTTATCAAGATAAAGTAATTCCAACTATACCTGTAGAAGCTAATCTACTTATGAATAAATATAATATTCCTGAAGGCAAAATATTAGGCAGTAAACTAAAAATGATTGAAGAAATTTGGGTAAGTAATAATTTTAATATCTCTGATAAACAAGTCGAAAAAATTGCTAAAAGTTAGATATATTTAACATCTTTTATTTCAAAATTTTTAACTCCAGCAGGAGTTTTAATTTCTACTAAATCGTTTTTGTTTTTACCTATTAGTCCTTTACCTATTGGGGACTGGAAGAAGATTAATTTTTGTTTTAAATCAGCCTCATCTTTTCCAACTATTTTGTAGCTAATTTTTTCTCCATTATCCAAATTTTCTAAAAATACAGTAGAGCCAAAAATTATTTTGCCCTCATTATTTAATTTTGTAACATCTATGACATTAGCTCTTGCAATAATATCATTGATTTCTGTTATTCTTCCTTCGCTATGAGATTGTTCCTCTTTAGCGGCATGATATTCTGCATTTTCTTTGAGATCTCCATGTGATCTCGCCTCTGCAATTGCAGCTACAATTTCTGGCCTCTTTTTTTCTTTTAAAAAAACCAATTCTTCTTTCAGCTTTTCCAAACCGCTCAATGTTATTGGTTCTTTATCCATTTTTTATTTCCACTTAGCTATTGGAGGTAATGACATCAATATACCTTCTACGTTTCCACCTGTTTGTAAGCCAAATTTTGTACCTCTATCATATAATAAATTAAACTCAGCGTATCTTCCTCTTTTAATATACTGCATCTCTTTATCTTTTAAAGCCCATTTTTTGTTAATATTTTTTTTAATAATATTATTGAATATCATTTGAAATGTTACCCCAACATCTCTTACAAATTTGAAGTCTCTTTCAAAATTATCTTTCTTGTAATCAAAAAAAATTCCGCCAATTCCTCTTGCTTCATTTCTATGTGGTAGATAGAAATATTTATCACACCATTCTTTATATCTTTTATAATAAGTCTTATTATGACGATCACACATTTTTTTTAATGATAGATGAAAATTGTTTTCTTCTTTTTTATCTTTAATTGAAGGTGTTACATCCATTCCACCACCAAACCAATTTTGAGTTGTACAAATATATCTGGTATTAAAATGCATTGCAGGAATATGAGGATTTTGCATGTGCATCACTACAGAAACTCCAGAAGCCCAAAATCTTGGATCTTTGCTAGCTCCAGGAATATTTTTTTGAAATTTTTTTGGAAATTTTCCATAAACTTTTGAAAAATTTACTCCTACTTTTTCAAAAATTTTTCCATTTGTAATAATCCTATATTCACCACCACCCTCATCTTTTTTTTTGCTTCTTCGCCAAGAGGTAGATTTAAATTTTGTTTTATTTTTTTCTAGTCTGCTAATGTCATCGCAGATTGCATCTTGAATTAGCTTAAACCAATTACTTGCCAGGTCTTTTTTAATTTCAATATCCATTTTATAATAATTCAGTTTGTCTTAAGCTTTCTGCTAACACAATTGCTACAGAGGTTGCAATATTTAGTGATCTAGCATTTTCGTACATGGGTATTTGAAGACGGTCATTAATTGATTGGTGAATTCTTTCTGGTACGCCGGCACTTTCTCTACCAAATAGTATTGTGTCATTTTTTTCAAATTTAAACTTTAAATATGATATAGAAGCTTTTGTTGTCATTAGTATTATTCTATGATTCTTTTTTGCCTCAAAAAATTTATCTGCACTTTGATGTATCTTAATTTTGTCTAAATCCATGTAATCCATTACCACTCTTTTAAACCTTTTATCACTTAGATGAAAACCACATGGCTCGATAATTTCAAGTTTGGCTCCTAAACAAGCACATGTTCTAATTATTGCTGCTGTATTTTGAGGAATATCTGGCTCATATAGTGCAATTTTGGGTCTTAGAATTGTTGAATTCTGTGTCATTCTTTCAGTAGTAAAAATATTATTTTATATTATATGAATTCGTATATTAAGTATTTTTAAATCAATAATAGACAATATAAACAACTAAATCAGATGTCAGATAAAAAACCAGAAAGAAGAGATTTTTTATTTACTGCCTCATATGCCGTAGGAGCAGTAGGTGTGGCTGCAGTTGTTTGGCCATTAGTTGACCAAATGAATCCTGATGCTTCAGTTAAGGCACTAGCAAGCACAGAAGTTGATGTAAGCTCTGTTAAACCTGGAAATACAATTACTGTACTTTGGAGAGGAAAACCAGTTTTTATCAGAAGAAGAACTAATGAAGAAATTTCAGAAGCAAAATCAGTCAAAATGGAAGATCTGAAACATCCAGAAAAAGATGAGGATAGAGCTAAAGATCCTGAATGGTTAGTAATGCTTGGTGTTTGTACCCATTTAGGCTGTGTACCATTAAATGATAAAGGTGATTACGATGGTTGGTTTTGCCCGTGTCATGGTTCACATTATGATACATCGGGTAGAATTAGAAAAGGCCCCGCACCTTTGAACATGGAAGTTCCAAAATACGAATTTGTTAATGCTAATACAATTAAAATTGGATAATTAATATTATGAGTGATCACGAATATACACCTACATCAAAAGTTGGAAAATGGTTTAATGATAGACTTCCACTTTTAACTTTAGCAAATCACTTAACGGATTATCCTACCCCCAAAAATTTGAACTACTGGTGGACGTTTGGTGGGATTTTAACTTTTTGTTTAATAACTCAGATTGTAACTGGTTTAACACTTGCAATGCATTACATAGCTCATGCTGATATGGCCTTTGAAAGTGTTGAGCATATCATGAGAGACGTGAACTATGGTTGGCTAATCAGATATATTCATGCAAATGGTGCTTCAATGTTTTTTTTAGCAGTCTATATTCATATATTTAGATCTTTATTTTATGGATCTTACAAATCTCCACGAGAAATTATTTGGATAATTGGAATTATTATTTATTTGTTGATGATGGCAGCCGCATTCATGGGCTACGTGTTACCGTGGGGTCAAATGAGTTTCTGGGGAGCGACAGTTATCACAAATTTATTTAGTGCAATCCCATTAGTGGGTGAGGGAATTGTTACTTGGTTATGGGGTGGTTATTCTGTAGACAATCCTACTTTAACTAGATTTTTTACACTTCATTATTTAATTCCTTTTTTAATTTTGGGATTAGTAGTTTTGCATATTTGGGCTCTACATGTTCCTGGAAATAACAACCCAGTTGGAATTGATATAAAGAAACCTTCAAAGGATACAGTACCGTTCCATCCATACATTGTTATTAAAGATGGATTTGCATTACTGATGTTTATGATCGTTTTTGCTTTTTTTGTTTTTTATTCACCAAATATTTTAGGTCATGCTGATAATTATATTGAAGCTAATCCAATGGTAACCCCAGCTCATATTGTTCCAGAATGGTATCTTTTACCTTTTTACGCGATATTAAGATCTGTGCCTGACAAATTACTCGGAGTTGTTGCAATGCTTTCAGCTATTTTAATTTTAGCAGTTCTACCTTGGTTAGATACTTCAAAAATAAGATCTGCAGTATTTAGACCATTATATAAACAGTTTTACTGGATACTTGTAGCTGACGTTTTGATTTTAGGATACATGGGAGCTATGCCTGCTGAAGGGCTTTATTTATTAATTGCCAGAGTTGCAACTGCATATTATTTTCTTCATTTCTTACTAATTTTACCAGTATTAGGATTTAAAGAGAAAACATTGCCTATTCCATTAAGTATAACCGAACCTGTTCTTGGAGGCTCCCCTAATTTGGCAATGGCTAAAAATAAAGAAAGAATAGATAAATAAAGTGAAGAATTTAATTAAATTATTTTCAATTCTAGTCTTATTTTTTTTTACAGTTACTCAATCACAATCAGCTGAAAAAGTTGATTATTTAAAAACTGATTGGAGCTTTAAGGGACTTTTTGGTAAATTTGATAGAGGCTCGCTTCAAAGAGGTTATCAAGTTTATACTGAAGTCTGCGCTTCTTGTCACTCAATGAAATATCTAAGTTATAGAAATTTACGAGAAAAGGGTGGACCAGAGTTCTCAGAAGCTGAAGTCAAAGCTATAGCAGCTTCATTTGAAGTAATAGATGGGCCAAATGCTGATGGTGAAATGTTTGAAAGACCTGCAAAATTGTCTGATAAATTTGTAATGCCATATGAAAATGTCAAAGCAGCTCAAGCTGCGAACGGCGGTGCTTATCCACCTGATATGTCAGTTCTAGTTAAAGCTAGAGGTGGTGGAGTAGATTATATTTATTCTTTGCTTCAAGGTTATGAAGATGCACCAAGTGGAATGACTTTAGATGAAGGTGTTCATTATAATAAATATATGTATGGAAACAAAATCAAGATGTCAGCTCCACTTTCAGATGATCTGATAGAATATGGAGATGGCACAAAAGCAACAGTTGAACAAATGTCAAAAGATGTGACGACATTTTTGATGTGGGCAGCAGAGCCACATTTAGAGGCTAGACATCAAATGGGCTTTAAAGCAATTGTTTATTTAATTATTTTAACCGTCTTAGTTTATTTCAGTATGAAAAAAATATGGTCACGTGTTGAATCTGAAGTTTAATACATCACCATCTTTAACTATATAATCTTTACCTTCTAATCTCATTTTCCCATTAGTCTTTGAATTGACCCATCCATCATTTTCTACAAAATCTTCATAGGAAACTGTTTCTGCTCTTATAAAACCCTTTTCAAAATCAGTATGAATTTCACCAGCAGCTTTAGGAGCTGTACAGTTTTTTTGAATAGTCCATGCTCTTGTTTCTTCTGGACCAGATGTAAAATAGGTATCTAATTCTAAAATTTTATATCCTTTCTGGATTAGCATATTTAATCCAGTTTCTTTCAAACCAATCATTTCCATATAATTCTTTCTCTCTGACGACTCCAATTCATTAATTTGATTTTCTATATCAGCAGATACAATTAGAGTATTTTTCTCACCAAATTTTTCCATAAAATATTTTGTATATTGATTGCCTTCCCGAACACTTTGTTCATCTACATTACATACAAATATTTTTGGTTTTATTGATAATAAACCACTTTGATTAAGTTGTTTGCTCTCAAATTGAGATTTTAGAATTGAAATATCCTTATCATTATTAATACAATCTAGTGCCACTTCTAATATCTTCAATTGATCTTCATCAACATTTTTTTTATTGTTTTTTTCCAATCTTTTTTGAATTGACTCTAAGTCAGCTAGCATCATTTCAGTCTCAATAATTTCTAAATCTCTGATCGGATCTACTGTTGGATTGACATTTTGAATATCATCAGAGTCAAAACATCTTATCATATGAATAATTGCATCCACTTCCCTAATATGTGACAAAAACTTATTACCTAATCCTTCACCTTTTGATGCTCCCTTTACTAATCCAGCAATATCTACAAATGAAATAGTGGTGTTAATAATTTTTTTTGATTTTGAAACTCTAGATAAATTATCTAATCTTTCATCAGGTACTGGAACAACCCCAACATTTGGGTCAATCGTGCAGAAAGGGAAATTTGCTGCTTGAGCCTTACTTGAATTTGTTAAAGCATTGAATAGTGTAGATTTACCAACATTGGGCAAACCAACAATACCACATTTAAAGCTCATTATTTGTTGTTATTTACTGTGCTTGAAAATAGATCTAATTTTTTTTCAACTAATAATGAAATTGAGTCATTGATATGATTTGAGATTTTTTCTATACCAGCTAATTCTTCCTCTTCAAAATTTTGCAGAACAAAATCTCCTATATCTATATTTTCTTTTGGTTTACCGATGCCAATTCTTACTCGAGAATAATCTTTACCTATAAATTTATCAATTGATGCAATCCCATTATGTCCTGCACTTGATCCACCAAATTTTGCTTTAATTTTTCCAAATTCTACATCCAAATCATCATGAAAAACAATCACATCTTCCGCATCAATTTTGAAATATTCAATAAGCTCTCTAATACAGATTCCTGAATTATTCATAAACGTTAGAGGTTTGATAGCGTAGATTTTTTGATCGCTAACATTGCCAGTTGTAAGTAGTCCTTTAAATTTTGGTTTTTGTTTTGATAAGCCAAATTTTTTATTGATTGAGTCTATAATTTTAAAACCTACATTATGTCTATTATTTTCGCTATCAGGAGTTGGGTTGCCTAAGCCTACGAATAAAAGCATATTTTTTTAATGGATAGTATTTCTAACTTTGGCAGTTTATTTTTTTTCTTCAGCAGCTTTCTTATCTTCACCCTCTGCTGCTGGTTTTTCACCCTCTGCTGCTGGTTTTTCACCATCTGCTGCTGCTTCTGCTCCTGCTTCTCCTTCTGCAGCTTCTGCTTCAGCAGGTTTTTCAGGCTCTTTCATTACTGTTGGAGCAGCCAATGTTGCAATAACAAAATCTCTTCCTCTAATTGTTGGAGCTACATCAGTCTCTAAATTGATTGATGATATTTTAAAACTTTCACCAATGTCAACTCCATCCAGATCTATAACTAGACTTTCAGGAATTTTTTCACTTGGGCATCTTAATTCTACTTTTCTTCTTACTATATTTAAAACTCCACCTCTCTTTAAACCTGGAGATTTCTCATGATTAATAAATTTGACAGGCACTTCAATTCTTATTTTTACACCTGAAACAACTCTTAAAAAATCTACATGGATTGGTTCATCAGAAATAATATGGTATTTAATTTCTCTTGGAAGAACATTTTGAGGTTTACCATCAACATTTAAAGTAACTATATTGGATAGAAAATTTTCTTTATCAATTAAAGACTTTAACAACTTTTTAGAAATAGATATAGTTTCATTTTGTGCTTCACCACCATAAATTACTGCTGGCACATTTCCATTTTTTCTAAGTGAGCTTAACTCTCCTTTGGTTTTTGTATTCCTAATGTTTGCGTCTAATGAAATCATAAAATCATGGGTTTTTAGCCCAAGTTCTTTAATAACTCAAGGTAATTATTTAAATAAATCTGAAACAGATGTTGAATTTGATATCCTTTTGATTGCTTCACCCATTAAGGCTGAAATTGGCAGAACCTCAATGTTTTTAGCACCTTTAATTTTATTACTGTTATCAATTGTATCGGTAATTACCAAATTTTTGATTACAGAATTTTTAATTTTTTTCACAGCCTCACCACTTAGTACCCCATGCGTTATATAAACGTAAACTTCTTTTGCGCCTCTATCTTTAAGTGCTTTTGCTGCGTTTACTATTGTTCCACCTGAGTCAATAATATCATCTACAATTACACAAGTTTTACCTTTAACATCTCCTATCACATTCATAACCTGTGATTGACCTGGTTTTGGTCTTCTTTTATCAACTATTGCAAGCCCCACATTTAAAAGTTTTCCTAGAGCTCTAGCTCTTTCAGTGCCACCAACATCAGGTGCAACACAAATGATGTTTTTATTTTTTATTTTTTTCTTTGCATGTCTTGCAAATATCGGTGTTGCAAATAAGTTATCAACTGGAATATCAAAAAAACCTTGAATTTGACCAGCATGTAAATCGACTGTCACAACTCTATCTGCACCAGCTTTGGTAATTAGATTTGATACAAGTTTTGCAGAGATAGAGGTTCTTGGGACAACTTTTCTGTCTTGTCTTGCATATCCAAAGTAAGGAATAACGGCTGTAATATTTTTTGCAGATGATCTTTTTAATGCATCTATACAAAGTAAAAGTTCCATAAGATTATCATTAGCAGGTGATGAAACTGATTGAATAATAAAAATACTATTCCCTCTAATATTTTCATTAATCTCAACATAAATTTCTCCGTCAGAAAAGTTTCTAATACTGGAGTTCACCAATTTAGACTTTAAATATTTTGCAATATTTTTACTAAGAGGCTTGTTGCTATTACCGGATAATAATTTCATTAAAAACCTAATTAAGCATAATTATTGATATATTTCTACCATAATCATTATGTTTTAATTTTAAAGCTCTTCTTGCACTGAAAAATTTATTTTTTATATCAAATGTATCAATATTTAAAATATCTATATTTTTAATCTTAATTTTTTTTAGAGAACTATATATGTAATTAGTTAAATCAAAATATAATTTACTTTTTTTTTTCTTAAAAAATTTATAATTTTCTTTATCTTTTTTAATAAATTTTCTCTTAAAGTCTTGTTTAATTTCATAATTTTGTAAAGAAATAGAGGGACCTACAACGGCAGTAATATTTTCCAGTTCACAACCTTTTTTTATCATAAATTTAATTACTTTATTTATTATGCCTTTAAAAGCACCTTTCCAACCAGCATGTATTGCGGCTATCATCTTGATTTTATCATCATAAATTAATATTGGAGCGCAATCAGCAGTCAAAACAGCGATAGGGAGATTTCTTTGATTTGTAATTATAGCATCGGCTTTTGGTTTGTTTTTATTATTATATTTTTTATCAATAAATATGAAATTATTGCTGTGAACTTGATGAAGCAAAAAGATATTTTTTGCTTTATTGCTAATTTTTTTTCTTACTATCTGAAGGTTTTTTTTAACATTTATTTTATTATCTAATGAGCCAGGCCCACAGTTCAAACTCTTATAAATATTTTTAGATTGACCCCCAATGCTATTAAAAAAACCATGTTTAACATTTTTATCTCTTGTTAACTTCTTTGATCTAATCAATTTCAAAACCTGTTTTAAAATTATTATTACTCTTTTTTATTAACATTACTTTAAATAGTTCACCCATTTGTTTTTCATCTATAAGACGTCTAATTCTGTAAAATAAGTCTGATTTTTTTGAGAAAGGTATATTTTCACTTATTATTTCTGCTCTTTGTATAATCCCCATGCTTGTTAAAAATTTTTTTTGATTACTAATTATAGAATTTAAATCATCAAATTGGTCAATAAATCTTTTAAATAAATTGAAGTTAATATTATATGTTATGTCAGAGTCCCCAATATTTTCTAGTATATTCGAATATTTATGATTTTTGATAGCTTGCAGAGTTTCTTCCATCTTTAAATTTAAATAGCCATAATCAATTATTAATATACCACCGTCATTTTTTTTTATTAAACTAGAAATATCTTTTAAATATTCAAACGAACTTGGTGAATATTCAATAATTTCTTGATCTTTTGAAATGTCAAAGCTTAAGTCTTGCTCGATATTTTTGATATTTATTGGCTGTTCTTTAAATTCAGCTTTTTTTTCTGTTTTAAGATTAACAAATCTTTCAACCCATTCTCCTTCTCTTTTAAAAAATTGTTTAATTGGTAGTGCATCAAAAAATTCATTTGCTAAAAACACTGTTGGATATGAATTATTCATTTTTATATCATCTATCCAAGCTATTTTTTCAGATTTTAAATTTAATTGTTGTTTTTTTTTCATAAGCTCACTTTTTTCATGTATTTGAAAATTACAATTATTAAAACTTTCTGGGAAATTTTTTAATGTTTCAATAATAACTTTCATCATCTCCCCATTTCCGGCGCCGAGCTCCAATAAGTTAAATTTTTTTGGTGATCCAATACTTTTCCAAAAGGTCAACACCCATATTGCTATTATCTCCGAAAAGAGTCTTGTAATATTAGGGGCAGTGATAAAGTCACCTTCTTTGCCAAAAGGATTTTTTTTCATGTAATATCCGTTATCTTTGTCGTAGAGAGCAAATTCTATAAATTGATCTAAGGGTAAATCTTTTTTATTTGATTTCATTTTTAAGGTAAAAAAGAGTTATACCAGTCAAAGCAAACACCAAACTAATTATCTGACCCATTGTTAAATTTAAAAATAAATAGCCTATTTGCTCATCTGGTACTCTAAAAAATTCGACAAAGAATCTAAACAGAGAATAAAAAATTAAAAATAATCCTGAAATTAAACCAGGTTTTTTTAAATAATCTTTATTTATAAAATAAATTAATATTAAAAATAAAATTACCCCTTCTAAAATTGCTTCATATAGTTGTGAGGGGTGTCTTGATAAATTGTCTATTTTAATAAAAATAACTGACCAAGGTGCACTAGAAACCGTACCATATAGTTCTGAATTTATAAAATTAGCTAATCTTCCAAAGAATATTCCAACTGGCGCTACTAATGACACTTGGTCTAAATAAAAGAATGGATTTTGATTATTTTTTTTTGCAAAAATATAGCTTGAAGCAATTACACCAAGTAACCCACCATGAAATGACATTCCACCTTGCCAAATTTTAAAAATATCGAAAATATTATCTAAGTAATAAGAAAAGTTATAAAATATTATGTAGCCTATTCTGCCACCTAAAATAATTCCAATAATTAGGTAAGTGATATAGTCATCAAATTTTTCACTTATATCTGAGTTTTTGATAAATATTTTTTTGCATAAAACCCAACCAATAACAATCCCTAAAATGTAAGCTAAAGAATACCATCTAATTTCAAATGACATAATTTGAAAAGCAACTGGGTCAAAATTATTGATGAACATTTTAAATAATACTTATAATATATATCTTAAATATGAATAATTCTAAATTTATAATTAATAAACTTGGCAAACTTTTTGAACAAGGTATTATTTCCTCAAAAGATCTTAGTTCAGAGCTATTCAATATTTTAAAATCTAAAAGAGACGAAATTGTTTTTAAAATGAAGCTTGTTAGCAAAGATGAATTTGATGTATTATCTAAACGTGTAGAAAATTTGGAAAATAAAATAAAAAAATTTGAGACAAAGAAAAAAACTAAACGGGCAAATAAATCTTAACGCTTAATCCATTCATTTTAGATTTTCCTAGCATAATATTTCCACCATGAGATCTAACAATATCTGATGCTATAGATAGTCCAAGACCCACACTTGACTTCGACTCTGTTCTTCCTTTATCAATTTTATAGAAAGGTTTAAAAACATTATCATATTCTTTTTCTGGGATACCAGAGCCATCATCTTCGATCGAAATTAATAAATTAGTATTTTCTTTTAACAGTTTTACCTCAACTTTATTTGAGTATTTTAGCGCGTTATCAATTAGATTATTTAAACATCGATTAATTAAATTTTTTCTACCATTTATATAAGCTCTTGGTGACAAATCTTTTTGAATATTTTCATTATTATATTTACCAATAACATCCGCTATTAATTCTGATAAGTTAAACATTTCATCTTTTTCAACGTAAGATAAACTTGTAAATTGAAGATATTCATTAAGCATTTTTTCCATTTCATTAATATCTTCTGTTAATTTGTTAGCTAAATCTTTATCTTTGATGAAAGCAGTTTGTAGTTTCATCCTTGTAAGTGGAGTTCTTAAATCATGACTTATGCCAGAAAGCATCTCAGTTCTTTGATTTAAATGTCGAAGTATTCTTTTTCTCATTTTGTCAAACTCATGACCTGCCTGTCTTATTTCTAGTGCTCCAGAGGGTTTGAACTCTTCTATTTCCTCACCTTTGCCAAATCGTTCTGCTGCTCGCGCAAGGTTAGTAATTGGTCTAGTTTGATTTTTTAAAAATATTAGTGAAATTATTATCATTATTATTGCTGGAACAGTAATCCAGAGTGCAAATATTCTAGCTGATGAACTTGTTACTCTATCTCTGGGTACTAAAAATTTAAAGTATCCATCTTCATATTGAATTCTTATATCAATTAATTCTTTGTAGTTAGTAGTGTCAAACCAAAATTTACCATGATTAAAGTTTGATTTTAATTCTCTTCTCAAAGTTCGATCAATTGGACTAAATTTTCTCTCATTATACTCGCTGTTAAAATCTTTGTTAACAACGTGTTCTATGTTTAGATCCATAAAAAGAGAAAATAGATTTTTTAATTCTTCTTTATCTATTTTTTTTTTATCGTAAACTTCAACAAATAAATTTATTTCATTAATTAATGATCTGGTCATTCCTTTATTTGTCTTAATCCAAAGACTGTCAAAAAATACTATTGTTATAACTAATTGAAGAACCAACACAGGTACAGCAACAATTAGAAGAGCTCTATAAAATAATCTTTTAGGAAGTATATTTTTTAAAAAGTTACTCAATCCAGAGAACATACCCAGCACCTCTTATTGTTTGTAAAAATTTTGGATTCTTAGGATCAATTTCTATTTTTTTTCGTAATCTTGTGATAATTACGTCTATAGATCTCTCTTTATCAAGCTGAATTAATTGACCTATATCTTCTCTTGAAAATGTTTTACCAGGATTGTTAATCATTTTCTCTAAAATTATTTTTTCAGTATTGTTAATCTTAAATTCATTTTCATTTTTTAAGATTAAAAGTTTATTTAAATCTATTTTAATATTTGCAAATTTGATAATTCTGACTTGTTCAGTTTTTAAAGTTTTATCTAAAATATTTTTAATTCTTAAAATTAACTCTTTTGGTTCAAATGGTTTTGGCAAATAATCATCAGCTCCAGTCTCTAAACCCTCAACCCTTTCATTTGCTTCTCCTTTAGCAGTCAAAAGGATAATAGGAGTGCCTAACTTTTTTTTATGATCTTTAATAAATTCTAATCCACTCTTTCCTGGCATCATTATATCTAAAATTATTAAATCAAATTTAATAATACTAATTTTTTCTGATGCATCTTCAGAACTATCAGCAGTTGTGACCAAAAAATTATTTTCATTTAAGTATTTTTTTACTAAAGACCTTATTCCATCATCATCATCAACAACCAAGATATGAGCAATAAATTTATCCATTAATAATTTTACTTAATACATTATCAAAATTAATCACTTCCTCAGAACTTGAATTAAGTAATGCGTTATAAATCCTTTTTTTTTGTAAATCGAAAATTTCATTAAATATTTTTTTTCCTTTTTCATTCAAAAACACATGTTTCACTCTTGTATCCTGATCATCCTTTTTAAAAGTTACAATTTCTAATTTGATTAAATCTTTAAGCACTCTGTTTAGGCTTTGTTTTGTTACTTTTAATCGTTTTAAAAGCTCAGAAATAGAAATTCCTTGGTACATTGATAAAAGATGAATAACTTTATGGTGAGCTAAACCTATAGAATGTCTATCTAATATCTTTTTTGCATCTGAAAATGTTTCTCTATAGCTAACAAATAACTTTTCAATTAAATCTTTTAGTTGTTCGTCCTTTAAATATAAAAGTTCTTTCATTATAGGTAAGTTATATTGACATATTAAAGATACAAAGATAATTTTCATATATAATTAAAAAATTTTCATACATGGTACCCTACGATAAAAGAACTGGAAAAATTTGGTATAATAGTGAGCTAGTGGACTGGGCTGATGCTAAGATACATGTTTTAAATCATGGGCTTCACTATGCTAGCTGTGTTTTTGAAGGCGAACGAGTTTATGATGGTTCGATATTTAAATTAGAGGAACACACTTCAAGACTTTTTTATTCAGCAGAAATAATGGGAATGACGATTCCTTACTCTGAAAAGGAAATTAACGATGCCTGTAATAAAATTATTTCAGTTCAAAATGTAAAAAATGGTTATGTGAGACCTACGATTTGGAGAGGAAGTGAAATGATGGCAATTTCTGCACAACAAACAAAAATTCATGTTGCTATTGCTACTTGGGAATGGGGCTCTTATTTTGATCCGAAACTTAAAGTGGAGGGGATAAAACTGAATATTTCAAATTGGCGAAGACCTGCTCCAAATACAATACCGTGGGACACAAAAGCCTCAGGTCTTTATATGATCTGCACATTATCAAAACATGAAGCAGAAAAAGAAGGATACACAGATTCGTTAATGTTAGATCATGAGGGAAATGTTGCTGAAGCGACTGGAGCGAATATTTTTTTCAAAGATAAAAATGGAGAAATTCATACTCCTATTCCAGACTCTTTTTTAGATGGTATAACAAGAAGAACTGTTATCGAAATTGCAAAATCTAAAAATATTAAAGTCCATGAAAGAAAAATAAGCCCATCTGAACTCTCTAGTTTTGTAGGATGTTTTTTAACTGGTACAGCTGCAGAGGTAACGCCCGTATCTTGTATTGCAGAAAATCAATTTAAGGTATGTGAAACTATAATTGATTTGAATGAAAGTTATCAAGCTTTGGTAAGAAAGAAAAAAGCCGCTTAATCTTTGTTGTCCTCTGATATTGCGTGATCTATTCCTTTGCGCATATAATCGTAACCAGTAAAAAGAGTTAAAAATGCAGAAAGCCAAAGAAGTATAATGCCAATTGTTTGAGCATTATAATCTTGAAAGTTAATAATTTTATTTCCTGTATCTCCTGAAAGCAAAAAAGCAATTGATACCATTTGTAAAATAGTTTTTAATTTTGCAAGATTTGATACTGGAAGTTTTATTTGTCCTTTAGCCAAAAATTCTCTTAAACCAGAAATTAATATTTCTCGTGTAAGAATAATTATTGCAGCAATAACTTCATAGTGTCTAATGGTACCATCCATTACTAATAAGATTAATGCGGTAGCCACAATAATTTTATCTGCAATTGGGTCTAATAACTCTCCCAATTTAGACTCTTCTCCAAGCATACGTGCTAACATTCCATCTAAAAAATCAGTAAATGAGGCTACTATAAATAATATTAGTGCTGTTAAATCTCCATAAAAACCAGGAAGATAAAAGGCTAAAACAAAGAAGGGGACAATTATTATCCTTCCAATTGTTAATATGTTTGGAATTTTTTTAAGCATAATTATTCGTGAAAAAAGTTATATATCTTTTTTGCAACTTTTTCCTCAACACCTTCTACAGACTTTATTTCATCAAAACTAGCAGACTCAACAGATCTTGCAGATCCAAAATGGTTTAATAAAGCCCTTTTTCTGATAGCTCCTATACCCTCGATCTGATCCAATAATGATTTTGATAATCCTTTAGCCCTTTTCGCTCTATGAGAGGTAATTGCAAATCTATGTGCTTCGTCTCTAAGTCTTTGCATGAAGAATAAAGTTGGATCATTTTTTTCAAATTTATAGCTTTTACCATTGTAGAAAAATGTTTCATCTCCACTATTTCTCATTTTACCTTTTGCAATAGCAATCATTGGAAGATCATGAAGGCCCAATTCATCTAGTACTTCTTTTGCTGAGGAATATTGGCCTTTACCACCGTCAATTAGTATTAAATCTGGTAATGTTAAGTAATTTCCTTTTTCTAAAATTGCTCTTTTAAATCTTCTAGATAACACTTCTTTAAGCATAGCAAAGTCATCTTGTTCTGCACCTTTAGTCTTAATATCAAATTTTCGATATCTTTTTTTTACAAATCCTTCATTACCAAAAGTAACCATAGCACCAACACTATTAGTTCCTGAAATATGGCTGTTGTCATAAACTTCAACAAGATTGATGACATTTTTTAGATCAAATTTTTTAGCAACACCGTCAAATAAATTTTTATTATTATTTGTTTCATAAAGTTTTCTATTTAATGACTCTTTTGCATTTTTTTCAGCCATTGCCACAACTTTTGCTTTAGTACCTTTTTTAGCGGTATTGATGGAAATAGTATTTCCTTCTTTTTTACTTAAAGTTTCTTCTATTAGTTTCTTATCTTTAATATCACTATTGATAATAACTAATTTAGGAACAGTTTTATTCTCATAAAATTGCATTAAAAAAGACGTCATGATTTCTGAAATTTCTTGATCTGGATCATGTTTTGGAAAGTAAGCCTGGTTTCCCCAGTTTTGTTTTGATCTATAAAAAAATACTTGAATACAAGCTTTACCAGACTCTTTGTATCCAGCAATTACATCAGCATCAACTAGGTTTGCTTCATTAATTCTTTGTGACGATTGAATTATATTAAGAGATTTTATTCTATCTCTAAAAATTGAAGCTTTTTCAAAATCAAGTTCATCACTTGCTACTTCCATTTCTTTAGAAAGATTTTTTTGTATATCTCTTGATTTGCCCGATACGAACAGAATTGCTTGGTCTACAGTTTTTTTATAATCAAATTTATCTATGTAACCCACACAAGGACCTGAGCATCTCTTTATTTGATAAAGTATACAAGGTCTTTTTCTATTTTTAAAAGCTCCATCATCACATACTCTCAATTGAAATATTTTTTGGAGCATTTTAATAGTCCAATTAGCAGTTCCTGCAGATGCAAAAGGACCAAAGTAAAACCCTTCTTTTTCTTTTTTACCCCTATGCTTCATGACCCTAGGCCATTGTTCTTTTTCACCAATAAATATGAAAGGAAATGACTTATCGTCTTTAAGTAAAATATTAAACTTTGGTTTATGTTTTTTGATTAAATTAGCCTCTAAAAGTAAAGCTTCACTTTCATTTGCTGTAGTTGTGATCTCTAATTTAAAGGTTTGAGATAACATTCTTTCTGTTCGAATGATGTGATTTTTTTCAGCTACATAACTTTTTAATCTATTAGGAAGATTTTTAGCTTTACCAACATAAAGAATATCATCTTTATGATTTAGCATTCTATAAACACCAGGGCTTTTAGGAATTAGAGGAAGTTCTTTTTTAATTACTTCTTTTCCAAGTTCAGAGCTTTTCATGACTTCTTTTTTTGGTAATTTGAATACCAACAGAGGTGCATTCTTTTAAAATTTCAAGTTTTTCAATCTGCAACATTATTTTGCCAATACGTTTATCTCTAAATAAGACATCAAAAACATCTTCTGCAAGTGTCTCTAAAAAATTGTAATGCTTATTTTTAGTAAGTTTTTTGATTAATTTTACAACTTGTCCATAATTTACAATGGATTTGATATCTTTATCACTTGTTGGTTTTTTATCTTCGTAATCAATCTCTAAGCTAAATTTAACTTTTTGAGGTTTTTCTTTTTCAAAATCATAATATCCAAGTTTTAAATCTAAAGTTAATTCTTTGATTAGAATTTTTTTTTCATAGTTAAATAAACTTTTATTTTTATCTATTTTAACAATTTTTAAATTATTTTTTTTCATTCTTTACCTATTACATCTGGTGTTTGCCAATTAAGGTTTTGACCACTGTCAATTGCTAAAACTTGTCCTGTAATAGAGCTGTTTTTAATGAAAAAGTCAACTGCATTACAAATTTCATTTACATCTACCTGTTTCTTTAAAGGTGTCGCTAAGTACTGTTTTTTAAAGTGTTTATCACTTTGTCTTTTATTCTTAATTGTTGGACCTGGAGCAATTCCATTAACTCTAATTTTTGGAGCAAAGTTCATGGCACTTGTTTTGGTTAGAGTATAAAGACCAGTTTTACTTATTGTATAAGAAAAGAAATAAGGAGTAAGTTTGAATACTCTTTGATCTATAATGTTTATAATATTGTTATTTTTACCTTTAATGTTTTTAGAAAACTCTTTAGACAATAGAGCAGGTGTTCTTAAATTTGTTCTTAGGTGCCTTCCCCAGCTATCAGTGGTAAAGTCATCCAATCTATCGTTTTCAAAAAGAGATGCATTATTAATCAGGCAATCAAAATATTTTAATTTAGATTTTGCAAATTTAACTATTTTATTTACATCCATTTCTTTACTTAAATCTCCTTTAACCAAATAAATTTTAGTACCACTTTTCTCTAATTCTTTTTTTAAAGCTTCTGCTTTTGATTTGGATTTATTGTAATGGATTAATATTTCTTTTTTTGGACCAGATAATTTTCTTGCAATAGCAGCACCAATTCTGGTTGCTCCACCAGTAATAATTATTTTGTTTGCTTCCATTTTTTCTTACCCTTTTGTGCTCTTGTACCTGGAAGACCCATTGTTGATCTACCTTTAGGATACATTTTATTTTTTGAACTATATTTTTTTACCTTAGGATTTAAAGTAATTTCTAGTTCAGAGGCTTCAAGTTTTCTTATTTCATCTCTAATTTTAGCTGCTTCTTCAAATTCAAGGTTAGTTGCAGATTCTTTCATTCTTTTATTAAGGGCTTTTAGATGCTTCTTAAGATTGCCACCAATATTCTCATCGGTTCCAACTTTTACATAGTCTTTTTCATAAACACTCTCAAGAACATCCCCAATTCCTTTTTGGACACTTTTTGCAGTTATGTTATGTTTTTTATTGTAAGCTACTTGAATAGTTCTCCGTCTATCTGTTTCTTTGATTGCATTTTTGATACTTTTTGTTTCTTTATCAGCATAAAGAATAACTTTACCCTCAAGATTTCTTGCAGCTCTTCCAATAGTTTGAACTAAAGAAGTTTCAGATCTTAAAAAACCTTCTTTATCAGCATCCAAAATACCAACCAAAGCACATTCTGGAATATCAAGTCCTTCTCTAAGCAAGTTAATTCCAACTAGAACATCAAACACTCCAAGCCTTAGATCTCTCATGATCTCAATTCGTTCTAAAGTATCAATATCAGAGTGCATATATCTAACTTTGATGCCATTTTCATGAAGATATTCAGTTAGATCTTCAGCCATCTTTTTTGTTAAAGTAGTTACTAATACTCTAAAGTTATTGTTAATTACTTTTACACACTCGTGCATTAAATCATCTACTTGGTTTTTAGCTGGTCTAATCTCAACTGGTGGATCAATTAATCCTGTTGGTCTGATGATTTGCTCTACAAATTTATTTTTTGTTTGTTTTAGTTCCCAAGGTCCAGGTGTTGCTGATACAAAAACTGTTTGTGTTCTCATTGCATCCCATTCTTCAAATTTAAGAGGTCTATTGTCCATACAAGAAGGTAGTCTAAAACCATATTCTGCTAAATTACTTTTTCTAGATCTATCACCTTTGTACATTCCATTTAATTGAGGAACTGTTACATGGCATTCATCAACAAAAATTAAAGTATTATCTGGAAAGTATTCAAATAAGGTAGGAGGTGGTTCCCCTGGTTTTCTGCCTGATAAAAATCTAGAGTAGTTTTCAATACCAGCACAAGATCCAGTTGCTTCAATCATTTCTAAATCAAATTTAGTTCTTTCCTCTAATCTTTGTGCCTCAAGTAATTTATTTTGTTCTTTAAATTTTTTTAATGTTGCCTCTAACTCTCTTTTGATTTTAATTATTGCTTGCTCAATAGTTGGTTTTGGCGTGATGTAATGACTATTTGCATAAACTTTTATTACATTAAGTTCACTAACTAAGTCTCCTGTTAATGGATCAAACTCTTCTATCTTTTCTAATTTATCTCCAAATAAACTTAATCTCCAAGCACGGTCTTCTAAGTGAGATGGAAAAATTTCAAGGTATTCACCTCTAGCTCTAAAAGTTCCTCGATAAAAATTTTGATCATTTCTCTTGTACTGAAGTGCGACTAAAGATTTAATTAATTCTTCTCTGTTATAATCATAATTAGTTTTTAGGCTTAAAGTCATCTTACTGTAAGCTTCAACAGAACCTAAACCATATATACAAGAAACACTTGAAACAATAATAACATCATCACGTTCTAAAAGTGATCTTGTTGCTGAGTGACGCATTCGATCAATTTGCTCATTAATTGACGCTTCTTTTTCAATATAAGTGTCTGATCGTGGAACGTACGCTTCAGGAGTATAATAGTCATAGTAGGATACGAAATATTCAACAGCATTATCAGGAAAGAAAGATTTCATTTCTCCATAAAGTTGAGCTGCTAATGTTTTGTTGGGTGCAAGAATAAGCGCTGGTCTATTTGTTTTTTCAATAACTTGAGCCATTGTAAAAGTTTTTCCAGATCCAGTTACACCAAGTAAAACTTGGCTAAGTTGATCCTTGTTAGCACCATTTACCAACTGTTTTATAGCCTCAGGTTGATCACCTGCGGGCTTAAAATCAGTTTTCATCTGAAACTTTTTTCCACCCTCTAGTTTAGGGCTTATTGCAGGATTTTTATTCTGCACAGCTGTAATTAAATCTTGATAAGTGTTCTGCATTATTTATAAAACTATTAGATTAAAATTATATTTCAATGAGCATAATATCAGACAGTTTAAAAAAGATTAAACCATCACCAACGATTGCTGTAACTCAAAAAGCAAGAGAATTAAAGGCTGCTGGTAAAGATGTAATAGGACTTGGTGCAGGAGAGCCTGATTTTGATACACCAGATAATATCAAACAAGCTGCAATTAAAGCCATTAATGACGGAGACACTAAATATACTGCAGTTGATGGAACACCAGCTTTAAAACAGGCAATCGTAGAAAAATTTAAAAAAGAAAATAATTTAGATTACACAACTGATCAAGTTACAGTTGGAGCAGGAGGAAAGCATGTAATCTATAATGCAATGATGGCAACTCTTAATGAAGGAGATGAGGTTATTGTTCCAGCTCCTTATTGGGTTTCTTATCCTGATATGGTTTTGTTAGCAGGTGGAACTCCAATTATTTTAGAATGTAATGAAAAACAAGGATTTAAAATTAATCCAACTGAATTAGAAAAATCTATAACTCCAAAAACTAAATGGATTATATTAAATTCACCTTCGAATCCAACAGGTGCTTGTTATACAGAAGAAGATATTAGAGAGATTGCAAAAATTTTAGAAAAACATCCTAATGTTCAAATTCTAAGTGACGATATTTATGAGCATGTAACTTATGAAGGTTTTAAATTTTTCACCATTGCTCAAATTGATAGTTTGAAAGATAGAGTGCTTACCATGAATGGTGTAAGTAAAGCTTATTCAATGACAGGTTGGAGAATAGGGTATGCAGCTGGTCCAAAAGATATCATTAAAGCAATTGCAAAAATTCAATCACAATCAACAACTAACCCATCTTCAATTAGTCAAGCAGCAGCAGTTGAAGCATTGAGCGGAACACAAGATTTCATAAAAGAAAGAGCAACTTCTTTTCAAGAAAGAAGAGACTTTGTTGTTAAAGCGTTAAATGAAATTGATGGAATTGAATGTTTAAATCCTGATGGTGCGTTTTATGTTTTTCCAAGCTGCAAAGGTTTGATGGGTAAAAAAGACTCTAATGGAAATGAATTAAAAACAGATACTGATTTTGTTCAATCTTTATTGGAGAACAGTGGTATAGCAGTTGTGCAAGGTTCTGCATTTGGCTTAGAAGGTTTTTTTAGAATTTCTTATGCCACTTCAATGGATAATCTTAAAAAAGCTTTAGAGAAAATTTCTTCTTTTTGTAAAAGCTTAAGTTAATGAAGACTGCCTTAGTTTTTGGTTCATCCGGTTTGGTTGGTGGAAATCTTCTTAATCAATTAATTGAAAATGATAATTATAACAAAATAAAGATATTTGTTCGTTCAGAGCCTGAAATTAATGATCCAAAAGTTGAAATAATTAAAACTGATTTTAATAATTTAGAAAATCACAAAGAAGTCATCAGAGGTGATGATTGCTTCTTTTGTATTGGAACTACAAAGCAAAATTCACCTGATAAAAGTGAGTATCGAAGGGTTGAGCTTGAGGTTCCAAAACAAATTGCTCAAATTGCAAAATCAAACTCAGTAAACTCTTTTGTTTTTGTCTCATCTGGATATGCTGATCCAAAAAGTTCAGGAGATTATTTAAAGTTTAAAGGTGAAGTTGAAGAAGAATTGAAAAGACTTGATTTTCCAAAACTTGGAATTATGAGGCCATCATTTTTGTTGGGAGATAGAAAAGAAAAAAGAGTGGGTGAGAAAATAGGAATATTTGTATTTAAATTATTATCACCTCTGCTCTTAGGGCCTTTAAAGAAAATGAAACCCATTCACTCAGAAACTGTTGCAAAAGCCATGATTAGTTCTGCAAATAGAAACTTAGAAAAAAATGTCTTCGAGTCGAATGAAATTGTTGAATTAGTTTTAAACTAAACCTAATCTCACAATAGATTTAGCAGTCTCAGAAATACAACCTTTTGCAGGATTAAATTTTAATCCTAACAAATCTTCAGCATAGCTGGTGTCAGTTTGCATTGTGATTTCAAGGTCTGGAATCATTGTTTTTGCACTCGAGTCCAAGTAGCTAAATAATTTAACCATAAAATTTGGAAGATGTTTTTTTGGAAGTTTTTTTGCATATTCAGGCATTGCTTCGGCCATTATTTGAGATAGCTCAATTAGTGTTTTTACTTCTTTACCTACAATTAATCTTCGTCCACCAACATTATCATTGCCAATACAAGCAACGTGTGCTTTTGCTATATCCTTTACATCAGAAATTAAAACTCCCCACTTAGGTGCTGCAGGGAATTTGCCTTTTAGAAACTGTCTAACATATTCAATTGAAGTTCCTCCTTTTTTATCTAGTGCATCACCAAAAACTCCCCCAGGACAAATAGTAGTAAATTTATTCTTCAATCCCTTGCTATTCATAAATTCCCAAGCAAGTCTTTCAGCTTTTGTTTTTGATAAAAAGTAGTCAGTTACCCCCTCTGTCCAATTTTCATCTGTCCAATCATTTTCTCCAAATGTATAAGGGTTACTTCTGTTTGGTTTTCTAAACATTGCAACAATCGAAGAAGTTTTAATTATCTGTTCTACATTTGCATTAAGACCAGCTTTTAAAACTCTTAACGTTCCATTTACAGCAGGTGCTAATAAACTATCTCTATTATTTGAAACTTTGTAAGGAAAAGGTGAAGCAATGTGCATTATATATTTGCAACCTTGAGCAGCTTCATTCCATCCATCATCATTTAAAAGGTCCAATTCAACAAATGACAATTTATCAGTTGATGCATATTTGCTTATAGTTTCTTTTGTTTGATCAATAAGATTCTTATTTCTAACTGTTCCCAAAACTTCATATCCTTCATTTAATAATTCTATTGCAGTATGTTTTGCTATCCATCCACTTACACCAGTTAATAATACTTTATCAGTCATTTAATTATTTCTTTCTGTTTATGTTTAGTTTTAATCTTGAATTAGTGAGATAGGAATTTTTCGGCTTCTAATGCTGCCATACAACCCATTCCTGCAGCTGTAACGGCTTGTCTAAAAGTTTTGTCTTTAACATCGCCCGCAGCATAAACTCCAGGGACATTAGTTTCTGTAGAATCTGGTTTAGTTAATAAATAACCTTCTTTATCCATATCTAACTGTTCTTTAAATAATGCTGTTGCTGGGTCATGACCAATTGCAATAAATAGACCATCAATTTTCATTTCTTCTACATTATTAGTTTTTAGATTTTTAACTTTGATACCTGTAACATTTTTAGGTTCACCGTCACCAATAACTTCATCGACAGCACTATCCCAAATAATTTCAATTTTTTTATTTTCCATTAATTTCTTTTGAAGCATCTTTTCAGCTCTTAATTCATCTCTTCTATGGATAAGTTTTACCTTTGATGCAAATTTTGTAAGAAACATTGCTTCTTCGACAGCAGCATTACCACCACCAACAACTGCTACAACTTTTTCTTTAAAGAAAAAACCATCACATGTAGCACAAGCAGAAACACCAAAACCTCTAAATTTTTGCTCAGATTCTAAATTCAACCATCTTGCTTGGGCACCAGTTGAAATGATTATGCTATCTGCAGTATATTTTTGACCACTATCACCAACTGCTTCAAAGGGTGTAGATTTTAAATTTACCGATGAGATATGATCCTCAATCATTTCTGTTCCAACAGCTTTAGCCTGATCTCTCATTTGATCCATTAACCATGGACCCTGAATTACATCTGAAAAGCCTGGATAATTTTCAACATCAGTAGTTGTTGTTAATTGTCCACCAGGTGCAGAACCATAAACTAAAACAGGATTTAACATTGCTCGAGCCGCATAAACAGCTGCAGTGTATCCGGCTGGACCGGATCCAATTATTAACACTTTTGTGTGTTTTGTTGGATTATCACTCATACAAAAGTTATATAAGGATAAATGGCAAAATTAAAAGGGATATTATTGACCGAAGGTATGCATGGCATGATTAGCCAAGTGGAAGGTTTGGCTAAAGCCTTAGATATAGATTTTACACACCACAAGGTTGAACCAAACCATTTATGGAAATTCATTCCACCAAATTTTAGTCCAGTTTCACAAAATGTATTTAAAAAAATTGATCATGATGATTTTGATGTGATTATCTCATGTGGGCGTAAAAGTGTTATTCCTTCTATTCATTTAAAAAATACAGCTAATAAAAAAGTATTTAATATTCATATTCAAGATCCAAAAGTAGATTTAAATAATTTCGATTTTATTGTCGCCCCAGAACATGATGCAATACAAGGTCAAAATGTTATTAGCACAAAGGGTGCTATTCATTATCTTACTGAAAACGAGATTAGTGAAAATAAAGATTATTTGAATTCATTTATTAAGAAGGATGAAAGAAAGATCTGGACTTTAATATTAGGTGGTCCAACAAAGTACTATGATTATTCAACTAAAAATATGAAACATATTTTTACATCTCTATACAAATTATTAAAAAAACATGATTTTCAGCTTGTGGTAATTCCATCAATGAGAACTCCACTGAATACTATCCATTATGCTAGAGAATTTTTTGGAGATAATCACACAATTATAATGGATGTTGATAAAAAAGCCTATTTATCAGCTTTAGCATTATCTGAAAATATTATTGTTACATGCGATTCTAGCTCAATGATTTCTGAAGCAGCCTTAACTGGTAAGCCAATTTATATTGCCAGCATTTTGCCTAAAAAAAATGATAAAAGATTTCAGAGTTTTAGAAATTTATTTAGGGAATTAAATATAACAAGAAATTTAGGTGAAGAAGTAGAAAATTGGACCTATGAAAAGCTAGATGAAACAAATAGAGTGGCAAGTATTATCAAACAAAAAATTAATTCTTAATGTCATTTTTAAATTCAATTAAAAATCAATCCAAAAAACATGAATTTCCATTTGATCATTGGGAATATAATAATGCTTTGAGTGATGGCTCTATAGAAGAAATTATTAAAGCAGATATTCCTGATGTTAGTAAGCATAATCTTAATTATGATGGAACGAGAGCAATCGACGGTGGTGCAGCTGAATTTAGAGAGGGGATAGCCTCAGGGGGTGAGGCAATTAAATTTAGGTGTTTTGTTACTAAAGAAAATGAAAAACAATTCCCACACTTAGTTAAATTTATTAATGAATTACAATCCAAAGAAGTACTTCAAACTATCTCAAAAATGATTAACAAAGATTTATCAAACTCATATGTAAGAGTTGAAGTTATCTGTGATCGAGAGGGTTTTTGGCTAAAGCCTCATTGTGATATTAAAGAAAAATTAATGTCAGGCTTAATATTTGTAAATAATGCTAACGAATCTGAGGATTTAGGAACAGATTTTTATAATGAAAAACTAGAAAAAGTTAAAACAGTTCCTTACAAAAACAATTATGGATACATGTTTACTAGTGGACCAAATACTTGGCACGGTATGGAAAAGAAAACAATAGTCAAAGAAAGACGTTGTATTCAGGTAAATTATGTTACTTTTGAAACTGACTGGAAAGTTAATTCTTAAATATCTTGAAGAGCAGTTACTTCTAATTTTTTAGTTTTAAGTGATTTAATTGCCTCTAAACAAGCTTGAGCAGTAGACATGTTTGTACAATATGGCACTTTGTTTTTTAGTGTTGCTCTTCTAAGTGCAATTGCATCATTTAATCTGTGTTCAGTATTTCCTCCACCCGTATTAATAACTAAAGCAATTTTTTTAGAGTCCAAAACATCTACAATATGAGGAGATCCACTACTTACTTTATTGATAATTCTGCATTTAATTTTATGTTTTCTAAAATATTCTGCAGTTCCTTTCGTTGCACAAAGTGTGAAGTTTAATTTAATTAATTCTTTAGCTAAATCTATTCCTTCATCTTTATGAGAGTCTTTTAATGATACAAACGCTAATCCCTGTTTTGGTAATGAGTTAGCAGCACCAATTTGACTTTTAGCAAACGCCATTCCAAAGTTTTTATCAAATCCCATCACTTCACCAGTTGATTTCATTTCAGGCCCAAGAAGTAAATCACTGTTTGGAAATTTATTAAAAGGAAACACCGCTTCTTTAACAGCATACATTCCTTTAGATTTATCTCTTAAATTAAACTTAGATAATTTTTCACCAGCCATTACCCGCGATGCAATTTTAGCAAGTGGAAGACCTTTTGCTTTAGATACAAATGGTACAGTTCTACTTGCTCTAGGGTTTACTTCAATTACATAGATTTCATCTTTTTTAATTGCAAATTGGATGTTCATGAAACCTTTAACTTTTAAAGCTAGAGCTAATTTCTTAGTTTGATTTTCTATTTCTTTAATCAAATATGGTTTAATTGATATTGGAGGCAAACTACATGCTGAGTCTCCTGAGTGAATTCCAGCTTCTTCGATATGTTGCATTATGCCTGCTACATGAACTTGTTTACCATCTGATATTGCATCAACATCAACTTCCATTGCATGATCAATAAACTTATCAATTAGAATTGGGTTTTCTTCAGCTGCTTTAAATGCTTCTTCTACAAAGTTTTTAAGCTGACTTTTTTCATGAACAATTTCCATTGCTCTTCCACCTAATACATAAGAAGGTCTAACCATTAAGGGTAAACCAATTCTCTCTGCTATTTGGATAGCTTGCTTAAACGTTTTAGCAATTCCACTTTCAGCTTGTTTTAATTTTAATTTATTAAGAAGATTTCTAAATAAATCCCTATCTTCTGCTAAATCAATTGATGTGTACTGTGTTCCTAAAATTGGAAGTTTGTTATCATGTAAAAATTTAGCAAGTTTAATTGGAGTTTGGCCACCAAATTGAGCAATAATCCCAATTAGGTTTCCTTTTTCTTTTTCCTTTTTAATTATATTAAAGACATACTCTTCTTTTAACGGCTCAAAATATAACCGGTCACTGGTATCATAATCGGTTGAAACTGTTTCAGGGTTACAATTAATCATAATTGTCTCAAAACCAGCATCTTTCAATGCAAAACTAGCCTGACAACAACAATAATCAAACTCTATTCCTTGTCCTATTCTATTAGGTCCACCACCTAATATTATAATTTTTTTCTTAGCTGATGGATCAGCCTCACATTCTGAATTAAATGAGAAATTTCTTTGATATGTTGAATACATATAAGGAGTAAACGACCTAAATTCAGCTGCACAAGTATCAACCTTCTTAAATACAGGTAATATTTTAAGTGCAGTTCTTTTTCGTCTTACAGTATCTTCAGAAGTTTTTGTTAGTTCAGATAGTTTTTTGTCAGAAAAACCAATTGATTTTATTCGGTTAAACTCATTAAATTCTTTAGGCAATCCTTTATTCTTAATTTTAGTTTCATTATCTACAATTTCTTTAATTTGTTCTAGGAACCACGGATCAATCTTAGATAAAGCAAAAATTTTTTTTAAATTAATTTTTTTTCTAATAGCTTCAGCAACTAGTAGAATTTTATTAGGAATACTTTCTTTAAGTTTCTTTTCAATTTGTTTCTTATTTAGATCAAATATTCTATCTAATCCTGAAAACCCTGTTTCAAGTGAAACTAGTGCTTTTTGAAGTGACTCTTTAAAATTTCTACCAATTGCCATAGCCTCACCAACTGACTTCATGGAAGTACCCAATGTTGCAGGAGACGTTGAAAATTTTTCAAATGTAAATCTTGGAATTTTAGTTACTACATAATCAATACTAGGCTCAAATGATGCAGGAGTTACTTTTGTGATTTCATTTTTTAACTCATCTAAAGTGTAGCCAACAGCAAGTTTAGCGGCGACTTTAGCAATTGGAAAACCAGTTGCTTTTGATGCAAGTGCTGATGAACGTGAAACCCGTGGGTTCATCTCAATTACTACCATGCGACCATTTTTAGGATTAATTGCAAACTGAACATTTGATCCACCTGTTTCAACCCCAATTTTTCTAAGGCATGCAATCGATGCATTTCTCATCACTTGATATTCTTTATCAGTTAAGGTGAGAGCAGGGGCGACAGTCACTGAGTCTCCAGTATGAATTCCCATTGGATCAATATTTTCAATTGAACAGATAATGATACAATTATCTTTTTTATCTCTTACAACCTCCATTTCAAATTCTTTCCAGCCCTCTAAACATTCTTCAACTAATACTTGGCTAACAGGGGATTCATGCAATCCACTTTTAATAATTTTTAGATATTCTTTTTCATTTTTAGCAATACCTCCTCCAAGACCACCAAGCGTAAATGCAGGTCTTATGATTGCAGGCAATCCAATTTTCTTTAAAACTTTTGATGATTGATTGATATTATTTACGATTTCAGATTTAGGTAAATCTAAACCGATATCGATCATATTTTTTCTAAATTTTTTTCTATCTTCAGCATTTGAAATTGCTTTAGAGTTAGCCCCAATCAGCTCAATTTTATATTTTTTAAGAATTCCTTTTTTCTCAGCTTCCATTGCAAGGTTAAGTGCAGTTTGACCACCCATTGTTGGAAGAATTGCATCTGGTTTTTCTTTTTTAAGAATTTTTTCTAGAACTCCTAAAGTAATAGGTTCAATATAAGTTTTATCAGCAACATCAGGATCAGTCATTATTGTTGCTGGATTTGAGTTGATAAGCACAACTTTATAACCCTCATCTCTTAAAGCTTTGCAGGCTTGCGTTCCTGAATAATCAAATTCACAGGCTTGACCTATGATAATTGGTCCAGCTCCAACAACTAATATTTTTTTAAGATCTTTTCTTTTTGGCATTTTTTTTCATGTTGTTAATAAATTCTTGAAACAAATAAACACTGTCTTGTGGACCTGGGTTAGATTCTGGATGATACTGAACTGAGAATACAGGTTTATTTTTTAATCTTATTCCTTCAATGGTGTCATCAAAAAGTGATTTATGAGTTACTTCAATTTTTTTTGGTAAAGTTTCTTCAACCACTACAAAACCATGATTTTGACTTGTGATTTCTACATTATCATGAATTAAATTTTTAACCGGATGGTTGGCACCTCTATGACCAAGTTTCATTTTTTTTGTTTTACCACCTAATGTTAAAGCAAGTATTTGATGACCTAGACAAATACCAAACACTGGTAAGTTTTGATTAATTAAATCCCTTACTATTTTTATAGCATATTTTCCAGTTGCTGCTGGATCTCCTGGACCATTAGATAAAAATATTCCATTTGGCTTAAGTGCTAAAATTTTAGTAGCTAATGTTTTGCAAGAAACAACAGTTATTTTACAATTAAAGTCTGAAAAATATCTTAAAATATTCTTTTTTATTCCATAATCAATAGCAACTACATGAAATGAGCTCTTATTGTTTTTTTTATAGCCAGTTTCTTTTTTCCAAGTTTTAAGACCTTTCCAGATATAGCTTTTTGATGTGGTTACTTTTTCTGCAAGATCAAGATTTTTTAATCCACTCCATTTAATTGTTGAGTTAGTTAGTTTGCTAATATTAAATTTACCAGTTTTAGAATATGCAATAGTTCCTTTTGGAGCACCATTATCTCTTATGAAATTTGTTAAACTTCTAGTATCTAAACCCGTAATACCAACTATTTTATTCTTTTTAAGCCAAGCATCTAAGTGAAGAAAAGATCTATAATTCGATGGAGATGTTATTTCAGAATTAAATATTACTCCTTTTGTCCAAATCTTATCCGACTCGTAATCTTCTTTATTGGTCCCAACATTTCCAATGTGAGGGAACGTAAAGTTAATAATTTGACCTGCGTATGATGGGTCAGATATAATTTCTTGGTAGCCAGTTAATGATGTGTTGAAGCAAACTTCACCAGTAGCTTCTCCTTGGTAACCAATTCCAATTCCTTTAAAAATCTTCTTGTTTTCAAGAACTAAAACGCCTGTACTGATTTGTGAATTTTTTGAGTTAGATTTTTTTGCTTTTTTGATCAATTACAACTCATGAGTTAGGGGTTAATACAATAATTGCATTATTATCGCAACAGAGATGTATTATAAAATTGTAAAAAAACAATTTTTCTTTTGAAGAATTTTTTCTTTGAAGTAGATTACAAAAAATGATGGCATTAAAAGAAACTATCGAGACAGAATACAAAAACGCTTTAAAAGCTAAAGATAAAACTAAAATATCAACCTATAGGTTAATTTTATCATCGATCAAAGATTTGGATATTATCAACAGGTCTGGTCCTAATAAAAAAGATACCGATGATGAAGATATTAAGAAGCTTCTTAAAAAAATGGTAAAACAAAGAGCCGAATCGATTGATATTTATAAGAAAAATAATAGGACAGATCTTTTAGAAATTGAGCAAAATGAATATGAAATTCTGACTGCATTTTTGCCTAAACAACTTGGTGAAGAGGAAACTAAGAAAATTTGTGCCGATATAATATCAAAACTTGGAGCAAGTACAGTTAAAGATATGGGAAAAGTAATGGGAGCACTTAAAAAAGACTACGCCGATGAAATTGATTTTGCAAAAGCAGGACCTTTAATTAAAGAGCTATTGGGTAGTTAATGAAATACCCAAAAGAGTATCTTGATGAAATTAAGACAAGGCTTAAAGTCTCAACAGTTGTATCAAAGTCGGTAGCTTTAAAGAAAAGGGGAAAAGAATACGTAGGTTTATCCCCATTTAAAACTGAAAAAACTCCATCATTTACAGTTAATGATGAAAAAGAATTTTATCATTGTTTTGCAACATCAGAACATGGAAATATTTTTGATTTTGTAATGAAAACTCAAAATTTAAAGTTTGGTGAAGTAGTAAAACACTTAGCACAATTAGCAGGTATGCAACCTTATATGTTTTCAAAACAAGATGAAGAAAGAGAAAAAAAATGGAAAGAATATTTGTCAATTTATAGCCAATATGTTGATTTTTATCACAGTGAATTATTAAAAAATGAAAAATATTCAAATGCTAGAGATTATTTAAAGAATAGATCGTTAGGTAAAGAAGAAGTTAAAAAATTTAAAATTGGTTACATTGAAAAAAATCCAAGTTTTTTTGAAAAACTTAAAAATGAATTCAGTGAACAAGCTTTAGTAGAGAGTGGATTGTTTTATTTGGATGAAAAGAAAAAAATATATATTGAAAGATTTAGAGGAAGATTAATTTTTCCAATCAATAATATTTCAGGACAACCCATAGCTTTGGGTGGAAGGATAATAGAAAATTTAGATTACTTAGCAAAATATATTAATTCACCTGAAACAACTTTTTTTAAAAAAGGTTCAAACTTATATAATTTAGATTTAGCAAGAAAATTATCTAATAAATTAGATCATATTTATTTAGTAGAGGGTTATATGGATGTTATTGGTTTGAGTAAAAATGAAATTGAAAATGTGGTTGCAAATCTTGGAACTTCATTAACGGATAAACAAATCTTAACTTTAAATCAATTTTTTGATGATATTATAATTTGTTTTGATGGTGATGAAAGTGGGTATAAAGCTGCCCTTAGAGCTGCTGAAAACTCTATAAGAGAATTAAGACCTGAAAAACAAATATCATTTTTATTTTTACCAGATAAAGAAGATCCTGATAGTTACGTTAATAAATATGGTAAAAACTATTTTGTTGATTTTACAAAGCAAAGCAAGCTATCCATTCATCAATTTATTTTTAGTCATTATAAAAAACAAACTGAAAACAATCCCTCTTCAATGGCAATATTTGAGAAAAAACTTAGATCTGTGGCGAATACTATTAAAGATGATTTTATTAAAAAATATGTGCTTGAATACTTTTTAGAGAAAATTGCAGAGTTAACACCTCATTCTAATCAAAATAAAAAAAAGTTTTATATGAAAAAAACAAAATCACTTGATTCAACCAAAAAATATTTCAATGAAAGTCAATCTATAACAGGTGTAGAGTTAAAAGAGTTTTCTTTGCTATATCTACTTTTAAATAATTTATCTTTTTTTCAAGCAAATATTCACTTAGTTGAAAATATTAAATTATTCACAGAAATAAATAAGCAAATATTATATTCAATTATAGAGAAATCAAAGTCTGGTGAGCAAATGAGTGTCGAAGAACTAAATTTGGATAAACAATTGCTAGATAAAATAAATAAGTTTGCCTCAATAAAGCATATTCTTAAAAATAGAATTAATAATGATGATCAAGTGATTGAATTACTAGAAGATATCTCGAAAGATCTATTTAATTACGATCTAGAGTTTAGAATCCAAGAATTAGAATCGAGGCTATCTAAGGATATGAGCGAAACGACATTTAATGAGCTAAAAGAGCTTAAAAACGAAAGAAAAATCAACTAATCTGAATAAATTAGCAATGGATTTTTGTTATTTTGATATTATATAAGACCTTCAAACTTAAATTGCTGTGGAAAGAATAATTACTAAATCATTTGCTAGATTAATGGGTCGAGGAACTCATAGAGGTTTCATTACTTATGAAGAGTTAAGTAAATCTCTCGGAAAAAGGAATCTATCTGATGAAAATTTATCACAAGCATTCATTCATATTTTAGATGAAACTGTAGCTTTAGTAGAAAAAAAATCTGATTTCAAAGTTTTAAGAAAAAAAGAAGGATCTTCCAAAGAAGAAGGTAAGACAATGGAGAAAAGTGATGATCCTATCAGAATGTATTTACGAGAAATGGGTGGTGTAGAGTTACTTTCAAGGGAAGGTGAGATTGCAATCGCAAAAAGAATTGAAGCTGGAAAAGATGTAATGTTAATTGCGTTATCCCAAAGTCCAATGACAGCTCAGCAGTTCTATGAGTGGAATGATCAATTACAAAAAGATGAAATTTTAGTTAGAGAAATTATTGATATTGATACAAATTATATGGAAGATGAGTCCACAGGACCTAGTGCAAAACAAAAAAATGCAGGTGAAACAAATAAAGACGAAGGATCTGGAGATGGAGATGATGACGATTTTAATCCTACTCTTGCTGCAATGGAAACAGAAATTAAACCAAAGGTTTTAAAAACAGTAAATACTTTAACAAAAGAATATACAAAATTAATAAAATATCAAAAAGAAAAACTAGATTGTGTTTTAAATTCAAAAAATTTTTCTCCAGCAAAAGAAAAAGGTTATCAAAAGATTGTAGATGATATTTTAGAAAATATTAAATCTCTTCAATTATCACCCTCAGTTTTAGAAGAGCTTGTACAAAAACATTATGTAGAAAATAAAAAGATTATTTCTTTAGAGGGAAATCTTTTAAGATTAGCTATGGATCATAAAATACCTAGAAACGAATTTATCAAGTTTTATATTGGCAATGAAATAAATCCTAACCTTAAAAAATTTTTAGATACAAACGCTATTTGGAAACAGTTTTTTTCTAAAAATAAAGAAGAATTTAAAAATATAAGAGAAAGATTAATTGAAATAAGTCACAAACTTGGAATTTCAGTTACAGATTTTAAAAAATTAGTTAGCAGAGTTCAAAAAGGTGAAAAAGAGTCTAGGATTGCTAAAAAAGAGATGGTTGAGGCGAATTTGAGATTAGTAATCTCAATTGCTAAAAAATATACAAATCGAGGTTTACAGTTTTTAGATTTAATTCAAGAGGGAAATATTGGTTTAATGAAAGCAGTAGATAAATTTGAGTATAGAAGAGGATATAAATTTTCGACTTATGCGACATGGTGGATAAGGCAAGCAATTACAAGATCAATTGCTGACCAAGCAAGAACAATAAGAATTCCAGTTCATATGATTGAAACAATTAATAAAATTGTTAGAACGCAAAGATTAATTCTAAGTGAATTTGGAAGAGAAGCTACTCCAGAGGAACTAGCTCAAAAACTTAGAATGCCATTGGATAAAGTTAGAAAAGTATTAAAAATTTCTAAGGAACCAGTATCTTTAGAGAAACCAGTTGGAGATGAAGAGGATAGTAGTTTAGGAGATTTTATAGAAGATACAAAAGCTTTAGCTCCGCTAGAGCAAGCAATTAAATCAAATCTTGGTGAAGCAACAACAAAAATTTTGTCTACATTAACTCCAAGAGAAGAGAGAGTTTTAAGAATGAGATTTGGTGTTGGTATGAACACAGACCATACTTTAGAAGAGGTTGGTTTACAATTCTCTGTTACTAGAGAGAGGATTAGACAAATTGAGGCTAAAGCTCTAAGAAAGCTAAAGCATCCAAGTAGATCAAAACAATTAAAGAGTTTTTTGGAAAGTTAATTTTACTGGGCCGTTAGCTCAATAGTAGAGTACTGCATTGACATTGCAGGGGTAGTTGGAGCGTAACCAACACGGCCCACCACTCATTTAATATCTTTCTTTGCTAACTTTAAGAAAATGATATAACTAAACTTTAGTTTGGGCCTGTAGCTCAGTTGGTTAGAGCAGTACACTCATAATGTATTGGTCCCAGGTTCGAGTCCTGGCGGGCCCACCAAATTTATTTATTTTTTTGGATTTTTTACTCCTGCAAGTTTTTGCAGTAAATATATTTCTTTTTCTGAAAGATTCTCTTTTTTATTTTTTATTTCCTCAGCGATTTTTTCTTTAAGAGTGATAAACGATAAAAAACTTACCAAAGATGCAATTATAGTTAAAATAATGAAATAAATGTAATCTGGAACAAATATAATCATTGCAAGTGCTATAATAGTCCATCCAATAAAAATTCCTTTTTGAATTGTTCTTTGGCTTTTTAAGTCTTTTATTTTCATAAACTGAAAGAATAACAACATTGAAAGAGCCATCGTGCCTGCTATGGCAAACCACAATGTAACAGTAATATCTGATGTACTACCTCCCACAAATGTATCATCCATTGCTTTTTGAACAAAATAAACCATAAAACCTTTGTAGCTAAAAAATGATACAAAAATAATTGATGTTATAGATGAAATTAAAAAAGATATTTTTGAAGAAATTTTTATTTTTTTCATTATTGAAAAAATATTATAACTTTTTGAGCAAATTATTTAATTACAAAATCTGATAAATTATTTATTAATGCTTCAATTTTTCCATCATTAGAGTTTATTATAGACGAAAATTCCTCCTTTTGAGTCCTTGCAAGACTTAAACCTTCAATAATTAAATCTCTAATTAAAAGATTTTCGGGGTTTTTTGTATATATTCTCCAGTCTATTTTAACTTGAGGCCTTGTATCTGTAGCAACTAGTGTACTAGATACAATCGTGTAATTATCATTAATTTTTTTCTTTGAGTTTACTTCGATCATAGGATTTGAGTATTCAGATAGTCTACTAGAAAAACTTTTTAAAAAATATTCTCTAAATACTTTTTCATATTCATTTAATTGATCTTTACTTAGACCCTTTCTATGAGATCCTAGAGAGTAAAACCCTATTCCTCTTACATCAACTGTTTCTTTTGCTATATCTTTTAAAGTTTGAACTTTTTCTTCTATAGAAGCGTTGCCACCTAATGCTTCAGCCGCTCTATTAACTGTAGATTGAACAAAAACATCAGGTTCAATTGCAAAGGTTTTGTTGGTGATTAAAAAAGTTAGGAAAATAAATGATAAATAAACAAAAAATTTTCTCATTATCTATTTTTCAATTTGTTAATTTTCAATTTCTTCCCAATCACCATCGTCCATTGTTTCAGTGATTGCGTCTGAATTTGAAATCTTTCTTTGTCTGTCTTGAAGGTATAAGCTTCTTACAGACGCATAAAAATCCATAGAATTTTTTTCTAAATTATCTAATGAGTCAATATTTTTTGCTCGAAAATCTATTCCAGTCATTACTCTTGTTGCTATGTAGACATCTTTGTTTAAATACTCATTATTACCATTTACTGAAGCATTGTACCAAGGGTCACCACCCATAACATTTAAAAATGAACCAACAGTATCTCTTACAGTAGACGGACCTAAAACTGGAAGAACAAGATAGCAACCTGCACCAACTCCCATTACCCCTAGTGTTTGTCCGTAATCTTCTTTTTCATACTCTGGAAAACCCATTTTTTCGGCGACATCAAAAATTCCTAAAATTCCAATCGTAGTGTTTATAGCAAATCTTCCAGTGTTTACTCCAGCCATTTTAAATTCTGCTTGAAGAACATTATTTGGAATAGTTATTAAATTTGAAATATTGTCTAAGGCGTTGCTTGTACCAGTTCTTATTGGTGATGGTAAAACTCTATAAGCTTTTGCGACAGGTTTAAATATTACTTTATCTATACCCATATTTAAAGCAAACGTAGCTCTGTTTAAAGGTTCAAAACAATCTTTTACAACTTTATTTTTTTTTGATAACTCATTCTCACCATCTGAACCAGCAATTGCGTTCGCTGAAAGTAATACAGTAATTAAAAAAATTGAAACAAAACTTTTCATTATAATTCATTTTATAAAGTATATAATAATAATGTAAATCTACATTCGACACTTATAAACAAATAAAATGTCAGTAAAAACAACATTAAATTACTCTCCAAATTTTGATATAAAAAAAAGAGTTAAAAATAAAATTAAATTTGTTATCCTACACTATACTGGTATGAAAACAGAGTCAGCTGCTTTAGCAAGACTTACTGACCCAAAATCAAAAGTAAGCGCACATTATTATATAAAAAAAAATGGTGAAATTATCACATTAGTTCCTGATTTATATATTGCTTGGCATGCAGGAAAATCATATTGGAAAAAATATACTAATCTTAATAAAAACTCACTTGGAATTGAAATTACTAATCCTGGCCATAACATTAAATATGAAAAATTTAGTAAAGCACAAATAGAGTCTTTAGTTAAATTATGTAAATTTTTAATAAGAAAATACAATATTAAACCTAACAACATTTTAGGCCATTCAGATATTGCTCCTTATAGAAAAAAAGATCCTGGAGAAAAATTTCCCTGGAAATTAATGTATAAAAAAAAAATTAGTATTTGGTATAAATTAAATCATAAAATATTAATTGAGAATAGAAATGTTGGAATTAATTTTAATGAAAAAAATACTTTTATCGAAAATTTAGAAAAAATTGGTTACTCAAGTAAAGTTTTAAAAGAATTAAATTATGATAAAAAAAAATATTTCAAGGTTATTATAAAATCATTTCAACGAAGATTTAGGCAGGATTTGATAAATGGTAAACCAGATAAAGAATGCTTGATTATTAGCAACAATTTAATATCAAAATGACTATTTATTTAACTTGAAGTTTACGTAATAAATATTAAATTAAATTCGCCAGATAAATAATTTATCGCTTAAATTTATTTAAGAGGAAAGTCCGGGCTCCACAAGGATACAGTGCCAGATAACACCTGGCGGGGGTAACCCTAGGGATAGTGCCACAGAAAATAAACCGCCATAACATGGCAAGGGTGAAAAGGTGTGGTAAGAGCACACCGGTTCTATTGGTAACAATGAACGCTGGAAAACCCCACTGGGAGCAAGACTAAGTAGAGATGACATTGTTGAAAAACTAAAAGCCATCCTTGGCTAGTCATCAGGGTTAGTTGCTTGAGCTTAAGAGTGATCTTAAGCCTAGACAAATGATAGGTTTAAATGACAGAACCCGGCTTATAGTTTATCTGGCACTTAACTATTAAAAACAAAAAATAAATTAACAACTCAATTATTGTTGTAGTTAGAAGCATAAATTATAAAGGAGCATGGATAAGCATACTCATTATTTAAGCAACTACATAAAGCAAGAACTCATCCCATTAACGATAATAATACTAAATTTTACTTTATAAATTCAGTAAAATTATAGATCGAATCAACGTTTGACTATTATTTTAAATACCCATATATTCCCATATATTCCCAATTATGGAATTTATAAATTTAAAATTATATGTTTTTATCTACTTACGAAAACAAATTGGACAAAAAAGGGAGAGTATCTGTGCCTGCTAGTTTCAGATCACATTTGTCGAATTTAGGTTATAACGGTGTTATTTGTTATCCATCTTTTAATAATTCTTCAATAGAAGCATGTTCTCAAGATAGAATTGAAAAAATTTCTTCTGCAATAGACTCATTAAATCCTTTTGAAGAAAAACGGGATTATTTTGCAACATCAATATTATCAGATAGTACAAATTTACAGTTTGATAGTGAAGGTAGAATTTCACTTTCATCAAAATTATTAAAACATGCAAAAATAAAAAATAGCATTTTGTTTGTTGGTCAAGGTCAAACCTTTCAAATATGGGAACCAACAGCTTTTGAAAAATTTAAGACATCTGCAAGAAAAAAAGCAAATTTAAATAGAGCAAGTCTTAAATGGGAAAAACACTTAAACTACAACGAGGGGAAATAAAAGATGACAATTAACTTTAAAGCACCAGAAATTAAAGAACTACAGCCACGACTATTAGTAATGGGAGTTGGTGGAGCAGGCGGTAATGCAATCAATGAAATGATTGAAAATAATCTACAAGGAGTAGAATTTATTGCAGTCAATACTGACGCACAAGATTTAAAGTTAAGCAAATGTAAAACAAGAATTCAAATAGGATTAAATTTAACTAAAGGTTTAGGTGCGGGTGCAAAACTTGATATTGGTCAAGCAGCAGCAGACGAGTCATTAAATGAAATTGTAAATACTTTACAAGGTGCAAATATGGTTTTTATTGCAGCTGGTATGGGTGGTGGAACAGGCACTGGTGCTGCTCATGTCATCGCTAGAGCTGCAAAAGAATTGAATATTTTAACAGTAGGTGTTGTGACTCTTCCTTTCTTATATGAAGGCCCCTCTAGAATGAGAAGAGCACAACAAGGTTTGGAAGAATTAAGAAAACATGTTGATACAATTATTGTTATTCCAAACCAAAATCTTTTTAAAATAGCAAATGAGCAAACAACATTTGAAGACTCTTTTAATCTTTCAAATAATGTTTTGATGCATGGAGTACAAAGTATTACAGATTTGATGGTAAGACCTGGTTTAATAAATCTAGATTTTGCTGATGTCGAAACAGTAATGGCATCTATGGGTAAAGCCATGATGGGGACAGGAGAAGCTGAAGGTGAAGGTAGAGCTATTCAAGCTGCTGAGATGGCTATAAGCAATCCATTGATTGATGATTATACTTTAAAAGGTGCAAAAGGATTATTGGTAAACATCACTGGTGGAAAAGATCTTAAACTTTTTGAAGTCGATGAAGCTGTAAACAAAGTTAGAGCTGAAGTAGATCCAGAGGCAGAATTGATTATAGGAGCAATTACAGACTCTGAACTTGACGGAAAAATGAGAGTTTCAATTGTTGCAACTTCTTTGGATGGCCAACAACCAGAGTCAAAATCAGTTATAAATAATGTTCACCGAATTCAAAATCGTAATCCTGGTTACTCTGATTTTGCAAATATGGGTACATCAAACTCGTTTAATTTCTCTAGCACATCAACAAGCAATCCAATTACACATGGCGCTAATGCATTGAAGTTAGATAATGAAATTGTTCAAGAACAACCACAAGAACAGCTAAACACTAATGTAACAAATGAAGAAGTAATGCAGAGCAATAACATTGAAACAACGAGTGTTGTTGAAGATACTTCTGTAAATGAGATGGAAAAATCTTTTACTCAAGAAGCAGTAGAAGCATCAAATGAACAACTAGTTGATGAGAAAGTAGAAGAAGATGTTTCCAATGATCTAAAAGAATTTGGTGTTGACTCAGATGCACCAGATTTATTTAGTTCAGAAATTGAAAATTTAAGCTCAGAAGATTTATTGTCTTCAAGTGATAATGAAGAGGATGACGATCTAGAGATACCAGCATTCTTAAGAAGACAAAAGAATTAATGGTCTTCAAAGAGATAAATGGACGCCACCATAGTACCGGAAGTGCAAAAGCATTATCCAGTACTGCTAAAAGAAATTATTAGCATTATTTCCCCTCAATATGGTGGCACATTTATTGACTGTACATTTGGTCAAGGTGGCTATTCAAAAAAAATATTAGAGTTTAAAGATACTAAAGTAATAGCTTTAGATCGAGATATTGAAAGTGAAGTAATAGCTAGTAAGTTAAAAAATAAATTTGAAGATAGGTTTTTATTTAAAAATATTAAATTTAGTCAGCTAAATAATTTAAAACTTAAAAATGAGAATGTCAAAGGGATCATATTTGATCTTGGTTATTCTTATGTTCAAATTAAAGATCCTAAAAAAGGTCTATCATTTGATTCAGAGGGAAATTTAAATATGCAGATGGGTTTAAATGATTATTCTGCTGAAGATGCAATTAATAAATTAGATGAAAGAGAACTAGATAAGATATTTAAATTTTTTGGAGAAGAGAAAGAAAGTAAATTCATAGCAAGAAATATTGTTAAAGAAAGAGTAAAAAAAAAAATAGATACCCAAACACTTGTTGAGATAATAGATAATACTAAGAGAAAAAAAAATTTTAAAAAAAATAGTGCTACGAAAGTTTTTCAAGCATTAAGAATTTTAGTTAATAAAGAAATAAGTGAATTAATTTTTGGATTAATTAACGCAACTAAAGTTTTAAAAAAAGATGGTGTTTTAGCAGTAGTTACATTTCATTCACTTGAAGATAAAATTGTTAAATATTTTTTGAAAAGTCTCTCTGAAAAAAAAAGTATATCAAGATATGCTCCTGTTTCTGAGCAGCCTGAAACATTATTAAAATTAAATGAAAAAAAAGTAATTAAACCCTCTGATAAAGAAGTAAGTGAAAATTTACCATCAAGATCAGCAAAGCTTAGATATGCGATAAAAAAAAATGACTTTTATGACTTTAAAACTGACATTTTAGATCAATTCAGTAACTTGATTGAGATAGAAAATTTTGGGAATAAGTTATGAAAAAAACTGCATTAGTATTGGTTATTTTTTCACTAATTTTATCAACCGCTATAATTAAAAATTCTGCAAAAAAAAATGAAGATAAAATTTTTACTGTAAAAGAGAATATTAGAATTTTAAATTCAGAACTCGAGAAAATTAAATTAGAATTTGATTATCTTAGTTCCTCAGACAAACTATTAGAGTTTCAATCATTATATTTTGAAAATAATTTAGTACAAAAAAAAATTGAAAATATAAAAGTCTTTAAAATAACAAATGAGGATAAAAAGATTAAAAATTTAAAAATAATTAAAGATTAATGAAAAAATTAACAACGAGAATTATTATTGAAGATCATAAAAATAATTTTGATTATAAAAAAAGTGATACTAATTTAAAAATTCGATTTAATAGAGTTGCGTTTATATTTTTTTTCTTTTTCATCATTTATCTAATTTACACTATACATTTAATTCATCTTGGATCACGTAAACCCAATATAGAAATATCTGATAAGCCTGCGTTTGCTAATAAACTTTATAGAGCGGATATAATTGATATAGATGATAACTATTTAGCTAAGACAGTTAAATCAATTGATATAGGTATAAAGACTTCAGATATAATAGATCAGAAAAAACTTTTATTAAGTTTAAATATTATATTTCCAAAAAAAGATTTTAAAAAAATTAAAAAACAACTTGATACAAAAAAGTTCTTTTGGTTAGAAAAAAAAGTTTCAGAAGAAGACTATGAAAAATTAATGAAACTTGGAGATAATTCTATAAAACCTGAAGAAAAAGTTTTGCGGATTTATCCTCAAAAAAATCTTTTTAGTCATATCATTGGTCAAATAGATGATGATAACAATGGTATTTCTGGCTTAGAAAAATCATTTGATGAGATTCTCAGAAAGTCAAAAAAACCAATAAAACTCACAGTTGATAAAGATGTACAGTTTTTAATACGAAAAGAACTAATTAAATATCAAGAAATTTTTAAAAGCAAAGGTAGTGCTGCTATACTAATGAATGTAAACAATGGAAATATTCTTTCACTAATTTCATTGCCTGATTTTAATCCAAATGAAAGACAAAACATAACTGATGTAAATTTTATTAATCGAGTAACCAAAGGAACTTATGAACTTGGTTCAGTTTTCAAATCATTCACATTTGCGAGTGCCTTAAACGAAAATTTGATAAAACCGGAAACAGAATTCCTAGATTTACCAAAATCTATTCGCTGTGGTAAAAATAGAATAGGAGAATATGATGATAAAATCCCAACAGATTTAACAGCCGAACAGATTATAATTAGATCTGGAAATATTGGTTCAGTTAGAATTGGACAACAAATTGGACCTGAGAAGTATAAATCCTTCTTAGAAAGAATTGGGATTTTAAGTCCAATTGATTTTGATATTGATGAGGTGGCTCCACAAAAAAACTATAATTTTGGTAAATGTAAATTAGCCACAGCCTCATATGGTCATGGTATTGCAACTACAATTCTTCAATTGTCAAAAGGATATGCAATATTATCTAATGGTGGTTATGATGTTAAACCGACTTTAATTTTAAAGGAAAATAATAAATCTCAGGGCACAAGGCTTTTAAAAAAAGGAGTATCTGATCAAGTCGTTACAGTTTTAAGAAAAATTGTTAATACAGAAGAAGGTACTGCAAAATTTGCAAATGTTCCAAATTATGAAATCGGAGGTAAAACAGGAACTGCAGATAAAGTTTTAAATGGAATTTATTCTGATGATGCAAAAGTGAACACCTTTGCTTCAATATTTCCAACTTCAAATCCTCAATTTGTATTCATAGTGATGCTAGATGCACCAATAAAATCTAAAGATTATTATTATAAATACAGACATCGAAAGGGTGGTTGGAAAGGAACATTAAACAATAGTGCTGGATGGACTTCTGTCGAGGTAGTTGGAAAAATAATAGATAAAATTGGGCCTATTTTAGCCACAAAATATCTAGAAATTAAATAATCATGCTTCTAGGAGATTACTTCAAAAATATTCAGAAAAAATATAAAAAAATTTTTTTTTCAGGAATTTCATTCAATAGTAACCAAGTAAAAAAACATAACATTTTTTTTGCAATTAAAGGAAATGAAATAGATGGAAATAACTTTATATTATCTGCAATCTCAAATGGTGCAAAAATTGTTGTTACTGAAAAAAAAATTAATGGACTAAAAAATGGCATTCTATTTATTCAATCAAATAGTATTAGAAAATTATTAGCTGAAATATCATTTAAAATTAATAACAAAATCCCGAATAATATTATTGCAGTTACAGGTACAAATGGAAAATCATCTATTGCAGATTTTTACTATCAAATATTAGAATTAAATAATAAAAAAGCTGCATCAATCGGCACATTGGGAATTAAGTCAAAAAAATTTAAAAAGAATTTACCAAACACTACAATAGATCCAATTCAATTAAGTAAAGTTTTAAGACATTTAAAAAAAATAAATATTAACAATGTTATTATGGAAGCATCAAGCCACGGCTTAAGTCAAAACAGATTGGATGGACTATTTTTTAATACTGGAATATTTACAAATTTATCCCAAGATCACCTGGACTATCATAAAAATATTAAAGATTATTTAAAAGCTAAACTTTATTTATTTGAGAAATTGATTAAAAAAAATGGAAATATTATTACTGATGAAAAAATACCTCAATTCAGGAAAATAAAAAGTATAGCCTCCAATAAAAATTTAAAGCTTTTTTCATTATTAGATAAAAAAAATAATTTTCAATTTCTCTCTCACAAGTATGAAGGCGAGTCTCAATTGTTGGAGATTAAATACAATAATTCAATACACAAAATTAAGCTTAATTTGATAGGAAAAATTCAGTTAAAGAATATATTAATGGCAGTCATTGCTTCAATAAAAAGTAATATCAATATTAAAAACATACTTAATGTAATACCAAAAATAAAATCTGTGGAAGGAAGGTTTGAAATTGTTGGAAGGATAAAAAATAATTCAAAAGTAATTTTAGACTATGCGCATACACCAGATGCTTTAAAAACTTGTCTTAAAAATTTAAAAGAGCAATTTCCAGGCCAGAAAATAACTTTAGTGTTTGGTTGTGGAGGCAATAGAGATCAAAATAAAAGAGCTAAAATGGGTAAAATTGCTGATCTTTTTTCAGATAAAATTTATTTAACTGATGACAATCCAAGACTAGAACAACCTAGTAAAATAAGAAAAGATATAAAAAAAGGAATAAAAAATCAAAAAATTTTTGAATTTCCAAATAGAGAAAATGCAATATCAGAAGCAATAAAACATTTAAAGACAGGAGATATTTTACTTGTAGCTGGAAAAGGTCATGAAAAAGTTCAGGAAATTGGTGTAAAAAAATTTTTTTTCTCAGATAAAAAAATTATTCTTGATGCAATCAAAATTAAAAATTTGGATTTATCAAATAATTTGAAGGTCAATATAATTAATGAGCTAAATGGAAAACAAAAAATATCAAGCAAAATTTCTTTCAAAAAGGCTAAAATAAATTCTAGAGAAATAATAAAAGGTGATATTTTTTTTGCAATTAAAGGCATAAAAAATGATGGTAATAAATTTATAAGTGAAGCTTTCAAAAAAAAAGCATCAATAGCAGTAGTTAATAAAATTGAAAAAAAAATAAATATTTCTCGTCAAATTAAAGTTAAAGATACACTTAAATTTTTAACAAAAAGTTCTAAGATATATAGAGAAAATATAAAAACAAAAATTATTGCTATTACAGGTAGTTGTGGAAAAACCACATTAAAAGAATTATTAGGCAGCTCATTAAACCAATTATCTAAAGTAGGAATTTCTCCTAAATCCTATAATAATAAATATGGAGTACCACTGAGTCTTCTTAATTTAGATCAAAAAAATAATTATGGAGTTTTGGAAATAGGAATGGATAAAAAAGGAGAAATTGATTATCTTTCTAAAATTGTTAAACCAGATGTTAGTGTAATTACTAACATTAATTACGCTCATGCTAAGAATTTTAAGAGTCTTAGACAAATTGCTTTAGCTAAATCAGAAATAATTAATAATACAAAAGTTAATGGGTTTATTGTTCTTAATTCTGATGATAATTTTTTTACATTACATAAAAATATAGCTAATAAAAGAAATCTAAAAATTTTATCATTTGGTATTGATAATCATGATGCAAATATAAAGTTGATAAGTATTAAAAAAATTTCCAATAAGTTTAAAGTAATAATTAGGATAAATAATTTAAAAACCTATTTTTTTATTTCTAATGATTTTCAAAATAATATCTTAAATATTTTGGCTACAATAGCTGTGATGAGTATTTTTTTTGACATATCTAGATTAAATAAAAATATTTTTATGAGTTTTAAAATACCAAATGGTAGAGGAGATATTACTAAAATTAAGATTAATAAAAAGAACCTAAATTTAATAGATGAAAGTTATAATTCAAATCCATTGTCTCTTAAATCTGCAATTTTAAATTTTGATAAAATTAAAATTGATAAAGAAAAAAAATATTTGTTATTAGGTGATATGCTAGAACTTGGAAAACATTCAAAAAAGCTTCATCAATCTATTGGAAAAATAATAAATAATACAAAGATTGATAAAATTTTTGTTAAAGGAAGTAAAGTTTTGAATACATACAATTCTATTTTAAAAAAGAAAAAAGGTAGAATATTAAACAACAACTCACAAATTATTGATTTGATTAAAAACGATTTAAATAATAATGATTATCTTATGGTTAAGGCCTCAAATGCGACAGGATTCAATAAGATAATTAGTGACATAAAAGGCTCTAAATAATGCTTTATCAATTTTTACTAAATTTCGTCGATATCTTTGGATTTTTAAACGTTTTTAAATACATTACATTTAGAACAGGATTATCCTTATTTACTTCATTAATTATAGTTTTGTTAGTTGGAGGACCTTTTATAAGGTTTTTTTCAAATAGAAAAATTGTAAATCCCATACGCGATGATGGGCCTCAAGACCATATAGTAAAAAAAATTGGAACTCCAACAATGGGAGGAGTTATAATTTTGTTTGGATTACTGTTATCTGTTTTATGTTGGGGAGATCTATCAAATATAAGTATTTTATTTTGTATTTATATTGCTATTTCATTTGGTTTATTAGGTGCTTTTGATGATTTTAAAAAAATAAAATATAATAATTCTTCAGGTATTTCATCAAAATTAAAAATACTATCACAAATTTTTTTAGCAATATTAGGAATTAGTTTATTTATTTATTTTGTTGATTATCAAGAAATTACAAATTTATATTTTCCTTTTTTTAAAAATTTAATAATTAATCTTGGATGGTTTTTTATTCCTTTTTCTGTATTTGTAATTGTTGGTTCATCAAATGCAGTCAATTTAACTGATGGACTTGATGGATTGGCTACAGTTCCTGTAATTTTAGTTGCAGGTTGTTTTGCTTTTATAAGTTATGTAACTGGAAATATTGTATTTTCTGATTATTTACAAATTCCATATATTGAAGGTACAGGTGAAGTTTCAATTTTCTGTGGAGCTATAATAGGATCATGTTTAGGATTCTTGTGGTTTAATGCACCACCAGCTAAAATTTTTATGGGTGATACAGGCTCTTTAGCACTCGGGGGCTCTTTGGGAGCTGTTGGAATAATTACAAAACATGAAATAGTATTAGCAATTACAGGTGGGTTATTTGTTCTTGAGGCTGTATCTGTGATGGTACAAGTAATTTCTTTTAAATTAACTGGAAAAAGAATTTTTAGAATGGCACCAATACACCATCATTTTGAAAAGAAAGGATGGCCCGAGTCAACAGTTGTAATTAGATTCTGGATTATTTCAATTATTTTAGCAATGATAGGTCTTGCTACTTTGAAATTAAGATAATGATTAATAATAAAAATATTTTTTTGAAAAAAAAAATATTAATTTATGGTTTAGGTAAAAGTGGAATTTCATCATATAAATTTTTAAAGAATAAAGCCAAGGTTTATTTGTTTGATGATGACGCAAAAAAAAAATTTAAATATCAACCTAAGCAATGGATAAGTAATATTAAAAAAATATCTAAAAATAAGTTTGATATAATTATTATTAGTCCTGGAATAGATATTCTAAATTGTAAATTATCTGAATTTCTTAAAAAAAATGAGTCCAAAATTTTTACAGATTTAGATGTATTCTACTCGTTTTACAAAAACAAAAGTATCACCATCACTGGAACTAATGGTAAATCAACTACAGCTAAAATATTGTATGATATTTTATCAGATCAAAACTATGATTGTAGGCTGATCGGAAATATTGGAAATCCAGCATTATCTGAAAAAAAATTTACAAAAAATACTATTTTTGTGATTGAAGCTTCATCATATCAATTAGAATATAGTCAATTATTTACTTCAAAATATTCAGTAATACTTAATATAAGTCCTGATCATATAGAGAGACACAGAAACTTAAAAAATTATATCAATGCTAAATTTAAATTATTAAATTTTCAGTCAAAAGAGTCTATTGCCTTTGTTAAAAAAAATGATGTATTAATAAATAAAAAGCTAAAAAGTAAAAAATATAATCCAAAAATTATTAGAGTTGATTTAAAAAAAGCAAATAAAATAATTAAACAATTAAAGAATAAATACTTTTTATCTTCAGGAAATCTAGAAAATTTATCATTCGTTTTAAAGATTTCTGAAACATTAAATTTAAATGGTAAAAAACTTATAAAAACTTTAAATAGATTTAAAGGTTTAAAATATCGACAACAAATTATCTATGAAAATAAGAATTTAACAATAATTAATGACTCTAAGTCTACAAGTTTTGCTTCATCAGAAAATCTATTAAAAAATTTAAAAAATGTTTATTGGATTTTAGGGGGCATTCCTAAAAAAGGTGATCAATTAAATCTACCTAAAAAATATTGTAAGAATTTTAAAACATTTATTTTCGGTAACAATCATAAAGAATTTAAAAAAAATATAAAAAATAAAATAACTTTAAAACATTCTAAATATTTGAAAGATATATTAAATGAAATATTTTTTGATTTAAAAGATAAGAATCTAAAAAAAATTATTATTTTATTTAGTCCAGCTGGAGCATCATTCGATAGCTTTAAAAATTTTGAAGAAAGAGGAGAATATTTTAATCAATTAATAAAAAAATTTCTTAATGCAAAACAACAACTTTTTATATAGATTTTACTATCAATGGTGGAAGAGTATAGATAAATCAATCTTTTTAATTATAAGTTCGTTATTTGCAATTGGACTTTTTTTTTCATTAGTTTCAACATCACTAATTGCTTCAGACAAACTAGATACAAATAGCTATTTCTTCTTTTTTAAGCATTTGATTTATATTTTTATTGGAATAATTATTATTTATATTTTTTCTTCTTTAAAAACCAATCAATTATTTTATTATTCATATTTTCTTTTTTTTATTACTTTAGTTTCTTTATTTTTGGTACCAATTATAGGTGTTGAAGTAAAAGGATCAAAAAGATGGATAGATTTATTTTTTTTACCAAGATTTCAACCAATTGAATTATTAAAACCTTTTTTAATTATTGTAATTTCAAGTATTCTTTCTAGCGTCAGAAGTTCAAACCTCTTTTTAAAATATTTATTATCAATTGTCTTAGTATCAATAATCTCTTTACTTCTCGTATTGCAACCAGATATTGGCCAAACTCTTCTTATTGTTTTCTCTTGGGCAGTTTTAATTTTTATCTCTGGCATCAATATCCTTATTCTTTTTGGTTTTTCTATATTTGCTTTTACGTCATTAGCTTATTTGATTATGTACGTCCCTAAGTTTGATTATATTCAAAGTAGGATTTTTTCTTTTTTTAACAGAGATACAGGAACACATAATTTTCAATCAGATAAGGCCATAGAGTCCATTACAAGTGGTGGTTATTTTGGCAAAGGAATTGGTGAAGGAACTTTGAAAAATCGAGTACCTGAGGCACATACTGATTATATTATATCTGTGATTTCTGAAGAGTTCGGTGTTGTTGCCATAATAATAATATTATTATTATTTTTAATGTTTATTTACATGGTCTTTAAAAAAATAAATTATGAAAAAGATGATAAAACTAAACTTATTTTAATTGGATGTGTAAGCTTAATCTTAATGCAAGCAACTATTCATGTAGGTGTAAATATTAGACTATTTCCTACAACAGGTATGACCCTACCATTTTTAAGTTATGGAGGTTCTTCAATAATAAGTATTTCGATACTCTCAGGAATAATTCTAAATTTAACTAAAAGAAAAATAGAAAATTAAATGAAAAGTAAGATTTTAATTTCCACAGGAGGATCTGGCGGACATGTAATTCCAGCAATTACAATTCATGATCATTTAAAAGAAAATTATGATATATTAATTTCAAGTGATGTAAGAGGTCTTAAATATCTTGATGATAAATTTTATAATACTCTAATTATTGATACACCTAAGTTAAATAATTTTATTTTATTGCCTTTATCAATTTTAAAAGTATTTTTTTTAACTTTAAGATCATTGATATTATTAAAAAAAGAAAAAATACAAACTCTTATTTCTACAGGTGGATATATGTCACTACCTTTATGTATGGCTGCAAGAATATTAAACATTAAAATTTATTTGCTAGAACCAAATATGGTAATCGGTAGAGCAAATAAATTTTTTCTCAAATTTTGTAAAAAAATTTTATGTTATTCAGAAAATATTATTGGTTTTCCCAAAGAGCATAAATATAAGTTAAAAATTATAAATCCCCTTATAAGGAAGAAATATTATGACAAAAAATTAAAAAAAAGTAATAATGAAAAATTTACTTTAATAATAATTGGTGGAAGCCAAGGTGCGCAAATATTTGATAAGATTTTACATCAGTCAATTATAAAAGTTTCAAAGATAAAACCACTAAAGGTAATTCATCAAACAAATCAAAAAAATATAGGTAACCTCAAAAATCTATATTTAGAAAATAACATTGACAATACTGTTTTCAGTTTTGATCAAAACCTTAATTTATTAATAGACCAGGCAGATTTATGCATAACAAGATCAGGTGCCTCTAGTTTGGCTGAAATTTCTTTATCTAAAAAACCATTTATCGCTATTCCATTACCAAGTTCTAAAGATAATCATCAATTAGAAAATGCAAATTATTATAAAAATAAAGGTTGTTGTTGGGTTATTGATCAAATCAATTTTGATAAAAAAAATTTTGAAAATTTGTTGTTAAACATATTAAGTAATAAGGATGAGATACTTGTGAAAAAAAATAATTTAGAAAAATTAAATTATCAAAACACATGGAATAATGTTAATCAAAATTTATTAAATATTATTAATGAAAATTAAATTAGCAAAATCTGAGATAATTCACTTTATAGGTATTGGTGGGATAGGTATGAGTGGATTATCCCTTATAATGAAGGGTAAAGGGTTCAGGGTTCAGGGTAGTGATATTGCTACCAATAAGAATATTGAAAGATTAAAAAAAGAAAAAATAAAAATTACAATTGGACATAAAAAACAAAATATAAATAAAGCCACTATCGTTGTAGTTTCTTCTGCAATAAAAAAAAATAATCCAGAACTAGTAGAGGCAAAAAAAAAACAATTACCTATTTATAAAAGAGGAGAAATGCTAGCAAATATTGTTTCTCTTACAAAAAATATAGTAGTTGTTGGCTCTCATGGAAAAACAACTACGACATCATTAATAGCTTCAATTTTTCAGGAAACCAAAATAGATCCAACTATTATTAATGGAGGGGTAATAAATTCTATCGACAATTCTGCTAAATTAGGCAAAAGTGACTGGTCGATTCTAGAAGCTGATGAGTCTGACGGTAGTTTTGTTTATATTCCCCCTACATACTCAATAATAACCAACATAGATAGAGAGCATATGGATTTTTATAGTTCTATGGATGAGTTGATAAAATATTTTACTAAGTTTGTGAATAAAGTTCCATCTTTTGGAAAATCTTTTATTTGTATAGATGATAAGAATAATAAAGAATTAATTAAGAAACTAAGTAATAAAAATTTTTATACTTATGGTATTAATACAAAATCAAATTTTTGCATTAAGAATATTAAACAAGCAAAAAATTATTCTGAGTTTGATTTAAAGATTATTTTACCAAATAAAAAGAATAGATTAATTAAAAAAATTAACATTCCATTGCTAGGAATGCATAATATTAGAAATTCAGTTGCAGCATCAGCCTTAGCAATTACAGTTGGATTAACAATTTCAAGCATAAAAAAAGGTTTAAAAAATTTTAAGGGAGTTCAAAGAAGATTTAATAAAATTTTTACGTTTAATAAAGTCGACTTTTTTGATGACTATGCTCATCATCCAACAGAAATAAAAGTTGTATTAGATGGAGTAAATAATGTTTACAAAGGTTATGAAAAAGTTTGCATTTTCCAACCACACAGAATATCTAGATTAAAAGATTTAAAAAAAGAATTTACTTATGCATTTAAAGATGCAGATATAGTAATTTTATTGCCTATTTATACTGCAGGTGAAAAAATATCATTAGGTTTTAAATATGAAAATTTTGCAAAAGAAATAATTAAAAATTCAAAAGTAAAATTATTTTTAGTAGATGATAGATTTCAATTAGCAAAATATATTAAAAATAATATTTATGGAAAAAAAATAGTTATTGGAATGGGTGCTGGAACTATCTCGACATGGATGAGAGAAATGCCTAGATATTTATAATGAGTATGAACCAAAACGATCTATTAATGGAATTTAATGAAAATATAAAATTTGATCATAATTTAAAAAAAAAGAATTGGTTTAATATAGGTGGCAATACTAAGATTTATTATAAAGCAGTAAATTTAAAAGAATTAATTAGATTTTTAAAAATAATTGGAAATAAAGAGGAATTATTTGTTTTAGGTGGGGGATCAAATACCTTAATTACTGACAAAACTTATGATGGTGTTGTAATTAAGTTATCAAATAATTTTAATAATATTTCTCTTTTGTCAGAAGATATAATTATTGCTGGAAGTGCTGTTAGCGATAGATCACTTTCAAAATTTGCAATGGATAATAGTTTGGGTGGATTTGAATTTTTATCTTGCATACCTGGTACAGTTGGAGGAGGAATAAAAATGAACGCAGGGTGTTTTGAGAGGGAATTCAAAGATATTTTAATTTCGGTACAAGCTATCAATAAATCAGGTAAGGTTATTACTATTCCAGCAAAAGAAATTAATTTTAAATACAGAGACAGTGGATTACCCAATGATTTAATCTTTTTAAGTGCATCATTTAGGGGTTTTAAAAAAAATTCAAATTTAATAAAGGATGAAATGATAAAATTAAAAGAAAAAAAAGAAAAGGCACAACCCACAAGAATTAAAACCAGTGGAAGTACTTTTAAAAATCCATTAGGTCAATCAGATAAAAAAGTTTGGCAACTAATAAAAGAGTCAGTCTCATTAGAAAAATCATTCGGAGACGCTTGTATATCAGACAAACATTGTAATTTTTTTGTTAACAAAGGTAATGCTAAGTTTGATGATATGAAAAAATTAATAGAATTTGTATCTGAAAGTGTTTTAAAAAAAACAGGTGTAAAATTACAAACAGAAATAAAAATTTTAGAATAAATTGACAAAAAATATACTTATACTCGCTGGTGGAATTTCAAAAGAAAGATTAATAAGTCTTGATACAGGTTTTCAAGTTGCAAAAGAGCTTAAAAAAAATGGTTATAAAGTAAAAATTTCTGAACCAGATGTGAACTTGTCAAAAAATATTAAAATATTTAAACCAAGTATTATATTCAATGCGTTACATGGCCAGTTTGGTGAAGATGGCTATATTCAGACAATTTTAGAAAGATTTAAAATACCATATACACATTCAGGAGTAATTGCCTCCTCATTAGCAATGAATAAAATAATATCAAAAAAAATTTTTACAAAAAATAAAATTAATACACCAAAATATATTCACCACTCTTATAAAAAAAATTATTTTGAATTAATAAAAGATATTGAAAAAAAGTTAAAATTCCCCGTTGTAGTTAAGCCAATTAATGAGGGCTCAAGTGTAAATGTCTTTATTTGTACAAAAAAAAATATTTCAAAAATTTTAAATTCAATGAAAATTTATAAAGAAATTTTAATAGAAGAATTTATCGGTGGAAGAGAAATTCAAGTTGCAATTATGGGTAGTACAAAATTAGGAGCAATAGAATTAATACCAAAAAGAAAATTTTATGATTACAAGGCCAAGTATAGTAAAAATGCAAAAACAGAGCATATAATTCCAGTGGATCTTCCAAAAAATAAATTAAATGAGGCAATGGACTTATCTCTTAAAGCACACAAAATTATTGGTTGCAAAGGAGTTACTAGATCAGATTTTAAATTTTATAGAAATAAGTTTTATTTACTAGAAATTAATACTCAACCAGGTATGACAAAACTATCTCTTGTTCCAGAAATAGCAAAATACAAAGGAATATCCTTTATAAAACTAATTGAGTGGATTTTAAAAGATGCAACAACGGAAAAGTAAAAAAATTTTAATATATTTTTTTTTACTTCTAGTGGTTGGCTCAATTAATAATATTAATTTTAACAATTTAAAATTACAAAATGTTAATAATATTAATATTGTTGGATTAGATATTGAGGATAAATTAATTTTACTAAAAAAAATTAACAATTTTAATTTAAAAAATATTTTTTTTATAAGTAAGAGTGATTTAATTAACGAAATTGAGTCAAATTCTTTAGTAGAAAAATATTTTATTTTTAAAAGATATCCCTCTTCAATAGATATTAATATTGAGAAAACCAAATTTCTAGCCAAAATTAATAAAAATGGCCAAGCTTTCTATTTAGGCTCTAATGGTAAATTTATAAAAAATGATTTTTCAAATAATCAATTACCTTATATTTTTGGAAGTCCTGAGGTAATTGAATTTTTTGATATTAAAGAAGTCATTGATAAATCTAAAATTACTTACAAAGAGATAAAAAATTTATATTTTTACCCATCTAGAAGATGGGATTTAGAATTAAGAAATAATATCGTAATAAAATTACCAAAAGATAATACCAATCTTGCACTTAATTTAGCATTAGAATTTTTGTACAAAGAAGAATTTAAAGACGTTAAAATGATAGATGCAAGAATTAAAAATCAAATTATTTTAGATGATAGAAAAAACTAATTTTGAAACTTTTGTTTATGTCTCTAATAACAAATATCAAATATTTGTTTATGATAAAAGTAATTATAATAATTTATATGATAAAGAATTACTGATTAATGATGTAGTTGAACTCTCCGACTTGGATAGACTTTCAAACTTTGTTGATGAAAATATTTATAAAATAGAAAAAATAGTAAATAATTTTATAAAAAGTGTTATCTTAATAATAGAAAATGATAATATTTTAAGTACAAGTATTTCACTTAAAAAAAAAAATTATGATAAAAAAATAAATCAAAAACATTTAGAAAGTAATTTAATAGAAATAAAAGATTTATTTTACGAAAATTATCAAGATCAAATTATTATGCATATGATTTTGGTTGATAAAGATAAAAAGGAATATCTATCTAAAAATATAGATATTGATCAAGACCAACTATTTTTAGAAGTAAGTTTCATATCTCTCTCAAATAATATAACCATCTTTTTTGATAAGTTGTTCGAAAATCACCAAATTAAAGTTAGCAAATATATGTCAGCAAAATATATTAAAAGTTTTCTAAATAAAGAAACTAGCGAATTCTCAGTAATGGCGAACAAATTAAGCAGTGGTTATAACCAAAATGAAGTAATAATAGTTTCAAAAAATATAGTAAATAAAGGTCTTTTTGAAAAATTTTTTCAACTATTTAGTTAAAATTGTTTTTTTCAGTAATATTTGTTGTTTTTAAAATTCATTAAAAGGGAAATAGAAGATCTATGTGTCCTATTTAACCCAAAAAACAATAAAGAATAATGTTTTATTTAGCGGTGTAGCTCTTCATAGCGGCCTAAATGTCAATATTTGCATTAAACCAGCTGAACCCAATCATGGAATTGTTTTTAAAAGAATTGATATCAATGTAAATAATTTAGTTCATCCAAATTTTAGTAATGTATCCAATACTTCTTTAAATACAACTATTGAAAATGAATTTGGAGTAAAGGTTTCTACCATTGAGCATTTAATGGGAGCATTGTTTGGACTGGGAATTGATAATGCACTAATTGAAATTGATAATGAGGAAGTGCCAATCTTGGATGGATCAGCAAAAGAATTTATTGAAAAAATTATTAGTTCAGGAATTAAAGTGAGTGAATCACCAATAAAGATTATAAAAATAAATAAAAAAATAGAGTACAGAGAGGGTAAAAGATTTATTTCAATTGAACCCTCAACACTTAGCTTAGATATAGAGTTCGAAATTAAATATAAAAATGAGCTTATTGGCGACCAAAAAAATAAAATAAAGGTTTACGAGGATGATTTATCAGATATTTACAATTCAAGAACATTTTGTTTATTTGAAGATATTGAGTTAATTAAAAAAAATGGTTTAGCAAAAGGTGGCAGTTTAGATAACGCTATAGTTGTTAAAGATGATGAAATACTTAATCCAGATGGTCTAAGAAATAAAAAAGAATTTGTTAACCATAAAATTTTAGATTGTATTGGTGATCTTTTTACATCCGGTTATAGAATTATTGCGAGTGTTAAATGTTCTCAGGGAGGACATTATTTAACAAATCAGCTATTAAGAAAAGTTTTTAACAATAAAGAAAATTTCTCAATCATAGAAATAAAAGAAAAAAATCTTCCACATACGCTAATAAACAGAAATATATTAAAATCTATAGCTTAATATTTAAAGATAACTTTAAAATTATAAATTTAATCATTATAAATTTAATATGAATTTTTTTAAATATTTTATCTTATTAATAATTTTTTTAATTACAGTTTCTTGTTCTAAGGACAAAGTAAAAAAATCAGTTATAAATGAAAAAAATTTAGATGCACAAGTTTTTGAAGCTTATCAAAAAGGTATGGATTCTTTAGAAACAGGTGATGTTTTATTTGCAGCAAAAAAATTTAATGAAGCAGAAATACTTTTTCCACAATCTGAATGGGCACCAAAGTCAGCTTTAATGGCGGCCTATTCATATTATACTCAAGATTATTACAAAGATGCTGTAGCAGAGTTGGAGAGATTTATTAGAATATATCCATATTATAAAGATTTAGATTATGCATATTATTTAATGGCTATCTCTCATTATGAACAAATTGTTGATGAGAAAAAGGATCTCCAATCCATTGTTAATGCAAAAATAAATTTTTCTTTATTGGTTAAAGATTATCCAAATACTGAATATGCACTTGATGCTGAGTTTAAATTGGATCTTATCAATGATATTCTTGCATCAAAAGAAATGTATTTAGGCAGATATTACCTTCAAAAAAAAAAATGGATTCCAGCAATCAACAGATTTAGAGCGATAATAGATGAATATGATACTACAATTTATACAGAAGAAGCATTACACAGATTGGTGGAGGTTTATTATATTATAGGATTAGAAAATGAGGCAGAAAAGTATGCAAAACTCTTAAGTTACAATTATCAATCATCAAAATGGTATGAACAATCATACTCAGTGTTTAATAAGAAGTATAAAAAAAAGAGAAAAAAAGTTAAAAAAAATAAAGTAAAAAATAAATCTATTTTGAAAAAATTTAGCTCTCTTTTTAATTGAGATGAACAAAAAAAAAATAGAAAAAGAATATAATAAAAAAATCAAGTTAATAAATAATTATAATAAAAATTACTATGATGCTAGCAAGCCACTAGTAACAGATGAAGTGTATGATAATTTAAAAAAAAGTATTTTATCTTTAGAAAAAAAATATTTTTTTTTAAATTCAAAAAATTCACCATCAAAAACTATAGGATTTAAACCATCAAAAAATTTTAAGAAAAGGCCACATAAGACTCCTATGTTATCTTTGGCAAATGCTTTTGGGAAAGATGATTTAATTAATTTTGAAAAAAGAATATTAAATTTTTTATCTAAAGATTTAGATTTCAATTTAACTTATAGTGCTGAGCCAAAGATTGACGGAATATCAGCATCATTGATTTATAAAAATAGTGAATTTAAAATTGGTTTATCTAGAGGAGATGGTAAAGAAGGAGAAGATATAACAACTAACCTTGCAACAATACAAGATATTCCAAAAAAAATTAAATCAAAAAATTTTCCTGAAGAAATTGATATAAGAGGAGAGGTATTTATACAAAATAGTGATTTTGAAAAATTAAAAGATAAATTTGCAAATCCGAGAAATGCAGCCTCAGGATCATTGAGACAAAAGAATCCAGATGAGACAAGGAAAATTCCCTTGAAATTTATTGCCTATACTTTTGGTTATGAGAAAGGTCTTAAATCAAAAAATCAAACAGATTTTTTAAAAAATTTAGATGATTGGGGTTTTAAAACTAATCCATTAAATAAATTAGTTGCAGGTGTTGATAATTTATTAATAAATTATTCAAAGATAGAAAATGACAGATCAAAGATCGATTTTGATATTGACGGTATAGTATATAAAATTAATGACTTTGAACTACAGAAAAGACTAGGAAATGTAGCAAATTCACCAAGGTGGGCTATTGCCCATAAATTTGCCTCAAACAAAGCTATATCTAAAATTCTTAATATTGAAATTCAAATTGGAAGAACTGGAGCTTTAACTCCAGTTGCAAAAATCAAACCAATTAATATTGGAGGAGTAATTGTATCTAATGCAACTTTACATAATGAAGATGAAATTGATCGAAAAGATATTAGAATTGGTGATTTCGCAACTATAGAAAGAGCAGGGGATGTAATACCTCATATTCTTTCAGTTGATAAAAATAAAAGAGATAAAAAATCACCAAAATTTATTTTTCCATTAAAATGTCCATCATGTGGTTCAAAAACAATTAAAGAATTTAATAATATTACCAAAAAAGAAGATGCTGTAAGAAGATGTTCTAGTGAAGGATATGAGTGTGAAAAAATTGCAATTGAAAAATTAAAACACTTTGTTTCTAAAGATGCATTTAATATTGAAGGATTTGGTAAAAAAATAGTAGAAAACTTTTGGAACCTAAATTTAATAAAATTACCCCAAGATATATTTGATTTAGATTTTAATAAAATCGAAAATCTTGAAGGTTGGGGCAAACAATCAATGGAAAATTTAAAATATTCAATTAATCAAAAAAAAAATATTTCTTTAGAAAGATTGATCTTTTCACTAGGTATTAGACATATTGGTTTGGAAAATGCAAAAATTTTATCGAAATATTTTGAGTCATTTTCAAATTTCATTAGTTTTTCAAATGAGACTATTTCAGAGGATATATTAAATATCGATGGAATAGGAGAAACTCAACTAAAGTCAGTAAAAAATTTTTTTGAAAATAAAGTTAATCTAAATATTCTCAAAAAATTACAAAAAATTTTAGTTGTAAAAGATGCTGCAACCAAAGATAAAAATGGATTATTGAATGAAAAAACATTTATGGTAACTGGTAAGTTAATTGGTATCAGCAGAGCAGAAGTAAAATCCTTAATAGAAGAAAATTCTGGCACCACAGTGAGTACTGTAACTAAAAAATTAAATTATTTAATCATGGGTGAAAAACCAACAAAAAAGAAGGTTGATAAGGCTAAAGAATTTAAAGTTACTATATTGAGTCAAAGCCAGTTTTTGAAAATGTTAAATATAACTAGCTAGCCATTTTCTCTCATTAAGAGAAAGATACCTTGATAGTTTTGAATACACATCTAAATGATATTTAAACAGATAATTTTTTTCTAATTTAGTTAAAAGATTATAATTAATTAAATCCTTTTCTATTGGAGCAAGTGTTAAATTTTTGAAATAAACCTTTTTTTTAATTTTTTTGACAAAAACAAGATTCTCTATTCTGATACCAAAAGAACCTTTTTTGTAGTAACCTGGTTCATTACTCAAAATCATACCTTCTTGAATCTTGACTTTATTTAGTTTGGAAATTGATTGAGGCCCTTCGTGAACATTTAAAAAAAAACCAACGCCATGCCCTGTACCATGTGCATAATCTAATTTACTTTCATTCAAATATTTTCTTGCTCTTTTATCTATTTTTATGCCCGTATTATCCAATCTTAAATCTGTATTCGCTACAGCTATGTGTCCTTTTAATACTTTAGTGTAAATATTTTTGATATTCTGATTTGGTTTTGTAAAACAGATAGTTCTAGTAACATCTGTAGTACCATATTTATATTGACCACCTGAGTCACATAAAAAAATATCATTTTTTCTTATTATTCTACAACTTTCCCTTCGTGCTCTATAATGAACAATAGCTCCATTAGCGCCAGTACCTGCAATTGTTTCAAAACTTGGATATAGGTATTTGTTATTTTTTTTTCTAAATTTTTCTAATTTTATCTGAGCATCAACTTCAGTAATCTTTTTTTTATTAACTTTTTTAATCCAATAAATAAATTTTGTTAGTGCAACACCATCTATAATATGGGATTTAATCATATTATCAATTTCAGTATTATTTTTTATAGCTTTTAGTAGATAAGTTGGATCTTCTTTTTTTATAATCTTAAATTTAGATTTGATAATATTCTCATAAAAAATTGAACAAGATTTATTATCTATTATAAAATTTTTACCACTTAAACCCAAAATTTTTTTTGGTAGATTGCTTGTGATAATTAATTGACTTTTTTTAATTATTTTTTCTTTTATCAATTTTTTTGCTTTTTGAGGTTCTGTAATTAAAAATATTTTTTTTGACTTATTGATGATTAATCTAGAATTTGGCATGGGACTATTTGGTCCATCACCACCTCTAATGTTTAAAATCCAAGCTACATTTTCTGGAGCTGTCACAAATAAATTGTCAGCTTTATTTTTTTTTAAGTAATTTATAATTTTATTAATTTTTGATTTACTATTTTCTCCAATAATTTCATTTTTGAGTGAAAAAAAAGGGATATTATCTATAATTTTTTTAGTTTTGATTTCATCAATTAAGTTGTTTGATAAAAATTTAATTTTATTATTTTTTAAGAAATAATTTTTTATTTGTTTATGTGTGAATAGCTTTGGGTCTAGCCCTAATTTTAGGTTTTTGAATAAACTACAGTTAATTATTTTTTCATAACTAACAATTTTAAAATATTTTCCACTCTCCATTTCACTTTGAATAGTGTATCTACCATCTGTAAATAAATAGTTCTTATTTTTTAAAACAATAGCCAAACCAGCAGAGCCACTAAAATTTGAAATAATTTTCAATCTATTTATTTTTGAATATTCTGTAAAATAATCATCATTTTTAGGTACAACGTAGCCATCGATACCGTATTTTTTAAATTTTTTTCTTAACTCTTTTACTTCTTTTTTCATTTAATCCTCTTTTGATATCGTATCCACCCAGGACTTCTTGTTCCTTCTTCAATTTCAAAGTCTTGATTAAAATCAAAATTTTGATCATCGTCAATTTCTTCCTCAAAAAATGAATTTTTTTCTATATTTTTTTCTGGTAATTCTTCTATGAATCTTGAGGCCATACTATCAATCCAATCACCTTGATAAAACCTGTTCATTGAAAATGAAATTATAGCTTTTTTTTTGGCCCTAGTAATCCCCACATAAGCTAAACGACGTTCTTCTTCCAAGCCGCTTTGTCCTTTTTCTTCAATTGATTTTTGATGAGGAAATAAACCTTCTTCCCAGCCAGGAAGAAAAACTACATCAAATTCAAGGCCTTTTGCTGCATGCATAGTCATCATATTAATTTTTTCACCATCCCATTCTTGATCAATTGAAGTAGCTAGAGATACATGTTCTAGAAAGCTTTCTAGATTATCAAAATCTTTCATTGCGCTTAACAATTCTTTTATGTTTTCTAATCTATTTTCATTATCTAAGTCTTTTTTATTCTTAAGCATTGCTGAGTAGCCGGACTCGTCTAAAACAATTTGTAGTAATTTTACATGATTAATTTTTTTAATATTAAGATCATTTCTCCATTTATATAATGCGTTAAGAAAAAAACTAAGTCCAATTTTTGTTTTTGGTTTAATTAAATTTTGTTCAAGCATTTTATTTGCAGCAGACTCTAGACTTAAATTATTTTGTTTCCCAAACTCATGAACAGTTTTTAATGTTGTATCTCCAATTGACCTTTTAGGGTTGTTTACAATCCGTTCAAAGGCAAGATCATCTTTTTCTTGATGAATTAATCTTAAGTATGCAACACAATCTTTTATTTCAGCCCTTTCATAAAATTTAGTTCCACCTAAAATTCTATAAGGCATACCAATTTTTAGAAATCGTTCTTCAAATTCTCTTGTTTGAAATATAGCTCTAACTAAAATAGCCATTTCATTAAATGAAAATTTCTTTTTTAATTTTTTTTCTATTTCATCTGAAATTCCAACTGCTTCATCTTTTCCATTTTTAAAACAATTAAGTTTAACTAAATCTCCTTCGTCCATAGTAGTTGTAAGTGTTTTACCAACTCTATTTTGATTATTTGAAATTAAATTTGACGCAACTGACAAAATATTCTGGGAAGATCTATAATTCTGTTCAAGCCTTATTACTTTCGTATTTTCATATACTTGATCAAATTCTAAAAAATTCTTAATTTCTGCACCTCTCCAACTGTAAATAGATTGATCATCATCTCCTACGCAACATAAATTTTTAGTTTTTTCAGATAATAAATTTAACCATTTACTTTGAATAAAATTAGTATCTTGATACTCATCAACTAAAATATATTTAAAGTTAGTTGAATAGATCTGTCTAATGTCAGGATAATTTTCTAAAATTTTCACAGTATGTAAAATTAAATCTCCAAAATCACATGAATTTAAGTCTATAAGTTTTTGTTGATAGATTTTATATAAAGGAAGTATAGTTTTTTCATAAACATCTTTATTATTTACTATAACTTCAGATGGGTAATATCCTTTATTTTTCCATCTATCAATTATTGCTAATATAAATCTAGGTGCTAATTGTTTGATATCAATATTTTCACTTTTGCAGATATTTTTGATAAGTCTTGTCTGGTCATCAGTATCTATAATAGTAAAATTAGAATTCAGATTTGCTGCTGTTGCATGCTTTCTTAATATTTTTGCACATATTGAGTGAAATGTTCCAAGCCAAGAGAGACCAGTTGCAGCCGAACCTAGCATCTTACTCACTCTTGTTTGCATTTCTTTTGCGGCTTTATTAGTAAATGTCACTGACAAAATTTGATTAGGAAATGCCTTCTTTTCTTTAATTATATGAGCAATTCTTGAAGTTAAAACTTTTGTTTTTCCAGATCCTGCTCCAGCAACTATTAATAAAGGCCCATCCAAATATAATACAGCTTCTTTTTGAGCATTATTTAGATTTTTTAAATAATCAGAGTTTATCATTTAAAATATTTCATTATAAGTTTCATAGTTTTATGAATAATCATAATTTTTTTGTTAAAATCTTAGCTAAGTTAAACAACTTAATAAATAGTCAATTAAAAAAAAATTTAAACAAATTAAATTTTATTTTTGAAAAAGATAAATTGTTAGCTTTTTTAAGCTTTAAAAGAATTTTTATCTTTATTCTGGTCTTATTTGTCTCGCTTTTTTCATATTTGTCTGCACCACATTTATATAATAACAAGAAATTAGTTGCCAATATTAAGAATCAATTGTCAGAAAATTTAAATTTAGATTTTAATTTATCAAATAATTATAAATATAAATTATTTCCAAAACCTAATTTTGAATTTAAAGCTGTCTCATTTCTAAATCAAGTTGAAGGTTTGGGAGAGATTAAAGTCTATATCTCACCAAAACATTTATTGTTTCCAAATAAAATTGAAATACAGGATATTGTGCTCAACAAAATAAATTTTAATTTAAATAAAGAAAACTATAATTTTTTTATAAAACTTTTAAATAGTAACTTTTCTAATTTTAGCCTTAAAATTAAGAATAGTAATATTTTTTATAAAAATATTGAAAATGATGTTTTGTTTATAAATAAAATTAATAAATTAAAATATTTTTTTGATTCTAAAAATTTAGAAAATGTTTTATTATCTGAGAATGAGATTTTCAATCTACCTTATGAAGTTAAAGTTACAGATGACTCAATAAATGAGAAAATTATAAGTAAAATAAATTTAGATCTTATTAAACTTCAGATTGAAAATAGTTTTAACTATTCTTCTTATAAAAAAGATGGATTGATAAAATTAATTCATAATCAAAATAAGAGTGAAGGTAATTATAAATTTGAAAAAAATTTTTTTAATTTTAATTATTTAGATAAATCCCAAGATCAAAATTACAAATTTAATGGTTTTATAAGTTTAAAGCCATTTTTTTCTGAATTTTCAGGTGATTTAGGTGAACTAGATTCGGATATATTATTAAATTCAAACTCATTTATGGTCCAACTATTAAAGACTGGGATACTTAATAATAAAAATCTAAATGTAAGTTCAAAAATTAATGCAAAACAAATTTCTTCTTTTAGAGATTTAATTAATTTATCATTAAATGTAAAAATTAACGAAGGCTTGGTTGATATCAATCAAACTAAGTTTGAATTAAAAAAATATGCTGATCTTAGAATAACTGACAGTTTGATCTACACAGATAATAATAATTTAATTTTAGATGCTTTAATCTCTATAAATATCAAAGATTTTAATGAAGTTTATAAAATTTTTCAAACTCCTCTTAAAAATAGAAAAGAAATTAAAAAAATTGAGTTTAATTTAAGTTATAACTTTGATCAGCAGACTGCAAATTTGAATACAATTAAAGTAAATGATGTAATTAATAAGGATGTAAATGAAACTTTAAAGCAACTTATTTTCAAAGATAACCAACTTCAAAATAGAATTTATATAAAAAATTTAGCAAACAAAGCAATTAAAAATTATTCAGGGTAAATCATTTTTTTAGGATCTACTATTTGATCATAGTCTTTTTCACTTATAAGACCTGTTTTTAATGTTTCAAATTTAAGTGTTGTGTCATTTTTAAGTGCTGTTTTTGCAATTCTTGCTGCGTTGTCATACCCAATTTTAGGAGCCAAAGCTGTTACTAGCATTAAAGAATTATCTAAATGCTCTTGGATTTTTTTCTTGTTAGCTTTAATTCCTTTTACACAATAAAGAGCAAAATTTTTAGTGCTGTCGGCTATTAAATCAATTGATTGTAGAATATTATGTGCAATCAGAGGTTTGAACACATTCAATTCGAAATGTCCATGAGATCCTGCAATAGTTATGCCATTGTGATTACCAATTACCTTTACACATACCATGGTGACAGCTTCACATTGAGTAGGGTTAACTTTTCCTGGCATAATTGAAGAGCCAGGTTCATTCTCTGGCAATATCAGTTCTCCATATCCAGCTCTGGGTCCAGATCCTAAAAATCTAATATCATTTGAAATTTTCATTAAAGCTACAGCACATGTATTTAATGTGCCTGAAAAATTTACAATTGAGTCGTGGGCCGCAAGTTCAGCAAATTTATTTGTAGCTGGTTTAAATGGAATTTTTGTGAATTTAGCAATTTCTTTTACTATTTTTTTATCAAAATTCTTTTGAGAATTTATCCCAGTGCCTACTGCTGTTCCCCCTTGTGCAAGAAATAAAATTTCTTTTAATGCATGCTCTATTCTTTCAATACTTTTTTTAACTTGTGTATGATAACCAGAAAATTCTTGACCAAGTGACAGAGGTGTCGCATCTTGTAAATGAGTTCTTCCAATTTTTACTATATTTTTAAACTCTGATGATTTTTTTTTTAGTTCTTTTTCTAAAATTTTTAAGTTGGGTAGTAATTTTTTTAAAGTTTCTTCTGCAACAGAGATATGCATTGCAGTTGGAAAAACATCATTAGTTGATTGTGATTTATTTACATGATCATTTGGGTGAACTGGTTTTTTAGTCCCTTTTTTGCCACCCAAAGTTTCTATTGCACGGTTAGCAATTACCTCATTAACATTCATATTTGTCTGTGTTCCAGAGCCTGTTTGCCAAACTTTAAGAGGAAAATTTTCATCTAATTTTCCTTTTATAACTTCATCTGAGGCTTTGATAATCGCCTTAGAAATTTTGTTTGAAATTAACTTATCATTAGAATGAACAATCGCAGCTGATCTTTTAATAATAGCTATAGATTTAATTATTGAAATATTTACTAATATTTTGCCAATATTAAAAAATTTATTTGATCGTTCTGTAGATGCTCCCCAATATTTATCATCAGGAACGTTTACACTTCCAATACTGTCGAATTCTTTTCTAAATTTCATTGATTAATTTGTAAGTAATAAATATTTATAACATACAATAATTTTAAAAAAACTTACAGGAGCAAAATGTCGAATTTTAATAAAGTTGGAACTTTTATGAAAACTTTTGGCCAAGAGGTCAAAACTAATCCATCATTTAGCAGTGATAAAATCAATAAATTAAGAATAGATCTAATAAAAGAAGAATTAGATGAACTTCAAGAAGCAATGAAAAACAATGATTTATTAGAAGTAGCTGACGCACTTACAGATATTTTGTATGTAACCTACGGGGCAGGCCATGCTTTTGGTATTAATTTAGATAAATGTTTTGACGAAGTCCAAAATTCTAACATGAGTAAATTAGGTGAAAATGGTGAGCCAATTTATAATGAGTCTGGAAAAGTGATGAAAGGCCCAAATTATTTTAAACCTGATTTATCAAAATTTGTATCTTAAATTTCTATTTTAAAATCAATAGCTGAAGTACTATGAGTAATACTACCAACTGACATTCTATCTACACCAGTAGTTGCAACGGATTTCACAGTTTTTAAATTGATATTACCAGATGCTTCAGTTTCGTAATATTTTTTAGCAATTTTAACTCCATTTTTTAAATTTTTAATAGACATATTGTCAAATAGAACTGTATTAAATTTTAGACCCAAAATAGTTTTTAATTGTTTTAAATTATCTACTTCAACTGTGATTTTTCTTCCTTGTTTATTTTTTATAGCAGTAGAAACTAAATCTTTTATATCTGATGAAGCTATATGATTATCTTTGATTAAAAATTCATCACTTAGATTAAATCGATGGTTTGTACCACCACCTAATTTTACCGCATATTTTTGAATAACTCTCATATTCGGAATTGTTTTACGTGTACAGCAGATTTTACATTTTTTGCCAGCCAATTTAACAAACTTATTTGTTTTAGTTGCAATACCTGAGATATGAGATAAAAAATTAAGTGCAACTCTCTCTGCTATTAATATATTCTTTGCTTTACCTTCTATTGTTGCAATTAAAGATCCTTTCTTAACAGTAGATCCATCTTTTTTTTTAATTATAAATTTTATTTTGCTATCAATTAAATCAAATGCTTGTTTTGCAAATAACAATCCACCAATAATTGCATCTTGATTTGAAAGAAGTTTAACTTTAATGACTTTATTATTTTTGACTAAATTTGATGTGATATCTCCAGATGGATAGAGATCTTCATTCAATGCTCGTTTAACTGTATTACGAATAAAATCTTTGCTAAGTTTTATTTTTGACACTTATTTATCTGCCGATGGCAGCCATTCTTTCAACTGGAATTCTAGCTTTTTCAATTGTTTCTTTATCCATAATTATTTCACCAGTCTCATTTTCTAGACAATCTAGTATTTTCGGAAGTGTAATTTTTTTCATATGAGGACAGAGATTGCATGGTCTAATGAATTCTACATTAGGATTTTCAACTTGAATATTATCACTCATTGAACATTCAGTAACCATCATAACTTTTTTGGGTTGATTGTTTTTAACATAATCAATCATACCACCAGTTGATCCAGCAAAGTCACTTGCTTCAATTACTTCTGGAGGACATTCTGGATGTGCTATAATTTTAATACCTGGATTATTTTTTCTAATATCATGTATTTCTTTTTCATTAAATTGATCATGCACCATGCAAATCCCTTTCCAGGCAATAATTTCTACATTTGTTTGAGAGGCAACATATTTTGCAAGGTAATCATCTGGTAAAAATATAACTTTATTAACACCCAAGGATTCTACAATTTTAACTGCGTTTGCTGATGTACAACAAATATCTGTTTCTGCCTTAACATCTGCTGAAGTGTTTACGTATGAAACTACGGGGACACCTGGATATTTTTCTTTAAGAAGTCTTACATCTTTCCCTGTTACAGATGATGATAATGAACAACCTGCTTCCATATCAGGAAGTAAAACTTTCTTCTCTGGACTCATCAATTTTGAGGTTTCTGCCATGAAGTGAACACCAGCCATAACTATTATGTCCGCACTTGTTTTTGATGCCTCAATAGCAAGAGCTAAAGAGTCTGCAGCGACATCTGATATACCATGATAAATCTCAGGAGTTTGATAATTATGTGCAAGAATGATTGCATTCTTTTCTTTTTTTAGCTGGTTAATCTTGTGAATGTATGGAGCGTGAACAGACCACTCTATCTCTGGCATTATCTTAGAAATCTTTTGATAAATAGGATCTGTTGCTTTTTTTACTTCTTGTGTAAATTCCATGAGGTTTTTTACCAATTTGCAAGATGATTGTCATTCATTTATTATGACACATCATGCGGTCGTGCTGAAATTGGTAGACAGGCACGGTTGAGGGCCGTGTGGACTTAGTCCATGAGAGTTCGAGTCTCTCCGACCGCACCAAAGTAAAAATTTTATAGGAGTTTTTAATGGATAAATTACTTTCTGTCATATTTATGATTGGAGTTTTACTTTTAGTTCTTCCAGGTTTTCTTAAATCTAATTCCCAAATTAAACAATTTTTCAAAAATTTAACTATTTGGATTATTGTAATTCTTATAATTCTTTTGATTATTTATTTATTTAAATAATATATTAGTTTTTTATCCAATCAGGTTTTTCAATTTTTATTGAAGCTTCTTTTGTATTAAAATCAGATTTTTCATTAAAATTTTCATCCAGGTATTTAATTAAAGCAAACGGATATTCTTTATCTATTAATACTTTGCCTATTTCGTTGTTGTTATAAAAAATACTTTCACCTTCAGTTAATTTACCTTTAACTATATTTATTGGTAATAATCTTTTAGAAAGCTTATTTTTAAGTTTAATTCTAGCTGTATTTTCTTGCCCAACATAGCAACCTTTTTTAAAATCTATTCCATTTAATTCCTCATAATTACACTCAATACCAAATAATTTATTTTGTAATTTATTTAAATCTTTTGGAACTATCCCAAGCTTATGACTTAATGAATAATATTCATTAAGATTTGCATCATGTAAGTCTAATTTTTTTAGTGATAAATAAAGTTTTTCTAAATTAATAATTAATCTTGCTCCTAATTGTTTGTTCCTTGGATCAAGAAAAATAGGATCTTCTCTATACTTCAAGGTAAAACCAGAAATATCTTGAGCTTTTTCAAAGGTAAGGAATTTTTCATGACTAAATGCGGCTACAACAAATTCATTACTAAGATTAAGAATTTCTACTTTAGATCTTAATTTGTAAATACTTAATTGTTTATATAACCCGTCAGCTTGAGACTTTTCACAATCAATCAAATAACCAGATTTATGTTTAATTATTATAAACTCAAATAAAAATTTACCCTGAGGAGTTAACAATGACGTAAAACAACTATTTTCATTGCTTACTTTATTTATGTCATTACTGATAAGATTTTGAAGAAATTCTTTTGCATCTTCTCCATTAATATAAAGAATTGCTCTATCATCTAAAATGTAAACATTTTTAATATTCATAATTGATTAATTATAAAATGTAATATAATAACATTTTCTTAAAATGTTAGATCTTATAATTAAAAACGGACAATGTTACATCGATGGTGAATTAAAAGATGCTGATGTTGCTGTTAAAAATGGCAAAATTCAAAAAATTGGTGAAATATCTGAAGAAGCTAAGGAGGTTATAAACGTTGAAGGCCAAACAGTTTTACCTGGGTGCATAGACACACAAACTCATTTCAGAGAACCAGGATCAACAGATACAGAGGATCTACATTCTGGAAGTAGGGCTGCAATTGCTGGAGGAATTACCAGTGTGTTTGAAATGCCTAATACTAATCCACCAACTTCTAATATGAAGGAGTTTCAAAGAAAATTAGATCTCGCTAAAAATAGAATGTATTGCAATTATGCTTTTTATTTTGGAGCAACAGCTGATAACGCAAATGATCTCGCAAGTTTGGAAGGTTTGGAGGGGTGTTGTGGTATCAAACTTTTCGCAGGATCGTCTACTGGAAATTTATTAGTTGCTGAAGAAGACGATATAGATAAAGTTTTTCAAAATGCATCAAAAGTCGTTGCTGTTCACTCTGAAGATGAGGCAATCTTAAATGTTAATAAAAAATTAATTAAAGAGGGTGATGTTCATACCCATCCAGTATGGAGAAGTGCTGAGTGTGCAATTTCTTCTACTAGAAGAATAGTTAGAATTGCTAATAAATATAACAAGAAAGCTCACGTTCTTCATATAACAACAAAAGAAGAAATTGATTTTTTATCTCAACATAAAGGAAATATTACATTTGAAATAACTCCACAGCACTTAACAATTTATGCACCAGACTGCTATGATAAACTTGGAACTTATGCTCAGATGAATCCTCCTCTAAGAGATAAATCTCATTATGATAGATTATGGTATGGGGTAAGAAATAATTTGAATGATACAATAGGATCAGATCACGCTCCGCATTTAAAAGAAAATAAGGAAAAAAATTATCCTAATTCACCATCAGGTATGCCAGGCGTTCAAACTTTAATGCCAGTAATGTTAAATCACATTAACGATGGAAAACTCACACTCAACCAATTAATGAATCTTGTATGTGAAAACCCAGTTAAAATTTTTGGAATTCAACACAAAGGATTTATTAAAGAAGGTTTTGATGCAGACTTTACAATTGTTGACATGAATAAGATAATTGAAATTAAAAATGAAAATATTGAAAGCAAATGTGGATGGAGTCCATTTAATGGAGACAAATTTAAGGGAACACCAACCCACACAATTATTGCTGGAAATATTAAAATGCAAGATGGTAAAATATTGGGTGATCCTGATGGAATGCCTTTAAAATTTAGCTAAGTTTTACTGAAAAACTGTTCACTAAGATTACTCCTATAACAATCAAGAATAACCCTAAAACTGCTTGCCAAGCTAGAGTTTGTTTAAAGAAAATATAACCCATAATTGCAATAGTAAATATTCCTAAACCACTCCATGTTGCATACATAATAGCGATAGGAATCTTATTTGCTACAAAAGTTAATAAATAGAAAGCACAAAGATAAAAGAATGCAAGAGCAGCGGTTGGAACAAGTTTTGTAAAATTTTGAGTTACAGGCAATAACATTGTCCCTGCAACTTCAAAAAATACTGCACCTGCAAGAAACAAATATGTTTTAATCATTGTTTAAAATTTTATGTTTAATTAAATCTTCCTTAATCTCAGATAAAATTGCTGGATCATCTATTGTTGGTGGAATTTTATATTCAACATTGTCAGCAATTTTTCTAATTGTTCCTCTTAAAATTTTTCCTGATCTTGTTTTTGGAAGTCTTTTGATAACAATAACCACTTTAAATGCTGCAACAGGTCCAATTTTATCTCTAACCATTTGTACACATTCTTTAGAAATTGTTTCATTATCTTTGTCTACTCCAGATTTTAATACAACAAGTCCAATAGGTAGCTGTCCTTTTAGTTTATCAGCAATACCAAGAACTGCGCATTCAGCTACTGATTGGTGTTCTGATAACACTTCTTCGATAGCGCCAGTTGATAATCTATGACCTGCAACATTGATAATGTCATCTGTTCTAGACATAATCCAAATATAACCATCCTCATCAATGTGCCCTGCATCATATGTTTGGTAATAACCTTGGTAATTAGTCATATAATTTTCTTTATATCTTTGATCTGCATTCCATAATGTTGGAAAAGTTCCAGGAGGTAGTGGAAGCTTGACCACAATATCACCCATTTCATTTGGTTTTGCTAAAGTTTGATCAGCTTTAATAATTTTAACGTCATAACCAGGTACAGCTTTACAAGCAGATCCATACTTAGTCTCCATCATTTCAATTCCAGTGCAATTTGAGCTAATTGCCCAACTTGTCTCTGTTTGCCACCAATGATCTATGACTGGAACTTTAAGTAAATTCTCTGCCCATTTAATTGTATCTGGATCTGCTCTTTCGCCTGCAAGGAATAAGCTTTCAAAACTACTCAAATCATATTTTGAGAAGAACTTACCTTCAGGATCCTCTTTCTTAATAGCTCTAAAAGCAGTTGGAGCGGTAAATAATGATTTAACTTTATAGTCTGATATGATTTTCCAGAAAGCTCCAGCATCTGGAGTACCTACGGGTTTACCTTCAAATAGCATAGTTGTGCATCCTTTAAATAATGGAGCATATACAATGTAAGAGTGTCCAACGATCCAGCCAATGTCACTAGCTGACCACCAAATATCATCTGTATCAATATTGTAGATATTTTTCATAGTCCATTTTAGAGCAACTATATGTCCACCGATATCTCTAACTATCCCTTTAGGAGTACCTGTTGTTCCAGATGTATACAAAATATAAGCAAGTTCATTTGAGTTCATCTCAACACAATCAGTATCAGATGCATTTGAGACAACTTCATCCCAACTAACCTCCATTGGAGCATTTAATTTTACCTCATGACCTGATCGTTGAAACAAAATCATTTTATCTATTTTATGTTTGGCTTGATTAATCGCTTCATCAACAAGTGGCTTGTATTCAACTGTTCTTCCAGGTTCAAAACCACAAGAAGCTGTAACTAATAATTTTGCTTTACTGTCATCTATTCTGCTTGCAAGTTCGCTTGATGCAAAACCACCAAAGACAACAGAGTGTATTGCTCCAATTCTTGCACAAGCTAGCATTGCAACTACTGCTTCAGGGATCATCGGCATATAGATGATTACTCTATCTCCTTTAGTAATACCTTGATCTTTAAGAGCTCCTGCAAATTTTGAAACCTTTGATCTAAGTTCTTCAAAACTAAACTGACTTTTGTTACCTGTAATAGGGCTATCGTAAATTAATGCAGTTTTTTTTCCTCTACCTTGATCAATATGAATATCTAATGCATTATAACATGTATTAGTTACCCCATCTTCGAACCATTTATAAAATGGAGGATTAGATTTATTTAAAATTTTAGTTGGTTTTTTAAACCAAAAGATATCATTTGATGCTTCTTGCCAAAATTTTTCAGGATTATTTATAGATTGGTCGTAAATTTTTTTAAATTGTTCTGACATTATATTTTGATTCGATTTAGTAAAATAAGTTGGTTTTTAGCTTTAAAATTGTATTTAATTTTAAAAAATAAGTAAAATCAATGTTTATTAGTGACAATTAACTCTTCATTAATCTTAATTTATTTGTTATTTAACGCTCTATCTTGGTTAGGGGAAACCTTAGCCTAGTTTATATAAACTAAATAAATAAAAACTAACTAAAGAGGGAGTTTTTTATGAAAAAACTTAAATTGTTTGCTCTTACAGCTGTAGCCCTAATGGGTGTTACAGGTGTTGCAAACGCAGAGACAGTGATGTTAGCTCAAGATGATTTCGTTGGTATTTCATTTTGGTTAGTATCAATGGCTTGTTTAGCTGCTACTGTATTCTTTTTCTTAGAAAGAAGTTCAGTTCCAGCTGGTTGGAGAGTTTCAATGACAGTTGCTGGTCTAGTAACTGGTATTGCATTCGTACACTACATGTACATGAGAGATGTATGGATCATGACTGGTGATTCACCAACTGTTTACAGATACATTGACTGGTTAATTACAGTGCCATTACTGATGTTAGAATTCTATTTTGTTCTATCAGCAGTAAACAAAGCAGACTCAGGAATTTTCTGGAGATTGATGCTTGGTACATTAGTAATGCTAGTAGGTGGATACTTAGGAGAAGCAGGATACATCAACGCTACACTTGGTTTCATTATCGGTATGGCTGGTTGGGTATACATTCTTTATGAAGTATTCTCAGGTGAAGCAGGTAAGAGAGCAGCGAAAAGTGGTAACAAGTCACTTGTAACTGCTTTTGGTGCAATGAGAATGATCGTTACAGTAGGTTGGGCTATTTACCCATTAGGTTACATTTTTGGTTACCTAACAGGTGGAGTAGATGCTAACTCACTTAACGTGATTTACAACGCAGCTGACTTCTTGAACAAGATCGCTTTTGGTCTGATCATTTGGGCAGCAGCAATGCAACAACCTGGTAGAGCTAAGTAGTTTTACTTAAAATTTAAATTAAAGGGCAGGTACAATTTTAGTACTTGCCCTTTTTTTTTATCTACAATAATTTAAGCCATGGATGTTAAACTTGATAAATGGCACAAGTGTAAAGTAGATATAGAAGTCCTTAAAGAGCTTTCAAAAAAATCTGACATTAAAGGGTTACAACACGTTTGTCTTTTTTTTGGTTTATTAATTATAACTGGAACATTAGCATATTTAACCTGGGGAACTTGGTGGTCAGCATTTTGGTTTTTAGTTTATGGAAATATTTATTCATTCTCAAATGCATTGTGGCATGAGACTGGTCATAAAACTGCTTTTCAATCTAAACTTTTAAATGAAATCTTTTATTATATTTCATCTTTCATGGCGAATTTTGAACCAACAAGATGGAGGTACACTCATTTTGTACATCATGGTAATACTTATTCAACTAATGATCCATTTGATTATGAAATTGAATATGGAAATGATTTAAAAGAAACACCAAAGATGTTAATTATAAATATAATTCCATTTCTAGATTTATTATTTTTAAAAAAACATATTTCTTTTGAAATAATCCAGCATGCTTTTGGAATTAAAACAAAAGTTATGCAAGATAATATTCCTGAAAATGCACAATCGAAAGTAATATTTAATTCAAGAGCTTTTGTTATAATCTGGGCATTAGTTATCTTTTGGTCAATAATTATTTCATCTTGGATGCCAATGCTCTATTTTGTGCTACCTCAATTTTATGGAAAAACTTTACATAAACTTGTTGCATTTACTCAACATGCTGGACTCGCAAGAAATATTAAAGACCATAGGTTTTCAACAAGAGAAATGTGCTTAAACCCAATACTAAGTTTTTTATATTGGAAAATGGAATATCATTTAACTCATCACATGTTTCCAACAGTTCCGTCTTATAATTTAGACAAACTTCATCTTCATATAAAAAATCAGTTACCAAAACCAAATAATGGATTAATAGACGCATATAAAGAAATTATCCCTGCGTTAATTAAACAAAGAGAAGATGAGAATTATTTTATAAAAAAAGATATACCTCAATTACAAAATGTCTAAAAATAGACTAAGTATGATTTTACATACTTGTTCTATCTAAATAAAAAACTATATATAGCCCATGGCAAAAATTACCTACAACACTCACGATAGTAAAACCCATACAATTGATGTTCAAAATGGACTTACCGTTATGGAGGGTGCAGTTCAAAACGATATTCCAGGAATTGATGCTGATTGTGGAGGTGGAATGGCCTGTGCAACATGTCATGTGTATGTAAATGAAGAGTGGAAAGATAAACTTCCAGCTAAAGAAGATGGCGAAGAAGATATGCTGGATATGGCTTTTGAACCAAAACAAAATAGTAGATTAAGTTGTCAGTTAACTGTATCTGACGAATTAGATGGTCTAATAGTAAACATTCCATCAAAGCAGGCTTAAATGATTAAAACAGATGCCTTAATTATTGGAGCAGGACCAACAGGTCTTTTTACAGCTCATCAATTAAAATTAATTGGTCTAAGTTGTGAGATTGTCGATAACCTAGATAAAATTGGCGGACAATGTATTGAGCTTTATCCTGATAAACCTATATATGATATTCCGGCAGTTCCTGAATGCACTGGTGAGGAATTAACAAATAATTTAATAAACCAAATCAAAGCTTTTAATATACCAATACATCTTAGTGAAAGAGTTGATGAGGTTAAAAAAGAAAATGATATTTGGTTAGTAAAAACAAATGCTGGAAAAACTTTTTCAACTCCTAATGTAATTATTGCAGGTGGAGTTGGATCTTTTGAACCAAGAAAATTTGCACCAAAAGAATGTGAAAAATTTGAAAACCAATCTATTTTATACTCAATTAAGGATAAAAAAATATTTGAAGGTAAAACAGTATCTATTTTTGGTGGTGGAGACAGCGCTTTAGATTGGGCCGTCGAATTATCAAAAAATTCTAAAGTGAATTTGATACATAGAAGAGATGATTTTAGAGGTGCGCAATCAACAGTAGATAAAGTACATGAACTTGCTAAATTAGGCACAATTAATCTCTATACAAAGTATCAATTAGCCAGTGTTAATGGTGATAATAATTTAGAGAGCATTGATATCAAACATGACGATGGAAAAATTAAAAACTTTAAGACTGATTTCGCTCTAGGTTTTTTTGGCTTAATAATGCAATTAGGACCTATCGCAAATTGGGGACTTAATATCGATAAAAAAACTATTGAAGTTGATACCGAAAAATTTGAAACCAATCAAAAAGGTATTTATGCGGTTGGAGACATATGTAATTATCCTGGTAAGTTAAAACTGATTTTATCTGGTTTTCATGAAGGGGCATTAGCTGCAAGAGCTTGTTTTAAATTAGCGCGACCTGATGAAAAATATAGATTTGAATTTACCACTTCATCTAAAACTATAAAAAATCGACTTGGTATTAAAGAGTGATTGAGCTTTTTACAGCTGACACCCCAAATGGTAAAAAAATTTCTATCATGCTTGAAGAGATTGGTTACGATTATAAAGTAACTAAAGTAGACATAAGTAATGACGAACAATTTAAACCAGAGTTTGTAAAATTAAGTCCTTTTAGTAAAATTCCATTAATTACTGATCATGATAACAATGAAAGTATTTTTGAGTCTGGTGCAATCCTTATGTATTTAGGGGAAAAAAGTGGAAAGTTTTATGATCAACCGGATAGATTAAAAATTAATCAATGGTTAATGGCTCAAATGGGAACCATTGGACCAATGATTGGTCAACATCATCAATTTCATCACTACAATCCTGGTAAAAGTGAATTCGGTGAAGAGAGATATTTTAAAATCACAAAAAGAATATATCAAGAATTAGATAATAGATTAAAAGACTCTAAATTTCTTGCTGGTGAAAAATACTCTATTGCGGATATTGCAACATGGCCATGGCTTGCAAGGCATGAATGGCATGATATCGGTTTAAAAAATTATCAAAATTTATCAAGATGGTATTTGGAAATTGCTAAGCGAGATGCTGTGATTAAAGGATATAGTTTTATGAATAAAAACTCTAAAATTCCAGGCATTATTTAGTTAGGTAGCCAGGAATTATATAGAGGATTATCTTTTTTAATTGGAAGGAAGATATTTTTTCCTTCTCTTGAAGAATTATAAACAGCTGTAACAAACTCTAAAGACTCTCTTGCATTTAATAATGTAACTTCATCACTAGTGTCACCATCTAATTTTTTTCCTATTTCATCAAACATTCCTGCATACCAAGATTTTGTTAATTCTACTTTAGATAAAATTTCATTAATTTGATTTTGTGTTGTGGGTTTTCTAGCTAGAAATTTCCACTCGTCATCAGCTGGATTATAAGGTTTATCTGGTGAGCCACCCGATTCTACAGTCAGATTGTTAAAACAAATTTTAATTCTACTGACATCTTCTGCGGCACCTAGTGTAATAGAACTTGTAACTAATGCACCATTATTCATTTCTATTGAAAGAGCTGCACAATCCTCTACCTCAATATTGTTTACTCTAGTTGTTAATTTTGCAAATACATTTGAAACTGGTCCAAAAATCATGCTTATAAGATCATGAATATGAATTGAATGACTTAAGATTGCACCTCCTTGCTCACCTTCCCATGTTCCTCTCCAAGCTTTAGAATAATATTCTTTTCCTCTATTCCAGTGAGTTTCTAACGAAGCAACTAAAGGCTTACCTGTTAGTCCAGATTTAATTAGTGCTTTTAATTTTGAAAATCCAGGGCCATATCTATATTGAAAAACAGGAAATACAGTTTTGCCGGTCTCTTTACTTATCTGATTTAGTTTGTCCAGTTCCTCAAGACTTGATACCAATGGTTTTTCACAAATAACATGTTTGCCTGCTTCTAATGATTTTTTACACGCTGAAAAATGCAAATGAGGTGGAAGACAAATATCAATGATATCAATTTCTTTTATTTTTAATACATCTTCAAAATTAAGTGAAACTTTAATATCAGAGTTTGGCGGTATTATTTTATTGATAGACTCTTTTGTTAATCCACAAATTGTATGAACGTTAAATCTTTCTGAAACTTTATTAAAATCCTCATAGTGTTTGGCACCAATATTGGTTCCTATTATAGCCACTTGATATTTATTCATTTTTTTCTGCTATTTCTTGAGCTTTAATTGCAAGTTCCATTGTTAAATAGGTAAGCTCTTGAGAGCATGCTGTTTCAGTTCTATTTATTACATCATTAATTAAATTTCTAAAATATGGGAGTTTAACATCTGTGCAATCTATATATTTCACTTCTGTATTGTTTGCATAATATAAATGATTACCAAAATTAGATTTGGCTAGATCTGTATACTTTCTAATTTCAATAAAACCTTTATCTCCTAAAATAAATAATCTTCCATCTCCCCAAGCTGGAAGTGCATCTGGAGTGAACCAATCTAATCGAATGTATCCATGACCTTCATTTCCTGAAAGATTAACTTCACCAAAGTCTTGAAAACCTGGAAATTTTTTTTGAGTTGTATTTTCTACTATTGCATGAGTAATTTTAGCTTCATTAGAATTTGTGAATACTAAAAATTGATGGATTTGATGTGAACCTATATCTGTAATTATTCCACCGTAGCTTTCACGATTATAAAACCAATCTGGTCTTTCATAATTTCCTTGTCTATGAGGACCAGTGCCCATTGTTTGTTTTACTTTTCCGATTTTACCTTCTGAAACTAATTGTTCAGCTTTTGCAACTGCTGCTACATGAAATCTTTCAGAAAAATTTACTGACCAAATTTTACCTGTTTCTTTTACTGTTCGCTTTAAATCCTCTAGTTGATCTAAAGTTGTGCACCCTGGTTTATCTACCATTACATCTTTACCCGATTTTAATACTTCAATTGAAAGGCTAGCTCTATCTTTAGGAATAGAGGAGATTAAAATCATATCAATCTCATCATTTTCAAGAATTTTGCTTTTGTTATCTACTCTTTTAATGTTTGGATACTTTTTATTAAAATCTTGAAGGGTTAACGGATTACCTTCTGTCCAAAAATAATAACAGGTACATCCCTCTTTTAACATTTCATCTAGCATGTCAAAGATATGACCATGATCAATTCCAATAACTCCTAAGTTTAAATTTTTATTCATTTAGTTAATAAGTTGATTTAACAAAAGATTAGTCATAATATTTTAAACATTATATGAGCGCTACTATTTCTTCAATTAATTATTGTCCAGTTAAATCTATTTCATTTCAAAGTGTTCAAAATTGTAAAATCAAAAAAAATATTGGAATTATTGGAGATAGAATTTTTGCATTTGCTAAAGATTTGGATCAAGACCAGGTAAAGTTATTTGAAAAAAGTCCCGATGAAAGAAAAGGAAAGTGGAACAATATTTTAACACTTAAAAATTCACCAGCACTTAATAAATATAACTTTATATTAAATAATGATAAATTGACATTATTCCTTAAAAATAAAGAATTAATAAGTATTGAAGTAAATCAGCACACTGAATATCAAGAGCTTTCGGGTTTAATTGTAAAACTTGAAAAATCTTTAAAAGCACCATTATTTTTAATGAAAAATGAAAACTTCCCTTTTTTTGACACATCCCTTTCAAAAAAAATTGGATTTACAAACTCAATTTCACTTTTAAATATTCAAAGCATCAAAGATTTTGAAAAAAAAAGTAATAATATAGTTGAACCGTCTATTTTTAGAGGAAATATTTATATCGATGGTGTTAAACCTTGGGCTGAAAGAGAATGGTTAGGTAAAGTAGTTACAATTAATAATATTAATTTTAAAGTTGAACAAAATATTCCAAGATGTGTAGCGATTAATCTTAAACCAAAAACAGATGATAATTCTGTAGATTTGCTACAGTTACTAAAAAAAACTTACAATCATTTTGATATGGGTATTTTTTTGACAGCTTTAGAAGATGGTGAGGTAAGTATTGGAAACTCAATTAAATTTTAAAAATTTAATCATCTGCATGAACTTTTTCATTTTTTTCATGTTTTTCTTGAGCTGCAATAGTGTATTTTGCAACAGGTCTTGCTATTAATCTTTTTAATCCAATGGGTTCTGCTGTATCTAAACAGTATCCGTAAATATCTTCTCTAATTCTTGCTAAGGCTTTATCAATTTCAGAGATTAATTTTATTTGTCTGTTAATGGCTTTCATCTCTACATTTTTATCTGTGTATGAACTTGCTTGATCAACTACATCTGCTGAAATACTATTGTCGTCCATGCTTCCGAAGTAAAGTGCCTCATTATTTGCTTTAACTAAATCTTTTTTCCATTCTGTTAATCTCATTCTAAAAAAAACTTTATGTTTTTCACACATATATTTTTCAGTATCTTTTGGAACATATGTTTTTGAAATTTTTATAGAAGCTTTTGCAGCAACTTTTGGTTTAGCTATTGTTTTTGTCTTTTTTTTTACAACTTTAGCTTTTGGTTTTGAAACTTTTTTTTTAACTTTAGTAGTCTTTGGCATAGTTTAAATTTGAATTTTCGGAGTATATTCAGCAAATTAGGGGTGTCAAGCAAGCTGAATTGAGATAAATATTTATAAATGACTAATAATAGCAGAAATATAAATAATATTTTTTATATTTTCGTAACAGCACATCTTATATTTTGGACTTTAATTCCATCAATAACCAATCATAATTTACCACTAGATACTATAGAGGCTTTAGCTTGGGGAAGTAATTTAGATTGGGGATTTAATAAACATCCTCCAATGAGTGCTTTTTTTCCAGAAATTTTTTTTCAAATTTTTGGTTCTCAAGATTGGGCATATTATTTTCTTAGTCAAATTTTTATACTTATTTCTTTTTATTATGTATTTAAATTTTCGAAAGAATTTTTTAACAATGATTTACTGGGATTAATTTCAGTTTTACTAATAGAGGCAATTTATTTTTATAATTTTACCACTCCTGAATTTAACGTAAATGTTTGTCAACTACCATTTTGGTCATTAACAGTTTATTTTTCGTGGAAAATTTATACTAGTAAAGAAATAAAATTTACTGACTGTTTTTTAGTTGGATTATTTGCAGCATTTGGATTTTTATCGAAATATTTATTTGTCTATCTTTTAGCTTCAATAGATCTTTTGTTTATTTATTTAATACTTGTTAAGAGAGAAAGAAAATTTGATTTTAAATATCTAATAACTCTTGAGGTATTTTTAATTATTTTAGTTCCTCATTTAATTTGGCTAAATAACAATGAATTCATTACCATCACTTATGGACTAGCTAGAACTGGATTAGAGCAATCTAGTTTGATCGATCATATTAAATTTCCACTTATTTTTTTAATAAAGCAAGTTGGATTATTAATTCCATTCTTAGTTTTAGTCTGGTTATTGGCAAAAAAAGTTAAATTTAAATTTAATTTTAAAGACAAAAGATTACTTTTTTTATTAGCAATTAATATTTTACCAATCTTATTAATGTTTTTAACTTCTGTAGTTACAGGCTCTAAGATTAGAACAATGTGGATGACGCCGTTTTATTTATTTTTTGGAGTTTTGTTCGTCTACTTATTTCAAGCTCAAATTAATATCAAAAAGTTAAAACCCTTTATGGTTGGATTTATCTTTTTATTTTTTTTATCACCTATATTGTATGTGTACATCTCATTATCAAAGGATTTCAAAAGAACAGATTATCCAGGTAAAGAAATTGCTATTAAAACTCAATATGCTTGGGATCAACAGTTTAAATCAAAAATAAATGTTGTTTACGGAAATGAGTGGAATGCCGGCAATTTATCATATCATCTAAAATCAAGACCAGTGTGGCAAGGGTTTGTTGAAAGAGAAAAGCTTGACCAATTGAAAGATTATATGTGTCTTGATAATGTCTGTGTTGGTTCAAAATAACCATGAAAAAATATACAATTTTAATTCCAATTTATAATGATAGAGAGAGCTTAACTAAATTAATTACAAATATTAATTCTGAAATAGAGGGTATTAATTCTGTGATTTCAGTGGTTGTTATCAATGATGCATCTTCTCAACAGATAATTGATGAATATCAAGATATTAAAAATATTAATTCTATTGAAATTGTAAATATGAAAGAAAATAGAGGGCATGCAAGATGTATAGCGTCTGGACTTAAGTATATTTATGAAAAAAAAGAATTCGATTATATTATACCAATGGACGGTGATGGAGAGGATCGGCCAGAAGAGGTTAAAAATTTTATTCAGCTTGCAGAACAATCAAGTGGTCAATCTATAGTAGGTGAGAGAGTTAAAAGATCTGAAAATTTATTTTTCAAATTTTGTTACCTATTCCATAAATTTTTAACTTTAGCATTTACTGGTCAGTCTATTAAATTTGGAAATTTTACATGTTTATCAAGATCAACCATAGAAAAAATACTCAAAGAAAAATCTACTTGGAATAGTTTTTCAGGGTCATTAAAAAAAACTGAAAAAAATTTACTATCTATTCCTTCTACTAGAGGCACTAGATATTTTGGCCCCTCTAAAATGAGTTTTTTTAATTTATTAAAACATTCACTTTCAATTATTAGTGTTTTTAGAAAAACAGTCTTAATTCGTTCGGCTTTATTTATAGTTTTTTATATTCTTTTAATTAAAAGTAATGCTTCAATTATCACCTCAATACCTTTAGCTTTACTATTAGTTATGATCTATTCTATCTCTACTTTATCTTTAAGGGAGAATATTGATGAGTTTGACAAATCTTTAGAAAATATTCATGATATAGAAAAAATTAAATAATGAAAAAAATTAAAAATATTCTTTTAAATTAGGTAACTTTTCTGGATTATAAAAACTTATTTATTTAACAACAGCCACAACTTTTTTTATTTTCTTTTGGTTTGTCATTAATCTTTGCATCTTCTAATCCTCTTTGTTTATCTTCAATAGCCTTCTGTTTCTTTGAAATTTTATCTTCAAAATAAGCATAAAGAGATGCAAAACCTAATTTAGATGCTTTTTTTTCTTCATAGTTTTTTCGCCCCTTGAGGTTTTCTATCATTTTGACTATTTCCTGATTTTGCATATTCTATTTATTAATAATTTTTGTAATAAATATAATTTAAAATTCTGGATATTTCTTTTATTTTTTTGTAGCAAAAAAGTTTTATTATCTCCAAGCACCTCTTCTTCTTTTTCTTTCTGTTGTTGTAAACATTGCAGAGAAAGCACCGGCACCCATATATATACTGTCTCCTCCTCCTGTGGCTAAGGCAGCAGCTGTACTTACGTTAAAATTCAAAGTTATATCAATAGTATTATTTGTTATAATTAATGGATTTCCAAAAGCAGTGAATCCCTCTTGTTTATCTACTTCAGCTTCATTTGCAGCTAAATGGCCATTTTCATCAACCAATATAGCTTTTATAGATGATGATGTTCCATTAATATTATTAACTATACTAGTAGGATCCCATGTTTCCGAATTTACTCCTAAATGTGTAAAAGTTTCAGTATACGTACCAGCTACTTCTTCAGTATCCGAACATATTGAGCGGTTATCAGTAGTCCCTGATGAGAATGTATAATCACCACTAGCTTCTGCTGTTCTACAAAAAACACCAGATCCACTAGCTTGTCCATCCATTGAACCATCAATTTTAAGTGATGCTTTTATTTTAAATGTGTTATTCATCATTGCGTAACCATGAGTATATGTCCCATTGGGAGGTTTGGTGATTTCCCCAGTTAAATCAATACTTTGGTTTTGAAAAACTACTGCTATTGAACCACTATCATTATTAAATATTTGAAAACAGTCAGCTAAATCTACGCCAGCTGAAGTTGTTGGAGTTGTTGGCTCACTTCTACAAAAATATATCTTATAAATAGTTACCTCATAATGTTCTGGAAGTATTCCACATCCTCCTCCAGTTTGAATTTCAGATTTAGAATAAACACCATTTGTTGCAGTACATGCAGCAGTATTAGCTATTTTAGCAAATGTTAATTCAAATAAAAAAATTACTATTAAAGATAAAAATAAATTTTTAAATTTTTTCATATTAAAATCCAGCTGCTTTAATTGAGAAACTTTCTTTTGACTTAACAATTAAGTTTTCTCTTCTTACTTTATTGTATTTATTATCTTTCATTGAAATTTTTTCATAAGCTTCATTAGTTATAAAACTTTTATCAGAGGTCTTTTTACCAAAACTATAAACTAAATCAAAAAACCATTCATCTTCACTACCAGTATAATCTGTAAAACCAAATTCAACATCAATACCAAAGTTGGGTACACCAATTTTTGAAGAATATTTCATTCCTTCAAAATCAGAACCACCAGGAATTTCATATTCAAAAATTTTAGTATAAATTTTAGCACTGGGTATAAAAGGAACATGAGCACCTAATTCTATATCATAACCATCTACAGCAACTTCTTTATCATTATTCTTTCCAACTCTAGTTTCCGATAATCCTAGATAGCGATTAGTATTTAGTTCAAGTATAGATGATTTTATTTCTGTACCAATACCTAGTCTTCGATGATTATAATCTAATTCATAATCATAAAATCCATTAACTCCAAACATGAATTTATCATCATTTAAAAATATTCTATTACCTAAACCCAAATTTAAAGTTTCTCTATCCCCATCGTGTGTAAAAAGTGAGCCTTGAAAAAATAATAAACCGTCATCATTATCAATTATTGGCTTTAAGGTTAAAATTCCAATCTCTGGCTTAGTGTTTTCTTTAGATTTTATTGTAAAATCAGTACCTTTAAAATTATCATTTAATAAATTTTCAATTGAATTAAGAAATTTATCTTTAATTTTTATAGTATCAGCAAAAGAAAAAGGTGTTGAGAAAATTATTATAGTTAAAATAATTAAAGCTTTCATTATAAATTGAATATTACTCGATAACTCTACTATCTTTAAATCTTAATAACAAATGTGATTTAAAATTCTGGATATTTCTTATAGCTCTTGCTTTGTTAACTCGCTATAATCGTTGGTAGACAATAAAAATCAGCTGTATCTATCTTGGAAGAGTATTCTCTTTTCATGTTCCATCTCTTTTGAACACCAGCACTTGCAATACTTAAAGTAGATCTTCCATATCGATGATTAGTGTTATCAATAGATCTCATTAAACTGTTTATTTTTTCATCTTTTTCAGATGAAAACAGATTAGTTTTATCATTAGCATTAGAAAGCCCTGTAAGCATCACACCTGCTTTTTGATACTGATAACCATTTTTGAATATACTCTCAAGTATTGTAACTGCAGTTTTAACTACTTCGATACTATTATTTGTTGCAATTGGAAAATCAATTGTCTTTGTATTTGAATAGTAACCATAGTTTCTTTGAAAGGGACTAGTTCTAACAAATACTGTGATTGCTTTTGCAACTAACGACTCTGATCTAATTTTCTCAGATGCATTTAAACAATAATTTGCAACAGCTTCTTTTAATTCCTGAAATCTTTCAACTCTTTTTCCAAACGATCTTGAGACAACACAACTTTTCCTTTTTGTGGTGGTGGTTTCTAGATTAATACAAGGGATACCTTTAAGCTCCATTGCAGTTCTTGAACTTAAAACATTAGAAGATTTCTTAATCCAGCTGTTAGATTTATTTTTAAGTTGCTTCGCATTATAGACACCATGTTTTTGATAAAATTTTGTTAATTGTTTGCCAACACCCCAGACATCATTAATTTGAATTTTTTCAAGAACAGGATCTAAATTTTCTATTCCAATTAAACTAGTAACTCCTGATTGCTTTTTCTTTGCAATTTGATTTGCAATTTTACTCAAGGTTTTTGTTTTAGCAATCCCAATACTAGTTGGAATACCAGTCCATTGCAAAACTGTTTCCCTAATCTCTTTTCCAACTTTTTCCACATCTTGATCTGGAAAATTAGATAAATCTAAAAATGCTTCATCAATAGAATAAATTTCCATATCTGAATTAAATCTTTTAAGAGTTCTCATTACTCGTCTAGATAAATCTCCATACAAAGAATAATTAGACGAGAAAACTTCTACTTTGTTTTTAATGATAATATCTTTTGCTTTAAAATAAGGCTCACCCATTTTAATTCCTAAAGCTTTTGCTTCAGTAGATCTTGAGATGATACAACCGTCATTATTAGATAAAACTACAACAGGTTTTCTTCTTATTTTAGGATTGAATAACCTTTCACAAGAAACGTAAAAAGAATTACAATCAACTAATGCTATTTTTTTAGTACGTAGAATGGATGACATAAGTTACAACTCCCCAGATAAATATATCCTGTTCTTCATTAATTAAAATTCTGTCAGTAAACTCTTTAGATCCTGAAGTTAGAAATTTTTTATCTCTTTCTTGAACTAAAGATTTAACGACAAGTTCATCATGAACGTTTGCAATCACTGTTGAAAAATTTTTTGGTTTCAAACTTTTGTCGACTACCAATAAATCTCCATCGTTAATTCCAACATCCACCATAGACTTACCTTGCACTCTAATAATGAAAGTAGCTGGAACATTTTTTATTAAATGCATATTTAAATCGATATCTTCTTCGATATAATCGGTTGCAGGAGAGGGAAAGCCAGCGCCTGCTTTATGTAGATAATAAGGGATTGTTAGTTTCATGTTCTTGTTTTGTTCTATTTTATAGCCTAGTTACACAATACACGCAAGAAGTTGTATTTTGAGTCTGTAAGTGAATCAAAAGTGAATCAAAACGTGAACATCAAAACTACATTTTGTATGCTTGTGGATAACTTAAACCATTAGTAGTCTGTAATTATAATTTAATTATAAAAGGAGAAAACTATGAGCTCAATTGAAGTTAAAACTTTTGATAATCCAGATGAAAGCAACACCAGCTTTAACAATGCTAAAATGGATATTGTAAAAATAGGAGATCAAAGAGTAATGAGATTAGTTTTACAACCTGGTTGGAAATGGTCACAAGATATTAAACCAACCGTAGGTACCGATAGCTGTAAAGCAAAACATCTTGGAGTAATAGTTTCTGGAGCAGTTTGTGCTAAGCATGATGATGGTACAGAATTAACTTATAAAGCAGGAGATGCATATTCAATAGAACCAGGTCATGATGGATGGGTAGTAGGTGATGAGCCAGCAGTAGTTTATGAGTTTCATGGAAAATGGGGAGAATAATAAGTGCCGAAACTAACATGCCATTGTGGATGTATTGAAGCTGAAATTAGTGTTCCAATTAATCAATTAGCAAAAATTGTAAAATGCAATTGTTCTATTTGCAAAAGAAAAAATGCAACAATGGGTATGGTTAAAAATGAAGAGTTTAAAATTACTAAAGGAGAGGATAAATTAAAGCTTTATCAATTTCATACAAAAGTAGCTAAACATTATTTTTGTTCTGAATGTGGAATATACACTCATCATCATCCTAGAAGTAATCCTGCTATGACTGGATTTAATTTAGGTTGTGTTGATGAAGTTGATGCAGCAAACTTAAAAGATATAACTTTGATAGATGGTCAAAACCATCCACTAGATCAGAAAAAATAAGTTCAATGAAAGCTACAGAAGAGTGTTTTAATAAAGTTAAAAAAAATTGTTTTAAATTTATTAAATCACAAGAAACATCTACTGAAAAATTTAGAAACAAAGATGGAATGCTGAAATCTTTTTTAATTCCATTGTGTTTTTGGATAGCAAACAAATCTGATAATAAAAAACCTTACTTTGTAGGTTTGGCAGGTGGACAAGGAACTGGCAAAACAACCATCAGTTCAATTATAAAGATTATATTAGAAAAGTATTTCAAATTAAAAGTATTTAAAATTTCAATAGATGACTTTTATAAAACTCGAAAAGAAAGAATAAATTTATCAAAAAAAATTCATCCAATGTTAGCCACAAGAGGAGTACCAGGAACTCATGATTTAAAAATGATGTTAGATTTTTTTAAAAAGGTGAAAAGTAAGAATTTTAAAAAGATTGATATACCAAACTTTAATAAAGCTGTTGATGATAGATTTCCCAAAAAAAATTGGTACAAAATTAGAGAAAAACCAGATGTAATTATATTTGAAGGTTGGTGTGTAGGTGCAAAAGCAGAAGTAAATAAAACTCTTAAAAAATCTATTAATTCACTTGAAAAAATAAATGACCAAAAACTTATTTGGAGAAAACATGTTAACCAACAATTAAAGACAAAATATAAAACATTATACTCTCAACTTAATTGTATGATTTATTTAAAAGCTAAAAATTTTAGTTTGCTTCAAAAATGGAGACTAAAACAAGAGCATAAATTATGGCTTAAAACTAAAAAATCATCTAGTCACAAGTTAATGAACAAAGGGGATGTGATAAACTTTATGCAAACTTATCAAAGAATTACAGAAAACATGTTCAAAAAAATGCCTAGATATGCGTCTATAATATTTAATTTAAATAGTAACCATCAAATTAAATCTGTTGTATATAAGTCAAAATGAAAAATTTATTAATATCTATTAGTTTAACAATATTTATTTTTAGTAACGCTTTTGCAGTTACTTTATATGATGCCTTAAACCAAACTTATCAAAATAATATTCAACTAAATGCTGAAAGAGAAAATATAAAAGCCTCAGAAGAAGATATTAATATTTCAAAAGCGGGATATAGACCATCATTAACTTTAAGTGGATCCAAAAGTATTGAAGAAACTAATAATCTTACAAGTCAAAGTGGAGGCGATACTTCAATAAACGATGTAAATCCATTTACCACTTCAATAAAACTAGAGCAGACAATCTTGGATTTTGGAAGAGATTTAACTCACGAAAAAAATATTTCAGCACTAGATTTGGCTAAGGCAAAACTAATCAAAAAAGAACAAGATGTTCTTCATAGTGCAATAGACATTTATTCAAATTTAATCTTAGCAAGAGAAAAACTAAATATAAATAGAAAAAATTTAAATCTTTTAAGAAGACAGGTTGAAAATGATAAAATTAGATTAGATCGTGGACAAATTACAATAACTGATCTAGCACAATCTGAGTCTTCATTAGCAGGTGCTCAAGCTCAATTTACTCAAGCAAAAAGTGATCTGTTAATTGCTAAATTAAATTACGAAAATATAATTGGAAAGATAGCTGACCCAAATCAATTAAAGAAAAATTCAAGATCAATTGTAAGTATTCCAAATTCTCTAAATGAAGCAATTGACTTATCTAAACAAAATAATCCAGATATTAAAATCGCAAAATTTGATTTAGAACAATCAGAAAAAGATTTAGCAATATCTCAATCAGATTTAAAACCCACAGCATCATTATCCTTAGAAAGATCGTATGCTGATGAGCTTACATCAACAATTGATGAAAGAGAAAAAGATATTTTAAAAGCAACAGTAAGTTGGCCTTTTTATTCAGGAGGCAAAAAAAGATCAACAATTAATAAAAATTCTAATTTAACTAATAGAAAAAGATTATTATTAAATGATGCTGTTAAAACTAATGAAACTAATGTTGCAACCGCATGGTCAAGTTTAGAATCTTCAGAAAGTTTTTTAAATTCTGTAAAAGCTCAAGTTAGAGCAGCTAAAATAGCAAATGATGGAATTGCTGCAGAGTATGAAAGAGGCTCAAGAACTACTCTAGATGTCATTCAATCAAATACTTTATTACTTTCAGCACAAATATCTCTAGCTAGTTCTGAGAGAAATTACCTTATGGCTCAATATAATCTGCTTAAAGCAGTTGGGCTTTTAAATAGCAAGTATCTAAAACTTAAGTAATTATTTGTTTTTTTAGCCTTAAAAATTAATATATTGCCAATAAGAACAAAATGTGTACATTTAGAGCATGATTCGAGAGTTAAAAATATTAATAAAAAAGGCTAAAAATGACTAAAAACAACTTAAAAGTAGTTAAAACTACAAAAGCACAACAAGCAGAAGGTAACGAAAAAAATAAAGCGTTAGATGCTGCAATAGCACAAATTACCGACAATTTTGGAAAAGGCTCTGTAATGAAGCTTGGCCAAAGAAAAGCAATGGATGTTGAATCGGTATCAACAGGATCTTTAAGCTTAGACTTAGCACTTGGAATAGGTGGCTTACCAAAAGGAAGAGTTGTTGAAGTTTATGGACCAGAGTCGTCAGGAAAAACAACATTAGCATTACAGGTTGTTGCAGAAGCTCAAAAAGCTGGTGGAATATGTGCGTTTGTTGATGCGGAGCATGCATTAGATCCTGTTTATGCAAAAAAACTCGGTGTAGATACAGAAGAATTATTAATTTCACAACCAGATACAGGTGAACAAGCTTTAGAAATAGCTGATACATTAGTTAAATCAGGGTCAGTTTCTGTAATTGTAGTGGACTCAGTTGCTGCGCTAACTCCAAGAGCTGAAATCGAAGGAGAAATGGGAGATCATCATGTTGGTCTTCAATCAAGATTAATGAGTCAAGCATTGAGAAAATTGACAGGATCGATTTCAAGCACAAACACTATGATGATTTTTATCAATCAAATTAGAATGAAAATTGGAGTAATGTTTGGAAGTCCAGAAACTACTTCAGGTGGAAATGCATTAAAATTTTATTCATCTGTAAGAATGGATATTAGAAGAATCGGTGCAATCAAAAATGGTGATGAGATTATAGGTAACTCAACAAGAGTTAAAGTAGTCAAAAACAAAGTAGCCCCGCCATTTAAAGTGGTTGAGTTTGATCTAATGTACGGAAAAGGTATTAGCAAAGTTGGTGAGCTAGTTGATCTTGGAGCAAAAGCTGGAATAGTTGAAAAATCTGGTGCTTGGTATGCTTATAAAGGAGAGAAGATAGGTCAAGGTCGTGAAAATGCTAAGATCTATTTAGAAGAAAATCCTAATATTGCTGCAGAAATAGAAATGGCAATAAGAGAAAAAGCAGGAGTAATTTCAAAAAAAATTGAAGGAAACCCTCTAGACCCAGAAAAAGCTGCAAAAGATCAAATAGAAGATCCAAAGGCAGAAGCTAAAGAGGAAGTAGTTCCTACTAAAAAAAATTAGTTAAAGTCATCTTTAATTATTAAAAGGCGCTTAATTTAAGCGCCTTTTTTCCCTTACTGTTATCTAGACATAAAATAAAAAAGCTGTATTTTAAAAATATGGCTGACAAATCTTTAAACGAAATAAGGAATACATTCTTAAAATATTTTGAGAAGAATGATCATAAGATTGTTGAGTCTAGTAATTTAGTTCCAAATAACGATCCTACCTTAATGTTTGCAAACTCAGGGATGGTACAATTTAAAAATGTATTTACTGGTTTAGAGAAAAGAGATTATCAAAGAGCTACTACTTCACAAAAATGTGTAAGAGCAGGTGGAAAACATAACGATTTAGAAAATGTTGGATACACACCACGACACCATACTTTCTTTGAAATGTTAGGAAATTTTTCATTTGGAGATTATTTTAAAGAACAGGCAATTCATTATGCCTGGGATTTAATTACTAAAGATTTTGGTATAGATAAAAATAGACTTTACGTAACAGTTTATCATGAAGATGATGAAGCCTTCAATTTTTGGAAGAAAATAGCTGGTTTTAGTGATGATAAGATTATTAGAATTGCAACATCTGACAATTTTTGGTCAATGGGTGAGACTGGTCCCTGCGGACCATGCTCGGAAATTTTTTATGACCATGGTGATCATTTAGCTGGCGGGCTACCTGGAACAAAAGATGAGGATGGAGACAGATTTATTGAGATATGGAATTTAGTTTTCATGCAATTCGAACAAATTTCAAAAGATAAAAGAATTGATCTTCCAAAACCGTCTGTTGACACTGGAATGGGCCTAGAAAGAGTTGCAGCTTTATTGCAAGGAACACATGATAATTATGAAACAGATCATTTTAAAAAAATTATAAGCTCAGCTTCAGAAATTATTAAGATTAAACAAGATCAATCTAATCAATCAAGCTTTAGAGTTATTGCAGATCATTTAAGAGCTAGTGCTTTTTTAATTGCAGAAGGTGTACTACCTTCTAATGAAGGTAGAGGGTATGTCCTTAGAAGAATAATGAGAAGAGGAATGAGACATTCACATTTGCTTGGATCTAAAGACCCAGTTTTTTTTAATTTATTTGATACACTTAAAAATGAAATGTCAGGTAACTATCCTGAACTAGTTAGGGCCGAGTCTTTAATTAAAGAAACTTTAAAAATGGAAGAGGAAAAGTTTTTAGTTCTTCTAGATCGAGGGATTAAAATCTTAAATGAAGAAATTTCAAAGATAGATAAAGTTTTACCAGGTGATATAGCGTTCAAACTTTATGAAACCTATGGTTTTCCCATTGATTTAACAGAAGATATTTTAAAATCAAAATCACTAGAATTTGACAAAGAAAGATTTGGCGTTTTAATGAGAGAGAGTATTGAATTAGCTAGAAAAAATTGGAAAGGTTCTGGAGATAGTGCAATCGAAAAAATTTGGTATGGTATTAAAGAAAAAATTGGTGCAACAGAATTTCTTGGTTATGAAAATGATCAATCGGAGGGTGTTGTAAAATGTTTGTTAAAAAATCACAAAGAAGTTTCAATTTTATTAAAGGATGATGAGGGAATGATAGTAGTAAATCAAACTCCATTTTATGGTGAGTCTGGTGGTCAAGTAGGTGATACAGGCACCATAACAACAAATGATTTCAAATTTGAAGTAACAGATGTCCAAAAGAAACTTGGAGATTTATTTGTTCATTATGGAAAAGTTGTTAGTGGATCGATTAAGTTAGAAGATAGTGTTGAATTAAAGATAAATGTTGAAAGAAGGAATGATACTCGATCTTATCATTCTGCTACCCATTTGTTACATGAGTCTTTAAGAAGAGTATTAGGAGCTCACGTAACTCAAAAAGGCTCATTAGTTGAGCCAAGTCGATTAAGATTTGATTTTAGTCATATGAAACCTATTTTGAATGAAGAAATTGAAAAGATTGAAAATTTTGTTAACTCAATGGTTTCTAAAAATTCTGATGTAAAAACAAGATTAATGACACCTGATGAGGCAGTTAAAAATGGCGCTTTAGCCTTATTTGGAGAAAAATACGGAGAAGAGGTTAGAGTTCTTTCTATGGGAGATGAAGATGGAAAATATTTTTCAACAGAACTTTGTGGAGGAACACACGTAAAAAATACAGGTGATATAGGTAAATTCAAGATAATTAGCCAATCTTCTATTGCTGCGGGTGTAAGAAGAATTGAAGCTTTAAGAGACAAGCAATTAGACGATTATTTAAATAATAAAGAAAAGTTATTAAATATTTCATCTGAAAAGAATGATGAACTTATTACTGAGTTAACAGAACAAATAACTAAATTAGGAGGAAAACCAAATTTAGATCAGTCAGATCAAAAAACGCTAATTAAGAATTTATCAAAACAATTGGAGACAATTTCTGTTAATTCAATTTTGGATGATAAATCAAAAAATATTATTAAAGATGAAGAAATAAATGAAGTTAAAATAAGACTTCAAAAAGTTGATGGACTTCCTCCAAAAGAATTAAGAAAACTTGTTGATAAAGGTAAAAAAGAATTAAGTGACGGAATTGTAATAGTTTTTGCAAGCAAAGATGAGAAAGTTGGAATTGCAGTAGGTGTTACTGAAAATTTAATAGACAAGTTTGATGCAGTTAAATTTGTAAAAGTAGGATCAGAGATTATTGGAGGCCAAGGTGGTGGAGGTAGAAAAGATTTTGCTCAAGCTGGTGGCCAAGATCAATCAAAGATTGATGAGGCTTTTGAAAAACTTAAGTCTTTAATTTAATTTCTTTTTAAGATTACCATCAATTTCATCTAAAAATTGATTTGTAGTTAAATATTTGCTTGAAGGACCAATAAGTATTGCTAAATCTTTTGTCATTGCTCCATTTTCGACACATTCAATACAAACTTTTTCAATTGTTTGGGCAAACTTAATTAATTCATTATTAGAATCAAGCTTTCCTCTATGAGCTAATCCTCTTGTCCAAGCAAAAATAGATGCAATTGGGTTTGTTGAAGTTTCTTTTCCTTGTTGATGCATTCTATAATGTCTTGTAACTGTTCCATGAGCAGCTTCTGCCTCCATTACTTTTCCATCAGGTGTTAGCAATGTACTGGTCATTAGTCCTAAGGAACCATAACCTTGAGCCATTGTATCAGATTGAACATCACCATCATAATTTTTGCAAGCCCAAATATATTTACCACTCCATTTCATTGCGCAAGCAACCATGTCATCAATTAATCTGTGTTCATAAGTTAGATTATTTTTTTTAAAATCTTCTTCATATTCATTCTCAAAAATTTCTTGGAATATGTCTTTAAATCTACCATCGTATTTTTTTAAAATTGTATTCTTTGTAGACATATAAACTGGCCATTTTTTTATTAATCCATAGCTGAAGCAGGATCTTGCAAAATCTTCAATTGATTTATCTAAATTGTACATTGAAAGCGCTACACCAGGACCTGTGAAGTTAAATACTTCATATTTTATTTCATCTTTTCCATCTTCAGATGTCCACTTAACTTCCATTTTGCCTTTTCCAGGAACTTTAAAATCTGTTGCTCTATATTGATCTCCAAAAGCGTGCCTTCCTATGACTACTGGATCAGTCCAAGAAGGAACTAGTTTTGGAATATTTTTACATATAATAGGCTCTCTAAAAACTGTACCACCTATAATGTTTCTTATAGTTCCGTTAGGAGATCTCCACATTTTCTTTAAATCAAATTCTTCAACACGAGCTTCATCAGGAGTAATTGTTGCACATTTAATTCCAACACCAATTTTCTTTATGGCATTTGCTGAGTCTATGGTGATTTGATCATCTGTATGATCCCTACTTTTCATACCAAGGTCGTAATATTTGATACCAATGTCTAGATAAGGAAGTATAAGCTTATTCTTAATGAAATCCCATATAATACGAGTCATTTCATCACCGTCTAGCTCAACGACTGGATTAATAACCTTGATTTTACTCATTAAAATAAATTTATCTTATTAATTGAATTTGATTGGTTTATATACATATTAATCAAAAATTAGCAAATAGAAGAATATGTTTAGTAAAATATTTCCACCGATACATGCAGAAGGTTATAAATTTTTAGTTATAGCAGGATTTATAACTATTATCTTATTATCCTTTAGCAGTTTTCTAGGAGCAATTGGTTTGCTGTTAACAATTTGGGTATATTATTTTTTTAGAGACCCTGAGAGAGTCATCATTGAAGACGATAACTATTTAGTTAGTCCAGCAGACGGCGAAGTGATTAAAGTTGAAGAAGTTGATGGGCCAAAAGAAGTTGGTTTGGAAAATAAAAGATTTAAGAAAATAAGTATATTCATGAATGTTTTTGACTGTCATGTAAATAGAACTCCATGCTCAGGAAAAGTAGAACAAATTTTATATAAACCAGGAAAATTTTTTAATGCGTCTTTAGATAAAGCTAGTGAAGATAATGAAAGAAATTATTATAAAATAAAAGATAATAGTGGAAATGATATAATAGTTGTTCAAATAGCAGGCTTGATTGCAAGAAGAATTGTTTGTGAAACAAATAATGACCAAAATTTAAATCAAGGTGACAGAATTGGTATGATAAGGTTTGGTAGTCGTGCCGATGTTTTTTATGAGAACTATGAACCTCTTGTTAAAGTAGGACAAAAAACAATTTCAGGTGAAACTTTAATAGCAAGAAAATAATAATGGAACAGCCGAAACCTAATTTAAAAATTATTTCAGATAAAAAAAATGTAAGGATGATTTTACCCAATATGCTAACCTTAATTGGTGTTTGTATTGGATTAACATCAATAAGATTTGCTTTTAGTGGAGAATTTGAAATGGCAATTATAGCAATTATGTTTGCAGCATTGATAGATGGATTAGATGGTAGAATAGCTAGATTAATAAATGCTACATCTAAGGTTGGCAAAGAATTAGACTCGCTTACTGATATGATAAGTTTTGGAGTAGCACCTGCGTTTATTATGTATTTTTGGATATTAAATTCTTTGGGAAGACTAGGTTGGTTGCTATGTTTAGTATATGTAATTTGTGTTGCATTAAGATTGGCTAGATTTAATATTAATTCTAATCAAGAACCTTCATGGAGAGATAATTTTTTTGAGGGTGTTCCTTCTCCTTCAGGAGGAATTTTAGTCTTATCCCCTCTAATAATTTATTTAAGTGGATTTAATTATATAGAAATCAACTATCAAATATTAGTTCCAGTAGCCTTTGTAGTGACATCAATGTTGTTGATAAGTAAATTTCCAACTTACTCTTTTAAAAAAATAGTCATACCAAGAAAAACAACAATTTTCCTTCTATTTGGTATTGTACTCTTTTTTGGGCTATTATTAATTTATCCATTCAAGGCTATTTCAGTAAGTGTAGCAGTTTACCTATTATTACTTCCAATAAGTTTTTTTCATTATTTAAAAAATAAAAGAAATAACAAGGATGAAATTTCCAACGAAGATGATGATTTAGAAGATGTATTGTGATGAAATCAAAAGTTATTGTATCATTAGCAGACTCTAATTATTTTGAACTATTAAATGAATTAATTGACTCAATAAAAAGCTTCAAAAATAGTGAAGAAACATCGATTTGTATCTTAGATGCTGGTTTGACAGAAGATCAAAAATCTAAACTTAGTCAAAAAGTAGATGAAATAAAACAAGCAGAGTGGGATATAGAAGTACCGGATTCCAAAGTTAAAGGAAGAGAATGGCTTAAAAGCCAAGTCTCCAGAGCATTCTTGCCAAAATACTTTCCTAATTATGAAAAATACTTATGGATTGATTGTGATGCATGGGTGAATGATTGGGAGTCTGTGGAATTGTATTTTAAAGCATGTGATAATAATAAATTAGGTATCACGCAAACTATTGGTCCTGGCTATAAAATAACATCGAAGGTTAGTTGGATTTTTGGAAAGTTAGCAATTATTAAATCTCAAAATTTTAAACACGCAGTTAAATCAAAACTTGGCTACCTGAAAGCTAGAAAATTAGCGTTTGCACCACATATCAATATTGGAGTTTTTTCTTTAGAAAAAGACTCAAAAATTTGGAAAATTTGGCAAGAAAATTTAAAATTAACATTAAAAGGTGGCGATATATTTGGTTCTGAACAATTAGCAATGAATATGTCTGTTTATATAGATGATGTTGAAACAGAATTTTTACCTTTAAATTGTAATTGGATAACAAGTAACCTTCTACCAAAATTTGATGAAGAAAATTCAACATTTGTTGAACCCTATTTACCAAATTACAAAATTGGAATAATGCATTTAGCAGCAGGTATCTGGAAAGATAAAAAAGACATGAGGCTAAATAAAGAAATAAAAATAGATATTAAATCACTTGAAGGAAAAACTCTGAGTAAAAGCTTAAGGTTCAATAGTTAATTGAAAAAAAATAAGATTTCTAAAAATTGGGTTAACAAACAAAGACGAGATACCTATGTAAGACAATCAAAGGTAGACGGTTATAGGGCAAGATCTGCTTATAAATTAATTGAAATAGACGATAAATTTAAAATTTTTAAAGGAGGTATTTCAGTTATAGACATAGGGGCAGCTCCAGGCAGTTGGTCTCAATATGCAGTAAAAGTAGCAAAAAGTGGTAGATTAATATCAATAGATTTAAAAGAAATGGAGCCTATTGGTAATACTGTTCAAATCCAAGGTGATTTTACTGAAGAAGGCATTCAAGACGAAATTAAAAAACATATTAAAGATAAAATAGATGTTGTTATGTCAGATATGGCTGTAAATACGACTGGTATTAAAAATATAGACTCTATTCAAACAGGAGAACTATGCAAAGAAGCAATGTTTTTTGCAAAAGATCAATTAAAGAACAACGGTTATTTCATTTCAAAAATATTCATGGGTGGAACATTTAACGAAATAGTCGCAGAAGGAAAAAAATATTTTAAAGAAGTTAAGGTTTTTAAACCAAAATCTAGCAGAAAAGACTCTAAGGAAAGTTTTATAATTTGCAGCAAGCTTAGATAGAGACTTTAATTTTCAAAGGAATCGTATATAAAAGATTATGGTTCCTATAAAAGAAGCACTTACCTTTGATGATGTAACACTAGCTCCGAAGTACTCAGAGATATTACCTTCCGAAGTTAATACAGCTACTCAATTAACCAAAAACCTTAAGCTTAAAATTCCTTTATTGTCATCCGCAATGGATACAGTTACCGAGAGTAAAATGGCAATTGCTATTGCAAAATCAGGAGGAATAGGAGTTATTCATAGAAACTTAGATATTAAAAATCAAATTTTAGAGATTAAAAAGGTAAAAAAACAAAAATTATTAGTTGGTGCCGCAGTAGGAGCTGGACCAAATGAATTTAAGAGAGCTGAAGCAATAATTAAAGAAGATGTTGATTTAATAGTAGTCGATACTGCTCATGGACATACTAAAAAAGTGGGAGAGATAATTAAATTTATTAAAAGATTTAAAAATAAACGAGTTGCTTTATGTGCTGGAAATATAGCAACACCAGAAGCTGCAAAATTTCTAATTAAATTAGGTGTAGATATTATTAAAGTTGGAATTGGCCCAGGATCAATTTGTACAACAAGATTAGTTGCTGGAATTGGTGTACCACAGTTGAGCGCAATATTGTCAGTAAGAAATGGATTAAAAAATAAAAATGTAAAAATTATTTCGGATGGAGGAATAAAATATTCAGGAGATCTTGCAAAAGCATTTGCAGCAGGAGCTGATGCTGTAATGATAGGATCATTATTTGCAGGCACTGATGAAGCACCAGGAAAATTGATTAAAAAAAATGGAAAATTATTTAAAAGCTTTCGGGGAATGGGTTCGATAGGAGCGATGAACAAAGGGTCAGCAGACAGATATTTTCAAACAAAACAAAAAGATACATCAAAATATGTTCCAGAAGGTGTTGAGGGATTTTCAAAATATAAAGGTGATGTTGAAAGTATCATTTATAAATTAATAGGTGGACTAAGATCATCCATGGGCTATCTTGGTTCGAAAAATATTCTAAAACTAAGATTAAAACCAAACTTTGTTAAAATTACTAAAGCAGGATTTTATGAAAGCATGGTTCATAACGTAGATATGGTTAAAAATGATAGTAAATATTAATGAATAAAATTTTTAAAATAATTATTCTAATATTTTTTTTAGTTTTTTCAGCAAATATTGCCTCAAGTAAAGAAAACTTTTTTGAAGAAGCATTAAAAATGTATCAAGAAAAAGAGTATGATGATGCACGATTTCTTTTAGAACGAAATATTGTTTTTAATCCAAAGGACGCTAAATCCTATCTATATTTAGCAAAAATTTATAATCATGAGGAAAATCAGAGAAAAGAAGAATATAATTTAAATACAGCATTATTGATAGAGCCAAATAATGAGGAAGTTATTTTAATGTTGATGAAAATAGCTTTAGATAAATCAAATTATTCAAGAGTCAAAGATCTGTCTCAAACATTTGTAAAAGTTTGTAAAAAATTATGTAAAGAAAACGATGAAATTGAAAAGTCTCTTAAAAATATAGAACCAGATAATGAGTCTTGATCATAATCTTAATAAAATCATAATTATAGATTTTGGCTCTCAATTTACCCAACTAATTGCAAGAAGAATAAGAGAATTGGGTGTTTTTTCAGAGATCATAAGTCATAAAAAAATAAAACTAAAAGATATTGATCAGACTATTAAAGGAATAATTTTGTCTGGAGGACCGTTAAATGTTTATCAAATAAATAAATATTCATTTGATAAAAAAATTATAGATTTAGGAATTCCTATTTTAGGTATTTGTTTTGGCCACCAAATACTTTCTAAGCTAAATGGAGGTAGGGTAAAACAATCAAAGCATCGTGAATTTGGACTAGCAAATATATATAAAAAAAATGGAAGTCTATTAATCAAGAATTTTTTTAATAAACAAAAATCTAAAAAAGTTTGGATGAGTCATGCCGATCAGGTATCAAGACTTCCAAAAAACTTCAAAGTAATAGCTTCTAGCAATAATTCAAAATTTGCAATTGTAGAAAATAAATTAAAAAATTTTTATGGAATACAATTTCATCCAGAAGTAACACATACTGAAAATGGTAAAAAACTTATAAGTAATTTTATTTTTTTAATTTGTAAAATTAAACGTAATTGGTCTTCTAAAGATCAAAAAATTCAACTTATTAAGGAAGTTAAAGATCAAGTCGGATCAGAAAAAGTAATTTGTGCTTTGTCAGGTGGTGTTGATAGTAGTGTAGTTGCCCAATTACTTAATAAAGCTGTTGGTAAAAAACTATATTGTATTTTTGTAAACACAGGTCTTTTGAGAAAAAATGAAGAAGTACAGGTTGTGCAGACTTTTAAAAAGCGCCTAAAAATGAATTTAATTTATGTAAATGCAGAAAAAGAATTTTTAAAAAAACTTCATAATGTTTCTGACCCTGAAAAAAAGAGAAAAATTATTGGTAATCTTTTTATAAAAATATTTGAAAGATATGCAAAAAAAATAAAAGATGTAAAATTTTTAGCTCAAGGAACTCTTTATCCAGATTTAATTGAAAGTAAATCAGTAACAGGTAGTCAAACATCCAAAATTAAGTCACACCACAATGTAGGGGGACTTCCAAAAAAGATGAAACTAAAACTTGTTGAACCTTTAAAGTTTCTCTTTAAAGATGAAGTTCGTAAATTGGGTTTAGAATTAAATTTAAGCAAGGATATTATTTCAAGACATCCATTTCCAGGACCTGGTTTAGCTATTAGAATGCCTGGCTTAATTACAAATGATAAAATAAAAATACTTAAGGAAGCTGATTATTATTTTATTCAAGCTCTAAAGGATCATGGCCTTTATCATAAAATTTGGCAAGCATATGCAGCTTTACTACCCGTTAAAACTGTAGGTGTTATGGGAGATAATCGAACTTATGAGTACTTATGTTTACTTAGAGCTATTACCTCTGAAGATGGAATGACAGCAGACTTTTATGAGTTTAAAAAGTCTTTTATGGAAACAATTTCAAATCAAATAGTGAATAGTATTAGAGGAATTAATAGAGTTGTTTATGATATTACTTCAAAACCACCTAGTACGATTGAGTTAGAATGAATAAAGCTTTAAATGTACTTGTTGAGCATATTAAACTTACCAACATTAAAATTAATTTTACAATAATTGAAATTGGAGCGGTTCAAATACAAAATGAAAAAGAACCTTTTTATGAACTTTTAGATTATTTTCCCTCAAGTAAAATTATTGGATTTGAATTAGATAAAGCAGTTTGTGAAAAAATGAATTCTAATTCATCAAAAGGAGTTAAATATTATCCTTACGCTTTAGGCAAATCTAACGAAAAAAGAAAATTATATATAACACAACATCCTATGTGTTCTAGTTTGTACAAACCTAATGAGAACTTAATTAAATTGTATAATAATTTTGAGGTAGCTTACCTTAAAGAAGAAACTGAAATAGACACTATAAGTTTAGATTATTTTATAGATAAACATGATGTTCAAAATATTGATTTTATAAAGATAGATGTTCAAGGAGCTGAATTAGATGTTTTTAAAGGGGGGTCAAATGCTCTTAAAGATGTTTTAAAAATAGTTTGCGAGGTGGAGTTTGTGCAACATTATGAAAATCAACCTTTGTTTGGAGATGTTTGTAATTATTTAAGTCAGCATGATATAATGTTTAATAAATTTTTAGGATTAGCGGGAAGAGCTCTTAAACCAATCGTTTTAAATGATAATAAAAACCTTCCGTCACAACATATTTGGTCTGATGCTGTATTTATTCGTCATATTCAAAAAATGCACGATTTAAGTGACACCCAACTAATAAAATTAAGCTTACTAGCATGTGTTTATTTTAGTTTAGATTTAACTTTCTATTGTTTATCAGAATACGACAAACGAAATTCGACTTCTTTGGCAAAGGATTGGATGGCTAAAATTAGCAATTCAAAATGAACTTAGTAAATAAAATTTAGAAGTATTGAATTAGAGTAATTTTAAACTATAAATTAATCTTATGAAATATTTACACACAATGATCAGAGTTAAAGATATTAATCAATCACTAAAATTTTTTTGCGATGGATTAGGCTTGAAAGAAACAAGAAGAATGGAAAACGAAAAGGGTAGGTTCACTTTAGTTTTTCTTGCTGCTCCAAATGATGAAAAAGCAGAAATTGAACTAACATATAATTGGGATGGAGATGAACTTGGAGAAGGTTCAAGAAATTTTGGTCATCTTGCTTACAGAGTAGATAATATTTATGAAACTTGTCAAAGATTAATGGATATGGGCTATACAATTAATAGACCACCAAGAGATGGTCACATGGCATTTGTTAGATCTCCAGACAAAATTTCAATTGAAATACTTCAAGAAGGAAATTTAGAGCCGAAAGAACCTTGGGCTTCAATGGAAAATACCGGCTCTTGGTAAGTCGATGAAAAAGAAAATACAAGATATAATTAAAAAAAAAAATAAATCAAAGATTGTTAGTTTAACTGCTTATTCAAAAAATGTTGCTTCAATCTTAGATAAGTTTTGCGATATAATTCTAGTAGGAGACTCGCTTGGTTCAGTTTTATATAATTATAAATCAACAAGACAAGTAAGCCTAAAGACAATGATAGAACATTCTAAAAGTGTTAGAATGGGAATTAAAAAAAGCTTAATGGTTGTTGATATGCCACACAACACATATAGAAATTCTAAAGAAGCTCTTAAAAATGCAAAAAAAATAATTTCAAATACAAAATGTGATGCAGTTAAACTAGAAGGTGGAAAAAAAATTCATAAAATTGTTAAACTTTTAACTAAAAATAATATTCCTGTAATGGGACACTTAGGACTACTGCCTCAATCAGATAAAACATTTAAATTTAAAGGTAAAAAGATTTTGGAAAGAAATAAAATTATAAAAGATGCAGAATTATTACAATCAGCAGGAGTTTTTTCAATTGTATTAGAGTGTGTCGAAACATCATTATCTAAAATGGTTACAAAAAAAGTTAATATTCCAACTATTGGAATCGGTGCATCAAAAAATTGTGATGGACAAATTTTAGTATTTGATGATTTAATTGGACTTAATCCAATAAACGTTAGATTTGTTAAAAGATATTTTAATATTAGAAAAGAGATGACAAAAGCTGTAGCTAGCTATGCTGGAGATGTTAGAAAAAAGAAATTTCCACTTAAGAAACACTCATATTAATTAAAAATATTTAATAAATTCTTCGTTAATTTTAAGTATTTCTAAATCAACTAATCCACCAATTATTAATTGCAATCCAACTATTAAAATAAAGATTAATCCTACATACGCAATCCAGATATGTTTTTGTATGTAATTTGCCATATATGTAGCAAGAGCTCCCGTAAGAACTACCGATAAAACAAGGCCAAAAATCATAAACCCAAAATAACCCTTAGCTGCACCAACTACTCCAATTACATTATCAAAACTAATAGTAATGTCTGCAAATAATACTTTGTATATACTGTTTATATAAGATGGTGACTTAGCTTTTTTAGTTGGAGCTTTAACCTTATTTTTCATTTCAACTAAATCTTTTCTAAGATCATTAACAATCCAAATTAAAAGTAATCCTCCTAAAATTTTTATGAAGTAAAATTCAAAAAGGTAGGTAGCAAATATTGCAAAAATAACTTTAAAGACGAGAGCACCAGCAACACCCCATAAAATTATTTGTTTTCTATATTTTGGAACAAAGTTAGCGGCTATCAATCCAATTATAATAGCATTATCTGCAGCTAAGATAATATCTATGAATATAATTTGTAGTAATATTATGCCTTCTTCTATCAAGATAGTTAAATAATATTTTAAATTTTTAATATTTCAATCAAAAGAATAAAAAAAAGGCGATCAAATTAATGATCGCCTTAAATAATATTAAAACCTATCTTTGAGACCAGGTAGGCATTGGGTACTGTAATTTACATGCAGCTAGCTCAAATGGATAAACAGTACAGTATTTTCCGCCTTGAACTTGCATTAAAATACCTCTTGTTTTTTCATTTTGACCATCAGCACCAAATTTAATTCCTCTATAAGGAACAATTAGAGAGTCAGATGACATATCTAGATTAACCAATGCTTGTCTGATTTTTTCAGGGTCAGTAGATCCTGCGTTATTGATTGCATTAGCTAAAGCCATAAATCCAGTAAATGCTCTAGCAGGCACATCAGATAAATCTCTTCCACCCGAATGTGTTTTGAAAAGATCATTTACCGTTCCAATCATTGGGATAGTAGTTGCTAAGTCAGTGTTAAAAGGTGATCTAGTAATCACACCTTCAGCCTTGCTTCCCATAGTAGCTATAAACTTAGGATCTGTGTAACCAGCATTTTGAGCAACTAAAAGTTTTGGGTTATAATCAAGTTCTTTAGCTGTATTTAAAAATAAATAAGCATCAGCTGTATAAGATGAAGGCAATAACACATCTGGGTTTTTTGCTTTCAATCTTTGTACTTCAGAACTTAGAGTAGTTGTTTTTGCTTTATAACTTATTTTTTCTACAACTTTAAAACCTTGATCTTTAGCCATTTTGCTTTGAGTTCCACCACTATCTGATCCCCATAGTGTGTCTTCATGAATAATACCAAGTGTGTTTAACTTGTTGCTATTTTTTGAATTAAAATCATTCATAAATTCAAACATTAATTGAGTAAACTCACCATCATGAGGTGTAACTCTAAAGAAATATTTAAATCCTCTAGTAGTTAATTTAGGAGACGTAGACTCTCCGTTAACCCAAGGTATTCCTGCTCTTTCAGAAACCTGACTCGCTGCACCTGTTACAGATGAGTAGTAAGCTCCAAACATTGCATGAACCTTATCAGAATTAAGCATTTTTTCTGTTTCACCAACACCAACATCAGGCTTTCCACCGTGGTCACCGACAACAATAGATATTTTTCCACCACCTAAACCTTTTAAACCAGCATCTTTTGCCAGTGGCATACCTGGAATATTATGACTATTGTTAATGATATCTAAAGCAGTTTTAACAGCTGCAACAGCATCCTTACCAACTTGAGCAACAGGCCCAGTTAGCGGATAAAGTACTCCAATTTTAACATCATCTGCATAACTGATAACAGGTGCAAAAACTAATGATAAAAAAGTGAATACTGTAAGAACTAATTTTTTCATTTATTTCCCCTCGTATTTGTTTTTTAAAATAACATTTTAATACCATATGAGATTTCAATTCAATGATTTACTTTTTAAAAATCAGATAAGAATTATTATAATTAAGATATGTTTATTTAATAAATAATTGCCTATATATAGATGATTAAATACTGAAATGACTTCTGAAATTATTCTTCAAGCAATAGTTACTGGATTAATGATGGGCTTGATCTATGCATTAATTGCAGCAGGTCTAAGTTTAATTTTTGGATTGATGGAAATAGTTAATTTTGCTCATGGAGAGCACTTGATGTTATCTATGTTTTCATCTTTTTGGCTTTGGTCATTATTTGGTTTAGATCCACTTTTTTCTATTCCTATAACTATTTTATTAATGGCTTTCTGTGGTGTGATTACCCACTATTTTTTAATTAGATATATTTTAAAAGCTAAAATGTTAATTCAAATATGTGCAACTTTTGGATTGTCAATTTTCATAAGATCAATTGCACAATTATTATGGACTCCTGATTTTAGAAATGTTGATAAACCTTTATTGGAGGGTCGAATAGAATTAGGTTCAGTGTTTATTGGACAACCACAACTTTATGCGAGTGTTGTTTGTTTAGTTGCTTTTATAGGATTATATTTATTTGTTACCAAAACAGAAACTGGATTAGCTTTGCAGGCAACAGCTCAAGATAGGCACGCAGCAGAAGTTTTAGGTATTCCATCAAACAAAATGTTTGCAATTGGATGGGCAATAGGACTTGGTTGTGTAGGTGTTGCAGGGGGTATGATGGCAAATTATTTTTTTATCTTTACCGATGTGGGGATAAATTTTGCTTTATTTGCATTTGTTGCTGTTGCGCTTGGAGGATTTGGAAGCATCATAGGATGTTTGTATGCTGGAATTATAATTGGATTGGTAGAATCTCTAGGCGGATTACTCATAGATCCATCATTTAAACTTTTATATGTTTTTGTAATTTACTTATTAGTTGTAATTTATAAACCGCAAGGTTTGTTTGGTAGGTATTAATGGATAAATTGATAGCTGCAAAATCTGAACCACTTTGGAATACGAACAACAAAATTATATCCATAATTGTTGGCTTAGTTGTTCTTTTATTAGCTTTACCATTAGTTGGTTTAAATTCTTTTTATCTTCACTTATTTATAATGATTTTTATGCATGCAGTTATGGCTCAATCGTGGAATGTAATAGCAGGTTTTTCTGGCCAAATTAGTTTAGGTCATGGAGCGTTCTTTGGTATTGGCGCATATGCAACTTCATTTTTTTATATGGAGTACGGGATAACACCATGGATAAGTATATTTTTTGGAATGTTTATCTCAGGAGTTTTTGCAGTTTTAATTGGTATCCCCATGTTAAGATTAAGCGGTCATTATTTTGCAATTGCAACGTTATTAATCGGCATAAGTTTTCAAGTAGTTTTTCAAAGGTGGGACTTAGTAGGCGCTGCTTCTGGTTTATGGGTTACGATGACCCCAGAAGATTCTTGGACAGCTCTTCAATTTCATAGCAGCAAGCTTCCTTATTATTATATTTTTTTAGTTTTTTTCTTAATTTCTTTTTTTGCTGTATGGGTTTTAAGTAGGTCTAAATTAGGTTACCGACTAAGAGCAGTAAGAGATGATCCACAAGCAGCTTCAAGTTTGTGTATTAATGTTTCAAATTATAAAATTATTGCCTATGTCATTTCAGCAATGATCATGGCACCAATGGGAAGTTTGTTTGCTCAATATATTTTAATCATTGATCCTGATAGAGTTTTTAATATTGAAATATCAATTATAGTTTTATTGATCACAGTTCTGGGTGGTATAGGAAATGTTTGGGGTCCTATTGTTGGTGCTTCTATTCTTATACCAATTTCTGAATATTCGAGAATTTATTTAGGAGGAACTGGAGGCGCAGTTGATTTAATTTTATATGGATTAATTTTAATGATTATTTGTGTGTTTAGGCCTAATGGTCTCATTTCCTTCATTCCCAAAGATATTTTGGAAAGAAAAAAACAAAGATGATAATATTATCAGTAGAAAATTTAAGCAGGTCTTTTGGAGGAATAAAAGCAAATGATGATATTTCATTTAACGTAGATCAAGGAAGTATACTTGGAATTATTGGACCTAATGGTGCTGGTAAATCAACTTTATTTGATTTAATTACAGGTTACACAAAAGCTGATACTGGAAAAGTAAATTTTTTTGAAAAAAATATTTTTGGTTTAAGTCCTGACAAAATTAGCAATTTAGGAGTAGGTAGAACTTTTCAAAAACTCAAACCTTTTGCTGATCAAACCTTGCTTGAAAATGTTATGATTGGAGCTTTTGTTAAAGAGCAGAATATAAAAAAAGCTAGGGACAGGGCTCTTGAAATTATTGACTTTGTAGATTTGATTGAAAAAAGACATCATTTTGCAAAAGAGCTATCAACTGGGCAAAGAAAGAGACTAGAGATGGCAAGAGCAATGGCAATAGAACCTAAACTACTTTTAATGGATGAAGTAACAGGTGGAGTTGATCAAAAAACAATTCCTGGTTTGGTTGAACTTATAAAAAAACTTAAAAAAACTGGAGTAACCATAATTACAATTGAACATAATATTAATATAATTATGGAAATTTCTGACAATGTTTTGGCTTTGGATCAAGGTAAAAGAATTGCTTTTGGAACTCCAAAGGAGATCCAAAAAAATAAAGAAGTAATAGATTCTTACTTAGGAACTTTCGATGCTGCTTGATATAAAAAATATTGATGTTTTGTATGATGATTTTCAAGTTATTTGGGACGTTTCAATTAAAGTAAATAAAGCTGAAATGGTTGCTCTACTTGGTCCAAATGGCTCTGGTAAGAGCACTATATTAAATACTATCAGTAATTTAGTTGAGCACAGAAACGGCACAATTAATTTCGAAAATCATTTAATTTCTAACATACCAACATATAAAAGAACCGAGCTGGGTATCTCGCATGTACTTGAAAGAAGAAGAGTTTTTCCACACTTAACAGTAAAGCAAAATTTATTACTTGGTGCTTGGCACCCAAAAGCAAAAGATGAATTATTTAATTCTTTAGAAAAAATATATAAAATTTTTCCAAAATTAGAGACACGGTCAAATCAACTCGCCAAAACTATGTCAGGGGGTGAGCAACAAATGCTTGCAATTGCAAGAGGTATGATGGGTTTACCAAAACTATTAATGGTTGATGAACCTTTTTTGGGTTTATCACCTATGGTTATGAAAGATTTAATAAAGATATTTAAAAATATTGTTAAAGAAGGAATTTCAATTCTCTTTGTAGAACAAAATGTGAGACTTGCACTTAGTATGGCTGATAGAGGCTATGTATTGGAAAGTGGAAGATTAGTTATCGGTGGAAAATCAAAAGATCTTATTGATAATGATAAAGTAACAAAAATTTTCTTAGGAAATTAATTACAGTGCAGCCAAATCGTTATTTAACTTATCAGTGATAAGCATTTTTCCAGGACTATGAGTGATACAAAAATCAGGTTTTGAATTTTCCAAAACTGATTGAGGTGTTACCCCACAAGCCCAGAAAACTGGAATTTCATCATTCTTTATCGTTCTTGGTGGATCTCCATATTCTGGTTTCATAATATCTTTTATACCTATCTTGTCTGGATCACCTAAATGTATGGGTGCGCCATGCACTGCTGGAAATCTAGAACTGATTTGTATTGATCTAATTGCATCTTTTGAATTCAGAGGTCTCATTGATACTACAAGTTTTCCAGAAAATTGTCCCGCTGGTTCGCAATCAATTGATGTTCGATACATTGGTACAATAGTATTATTTTCAATATGTTGTATGGGTATTCCTGCTTCAATTAATGGTAGCTCAAAAGACATAGAGCAACCTAAAACGAAGGTTGTTAAATCTTCATTCCAATATTTTTTAATATCATAAGGTTCATCAATCAGTTTTCCTTTTTCCCAAATTCTGTATTGAGGAACATCAGTTCTAATATCTATATCGCCCAAATCTTTTAATGAGGGATCCCCTTTAGTCCCAAAACCAATCAATGGACAAGGCTTTGGATTTTTTTGACAAAAAGATGCAAAATCCATTGCATACTTACTTGGGAGAATACAAAGATTTCCCTGAACATATTTATTTGCAGATCCTGCTGTCTGTTCTGTGTATTTATTATCTCTTATTACTTTTCTTGCTTCAATTGGATCTTGGATATCAAGCATAAAGATTAGTATTTAGATTTTTTAGTACCCTCAATAATTTCTTTTAATTCAGTATATTCATCACAATTGCAGCTTTCTAATATTTTTAATCTTTCTTTTGCTAAATCTAGTCTATTAGTCACTACATACAGCTCACCTAAATATTCGTTAATTCCAACATGATTTGGATTAATTTCTAAACCTAAAAGATAATATTTTTCACCGTTTTCATAATCTCCTAGTTTTCTAGTTGTGAAACCAAGATAGTTTAAGGTATCAGCTTGAAGTGGTTTTTTATCATTTGATTTGATTAGTAAATTTTTAGCTTTTTCATATCTTTTTTTTGCCTTTTCTAATTTACCTTTCTTTTCATATTTTTTAGCAGTTTTAATTAATGATACTGCTTTGTCATAATTTGATTTTACTTTACTTGAACTATCATCGCTTGAACCTGCAGAATAAGAGTTTGTTGAGAGTAAAGTTAAAATTGAAAAAGTTAATAAAATTTTTTTTATCATTACAAGAATTTCTCCATTAAATTTAAAGGTTTTAATTTAAGTCCATTATCTAGTAAATTATTTTTAATAGATTTAGCTGTAGCTAATGAACTTTCATTATCTCCATGTATGCATACTGAGTCAATTTCACAAGGTATCTGTTTTCCACTGTGACAATTAAGTGACTGATTTTTAACCATATTTAACACATGTTTTTTAGCTTCTTCTGGATCAGTAATTAAAGCATGTGGTTTTTTTCTTGAAACTAAATTTCCATCATCCTCATAATTTCTATCTGCAAAAATTTCACATGCAATTTTCATATTAAGTTTTTTTGCAGCCTCTTCCATTTTTGATCCTGTTGGAACCAGATAAATCAAATCTTTACTGATTTCATTTATCGCATTGGCTAGAGTTGTTGCTAACTCAATATCTTCGCAGGCCATATTATTTAATGCTCCGTGTGGCTTTATATGAGTTACATTTTGACCATGTTGAATAGAAATTTTTTGTAAAATATCATATTGATCATAAATTAATTTTTTAATTTCAGAACTATTTAGGTTCATTCTTTCTCTTCCAAAATTTTCAGGATCATTAAACGATGGATGCGCACCTATACTTACACCATTTTTTTTTGATATTTGAACTACATCGTGCATAGTAGAAACATCACCAGCGTGATATCCACAAGCAACATTAGCTGAATTTACTATTTCAAGTAAATCTGGATCATACTTATTAGAATGATGTTTAGATTTTTCACCTAAATCACAATTTATATTAATTTCCATAGTCTCCATTGTTGAAGTATAACATGGCATGATAAAAAATATATTAAATCTTGGTGACGCAGCTCTTTACTGTGATTTTGGAACTGAGGTTAATAAAAAGATTAACTCTGAAGTAATTAAATATTTTAACACTATCAAGGAAATAAATATTGAAGGAATTAACAATCTTACACCTTCATATAATAAATTGATTATTTCATATGATCTTAAAGTAACAAATTATAAAGAAATTAAAGACAAAATTGAAAAACTTGATGTGGCTGAGGCACAAAAGATAAATAACAAAAATATTGAAATTCCTGTGTGTTGCGATCCTTCATTTTCCTTGGACATGACAAGAGTAGAAAATAAATTAAATTTAACTAAAGACAAAATTTTAGAGAATTTTTTCAATAAAGAATTTTTTTGTTACATGACAGGATTTATTGCTGGCATGCCTTTTTTAGGTGATTTAGATGAAAACATGAGGGTACAACGTTTAGAAACTCCTAGAGTAAAAGTACCAAAGGGATCTGTTGGTATAACCGAACAGTTTGCTGATATTTACACATTTGAAAGCCCAGGGGGATGGAATATAATAGGTAATACACCTATTGAAGTTTTTGATAGCTCAAAAGAAATAAATCCAAATTTAATAAATCCAGGTGACACAGTCAAATTTAAACAAATAACACTAGAGGAATATAAAAATTATAATGAGTAAGAATTATTTTGAAATCATCAGAGCTGGTGTAAATACAACTTTTCAAGATAAAGGTAGAAATAATTTATATCATATAGGTATTCCATTCAGTGGCGCTATGGACAATAGAAATTACTTATTAGCTAACAAGCTAGTAGGGAATAAACTAGATTTACCAGTGATTGAGTTTGCTTATCAGGGTCCATTATTAAGATTTTACGGTGATAAAATAAATATTGTTATTACTGGAGATGTGATCTTTAAAATAAAGCAAAGAAGTAGGGAAATTGATGGAAATTGTTATGAAACTTATCAGCTAGAAAATGAGGATGAGATAAATATTCTTTCAACAAATAAATCCGTTTATGGTTACTTAGCAATTTCAGGCAAATTTGATTTAAAATTACAATGGGACAGTTGTTCAATTAATACAAAAGCTAATATTGGTTCTAACGGTGGTAAAAAATTAGAAAATGAACAGAAAATTAAAATTTCTGAGGTTAATGAAAATTTAAATAACAAGAAAATTAATTACCTAAATTCAAAAATAGAAAATATTAGAATAATGAAGGGAACTAATTTTGATTATTTTTCAGAGAAAGGAAAAAAGGATTTCCTGGAAAAAGAATTTACGGTTTCAAAACTGTCTGACAGAATGGGTATGAGATTAGAAGGTCCAGAAATAGAAAACATCGTAAATACAAATATTAAATCTGAAGGTCTATTGAAGGGAGTTATACAGGTTCCAGCTGATGGTAATCCTATTATAATGCTATCAGATCATGGAACAATTGGTGGATATCCAAAAATTGCAGTTGTCGCTAGTGTTGATTATGACAGGTTAGTTCAAATATCACCTGGATCTAAAATAAAGTTTAAAGAGATTGAATTATCTGATGCGGAAACTTTATTTAAGTTGTATGAGATGGAAACTCAGAATTTACTTTCACAAATTTAATGAACATAATTACAAAACTTCCAGGACCTTTACTAGTATTTCTTGGCGCTTGTAGTTTAAGTTTTGGTGGGTTAATTGTAAAATCTTTTGAGGGAGCAACCTTATGGCAAATATTATTTTGGAGATCCTTATTTTTTTCATTAACAGTCTTAGCTTTTTTAATCATTAGCTATAGAAAAAAAACATTTAAAGCTTTTAAAGATTCAGGAATTCCTGGCTTTATAGGTGGAATTATTTTATCTTTCGGTTTTTGTAGTTATGTTTTTGCAATGTATAACACAACAGTTGCCAACACTAATTTTATTATATCTCTTCAAATTTTATTTCTAGCTGTATTTGGATTTTTTTTTTTAAAAGAAAAAATTTCAGCAATTACTTTAACTTCAATTATACTTGCAATGACTGGGGTTTTGTTAATGGTTGGCAACTCCTTAACGCCAGGTGAATTATCTGGAAATTTAGCAGCATTTACAATGCCAATTACTTTTGCAATTTTGATAATGATTGTTAGAAAATTTCCAACAGTTGATATGGTTCCTGCCCAATTTGTTGCTGGAATATGTTCTTGTTTAGTTGGTTATCTTTTATCAACAAAGATTATGATTTCACCTCATGATATATTTTTAGGTTTTTTAGCTGGTTGTTTTCAAGTTGGTTTAGGTTTTATTTTTATTACCACAGGTGCAAGAACAACACCTTCTGCCATGGTTGGAATTATTATGTTATCAGAGTCTGTACTTGGGCCTATTTGGGCTTTTGTATTTGTTAGCGAAAGACCGTCAATGTACGGATTAATTGGTGGAGCAATAATTCTTTTTGCTGTATTAATACAGTTTTATTCAATGTTAGTTAAGAATAAAAAAAGTATTTCTCATTGACCATTCTTAAATAATTGATAGGTTATGTTTTAACGGGAGAGACTACAAATTTTGTAGCACCGAAGGAGCAACTACCCAGGAAACTCTCAGGTAAAAAGGACCGTAACATATTAACTCTGGAAAGAGATTAAGTTCTCGCCGAAGGAGCAAAACTCTCAGGCAAATATACAGATGGGTACAAAGAGTTAGTATGGAAATAAAAAAAACATCATTAAATAAACTTCACCAAGATAATAAAGCAAAGTTTGTAGAGTTTGCTGGTTATGAAATGCCAATTCAATACAGCTCAGGAATCATTGAAGAACATAAATTTACAAGAGCAAATTCAGGAATTTTTGATGTATCACATATGGGACAACTATTTATTTATGGTGACGATAATTTGACAAATGATTTAGAAAAAATTTTTCCACTTGATCTTAAAAATTTAAAATTGAATTCATCTAAATATAGTTTTTTAATGAATGATAAAGCTGGCGTTCATGATGACTTGATTATCACTAAATTAGAAGATGGTTTCCTAATAATTTTGAATGCTGCGTGTAAAGACAATGATTTCAAAATTTTGTCTAGCTTACTAAAAGATAAATATAAAATGGTTTTGGATGATCAAAGATCATTAATAGCTATACAAGGACCTAAATCTGTTGAAATTTTAAATAAAATTTTAAAAACAGTTGCTGATCTGAACTTTATGTCTGGTAATTGGTTTACATATAAAGATCAAAAATTATACGTAACAAGATCTGGTTACACTGGAGAAGATGGATTTGAAATCTCAATATCTAATGATTTAGCTGAAATATTTACAAAAGAATTATTAGATAATGGTTCTAAAATGATTGGCCTTGGTGCAAGAGATACATTGAGACTTGAAGCTGGTCTTTGCTTGTATGGCCACGAACTTAGTACTGAAACTACTCCTATCGAGGCAAATCTCAAGTGGGCAATTTCTAAGGAAAGACTGAATAATGGTGGTTTTATTGGCTCTGACAATGTTATTAACCAAATTAGAAAGGGTGCTAAAAAAATTCGCATTGGTATCAAACCAGAGGGAAGACTAATAGCTAGAGAAAAGACTAAAATTTTTAATGAAAACGAACAGATGATTGGAGAAGTAACGAGTGGCACGTTTGGACCAAGCGTTAATGGACCAATAGCGATGGGTTTTGTTGATCAAGAGTTTTCAAAAAAAGAAACAAAAATTTTGCTGGAAGTAAGAGGAAAAAAATATCCTGCAAATATTTGTGGATTACCATTTTATAAAAAAAGTTATGTGAAAGGAGTAAACTAATGAGCGAAGTTAAATATTCTAAAGAACATGAGTGGATTAAAGTAGAGGGCGATGTTGGAACAATAGGTATCACACAACATGCAACTGAGATGCTTGGAGATATAGTTTTTGTTGAATTGCCAGAAGTGGGTTCATCTGTTGAAAAAGATGGTAATGCAGGAGTTGTAGAGTCTACTAAGGCTGCAAGTGATGTTTATACACCTATATCAGGTGAAGTAATGGAAAATAATCAAGCGATTGTTGATGATCCTGGAAAGATAAATTCAGATCCAGAAAATGAAGCTTGGTTCTTTAAATTAAAAATAAAAGATAGTAATGAATTAGATAGTTTAATGAATAAAGAAGAGTACGACAAATTTGCAAAGGAGAGTGGAAATTAAAATGCTTAAAAGTTCTCAAAAAGATTTTATTAAAAGACACATTGGTCCATCAATGGCAGATCAACAAAAAATGCTAAATGAGCTTGGTTTTGATAGTTTAGATGACTTAATTTCTAAAACTGTTCCTGAAAAAATCTTACTTAAAGAAGATCTTGGGATTGGTGAACCAAATTCTGAATATGAAGCTTTGAGAAAGTTAAAAGTTATTTCTAAACAAAATAGAATTTATTCAAATTTTATTGGTATGGGGTATTATGGTACTTACACTCCTTACGTAATTTTAAGAAATATTTTAGAGAATCCTGGATGGTATACTTCTTACACTCCATATCAGCCAGAGGTTGCTCAAGGCAGACTTGAAATGTTGTTAAATTTTCAACAAATGATAATTGATTTTACAGGTTTAGATATTGCAAATGCTTCTTTATTAGATGAAGGAACAGCAGCAGCTGAAGCTGTTGGTTTGAGTTACAGAATTTGTAAAAATGACTCTAATATTGTTTTTGTATCGAAAGATTGTCATCCGCAAACTATTGATGTCATAAAAACTAGAGCAGAGCCTTTAGGTTTAACTGTTATGGTAGGTGATGAGACAACAGATATTAAAGATGACATTGTATGTGGAATATTACAGTATCCTGGAACTCTTGGAGATATTAAAGATCCAAGCGAGGCTATAAGCAAAATTCACAAAAATAATGGAAAAGCTGTATTGGTTTGTGATTTATTAGCTTTAGCTAAGCTGAAGACACCAGCTGAATTAGGAGCGGATATTGCCGTTGGAAGTTCACAAAGATTTGGAATTCCGATGGGATATGGAGGTCCACACGCTGGCTTCTTTGCAACTAAAGATGAATATAAAAGATCTATGCCAGGTCGAATTATTGGTGTTTCTGTAGACAGACATGGAAACAAAGCATACAGACTTTCACTTCAAACAAGAGAACAGCATATAAGAAGAGATAAAGCGACAAGTAACATTTGTACAGCTCAAGCTTTACTTGCAATTGTATCTGCTGCATATGCAATTTATCATGGACCTGATGGTTTAAAAAAAATTGCAGAAAATACATCTCAATTAGCTAAAAATTTTGCAGATAAAATCAAACAATCTGGTTATGAATTATATTCGGACCATTTCTTTGATACTGTAACAATTAAAACTTTAGATAAAACAGATTCAATTTTTAGAAACGCACTACGACAAAATGTAAATATAAGAAAAGTTAATTCTGAAATGCTTTCGGTTGCATTTGATGAGAGAAAAAATGTTTATAGAGCTAATCAGTTATTAAAAATTTTTAATTGTTCAGAAGCGATTAAGGAAAATTTAAATGAAAATCTAAGTAATTTACCTAAAAATTTATTAAGAACATCAGAGTATTTAACTCATCCTGTTTTCAATAGTTATCATTCTGAAACAGATATGCTTAGATATCTTAAAAAGTTAGAAGACGCCGATATAGCTCTTAATAGATCTATGATAGCTTTAGGTTCTTGCACAATGAAGTTAAATGCAGTTGCAGAAATGATTCCAGTTACATGGAGAGAGTTTTCCGAACCACATCCTTTTGCTCCAGTAGAACAAATGGAGGGATACAGAACATTGTTTACTGACTTAAAAAATTGGCTTAGATCAATCACTGGGTTTTCAGGAGTGTCTTTGCAACCAAATGCTGGTGCCCAAGGAGAGTTTGCAGGCTTGATGGTTATCAAAAAATTTCATGAAAATAATGGAGATAAGAATAGAAATGTTTGTCTAATACCAAGCTCTGCACATGGAACAAACCCGGCTAGTGCACAAATGGTTGGAATGAAAGTGGTAGTTATAAAATGTGATGAACATGGAAATGTTGATATTGAAGATTTGAAAGAAAAAGCAAAAACTCATTCAGAAAATCTTGCAGCATTAATGGTTACATATCCATCTACTCATGGTGTTTTTGAAGAAAAAATTTCTGAAATATGTGAGCTCATTCATGAAAATGGTGGGCAAGTTTACATGGATGGTGCTAATTTAAATGCACTTGTTGGAATTGCAAAACCAGGAAGGTTTGGTCCCGATGTTTGTCATATAAATTTACACAAAACATTTTGTATTCCACATGGTGGTGGAGGACCAGGTATGGGACCTATCGCATGTAAGAGACATTTAGAAGTTTATTTACCAAATCATTCAGTAATAAAAGATTGTGGACCTGTAACAGGTATGGGTGCAGTTTCTGCAGCACCATGGGGAAGCTCTAGTATTTTATCTATATCTTGGATGTATATAAAAATGATGGGTTCAGAGGGACTTAAAAAAGCGTCACAAGTAGCCATTTTAAATGCAAATTATGTTGCTCACAAATTAAAAGATGCGTTCCCAATATTGTACAAAGGTAAAAACGGGAATGTGGCTCATGAATGCATTATTGATATTAGAAAAATTAAATCAGAAACAGGTATTACTGAAGAAGATATAGCAAAGAGATTAATTGATTTTGGTTTTCATGCTCCAACTATGTCATGGCCGGTAGCAGGAACTATGATGATTGAACCAACGGAGAGCGAAGGCTTACAAGAAATCGACAGGTTCTGTAATACTTTAAAAAAAATTAAAGAAGAAATTGATAAAGTAAAATCAGGAGAATACGATAAAGTTGACAATCCAATTAAAAACTCACCTCATACTCATGTTGAGCTTATTGCCAACACGTGGGAACATAAGTATGAAAGAGAGGAAGCAGCTTACCCATCAGAGTTTTTAAGACAGATTAAGTACTGGCCACCTGTTGCGAGAGTTGATAATGTCTATGGAGATAAAAACCTTGTATGTTCATGTCCATCAATAGATGAATATAAAGATACTGCTGCATAGAATAATTTATTAATGAAAATTGCTGTAATCGGATCAGGTATATCTGGATTAAGTTCTGCATATTATCTTTCAAAAAAACATAAAGTTGATCTTTTTGAAAAACAGGATCGCTTTGGTGGTCATTCATACACACTAGATGTTAAGTTTAATGATAACGAAAAAGTTGCTGTTGATATTGGTTTTATGGTTTTCAATAAAGTCACATATCCAAATTTAATAAATTTTTTTAAAGAGAATGAAATTGAAATTGAGAAAAGTGATATGTCATTCTCAGTTACTGTCAAAGATACAAATATTGAATATTGTGGCAAAGGTTTAAATGGCATTTTTTCAAATAGAGGAAATTTATTAAATATAAAATTTATAAAAATGTTTTTTGAAATTATTAGTTTTTATAAGAATTGTGAAAAATTAGATTCAAACTCATTAGATAAGATTACTTTAGGTGAGTACTTAAAAAAAATTGGAAAATCCAAATATTTTATTAATTATCATATTATACCTATGGTCTCAGCTATATGGTCTATGCCACCATATGAAGCCTCACAAATGCCACTAGTATTCTTTTTAAATTTTTTTAAAAATCATGGATTATTTAAACTTAAAAATAGACCACAATGGTTTACAGTTACCAATCGAAGTAAAACTTATGTTAGCAAAATACTTTCCAAAATTAGTGGCGAATATTTCAAGAATTATGAAATTAACAAAATTATAAGAAATAGTAATGGTGTTAAAATTTATTATGGTTCAGAAAGTGAATTTTTTACTTATGACAAAGTTGTTCTAGCATCACACGCGGATGAAAGTTTAAAAATTATTTCAGATATTTCAGATAAAGAGAAGAAGATTTTAAGTAATTTTAAATATAAACCAAATAAGGCTGTTGTACATTCTGACGAAAGCGTAATGCCAAAAAATAAAAATGCTTGGTGTTCATGGAATTCTTCATTAAGCCCTGATAATAATGAAAATTCATCAGTTACATATTGGCTTAATCAATTACAGAATTTAAAAATTGATAAAAACATCTTTTTAACCATAAACCCATTTTATGAAATAGATCAGAATAAAGTATTCAATGAAATTAGCTTTACTCACCCATATTATGATGAAAATGCATTACAAAATCAGTCTAATTTAAAATCAATTCAAAATGTTAATAATACTTTATTTACTGGAAGTTATTTTGGTTACGGATTTCACGAAGATGGAATAAAATCTTCTATAGAAATGCTTAAAACCTTAAATGATTAACTCAGCAATTTACAACGGACATGTAGTTCATAAAAGGTTTAAGCCTAAAGTTCACTATTTTAAATATAAAGTTTTTTCTCTGTTAATAGATCTTTCTGAATTAGAAATATTAGATAAAAAGGTTAATTTTTTTTCTTTCAATAAATTTAATTTAATAAGTTTTTATGAAAAAGATCATGGTGAAAGAGATGGTTCTTCACTTAAATTATGGGTAAAAAAAAATTTAGAAAAAAATAATATTCAAGTTAATAATATTAAAATAAAAATTTTATGTTATCCAAGAATTTTTGGATTTGTTTTTAATCCTTTAAGTGTTTTTTATGTTTATAATTCAAAGGATCAATTAATTTCAATTTTATATGAAGTTAAGAATACATTTGATGAACAGCATACATATATTTTTAAAGTAGCAAAAGACTCTAATTTGATACAAAACAACTGTACAAAAAAATTTCATGTATCACCATTTATTGAAATGAATTGTAATTATTTTTTTAGGTTATTAAAACCAGGAAATAAAATCTCAGTTGTAATTGATCAATACGATAATGAAGATAAAATCCTTTATGCTTCTCAAGATGGAGTTAGGAGTGATTTTAACACAAAATATTTAATTAAATCTTACTTAAAACACCCAATAATGACATTTAAAATTATTTTAGCGATACATTTTGAAGCGTTTAAATTATGGGCAAAAGGAATTAAGTTCATAAAAAAAAAAATTAAAATTAAAAATAATATAACAATTGAAAATTAATGATTTTACATAAAATTGCTGACAAAATTATTTTTAATATTCTTAAAAGAACAAGCATTGGTTATTTAGAGATCACCTCTATATCTGGCGAAGTTTTAAAATTTGGAAATCACGATGATAAGCTCAAAGCAGATTTGAAAATAAAATCTTCTGCTCTTAACTATAATTTGATTAAAGGTGGCAGTGTTGGGCTAGCAGAATGCTATATGAGAAATGAGTTTGAAACGAGTAATCTATCTAATCTGATTGAATTAGCAGCAAGAAATATTAATATTATTCATAAGTTTTCAGGAGTATTAGATTTAAAATTTTTAAACTTTATTAAAAATAAATTTGTTAAAAATACAAAAAGTAGAAGTAAGGAGAATATTGCAAAACACTATGATCTTGGAAATGATTTCTTTTCACTTTGGCTTGATAAGACACTCACTTATTCCAGTGCAATATTTGACGAGCAAAATAAAGATTTAGCTCAAGCTCAAAACAACAAATATCAAAGATTAATTAATTTAATTCAACCGAGTAGTGGAGATAAGGTTTTAGAGATAGGTTGTGGATGGGGTGGATTTGCTGAATATTTAGGTAAAAATTATGATGTTAAATTAGATTGTATTACTATTTCGAAAAAACAATTTGAATATGCAAAAGAGAGAATTCATAATTGTGGTCTTAATGAAAAAGTAAATATTGAAATTAAAGATTATAGGGATTTAAACAGTAAATATAATTCTATAGCATCTATTGAAATGATTGAAGCAGTTGGCCAAAATTATTTGGAAAGTTATTTTAAAACTATAAAAGATAATCTGTCTGATGGGGGTAAAGCTGCCATACAAGCCATTACAATCGATGATAGTCTTTACGATAGGTATAGAAATAAACAAGATTTTATTCAAAAATATATTTTTCCAGGTGGTTTTTTACCAAATAAAAATACCATCAATAAACTTGTATCCAAGAATGGACTTAGCGTGAATTCATATATTTCATATGCTGATCATTATGCAGATACACTTGCAATATGGAGAGAAGAATTTAATAAAAAGTGGAGTTTAATTAAAGATCAAGGATTTGATTTAACCTTCAAAAGAATGTGGGAATTTTATCTTTCATATTGTGAAGCAGGGTTTAAATCAAAAAATATTGACTTAATTCAATTTTCACTTCAGAACAAATAATGCAAAAAGGAGATACTAATGCGTCATATAAATATAATTAGATCTATTTTATTGATAATTTCAACATTCTTAATTACAAGTTGTTCAAATAATAGCGCTATGAAACCAGAAGATTTTAAAAATAAAGAGCCAAGATTAGTCATTGAGGAATATATGACAGGAAATGTAAAAGCTTGGGGTGTACTACAAAATAGATCTGGAAAAGTTACAAGACAGTTTTCTGCTGATTTAAATGGCTCATGGAACGGCAAACAATTAATCTTAAAAGAAAAATTTAATTGGGATGATGGTGAGGTTCAAGATAGAGAATGGACAATTAATAAAATAGATGAACATAATTATGAAGGTACAGCAGGTGATGTTGTTGGAAAAGCTAAAGGTTATTCCTATGGACCAGCTTTTAAATTTGAATATGTTTTATTAGTCCCAGTCAAAGGTAAAGAGATGAAAATTACATTTGATGATTGGATTTTTAAACAAGATGACAGAGTTGCAATTAATAGAGCTACTATGACAAAATTTGGATTTAAAGTTGCAGAGTTAACTGTTGTATTTGTTAAAGATTAATTATTTTTTTTGATATTTTGTCATTCTACCAATTAAACCAAAATAAACTTTACTTGGTAAAAAACTTAAAAGTTTTAAAGTAATTGTCAGTGCTTTTGGAAAATGTATTTCAAATATATTTTTGTTAATTAAACCATTATAAATTTGGTCAGCGGCATATTCTGGTGTTTTTAAAAATGGCATTTTAAAATCATTTTTATCTGTCATCGGTGTTTTAATAAAACCTGGAGAAACTAAGCAAACACGCACATTATATCTTTTAAAATCAAAATATAAACTTTCAGCTAAGTTGTTTAAAGCTGATTTAGATGGTCCGTATCCTGTTGAGTTTGGTAATCCTCTATAACCAGCTATAGATGAAACTATAGTAATTATGCCACTTTTTTTATTCCTGAAATATTCTTCAACAGCCTTGATACTGTTTACAGTTCCAAAAAAATTTACTTTAAACACATCTTCCATTTGTTCAATATCAATATCTTTTTCTTTTTTAGGATTCCATGTGCCAGTTGAAAAAAAACATATATCTATATTTTCAAACTTGTTTTTAATTTCATTAAATACTTCTTTGCATTTTAATTTATCCGTCACATCAAGAGGAAAAGCAGAAATATTTTCGTAAGTATTTGAAAGTTCGTTTAATAATTCTAATCTTCTTGCTGATACAGCTACATTCCAACCCTTACTTGCAAACTTAATTGCTAAAGATCTACCAATTCCAGTACTACCACCAGTTATCCAAATAGTTTTTTTGCTCATTTTTTGTTATGTATTATTAACATGATTAAAAATAAATTATTAACATTTATACTGTTTCTTCTCATTACTTTTTCTGCTTCCTTAATTGGAGGTTTAGCCACAATTAATTTTATGAATCCTTGGTATTCATTATTAAATAAGCCAATATTTAATCCACCTGATTGGGTGTTTGGTCCTGTTTGGACTATTTTGTACTTTATGATGACTATTTCGATATGGCTTTATTGGCACACTAGAAATAGAGAAATGAGTACAATTTACATCTATTTTATACACTTAGTTTTTAATGCAACTTGGAGTATAACTTTTTTTGCATTTCATAACATGATTTTGGCTTTAGTTGTATTAATCATATTAATCGCATTGATAATCAATCTCATTTTAAGTTTTAGACGCGTCAAGATGATTAGTGCTTATTTAATGATTCCATATTTACTTTGGTGTTGCTTTGCACTAACTCTAAATATTAGTTTAATAATTTTAAATTAATTATGGATGATGTTGTAGTAATTGGTGGTGGTATAATAGGTGCAGCTACAGCCTATTTTTTATCTAAGGAAGGTAGAAAAGTAAAAGTAATTGAAAGAGACCCAACTTATAAAACTGCTTCTTTTCCATTATCATTAGGTGGATTTAGAAGACAATTTTTTCAAAAAGAAAATATTTTACTTGGTAAGTTTGCTAGAGAGTTTATCTTTCAAATTCCAGATCTTTTAAAAACTGAAAAAAATCCTAACCCTACTGCAAGTATGGTCACCAATGGATATTTATTGATGTTTGGTCCTGAACATGCTGAAGAACAATATAGAGCTTTAGAAAATCATAAAGAGTGTGAAGCTGGAACAAAAAATATTAAAGGTTCAGAATTATCTAAAGTTTTTCCATATATAAATAGTGAAGGTATCGAAACAGCAACTTACACCGATAATCAAAGCGAAGGGTGGATTGATCCATTTATGTTTCATAGCGCTCTTAAAAGCAAGGCAATAGAACTTGGAGCTGAATTTATCAAAGGTGAAGTAAAAAGTATTTCTGAAATTAAAGCTAAAACAATAGTATCTGCAGCAGGATGTTGGACTAAAGAACTGTTAGAAGATATTCCAGTAGTTCCTCAAAAACATACTGTTTTCAGAGTTAAATGCCCAAAATATATAAAAGAAATGCCTTTATCAGGTGATTTAACAACGGGAGTTTATTGGAGACCAGAGGGTGGAGAGTACTTAGCAGGATCACCAAATTCAGTTTTTGATGCTACAGATTTAGAGCCAGCCTGGAATGATTTTGAAGAACTAGTATGGCCTGCATTAGCACAAAGAATACCAGCATTTGAAGAATTAAAACTTACTGGTGGTTGGGCAGGTTACTATGATTGTAATAAACTAGATAACAATGCAGTTGTAGGTAAGCATCCAAAGTTTGATAATGTTTATATGGCATCCGGTTTTACTGGCAGAGGTTTAATGCAAGCCCCAGGAATTGGTAGAGCATTAACTGAATTAATAACAACTGGATCGTACCAGACAATTGATATTAGTGATTTTGCAGTTGAAAGAGTGCTTGGAAATAGCGCCAGGCCTGAACCATACGTTTTATAGTTTAAGTACCACAAAAAGTTTGATATTTTTCTCCAGATATTGGGGCAGGGACTTGAAAATCTTCTATATTACCTTGTTTTACATAAGGTTTTTTTAAAATAGATAATAAATTATTCATTGGTTTAAGTTCATTGTTATTCGCAGCCTCTAAAGCTTCTTCTACTTTATGATTTCGAGGAATAACAATAGGGTTATTTTTTTTCATAAGTTCTAAAGAATTTTCTTGAGACCCACCATTGATCAAAATTCGTTTTTGCCAATTCTTAAACCAGTCTATAAAATTTTTATCTTTGTATACCTCATTTTTAATAGAATTAATGTTCATTAAATAACAAAACGTATTGGTATAATCAGCTTGATTTGTTTCCATCCAATTTAATAAATTATTAATTAGCTTTATATCGTTCTTATCTTCGCCAAATAAGCCAAGTTTATCCCTCATCATATTAAGCCATTTTAATTCATAAATATTTTGAAAATTATCAATAATTTCTGTCGCTATTTTAATTGCCGTATCTTCATTCTTGTCAATTAATGGTATCAAACATTCAGCTAATCTTGCTAAGTTCCATTTAGTAATAGGTGGCTGATTTGAAAAGGAATATCTTCCAAATTTATCTATTGAGCTAAAAACAGTTTTTGGATCGTAATGATCCATAAATGCACATGGACCATAATCAATAGTTTCACCTGATAAAGTCATATTATCAGTATTCATTACTCCATGAATGAAGCCTACTCGCATCCAATCAACAACAAGTTGGCATTGTTTTTCCATAACAAGATTTAAAAGATCTAATGCTTTATTGTTAGAAGATTGAATTTCTGGGTAATGCCTCTTAATTGTGTAATCTACTAATGTAATCAAATAATTTAGATTTTGTTTGGCTGCAATATATTGAAAAGTTCCAACTCTTATGTGACTTGAGGCTACTCTAGTTAATACCGCACCAGGTAATAAATTTTCTCTTATGACTTTTTCTCCAGTGCTAACCACAGCTAAACTTCTCGTGGTAGGAATTTTCAAAGCATGAATTGCTTCACTAATTATGTACTCTCTTAGCATTGGTCCTAAAACTGCACGACCATCACCATTTCTTGAAAAAGAAGTTCGACCAGAACCCTTGAACTGTATGTCAAAACGTTTGGTATTATTAACTAAATGTTCACCTAAAAGAACTGCTCTTCCATCTCCAAGCATAGTAAAATGTCCAAATTGATGTCCAGCATATGCTTGAGCAATTGTACTGGTATCACCTGGTAGAACGTTACCTGAAAATAGTTTTGCTAAATCTTTATTGTCTATTTTTGAAAAATCTAAGTTTAAATCTTCAGCTAATTCTTTATTTAAAATTACTAAATTTGGATCATGTACAGGAGTTGGTTTTATTTTTTCTATAAATGTTTTAGGTAATTTTGCATATGTATTATCAAAATGCCAACCAATGGTCATTTTAATTAATTAACTTCAGCTTGATGTTCTTTAGGTTTAACTTCTGTTTTAAACTGGTTTGAAATTTTTTGTACTTCTACTGATGACACCTTATATTCAGCACACATAGTTTCTTCATCTTTACCATGGCCAGTAACCATATTAACCATATGTTCTGGAAAGTGGAATGTTGTGAATACAATTCCTTCTTTAACTTTATCTGTCACTTCAACTTTTAAAGCAACCTCACCTCTTCCAGAGTATAGTCTTCCAATATCACCAGTATTAATATCTCTATGTTCTGCATCTTTAGGATGAATTAAAAGAACATCTTCATCAACAATATTGATGTTTTTTGTTCTCCTAGTCATTGTGGCCGCATTGTAATGCTGTAAAACTCTACTTGTTGTTAAGATCAAAGGATATTCTTTTTTATTTGTTTGTATTTCAGTAGACTCTTTCCAATCGAAATTTTTTAGTTGCCCTTTTCCCAATTTAAATGTTTCGGTATGAAGTATTTGCGTATCAGTTCCATCTTCTTGAACTGGCCATTGCAGACCAAGTTTACCAAGTCTCTCTCTTGTAACACCTTTGAAGAAAGGAACCACATCTGCTATTTCTTTTAGCATTTTGTCTGCATCATAAGTAGGTTGATCGAAACCTAATTTTTGCATCATATCTGTTACTATAACACCATCTGGTTTTGTACCTGGTAATGGTGGAACAGCTCTGTTAACTCTTTGAATTCTTCTTTCTGTATTTGTGAAAGTGCCATCTTTTTCAAGAAAAGTAGTTCCTGGCAATACAACAGTTGCAAGTTTTGCCGTTTCACTCATAAATATTTCTTGAACTACTAAAAGTTCTAATGAATTCATTGCTTCAACAACATGAGCGCTATTAGGATCTGTTTGAACAATATCTTCTCCAATAATCCACAAACCTTTTAATTCTTTATCAATTGCTGCCTCAAACATTTGTGGAATTTTTAAACCTGGTTTTGTTGGATGAGTTACACCATATTTCTCTGTATAAAATTTTTGATTTTTTTCATCAGCAACCTCGAAGTACCCAGCTCCTTGATGTGGTTGACAACCCATATCAGCTGCTCCTTGAACATTATTTTGTCCCCGAAGTGGATTTACACCTACACCTTTTCTTCCAATATTGCCTGTAATCATTGCAAGATCAGCAATTAACATAACAGTTTTGGATCCTTGTTCTTGTTCTGTAACTCCTAAACCATGAAATTCCATTGAGTTTTTGGCTGTTGCGTAAGCAATTGCTGCTTCTTTAACCATTTGTTTATCCACACCAGCGACATTTGCTAAATAATCTACGTCTTGTCTCTCAATTTCCTTAAGAAAATTATCAAATCCTTCAGTTCTGTCTCTTACGAAATCTGCATTATAGAGTTTTGATTTAACAATAAAATGTAACATCATATTTAAAACAGCTACGTTAGTGCCTGGTCTTAATTTTATGTGATAGTCTGCAAGTTTTGCTAACTCAGTAGTAACAGGATCAAGGACAATTAATTTTTTACCTTTCATAACTTGTTGTTTTATTTTTGCACCAGTTACTGGGTGTGCGTTTGTTGGATTTGCTCCAATCACTATAAAACAATCTGCATGGTAAATATCCTCAGTAGAATTTGTTGCGGCACCTGTTCCAAATGTTTGTTGCATTCCCCATGCTGTCGGTGAATGACAAATACGCGCACAACAATCAACACTGTTAGTTCCAACAGCAGCTCTAATCATCTTTTGAAATATATAGTTTTCTTCATTAGTACATCTAGCAGATGAAATTCCAGCAAATGCATCTGGACCATTATCATTTGTAATTCTATTCATTTCTTTTTTGATAAAATCATATGCTTCATCCCATGATGCTTCTTCAAATTTACCGTTTCTTTTAATTAATGGTGTTTTCAATCTATCTGGATGATCATAAAAACTAAATGCATATCTACCTTTAATACAAGTGTGTCCAGCATTTACTTCAGTTTCTTTTGGTGTGTCAATTGCCACAACTTTATCATCTTTAATTGATGCTTCTAAGTTACATCCAACACCACAATATGAACATGTTGTTCTAACTTTTTTATCTACAGCTGCAGATTTAGATTGAAATACATCAGAGATAGCATCTGTTGGGCAAGTATGTGCACAGGCTCCACAGGAAACACATGAACTATCACCAAACATCATATCATTGTCCGTTGTAATTTTTGATTCAAATCCTCTCCCACTCATTGTTAAAACAAATGATCCTTGTATTTCATCACATGCTCTAACGCATCTTCCACAATTAATACAATTATCTAAGTTCATTCTCATATAATCATGAGAAGTATCTCTTGGAATTCCTTTATGCTGTTTTGGACTGTTATATCTGTGATCTGAAATACCTAAATCATTAGCAACTGTTTGAAGTTCACAATTATTATTTACTTCACAACTATCACATTCCATAGGGTGATCTGTTAAAACTAATTCAACAATATTTTTTCTCAGACTTGTTATTGCTTCATTGGATGTAAATATATGTTGGTTTTCAGCAACTGGAGTATGACAGGAAGCAACCATTCTTGTTGGGCCATCTTTTTCCAAAGCGACTTCAACTGAACAAACTCTACACGCACCATAAGGAGCTAAATTTGGATCATCACAAAGAGTTGGAACTTTTTTTTCTCCAACATAGCTTTTAACAAATTTTAATATAGATGTGTGATTAGCACCAATTTCATATGGTTTACCATCGATGTAAGCTATTTTTCTTTTTTCAGAACTCATTAATTATCTTTCATCATATCATTTTTCATTTCGTCACCAAAGTACTTAAGAATATTCATTATTGGAGTAGGAATTGCTCCACAAAGAGCACATAAACAGCCTTTTTGCATTGTTACAAGCAATTCGTTTAGTAATTTAAGGGGTATTTTAGCAGTTCCTTTCCTTGCTTGGTCAAACATTTCTTTACCTCTGTATGAACCAAGTCTTCCGGGAAAGCATTTACCACACGATTCTTCTGCTGAAAATTCAAATAAATGATGAATATATTCAGACATTGAAAAATCTTTTGGAATACTGACAACACTTGCATGCCCTAACATAAAACCTTTAGCTGTAAATTCTTGAAAATCTAAATTTAAATTATCAATTTCACTTAATGGTACCACACCTCCTAGTGGACCACCAACTTGAAATGCTTTAACTGGTTCTTTATACCCTCCACCAATTTCATTAAATATTTTTTTCATAGGGGTTCCCATATCTATTTCGTAAACACCAGGATTGTTAAAAAAACTATCAAGACAAACAAGTTTAGTTCCTGCAGACTTTTTATTTCCTATTGCTGCAAATTTTTCTGGCCCATTTATTAAAATACCAGTTGCAGCAGCTAAGGTTTCAACATTGTTAACCACTGTAGGTTTTTTATATAAGCCTTCAGTTACTGGAAATGGAGGTCTAACATCTACTTCTGCACGTCTTCCTTCTATAGATGCAATCAAAGCTGTTTCTTCTCCACAAATGTAAGCACCTTGACCAATACAAATACCTAAATCAAAAGAAAAATCAGTTCCTAAAATATTATTGCCTAATAAATTTAATTTTTTTAACTCATTAATACAGCCATTGATGGCTTCTATAGATTTTGGATATTCTCCCCTTATGTATAAGACACCTTCATCACTTCCAATTACCATTCCACAAAGAACCATACCAAAGATAACTTTTAGTGGTTGATCTTCTAATAAGTATCTATCTGAAAATGCACCAGAGTCACCCTCGTCTGCATTACATAGTACATATTTTTTATCTCCTTTTGCTTTACTACAAAAATCCCATTTCATTCCAGTTGGAAAACCAGCACCACCTCTTCCTGTAAGATTAGAGTCTAGTAGAGATTTAATAATTTCTTGTTTATCAGTTTTTAAAAATTTATTTAATTGATTTTTAAATTGTTCAGTAGAAGATAATTTATCATCCATTAAAAAGCTTGTTGTGGCATAACTTTTTGAAAAAAATTTATCTTGTTTAATTTCTTCACCTTTTAAAATTTGATCAATTTTTTCAATGTCTTTACCTGCATAATTTTCACCATCATAATGAAAGGCATTATTTTCATAGCAATGTCCTAAGCAAAACATTTCTCCAACTTTATCATCACCCAATTTTTCTTTTAAAGTATCTTTTAATTTTTCTTGAGTTCCAGCACACATGCAAGCACTTCCATTACAAACAAACGCTTTTTTTTCTCTGTGTGAAGGTCTTAAAAATTCGTAGAAACTTTCAGCGCCATGAAGAGTGGAAACACCTAGGTTATACTCTTTAGCAATTTCTTTTATATCTTTTGGGGTATCACTTAGAGTATTTTCAGATATTTGCTTAAATAGGTTATCTTTTAAGCCAATTCTTCCTGATAAATTACTTATATTTTTTGACACAATTACCCTTTTTTTTTATTAGCTCACAATAACTTTTTTGTTATTTGTGTAAATATTAAAACTGTCCCTCTTTACGAAACCTATAAGGGTAATGTCAAATTTATTCGCCAAATCTATAGCAAGACTTGTTGGCGCACCAACACCAATCATTATTCCTATATCTGTCATTAAAACCTTTTGAACCAACTCAAAATTAAGTCTTCCAGAGCATGTTATGAATTGGGTTTTTGGGTCCAACTGGTTATTTTTTAACGCACAACCAACGAGTTTATCTAATGCATTATGTCTCCCAACATCTTCTCTAAGTTCTATTAATCTTCCGTTACTATCAAAAAGTCCACTTGCATGAATACCACCTGTTTTACTGAATTCCGATTGTGCTTCCCTCAAAGTATCTGGGCTTTGAATTATAATTTCTTTAGTGATTTTTGGTTCAGATGAATGTGTTTTATCTTTTTTTATAATTTCAAGTGCATCAAGAGATGACTTTCCACATACACCACATGATGAGTTTGTTAAAAAATCTCTTTTTATTTTTGTAATGTTTATATTTTCTGCATTTGTTAAAGTTGCTAATATTTTATTTTGAATATTATATTGACCAACTTTGTCTCCATAACTTTCAATAGCTTGAATATCATTTAGGCTTGTGATAATTTGTTCGTTAAACAAAAATCCTCTTACTAAATCTTTATCATGACCTGGTGTCCTCATTGTAATTGATAAGTTTTGTTTATTCCATTTATTCTCTAATTTATATTTTAACGAAATTTCAAGCGGCTCTTCGACAGATATTAAATCTTCAGTATCTCTAAAAATTTCCGAAGAAAATTTTAGAACCTTATATTTTGAATTCATAAAATTATTTTAAAGGATAATTTTTTTTCAAAAGATATTTGTTAATAATTATCGCTAGTAATAAAATAATAATACATCCAAAAATAATTGGATTAATTAAATAATCGTATGATGCGCTCCCAATAATTACCATTATAGGATTTCCACCTGCTGGAGGATGAACAATATTTAATAGTATCATAAAAAAAATTCCTAAACCTACCGCAGCAGCAATATTAATATAAATTGGTAATGGCACAAAATGTACAAAAACTACTCCAACTAAAGCTGTTACTAAGTGACCAAAAAAAACATTTTTAGGTTGAGCAAATGGACTCTCAGGAAAGCCAAATAACAAAACCATCGAAGATCCAAAAGATCCTGCAATAAAAAAACCAAGTGTGCTTTTGTATGTAAGAACTGTTAAAACGCCAATTGTAAACGCCGAAAAAAATCCAGCAATTATTGCTTTTTGTAAAATAGGTTTAGTAATTTTTATCATTTAAATTTTTAAAGCTTTTGCAATAGTTCTTAATGGTAATAATAAACATTCTTTTCTAGAAATATTTTTTTTATCAAATATTTCTATAAAATCTTTCCAATTTTTTTCTATTGTTACTTTTACATCATCAAATAATTGTTCTCCAGTTACAATAAAAGCTTTAATTTCCTCTATTTTTTTTTCTTTAATTTTTCTAGATAGCAAACTGACTGAAGCCTGACAATAAACACAAGATTTACATTGATAAGCCATATCTTTTACAATCTCATCTTTTATAACTAAGCTTATTTCCATTTCGTCACCACACAGTGGATTTTTGTGTTTAGATTTATGTGTATAATTCTCAAGAACTTTATGATTTTCCGTGTGTGAGGCAATTTCTAAAATTCTTAAGTCCATTTAATTTCTTTAATTCAAGTTTGAATGTTTTATATTTTGATTAATGGACCATAACAAGATTTTAGGCACAGTGCTAGCAGGCGGAAAGTCACAAAGATTTGGTGAAGATAAATCACAAGCAAATCTAGCTAATAAACTATTAATTGATTACATGTTGTCAGAAATAATTGATCAATTTAACGAAATTTTAATTGTTTCAAACAATTCAATTAAATTCAATGAATCTGAAAATATCACAATAATTGAAGATTATAAAAAAGGACTTGGTCCTTTAGGTGGAGTTTTATCCGCAATGAAATGGAATAAAATAAATAAAAAGAATTATCAATGGATTGCTACCTTTCCTGTTGATACTCCTTTTTTTAAAAAAGAAATATTAAAAGATTTTATTCAGAAAATTAATTTAGATGAAAGTGATCTTTTTTTTATCAAATCAAATGATAAACGTCATAATATATTTGGTTTATGGTCAGTTACGCTTTTAGAAAAGTTAGAAAAAGATTTGGACAAAGGAGAAAGAAAGGTAGAATTGTGGGCAAATAATGTTGGTGTAAAAATTATTAATATGAAATTTTCAAATAGAGATCCATTCTTTAATATTAATACAAAAGAGGATTTAGAAAAAGCTAGAGAATTATTAAAAAATGATTAGTTACGATCGCGCAAAAAAAATTTTAAAAAAAGCAATTATCAATATTAAAGATGAAAAAATTAAGAGTATAAATTCATTAAATAGAGCTGTATCTAAAAATATCTATTCACCAATTAATTATCCATCTGGAGATAATGCTGCTTTTGATGGTTATGCAATTAACTCAAGTCATACTAGGAATATCAAAAAAAATTTACCACAAAAATTTAAGATTATAGGGTTGATAGCAGCAGGTAACAAACCATTTAAAAAAAAAATTAATAAATTTGATTCTGTTGAGATAATGACTGGAGGTATTATTCCTAAAGGCTTTGATACCATTTTACCTATTGAACAAATTGTGTTTTTTCCAAACAAAAAGAATAAAAAATATATTTTGATTAATAAAAAATTGAAAAAGCATAATCACGTAAGATTTGTAGGATCTGATTATAAAAAAAAAGAAATAATTTTAAAAAAAAATACTATTATTCAGCCTAACCATATTCTGGCTCTTAAAACTCTAGGTGTCAAAAATATCATAGTAAAAAAAAAGATTAATATTCTTTTTTTCTCTACTGGAAATGAAATTTCTAATAATGACAATATACCAAATTGGAAAGTTAGAAATTCAAATAGACATTATATTAAAAATTTAAGTGATAATTTTTTATTTAATTTTAAAAATGGAGGTATTTTAAAAGACAACCATGAACAAAAATTTAAGTCGAAAATTAGAACAATGTTAACTTCTAAAGTTGATATTATCATCACATCAGGTGCTGTTTCTGCAGGTAAATTTGACTTTGTTCCAAATGCAATTCAAAGCTTTAATTTATCTGATTATTTTAAAGGTGTAGCAATTAGACCTGGAAAACCTATTTTGTTTGCTAAGATAAAAGGTAAACAAAAAGCAATTTTTGGATTACCTGGAAATCCAATGTCATCTGCTGCTTGTTTTAGATTTTTTGTACATCCTTATTTAGAAAACATATTAGGTGCTAATAGTGAAAATCCTATTAAAGCCATTTTGAAAAACGATTTCTCAAAGAAAAAAGAATTTACTAGATTTGCCAAGAGTAAGTTGAACACAACTAAAAATGGAAAAATAGAAGTTGAAATTCTTAAAGGACAAGAGTCTTTTAGGATAAAGTCATTTGTAAAATCTAATATTTGGGCATTATTACCTTCGGGTAAATCAAAGTTCAAAAAGGGTGAGATTGTTGATTGTTTCTTTCCCAATCAATCTAATAGCACTTTCTTATAACCCATGTCATTTTTGTTGTAGTTAAATCTATTTACAATTAAATATCCAAATATGTTTCAACTTAAAAATCCTAAAATAGCTGTTCCAGTTGTTTTGTTTGCTGGTCTCATATGGTCGTTTGGACCATTAGTGGTAAGATACATGAATGAGCCTCACTTAATTCCATGGCAGTACATCTTTGGAAGAGGTCTTACAATATTTATTCTTTTGAATTTATATTTATTTTTTGAAGAGGGTAAAAATTTTTACAAAAATTATTTGAGGATGGGTTTATCCGGACTTATAGGAGGATCTGGCTTAGGAATTGCAATGATTTCTTTCATGTTTTCTATAACAAACACAAGTGCAGCAATAACATTATTATGTCTTGCTGCTATGCCATTTTTTACTGCATTACTTGCTTTCTTATTTTTAAAAGAAAAAATTTCTCTAAATGTTTGGATATCAATTATCATTGCAACTATTGGTATAGGTATAATGGCCGTAGGTAATAATACCGAAACTTCTTTTGTAGGTTTTGTTTTTGGTATCACATCTTCATTAGGCTTTGCTGTATTTTCTGTAAGTTTAAGATGGCGTAAAGAAACACCTAAATTTACAACAACTGCATTTGCAGGTTTTTTTTGTTTCACTTTTGCAACAATAGTAATTTTAAGCCAAGATTTAGTTTTCTTTGCTTCAAGTTATAACAGTTCTCTATTTTCTCTCCATGGAACTCTAGTTTGTTTAGGCCTAATTTTATACTCTATTGGATCTAAAGCTATTCCAGCAGCAGAGCTAACTTTGTTATCTTTGACAGAAGTCATAGGAGGAATTTTTTGGGTTTGGCTACCTTTATTTGGAATTAATGAGATACCAACAACCAATACTATTATTGGTGGTTTTTTTCTTTTTATATCTCTTACATATTACAGTTTAGTAATGAGATGGAATAAAAGATATATTGGATTAAACTAGTTTCATGGAAAGACCAGATTTTTTTACACTAAAAAATGGAGAAAAGGTAAAACTTCCTTTTTCAAAATCAGAATATGATCGTAGGGTAAATAATTTAAGAACAGTAATGGATCAAAATAACTTGGATATGGTTATTTTAACTTCAATGCATAACATTGCTTATTATACAGGGTTTATTTATTGTTCATTTGGAAGGCCTTATGGTTGTGTGGTCACTAAAAATAAGATTTCAACAATTTCAGCAAATATTGATGCAAGTCAACCTTGGAGAAGATCGCATTGTGATAACGTGATTTATACGGATTGGAAAAGAGACAACTTTTTAAAAGCTATAGTTTCAATTATTGGAAGGGATGATCCTCCAAAAAATATTGGCCTTGAAAATGATCATGTCACATTAGACACGAGGGAAAAAATAGGATCTATTTTTGCTTTTTCAGTTTTTAGGGATGTTTCAAAAGACTTGATGCAACTCAGAATGATTAAATCTGATGAAGAAATTAAAGTGATTAAAAATGGAGCAAGAATTGCTGATCTAGGTGGTGAAGAAATTGTTAAGAATATAAAAGAAGGAAATACAGAAATTGAAATTGCTATAGCTGGACGTGATTGTATGGAGCGAGAAATTGTAAAAACTTATCCTGACGCTGAATATATGGATACTTGGGTTTGGTTTCAGTCAGGTATAAATACAGATGGTGCCCATAATCCAAAAACTAATAGACAATTGATCAAAGGAGACATCTTATCACTAAATACTTTTCCAATGATTTCTGGTTATTATACTGCACTAGAGAGAACATTATTTTTAGATCATGCTGATGATGAAAGCCTTAAAGCATGGGAGGCAAATGTTAAAGTTCATAAACGTGGATTAGAGTTGATTAAACCAGGTGTAAAATGTTCTGACATTTGTCATGAATTAAATGATTTATTTGCTGAACTTGGTTACTTACAATATCGAACATTTGGATATGGTCACTCTTTCGGTGTGCTATCTCATTTTTATGGAAGGGAAGCCGGATTAGAGCTTAGAGAGGATATTGATACTGTACTTGAAGAAAATATGGTGGTCTCAATGGAGCCAATGATTATGATCCCTGAAGGAAACCCTGGGGCAGGAGGATATAGAGAGCATGATATATTAGTGATTGGTAAAGATAGCACTAAGAATATTACAAAATTTCCTTTCGGCCCAGAGCATAATATTATAAAAATTTAATCCTAATGAGTGATACTAAAACTATTGTTAACAGCTGGAATGAATGGGATCCTTTAAAACATGTAATTGTTGGTAGAGCTGATGGTACATGTATACCAGCTCCTGAACCAGCACTTGATGCTAAAGTTCCTGAGGATAGCGACATGAGAGGTCAATTTGGTCCAAGAACCAAAGATACAGTTGATAAAGCTAATCAATTATTAGATGATTTTTCAAATATACTTATTCAAAGAGGAGTAAAGGTAGATCGTCCCACTCCAATTGATTTTAATCAAAAAACATCAACACCAGATTGGGAAGCTGAGACGATGTTTGGATGTATGCCACCAAGAGATGTTTTACTAACAGTAGGAAATGAAATATTAGAGGCAACAATGAGTTATCGTTGTAGATGGTTTGAATATCTTTGTTACCGACCTTTGCTACAAGAATATTATAACCAAGACCCAAATATGAGACATGAGTCTGCACCAAAACCAAGGTTAACAGATAAAGATTATAGAAAAGATTATTTGTCGGATAAAATTGGTATTCAAAAAAGATTAGAATGGACGGAAGATAAATTTTTTGTAACTACTGAAGAAGAACCATTATTTGATGCAGCAGATGTACTTAGATTTGGTAAAGATCTTGTTATTCAGCATGGTTTTACAACGAATTTAAAAGGAATTGATTGGTTAAAAAGACATTATAAAGATCATAGAGTTCATGCTGTTAATTTTCCAGGTGATCCTTACCCAATTCATATCGATGCAACTTTTACTCCAATTAAAGAAGGATTAATTATAAACAACCCTCAAAGAAGATTACCAAAAGACCAAAGAAAATTATTTGAAGATAACGGGTGGGAAATTGTTGATAGTGCACAACCTGCTCATAATGAACCACCACCTTTATGCTATTCATCGACATGGCTATCAATGAATGTATTAGTTTTGGATCCTAAAACAGTGTGTGTTGAAAAAAGTGAAGTATATCAACAAGAGCAATTAGATAAATTAGGCATGGAGGTTATTCCAGTAGACTTAAGAGATGCTTATGCATTTGGTGGAGGACTTCATTGCTGTACAGCAGATGTTTATAGAGAAGGCACTTTAAAAGATTATTTTCCAAAACAATAATATGGCTAAAATTAAAACAAAAAGAGAGCGGGTAAAATTCGCTTCAGATAATGTAGCTGGCGCATGTCCTGAAGTTCTTGATGCAATTATTAAAGCAAATGATGGCGATAGTACACCATACGGAAATGACCAAATTTCCACTGAATTACAAGACAAGTTTTCAGAAATTTTTGAAAAAGAAGTAATCGTTTTCCCAACAGCATCAGGTACCGCAGCCAATGCTTTGGCACTGTCAACGATGACCCCATCATTTGGAAATATTTATTGTCATAAACTATCTCATATTAATACAGATGAATGTGGTGCTCCTGAGTTTTATACAGGGGGTGGAAAACTAGTCGCATTACAAGGAATTAATGGAAAAATAACTGATAAAGAATTAGATGAAGCGATTGGTGGAAAAGGAATTGTTCATCACACTCAACCTTCATCAGTTAGCATTACGCAAGTTTGTGAAACTGGAGAGGTTTATCAATTAGGTGAAATTAAAAAAATTTCAGATGTTGCTCATAAACACAATCTTAATATACACATGGATGGAGCGAGGTTTGCTAATGCTTTAGTTTCTCTAGATGTAACACCAGCTGAGATGACGTGGAAATCAGGTATTGATGTATTGTCATTTGGAGCAACTAAAAATGGTTGTCTTGCAGCTGAAGCAATCATATTTTTTAAAAAAGAATTAGTTGGAAATATTGCATTTTTAATGAAAAGAGCAGGGCACTTGTTGTCAAAAATGCGTTTTGTTTCAGCTCAATTAGATGCTTATATTTCAAATGATGTTTGGCTTAGAAATGCAAAACATGCAAATAAGATGGGAAAAAAATTAAGTGAAGGATTGGCTCATCATTCTGATATTAAACTTTCATACCCAACAGAGGCTAACGAAGTTTTTGCAAAATTTCCAAGAAATATGATCGAACATTTAAATTCAGAGGGTTATAAAATGAATGAAGAAGAGTTAGACGGTAAATCTGTACGATTAGTTGCTGCTTGGAACACTCAAGAAGAAGACGTTGATAGCTTGCTAGAGACTTTAAAAAATTCTAACTAGGATTTTGTTTTAAAAATTCAATGTATTTTACGACTTCCTCAAACTTTTCGTCAGGAATATCTTTATAACTAGTATTAAAATGATCTTTCACACATATAGCAACATGTGCATATGAGTTTCTGCCTTTAGGATGGTTTGGGTGATCAGGTAGTTGGCCTACCAAATAATCGCCAGCTTCCTGTATCATTTTCCACAGTTTACTTGCGTTTTCTTTATTCATACCACTTCAAAACTTGATTTATCTCAATCTGGTCTAGTTGTGGGACTAGTTTATATTCAATTTACTTCTTTCACAATCTCTATCAATAGTTTGCCAGTCTCCTTCTTCAAAAGGTATATTCATATCGTCTAAAACTCTTTTAAGCTTCACTAATCTGTCTGCACGTCCATTTATACTCTTTAGGTAAATACAAAACCATTTGAATGCAGATTTGCCTAAACCGTTTTTATCAATATGAATCCAATTCTCAAAGTCCATACATTGAGTGGTGTTATAAGTATACTCATCATAACTTATCTTTTTTCCATCATCACTTAATGAATCAGACCAACTACAAATTTGATTTTTCCCCTCATCGATAACTCGATAAGCTTCATAATGATCAGAAAGATTTATTGAATTAAAATCCAATTCTAGTTGTTTCATTGTTTATGTGTTGCTGAAGTTTTATCGTTAAAGAACTTTAACAATTTTAAATTTAATCAATAAAAGTGGCAAGATTTAGATATATTTATCTTTTTGAAGTAAGAGAAATTAATTTAAGTCTGTTTCATTAATAACACCATTTTTACTAAATATTTCCCTAATCTTATCTTGATATTCAAAACCTCTATATTTTCTTGCTAGCGCAACAAGATCAAAAGAAGAGATTGCTGAAACAGGTGCTTTTATCTCTTTGCTCATATATGTACAGTTTTTTTCTATATTTGATTTTTTATTAATAGTACTAGCTACGTATAAAACAAAATCTAACTCAAGAGATTTGTAATTAAATTTATATTCAAGCTCTTTATAGTTTATTGCATAGCTATTTATCATCTTTAGCCTGTCGTCATTAGGTAAAGAATAATTCTTTATAGCCTTAGCATCTACTAAAGAGCATTTGTCCATGTCTTTATTTACTATAAAAATATCAGAATATGCTCCTCCACCTTCTTCGTTTCTTTTAATTTGACCTGTATGATGAGAATAAAAACCCCAATAGTTTTGGAAAATTTTCTGAATATCCTTCTCAAATCTCAAGCTATATTTCAATCCTTGTTTCGATATTTCAATGAATTCAACAAAAATGTCCTCAAAGTTTTTTTGAATTATAGGTTCAATAACCTCATTTATTTTATCTTTTTCAAAACCATATTTTTGATACAAATTTTGATAAAATGTTTCATCTAATGAATTTAAAGATGGATTTTCATATGTCTTATTATCAAAAAAATATTGCTTTATGATTTTTTCTTCATCAGGAATTTCACCCTTTATTGATTTAATTTTTTCAATAGTTCTAGTGTCTTTAAGCTTGTTATATTTTCCAAAATTTCTTTGAAACTGCTCATCGTTATCAAATTGTATAAATTTATTCTTATTTTTTAAATGATGGTGAAAAATATTTAAATATTCTTGATTTAATCTTAGTGTTTTTTTATTATCAACTTTTCTACCTTCAATTACTAAGTTAGTAGCCTGAAGGTAATTACCAAATGTATTTGCATTATCCTTGTGATTTTTTATCAGTTTACTTATACCCTGATCTTTTGTCTTAACTGAGGTCATGTAATGATAATATGGGGTCAGTATCTTTTTTAAACCTGCGATTACATCTGTAAAATTTCTTAATTCTTTTATTTTATCAATACAAATATCTTTGCAGTTAAAATTGTGTCCTAAAACTGTAATGATAATTATTTCATAGTCTGTTAAATATTTAATTTCAGGATCTTCGAGTATATTTAATATTAATAAAAATGGCTTAATTTTTATATCTGGATTTAATCTGCAATTTTTTCCTCTTGAATAAGTAGATGGATACTGAAGATTTAATAAATTATTTTGAATTACCTTTTTGGCTTCTGATCCTTCTAAAATAGTTTCTCCAGAAATTGTTAAATAGTAATTTTTATCTTTTTTAAATACTAGCCCTAGCTTCTCCAATTGATTTAAATAAGTTCTTGCTCCACCTGAATTTTTATCTCTTTGATCTCCAGGTCTTTTAATAAGATATTCTTCAAGTAATTTTGTAAATTTCTTTTGATTTTGTATGTTACCTTCCCAATCTTCAGATAAATTTTTTTCAATTAAACAAAGAATTCTTGCTATCTTATGAGAGTCTATACGTCTTATATTTCTTGGTATCATCCAAGAATGTCTAAAATTTTTGTTATGTTTAACTAACATTTAATTAACTAATCGATACTAGGGTACTTTACTCCAGCAAATGTTTTTAATATAGCTTCAAAAACTATCTTTGCACCAAGTACTGGAACTGCCATACCAATTTGCTTTCTAACACTCTCTTTTGATCCTTCAAAAACAAAGCTATCAGGAAAAGTTTGTAATCGAGCTCTTTCTCTATTTGTTAATGCTCTGTTTTCTTTCCAGTGATACACGTGAGTACCTCCACCACCACTACCTGTAACAGTATATGATGGTTTATTGGGATCTAATCTTTTGTAGATTTGACTGATCTTAGCTCCCTTTACGTTCAACTGTAAATGTTTGGGTATAATAGAATTAAAGGCACTCATTCCAGGTTTGATATATTTCAATCTTTCAATAACTTGTTTTGAATTGTTAGTAAGCTCATTGTTAAAGGCGTTTTTTGGGATGTTACTTAGAGCTTCTTTTGAAGTTATTGTTTTGAATGTAGGTTTAGGTACTTTAAATTTAAGTTTTAATTCTTTTTTAATCCCAACAATAATTATTCTATGTCGTGCTTGGGGTATTCCATATTCTTCAAATTTATACTTATGAACAGTTAAATCATAACCTTTACCTGCTTCTTCTAAGTCTTTTAAAATCTTGGTAAAACTTTTACCTTCATTGGAACTTTTAATTCCTCCAACATTTTCTGCCACAAACCATTTAGGGTGGTATCTATTAATTAACTCAACACCATATGAGTATAGAGGGCCAAACTTTCCCTTAAATCCTAATTGTTCACCAACATTACTAAAATCATTACAAGGAAAACCATAAGCAAAGCAATCAAACCTAGGTAAAATAATTTTCTTTTTATCGACTAAATTAAAGAAATTTTCTATTTTTTCACAATAAACATCTCTGGATTTAATATTTCTTTTATAAGTGTTGCAAGAATCTTGGTCATAATCGGTTGCCCAAGCATGTTCAATGGAACTATCCTTTATTTTGCTTATACTTGCGCCATAACCCATGCCGCCAGGGCCACTAAAGAATTCAGCTAATTTAAATTTAGTCATTATAAGATTATATCAGAGATTACTTATTATGATTTATAATAATTAGACTTTATTATTATATAATTTTATATTTCTTTAAAATTTTCTTTTCAACCTTGTCTAGTTTATAAAATGTAAATTTAATCTTAGGATTAATTTTTTTTCTTAAATAAACTAAATCCTTAAGATTTGTTCCATAAATCTTACCTTTAACTTCTCTAGCATAATTTTTACGAAGTATTTCATGTATTTTTTCAACTTCGGTGATACTTTTTTTACTAAATTTACTAAAATAATCTATTTCTTTATCAGTAGTTTTATAAATAGAACTTTTATCTAAAAGGTAATTCTTAATATCAATTTTTGGGCTGAACCAACCATATTTTTTAAGTTTATTTTGAATATATTCATCTTGTTTATTATTAGGTTTAAGCCAACCATATTCTATACTTTTTTGCAAAAAACCCATTCTAAATTTTATTTCTCTTAAATCTTTTAAAAGATTTGTAACTAATATAATTGCCTCCATTTCTTTTCCATGAGGGGCTTTATTTTCTTTTTTATTTGATATGAATAAATCTGATGATACATAGAGTTTTTTACTATTATTATAGTCAGAATTTATTAGCTCTAAAAGATGTGAAGTTATTTTCCAATCATGTTTATAAGTTTTTTCTTTTTTATATTTTTTAATTTGACTAATATTTGGTACATAATATCTGATTGCCCAAAAGAAAAATTTTAATTTTTTACTTAGTCTACTTTTCTTTAATAATTGAGGGTATAATATTTTAAAACTGTCATCAATTTCTGAATGTTTAAAAACGTATTTTCTTTTTAAGAGATCTCCACCTATAAACCAAAAACCATTGCAATCATTATTAAAATTATTTTTAATTAAATGTTTGGATATTTTTTCATCATAGAAAGGGTAATATAATTTTTTTTTTTTCATCTATTTATAATTTGTTTTAAACTTTAAAAGCTTACAAAAACTATTCATTAATTTCATCTCTTTTATAGAGTTGGCTGATGCAAGAAGTAGGCTTTCATTAAATATAATAATAGCAACACATTCAGCTCTTGATATTGCTACATTCAATCTATTCCTGCTGAAGAAAAAATCTTTATGTCTTGGTAAGCTTTCAACATCAGATGTGGTCATAGATATTAGGACTACTTTTGCTTCTTGCCCTTGAAATAGGTCAATAGTTCCAACTCTGACATCATCTTTAAATTTCTTTTTAAGTCTCTCTCTAATATTATTTGCCTGAGCATTATAAGGAGCAACAACCATAATATCTTTTGCTGATATCTTGCCTTTAGTTTTGCCAGATTTAAATTCTTTACCAATTATCTTGTTATATGTTTTTTCTACCAAATCTGCTTCTTCATCTGATCTTTGAGAGCAACCACTGTGGTCTATTGGAACATAAAACAAACCTTCATCTTTAATTGGGTCCAATTTTAAATTAACTGATCTAGTTTCAGTTATGGGATCAGGAGATAATCTAGAGTCGTAAAAGCTTGTTGATATGTAGTTACAAATTTTATTATTAAGTCTTCTAGTGATATTTAAAAAAACACCCTTATCAGCAGGAATAGTATCGTTATCTTCTAATATAAAATCTAATGAACTTAACTTTGCATATCCCTCATGTTTAGCTCTCATTGGTTGAGAGAGTTGCATTTGATCTCCAATTAGAACTAAATTCTTTGCTGCAGTTGCATTTGCAATTGTTGTGCCTAATGCCACTTGTCCAGCTTCATCAATGAATAAATAATCCAAACTTTTGTTCATTCTAGGATCAACAAAAAACCAAGACGTTCCTGCATAAAGAGAATAATCACTAAAGTTAAGAGGTTTACCTGTTGTTATATCTTGTATGAATTTCCAATCATATTTATCTGAACTTCTGGCTTTTCTCATTCCATTAAAATCAAAATTTTGCTCCACAGCCTGCTTTTCAATTGCAATAAGTAATGTCTTAATCGCTTCATGTGAGTTACTAGTGACACCAACTTTTTTTCCAGCCTTCATTAATTCAATAATAATATTTGCTGAAGAATATGTTTTACCTGTTCCAGGGGGACCTTGGATAGTTAGGTATGAATTATTTAAATTTTTAACAATTTCAGCAGATTGAGAAATTAGTTTTTCATCTTCATTAATTAATTTTGACCCTGATTTAATATCTTTGATATCTGGACATTTACGTTCAAGCATATCCATTATTGATTTATAATTTTTTCCATCGTTTAAAATATAGTCCTCTAAAAATTTATTAAGTGCTTGATCATGTTGATGAACTTGTGGTGGAGTAGTGTTTCCCAATGTTAATAAACTGGGCATTTCTAGATTCTTTCTTCTTTTTGATACAAAAACTTCAACTACATTTTTATCAGGGAAATTTTCTTCAATAGATAGTATCGTACCAACAGCTTTAATCTGATGGGCATCAAACGCTGTTTTACCTTCTTTTAGTTTATAATTTTGGTCATTAAACCTATAAGAATATATTGAACCCTCATTGGTAATTTCTGGCTCATCATCAATTAAAACACAGTTTGCAATGCATTCCGTATCATCCTCAAGCTCCAGATGCGTTTTTTCTGCTCTATCAAAAACTTCCCAAAATTCAGGTTTATTACTTTTCCAATGAAACCCTATGAAATTTTTTAATTGTTCAACAAAATCCTTATTAGTTTTATTTTTCTTCTTTTCTAATTTAATATTAAGATCTAGCTCTACCTCTTCTCTTGAGAGCTTATTTGGAGTTTTACGTCTATACGGATTGGGTTCTTTATCCTCTTTTTTAATCTCTTCTTTTTTTGCAAACCAATCAATACTATCAGGTTTGTTCTTAACTAGAAATTCTCTAAGCTCATAAGTAGATATACAATCTTCTTCATTGTAACTTATTATATCTTTTTTATTTTTAGCATTTTTGGTTGTTATCCAATTGTCGTATTTAACAACACTATCATCAGCTTTAACAATATCTGCTTTTCTTTTAAAATTGTAAAATTTTTCGATAGACTTAAGAGACATATCTCTTTCAGAAGTGCGAATACTTTGGCTAACAATACTAAATAAATCTACATACTTTTCTCTTCTCAGCAAATCATCATTAACCACATCACCTTTTGGAAATTCTGCTGAATATGCGGCTGCTAATTCTCTAACAGCCCTCTTTTCATAAGGTGCATAATGATAAATGTGTCCATTGGGATGTTTTTGAAAATGTTTTTCAAAAAAATTTATAAGTTCAATGAATATATCTTTTTCACTTTGTTTATCGTAATTTTTAGCCCAAAGATCTCTAAACTTTAATTTACCTTTTTCTTTATAGTAAAGCCCATGAAGATACTCAAAAGGACGGTCCATTCTTGGAAAACCTTCAATATCAAAGAAAACATCACCCTCATCAGGTTTAGGAAGTTTATAAAAACCTTTACCATAATCAGGGTCTAAGATTATAATTTTATCCTCTCCAGTTTTTCTCTTCTCCTCTTGAAGTTTTGCTTGAGATTTTATTTTTTTAAAACTATCAGCATTAATTTTAAGATCTGTTGCAACTAGTTTTGTATTAGATAACTGTTCAACAGTTCTTACTTTATTTTTTTTTAGTTTTTCTATTTGAGATTTATTTGATCCTGCAACTAGGTTAATATAATTATCATTTTGCCAAATTTGATCACAAACATCTTTCCAATCACATAAATTGCAATAAGAGCATTTTTCAGGGTAAATTTTTTCTTTAGAAATTTTTGGTAAAAGTTTAATAAACTCTTTTTTTCCATGATTAAATAGATCGATGTATTCTATTGTTTTAAAAGAATGTTTCTCATCTGAACCATCTATAAGATACATTTTTTCTGGTAATAACTTCTGTACTTTACCGAGCATGTCGGAGTAAGCAGTAATTTGGGTTATATGTCTTGGTCTAATGTTTCTAGTAATTTTTGTGTCATATACCTCATAGCTATAATCTCCTAGATCTGAAAGAGTGTTTGTTTTAATTAAAAAATCAGCTTCGCCTCTAAAATTTTCATCAATTAAGTAAGCATGATAAATAAAATCATAGCCTTTTTGCATGGCAGCCACTGTTTCATTAAACCTTGTTTGCTCATCTTTCGCTGACTTAATTTCAATACTTTTTTTGTATTTAGTTTTTAAAATCTTATGATGCTTTTTTTCATGCTCAATACCCATCTCTTTCCAGAGTTTATCATTAACTCGATCAGTGTTTTTTGTAATTTCTTTATTAAGAAATTTAATCTCATTTTTGATAGTGTATTTACAAGCTACGAAGTTGTTTAAATCACTTGGTGATATAAAAAATTTATCTTTTATTATTTTCATTTAATTCATTAAATTATCTTATTACCTTTTTCCATATTCTCTTTTGCCCACATTGGTTGCAGATTAGTATAGTGGCATAATTTATACTTATCTTCTATAGTTTTAACTGAACTTAAAGGAATTCTATGATCTACATGCCAACCATAAAATGTATGATTTTTCCAAGTCATCTTTTCATTAGTTGTAGGGTGAGAGTAAAATTGTTTCTCTAAATATTTTTTTAAAAAAGCTGGAGTACATCCAACCATTTTAAATGTTGGGTTTGTTTTTTTTATATTTTTAGCCTTGTAAAAATGACGAAGACGAGTTCGCATATTTTCTTCAAGTTTAAAAAGTGGGTCATTTTTTCTTCTCTTACTTTTATTATCTTTTTTCCACTTTTTACCTTTATCTGATTGATAATATTCTTTTTGAAATTCTTTTTTTTTCCTTAAGTATGTTTCTGATTGTGCGTAGAGTTTTCTACCGTATTCACGTTGATGTTCTTTATATTTTTCTGAACTAATACGCTTTTTTATATTCTCTTTACCTTTGTCTGACTTTCTGTATTTTTGACCTGCCTTTTTGGCCTTGCCTGATTTTTGATATTTTTTATTGTACTCATCATTATATTTTTTGTAGCCCACCTTACTACATTCTTTAGAACAATATTTATGACTTACTCTGATCCTGGGGTTTATAACGTTTTTAATTGGAGTGAATTCTTTACTGCACTGAGAGCAAATCATAATCCAAGATTAGCAGAATCTTAACTTTGAGTCTATTTGCTTTAATTAGTGATCATGTAACTAACAAATAACATTAACTCAAAGATTATTATTGTTTCTAGTATCGACATATAATTTTATAAAACAATATGGATGTGTTCAGTTTGTGTTCAAACTAAGAACTATGGATACCAAAAGTTTTCATTTAGTTTTAATTAACTCCATCATATAACAAGTTTCCTCTTTAGATAAACTTTCTGTACGGCAACCAACATAATCTTTACCTTTTTTTAGTACATAAGCAGTTCTGATACCTCTTGTTTCTTGAAGTACCAATTTATAACCTTGGTTTATAAAATAACTCATATTACGTTTAGCATATAGTTGATTAGTATTATCAATCTTAAAATCTTTAAGAGAGGATGTTGCAGAATAAGCATTCCCACTCAACAATAAACCCAGAAACACAATCCCTAAAAGTTTTTTCATATAATTTTATTATCTTTTAAAATTTGCATTTGTTTTTCATCAAATGCAAAGTCAAATTTAATACTCGGATCAACGTTTTCTTTAATATATTTAATATCATCTAAATCATCAGAATTAGACGGATCATAAGCGGCTGTATTCCAGTCTGGATTCTTTAACCCTTGCTGTATCCAGTCATCATCCTCATTCATAAATATATCTGAAGGAGACATCATATTCAGAGCTATATAAATATTCTCTACGTTATCTAATTTATTGATAAATTTAACTATGATTTTGGGATCATATAATAAAATATCATCAACTAAATTTAACTGTTTTTTGGAATATTTAATTATTTCACTATAAAAGCTATTATCTTTTCTTATCTTATATTCTTGATTATCTTTTAAATCTTTAATTTGAGACTCATAAGGAATGGTGTAGTTAATTTTCCATAAAAATTCTTTGATAGATTTTGTCTCATTAATAAACTTTAAAATATCATTATCCCAACAGTAATCTTGGTCGTCCCAGTAAGAAACATTCTCTCTAACCCATAAATCTCCTCCATCATATTCAAATAAATTAGTTTTAAGATCTTTATTTATTAACTTTGGTGAGATCATAATCAAAGACTAACAAATCTTTAACCATGAGTCTAACTGCTAGTATGGGGTATTTAATTTTTTTTATCATTCATAAATAAAACAATATTGGAGCAGATTTTAAACAAACAGTATTGATTAAAATAGAATCATGCATTGGATTTCATTCCTTTTCTCACGTTTACGGATATTTTCATTATCTTCCTTGTTACGTAAACCTCTTGATAAGAAGAGGAGTGGAACCATCACAAACTACAAAATATTAACCATAAAAAAATCAATCAATAATAGGAGTTCCAATATATGGAAATAGACCGTGTTTGTAAGTACTGTCACGTTAGTGCTTACGTTGCTTATGATAATTGCGATCCCGTCTACAAAAAAACATTCAAATTCGAAATAAGCCCAGGTTCACATAACAGCTTAGTTTGGGAAAAAATAATTAAAATCTTTACAAACAATGGATTTAAAGTGGAGCTCAAATCATGAGACGCTTTTTTATCTTTATTTCCTTACATTTATTTCTTTTTTTACTAGTAATTGTATATCAAGCACAAGCTCAAACTCACATTCAGGAAGAAGAGTGGAGAATAGAAAAATTAGACTCAATGTCTTATGCTAGAGTTTCAGGTGAAGTAATCCATGGAGATAACTTAAACTTTTTTATTCAATCTGGACATGATTGTGAAAAAGTATGGAATAACTTTACATTTGTAACTTACAAAGATCCTGGAGATATCAAACAACTTTTAAACAAGCATATTCCAATTTCAATTAATGGTGAAGAATTAACGGCAGAAGTTGAGAGCATATCACCTTTTTTAAGTATGGGTTGGCGAGTTCTATTTACTATCGGTGTTTATCCCATCAAAGAATATATTAACCATTTAAATAATTTCTATACTGAAGAAAAAAAATTTGAAATCAAAATTATTGATGGCATAGGTTTTAAAGCAGATAAATATTTTGATATTCCGGTTAATAGCTGGAAATTAGATAAATTAGTTCCATCTGTTTTAGAAGCTTACAAGCTATGCAAACAAATAAATGATTTGGATAGTTAGTTATGATTAGAATTATTCTATTATTTATAATGCTAATACCTAGTATTTTGCACGCAGATGAAGGTTTAAACCTTTCTTGTAAAAATATGTTATCAGCCTTTGGTAAAAATTATGAACCTCTAAACTTTAAACTTGAAGTAACAGGGTTTCATTATTTTGATAAAGATCATAACAAATTTAAGGTAATCGCAGCCAAGGATTTAGAGTACGGCGAAGATAGATTTACTGCTAAATTTCCAGAATATGAATTAGGCTTTCAGAGGATAGTTTTTGCAGGAGATGCAAAACCCACAATCACGATGTCTAAATATGATCATATAAACAATAAATTTATTGATCACTATGAATGTGAAGTTGTAAAAGCTTATATAGACTAAATAACACCGATTTGATTTATCTCAATCTGGTCTAGTTACAGGACTAGTTTGTTAGTTAAATTGATGAGTCTGTATGTGATTTATTTTTAATGAAAGCTAAATGGCCCGCATAACTAGTGTTAGCTAGTGTGAGCTAGTGTGAGGTAGTGTGTACCTCTAACTCCCCAAATAATGGCCAGCTTCCTGAATTAAAACCCAGAGTTTACGGCGATTATCTTCATTCATTTACTACAAAACCTTGAAACATCTCAAAAGTCTCTAGTCGTATCTCTAGTTTAGCACCTATTAATATCGTTTTCATAAACTTATATTAATATTCATCAAGATCTCTTTTTCTTGCATTCTTTAACCACTTTGGAGGACCCGAAACATAGTCATCAGTTAAAAAACAAGTGTTCCCTTCATATTTAAATTTTTTATTAGTTAATTTCCAATCGTCTCTCTTTAGACAGGCCCATTCAAATGGATCATAGGGTGTATTTGATGTAGGTGTAAAATAAACACTATCTATAAGATCAGGACAATCACTTATTTCATGGTCATAATAATCGTCATTTTTTTTATCTAAGACATTGTTACTATTGGAGTTCATAAGATCGTTATTTTCTCCCTTTATGTGTCCATTTTCGACATTAGGTGAACATTTAAATACAGCTCCCATTGAATGAGCAATCTCATGTAAAAATAATGTTGGCATTCTTTTTTTTTCAACTTTTTTACCTTTAACTTTTTTCCATATATTTACATACGGATATCCTGCTGAAAATGCATATGTATTAGAATTTATATCAGAAAAATTAACATAAATTTTTTTAGGATTATTAAAACCATTTAATTTTAAAAAATTACTCCAATAATTATATTTACTTAGTTTGCATTTACCGGACCAATCACCTCCCGTTTTTCTTTTCATGTTTTTTTCTGAGCAATCAAACCTAACAAAAGTGACATCTAATTTTCCATCTTTAGTCATATCAAATTTAAATTTTTGACCTATTCCAGATTTGCTTGATTTCTTTGTAATACTATAAATTCCTTCATTGACATGTTTAACAATTTTTTCCAATTCACCATTTATATCCATTTCGTTATCTTTTGAATCTGATGCTAAGCCATAGATGATGTGTACTTGAAAATCATTACTAACATCTGGTCTATCAGCTAAAGATCTGCCTGGTTTATCATCTTCAGGGTTAGAGTATTTTAATTGGTCCTGTTCGGTATAACTAAGATCAACTGTTTCTTTTTGTAGTGAATTTTTTTTTGTAAAATCCCACACAATCTTGTCATTGATTGCAAATAGGAAACAATCATTTTGTGTAGATTTCTTTGCATTTTTCATACATTTTTTGTAAGCTTTTTCATGGGCAGCATCATTTATTTCTTTTGAAAAACTTGTTCCATCTCCCCAACTACCTCCATTTCCAATAGATAAATAATAAATTAAATTTTGTTTCTTTTTTTGTGCTTTTTTTAATTTTTTTTTATAACTTTCCTCTAACTTACTATTCTCAATCATACCTGATCCAGGAGTTTTTATTTCAGCAAATGAGTATGAATAAATAAATAAGGTTAGTATAATTAAATAAAATTTTCTCATAATAAAGTATTATCAAAAATTTATAAAATTGACCAATTGATTTATCTCAAAAGTCTCTAGTCATATCTCTAGTTTGTTACTTAAATTGATGAGTCCTTAAGTAATTTTTTTATGGAAACCATCTATAAACTGCAACAATAACATTATCTCCTGGATTATTCCATTTATCCCCAGTACAAGGTAATTGATGACACACACTGACACTTATTCTAAAAAAACCTGTGTCTCCACCAGCGTTTAATAAAACATAACCTAGGTCTCGTTCATTGCCCCAACCACCTTCTCTAACTCCCTCATCACCAAATGCTGGCCAGTTTGCTCCATAAGGATTTCTAAACTGTCCCTCTAAAGCTGATTGAATTGCCATAACAGTGGTACCAGCAGGATTTCCTCCTGCACTTATTTCAGCACTTATTTCTGAACACGAAACTTCACCGTTCATAATAATATCAATTCCTAGCTGACATTTTTGAGCTTCGGCAGCTATCCACTTTAATACACTTTTTTGATTTGCTTTTGCAGTAGCAATTTTAGCACTACTCGTATACCCACTATAAGCTGTAACACCTACTGCAGCTAGAATACCGATGATTGCTACAACAACCAAGAGTTCTATTAGCGTAAAACCTTTCTGTCTCATTTTCCAAAGTTTACTTGCGTTTTCTTTGTTCATGTCCTCATTTGTTACTACAAACTAATGGGAACATATCGAAATTTTGTTCATCTAAATATTTTAAACGATTAGGTATCCCTTCAAGAATTTTCTTATAATTTGATTTAGAAATTGTATTTGGTTTACATCTTATAGCTATCCACCAATTAATTGTTTCTGCTACATCTTCTCTATCAGGATATAGTTTTGCATATTCTGAAATGAATTTTTTATCCGCTTTTGCTGCTTTTTTCCATTTTGATGAACTAACAGATCCATCAAAAGACCAATCTAATGAAGTGTGTCCACTCTCGTGCATTATAACTTCTTCGCCACATTCTCCTTTTGCCATTGTATCACCTGTGTGAATTAAAATATCTTTATTACCACCACCCCAAGCTTTATTCCCTTTATGTACTGTTAAAGTTTTAACATTTGTTCTTAAAAAATTTGGCAATTGTCCTACCATAATTCCATATTTTAGAGCTTGCTCCTCTGCTTTATCTTTATTTTTAAATTCAGAATTTACTCGAATTTTAATTTCAGGTCCATTTTCAAAGGTTGCTTTAAAAATAAAAACTTTAAATGAGCTTTGTTTCCAACCGCTAGATTTTGCCTTTCTTCTATCCCACCATTTAATTTTTTTTTCTTCTATTAAAGATACATTTTTGAAACTGGTTTGATCTTTTTTAGTAAGGATATTACAATTTGAATAAAGATTATTTTTAACTATATAGCCAGAAGATTGGGCATTAAAACTAACTAATAAACTTAAAATAATTATCCCTAAAAGTTTTTTCATTAATCCCTAAAGTTTATAAATTCAATAGGTAGACCAATATTAATAGTTTTAATTGCAGCCATTGCTTCTTGAAGATCGTCTCTTTTTTTTCCATCCACTCTTAATTCTTCTCCTTGAATTTTAACTTGAATTTTAAGTTTTAGTTTCTTTAAGTCTCCAATAATTTTTTTAGCATTTTCTTGGCTTATTCCTTCTTTTAACTCACTAACTTGTCGAATGCTTCCACCTGATGCACCTTCTGAGTTTTTGACATCCAAAACCCGCGGATCTACCTTCCTTCTTACAAGGTGAGTTTCTAAAAGCTCATTCACTTGCTTAAGTTTTAATTCATCTGTGGCTATTGTTGTGATGGTTTTGTCTTTTCTTTCGATTGATATATTGAGCCCCTTAAAATCATATCGGTTACTAATTTCTCTCAAGCAATTGGCTAAAGCATTATCAAATTCTTGATAGTTGACTTTACTAATAACATCAAATGAAGGCATAATTTTTTTTATTAATTTATATGATAATACATTTTTTATTAAAATAAATTAAAGATAAGATAATTATTTAAAAATGAAAAAAATTAGAATTCATATTAGAAATAACCATTGGAAAGAGGGTTTTTTACCTTGTGATCTAGAAGGTGAAAAACACAGTACAATTACCAAGGAAGAATTTGAAAAAGGACTTAGTCAATATCCAGAAATTAAAGATAAGATTGAATACTTAGTGGATTGGGATGAAGATAATTATATTCCTTCAATGAAAGAAGCAGATGTTTTGTTAGGTTGGCAATTTCCAACAAATAACATTAGAGAAATTGCACCAAACCTTAAATGGATCCATGTTAGTTCAGCAGGAGTTAATCATTTGTCTCCTTTTGATTGGATGAAAGATGATTTAATTTTAACTAATAGTAGTGGAGTACATTCTAAAAAAGCAGGTGAGTTTGGGTTAATGAGCATCTTAATGCTTCAAAATCAAATGACCAAAATAGTTACTAACCAAAAAAATAAAGAATTTGTTACTTTGCTTAGTAAGCCTATTGAAGGTTTTAAAGTTGTAGTAGTTGGAACAGGTTCTCTTGGTGGCTCTATGATAAAACATATTAGCAAACTTGGAGCTGAAGTAATTGGTGTTAACCGAAGAGGAAAAAGTGTAGAGGCTTGCTCAAAAGTGATTACTTTTGATAAAATTGATGAAGTATTACCTGTCGCTGATTTTTTATATCTTGCTGTACCTGAAACAGATGAAACCAAAGGGTTAATAAATAAAGAAAGACTGGATAGTCTTAAACCTACATGTGGAATTGTTAATATTGGAAGACAATCTGTTTTAGATTATGAGACTTTAAGAATTAAATTAGAAAAAAATGAATTAGCTGGTGCTATTTTAGATGTATTTTCACACGAACCCATTCCAAAAAACTCTACTTTTTGGGATACACCAAATTTGATTATTACTCCACATATTTCATCAGATAGCCAAGGTAACTATATTGAAATGGTATTAAAGATATTTTTTAAAAATCTTAAACTATTTATAGAAAATAAAGAGTTAATTAATCAAATTGATCGAAAATTAGGTTATTAGTTTTTGATATAGAGACAATTTGTTTGATTACATTAACTATTAATATTTATAAATTCTTTCCATATGAAAAAAATATTAATTCTTATTACTCTATTATTTAGTTTTAGCGTGACCGCAATAAGTAAAGAAACTACTTTTTCCAATGAGATATTTAAAAAATCTCAATTAGATGGAAAAACTGTTGTAATTCATTCATGGAACAAGACTTGTTCTACATGCGCTAAACAAGTGAAAATATTAGATAAAGCAAAACAAGATTTTAATGACGTGATTTTTTTAAGTTTTGAACAAACAAAAGATAAGGAAATCGCCAAATTTTTAAGCATTGATTATTGGACTACAATTGTCATTTATAAAGATAATAAGGAAGTATCTCGTTCAATTGGTCAAACGAATAAAGAAAAGATTTACTCTCAAATTAATTCACTATAACAATTCTAAAATTAAAGGCTTCCAGGTTTATTTTCTTCAACATCTGGTTCTGGCATAGGTTTAATTGGATCTTCAATTGGCTCAGTTGTTGGGTTAAGTTCAATACCAGCTGGTGTGATTGATTGAGGCATTGCAACAAACTGAGAGTCTGAATTTTCAACAACAGGTCTAACTCTTGATCTATAAATTCCATAAATACCAATTAAAGAATGGAAAAAAATTAAGAAAATAAAAAAACCATTAGCCCCAACGATACCCATAAAAATAGAGCATAAAAAAGGTCCTCCCATAGCCCCCATTCCAAATATAAACTGTAAACTTGCACCTGCAGCAACAAATTTTTCTTTAGGAATAAAATCATTAGTATGTGCAAGAATTAAAGAGAACATTGGTAGACTACAAAAAGAAAATAAAATTAAAAATACATAAAACCAAAACTTATTTGATCCTAACACTCCATCATAATACATCGTTCCACTTGCAAAAATTGCACATAAAGCAAAAAAGGCAGCAGCAAATGTTACGATAATAATTACTTTTCTTCGATCATACATGTCTGACAATTTTCCAATCGGCCATTGTGAAATTGCACCAGAGATTGCAAGTAAAAAAGTAACTAATGATATTTGAAAAATTGAAAAGTTCATAGTGGTTGCATACACAGCAAGTAAAGTAAATAATGCTGATTGAATAGTTCCGTAAAAAAAAGAACTAACCATTCCAAATGGAGATGAGATAAAGGCTTCTTGCAATGACATTGTTGATATTTTTTTAAATGTTGGAGCTTTCCTTTTTGTAAGTAAAATTGGAATAAGAGCTGCAGAGGTTATAACTGAAATTAATATGAAAGGTTCAAAATTTAGAGGATCACTGAAGTTTAAGAAAAACATTCCTAACCCCATAGCTCCATACAAAATAACCATATAAACAGATAAAACACTCCCTCTGTTTTTGTTACTTGCTCTATCATTTAGCCAACTTTCAGCCACTGTATAAATAGAGACCATACTAATTCCAGTAAGTACTCTTAATAAAAACCACACAAAGGGACTTACATATACTGCGTGAATTAAAACTACTAATGATGCTATTGATGCAAATGCAGCAAAAACTCTGATGTGTCCTACTCGAGAAATGATTTGAGGAATAGTTTTAGCACCAATAAAGTATCCAACAAAGTACCCAGACATCATAAATCCAGTTTCAGTTAAACTAAATTCTTCTTTAACTGCTCTAACCCCAAGTAATGATCCTTGGAAACCATAAGCAAGCATAAGCGCTCCCATACCTAAAAATAATGCCCACGAATTTTTTAATACTTTGTTCATTTGAGTCGCTATCTATTTCTGATTTGTGGCCAAATCAAGTAAATTGTATTTTAAGAGTTATGTGTTTTTAAGCTTAAGAAATGAGTGAATTGCAATCGTCAAAATGATGACTGTTCCACCCAGGATGGTTTCAATACTAGGCTGTTCTTTAATTACCATCCATACCCAAAATGGACCAATAATTGTCTCCAACAAGAAAAATAAATTTACTTCTTCTGCGGGTATAAATCGTGGTGCAATAGTCACTAATACAAAAGGAATAGCAACACACATAACACACATTACAGGTACAATTATCAAGTCCGTACCTACAAGAGAAAAACTATCTACGAAAAAAAAAGCAAAAATTGCAACACAAAGTTTACCGATTACAGCAGATGGAACTAAATCCCTATTTTTAGCATACCTAGCAATAACAGCATTGCAAGCAAGTCCAAAAGCAGTGATTATACCAAATAAATCACCATAAAAATTACCCATCTCTATTGAATCGTAAAAAATATAAGTTACTGAAATTAAAGTTATAATTATAGCAACCCAGGTTTTCTGGTCTGGTATTTCTTTTAGAAAGATGCTGCCTAATATAGCAGATAACATTGGTGCCATTGCAATCATTACCAAAGTATTAGCGACATTAGTATTTTGAATAGATATTATGAAAGTAATATTGCAGATAGAAAAACTTACGACATAAAAAATACCAGGATATCCAATACCAACTAAAGCTTTAAATAGATTATTTTTATAAAAAAAAATAAGTCCAACAAGCACAACTATAAAAGGGATTGCTCCTCTATAAAAAAGCATTCCCCAAGTTTCAATATTTGAAAGTCTAATAAAAATAGAGTCCGGTGTTATTAACATGACAGCAACAAATGCTAATAAAGACCCTTTATGTTGGTTTGATAGATTTTTCATGCTTTTAATTCTTTCCAAAAAGTTTTAGCAAGATTAATACCTGATAAATCATACAATGTTTTTAATCCAGTTGGAGAAGTTACATTAATATCTCCATTTAATTTTTGATCAATAAAATCAATACCAGCAAAAAAAATTTTTTCTTTTTTTAGATCTTTAGCTATTAATTTTGAAATTTTATTTTCTTTAGAAGTTAATTTAATATTAGCTGGTTTTGCACCTTTGCTCATGTTGCTTAAAAAAGAACCTTGTTTTGGAACTCTAGATATTGCACCACAAACTTTACCATTTATTATAAATACTCTTTTATCTCCTTTGCTGATCTTAGGTAAAAATTTTTGACACATAATATGATCATGTTTTTTAATAAATCTATTAATTAGCCTTGAATTAAATCTACTTAGTAGATGAATATCATTTCCACCATAACTATGAATGGGTTTTAAAATTACTTTTTTATGTATTTTAAAAAATTTTTTAATCTCAATAATGTTTTGAGTAAAAATAGTGCTTGGCATAAATTTTTGATATCTAACAGAATATAGTTTTTCAGATACATTTCTTATAGAGGTAGGGTTATTTAAAATCTTAACTTTATTTTTAATAGTATCTAAGATGTAAGTTGCTGAAATATACTCAAGATTAAATGGAGGATCTTGGCGAATTAAAATAAACTTACATTTGTTAAGCTCTAATTTTTGTTTTTTTAAAACTTTAAAGAATTTTTTATTTTCATAATTAAATTTGATAAAAAAACCCGATGCAACTACTTTTGAATTAATTACTGATAGGTCTTTAGGATCGTAATAGAATATCTTGTAGTTTTTGTTTTGAATTTCATTGGCAAGAAAGACACTGGTATCGGTTATAGGATTTAATTTTGAAGGGTCGTTTCCTTGAATAGCAACAATTTTATTTATCATATAATTCGCTTAAATCTTCAGTTTTAGAAAATTTACTGATCATATGATCTGCGTTAGTTAATTTATTATCAATCACTTGTTGTAAATGATTTAAAAATAAAGTTTCATTTTTACCATTTTTGTTAAGTATATCCCTTCTCTCTAACCCTTTTTTAGATAAATCCAGTAATGTTCTGGCCCAATACAAAAGATCTTTACCCATCAGTTGAGTATTAAATCCTTTTTGAGGAGCTTCAAGATATGCGTTGATAATTTTGCTTTTGTCCCATTTAGAAATAACTTCATAAACTTCATCTAAATTTGCATAGAGCATTCCAATATAAAAAGCAGGTCCAGAACATAGGCAATCCCAACCACAAGTATCCATTGAACGAAGTTCAATATATTTTTTTAATCTATTTTCAGTAAAAATTGTACTGAGGTGAGTAGCTAAATCATTCTCTGTTGGTAATTTATTTCCTATTTCATTAATCTTGCCTTCCATAAAGTCTTTAAAGGTGTATTTTCTTCCAGAAATATATGTATCTTGATGTTGGATAAATAAGATTGGAAAATTAATTATAAATTCAGCATATTTTTCAAAGTCTAATTCTTCAAAAAATATTTTAGGGAGACCACCTCTTGAAGTACTTTGCCATACTTTTGATCTATAAGATAAATAACTACTTTTTTTCTTTTCTACTATTGCTGAGTTTGCAAATAAAGCAATTGAAATAGGAACTATTGAATTTACGATCTTAAATTTTTTTATGAAATCTTCCTCAGAATTATAATCTAAGTTTAATTGAGTTCCACATGTTCGGTACATCATATCTAAACTTAATTCTCCTCCAAGAGGCATATCTTTAGTCATTAATTCGTATCTTTGTTTTGGATTATTTGGAATTTCATTTAATTTTGAAATTGGGTCAAATCCAGCACTTACAATATTTATATTTAATTTTTGAGTAACTTGTCTTAATTCAAATAAATAATCTTGTGACTCAGCACAAGCTTCATGAATATGATTTAGTTTATCACCTGATAATTCTATTTGATTGCCAGGCTCAAGAGTAATATTTTTACCACCCTTGTTTAATCCAATAATATTATTCTTCTCTAGAATTGGGTTCCATCCAAATTCCAACAAAGCTGCAAACATTTGTTTTATTTTTGAATAATCAATTCTCTTATTATTTTTATTATCAAATAGAAACTTTTCATGTTCAATTCCTATTCTAAAATCTTTTGTTTCTTTGATACCAGATTGGAAATAATTTATTATTTGTTCTTTAGAGGTTATCATTTTTACTTAGATAATATCTTATTATATTATTTAAAGATAATAATAAGGTTTTTTAGAAAAAATTTTCTGAACCATTGGATAAAATTCATCCAAAGTCATACTTTTGTAATTTGGATCAAAAGAAGCTTGGTCATAATTTTCACAGAAATTGATTGTTGCTTGATAGAATTCATGATCTTTAAATTTATCTCGAGCATTTCTGTCTCCATCTAAATGGTGAGCGCTATAGTAAGTTTGAAAAAGACCATGATGTTTAATAATCCAATAAGTTCTCTCAGAGACATAAGGTCTTAATATTGATGCAGCATATTGAGAATGGTTCATCGGAGCTAAATCATCACCAATATCATGAAGAAGTGTTGCAACAACCATTTCTTCGCTTTCACCATTTTTATATGCTCTAGTTGCGGCCTGTAAAGAGTGTTCTAATCTTGTAATTTGATATCCTTCAAGAGTTGTTGTTTGAGATGCTAAATATTTTATAATCCTGTCAGCTGTTTTCCTTTCAAAATCTTTTTCATATTTTTCCAAGAGCTGATAGTCCTCTTTGGTACCATTTTTCATTTCTGTGAAACTTACTTTTTTCATTTTAATTATTTGAAGCTGTGCTTAATAAAGATAATTGAGTAACTTTGTTATCTCCAAGTTCATCAATAGGTTTTACAGGATAATCACCTGTAAAATAATGGTCAGTAAGCTGAGGGTAAGTATCATTTCTTTTATCAAACCCTATTGCTTTATATAACCCGTTTAGAGATAAAAATTTCAAAGATTTTGCTCCAATATATTCGCAAATCTCATCATTAGTTTTATTAGCTGCTAACAATTCTTTTTTGGTAGGAGTATCAACTCCATAAAAATCAGGATATCTGATTTCAGGACATGCAATTTTAACATGAACTTCTTTAGCACCTGCGTCGTATAACATCTTAACAATTTTATGAGAAGTTGTCCCTCTAACGAGCGAGTCATCTATTAAAACAATTTTTTTGTTTTTAATTGTAGTTTGATTTGCGTTTAATTTTAATTTTACTCCTAAACTTCTAATTTTTTGACTGGGCTCAATAAATGTTCTACCTACATAATGATTTCTGATTAAACCATGTTCATAATTTATTTTTAAATATTGAGCAAAACCAAGAGCTGCAGCGTTACCACTATCTGGAACAGGAACAACTATATCTGCCTCAACATCATTTTCTTTAGCGAGTTCAGCTCCAATATTTTTTCTATGTTCATAAGCTGTTTTATTATCAATAATACTGTCAGGTCTTGCAAAATAAATATATTCAAAAACACATGGTCTAACTTTTTTAGGAGGGAAGGGCTTGATACTTTCTAATTTATTATTTTCAATTAAAACAATTTCTCCATTTTCAACATCCCTGACAAATTTAGCTCCAATAATATCTAAGGCACATGTCTCAGAAGCAAGCACATAACTACCTCCTAACTTACCAATAACCAATGGTCTAATACCATAAGGATCTCTTACTCCAATTAATGAATTTTGTGTCAACATAACTAAAGCATACCCCCCCTGAATTTGAAATATAGCTTCAACAACTTTATCTATTGTTTTTGGTCTTTTAGATTTCGCAATTAATTGAACTATTGTTTCAGTATCAGATGTTGTGTAAAAAATAGCTCCCTCTTCAACAAGCTTATTTCTTAAAGATATTGAATTAGTTAAATTTCCGTTATGAGCAACTCCAATTCCACCAGCGTTTGTGTCTGCAAAAAAAGGCTGAATATTTCTTAAAGTATTTTCACCAGTTGTGCTGTATCTATTGTGACCAATCGCATAGTTACCCTTAAGGTTTTTAAGTACTTTTTCCTTATTAAAGTTATCGCCGACTAAACCAAATCTTTTTTCAGAATAGTATTTTTCGCCATCAAAAGTTACTATTCCACATCCTTCTTGACCACGGTGTTGAAGCGCGTGAAGCCCAAGAGCCGCTAAAGCAGAGGCATCTTTTGCATTACTTACACCAAATACACCACATTCTTCTTTTAGTTTTGGATCAAAGTTCTTCAATTTTTTCTTTAGAGTCTTGATATGTTTTTTCATTCGGAAATTCTTTTATGAGATAATTACTACCTTTTTTAAGGTAAGGAAAGACGTATGATTGATCTTTATTTATAGGCCATTTATCATGATTGTAGACAATATGAAACCCTGAGAAGATACAAACTGAAATTATGTAAGCTTTAATAAAACCAAAAAAGAATCCAAATGTTTTATCGAGCCCACCAATTCCAGTGTAGGTAACAGCTTTACTAATCCCTTTGTTAATAAGCAAAACTAAAAAAATAACTACAATAAAAATAGTAATTCCAAGGCCAACGTCTAAAACATACTCACTATCAATTGTTCCTTTAAAATAGGGTTTAATTTTTGGAAATAAAATTAATGTTATTATATAAGCCAATAACCACTTTGCCATAGACAATATACTTAAAACAAATCCTTTTTTATAACACTGTATTAAAGTAAAGATGCTTATCAACAAATAGATAAGATCTATGATAGATATAGCTTCATAAAAATCTTTTAAAGCATCAAGCATTAAAATTATTTTCCAAAAGGCTTAACTGCTAAGATCAATACAGGTAACAGTGTTAAAACAGATATCATTGCAAACAACATTGCAAGGCCTGTAAACATTCCAAAATAAATTGTTGGAATAAATTTAGATAAAACTAAAATCGAAAAACCAAAAACAATAGTGATGGATGTATTTAATATTGCAACTCCAACTGTAGAATGACATTTTTTTAAAGTTTTACTGTAATTTTTAATTTTACTGAACTCTTCTTTAAATCTGTAAATATAATGAATGCTATTATCCACAGCAATTCCAATGGTAATCGCTGCAATTGTAATAGTCATCATATCTAATGGGATGCCAAGAAGACCTATAATCCCTAAAATAAAAAAAGCTGCAATAAAATTAGGAACCACTCCAATTAAAGATAATTTAATATTTCTAAATAAAATTATAAACATTGAAAAAATTCCAACCATGACTAATCCTAAAGTCAGAATTTGTGACTTAAATAAACTTTGTAACAGGTTATTAAATAAGATTAGAACTCCAGCAAGTTTGAATTCACTTTCCTCTAATCCAAGCTTATCTTTAAGATCAAAATTAATTTTATTAATTAAATCATTTCTACGTAAATTTTCTTGTGAGTCTATTATCCTTAAACTTATTCGGGCTTCATTATCTTTAATTGATAGATAAGGATCAATTATCTCCGTTTTAATACTTTCTGGTATCTTAGAGTACAAAACTCCCATTTCTAAAGTACCAAGGGGCTTGTTATTATTTAACTGTGTCGCAACATCAATGATGGACGAAAACGATAAAACTTTTCCAACTTGCGGAAGACTATCTAAATAGTTGTGTACAGAGGCTATTTTATTAATTTTATCTTTAGTAAACCAATACTTTTCATCATTAGTGTCTTCTTCGTCTTCCCAATCTTCGAACTCATCATCTTCAGCTGTAGACTCTTCATTTTCAGCAGTAGGCTCTTCATTTTCAGCTACAGGAAACTTTAAAATAACCTCTAAAGGCGTGGTTCCACCCAATTCTTCATCAATAAGTTTCATTCCTTTATAGATTTCGGTATTTTTATTAAAGTAATTTATAAAACTATTTTCAACTTCAAGTCTGCTAATTCCAATTATACTTAAAATTACGATTACAGCAGTCACTCCAAAAATTGCATTTTTATGCTTTAAAGAAAGCATACTTAAAAATTTTGTAATTTTAGAATCTTGTTCTTTCTTAAGCGATATATTTTTGGTAGGTGCAAAATTTAAAAGGGTAGGAAGAAGAGTAAAGGTGACTATAAATGATGTAATTAAACCAAATGTCATCATCCATCCAAAATCAATAATTGGTTTTATTCCACTAAAAATTAAAGATAAAAAAGCAAATATTGTTGTGAAGACCGTATATATTATAGGCCAAAACATTTTATTTGTTGTAAGGGATATAATCTCAAAATTATTTTTTGTTGGATGATCTTTTCTCAATTGCAAAAAACGAGTACTCATATGAATATTCATTGCCATTGTTAGTATCAGCATCAAAGCAATAAAGTTTGAGGATATTACAGTTACTTTCCAGCCTAAAATTCCAAGTAATCCCATCATGATTACAACAGAAAATAAACAACTACTTATTGGCACTATAATCCAAATTAATTTTCTAAAGACAAACCATAAGGTTGCAATTATGAATAAAAGAACTCCTAAACCAAAAACTATAATATCACTTTTAATAAAAGTCATCATATCATCTGCTATCATGGGAATACCTCCAAGATATATCTTGCCAACATCTCCATAACTTTGAATCACTTGTCTGATTTCTAAAATATTTTCATGATTTTGTTTTTTTATTTTATCTTTGTAAGTTTCAATTTCTTCTTTTGATAAATTTTCAATATTTTCTAATTTTTCATTTTCTTTTATGTTGACGATAATTCCACTTGTTTTACCACTTTCACTGATCACAAAGTTTCTAAATACTGGACTATTTAGAATTTCATTAAATCCACGATCTTTATCAACATCTTCATCTTTCAGAGTTTTAAAACTTTCCAATCTCTCTTGTAATGGTGCATCCGAATTATTTAAAAGTGGAATATCTAAAAGTGTGATTACACTATGGACCCAATTTAGACTTTGAATTTTATTTTTTAAACTTAAAAGATTATTGATTGAATTATCAGTAACCATTCCTTCATTTGGAGTATAAGTGAGAATTAAGAAGTCTTTTGAACCGTATCTTTCTGTAACTTCTTTAAGGTATGCTAAATCAGGATCACCTTCAATCAACAGTGTTTCTGAGGATGCATCTAATCTAAAATCTTTCGAATAATAACCAAAGCTCAATATTGCAATAATAAGTAAAACAAATACTAATTTTGGATTTTTAAGAACTCCACTTTGATAAAATTGAGCTATCATTAGCTCTTTTATATTGGAATTTAGTTAATTTGAGTATCTTTAAATTTAGTGAATCTCTCTTCAAACTCAAGAGTTACATTACCGATTGGGCCGTGTCGTTGTTTCCCAATTATAATTTGCGCTAAGTGAGCAACTTCATTCATTTTTGCCTGCCATTCTGCATGTTCAACTGTTGCTTCTCTTGGTTCCTTTCTTGAAAGATAATATCCTTCTCTATAAACGAACATTACTACGTCCGCATCTTGTTCTATTGAACCAGACTCTCTTAAATCTGCTAGTTGAGGTTTGTGGTCATCTCTCTGTTCAACTTGTCTTGATAATTGTGAGAGAGCTACAACTGGCACTCCAAGTTCCTTAGCAATTGCTTTTAGTCCTTGAGTGATTTGGGAAATTTCTTGAACTCTACCATCTTTATTAAAAGTAGTTCCTCTCATTAATTGAATATAATCAACGACAATCATATCGAGACCATGTTGTCTTTTTATTCGTCTTGCTCGATTGCTCATAGCTGCAATACTAATTGCGGGTGTCTCGTCTATAAATAGAGGTAAGTCAGCTATATTTTTTGAAGTTTCTAAAAATTTATCAAATTGTTCATCAGAGATTCTTCCTCTTCTTATGTCGTTTGAGCTGATTCTTGCTTGTTCAGAAATAATTCTGGTAGACAATTGTTCAGAAGACATTTCCAATGAAAAGAAAGCAATTGATGATTTTTTTCCGTTATCTTGTAATTTTTGGGCAGCATTAAATGCAATATTTGTTGCAAGAGATGTTTTTCCCATTGAAGGACGTCCAGCTATAATTATTAAATCTGATTGATGAAGACCACCAAGTTTATCATCTAAATCTCTAAGTCCTGTTGGTACACCTACAATACCTTCTTCATTTTTATAAGCTGCAGATGCCATTTCTATAGTTTCTTTCATAGCTGCATCAAACTTAACTAGATTAGAATTAAAGGAACCTTTTTCTGCAAGGTCAAACAAAGATTTTTCTGTGTTCTCAATAATATTTTGACCTGTAGTGTCTAGCTCACTTAGTTTTGCACTATCCATTGTTTGTTCAGAGATTTTTACTAACTCACGTCTTACAAACATATCATATACAATTTTTGAATATTCTATTGCTTGCCTTATTGATGTAGAAAATTTTGTAATTTTAACTAAGTATTCTGGAACATTTAAATCATCTTTTTCATCTTCAAAATAGTTTTTTAAAGTAATAGGATTTGCAAGCATTCCTTTGTAAATCAAATTATCAACAGCATCAAAAATCTTTTGGTGCATTGGATCATAAAAATTTGTACCAGATATAATGGTATTAATTTCATCAAAGATTTCATTATTAACTAGAATAGAGCCAATGACAGCTTGTTCAGCTTCAATGTTATTAGGTAACTCTTTGAATTGATCCTTAACGATGCTTAAATTATTTTCCATAAACATTAATTTATAGAATTATTTATCTAATAAAATTATTATTAATGTCTGGGGAAAAGAATGTATAATTATTGTATCGTATCAGCTGAAGAAACGTTAATTGTAATTTCAGCATCAACTTCAGAGTGTAAAGAAACTTTTACTTTAAATTTTCCTAAAGATTTTATCTCTTCAATAGGTTGTATCATTGAAGGTTTTATATCAATTTTATTTTCCTCCTGGATTAATTTTGCAATTTCAGTTGGTTTAACTGAACCATATAATTCATTATTTTCAGTACTAAGTTTTTTAACTCCATACTCTTTACCATTAATTTGATCTAAAATTTGTGATGCCTCTTTTTTTTTTTCATTATCTTTCTTTGATAAATCTGCTTTTATTTTTTCAACTTCTAAAATATTTTCTTTTGAAGCATATAATGCTTTTTTATTAGCAATTAAAAAATTTCTTGCGTAACCTCTTTTAACATCTATGACTTCACCAATAGATCCAATTCTTTTTACGTTTTCTAGTAAAATTACTTTCATTTTATATTAATGCTAAATTTCTAGCTCTCTTGATTGAAAGGGATAATTCTCTTTGTTTTTTTTGTGAAACATTTGTAATTCTTGATGGTAATATTTTCCCATTTTCTGACATATATTTTTTAAGAAGTCTTACATTTTTATAATCTACAATTGGAGCACCTTTTGCAGATAAAGGGCATGTTTTTTTAAATTTATATTTATTAGGTTGGAATATACTTAATTTAGCAAAATTACTTTGCTTGCTTCTTTTATTTCCACTTTGTCTTTTAGGCATGATTAGTTTTTATAGCTTTCCTTTTTCTCATCTTGTTCTTTTTTTGTGAAATAATTTGCCTCTAAATCAAATTTTTTAACTCTTACTGTCATATATCTTAATAATTTTTTGTCGATAGCTTCATTTTTTTCAAGCTCATCAATCACATTTCCTTTGCCTTTTATTTTAAAATGAATGTAGCTACCCTTTTTATTCTTTTTAATTAAGTAAGAAAGATTTAGCAGACCCCAATTTTCGGTCTTAACAATCTCACCTTCGTTTTTTTCTACAATTTTAGAATATTTTTCTGTTAATTGCTTAATTTCAGTTGGGGATGCGTCTTGTCTAGCTATTATTGTGTGTTCGTATAAATTCATTTAAGTTCTTTAATAAAAAATGAGGATATACTATTATAAATGTTCAATTACAATAGTTAAAAAGGCAAAATAATAAGTTTTTTTTATATGTTTTCAGTAATTTTTCCAGGTCAAGGTTCTCAAATGGTAGGTATGGGAAAGGAATTCTATGACAAGTATGATCTCGTAAAAAACATATTTAAAGAAGCAGATGACTCATTAAATTTTTCAATATCTAAACTCATATTGGAGGGTCCAAAAGAAGAATTAGACTTAACAGTCAATACTCAACCAGCAATTTTTTTAATTAGTTATTCAATTTATAATGTAATTAATCAAGAATTTAACGTTGATTTAAGTAAAGCTAAATATTTTGCAGGACATTCTTTAGGTGAGTATTCTGCTTTATCTTGTGCTGGCTACTTAAGTTTTTTAGAGACTTTGAAGATATTGAGAATAAGAGGAGATGCAATGCAAAACTCAGTTCCCAAAGGACAAGGTGGAATGGTTGCGGTATTAGGTTCAACAGTTGAAAAAATTGAAAAAATATTAAAAAATAATGAGCAAAATTTAAGTGTTCAAATTGCAAATGATAATTCTGAGGGTCAAGTTGTATTAAGTGGTAAGACAGATGATCTAGATAAATTAATTATAATTTTAAAGGAAAATACTATCAAAAATATCAAATTGCCAGTCAGTGCTCCTTTTCATTGTAATTTAATGAATAAAGCGACAAATATAATGAATGAAGAATTAGATAAACTAAATTTTACTGATGGAAAAAATAAACTGATTTCAAATGTTACTGCTAATGAAATATCTAGCACTGATGAACTTAAGAATTTACTGGTAAAACAAATTGAAAATAGAGTTCGATGGAGAGAAAGTGTGATACATATGATTAATAACGATGTAAATCATTTTATTGAAATAGGCCCAGGTAAAGTTTTGTCAGGTTTAGTTAAAAGAATTAACAAAGAGGTAAAAATTGACAACATTAATAATCAAGGTGATATTGAAAGTTTAAAAATATGAATAATTTGATAAAAAAAAATATTATTGTTACTGGTGCATCAGGTGGAATAGGTAATTCAATAGTTAAAAAATTGAATGAAGCTGGAGCAAATATCTTAGCTACAGGGACTAGAATTGAAAAACTTGAAGAACTTAAAAAAAATTATGAGGGCATTAAAATATTAAAATTTGATATATCCCAAACTGATAAAGTTGAGGATTTTATTGATAATGCTACAAACGAGTTAGGTGGAAGTTTAGATTGTATTGTAAATAATGCTGGTATAACCCAAGACAATCTTGCAATTAGAATGAGCTTAGATGAATGGCAAAAAGTGATAAATATTAATCTAACCTCAACTTTCTTAATTAGTAAATTTGCTATTAAAAAAATGTTAAAAAATAAATCTGGAAAAATTGTAAATATCACATCAGTTGTTGGTCATACAGGCAATTTAGGGCAAGCTAATTATACAGCATCAAAAGCAGGAATTGTTGCTATGTCAAAAAGTCTTGCAATAGAATACGCTAAGAAGAACATTAATATAAATTGTATTTCTCCAGGATTTATTCAAACAGCAATGACAGATAAAATTGATGATAAATTCAAAGAGGTTATTATATCAAAAATACCGTCAGCTCGTCTTGGTAAGCCAGATGATATTGCAAATGCTGTGTTATTTTTAAGTTCAGAACAGTCAAATTATATTAATGGGGAAACATTGCATGTAAATGGAGGCATGTATATGGCTTGACAAAATAGCTTTTTAAACTAATAAGAATTTATAACTAAAAAGGATCAATATGTCAGAAGACGTTTCAAGCAAAGTAAAAAAAATTGTAGCAGATCACTTAGGTATCGATGAAGCAAAAGTAACAGAAGAATCTAGTTTTATAGATGATTTAGGTGCTGACAGCTTAGATACAGTTGAATTAGTGATGGCTTTTGAAGAGGAATTTGGATCTGAAATTTCAGATAGTGAAGCTGAGAAAATTTTAACTGTAGGTGATGCGGTTAAGTTTATCGAAGGAAAAGCAAATTAATAATTCAGATGCCCTCAGTAAATGATGGGGTAATGATTGTTTTATCCTCTCCATCTGGAGCGGGTAAAACCACATTAGTAAAAATGTTGTCTAAAATGGACAACTATGAGATATCTATTTCACATACAACTCGTCAACCAAGACCAAGCGAGACAAACAATAAAGATTATTATTTTGTTAAAGAGGATGTCTTTAAAAGACTAATAAATAATCAAGAATTTCTCGAATACGCAAAAGTTTTTAGTAATTTTTACGGAACAACAAGAACACCTGTTATTGATAAATTAAACAAGGGGAAAAATATATTATTTGATATCGATTGGCAAGGAGCTGACCAGATAAAAAATAAAAAATTAGATTATAAATTGATAACTTTTTTTATTTTACCACCAAGTAGAGAAGTTTTGTTTGAAAGACTTTCAAATAGAGATATGAAAGATAAGTTAATTGCAGAAGAAAGAATGAAGCAATTTGACAGAGATGTCTTGCACTGGATTAATTATGATTATGTAGTCATTAACGACAATTTAGAAAAATGTTTTTCTAAAATTGAGAATTTGATTGACGCAGAAATAAACAATGGATCTAAGGATTATGACGCAGAGTATATAAGAAGCCATGTTAATAAACTAATCTCCTAGATTTTCAAATTCGTTTGTCAATTTATAGTATGTTTCAAAATTTAAATTTTGCGGTCTTAAATTTAAATTAATTTTCAATTTTTCCAGTACTTTTTGATTTCCATTAAATAATTGATTGTAAGGTTTTTTTATCATTTTTCTTCGATGATTAAAAAAAACTCTAGTGATTTTTTCTAAGTTTTTGGGATCATTTATTCTGAAAAAATTTTCTTTGGGAGAAAAAACCAATAAAGAACTATCAATTTTAGGTTTTGGAGAAAAAGAATCTGGTTTAATATCACAAATTTTTTCTATGTTTAACTTCCAGTTACTTAAAATTGTCAATCTACCATAATAAGAACTATTAAAATTAGCTATTATCCTATCTGCAACTTCTTTTTGAAACATAAGTACTAAGCGGTCAAACCAAAAATCATTTTTAAGATTAATAATCCATCTACTTAATATTTCAGTAGATATATTGTATGGCAAGTTTCCAAAAACAGTAATTTTTTCAGTAGATAAAGAATTTTCATCTATATTTAAAACATCCTCATTAATAATTTTTAGTTGGTCTTTAAATATTTCAGCAATATTTGATGCTAGATCATTATCTTTTTCAATAACAATAAATTGTTTGGGTTTTTTTTTTAAAATGAATGATGTTAAATTTCCAGTTCCTGGGCCAATTTCTAAAACAATCTTATCTTTAATTGAAGTAACTTCTGAAATTATTTTTAAAATATTTCTATCTATTAAAAAATTTTGACCAAGGCTTTTTTTGGCTTTTATCAATTTTTATCCAAAAAATTAATTGCTTCAATTAAGCTTTGTGGATTAGAAATATTTTTACCCATCATTTTTTCATTGGGGCCGTGATCTGGAGAAACTCTAATAAATGGAAGGCCTAAAGTTATATTAATTGCATTATATTCAAATATAGTTTTAAAAGGCGTTAGAACTTGGTCATGATACATGCCAATAACTACATCAAATTTTTTTCTATTATCCTTTAAAAAGAAAGTATCAGCTGAAAAAGGACCATATATTTTGTATCCTTGATTAAATAGATTTTTAATTGCTGGTTTTAAAATTTTTTCATCTTCATTAAATTTATGAACACTTTCACAGTGAGGATTAAGACCCAATATTGCAATTTTAGGTTTTAGTCTTCTGTTTTTTTTATAAAAATTATTAATTAAAGAAACTTTTTCATAAATTAAATCTTTAGAAATTTTTTTTGCAACCATTTTTAAAGGAAGATGCGTTGTTAAAGGACATACAGATAAATTCTTATTATAGATTAACATAGCTGTTTTTTTTGAATTAGTTTTTTTTGTTAAATATTCTGTAATACCTAAGTAATTTTTATTCAAAAATGATTTTTTTGAAATTGGACCATTTATAAACTTATTACTGATATCTTCTTTTAAGATATCTAAAGCAATATCAAATGAATTTTTTATAAAAGAATTAGATTTACTTGATATTTTTTCAAAAACTTTTTTCTGTTTATATTCAACATTGATCAAATTTATTGATTTATTATCAATTATATTTTTTTTTAAATCTTTATATTCAATTAAATTTATATTATTTTTAAACTTTAATTTTTTCATTTGAAGTTTTAAAATTTTTAATGATGAAATTAAAATTAAGGGACTTTTAAACTTATTATATTTTATTGTTTTAAAAAAAATTTCTAAAAAAATACTATTTGGCTCACCATTAATAATTATTATCGGCTTATTTTTCATCAATTAAAATATCTTTTTTAATTTTTTTATAATATATGTTTGAGTATTGATTAAGTTGTTGATTTTGCATAGATGCTATTCTTAAATTAAACTCTTTTTCCATATTAATTTTTTTTTCAATTTCTTTTATATCTTTTACTTTTAGAATTAAAAATCCACCTGGGATTAATATTGGATTTGTGAACTCTCCGATTTTAATTTTTGAAATATTACTTAAAATATTTTTATTAATAGAATTTTCACTAACCCATCCTAGATTTCCACCAGTTTTTGAAGTTTCTGAAATACTGTAAATAGCTGCAGTATTTTCAAATCCATTTTTTGCAATACTTTCTTTTATTTTTTCAAACAATTTTTTTGTTTCATCATTATTCTCAGTAGAGTAAACAATCTCATTTAATGAATAAGATTTAGACTTTTTATTAATAGAATTAATATCTTTTTTAATTTTTTCTTTATCTATCTTTATTTTTGAAAAAAATTTATTATATATTAATTGATTCCAAAGTGTTTCATTTGATAGCTTTTTTTCAATTATTTGCATGTTAATATCAAATTTTTTTATGTGCTTGATAAACTCTTTTTTATTTTTAAATCCAATACTCATATAAATAGATTTAATTACACTCTCTAAATACTCAGAATTTATACTTGATGAACTTGCTTTTGATATTTCAATTTCTTTAATTTTTTCTCTTATTAAAGAGTTTTTTGCAATCTCAAGTATTTTATCTTTTGCTAGATCTTGTAAGTTTGGATTTAAAGCTTGAAGATATTTAGCTTCGTTTATCACATCTACATTAGTTATAATTGAATTATCAATTTTTAATATTATCCTATTTTCAATTGATGAAGCTGAACTTAAAAAAAAAAAAATTAAAAAAATACAATATGAAATTAAATAATTACGCATTTATTCAGTTTTTGTTGATTGTTGGATTGTTGTTAGTGGAAACAAACTTATAGTAAACATTATGTTTTCTGTAGGTTTAAAATCTCCATCATCATAATAAGTTTTATTATATTTAATACCCGCGGTCATACAATCATTGTTATATTCATAAACTAAATCGTAGTACTCTGTAAGACTAATTTCTCTATTTCTTCTAGTTTTAAAAGAAATAGAATTTGATTCATCAAAATCAAATTTACTTGAGGTTTCAAAATAATTAGCATTATTTAAAGATGCATTATCTTCAACAAAATTAAATGTTGTTACAAAATTGTTAAGAGATAAATTTACTCCAAATGAATTATATTCAAATTCTTGAATATTATTGTCAATTGCAAATTTATAGTCAAGATTTATAGCCTTTGATAAACCAAAATCTATAGATCCAAATACATTGGAACTTTTTTGATTTAAACTTGTCTGCTTTGAAATATTGTCTTCTTCTACATCTCTAAAAGCTGACGCAAGTGAAATTTTTAAGTAATTGTCGTTATTAACTTTATTATTTTTTTCGTATTGAATACCTAGTGTAACAGAATTTCCTGCTTCCAAACTATCATTTATACCAAGTCTATTTGTATCAAAAATGTTTGATACATTAATTGTTCTTTCATCAGCTGAATGATTTTTCATTTCACCTGGATTAAATCTTATTGATATTTTTGGCATTAAAGTTTCGTTGTATCTTTCTGATATTTTCAAAAGAGGTAGTTCAGAGTTAATTTCAAGTAATGATTGTAGTTCACTTTGTCCACTAGATTTATACTCGGTTGTATTTTTTCCTAATGAATTAAGGTTTTTAAAAAAAATATTAAAATTATTACTAAGTCCCAATCCATTAATTATTTTATCATTTGATTTAAAGTTGAAATTATTTACGATTTTTGATTTTAAAACATTTGTATTTTCCAAAATATTATCACCTTGCGAGTCGAATTCAAAAGTTCCATAATTTGTTGGATTTAAAAATTTAGAATAATTATAATAAGGCAACACAAACTGATATCGATCATTTTGATTTAATGACAGATCTTCAAAAATATCGGTACCACCAAGCAAAGAAAATTTTTCATTTTCTACAAATAGGTTTAGACCCGAATGTAAGCTATCTGTATTTTCAGGTTTTATCGGGCTTTTTGCTAAATTATCATTGAAAATTTTTAAATAAGAGTCATTAGATGTTTTTTCTATGAAAATATTAAAATTACTGGTGAAAAAATTATTTAGCTTGAGATTTTTTTCAAATTTAGCAAACAAGTGATTAACATTTTTCTTTTTTGATGAGTCTGATGGTTTGTAACTGTTGGTAAATCCATAATCTCCAATAAATGATGAGTTTTGATTTTTTTGTCTATATTCACTTTGAAAAATTTTTGTTTCTTTTGAAAAAAATGTAGGACTAAAAGTTAAATCTTTATTGTCTGAGATAGCATAAAAGTAAGGAACACTTAATGAAGAGCCTAAAGTATTTGAATTACCAAATTTTGGAGATAAAAAACCAGACTGTCTTTTTACTGTAGGATCTGGATGAAAAAACTTTGGAAAATAAAAGACTGGAACATCATAAATTTTTAAAATTGTATCATTATAAATCAGTTGTTGTTTATTTTTATCATGTTTAATTTCAGAGGCTTGTAATTGCCAAGGGGGGCATTTATCTGTTTTCTTACAACTAGTAAAAACAGCTTTCTTTATAGAAGTAATCTTTCCTTTTTTAGATGTTGACGCACCATAAATTCTAGGATCATTATCTGATCTTTTAAAAGTATTTTTTTTAAGTTTTATTATTGTTGTTGCTGTTTGAAAATTTTCTTTTTTTAAATCAAAAAAACCACTTTCAAAAAACATTTTATCACTCTCACCAGGAGGGACATTTGTATTCGAAGTAATTGTTATATCAGTTCCTTTCAAGAATTCTTCTTCAATTTGGTAAACAAAACTTCCAAGCTCATATAAAGAAAATTTATTATTTGTAATAATAGTTTTTTTGTTAGATGATAATTTCATTTCATCTTTTAAAAATACTACATCTTCAGAAAAAAATTTGTAAGTAGGTTGAATTTCTGCAAATGTTTTTCCTTGTGTAAATATTTTTTCTTCATTCATTAAATATGTAATTTTATCTGAATCAATTTTTATCTTATTTATTCCATCTATTAAATTAACGTTTGTGATTGCTGTAATAATTTGATCATTTTTTCTAAATTCAATCTGATCTGAACGTATAGTCATCTTCCTATCTATATCTTTAATTTTTGCATCACCATACGCACTAATTATTTCATCATTCTTTTTAAATTCAATTTGATCTGAACGTATAGTTATCTTCCTATCTATATCTTGAATTTTTGCATTACCATACGCAGTGATTATTTCTTTAGCTTTTGAGTAAGAAATTTTATCAGCAATTATGATTATATTTTTTTTCTTATCTTGTAATTTTACATCTCCATCTGAGACCAATAGATTTAATTTTTTATTATATTCAAAATTTTTTGCTTTAATAAAAACATCATTAGTAAAAGCTTCGCCTCCATTAGTGCCTTTGAAAATGTTTCCATTCTCTTTTATCTCTATATTAGTGACATTAAATTCAAACACATCATTTGCTATCGAAAACGAAGGATTTATAGAAAATAAAACTATAAAAAAAAATAAGTATTTAAATTTATTTATCATTAACTCTATTAGTAATTAAAAATATTATAAAAGCTAATATTAATAATGGTGACCAAACAGATAAAATATAATTTATTTTTTCTGTTTTGCCGAGTACATTAAATATATTGTTCAAATAATAAATAATTACACAAAAAAATAACCCTACTGATATTTTTAAGGTATTGTTTTTAAATTTTTTGGTATTTAACATTATAACAGCTGAAAACATTGTCATTAAAACTAAATAAATTGGGTAAGATAATATCTTTTGAATTTGAATGTTTATTTCTATTGTAGAATAATTAATTTGAACATAGTTTTTTTTCAATTCTATTAATTTTAAAAGTGATAGTGATGAAAGATTAGAAAATAGACTTTGAATTCTTCTGTAATCAAAATTTGATTTAATTTTTATCTCATCTTTTTTCTCTTTTATATTTTGAACAAAAATTTCAGGAGAAAAAATTTGCCAATCATAACTTTTAATATCAATTTTTTCACTTTTTATGTTTCTAATTACTTTATAGTCTTTATCAAATTCAGTTATAAAATTATTAAGTAGATAGTTATTATCAATTTTAGATGAATTAATAATTAATATTTTATCATCAATCCTATCTCTTATCCAAAGACCATTTTTATTAATGACCGCAAGGTATTTTCCATCTTTGGTATAATTTGATTTTAATTCTAAGTAATTATTTTTTAAACTTGAGGAAATATTATAGTAAAAACTAATTATTATTAATCCTAGTAGAAATGAAATTGAGTTTATAATTATTAGTATTTTCGAATTTTTCAAACCAGAATATTTAAAAATTTGAATTTCGTTATTAGTAAATAATTTTATATAAAATAATTGTGTCGATAATAGTAAAATAAAAGGAAAAATTTCAAAAACCATTGATGGAGAATTAATTAAAGCCAAATACATTGTTAAAAAAATATGTGTGTCTATATTTTTAAAGAATTCCAGTTCAGCTAAAAAATTAATTATAAAAACCAAACTAATTATTATTAATATAATATAAAAAAAAGATTTTAAAAAAATATTTGTTAAAAATTTGATATATGTTTTCATCTTAGATTTTCTTTAGTGCTTTTTTGAAGTTAAGTTTTGAAATTATATAAATGTATAAAAATAAAATTATAATAATGGGAATAAGACCTATAAATAGATTATTGTAGAATGATTTATTGACAAATTTTAATGTTGACTCTGAAAATATTATTAAAAAAAAACCAATTAAAAAAACAATCAATCTATATCTGGTATAATTAATTTTTTCTTTAGAGTGGATAATTAAAAATAAAGATATTAACATTAAGGCAGGCAGGTATAAGGGTATTATTAATCTTTTGTATAATTCAGCTAAAATATTATCTAAATTTCTAAATTCACAGTTTCTAACTTTATTTTTTATTTGAACATCATTTTTAAAATTTTTATCTGTTAAAACTATTATGCATTCTAAAAGTTCATTTGATTTATGTTCTTGAGTCTTTTTTACTAAAATTGTGTCAGTTGAAAATGATGAAAGATTAAATTCTGATTTTGAAAAACTAAAACTTGTAATTCGATTATTATAAAAACTTGTGTTTTCACCTTCATAAAGCTCTAATACAGGATTATTTTGATTTTCAATTAAAATACCTTTTTTAGCAAATATAATTTGAAAACTATCTCTATCAGTATCTTTTTTAATATATATATTTCTAAAATTTCCCTCAATATCCTTGCTCTCAGTAAAAATTGTAAGGTTATTGATAGTAGAATTAAATTTTTTCGTTTTAATAAAATTACTCACAAAATCATAATCAGATGTTCTTATTAATGATCGAGCGATATTTTGAGAATAAGGCACAACAAATGATGTTAAAACAATTTGAATAAAAAAAACAAATACTGAAAAAATAAAAAAAAAATTAATAAAAGAAAACTTATTTATTCCAAAATTCCAATAAATTAGGAGCTCATTGTTCAGTTCATATTTTGCAATTACATAAGAAAAACTGAAAAAAAAGGCAAAAGGTAAAATTTTACTTATTATTTTAGGAAAATTTAAAAGAGAATAATATAGATAAATGCTATATGTGCGACCATCTTCAATTATTATGTCGAGATAATTAACAGCTTGAAAAACCCATATAATTACACCTGTGCTTATAATTGAAATTAAAAAGAATAATAGACAGTCCAATAAGAATTTTCTGTATAGTATCTTTTTCATTGAAATATAGTATTTTTATTCATATATACCATTCATCTCATATTGAGTGTATTTAAAATTTATGACTGTTCAAATTAATTATAAAAGTAGTAGTCCAAAAAAAAATTCGTCAAATCTTGTCCTATTTGTTGATGAAAAATTCAATATTAGTGGATTAAAAAAACATATTTCAAATTTTGAATTTTCATACATTTCGGACTTATTAAAGAATAGTGATTTAAAAAGAGATTTGCTTGTTTTTGAAATTAACTCAAAAAAAACAATATATTTAGCATCAATTAAGAAAGACATTAAAACTTCAGATATAGAGAATTTAGGTGCAAAATTTCATAGTTATATAAATTATGATAAAAAAAATGATTATGTTGTAAATTCAGATACTGTAACTAGTAAGATAAGAAATTTTGTTGGGTATTTTTTACATGGAATAAAATTAAAATCTTATGAATTTAATATTTATAAATCAAAAAAAAATAAAAAACTTGTTTCTGTAGATGTTATTGGAAATAAAAATAAAATATCTGCACATGACCAATTAAGATTTAAAGCATTAGAAGAAGGAACTTTTTTTGCAAGAGATCTTGTTTCTGAACCAGGAAATATTTTACATCCTGATGAATATGCTAAAAGAATAAACGGACTTAAAAAGTTTGGATTAAAAATCAACATTTACGATGAAAGAAAATTAAAAAAACTTGGTATGAACGCTCTACTTGGTGTTGGTCAGGGAAGTATTAGAGGATCTTATCTCGTAACAATGGAATGGAATGGTATTAAAAATAATTCCAAACCTTTGGCTTTTGTTGGCAAAGGTGTTTGTTTTGATACAGGAGGTATTTCACTAAAACCTGCTAAATTTATGGAGGATATGACTTATGATATGGCAGGCTCTGCTACAGTAGTTGGTTTAATGAAAAACTTAGCTGTAAGAAAAGCAAAAATTAATGCTGTAGGTGTTGTGGGACTTGTAGAAAATATGCCAGGTGGGAATGCTCAAAGACCAGGCGATATTGTTAAATCATATAGTGGCAAAACAATTGAAATATTAAATACAGATGCAGAAGGTAGATTAGTTTTAGCTGATGCTCTTACCTTTACAGAAAAAAAATTCAAGCCTAGATTTATGGTTGATTTAGCAACCCTTACCGGCGCAATTATAGTTTCACTTGGATCAGAATATGCAGGTCTTTTTTCAAACGATGACAAACTATCAAATCAATTAATAAAAGCTGGAGATAAAGTTGATGAAAAATTGTGGAGAATGCCACTACACAAAAATTTTGATAAGTTAATTAACTCTAAGAATGCAGATATGCAAAATATTAATTATGTTGGTGGAGCAGGATCAACTACAGCAGCTCAATTTTTACAGAGATTTGTTTTAAACAAAACACCTTGGGCACACCTAGATATAGCTGGTATGGCTTTTTCAAAATATGGAGGAGCATTAAATTCAGGTGGTGCAACTGGTTATGGTGTAAGATTATTAAATAAACTAGTAGAGGATGATTATGAGTAATACAGAACAAACATTATCAATTATTAAGCCAGATGCCGTAGAGAGAAACTTAGATACTGAAATAAAAGAAATGTTCAAAAATAAAGGATTTTCAATCGTAAAAGAAAAAAAAATTCAAATTGAAAAATCGGAGGCTGAAAAATTTTATAAGGTCCATGAGACAAAACCATTTTACAATGAGCTTTGTGCATATCTGTCGTCTGGACCAATTGTAGTTATGATACTTGAAAAAGAAAATGCAGTATTAGGCAATAGAGAGTTAATGGGCGCTACTAACCCAAATGATGCTGAAGAAGGAACTATAAGAAAAAAATATGGAATTTCTATTGATAAAAATTCTGTACATGGATCAGATAGCGTCGAAAATGCAAAAATTGAAATAGACTTCTTCTTTAAAGACTAATCATCTTTATAATAGCTGCTGGGTAGAGCTTATGTTCTTGAATTAAAATTCTTTTTGCTAAACTTTTAGGTGTATCAAACTTTTTAATTCTTACTTTCTTTTGATTAATAATTTTACCAGAATCTAGTTTAGAATTAACAAAGTGAACAGTACATCCAGAATATTTATCTTTGTTTTTGATTGCTTTTTCGTGAGTATTTAATCCCTTATATTTTGGAAGAAGAGAAGGGTGAATATTTAAAATTTTACCTTTAAAATTATTAATAAAATTCTTAGATAAAATTTTCATAAAACCAGCAAGACAAATTAAATCAATATTATTTTTTTTTAATTCATTGATAACTTTTTTTTCAGATAAAGCGTTTTTAAAATCAAATATCTTTTTTTTGATTTTGTAAATTTTTGCATATTGTAAACCTTTTGCTTTAGAATTATTTGAAACAATCATCTTAATGATTATTGGCGATTTTTTAAGTTTAGAAAATTTGATGAGAGATCTTAAATTACTACCTGTTCCAGAAATAAAAATTGCCGTTTTAATTTTATTAGATCCAGTTGACAGAGCCATTTAATTTAACTTTATCTTTAAAATTTTTAGTAATTTTTCCTATAACATAAGGTTTAAAATTATTAGTAAAATGACTTTTAATCTTATCCAATTTTTTTGGATTAATTATTAAACAAAAGCCAACACCACAATTGAAAGTTTTAAGCATTTCTTTATCAGATAAACCATTTTTATGTAGCCATTTGAAAATTTTAAATGTTTTTATTTTTTTCAAATTTATTTCTGCTGAAAAATTATTTGGAATTATTCTTTTAATATTATCAGCCAAACCACCTCCAGTAATATTAGCACATCCATTAATTAAATTTTTATCTATTAATTTTAAAACTTCATTCACATAAATTTTAGTTGGCTTGATTAATTCTTTTTTTAAAAATTTATTTTTTTTGATATTTATTTTTTTTTGCTTAAGAAGATAACGAACTAAAGAATACCCATTTGAATGTAAACCACTTGAAGGAATAGCCAAAATTAAATCATTATTTTTAATTTTATTTTTACTTAAAATTTTATCTTTACTAACAATCCCAACTGCAAAACCTGCAATATCGAATTTGCCTTTTTCATATGTGCCAGGCATTTCTGCTGTTTCACCACCAACTAATTCACATTGAGATAGCTTACAGCCTTTTACAATACCTTTAATGATTGATTTTAACTTTTTTAAATCAATTTTATTTATAGATATGTAATCAAGAAATAGTAAAGGTTTAGCACCCTGGACAATTAAGTCATTTACGCTCATTGCAACTAAATCAATGCCAATAGTATCATATTTTTTAAGCGTGTTTGCAATTTCTACTTTAGTGCCAACGCCATCAGTACAGGCAACAATTTTAGGTTGTTTAATTTGACTTGGAATGTCAGATATAGATCCAAAACCACCAATATTTGAAAACTTTTTTTTGCCCCTTTTTTTTGTTGAAACAGATGAAATGAAATTAACAAATTTATCAGCAGCATTTATGTTAACGCCACTTTTTTTATAGGTTATTAATTTATTATTCATTAATATGTTTTATGAGATTTAATATTAAACTTTTAAATTGTAAAAGATTATATATTCATTTTTGCTTTGTGGCTTTGTTAAATATTTTTTTTTCCACAGAAAATATTTACGCAAAGACTTTTTCAATCAATGATATAGAAATATCCACTCCTTTTGAGATTAATTTTAACAAAAATAAGATAATTGACGAGGGTTTTGCGCAGGGATTTAATAGGTTGGTTTTATCTATATTACAAACTCAGGATCAGAAAAAACTCGGTAAAACACCACTTGGTGCAATCAAAAGTATGATCGAAACTTTTTCTATTCAAGAGGAAAAATTTATTGATGAGGTTTATTATTTGTCTTTAAATGTGTCATTTAATAAAAAGAAAATATTAAAATTTATGGAGAAAAAAAATATTTTTCCATCTCTTCCCGTTGAAAAAAAAATATTTTTTTTACCAATTATAGTAGATAAAAATAAAGACGAAATTTCAATTTTTTCTGAAAACTATATTTATAATAATTGGAATTCTAATAATCAAAAATATCATTTATTAAGATATATTTTACCTACTCAAGATCTAGATGATTTTAATTTAATTAAAAGATATTCAAAAATATTGGAAAGTTATAATTTTAGTGAAATTATCAAAAAATATAATCTCGATGAATATATCATATCAATCATCTATAAAGAAAATAATACTATTAAAGTTTTAAATAAAATAAACTTTAATCAAGAAGAGGATCTTAAAAATATTAGTTTTCAAAATATCAATATAGATAACTATAAAGAAGCAGATAAATTAGTCGAAAGTTTAAAAAGTATTTATGAAAATTATTGGAAGAGTAAAAATGAAATTAATACATCGGTAAAGATATCTTTAAATATTTCAATCAATAATAATAACAACTCAGAAATTTCAAAATTTGAAGAAATATTAGATAATGCAGATCTTGTATATAATTATTATATTTATAAATTTAATAGTAAAGATACTTTTTATAAAATAATTTTTAATGGATCACCGGATAATTTTCTTAAGTTTATGAAAAGTAGAAATTATGAATTTAATATTCAAAATAAAATTTGGTCAGTTAAATGAATGATTTGAATCAACTTATACTTAATTTTGATTATGATCAAAATTTTAAAGATCAAGATTTTTATGTTTCAAAAAGTAATGAGTTTGCATTTAAACTATTAAATAGCTGGCCCAAGTGGGAGAAAAATTTCATAAATTTAATTGGTGAAAAGTTTTCAGGTAAAACTCATTTAATAAATATTTTTTTGGAAAAGTTTAAAGGAATTAAGATTGAAGCTAACGAAATTAATAATGAATTTTTAAAAAAAATTAAGGTCTTTGAAAATATAATCATTGAAAATATGGATGATAAAATTGACGAAAATTTATTCTTCACTCTATTAAATATTATTGATCAGGATAATAAACATATAATCTTAACCTCTAAAGATCCGATTGTTAATTACCGCTTTAAGTTAAACGACTTAAATTCAAGATCTAAAAATTTTTTGTTATGTAATATAGAAAAACCAGGAGATGATTTGATGTTTGCACTTATATTAAAAAACCTATCTGATCGTCAAATATCTATAGATAAGAAATTAGTAGATTTTATTATTAAAAGAATTGATAGATCGTATGGAAAAATTTTTGATTTCATATATAAAATCGACAAAATTAGTTTAAAACGAAAAAAACCAATCGATTTTAAGATTATAAAAGAAGCCTTAGGAGAATAATTGAATAAGTATAGAACACATAATTGTAATGAATTAAGAAAAGATGATTTAAACAAAGATATTTCAATATCTGGATGGATAAATAAAAAAAGAGATCATGGAAACCTTTTGTTTATTGATCTACGAGATAATTATGGAATTACCCAGTGTATTATTGATAAAGAAAATAAAAATTTTTTAAATTTAGAAAAAACTCAACTTGAAACTGTTATAAAAGTAAGTGGGAAAGTTGTTAGCCGCTCTGATGAAACAGTTAACAAAGATATTGTAACTGGTGAAATTGAAGTTGTTATAAATGAATTTGAAATATTAGGGACTTGCAAAGAATTGCCAATGCCAGTTTTTAGTGATCAAGAGTATGCTGAGGAAATAAGATTAAAATATAGATTTTTAGATTTAAGAAGAAAAAAAATTCACGAAAATATAATCTTAAGATCTAAAGTGATTTCATATATCAGGAATGAAATGACTAAACTTGGATTTTTAGAATTTCAAACACCAATTTTAACATCCTCAAGTCCAGAGGGAGCAAGAGATTTCTTAGTTCCAAGTAGACTTAACCCTGGAAAATTTTATGCTTTACCACAAGCTCCTCAACAATTTAAACAATTAATAATGGTCTCTGGATTTGACAAATATTTTCAAATTGCGCCATGTTTTAGAGATGAAGATGCTCGAGCTGACAGAAGTCCAGGAGAATTTTATCAACTAGATCTAGAGATGTCATTTGTAGAACAAGAGGATGTTTTTAATGTTGTTGAAACTTTAATGGTTAATACTTTTAAAAAATTTTCAAACAAGAAACTTATGTACGATAAATTTCCTAAAATTTCATATGCTGATGCAATGCTAAATTATGGAAGTGACAAGCCTGATTTAAGAAACCCACTACTTATAAATGATATAACAGAAATATTTACAAGAGAAGATGTATCTTTTGAAATATTTAAAAAACTTGTAAAATCCGGTTTAAATGTAAGATGTATTTCAACTAAAAATACAAAAGATAAACCTAGAAGCTTTTTTGATAATATTGATAAATGGGCTAAAGAACAAGGTGCTTCTGGATTAGCATATTTTACTTTTGAAAAAGAAGATCAACTTTCAGCAAAAGGTCCAATTGGAAAGTTTTTTTCTAAAGAAGCTTTGGAAGAAATAATGAAACAAACTAACTCAGAAGTAGGGGATAGTATTTTCATGGCTTGTGGTAAACAAATTGATTTAGAAAAAATCACTTCACTCGCTAGAGATAAAATAGCTAAAGATCTTGATTTGATTGATGAAAATATTTTTGCATTTTGTTGGATTATTGATTATCCAATGTTTGAGAAAAATGAAACAACTAATAAAATTGAATTTAGCCATAATCCATTTTCTATGCCACAAGGGAATTTAACCGAAGAAAATTTTGAAAAACCTCTAGATTTATTAGCTTATCAATACGATATTGTTTGTAATGGTATTGAACTTTCATCAGGTGCAATAAGAAATCATAAACCAGATCTTATGTACAAACTTTTTTCAATAGCAGGTTATGACAAGAAACAAGTAGATGAAAAATTTAGTGGAATGATCAATGCATTAAGTTATGGCGCTCCACCTCATGGAGGAATCGCACCTGGGATTGATAGGATTGTGATGTTGCTTGCAAATGAAAAAAATATAAGAGAAGTAACTATGTTTCCAATGAACCAAAATGCACAAGATTTGATGATGAAAGCTCCATCTGATGTTAGTGAAGAGCAATTAAAAGAACTTAGTATTGCAATAAAAGGTAAAAAATAAGATTACTTTTTACCTTTTAAATTTATCTTAACATCTGAAAGATCTACTAAATTTTTTTTATAATTATTTCTTACAAAACCTTTGCTTGTTATATCTTTTACAATTTTTAATAACTGGTTTTGGTCTTCAGATTGAGAATCCTCACTTGAAGCAGGATCATTACCACCAATTGAAGGTGTGTGAGCTAGATCCTCCCTATTTTGATAAGATATGGCTAATTCTCTAAAAATATAATCAAGTATAGAACTTGCGCTAAGTATTCTGTCATTACCATGAACTTTTCCAGATGGTTCAAATTTAGTACCAACGAATGCACTTATATATTCGTCAAGTGGAACTCCATATTGAAGCCCTAAAGATACAGCGATAGCAAAGTTATTCATTAGCGCTTTCACTAATTCTCCTTCTTTACTTGTATCAATAAAAATCTCACCTATTTTGCCATCTTCATATTCACCAGTATGTAAGTAAACTTTATGGTCTCCAATAGTAGCTTTTTGGATATAACCTTTCCTTCTATCAGGCATTCCAAATCTTTTACCACCTTTTTCAGAGGATTTATTAAAGTTTGAAATAATATTTTCTTTATTTATAGAGTTTGTTTGGTTTACTTCAGTTACTACTTCTACCTTTTTACTTTCAATAACTTTATTATTATTAGGATCAAGACTTTTAGTTTTACGATTATCAAGTTTAACATCTAAAACCTCAAATTTTCCATCATCTCTTTTTTCAAGGTTTTTTAACTCTGTTTCATTTATATCATCCAGGTAATGATTAACTTTAAACGTACATGTGTAGTAGGTCTCAACTAAATATTTTGCCATTTTTCCTCTTTATAAATTTATTGAATCTTGAGTTAGACAATATATTTATATACAAATTCATATTTTAGTCTAATTTAAATTTTACAATTTTTAATTGAATAAAAAAAATATTTTATGTTGACAATTTTAAAAAAAATTTTCACTTGGTGGAATCAAGATACTTTTGGCACAAGATTAAAAACAATTTTTTTTGGAAAATTAGTTGGTAGTGATAATATTGGTAACAAATATTATGAAAGTAAAAATGGAAAAAGATGGGTTATTTACGCAAATACTATCGATGCCTCAAAAATACCGGTTGAGTGGTATTCTTGGATTCATTTCACCCCTAACAAAATAGAAAAAACCCATGAACTTGAAAAATATGATTGGCAAAAACCTCATCAATCAAATTTAACTGGTACTGAAAAGGCCTATTATCCCAATAAAGATAAAGATGGAATCAAAAAGAAATATTCTAGCTGGAAACAATAAATTTTCCTTTTATCTTTTTATTTTTTTAATTTATTTTTTTTTAATAAATCTCTCATTATCAAAAGATAATACAGATGGTACTTTTACAGACTTAAAAATCTTAGATAAAATAAGTTCAAAAAATACTTTGTTAAGGTTAAAAAATGGAGAGTTAGCAACTTTTAAAGATCTTTCTATAAAAAGTTTAAAATGTAAAAATTCAGAATTTGATGATAATCCTGAAATCACTGCCTATATACAAGTCAAAGATCTTACTGATGAAAATAATAATGAGGTATTTGTATTTAATGGGTGGATGTTTTCATCAAGCCCATCAATAACTCCATTTGATCATCCAGTATATGATGTTTGGCTTATAAAATGCTATTAGACAATAGTGTCTTTATCTAGCCAGCTTACATTAAAATCAGAATTAATAAATTTTTTATGACTCAGAAGTTTTTTATGAAGTGGAATTGTTGTTGTAATTCCTTCTATAACAAATTCATCTAAAGATCTATTCATTCTTTGAATAGCCTCAGTTCTATTTCTTCCATGACAAATTAATTTACAAACCATACTATCATAATAAGGAGTAACTTTATATCCTTGAAAAATAGCTCCATCTACTCTAGTCCTAAAACCAGATGGTTGATGACACATACCTATGGTTCCAGGTGATGGTTGAAAATTTTTACTTGCATCTTCTGCATTTATTCTACACTCAATTGCATGACCTCTTGGTTTTATATCGGTTTGTTTTAGTGCTGTTTCTCCAGAAAAAGCTATCCAAATTTGCTCCTTAATAATATCAATACCAGTTACCATTTCTGTTACGGGATGTTCAACTTGTACTCGTGTATTCATTTCAAGAAAATAAAATTTTCCATCTTCATAAATAAATTCTACAGTTCCAGCTCCCATATAGCCAATTTTTGCTACCATATTGACTGTTCTTTCAAATAAATCTTTTCTTATTTCATCATTGAGAACTGGGCTTGGTGTTTCTTCAATTAATTTTTGATGTCTTCTTTGAACAGAGCAATCTCTTTCATGAAGGTGAATAACATTATTCTTACCTGCTAAGATTTGAACTTCTATATGTCTTGGATTTTGAAAAAACTTTTCAATATAAACCTCATCATTGCCAAAGTATTTTTTTGCCTCAGATTTTGCAGTGGAAAACAATGTTTCAAATTCCTCTTCTTTGTAAACAATTTTCATACCTTTTCCACCACCACCACCTGATGCTTTAATTAAGACAGGAAATCCAATTTTTTTACATAACTCTTTAGCTTGAGCGATATTTGTTACACCACCTTCAGAACCCTCAATTACTGGTAAACCGTTCTCCTTAGCAATTCTCTTTGCTTGAATTTTATCACCCATCATTTTTATATGTTTTGATGATGCACCAATAAAACTTATCTTATTTTCTTCAAGAATTTTTGCAAAACTAGCATTTTCAGATAAAAATCCATAGCCAGGATGTACAGCGTCAGCATTGGTAAGTTCTATTGCTGACATTAAATTGGGAATATTCAAATAGCTATTTGCAGGTTGATAAGATCCTATACACACACTTTCATCTGCCATTCTCACATGCATACTTTCTCTATCAACATCAGAATGAACAGCAACAGTTAGAATTCCCCATTCTTTACAAGCTCTAATAATTCTAACTGCAATTTCCCCACGGTTTGCAATTAAGATTTTTTTAAACATTTGTTTACTCTAGAATAATAATAGTTTGACCAAACTCGACAGGGTGACCATCTTCAACACAAATTTCCTTTACAACACCATCTGCAGTTGACGGCACATGATTCATAGTTTTCATTGCCTCAACAATCATAATAGTGTCACCTTTTTTAATTTTTTTACCTACTTCAACAAATTTTTTTGCCCCAGGCTCTGGAGCATGATAAGCGGTTCCAATAATTGGTGAAGTAATTTCAGTACCAGATTTTACAATTAGTTTTTCAGAGTGATTTTCATTTCCAGAGGGAATATTTGAAGATATTGCACCTGGTTGATTGTTGATAGATACATTGTTTTTTGAAACTTTTATTTTAGTATCTTTTTCAGTAATTTCTATTTCCGTAAGATTAAACTCATCCAAATAGTTGCTTAATTCTTTAATTATACTTTTATCTATTTTCATTTTTTAAGATCTTCTCTAATGAAATTATGGCCAAAATATAACCCTCTACACCTAAACCAAAAATTCCCCCTGTTGCGATATCACTTATTAATGATTTATGTCTAAATTCTTCTCTTTTATATATATTTGATATATGTAGTTCAATTATTGGCTTTTTAAATAAATCAAGAGCATCTCTAATTGCAACTGATGTATGGGTAAAACCTGCAGCATTTATTATAATTCCATCATATTTTTTTCTTGCATCCTGAATTAAATTAACTAGCTCTCCCTCAATGTTTGATTGAGCAAATTCTAATTCAATACCAATTTTATTAGACTCTTTTAAACAATTTTCTTTTAATTGATCGAAAGTAGTTGAACCATATTGTGATTGTTCTCTCTCACCTAATAGATTAAGATTTGGACCATTAATAATAATAATTTTATTATTCATTTAACTCTTATATACGATGAAAAAAATAAAAAAAATAGAAATTAAAGTGAATGGTAAATTTAAGCATGTTAATGAAAATTATAAGATTTCAGATTTAGTAAAAGATCTCAAGATTCCTCTAAAAAAAGTAGCAATTGAACTCAATCAAGAGATAATAGATAAAAAAAATATTAGCAAAATTGTTCTAAAAAAAAATGACAAAATTGAGATAGTTCATTTTATTGGAGGTGGTTAAATGAAAAATGATAAAATAATTATAGCAAACAAAAAATTTAATTCTCGATTAATCGTAGGTACAGGTAAATATAAAAATTTGCCTGAGTGTGCAAAAGCAATTAAACTCTCTGGAGCAGAAATTGTGACTGTTGCTGTAAGAAGAGTTAATATAACTGATAAAAGAAAACCACTTCTTATGGATTATATTGATCCAAAAAAAATCACTTATTTACCAAATACAGCGGGATGTTTTACTTCTGCGGAAGCATTGAGAACACTTAGATTAGCAAGGGAAATTGGTGGATGGAAATTGGTTAAATTAGAGGTCTTAGGTGATAAACAAAATTTATTTCCTGATATGATTGAGACTTTAAAATCAACAGAGGTTTTAGCTAAAGAGGGTTTTAAGGTTATGGTTTATTGCAATGACGACCCACTAATGGCAAAAAGATTGGAAAACGCAGGAGCAGATGCAATAATGCCATTAGCAGCTCCTATTGGCTCTGGTTTAGGTATTCAAAATAAAACAAATATTCAAATTATTAGAAAGCAAACTAAATTACCTTTAATTATTGATGCTGGTTTAGGTCAAGCATCAGATGCAACAATTGCAATGGAGTTAGGTTGTGATGGTGTTTTAGTTAACACGGCGATTGCAAAAGCAAGAAAACCATTTGATATGGCTCTCGCGTTTAAGAATGCAGTAATTGCTGGTAGACAATCTTTTTTAGCAGGACGTATTAATAAATATTTATACGGAAATGCATCTTCTCCAAAAACAGGAATTATTAAATAGTTGCTGTTTTTTTAATATACTTCTTTTTTTTAAAATAAGCTTTCTTTTTAAAAGGTTTTTTATGAAATTTTTTGACCTCTTTATTTTCAAAAATTTTATCTTCTTTAATTTGTATTTCTAAATTTTTTAGTTTTTCATAATGTTCGATTAGCTCAATTGTTTTTTTTGATTTATTTTGAATGTTTATAATATACTCCGGAATAATAAGCGTAGGATCACTTATAATATCTATTGTCATTTTATTTTTCTTTTCAAAATAAGTTAAATCATCAACAAAATTTTCTTTTAAAAAATCAGAGATTTTTTCACAAACCTTTAGCTCAACAAATTTAGCTTTATTAATAACTGCATTTAACTCAACTGTTTTAAGTAATTTTTGGGCAAATGACTCATCTGTGAGAGTTACTTTCCATTTTATTGCACTTTCTCTCAACCGTTGTCTGGACATTTCAAGAAGACCAAAATTACTTATTCGTCCTATTTGAATTCTAGCTCTATCAGCTCTACATTTTTCTTTAAGTTTTCTTTCAACCAATCTTCTATTTCCATAACTAAGCATATCAATAAAGTCAATTATAATTAGACCAGATAAATCTCTAATTTTTATTTGCCTTGCAATTTCTTCAGCTGCCTCAATATTTGTATCTAATGCAGTGCTTTCAACATTTTTTCCCTTAATTGAACTACCAGAGTTTATATCAATTGAAACAAGTGCCTCAGTAGGATTTATTACCAAATATCCTCCTGATTTTAGTTTTATCTCAGAATCAAATATCTGATTTAATTTTTGTTCAATTTTTTCTTCAATAAATAATGGAATTTTTCCTCTATATTTTTTTACCCTCTTAACACTAGATGGCATTATCATTTTCATAAAAGTTTGTGCTTTTTTATAACCCTCGTTACCTTCAACTATTATGTTTTGAGTGGTATCATCAAACATATCTCTTAAAGTTCTTTTTATAATCTCACTTTCTTGATGAATTAATGATGGTGCTATAGAATTGATAGCAGTATCTTTAATTTGTCCCCAAGTTTTGATAAGAGTTTCTAAATCATTATTAATTTCATTTTTAGTTTTATTGCTTCCAGCAGTTCTCACAATTAAACCCATCTCTTTTGGAATCTCAATTTCATTCAAAATAGTTCTTATTTTTTTTCTATCTGCTGGATTAAATATTTTTCGAGATATTCCACCTCCTTTTGGAGTATTGGGCATCAAGACAATATATTTTCCAGCAATCGAAATAAATGTACTAAGTGCTGCACCTTTTTGTCCTCGTTCATCTTTAATGACTTGAACTAAGATAACTTGATTTGGTTTTATAACTTCCTGTATTTTGTATCTTTTAAATTTAAACTTAATTTCTTTTTTTTTATCTTTTTCCTCAGAGTCATTTTCACTTTCCTCGATTGTTTCTTTTTCAATATTAATAGGGTCATCTATTTCAAGTTTTCCTTCAGCAATATTCTCATCTTCTTTTGCTTCAACTTCTTTAGAAAGTTTTTCTCTAGCTTTTTCCTCTTCTTCTTTAATTCTATCTAAATCTGCTTTTGGTATTTGATAATAATCAGACTGAATATCATTAAAAGATAGAAAACCATGACGCTCACGCCCAAAATCAATAAATGCTGCTTGAAGAGATGGTTCTATTCTACTTACTTTACCTAGATATATATTATTTTTTATTAAATTATTCTTTAAACCTTCGTATTCGTAATCTTCAATATTGTCATCTGATTTAAGAACAACTCTAGTTTCATTAGGATGCGATGCATCGATATATAAATTTTTTTCCATAATAATTTGATTGATTGGTTCATTTAATGTTTTTTGTATTTATAAAATTTTGTTTATTCTAGTGCCTTATCTTTAACAAATTCCAAGATATAATGGAAATAAAATGAATAAAATTCTCAAAAATACTCTATTTGTATTGTTATCTTTTCTTTTATTATTGGGAATTTTGATATTTGGAATTTTATGGTCTTATTCAAACAATATTCCTGATTATAGATTTCTTAAAAGCTATAAGCCACCTGTATCTAGTAAAGTTTATTCAGGCAATGGAGATCTTGTTGCAGACTTTTCGAAAGAAAAAAGGATATTTATTCCATTTAACTCAATTCCAAAAAATGTAATTAACTCATTTTTATCATCAGAAGATAAAAATTTCTTTTCTCATCCTGGAGTTGATGCAAAAGGAGTTTTAAGAGCTGTGATTAATAATATTTCTAATATAATTTCATCAAAAAGACTTGAGGGTGCCTCAACAATTACTCAACAAGTAGCTAAGAATTTTTTATTAACTAACGAGGTAAGTCTTAATCGAAAAATAAAAGAGGCTATTTTAGCATTTAGAATAGAAAGAGCATTATCTAAACAGAGAATTTTAGAACTATATTTAAATCAAATTTATCTTGGAAGTGGAGCATATGGTGTAGCTGCAGCAAGTTTAAAATATTTTGACAAATCTATTCAAGATTTAGATTATAGTGAGGCTGCTTTATTGGCAGCTCTTCCTAAAGCACCAAGTAAATATAATCCTTATCGAGATATCGAGCTAGCAAAATTTAGAAGAGATTTGGTTTTAAATAATTTATTTGAAAACAAATATATAGATTTTGAAGAATATAATTATCTCAAGGATAAAAAAATTATACTTAATAGAAATAAAAAAGTTTTTTCAGAAGATGCTCAATATTATATTGAGGATGTTCGTAAAAGTGTAATTGATACTTTAACTTATGATAAAGTTTACAAACAAGGATTTAATATTAATACACCAATTAATTTAGAATTTCAAAAGATAGCAACTAAGTCACTTAGAGATGGACTATTATCTTATGATAAAAGAAAAGGATGGAGAGGAGCACTTGCTAACAAAAAATATTCTAATAATTGGAATAAAGATATTAATAAATTTTATTTAGAAGATTCAATTGGTTGGGAATTAGCAATTGTTAAAAAATTAGATAAATTTTCAGCAAGTATTGAGACTGAAAATAAATCCAATGGAAAAATAGAATATAAAAATATTTCTTGGACAAAAAAAGAATTTAATCAATTATTAAAAGTAGGCGATATAATTTATGTAAAAAAAATAAGTGATAGAAATTACAGTTTAAAACAACTGCCGAAAGTTAATGGAGGAATAGTTGTTATGGACCCTTATACAGGTCGAGTGTTAGCTTTAAGTGGTGGCTTTAGTTTCAAAAAAAGTGAATTTAACCGAGTAACTCAAGCACTAAGACAACCTGGTTCAGCCTTTAAGCCATTTGTTTATGCTTTAGCACTTGAAAATAAATATACCCCAACATCCTTAATTTTAGATGCTCCAATTGTTTTGGATCAAGGAGAAGATCTTAAAATGTGGAAACCTGAAAATTACGGAAAAAAATTTTATGGCCCATCAACTTTGAGAGTTGGGTTAGAAAAATCAAGAAATTTGATGACAGTAAGAATTGCTCAAGATTTGGGTATCAAAAAAATAATAAATTTTTCAGAAAATTTAGGCATATATGATAATCCCGAAGAACTTTTATCTATCTCGCTTGGATCGGCTGAAACAACATTATTAAAACTAACTTCAGCTTACTCAGTTTTTGTTAATGGAGGTAAATTAGTTGATCCAATTTTAATTGATAGAATTCAAGATAGTGAAGGAAAAACTATTTTTAATAATAGTAAAAGAAAATGTGTTAATTGTGATGAAATATCTTATTTAGGTAAAGATTATCCAATTATAAAAGATAATTATAAAAAAATTTTTTCTCCTCAGACATCATATCAAATAACAACAATACTTGAGGGAGTAGTTCAAAGAGGAACAGCTAAAAAATTAAGAGATCTTGAATTAAATATTGCTGGTAAAACTGGTACAACTAACAAAAATACCGATACATGGTTTGTTGGATACACATCCAATCTTTTGATAGGAGTTTATGTTGGTTTAGATAATCCTTCACCATTAGGTAGATATGAAACTGGCTCAAAAACAGCTTTACCTATTTTTAAGGATTTTGTTAAAAAAATAGTTAATAAATCTGATGCAAGACCTTTTAAAGTAGCAGAGGGAACAGTAATGATGGTAGTTGATCCAAATACTGGTCAAAAAGCAAAATTTAATTCTAAAAACACTATTATTGAAGTTTATAAAAAACAAAATGTGATTGATGGAAAAGTTTTATACTCAAATAATGATAGATTAGATGCAAATAATATATTAAAATTTTATTAATGGATAATAAATTTCAAGATTACAAAAAAGAAATTGAGAAGATCAATTCCAGTGTTAAGGAGTATCTTTGAAACAAATAATATTCATTCAAAACTTGAAGTATTAAACGCTAAAATGTTAGAAGCTAACTTCTGGCAAGATAAAGAAAATTCAAAAAAACTAATTAAAGAAAAAAAACTATTTGAAGATCTATTAAAAACTTACAAGTTTACAATTGAGAAGCTTTCAGATTTAGAGGATTTAAGCGAGTTAGCTTTAGAAGAAAAAAATGAGACTGTACAAAAAGAAGTACTATCAAATATTAAAGAACTCAGAACTCTGGTAAAAAAAAATGAAGTTAAATGTTTTTTATCAAATGAGGCAGACTCTCTTGACTGTTATATAGAAATACATGCAGGCGCAGGTGGTACAGAAAGTCAAGATTGGGCAGAAATGTTAAGAAGAATGTATTTAAAATGGGCAGATCAAAAAAAATTTAAATCAAACTTGATTAGCGAACATAAAGGAGATGAGGCTGGTATTAAATCGTCAACAATAAAAATTGAAGGTGATTATGTGTTTGGTTGGCTTAAAAAAGAGTCTGGTATTCATAGATTAGTTAGAATATCTCCATTTGACTCTGGAGCAAGACGTCATACAAGTTTTGCAAGTATATGGGTGTATCCAGTGGTTGATGAGAATATCAATATCGAAATTATTGAAAAAGATTTAAGGATTGATACTTATCGATCTAGTGGAGCAGGCGGCCAACATGTAAACACGACAGATAGTGCTGTAAGAATTACTCACATACCATCTAAAATTGTTGTTCAATGTCAAAATGAGAGATCTCAACATAAAAATAAAGAAACATGTATGAACATGTTGAAAGCAAGGCTATATGATTATGAAATTAAAAAAAAAGAACAAGAAAATCAAAACACAGAAAACTCAAAATCTGAAATTGGATGGGGTCATCAAATAAGATCATATGTTTTGCAGCCGTATAGACTAGTAAAAGATAATAGAACAAATTTTGAAAGCACAAGTCCGGATAAAGTTTTAGATGGAGATATAGATGAATTTTTAGAACAATCTTTATATCAAATTAAATGAGTAAAAAAATTTTAAAATACATATCTACAATAATTGGGTTTTTTATTTTATTAATAATTTATTTGAGCACTGTTGGTATTGAGACAGAAAAATTTAACAAACAAATACAGGATCTTGTACAACAAAAAAATGATAAAATTGATATTGGTTTAAAAAAAATAAATCTTACCCTAGATCCATTAAATTTTAAGATTAATGCAAAGACAATAGACGCTAAAATAAATTTAAAAGGTCGGTCGATTGAGCTAGAACATATTAAGTCAAAAATATCGATAAATTCATTAATCAAAAATCAACTAGTTGAATCTCAAGTGGAAATTTCAACTAAATCAATTTTACTTAAAGATTTCGTGACATTTGTAAGATCAATAAATAATAGACCTGAGTTATTTTTATTAGAACAATTTATAAAGAGAGGTAATTTAATTGCTGAATTAAAATTTAATTTTGATGAATTTGGTAAGCTCAAAGAAGATTATAAAGTAAATGGGTTACTTAGAGACGGTAAAATTAGTTTACGTAAAAAAAATCAATTAGAAAAAATAAACTTTCTTTTTAATATCACTGGAAATGATTTTAGTTTTAAAGATATTAGCTTTAATACAAATAATATTAATTTTTTATCAGAAAGAATAAACGTAAAAAAAGATAAAAAAGACTATTTTTTTAGAGGGAATATAAAAAATAAAAATTCTCTTTTAGATGATGAGTTACTTCAAATAATAAAATTAAAATATCCTCAATTTGACCTAATAAAAACAAACTTTGAGTCAGATAATGATTTTTCATTCAATATTAATAACAAGTTTAAAGTAAAGAATTTAGCAATTAACTCAAATATTTTAATTGATGGTTCTCAGATTAAAAAAAACAATTTAATTAGTAAAAATTTCATCAAAATTAATGATCTAATTGAACTAAAAGATCACAAGATAAAAGCATCTTATTCTAAAAATAAATTATCAATCAAAGGAAAGGGGAAATTTAAAATTCAAAATAAATTTGAGATTATTGATTATCAAATGACAAATACTCGTTCTGATTTTAGTTTAGTGTCAAATTTTGATCTAAGTGAATTAGATATCAAAAATCAAAAATTAATAAAAGTATATTTGCCCAAAACAAAAGATATCTTAAATCTAAAAGATCATAAAATTAAATTGAATTATAAAGATGACACCCTATCATTTAAGGGTACGGGTCAAATTAAATTAGAGAAAGAATTAAATAAAATAGAATATTTTTTTTCAACAAAAGATAAAGTGTATAATTTTGAAACTGATTTAGCAATTAATGACACACCTATAAAAATTGATTTTATTAATTATAAAAAAGATAAAAACTTAAATTCTCAATTAAAAATTAATGGAAAATATACTAAAAAATTTGGATTTGATTTTAAAAAAATTAGACTTTTATCAAAAAATAATAATTTTATAATTAATGATTTAACAATTAACAAAAAAAATAAAATAATAAAAGTAGATAAAATCGACTTAGATTATTTTGATAGAAGTGATAAGAAAAATAAATTTGCGCTTAGAAGAATTAAAAAAAATAATTATGAATTAAATGGTTCATTATTAAATGCTAATAGCCTGATTACAAAATTATTAAAAAGTAAAGAAGATCAAAAAATAGATATTTTTAAAGAAAATGTAGATATGACACTTAATATTTTAAATGTTTATCTTGATAATGATAATGTTGTTAAAAATCTAAATGGTAAACTTCGAATAGTGGATAATAAAGTAAATCAAGCTAAAATTTCAGCACTGTTTGATGCTAATAAGAATTTAACATTTTCAATAAACACAAAAGATGGTGAAAAAATTACTACACTTTATTCATCTAATGCTAAACCTTTGGTAAACAGATATAAATTTATTAAAGGTTTTGAGGGTAGTGATGAAGGATATTTAGATTTTTATTCTTCAAAAAAGAACGGTATTTCAAATTCAAAACTGATTATAGACAATTTCAAAGTCAAAGAAATTCCAGCATTGGCAAAGTTACTGGCTCTTGCCTCTCTTCAAGGAATAGCAGATTTACTGACTGGAGAGGGTATTAGATTTTCAGATTTTGAAATGAATTTTACAAAAAAGAATAAACTTATGACAATTCAAGAATTGTACGCAATTGGACCGGCAATATCTATTTTAATTGAGGGTTATATTGAAGAAGATAATATCATTAGTCTAAGAGGCACGCTAGTTCCAGCGACCACAATTAATAGAACCATTGCCTCAATTCCTTTAATTGGAGATCTGCTTATTGGGAAGAAAGTTGGTGATGGCGTTTTTGGGGTAAGTTTTAAAGTAAAGGGACCTCCAAAAAAACTTGAAACAACTGTAAATCCAATAAAAACATTAACTCCAAGATTTATAACTAGAACTCTGGAAAAAATAAAAAAAAACTAATCTAATTGAATTTTTAAGTGTCTTTTTTTACCAATAGAAAGTTTAAGGTAATTTTCATTAAAAAATTCATTTGTAATAATTAAGTTCTCATCAGATATTACTTTATCATCAATTTTTATTGCATTACCTTTAATTAATCTTCTTATTTCACTTTTAGATTTTTCTAATTTAGAAAGTATAATTAGGTCAATTATATCTAATTTATCATCAATAATTTTTGATTTAATCTTGATAAAAGGTAAACTTGATCCTAGTGAATTACCAGAAAATGCTTCTTTTGCTGCTTGCTCAGAATTTTTAGCAGCATCTTCACCATGAAGCATAGAGGTTGTTTTATTGGCTAAAAGTATCTTTAAATCATTAATATGATTATTTTCAATTTTTTTAATTTCTTCTATTTCCATATCAGTGAAATTTTTTAAAAATTTTAAAACATCTCTATCATCTGTATTTCTCCAAAATTGCCAATACTCATAAGCTGATAAAAATTTTTCATCCAACCAAATTGCTCCATTTTCAGATTTTCCCATTTTAGCTCCTGAGGCAAGAGTAATTAAAGGTGTTGTAAGACCATAAGTCTGTTTATTTGAATATCTTTTAATCAGATCAACGCCGTTGACAATATTTCCCCATTGATCTGAGCCCCCAATTTGTAAAACACAGTTTTCTTTTTTACTAAGCTCTAAAAAATCATAAGCCTGTAAAATCATGTAGTTAAATTCCATATAGCTCAAAGATTGTTCTCTATCTAATCTTAATTTTACACTATCAAAAGTTAACATTTTATTAATTGTAAAATGTTTACCTATGTCTCGCAGAAAAGAGATATAATTTAAATTTTTAAGCCATGTATAATTATTTACAAATATGGGTTTTGTTTCTGGGTTATCATTATCTAAAAATTTTTTAAGTATATTCTTTATATTTTTAATATTTTTTTCAATTTCATCTTCGCTTAAAATTTTTCTTGTTTTGTCTTTTCCTGAAGGGTCACCAATTCTTGTCGTACCACCACCCAGTAATACAATTGGTCTATGACCATTTTTTTGTAATAATCTAAGACACATTATTTGTAACAAGCTACCGACGTGCAAGCTTTCTGCCGTACAATCAAATCCAATGTAACCTTTAATTCTTTCCTTATCCATTAAACTGGACAAATCTTCTTCATTTGTGCACTGATAGAAGAAGCCTCTATCTTTAAATTCTTTTAAAAATTTATTCATAAGCTTATAGTTACACAATATACAAATTTTTATTAAAAAGAATAACAATGAAAAATAAATTATATACAGCTATCGGATTAATGAGTGGAACTTCAATGGATGGAGTGGATGTATCAATAATTAAATCAGATGGATTTAATCAATTTATCAATGTTTTAGATGAATATTTTGAATATAATGAAAATTTACACCAGCAATTAATTGAAATAAGAAATTTAATTTTAAGTATCAATGATTTGAAGCTTTACTCCTCTAAATTAATCGATCTTGAGAGAGAAATTACTATATTTCATAGCAAAATTGTCAGCGATATAGCTTTAAGGTATCAAGATGAGATAGATTTTGTTGGTTTTCATGGGCAAACAATTTTCCATAGCCCCACACACAAAGTTTCAAAACAATTAGGTGATGGAAAACTAATGTCTCAATTAGTCAGAAAAAAAGTTATTTATGATTTCAGACAAGAAGATATGTTGAATGAAGGCCAAGGAGCACCATTAACACCTATTTTTCATTACTTATTATCTAAAAATATAAATGAAAAATTCCAAATAAATTATCCTATTTGTTTTCTTAATATTGGAGGGATTTCAAATATTACTAAAATTATTGATGATGATGAAAAATTAGAAGAAAACTTAGAGGCTTTTGACTCAGGCCCAGGCAATTGTATGATTGATGAGTGGGTAAGAAAAAATTCAAAAAATAATTTTGATCATAGTGGTTCAATCGCAAAATCTGGTAAAATTAATCAATTAATTTTGAATCAAGCAATTGATAATTTCAAAATAGATAGTTTTGATAAATCTTTAGATGTAAAAGATTTTGATATTTCATTTTTAAGAGGACTGTCTTTGGAAGATGGTTGTGCCACAATTACTAATTTTACTGCTTACCTAATAGCTAAAGGTATTGAACATGCTAATGGTAAAAATAAAAAGCCTTTAAAATTTTTAGTTTGTGGAGGGGGTAGAAAAAATAATATTCTTATTCAAAGTATTAAAGATTATCTATTACACCAAAAAAATATAAGTTTTAACTCTATTGATGATTATGATTTAGATGGAGATTATATCGAGTCCCAAGCATTTGGATATCTTGCAATCAGATCATTTTTAAAATTACCAATTTCATATCCAAGGTCTACAGGTTGTGTCGTGCCTACAGTTGGCGGTAAGTTAATTCAAAATTTTTAGTAAAGAGCAGTTTCTTTTTTTATGTATTTATCAAGACTTTTAATCAAAGAATCTTCTGTTTTGGAAAAAAAATGATTAGCTTCAGGTACAGATTGAAATTCAACTTTTATACCTTTTTGAGCACTCAACCTTTTATCTAGTTCAGTGATATATTCAATGGGAACTAATTCATCTTTTTTTCCATAAAGCATTAATCCAGATGTAGGACATGGTGATAAAAAAGAAAAATCATAAACATTTGGCTGAGGAGAAATTGAAATAAATCTATTTATCTCTGGTCTTCTCATTAATAATTGCATAGCTATCAATGATCCAAAAGAGAATCCTGATACCCAGCATTGTGAGTTATCAAAGTTTTCTCTTTCAAGCCAATCTAATGCAGCTGCTGCATCTGCTAGTTCACCTTGTCCATTATCAAATTCACCATCACTTTTACCAACACCTCTGAAATTTACTCTGCATACTGAAAAATCGTTATCCATAAATGCATGAAAAGTATCTACTACAACTTTATTATTCATAGTTCCTCCATATTGAGGATGAGGTTGTAACACTAGTGCAATTGGGGATGTATTTTTTTTACTTTTATAATATTTTGCTTCAAGTCTTCCAGCAGGTCCTGGAATAAATATTTCTAAAATTTTATTGTCCATAAACGATATTGATTATTATTCTCAAAAAAAAAAATACGTTTATCACAAGTGAGCGACAATATGTTAGCTTTTTTATTATAATCTATACTTGACCATTTTAGTCAGGTATGTATAAAACACCCAATTTAAAAGGGTAAAATGAAATTAACATCAAAAGGCAGATATGCCGTAATGGCATTAGTAGATCTCGCGAGGTTTGACAACATCAATCCTGTCTCACTAAGAGATATTTCTTTGCGTCAGGGAATATCACTAGATTATTTAGAGCAGATTTTTTCTAAATTAAAAAAAAATCAAATTGTACAAAGTATTCGAGGAACACAAGGTGGCTATGTTTTATCAAAAAAGCCAAATGAGATAAAACTTACAAATATTTTTCATGCAGTAGATGAAAAAGTAAAAACTGTCCAGTGTAAAAAAGAGTCAAAAAAAGGATGCAACGGAAAAGCAACTAAATGTGTTACACACAATCTTTGGGATGAGTTAGAAACTCATATCAATAGTTTTTTTGAAAAGAAAAGTTTAGAAGATTTATTAAGAAATAATAAAGATCAAAGAATTTAAATTATGGATAATAGACAAAAAGAAATAGATAATTTGAAAGATTATAAATATGGTTTTTCAACGGATATTGAAAATACAAGAGCACCAAAAGGTTTAAATGAAGATGTAATTAAATTTATTTCGAATATTAAAAAAGAGCCTCAATGGATGCTTGATTTTAGACTTAAAGCATTTGAAAGATTTAAACAGTTAAAAGAACCTGACTGGCAAAAACCAAAGTATCCAAAGATTGATTATCAAGATTTATATTATTATTCAGCACCTAAAAGTATGGATGATAAACCAAAAAGCTTAGATGAACTTGATCCGAAACTTTTAGAGACATATAAAAAACTTGGTATTCCTCTTCAAGAACAAGCAAGATTAAATGGTATAGCAGTCGATGCAGTGTTTGATTCTGTGTCTGTTGCCACAACTTTTAGAGAAGAATTATCTAAACTAGGAATTATTTTTTGCCCTATATCTGAAGCTATCCAAAACCATCCTGAGTTAGTTAAGAAATATTTAGGGTCAGTTATTCCAACAACAGATCATTTCTTTGCCACTCTAAATTCTGCAGTTTTTACTGATGGTTCATTTGCATATATACCAGAAGGTGTAAGATGCCCAATGGAACTATCTACTTACTTTAGAATTAACGCTACTAACACAGGTCAATTTGAAAGAACTTTAATTGTTGCAGATAAAGGAAGTTATGTAAGTTACTTAGAAGGTTGCACTGCACCAATGAGAGATGAAAACCAACTACATGCTGCAAACGTTGAATTGATTGCACTTGATGATGCCGAGATAAAATACTCTACAGTACAAAATTGGTATCCTGGAGATAAAGATGGAAAGGGTGGAATATACAACTTTGTAACTAAACGTGGTTTATGTAAAGGTAAAAACTCAAAAATTTCATGGACACAAGTAGAAACTGGATCAGCAATAACTTGGAAATATCCAAGTTGTATTTTAAAAGGAGACAATTCTGTTGGAGAGTTTTATTCGATTGCTATTACTAATAATCATCAAAAAGCTGACACTGGTACAAAAATGATCCATCTAGGTAAAAATACAAAAAGTAAGATTATTTCTAAGGGAATAAGTGCTGGATTTTCAGATATGACTTACAGAGGTCTTGTCGACATTTCATCTAAAGCTTCAAATTCAAATAATTATACTCAATGTGACTCATTATTAATGGGTGATAAATGTGGAGCGCATACAGTTCCATATATTAAGAATAAAAATTCTGAATCAAATATTGCTCATGAAGCTACAACCTCAAAGATAAGTGAAGAACAATTACATTATTGTCAGCAAAGAGGATTGAATGCAGAAGAGGCTGTTGGATTGATTGTGAATGGATTTTGCAAAGAGGTTTTGCAACAGTTGCCAATGGAATTTGCAGTTGAAGCCCAGAAGCTTGTGGGTATCAGTTTAGAGGGAAGTGTAGGGTAATGTTAAAAATAAATAAATTAAATGCAAAAATTGATAATAAGGAAATTTTAAAGGAATTTTCTCTCGATATAAATCCTGGAGAAGTGCACGCTATAATGGGTCCAAATGGATCTGGTAAAAGCACATTATCAAATATTTTATCAGGAAAAAAAGGCTATGAAGTTTCTGGAGAAGTTTTTTTTGAAGAAAAAGATTTATTTGAACTTGAAACAGAGGAAAGAGCTCATAAAGGTATTTTTTTAGCTTTTCAATATCCACTTGAAATTCCAGGAGTGAATACAAATATATTTTTAAAGACATCATTAAATGCAGTTAGAAAAGCAAGAGGTGAAAAAGAACTTGATGCTATAGAATTTTTAAAACTAGTTAAACAAAAATCCAAAGAGCTTAAATTTGATGAGGAGAAATTAAATAGACAATTAAATGTCGGTTTTTCAGGCGGAGAAAAAAAGAAAAATGAAATTTTACAGATGTCATTATTGGAACCAAAGTTATCAATTTTAGATGAAACAGATTCAGGATTAGATATTGATGCTTTAAAGATTGTTGCTGAAGGAGTTAATACCTTGCGAGATAAGAAAAATTCATTTTTAATTATTACTCACTATCAAAGATTACTTGATTACGTAAAACCTGATTTTGTACATGTATTGATGAATGGAAAAATTGTTAAATCTGGAGGACCAGACTTAGCATTAGAATTAGAAAAAAAAGGATACGAAAATTTTCATTAGATGAAAGAGCAATTACAAAAAGATTTTGATAATATTATTAAAAATTTGAGTTTATCTCAAAGAGATACTGAAATTAAACAATTTTACTTAGATAACTTTATAAACAAAGGTTTTCCGAATAGAAGAGATGAAAATTGGAAATTTTCAGATCTTAATCAAATAATAAAAAAAAATATTGGGGAATTAAGTTTTTATAATGATTATACATCTACTAATAAAGTTGATACTTCTGTATTTGTAGATGGACTAGAACATAATAAAATAGTTTTTATAAATGGCAGAATTGAAAAAATTGATTTTGATTATGAAAAAAAAGACCAAATAGAAATAATTGATAAGTCAGAAACTATAAATAAATTTAATAATGATAATTCTCTATCTGATTTAAATAATGCTTTTACTAACAAATCATTTAAAATAATTGTTAAAAATAGCTATCAACTTGTAAAACCGCTAATTATTTATCATATTACCAACTCTGATATTTGGTCCAAAAATATAAATTTAAGATTAGATTTTGAGTTAGGTAAAGATAGTTCTTTAAGATTAATTGACTTATATAACGATACTTCTGAAAAAAATTTTTTAAATATTTTTTATAACTTTGATCTAAAAGAAAATGCAGTTTTAAAAAATTACAAAGTAGATAAACTTGAAAATAAAAATATTAAATATTCCTTTAATAATATTGAACAAGATAAAAATAGTATTTCAGAAACATTTATTTTGTCTTCGGGATCAAATTTCTTTAAAAATGAAATTAATTGTAATTTAAAAGGGGAATATTCGTCAGCTTTTGTGAATGGCATTCTCTCTCTTAATAATGATAAACATCATGAAATTAGAACAATAATAAACCATTTAATTGAAAACACTAAAAGTTATCAATTAATTAAAAGTGTTTTAGATGATAATTCTAAATCAGTGTATCAGGGAAAAATATTTGTTAATTCAGAAGCACAAAAGACAGATGGATACCAACTAAGTAAAGCAATCTTATTAAATAAAGACTCTGAATTTAATGCTAAACCAGAATTAGAAATTTATGCAGATGATGTAAAATGTTCACATGGCTCTGCATCAGGTAGCTTAAGTGAAGACTCTATATTTTATTTAATGTCTAGAGGATTAAATTATCAGCAATCTAGAGAACTATTGATTAATGGTTTTTTACTTGATGTGGTTGAAAAGATTACCGACTCAGAAATAAAAAATTTAATTAAAAATATGATTGGAATTAAAGAATGAAAATAGATGAAATTAAAAAAGAGTTTCCTATTTTTGATGAAAAAATTCAAAATAATGATTTGGTATATTTAGATAGTGCAAACTCATCACAAAAACCGAAAGTTGTAACAGATAAAATCAATGAATTTTATACAAAACAATTTTCTAATGTAGGTAGAAGCGTTCATTATCTTGCTGTTGCTGCTACTAATTTATACGAAAATACAAGAGCTTCAGTTCAAAAATATATTAATGCAAAAGACAAGAATGAAATTGTATTTACTAAAGGTGCTACTGAAGCACTGAACTTAGTTGCTAATACTTTAGGTCAAGATTATTTGCAAGAAGGTGATGAGATACTTATTACAGAATTAGAACATCATTCTAATTATGTACCATGGCATTTTTTGAGAAAATCAAAAAATATAAAAATTAATTTTGCTGAAATTAATGAAGATTGTGAGATTACTCTAGAAGAAATTGAAAAAAAAATAACACCCAAAACAAAAATAATATCAATTACCCATTTATCAAATGTTACAGGAGCCATTTTACCTATTAAAGAAATAACTGAGTTAGCACACTCCAAAAATATAATTGTTGTTGTTGATGGTTGTCAGGGAGCGCCTCATTTAAGATTGGATATGCAAGATTTAGATTGTGATTTTTATGCGATTTCTTGTCATAAAATGTATGGTCCTACCGGCTTAGGGGTTTTGTATGGTAAAAAAAAATGGCTTGAAGAATTGCCACCATATCAAGGGGGTGGAGGAATGATCAATGAGGTAAAAAAAGATAGAATTTCCTATGGTGAATTACCCAATAAGTATGAGGCTGGCACAATGGCTACTGCACAAGTAATAGCATTTGACCAATCTATTAAATTTTTAGAGAGTGTTGGAATAGAAAATGTGATGAAACATGAGGCAGAATTAGTTGAATATGGACAAGAGTTATTACAAAAAAATAATTCTGTTAAATTAATTGGTAATCCAAAAAATAAGGGTGGCGTTTTATCTTTTACCATTGAAGGTATTCATCCACATGACGTAGCGACTATATTAGATGAAGATGGTGTGGCTATTAGGGCAGGCCATCATTGCTGTCAAATACTTCATGATAAATTAAATATTCCTGCAAGTTCTAGAGCATCAGTTGGAATTTATAATACTAAAGATGATCTTGATAAACTTAATGATGCTATAAATAACTGTAAAAAAATATTCAACTTATAATGAATTTAAAAGAATTATATCAAGAAATAATATTAGAACATGGTAAAAATCCAAGGAATCTTGGTAAGACCGATGATTTTAATAAAGATGCCAAAGGACATAATCCCTTATGCGGTGATAATGTTCATGTTTTTTTAAAACTTAATGGTCAAAAAATAGTTGAAGACATTTCTTTTGAAGGAAGTGGTTGTGCCATTTCAATGGCATCAGCATCTATAATGACTGATTTAATCAAAGGAAAAAATGAACATGAAGCTAAGGAGATTGTTGAAGATTTCTTAGGAATGATTAAAGAAAATCCAGAATTAAAATCTGAAAATTTGGAAGAAGATGAAAAAACAAAATTAATGTGTTTATCGGGTGTAAAGCAATATCCAATGAGAGTTAAATGTGCAACTTTATCATGGCACACTTTAGTGTCTGCATTCGATGATAAAAATGAGGAAGTTAAAACAGAAAATTAAAAAGATATGTCTAAAAAAGAACAGATAATTGAAGAGATTAGAAAAATTTACGATCCAGAACTGCCTGTAAATATTTATGAACTAGGCTTAATTTATGATGTTACTGTTGAAAATGAAAATTTTGCTAAAATTAAGATGACACTAACAACACCTAATTGTCCAGTAGCAGAAAGCTTACCTAAAGAAGTTAAAGAAGGTGCTATGCAAGTTGAAGGAATAGAAGATGTTGATCTTGAATTAGTTTGGGAGCCTCCTTGGAATAAAGATATGATGTCTGAAGCAGCAAAATTGGAGTTAAATTTATAATGAATCCTATAATCAAATTAAGTGATAATGCAGCTTTAAGAATTAAAGAAATCATGTCTAATGCAGAAAAAGATTCACTTGGTGTAAGAGTGTCAGTTAAAACAGGTGGTTGTGCTGGTATGTCTTATGTGATGGAATATACAAAAGAAATTAATCCTAATGATGAAGTTATTGATGACAAAGGTGTAAAAGTATTCGTTGATTCTGCTGCTATAATGTATTTGCTTGGAACTGAGATGGATTATAAAAAAGAAGAACTTTCATCATCTTTTGTATTCAATAACCCCAATGAAACTGAGCGTTGTGGGTGTGGTGAGTCTTTTAAAATAGAGTAGGACGTATTATCCTATTATTTGCATATCAGTATTGCAAATCTTGCATATCTAGTGTAAGAATCTGTTATGAATACATTTGAATTTAAAAATCTTGTTAAAACCCTTAAGAATTCTTTAAAGCAAAGAACTTTTTTCAAAGATCTTCGTAAAGAAGTAGAAACTGGTGCAAACGGTACACAGGACTACGTTGTTAAAAAAGGTGTTAACAAAGATACAATCGCAACAACTAGGCAGTAATTAATTATTAGCTACTGTAGTACATCTCAAACTCAACTGGATGAGGTGCGTGCTCAAATTTATGTATCTCTTCAAACTTAAGTGCAATGTAGGCATCTATTTGATCGTCTGTAAATACACCACCCTGAGTTAGAAACTCTCTATCTTTATCTAAACTTTCCATAGCTTCCCTTAGAGAGCCACACACAGTTGGAATAGCACTAACTTCTTCTGGTGGTAATTCATATAGATCTTTATCAAATGATTCACCTGGATGGATTTTATTTTTAATTCCATCAAGTCCAGCCATAAGCATTGCAGCAAAAGTTAGATATGGGTTTCCAGAAGCATCTGGAAATCTTATTTCACATCTTGCACCTTTTTTACTTAATGTAATTGGTATACGGCAAGATGCTGATCTATTTCTTGCAGAGTAAGCAAGAAGAACTGGAGCTTCAAAACCAGGAATTAATCTCTTGTAACTATTAGTAGTAGAGTTAGCAAAAGCATTTATTGCTTTGGCATGTTTTAAAATACCACCAATATAATGTAACGCAGTCTCTGATAAACCAGCATAAGCATCACCAGAAAATACTGGTGTTTCACCCTTCCATATAGATTGGTGAATGTGCATACCTGAACCGTTATCACCTGCAACTGGTTTTGGCATAAATGTAGCAGTTTTACCAAATGAATGAGTAACCATTTGTACAACATATTTGTACAATTGAACGTTGTCTGCTTGATCAACTAAAGTTCCAAAATACATTCCAAGTTCATGTTGGCTTGGAGCCACTTCATGGTGGTGTTTTTCAACTTTAATCCCAACTTCTTTTAAATTTTTTAAATATTCACCACGCATATCTTGTTCACTATCAACTGGTGGTACCGGGAAATAGCCACCTTTAACTGGAGGTCTGTGTCCCATGTTTCCATTTTCATAAACTTTACCAGAGTTGTAAGGACCTTCTTTACTATCCAAAACAAACCCTGTGTTGTTTGGATCATTGTTAATTCTAACATCATCAAATACAAAAAATTCAGGCTCAGGACCAAAAAATGCTTTATCACCAATACCTGATAGCTTTAAATATTCCTCAGCTTTTTTAGCAGTTCCTCTAGGGTCTCTTTCATATGAAGATTTTTTAACAGCATCTAAAATATCACAAAACAAAACGACAGTATTATGAGAGGTAAATGGATCCATTATCATTCTAGCAGTATCAGGTTTTAAAATCATGTCAGACTCATTAATAGCTTTCCAACCAGCAATAGATGAGCCATCAAAAAATACACCTTCATTTAACATTTCTTCATCAACGATTGTTGCATCCATAGTTAAATGTTGAAGTTTTCCTCTTGGGTCAGTAAATCTTAAGTCTACAAACTCTGCTTCTTTTTCTTTGATAAATTTTAAAACATTAGCTGCGCTCATTTTGTCTCCTATATAATTTAATGAGTGGTAATTAACAAAATAATCACAAAAAATATTGCTTATTTAATAAATAACACCTATGCAATTTTCACATAAGTGGTGTATTTATTCAATATTATTCCACAGGAATTATAAAAATCTATGAATTCAATACTAGAAAAAGAACCTGTAAAAAGAGCTGAAGAATCAATAAAGGAATTTGACTCAAGTCTTGAAATTGTTTGTTTAGAACAAACAGCAAGAACCGCGCAAGATGCAGCTACAGCTTTAGGTTGTAGTGTCGGGGCTATTGTAAAAAGTTTACTTTTTAGTGTGGGAGACAATTTTGTACTTTGTTTAGTGTCAGGAGATAAAAGATGCTCATTAAACAAACTTAAAAAAATCCTAGATGAAAAAGATGTTTCAATGGCAAATCCTGATGATGTTAAAAGAATAACTGGTTATACAATAGGAGGTGTTTCACCTGTAGGTCACTTAAGTAAATTAAAAATCTATATTGATACAAATTTAGAAAGATTTACAAACGTGTTTGCTGCTGCAGGACATCCAAATTGTGTTTTTGAGATAAAATTTATTCAATTAATAAAATTAACTAATGGTCAAATGAGAGAAATAGCTGAATGAGACAACCAAAATTAATTGATTACATTTTATTAACTATATTAGCTTTGATTTGGGCCTCTGCGTTTTTTAATATTAAGATTGCAACATATTCATTTGGACCAGTAACAATTGCTTTTCTAAGAGTTTTTTTTGGAGCAATTCCAGTTTTGCTTCTTTGTTATTATAAGAATATTAAAATTGAAGCTTTCTCCAAAGATTGGCATTGGTTTGCTATGATAGGTTTTATTAATTTAGTTGCTCCATTTTTTTTAATAGCCTACGGAGTTAAATCAGTTCAAAGTAATTTAGCAGCAATTTTAATGTCTACCACACCATTGAGCTCAACAGTATTAGGACACTTTTATACAAAAAATGAAAAGTTTAATTTAGTTAAAACATTTGGAATATTAATTGGTTTTTCTGGGATAGTATTTTTGTTTTCAGATAATATTTTGATTGATGAAAATAATTTTACCTCAGCATTATTAATTTTATTAGGTTCTACTTGTTATGTAATAGGAGGTGTTTTAACTCTTAAAATTAGTAAGAAAAAAAATGAAAATGTAACTGGCTCAATTTTAATTTGGGCAATTATAATTTTAATTCCACTTGTCAGTTTTATAGAACAACCTTGGCAATCAGTTCCAAGAACAGACTCTTTAATATCTGTAATATACTTAGGAATTGTTCCAACAGGAGTTGCATGGTTATTAAGATTCAGAATTTTAAAAAATAATGGTTTAATCTTTCAATCACAAGTTTCTTACTTGATACCAATCTTTGGAACTATTTTAGGCTATATATTCTTAAAAGAACTAATAACAATTAAAGTTTTAGTATCTTTAATAGCAGTTTGTATTGGTATCTATTTTGTTAAAAAAGCTGACAATAAAACTATTTTTTCAAAATAATTTTAGCATTGAAAGAAAACGATCTACGTTCTCCTTCGATATTAAAAGGATAAGCTGTATGCATCAGATAATTTGGAAAGATTAATAAATCTCTAGTTTTTGGCACAACATTATAAATACTTTTGCTTAGAAATCCTTTTTGACCATTTATGAAATCAATTGTTCCATTTGTTTTCAATTTTTTATTTTTAACCATCTTATTATTTGTCATTCCTGTTGGTAATTTTAAATAACCAACACCTGACAAATCCCCTTCATGATAATGAATAGGGTTGTATTCACCCTTGAATTGGCGAACTACCCATAAATTTAAAATTCTAATTTTTTTAACATTTTTTATTTTATCATTGGACAGAAATTTATTAATGCTTTGTATTAATTCTTTTTCTAAATTTTTCTTAATAAAATTATTAGAAATCTTTAATTCATTCTTAATTTGGCTTGCTAATTTAGAGCTATAATCAATTTTTTTTGAATTAGATTTGATATCAAATTCATTGTTTAATTTATCAGAAAATTTTTTGGAAATTTTAGTTTTTCCAATCGATGGTCCAAAGGGCTTAATATTTTTCATTTATAGTTCTAGTATATTAAAAGTTAATTAAATCAAGATTATGATATCAGCCTTATACCCATCCTAATAGATACAAAAATTACCAACATAGAAGTTATTATCGTAAGAGTTTTATTAGATAAAAATTTTATATTTAGTAAATTTCCAATTTGGCCACCAATTAATACACAAACGAAAAGAGGCCAATAATTCAAAAATTCATCAAAAACAATATTTTTGGTAAGTTGACCAGCTACACCAAAAATCGAGTTAATTAAAATAAATAGTGAAGCTGCCGTAACAATATGTCTTGGATACCCTGCTTTCATCAAAAATAAAATTGGACTTAAAAATATACCCCCACCAATTCCAACAATCCCTGAAACAAACCCAATAACAGATCCAATGAATATAGAAACAGCTTTTGGAATTGAATTTATTTTTATCAGATCATCGCTGTATGATTTATTCTTAATCAATAAAAGTATCCCAGCAATAAATAAAATAACAAATAAAATTATCTCGAATAATTCCTTTGAAATAGATATTGAGGCACCAAAAAATGCAAAAGGGATAGAACCTACCAAGTAAGGTATAAGTAAATTAAAATTGAGGTTTCCTGATCTTACATAGTTTATTGAATTTCCAGATACCACAATAATATTGCAACATAATGCCAATATTGGAATTATATAAAAAGGAATTTCCCAAATTAGCATTAGAGCTAAATAAGTAGACCCACCACCAAAGCCAACACTAGAATATAATATTGATGTTATGAGAAAAAATATTGATAATATAATCATACTTAAAAAAATTTTATGAGTGTAAATATAGCTTTATTAACTGTAACAGATACCAGAACTTTTGATAATGATAAATCTGGTGCTATTCTTGTAGAAAAAATTAAAGAAGCAAATCATAATTTAATTGATAGAAAAATATGCAAAGACAATAAAGAAGATATTGTTTTAATTTTAAGAGAATGGATCAGTAAAAAAGATATTGATGTGATTATAACTACTGGAGGAACAGGTCTTACTGGAAGAGATATTACTCCAGAAGCAATAGAAGAAATTGCGGATAAACAAATACCTGGTTTTGGAGAAGTTTTTCGAACAATAAGTCTTAAAACGGTCGGTACTTCTGCGATACAGTCGAGAGCTTGTGCAGTTTTAGCAAATGGTAAATATGTTTTTGCGTTACCTGGATCGTCAGGTGGTGTTACCGATGCATGGGATGGAATTTTAAAACATCAGTTGGATATCAATCACAAACCATGTAATTTTGTTGAGTTATTCCCAAGACTTAAAGAAAAATAATTATTTTTGGTATTTTTCTTTCCATTCAGAATAAGGCATTCCATAAATATGCTCTCTTGCATCAGGATCAGATATAGTTACACCTTTTTTTTCAGCTTCTTCTTTAAACCATCTAGACAAACAATTTCTACAAAAACCTGCTAAATTCATTAAATCTATATTTTGAACATCTTTTCTTTCTTTAAGATGCTCTATTAATCTCTCTAATGTTGCTGATTGAATTTCTTTTTTTGTATTTTCATCCATAATTAATATCTCTTTTTTTTATTTTAATTCTTAATGCAAGCAAAACAACTATAATTAAAGTGTATATAAGAGGTTTAAAGAAGATTGTTTTAGATAACCAGATATAATGAAGAGATCCAAAAATAGCAATAACATATACTAATCTATGTAAATTTTTCCAATTACGTTTTAGTATTTTTATCATTTTTTGTGAAGAGGTGGCAGCTAATGGAATTAATAATAACCAAGCAGAAAATCCTATAAAAATAAATTTCTTCTTTAATACATCGTTAATTATTGGTTCCCAATCAAATCTATAATCTAATCCAACATAAGTTAATAAATGGATTGTAGCGTAAAAAAATACAAATAAACCAAGCATTCTTCTAAATTTTATCCAAAAAGATAGATTAGTAATTCTTTTAAGTGGACTCATTGTGAGAGTTAAGCAAATAAAAATTAAAGTCCATTCTCCAAAATGGTTCATAATTTTTTTTACTGGTTCAGCCCCAAGATTATTGTAATAAATATCTAAAATGATAATTCCAAGGGGCCATAAACAAATAATAAAAACAAAAGATTTAAAGTATTTAATCAATTTAATTTAAAAGTATTTTTTTAAATCCATTCCAGAGTATAAATTGGCTACATCATCACCATAGCCATTAAACATTTGAGTTGGAATCCTTTCACTTAGAATTCCTGAACCAATAACTCTTTCAGAAGCTTGTGACCATCTTGGGTGATCCACATTTGGATTAACATTGGAATAAAATCCATATTCTCTTGGAGAAGATCTCATCCAAGACGAAGTTGGCATTTTTTCTACTAATTTAATATTTACAATTGCTTTTGCACTTTTAAATCCATATTTCCAGGGTACAATTAACCTTAATGGTGCTCCATTTTGATTTGGAAGTTTTTTACCATATAGACCAGTCACTAGTGTTGTCAAAGGGTGCATAGCTTCATCAATTCTTAAACCTTCTCTATAAGGCCATTGAAGTATAGGATATTTTTGGCCAGGCATCTGTATAGGATCGTATACAGATATAAATTCTACAAATTTTGCTTTATTATTTGGCTTAGCTTTTTCTAAAAGTTTACTTAAAGAAAATCCCATCCAAGGAATAACCATGGACCATCCTTCGACACATCTTAATCTATAAATTCTTTCTTCACTTTTAAACATATTATTGATTTCTAAAGCGCTAATATCGACTTCATTTTCAACTTCACCATCAATTTTAATATTCCAAGGTTCCGTTTTAAAATTTTGAGATTTCTCAACAGGATCTGATTTTCTAGTACCAAATTCATAGTAGTTGTTATAAGTACTTATGTATCTGTATTCAGTCGGCTCTAAACTATTCGTTGATGCATAAGCATTATTAAGAAAATTTTGACCAATCATTAAAGAACTTGTTGATAATCCAAGTTTTTTGATAAAGTCTCTTCTCTTTAAATAAATATTTTCAGGAGTTATTTCTGAGAATTTAATTTTTTTCATTAATTATAGGGTTTCCTTTTAACCATGCGCTATCATTATTTTGATAATGCTCTTTTTTCCATATTGGAGATCTTTTTTTAATTTCTTCAATGATATACCTTGATAAAACATAAGCTTGATCTCTATGCTTGCAAGCAACTGCAATAATAATACTAATTTCTCCTAAATTTAAATAACCCTTGGCATGTTCAATATAAACAGATTTATCTTTAATATTTAATTTTTGATCTGCCTCATTATAGATTTCTTGAAAACTGTTTATAACAAGAGCATCATGGCTATCGTATGTAATTCCTATTACGCTTTTATTGTCGTTTTGATTTCTTACAGTGCCTGAGAAATAAATTGATGCCCCATAATCATGAGACGAAATGAAGTTTTCGGCTTCAATAATTGATAATTTTTTTTCTTTAGAATCTATAATTTTAGCGTGAAGCATTAACCTCCTCCAATTGGAGGAATAATAGCAATTTTTTCATTATTTGTTATTTTATAATTGTCGCTAATTATATTATCATTTGAACAAAATACTGATGAATTTACAATTTTTATAAAATTTTTATTACCTTTAAAATGTAAATCAAGGTAATCTAATATTTCTTCTCTCAAGTCTTTGATTGTTGAGTTATTTTTAATATCAAATTCTATCGAATTTTTATCACTAAAATCTCTGCTTGCTCCAAACAGTTCTATTACCACTTTCATTAATTTTTATAATTAATAGATTTCATTCAAAAAATCAGGAAGTCCATCTGGGTTTTTCCACAAACCACTTTTACCACCCTCTTTAATCAACAGCTTAACATTATCAATTTTCAGATGAGGATTGACAATTTTACTTAAATCATAAATTGTTATTAAAGCTGCATTTACTCCCATTATAGCTTCCATTTCTACACCAGTTTTTGCATATGCTGATACGATACAAAATACTTCTAGTGAACTATCTTCTTCGTGCATAATTATTTTAGTAGCTGTATGGTCAATTGGTAGTGGGTGACATAAAGGAATTAATTCACTAGTTTTTTTAACACCTAAAACTGCTGAAACTTCTGCTAACGTTATAGGGTCTCCTTTTGGCATTTCTTTATTTTTAATTAAATCAAATACTTCTTTACCAACATAAATTTTCCCAGAAGCCAAAGCTCTTCTAAAGGTTTCCTTTTTGGTTGAAACGTCTACGATGTTAAAAGAGTTTTTTTTGAAAACTTCTTTTACCCAATCTTTTAATTCATTACTCTTAATTACTTTTAAATTTTTCATTTTATCCCCCAGTTTTTGATAAATTTTTAGTCGATCCGGTATCTCCTAATTCTAAATAGTGGGACTCTTTTTTAAATTGCATTTGTTTTAATATTAAGTCTTTTAATTCATTAAGTTGATCATCTTTTTGAATGAGATGCCTTAAATTTATCCCTGTATTTCCAAACAAGCATAATCTTAAATCACCTCTAGACGTAATTCTTAATCGATTACATGTTTTACAAAAATCTTTTGAATAGGGAGCTATAATTCCAAATTTGCCCTTAAATTTAGGGTTTATATAATTTATAGAAGGTCCAGCATCTTTACCAAATGTCTGATAGATCCATTTATTTTCATCTAAGAATTCTTTAAAAATATTTGATGATACATGATATTTTTTAAAATATTCTAAATTATCACCAGTTCTCATCAATTCTATGTATCTAAAATCAACTTTATTTTTTTGTATGAATTTTGACCAATCATTAAAATCCTTTCTTGATGAATTTATTCCATTTAAAAGCACAGCGTTAATTTTAATATTTTGAAAACCAATATTTTGTAAATTTTCTATTCCTTGTAAAATTTCTGGTAGTCTGTTGTGACCAGTAATGTTTTTAAAAGTTTCTTGATTCAGACTATCTATACTTATGTTTATTCCAGTAAGTCCACTATCCACTAATAATTTTGCTTTTTTATCTAAATGGTAACCGTTAGTTGTTATAACTATATTTTTGATACCTGAGTCAAACTTTAAAACTTTTATTATATCAAAAAAATCTTTTCTAACTGTTGGTTCACCACCTGTAATTCTAATTTTACTAACTCCTAACTCAGAAAAACATTTTGCAAGACGTCTTATCTCATCTAAATGAAGAAATTTTCTGTTATCGCTTTTGTCAACTTGATACCCGTTAGGCAAACAATATCCACATTTAAAATTGCAAACATCTGTTATAGACATTCTAATATAGGGGAAAGATCTTCCAAAATTATCTTTAAGCATATCTATTAATATATCTTTTATAATAATATATAAAAATTACCATGTCGTAAATCTTACTACAATATTAGATTAATGATTTTAAAAAAGATGTAGCAATATCTGAAGATTTTTAACTTCCAGTCAAAAGACTGGAAGTTATTTATATTTAGCCAGCAGGTTTGTACCCACTCATAGCTTTAGCGGCATGTTCAGCAGCTTTATTCATATCCATTTCTTCAAGGATAACCATATTTTCTACAGTGCCACTAGCTTCTACAGCTAATTTTACTCCAGCAAAATTTTCAAAAGGCATATCACCAGAAGTAACAGCTATAAAATCGTACGGACCCCGAGTAATTGCGAAAGACTCAAAAGTTCCACCAACTGACTCAGTAAGTGCTTTTACAGCAACAGATCTATCTTGAGTTGGATCTTTCATAAATCCTTGAAAAGCTTTTGCTGTATAATTTCCCATAACAAAATATTTTGCCATTAAGACCTCCTTTATTTTCTAATATCTTAATTAAAAAAAGAAATAATTAGTAGGTCAAAATTGTTACACTAATGATTTTTTTAATAATTTTAGGGTAATTTAAATGAATAAATTATTTATATTCTCTCAAAATTATCCTGGGGTAAAAACTCTCTCAGATTCAGGATCGTTGATTGAAAATGGTAGTTTTGATATTTCACTCCAAAATTCATCAGAAATTTCTGCATTGGCCCAAGCTAAATTTTTTTCTATACTTTCAACACTGGTTACGCCACATATGGTTGAGGTAATTCTATTATCTCTTAAAGAGAACTGAAGTGCAGCTGCTCCTAATTCCACATTGTGTTTTTTGCAAACTTTTTCAAATTCACGAGCAGGGGCTAATTTCTCTTCCGTAGCATCCTGATAGGTTATTTTTTTAAAGTTATCAGGACCTTTAGCCAAAACTCCACCAGCGTAAGGAGCTGCATTAAAAATTGCAATATTTTTACTAGAAGCATATTCATACATTTTATTAGCCTCTCTATTTATTAGAGTATATCTATTATGATTAATTATCACGTCAAAATCCCAATCTTTTAGCAAAGGAAACATTATATCTACTTTACCCATTGCAACACCTACTGCTTTAGCAAGACCTTCATTTTTAATCTTAAATAACTCATCCATTGCTCCATCTTTTTTTGTGATATCAGTAATGTCTTTTGCATATTCTGGATCATGTAAAAATAAAATATCAACAGAATCTACATTTAAAGTTTTCAAACTTTCTTCTAAAGACTCTCTAGCTCTGTTTTTATCAAGAACTAAGGTGTCCATATTCCTGTCTAGTTTTGTAGATAAAAGAAAATCTTTAGGCCAACCACCATTTTCTTTAATTGCTCTTCCAATTCTTTTTTCACTTTCACCCATTGCATAATTTCTTGAAGTATCAAGCATATTAACAGGACCTTGAAAAAATCTATTTAGAGTTTTTTGAGCTCTTTCTTCAGACACTTCATAACCGTAAGTGTCTGGCATACTACCTAATGAAGAAGTACCAAAACTTAACTCTGTAACCTCTAATTCTGTATCTTTTATTTTATTTTTTTTCATAATTTAAATTTTTAGTTTATAAAATTTTATCGCATTCTCATAAAATATATTTTGTTTTTGATCTAAACTCAAATTATTAGTTAAATTTTGTGCAGTATTAAACCAACCAATATAATCTGTTCTTAAATTACATACTGGCCAATCAGACCCCCATAATATTTTTTTATCTGTAAATATTTTTAAAATTTCATTTGTATAAGGTCCTAAATCATTTTCAGTCCAATTTTCACAAGCCTCAGTAACCATTCCAGAAAACTTACAATAAACATTATCTAAATTAGACAATTTATTCATTACATTTTTCCAATGATCAAATTCTTTTTGATCATTATTACAAATTTTTGGTTTCATCAAATGATCAATTACAAATCTTAAAGATGGATACTTGGAAGCAATAATATAAAAATTATTTAAATGAATTGGAAACCCAAGTGCATCAAAACCCAAATCAAGATCAATTATAGTTTTAAAAAAAATATCAAAATCTTTATTTAAAACCCAATTTTTGTCAGGGATGTCTTGTATCATAGGTCTAACACCTACAAATTTTGGATTTTTAGCAAAACTTTTTAATTGTTCTAATTGATTTGGATCTTCAAAGTTTACCCATCCAACAACCCCAGAGACTAAATTTGAATTTTCAGCTATAGCCAATATATAATTAGTTTCTTCATTAGTTGCTGCAGCTTGAACTAAAATAGTTTTGTGTAAATCAATTGATTTAGAAACTTGAGATAAATCTTTAACTTCATATTTTCGATTTAATATTGAATTATCTTTTGGCATCCAATGATAATCTCCCCTTGAAGGATCCCAAAAATGCTGATGTGCATCAATTATTTTCATTTAACTAATTATATAAAGAATTATTCACCCAAGATACTGTCATCTAAAATTTTAGTATCATAAGCTGAATAGGAGTGCCATCCAGCAACTGTTTGATCAAAATCAACAATGCTTCCGGTCATAATACCAGACTCATCTGAGCATAAAAAAGCTAGTATTTTTGCAACATCCAAAGGTTTATTTAGTCTTTTAAATGGAACTTTTGCCTCTGCTTCTTTAAGCCAATTGTCATCAGCATCATGAAATTTTTTTTGTATCGTTGTTTCTGCTGGTGTGTCAGTCCAACCTAAGTTTACGCCATTAACTCTTATTTGGTGTCCTGAAACTGAATTAGCAACATTCTTGATCATTATTGCCAAAGCTGCTTTTGAAGCGCTATAAGCAGTTAAAAAAGACATACCACTATAAGCTGCCATTGATAAAATATGTGCAATAGTTCCCTTTTTTTTATCTCTTATCATTATTTTTATAACATCTTGCATCATAAAAAGAGGAGCTTTGACATTTACGTTAAAATTTTTATCATAATTTTCCTCTGTTGTGCTTAAGATCGTTCCTCTTTCTGTAAAAGCAGCAACATTTATAAAAGAGTCTACTGTGTTAAATTTTTTATCAGTTTCAGAAACTATTTTTTTACAGTCTGCAAGTTTTTCTAAATCAGCTTGAACATATAGGCATTCTGCACCCATACTTTCTATTTCAGATTTTACCTTGTTTCCTTTTTCATTATTTCTTCCACAGATAGTTATTCCCTTAGCACCTCTGCTTGCTAGTAATTTTGCAGTCTCAGCTCCACTTCCTTGAGTACTTCCTGTTACAATTATTATTTTATTTTTAAATTGGTTAGATTGTTCAGATATATATTTATTGGACATATTAGAATTTTATATCTATTGCTTTACCACTTTCAAGCGACTCATATGCTGCATTAGCTATTATCAAAGCGTTTCTACCGTCTTCAAATCCAACTAATGGTTTTGTTTTATCTTCAACACATTTTACAAACTCATTAAATTGATCTCTGTAAGCTTGCTCGTATCTTTCAATAAAAAAGAAATGTATAGGCTCTTTTTCATTTGTAGATGTACTTGTGTATCTTTCTAGAGAAGTAGGGGTTTGATTGTTTGAAATTACCATACCTTTACTACCAAATACCTCAACTCTTTGATCATAACCATACACAGCTCTTCTAGAATTATTTATATGAATTAAAACTCCATTTTTTGACTTTAAAATAAACATAGCAGTATCATGATCTTTTTCCTGCTGCGCATTTTTATCAAATAAAGCATCTCCAAATGCAGATATTTGAACTACAGGATCATCACCCAATATAAATCTAGTTAAATCAAAATCATGGATAGTAGTATCTCTAAAAAATCCTCCTGCAGCTTTTAAATAGTCAATTCCAGGAGGCTCAGGATCTCTACTTGTAATAACAATCATTTCCAATTCACCAATTTCTTTTTTTACTTTTGCTTGTTGCGCCTTTGCATGACTGGCATCAAATCTTCTATTAAAGCCAATTTGAATAGGAACGTCCGTTCCCTTAATATTTTCCATACACTCATTAACTTTATTGATATCTAAATCAATTGGCTTTTCACAAAAAATTGCTTTCCCAGCTTTCGCTGCCATTGTAATAAATTGAGTGTGAGTTGGAGTAGCTGATGCTATTAGAACTGCGTCTATATCGTCAGCCTTGATAGCTTCTTCAGGTGAAAATGCTATTGAGCAACCTGTTGATTTTGCTACTTCTTCAGCAAATTGAGAATTAACATCATATACATATTTTAATTTTGCTTCTGGATGGGCTGCTATAAATTTAGCATGCATTTTTCCAATACGTCCTGCTCCCACTAAAGAAAAGTTAATCATAAGAATATACAACAGAATTAAAAAATAAAATCAAGAAACATTTTTTTAATGATTAATTAAACATCAATTAAAAATATAATTTTCTTGATGGATATAACATCATCATTTAAAAATCCATTTAACTTTTTAATAAATTTTTTATGTCAGTAAAATTAGGAATAGCACCAATTGCATGGAGTAATGATGATATGCCTGAATTGGGAGGCGATACTTCTTTAGAACAATGTTTGTCTGAAGCTAGTCAAGCAGGATTTATTGGAATTGAGTCTGGGGGTAAATTTCCAAAAAAATCAGAAGAATTAATTCCTAAACTTAATGAATTTAATCTAAATCTTTGCTCAGGTTGGTATGGAGCTAATTTAAGAACAAATAGTATTAATGAAGAAAAAAATCTAATTCAAGATCAGTTAAAGCTTTTTAAAGATTGTAATTCACCTTGCATGGTTTTTGCTGAAGTTTCTGGTTCAATTCAAGGAGATCCAAATCGAAAATTATCTACAAGACCTCAAATGAATCTTGAAGAGTCTAAAAAATATTATGAAAAAATTTCAGAAATTGGAAAATATCTTGAAGATGAAGGGATGCCGCTTGCTTACCATCATCATATGGGCACTGTAATAGAGACCGAAGGGGATACTGTTAGATTGCTTGAAAACACGCATGATAGTGTAAAGCTTACATTAGACACAGGTCACATGCTATTTGCTCAAGGAGACTCGTTAAAAATATTAAATGATTTTAGCGAAAGATTAATTCATATACATTGTAAAGATATTAGAAAAAGTGTTTTAGAAAAATCTTTAAAAGAAGATTTAAGTTTTAGAGGTGCATTTTTAGAGGGTGCATTTACAGTTCCAGGTGATGGATGTATTGATTACAAGCCTTTGTTTGATGTATTGAAAGAAAAAAATTATTCAGGATGGCTAGTGGTAGAGGCAGAGCAAGATCCTGCAAAAGCAAATCCTTTTGAATATGCAAAAATAGGGTACAAGTATTTAACCGAAACTCTAAAACTTAGTAATGTTGAGACTCATAAAGACTAACTTTCAATAAATAAACTAAATTTTTTAAACTAAATCTCTTATTACAATCTTACAATTTTTGATTTTTCTAATGTATCATCAAAATAATCAATAATATTTTTAATTGTTTCTACACCCATTCTTGTCATACATTCATCAGTAAAAGCAGCAGTATGTGGACTTAAATAAACTTTATCATTTTTTAAAAGAGGATTATCATTTTCCGGTGGTTCTTTTTTAAACACATCAATTCCTGCACCAAAAATTAAATCTTCATTTAAAGCTTTATTGAGATCTTCTTCATGAATAATCCCACCTCTAGCTGCATTAATTATGATACAATTTTTTTTCATCGTCTTAAGCAAATCATAATTTATAAGATTTTCAGTTTTTTCTGTTAAAGGCATGTGTAGAGATATTACATCCATAGTTTTTACCGTCTCTTCAAGATTATCAACTTTTTTTCCACCAAGCTTCTCTATTGTATCTTTATCTACAAAGGGATCATAGACGAAGACATTCATTTCAAATCCCAAACATCTTTTAATAAGTGCTTTACCAATTCTACCAAATCCCATTATTAGGAAATTTTTTTTCCATACTTCAATAGTTTTAGGTAATTTATTTCTATCCTTAAAGTTGCCATCTCTGACTGTCGTGTGATAGAGCTCTCTTCTTTTTGCAATATTTAGCAGAACAAACATTACATGCTCAGCAACTGTAACAGCGTTTGCATTAGCTGTAATAGCTATTTTTATATCTCTCTCTTTCGCAGTTTTTAGATCAATATTGTCGTAACCAACCCCATGTCTTGAAATTATTTTCAGATTTTTTGCTTCATTAATAACCTCACCTGGCAATTTTGCTATTCTAATTGAAGCACCATCACAGTCTTTTATTTTTGTCTTTAAATTTTCAACTGAAACATCATCAGTAACTTCCACATCAAAATTTGGATGGTTATTAATTATTTCCATACCTTTATCATGAACTTTTTGGATAACTAAAATCTTCTTTTTATTACTCATAATTTTTATTTAAGCCTTTCTATTGAAGGCTTTTCTAATACGAAAAATATCAAACAATGTAAAATAGTTTTTTAAAAAAGTTGTAATTATTTTCTTATTAAAATAAATTTAACTGTGAATTTAACTATAAAAACTCTACTTTATTTTTTTAACTTTCTTGAAAAGTGCAATACTTTTTTTCTGAGAATTGGAAGACAATTTGCATGGATCGCAATTTTTTTAATGGTTGTTGTAATTATGATCCAGGTATTCTTTAGATATGTTCTTAACAGCGCACTACCATGGCCTGATGAGGTTGCAAGATTTTTAATGTTGTGGATGACTGGTTTAATCGCTCCTTCAGCCTATAGGTGGGGCGGTTTTGTTTCTATTGATATGTTGGAAAGATTTTTACCTAAAATTATATCTACTTTATTAACTTTATTTTTATTAATTGTTTCATTATTTGTTTTGATAATTGGACTAGAATTAGGTTTAAAACATATTAATGCTGGTTGGATATTTAGTTCTGCTTCAATTAAAATTCCTTTTAATTTAATCGGGGGTAAAGCTGAGCCAATAAGATTAGCCTGGATGTATATGTCCTTACCTGTTGGAATTGTTTTTTTGATTTCAGTAAACATAGAGTTAATTTTAAGAAATTTTTTAAGTAACTTTACAAAGTTAGAATTACCTGAGGATTTAGATAAACAAAAATTGGAGTCTCAATAATGTTAATTTGGTTTCTTCCCTTATTTTTATTATTTTTATTAATTGGATTACCAGTATTTTTTGGATTGTTAGCTGCTCCTGGAATTTTACTTTGGTTGAACGACCAATCTACAGATGGAGCAATGCTTTATAGGAATATTTATAATGGTATTGATAGTTTTCCTTTAATGGCAATCCCATTTTTTATGTTAGCTGGCGAACTAATGAATAGAGGAGGAATTACTCTAAGGTTAGTAGAATTTAGTCAAGCAATGATGGGTCATTTAAAAGGTGGTTTGGCTCATGTAAACGTTTTAACTTCAATGCTTTTTGCTGGTTTATCTGGATCAGCAGTTGCAGATACTTCTGCAATTGGTTCAATGTTAATTCCTGCAATGGAAAAACAAGGTTATACCAAAAAATTTGCAGCAGCAATTACTGCAGCAAGCTCAGTTATTGGTCCAATTATTCCTCCTTCAGGAATAATGATTATTTATGCTTATGTCATGGGTGAGAGTGTGGCAGCTCTATTTCTTGCAGGTATTGTTCCTGGAATTTTAGTTGGCGTAAGTTTAATGGTTACCATTAAATTTATGGCAAAGCGATATAATTTTCCAGCTGTAACAAAAAAAACTACATGGAGTCAAAGAGGTAAAGCATCCTTAAAAGCTTTTTTTCCTTTAATGACTCCAGTAATAATTCTTGGAGGAATTTTGGGTGGAATTTTCACTCCCACAGAAGCTTCTGCAGTGGCAGCTGCTTATGCAATGTTTATAGGATTATTTGTTCTGAAATCTTTAGAGTGGAAAGAGATACCCAAAGTAATGACTAAAGCTGCAATGGTTTCATCAGTCGTACTTCTTTTAGTAGGAGCTGCAATGGCATTTAAAACTGTTGTTAGTTTATCTCATGCTCCTGAATATCTAGCAGAATTTGTCTTAGGATTAAGTGATAACCCATATGTTTTATTATTCTTAATTAATATTTTATTATTTATTGTTGGAATGTTTTTAGATGCAGGTCCGGCAATAATAATCTTGGGTCCTATCTTAGGACCAGTTTTTGTTGAGCTTGGAGTTCATCCTGTTCACTTTGCTATAATTATGTCAGTAAACTTAACTGTTGGATTAGCTACACCTCCAATGGGGCTTGTTCTTTTTGTTGCTTCATCTGTGTCCGGTGAAAGAGTTGAAACAATAGCAAAAGCAATATTGCCTTTCTTAGCTGTGGAAGCAATTGTAATATTTCTAATTACATATTTTCCAGCAATTTCAATGACTATTCCTCTTATTACTGGTTTTGCTAAATAGTTATTTTATTTTTTTATCGATAATAGACTCTGAATAATTTTAAGTATAGTCTAAATACATAAATATTAACAAGAGGGAAATAATTATGAATAATTTAATTAAATCGTTTTTTTCATTATTATTGTTGATTGGATTTACAGCATCTGTTTCTGCAGCTGATTACAATCTTAGAATGACAATGAACTCTAACGATCAAGATGAAGATTATGATGGTGCAGTAGTCTTTAAAAACTATGTTGAAGCAGCATCTAATGGTAAAATAGGTGTAGAACTTTTTGTGGGTACGCAACTTTGTTCAAAAGGAGCTGAGTGTTTACAAGGTGTATCTGATGGAAGTATAGATGTTTACATATCTACTTCTGGCGGAGCTGCGGGTGTATTCCCATATGTTCAAGTTTTAGACTTACCTTATCTAATGGCAAATGACAGAATTGCTGAAGATGTTATGCAGGGTGATTTCGTAAGAACTATGAGAAAAATGGCTCTTAAAGACTCTAGTGACTCTATTAGATTGATGACTATTGGAAATACAGGTGGATGGAGAAACTTTGCAAATACAAAAAGAAGAGTTGCAGATCCATCAGACATGAAAGGTCTTAAAATTAGAACAGTAGTAGCTGATTTACCTCAAGAGCTTGTTAAAGCTTTGGGTGCCTCACCAACTCCTATTCCGTGGCCTGAACTATTTACATCTTTTCAAACAGGTGTAGTTGAAGGTTCAAAAAATGGAATAACTGACATAATGAACATGAAGTTTCCTGATGCAGGTCTAAAGTATGTAACATTAGATGGACATGCATATATGGGAGCACTTTGGTGGATGAACAATGCAAAGTATGAGTCTATGCCAACTAATCTTAAAAGAGTTGTGACAGACGGATTCTATGCTTTACAACAAGCAACATTTGCATCTCCAAAAAGAAAATCAATCAAAGCTTATGAGGATTTTGTAGCTGGTGGTGGAGACTTATATGTACCAACACCTGATCAAAAAGCAGGTTTCAAGAAAGCTGCAAGCCCAGTTTATGATTGGTTTAAGTCAAATGTTAAAGGTGGTGGAGAAATTTTTAACGCTTTAACTAGTGCAGTTGCTGATGCTGAGAAAAGAGCATCTAGTGATTACAAAAAAGACTTATAATATAAAATAAATTAATGGGGCGGATTTTAATTCGCTCCATTACCTAAAAGGATAAATCCAAGATTTGTAATCTTTAATAAGTATATGAGCTTTTTTAATTTGTTCAGGAGTCATTTTCTTAATAACTTCTTCCTGAGAAATTGCAGCATCTGGGTCTCCTCCTATAGCAGACAAGCCGTACCACATATAAGCTCTGACAAGATCAGGGGCAGGAAGTCCTCTCCCAATTTCATAGTACCATCCTACACCAGATTGAGCACCAGGGTGACCCTTCATAGAAGATCTAAGATACCATTCAAAAGCTCTTACATCATCTCTTTCAACTCCAAGACCCATAGCATACATAATTCCAATAAGTTCTTCAGCATCTGCATTCCCAGACCTAGCTGCTGGTATAAGTTCTTCCATAGCTTCTTCAAATTTTCCTTCTTCCATCAAATCTCTTGCATTTTCAATTTCAGCAAAAACAATAGAGGGAATAAAAAAAATTATAAAAATATACTTAATCATTTAAAAATTATTTTATTTATAGTTCCATTTTTAATTTCAGTAAATAAAACATACGCAATTGAACTACCAAAACCTTTAACCAATGATGATTTTCATCAAGTGGATACAGAAAAAGTTAAAATCGGTAGACTTTTGTTTCATGATAAAATTTTATCTGCAAATCGTAATATTGCCTGTGCAACATGTCATAGTCACGACTTAGGAGGTACTGATGGACTTTCACTTGGTATTGGAGAGGGTGGAAGTGGTATTGGTTTAAGTAGAACTGCTGGAATTGGAGTAGATAGGATCAAAAAACGAATACCCAGAAATTCATTAGCTTTATGGAATTTAGGATTTAAAGAAATAACAACACTATTACATGATGGAAGGGTAACTAAATCAAATATGTTTGGTAATAACTTTAATACTCCAGCTCAGGAAGCTCTTCCAAAGGGTTTAGATAATATTGTTGCAGTACAAGCTTTGTTTCCAATGACTAGACAATTTGAAATGGCAGGCAATCCAGGTGAAAACGAAATAATAGGACTAGTTTCAAAAGTCGGAAAAGATAGCATGCGAATTGATGCTGTATGGCCAGTGATATCCAATAGAATTAGAGCAATACCTGAGTATGTTGAGTTATTTAAAAATGCTTTTGAAGATGTAGATAGTTCTTTAGATATTAATATTACACATATCGTTAATTCAATTGCTGCTTTTGAAATTCATGAATGGACTTCTTTTGACTCCCCATTTGACGATTATTTAAACGGTGACAAAAAAGCTTTAACTTCAAAACAAATTAAAGGAATGGAATTATTTTATGGAAAAGCAAATTGTAGTTCATGTCACTCAGGATCATTATTGTCTGACCAAAAATTTCATTCTATAGGAATTCCGCAATTTGGACCTGGACGAACAAGACCTTTTGACCCTTATGCACGCGATGTAGGTCGTATGGTTGAAACTGATAATATTAAAGATATGTATAAATTTAAAACACCTGCATTAAGAAATGTATCGTTGACTGCTCCTTATGGGCATAATGGTGCTTACCCAACGCTCAAAGAAATAATCAAACATCATTTAAATCCGATTGAAATGAATAGAAATTGGAAACCTGAGTATGCTAATTTACCAAAGGCTCCTTGGTTAGAACAAATCGACTTTGTAACTTTTTTGGATAAAAGAGAGCAAGATAGAATAATATCAAGCATTGATATTAAACCCATAGATTTAAATGATAAGGAAATTGATCAACTAGTGTCTTTTTTAGAGTCTCTTACTGGTGTAAATGGAAATAAGAGACCTCTTGGTAAACCAAAAAAAGTACCGAGTGGACTAACAATTGATTAATTTTATTTAATTAAACTGATACAACGCAAAAATGGATAAGATCAAATATGGAATAATAGGAGCAGGCACAATGGCTCGAGAACATATTCTAAATTTATCTTTAATTAATGAGGCTGAATTAGTTGCACTTTCAGACCCGCACGATGAGTCTATAAAACAGTGCCAAGAATTAATTAAAAAAGAAGTTGCTTGTTTTAATAATCATCTTGATTTGATTAAAGAAAATTTAGTCGACGTTTATATAATTTCATCTCCTAATTTTACACATATTCAGATTTTAAAAGATGTTATTAAAACTAAAAAACATATATTAGTTGAAAAACCTTTGTGTACTAACACTAAAGATTGTTTAGAAATAGAAAAGTTAACTAAAGATTATCCATCAGTATTTTGGACTGCTATGGAGTACAGATACATGCCACCTGTAGCAAAATTAATTTCAGAAATACATAATAAAACAATTGGTGACTTAAAAACTTTAACAATTAGAGAGCATAGATTTCCTTTTTTAAAGAAAGTAAATGATTGGAATAGATTTGAAAAAAATACGGGTGGTACTTTAGTTGAAAAGTGCTGTCATTTTTTTGATTTAATGCGTTTTATAACTAAAAGTGATCCCATAAGTGTTTATGCAAGTGGGGGACAAGATGTTAATCATTTAGATGAGGTGTATGATGGAAAAAAACCAGATATTATTGATAATGCATATGTAATTGTAAATTTTGAGAATGGTTCAAGAAGTATGTTAGAGCTTTGTATGTTTGCTGAAAATTCTGAAATGCAAGAGGAGTTAATTGCCATTGGAAATATTGGTAAAATTGAAACTTCAGTTCCATCAAATGAGTCTGGTTTAACCTCTTCTAATCTTAGAATTGGTATGAGAGATGGAAAAACTAAATTAGCAACTATTAGTGTAGATTCAAAAATACTTGAAGCAGGTCACCATCATGGATCAACTTATTATGAGCATTTAGCCTTTATAAATGCAGTAAAAAATAAATTAAATCCAGAGGTATCTTTAAAAGATGGTTTAATTGCTGTTGCTGTAGGTGAAGCTGCAGAAATGTCTATTAAGCTTGGAAGAGTAGTTAAATTGAACGAGATAATTATTTAAAAAATTCGATCGTCTTTTTTACGATAAAATTACTTACTCTTACATTTGACTCTGTTGTAACTCCTGAAATATGAGGTGTAAGAATACAATTCATATCAGGTTTTATTTTTTCATATAAATCATTTGTAATAGGTTCATTTTCAAAAACATCTAATGCAAAACCTGAAATTAAATTTTGATTATAAGCTTCTATAAGATCATTCTCATTAACAACACTACCTCTTGACGTATTAATTATTATTGGATGTTTTTGCATTTTAGAGAATGAAGACTTATTGATTAGATTTTTTGTCTCTTCTGTTAATGGAAGATGTAAAGAAATAATATCTGCATTTTGAAATATGTCTTCTAATGAAGATAACCTATAATCTTTTCCATTATCACCTAACTCCTTAATATAAGGATCATAAGCCAAAACATTTAGACCATTTTTCAAACTGTAGTCTGCAACCTTTTTACCGATTGTACCAAAACCTACTACTCCAATACACTTTCCATTTATTTCAGCAGATTTAACAGTAGTTCTAGGCCAATTACCTTTGACAGTTCCGTTATGAAGTATTGGAATTTTTTTTATCAAGGACATTGAAGATGAAACCACATATTCAGCAACAGAGTCTGCGTTCATACCTGTTGCTGGTTGAACATGAATATTTTTGGTTTTACAAAATTCAGTATCAATATTGTCTAAACCAACACCCAACCTTCCAATAAATTTTAAATTTTTAGCGTTAGATAAAATATGCTTGCTTACTTGGGTTTTATTTCTAACAATTAAACCATCATAATCTTTAATAATTTCAGTAAGCTCTTCATTTTTTTCCCAAAGCTTTTCATCAAATTTGATTTCAAAAATATTATTTAGATCGTTTAAACTATCTTGATTAATAAACTCTGTTATTAAGATTTTAGTCATATTTTGTTATATTAGTTTTGAAAGATCTCTTTTGCTATTTTTAAACGTTGGCAAAGGATATTTAAAGGCATATTTTCTAGGTATACATTTTTCTTTAGCTTTTTCCCATAGAGCAAGCCATTGTTTAAAATTTGAAATAGTAATATTTTTTTTATTTTTACTTTTTACATAAAAACTAGGTAATGGCTCCCGACCAGAAGTTTGACCTGCTTTATTATATCTGAGATCAGCACTTATTCTAAAATTATTTGATTTATTAGGAATGGAGCAATGTGCAGAATGTCGGTGTAGCAAAACGATATCTCCTACATTAGCTTCTAAGTAAGCTACTTTTTTTGAGTTAAGTAATTTTGAGTCTTTTATTTCGACTTGTCCTCTGTAGCCAGAGTGATGATTTAATAATCCTAATTTATTTATTCCAGGAATAGTAATCATACATCCATTTCTCTTAGTTGTTTTTGTAAAAGGTATCCATACTGTTAAAAGTTCAGTTTTTTTTTGACCTTTAGTAGATAATACTGCTGCATCTTGATGCCAAGGTGTCCTTCCGCTTAAACCATCATGAATTGATTTTTTAGGCAATGTTTTTTCTGGTTGTTTTATCCTTGTGTTTTGAACTGGATTAGAAAGTATTTCAGAGCCAAGTATTTTCTCAACAACTTTAAGTATTTTTTTATGTTTAATTAAATTCCAAAGAGAATGGCTTGCAAAGTAATCGCTATCTTTTTTAACATGGTCTCTAGGTAGTCGAGTATTGAAATACTGATCTAGATCAAAAATATTAAGAGAAGATACAAATTGATATTTTTTTTCAAATTTAAATTTTAAAGCTTTTGATATTTTTCTTTTAGGAGAGAATTTATGAATTAGTCTATCCATTACATATTCCATATCATTTAAAATAGGTTTCAGATCATTATCAAAATTTAAAATATTTTTTACTATTGCGTATCCCTGTTCTTCAAATTTTTTTTTAGTCAATGATTTCATTTTTTAAACTTATATTAATTCGTAGTTGGTATGGTAAGATAATTTGCATCATGAAAAGATGTAAGCATTTTTTTTTTATTTTTAATTATGTGAGGATAATAAGGAATATTATTAAATTTCCAAATTACTGGCTTATTTAAAGCGTAACTTCCATAAATAAAAAACCTTTTAGAACATTTTTTTTCAATAAATCTTTTTACGCCATGATAAGAGTTAGGAGTTGATTGAAAAAAAACAGCTGTTCCTTGCTTAGGTGTAAACTCCTTCACAATTTCAAGTTCACTAATTTTAGGAAATCTCCTGAAGCTTTTTCTTAGATTCTTTTTTGCCTTTTTTTTATAAATAGTAAGTGATCCACCATTCTTTTTTGGAATATCTGTTAAGTAAATTAAAAAATTATATAATCTTGTAATGTCATCTCGATGGGGTCTTAATCTGTATCCACCCTTTGAAACAGAAAAATCAATATCTAAATTTACTTTTGGGTTTGAGTAATTATTCCCAAGCATTTTTTGAAGTTCACTCGAGTTTAATTTTTTTTTAATAGTAAACTTTTTTTGATTAAAAATTTTTGGAAGATTTGAGTTTTCCCAAGAGCCATCTTTGAAATTTTTTTTAAATATACTTTCAATTTTTTTATAGAAAGATTTACCATTGAAAATTTTAAAGAGTTTTTCTGAGGTTTTTGATTTTTTAATATAATTATTAAAATTTTTAGACCCTTTGTTTATTCGACTTCTCCCACCCATGATCATGTCATCAAAAGATTTCGAATTATTGATTTCTTTAATTAATGTTTTACAAATACTTCTTGGAATAACGTTGCTACCTACTAAAACTGGAAAATTACTTTTTATTTTTTTTAATTTCTCAATTTTTAGCATTTAGCTATACATTCCCTCCTTAACTTTGATCATTTTGTACATTAAATCGTTTAAAGGAGTTTTTATTCCATGTTTTTTTCCAAGACTTGAAACCACACCGCTTATAAAGTCAATTTCAGTTTTTCTTTTATATTGAACATCAAAAGCCATAGATGATTTATTTGTTTGGTTAGAGTCTACAATTTTATTAAACATAAATAGACACTCATCCTCAGATACCTCAACACCATCTGCTAAAGCTACTTGTCTTGTCTCTAATATGATTTCTTTGCCAAGAGATCTTGAAACATCATTTGCACTATTATTAATATATAAATCTGTGTGATGTAGATCAAAAATTGCTGATAGGGGCCCAATTGCAGTTAATGCAAAAAGTTTCATCCATTTTCTTTTCTTTACATCATCTGCCGCAATTGTCTCTAAATTATATGCCGTGAAAGTATCAGCTATCTCTTTAACTCTTTCACTCATACCGCCCTCGTATTCTCCTATCCAAGATGGTAAAGCTGCGTGGTTCATTATATGTCCAGGTCCCAATATATTTGATGCTTGAGTTGTTGTTCCACCTAAAACTTTTTCAACTCCAACAATTTTTTGCATTATAGCCTCATGTCCAAAACCATTTTGAAAAGACATAAAAACAGTTTTTTCACCAATGATATTTTTAATACTGTTGAGAGCTGGTTCCAGAACAGTTGCTTTGCACATTACTATTACTGCATCAACAATACCTACAGTTGATGGATCAGTTGTTGCTTTAACTTTTATAAATCTATCTCCGCCATGACCATCCATTTTAAGACCGTTTTTATTTATTGCTTCTACATGCTCTTTCCAAACATCTATTAGAATTACATTTAGCCCTTTTTCAGCTAACAAACCTCCAAACAAACAGCCCATTGCACCAGCACCTAAAACTGCAACTTTTAAATCTTTATTTATCATTATCCCTTTTAAAATTAATTTATGTATAGATATTATATATATTATCTATAGACATCTTGCAAAATAAATTATAGCTTAATTAATAATGCAATTAAAAATAGAAAAATCAAAATTTAAAGAATATTCATTAGATAAAATCTCTGAAGCTTTGCAAGTTGGATTATCTAATAATTACAAATCTGTCGAGATATCTATAGTTGACTGTCCAAATTTGAGAGATTGGGGATGTCCTTCTGAAGGAATAAGTGGTAATCAAAAAATTATAGATGTTGGTGGAGAACCTTACATGCACGATCCTAAATTTATTGGTGCTGAATTTGATTATGAAGAAATTTCTAAAATGATTGGATCAGAAAAAAGTTATGCTTTAGGTGCCGGCTCAGGTGCTATGTCTTGTTTAGAAGGTCATTGTGGTGAATTGGTAATTAATGAAAATTTAATTACTTCTGAGTCAAAATCAATTATTGCTCGAGTTGGTTCTAACAAAGAATGTATTGCTGAAAAATATACAGCTAGAAAACACGGTGGCTTAGGCAATGTTTTTTATACTGATGGGGCAAGAGGAAAAGTTATCAAAATTAAAATAAAAGGAAGATCTGGTGAACAGGGCTCTTTACCTCAAGCAATGAGAGAAGCTTTGTCAGACAACTTAAAAATTGAGGGCAACGATCATCTTGCATTAGCAGGTGTTTTTAGAATGTTAAAAGGAAAAATTAAATCACATGTTCAGCCTGATTATGCTGATATTAAACACGAATACTACGATCCAAAACAAATGAAGTGTGTAAAAGATTTTTTACAATTTTATGAACCTGTAGGACCAGAATTACAAGGTTACAGCATACTTTGGACGGGTGACCCAACAGGAGGAGATCTTAATTTAAGAGAGTCTGGCGAACACACTCATTTTCATTCTTATACAAAAGAAAATATTGCTGGCCACTATCACTTTGATGTAACTCCAGAAGAAATTGAGTATGAAGGGTATTTTAATACTGCAGAAGAAGTGCACAGAGTTAACAATATATATAAAGAATTAAGTAATAAAAAATAATATTAATTTAACTTTCTTTAAGATAACATTTGTCAGATGAAGAGACAATTTAAGTATCCTAAACATTTTGAGGAACAAAAAAAGATCCCAAAAATTACTCAAAAAAGAATTAAATTAGCTGAAGTGTCACTAGGTGACTTCGAGGGAAGATTGGAAAATGAATTGCTTAATTGGTTCTCATTAACACCCCAACATTGGATAATGTTGCATATGGTAATGCTTGCTTATTATAAAAATAAATCAATTACTAAAAATGAATTATTAAAAGTTATTGAAAAATCTTACTTAACCTCAAATGTTTATATCGATACTGCTATTAAAAAAGGATTTTTTAGAATTATAAGAAATGAAAAAGACAAAAGATCTATCTTTATTTTACCATCTGTAATTACAATAAAAACTTTTGAAGGGTTTATCGATAGAAGAGATATTCTTTATAAAGGGATATAATAAATATTTTAATTAATAAGCTTTAGATTCTTCTTTTTTAGAAAAACCTTTCATTTTATCAACTACAGCCTTAGATCCGGCACTTAATGCTCTTTGATCAGCACCAATTGTTACAAAATTAAAGCCCATATCAATCATTTTTTGTGCATACTCAGGTGTTCCGTTATGAATACCTGCAAATATATTATTTTTTTTAGCATGTTCTAAAATTCTTAAAATTTCTGAATAAGCTTTTGTGCTTTCTGGTCTATCAAAACCTGGTTCTTCACCAATAGCTAAACTTAGGTCTGCTGGACCAATATAAATACCATCAACACCGGGTGTTGACATAATTTCATCAAGCTTACCTAAAGACTCTTTCGTCTCTATCATTGCTAATTTAAGCATTTCATCATTTGCATGTTTTGCATAATCCGAACCACCATAAATTAAACCTCTAACCGGACCAAAACTTCTATAACCATGGGGAGGGTACATGCATGCTTGAACAAATCTTTCTGCCTCTTCTTTATTGCTAACCATCGGACAGATGATACCATAACATCCAGCATCAAGAATTTTCATTATTTGCCCTGGTTCATTCCAATTTACTCTTGCAAGTGGAGTAACATCAGTTGTTGATATAGTCTGTAGCATTGGTAAAGCATTGGTGTAATCAACTAAACCATGTTGCATATCAATTGTAAGTGAGTCCCATCCTTGATGAGCCATTACTTCAGCTGATACAGTGCTTGGGATTTGTAACCAACCATTGATAACTGGTTTCCCAGCTTTCATCATTTCTTTAACTTTATTTTTTCTCATTATTATATTTTTAGACCCATATGAGTGTATTTCACATTTAGATAATCTTTGATTGCACCCGAACCACCTTCACGTCCATAACCTGTTTGTTTAATCCCACCAAATGGTGCTTCAGCAAGTGCAACTACTCCAGTATTAACTGCAACACATCCAGATTCTAATTTTTCAGATCCTATATGAGCTTGATCCATTGAATTTGTATATAAATAACTACATAAACCAAGGTCATTATCGTTTGCTCTTTCAATAACTTCATCGAAAGTTTTAAATGTTAAAATAGGCACAAGTGGACCAAAAGGTTCTTCTTTCATAATAGTGAAATTATCTTTTACATCATCAAATACAGTTGGTTCATAATAGTAACCTTTATTAAAACCAGAAGGTCTTTTTCCACCCATTAATACCTTTGCACCCTCACTTTTTGTTGTCTCTACTAATTTTTCTATTTCTTCTAATCTCTTAGCAGTACTTAAAGGGCCCAACTCAATACCTTCATCCATTCCATTTCCAATTTTTAATTTTTTTGCTCTTTCAATAAAAGCACTAACAAATTCGTCTTTTCTATTCTCTTGGATGTAAAATCTGTTAGGTGAAATACAAACTTGTCCGTTATTTCTAAATTTACCTGTTATAGCTATATCAGCAACTTTATTCATATCTACATCCTCACACACAATAAAGGGAGAGTGACCACTTAGTTCCATTGTAACTCTTTGAACTTTTTCAGCAGCTTTTTTTAAAATTATTTTTCCAACTCTTGTTGAACCAGTAATAGAAACTTTTTTAATAACATCAGATTCCATTAATTCATTTGATATTTCAGCTGGATCTCCTGATAGAAGGTTTACCACTCCATCTGGCACTCCTGCTTCTTTACATATGTTAACTAATTCCATTACTGCACCAGGAGTAATTGTATCTGGCTTACAAATAACAGAGCAACCAGCAGCTAAAGCAGTAGAAATTTTTCTTGATGCTAATACTATTGGAAAATTCCATGGAACTAAAGCAGCAACAACACCTACTGGCTGATAGTAAACATGTACTCTAGTATCTGGAAATCTACTTTGTTGAGTTTGACCATATATTCTTTTTGTTTCTTCAGCGTTCCATTCAAAAATGTCAGCTCCACCACCGACTTCTCCAACAGCTTCAGCAAGAGGTTTTCCAACTTCAAGCGTCATCCATTTTGCTAAAACTTCTTTTTTTTCTCTCATTAAGTCAGCAATTTTTCTAAGAACATAAGATCTTTGCCAAGGTGCTGTGTTTTTCCAAATCTCTAAACCTTTTTCAGCAGACTTTAATGCTTTTTGCACTTCTATAGAGGATGCTTTTGATGCTTTTCCAATCACTTCTTCTGTTGCAGGATTGATTACATCGTAAGTTTCTTTTTTTTCAGCTTGTTGCCATTTACCATCAATGAATTGTCCAAACTTTTCGTACATAAATTTTATTTTTAAGTTTACTTAATTAGGTTTTTTAATTTATAAATATATTTATATATAAACACTATACATATTAAAAGATAAACATATTTATGAAAAAAATTACTCTCACCTGTGCTCATGCGATTGTAAAATATTTAATTGCTCAAAAAATATTAATTAACGGTAAAAAAGAACCTTTATTTCCAGGTGTATTTGGAATTTTTGGTCATGGCAATGTAGCGTGTTTAGGTCAAGCTCTTGAAGAAAATCAAAAAGAGCTTCCAACTTATAGAGGGCACCACGAACAGAACATGGCTCTTACAGGTATTGGTTATGCAAGAGCAAAGAGAAGGCAGCAAATTTTCGTGGCAACATCATCTGTTGGTCCTGGAGCTACAAACATGGTTACAGCAGCAGCCGTTGCAATGAGCAATAGATTGCCAATTTTATTTTTACCGGGCGATACTTACGCAAATAGAATGCCAGATCCAGTTTTACAACAAGTTGAACACTTTAATAATCCTGGAATTACAGCAAATGATGCCTTTAAACCTGTAACCAGATACTTTGATAGAATTACAAGACCAGAACAAATCATACAATCATTTCCAGCTGCTATTCAAACTATGCTTGATCCTGCAGATTGTGGACCGGCTTGCATATCTTTAAGCCAAGATATTCAAGGACAAACATTTGATTATCCAGAAGACTTTTTCAAAGAAAAAATTCACGCAATAAGAAGACCTAGACCAGATGAATTTCAAATTAAAGAAGCTGCAGAAAAAATTAAATCATCAAAAAATCCAATAATTATTTCTGGTGGTGGTGTTTTTTATTCTGATGCTATGGAAGAATTAAGTAATTTTGCAATTAAGCATAATATTCCAGTTACTCAAACTGTAATGGGATATTCTACAATGAAGAGGGATCATTCACACTATGCTGGACAAATAGGTGGGCTAGGTGGAAAAAATACTAATTCATTAGCTAAACAAACTGATCTTGCAATTGCAGTTGGAACTAAACTAGGAGACTTTACTACTGGTTCATGGGCAAATTTTGAAAATGAAAACTTTAAACTTGTTTCGATTAATGTTTCAAGATTTGATGCCAACAAACATTTAGCACAAGCTGTAATAGGTGATGCAAAAGTTTCATTAGATGAATTATCTCAAGCTTTAGGTGAGTGGAAAGCAAATGAGGAATGGAATAAAAAATCTCAAGCTGAACTTAAATCTTGGAATGAACATGTAGACAAAGAAAGTGCCCCAACAAATCAGGAGGTACCTAGCTATGTTCAAGTTGTTGGTTCCATCTATAAAAATTCTGACCCTTCAGATATTGCAGTCACAGCTGCCGGTGGACTTGTAGGAGAAGTTATTCAAGTTTGGAGACCAAGAGAATTAAATACACACGAAACAGAATGGGGTTTTAGCTGTATGAGCTATGAAATTTCAGGTGCCCTTGGAATTAAAATGGCCAACCCAGACAAAGAAGTAATTTCATTTATTGGAGATGGTTCATACTTATTGAATAATTCTGATATTTATTCTTCAGTAATCACAAAGAATAAACTTATAATAATTGTTTGTGACAATGGTGGTTTTGCAGTGATTAATAGACTTCAATTATTTAAAGGTGGAAAAGAATTTAATAATTTACTTAAAAGCTCAAAAACACCAGGCCTTGTAGGTATTGATTTTGCAAAACATGCAGAAAGTATGGGAGCTAAATCAGAACATGTAAATTCTATATCTGAACTTGGAGAAGCATTTAAAAGAGCAAAAAAATCTGATGTTACATATGTAATTTCAATTAAGACACATGCTTATCAGTGGTTAGAAGGTTCTTCGTTTTGGGATAGTCCCACATTAGAGATTCCAACAACTAAAGAAAACAAAGAAGCTATAAAACTTTATAAAGAAGGAAAGAGTAAACAAAGACAAGGCGTGTAACTCTTTATGAATAAAATATTTAAAGTTGGTCTCATTGGCTGCGGTCATATCTCAGAGACTTATTTCAGAGCTGAAAAATATTTTAACAATATCAAAATTATTAAATGTGCAGATATAAATCATGGTAATGCAGTTAGATGTGCAAAAACCTATAAAATTCAAGCATTAACTGTAAATGAACTTTTAAAAGATAAAGAAATTGAAATTGTTCTTAATCTAACTATTCCAAAAGCTCACTATAAAGTTGCAAAGCAGGCATTGGTTAATGGTAAACACGTTTATTCTGAAAAACCGCTAGCAATTAATTTTAAGGATGGAAAAGATCTTTTAAGAATTGCAAAAAAGAAAAAACTTTATATTGGAAACGCTCCAGATACTTTTTTGGGAGGTGGTATTCAAAAATCAAAAGAGTTAGTTGATAAAAAGATTATAGGCAAAATTAATTTAGGGAATGCAATTTTTGCCTTCCCAGGAGTTCAATCTTACCATCCAAATCCTGAACCGTGGTTTGCTAAAAAAGAAGGTGGTCCAGTTATTGATATGGGTCCATATTATTTAACAGCTTTAGTTAATTTATTAGGGCCAGCAAAAAAAGTTATTGGAAGTGTTGTTAATGGAGTAAAGAGAAGAACTATTGGAATAGGTCCAAGAAAAAACAAAACCTTTAAAGTTGAATGTCCTACAACTTATTTGTCAACTATTACGTTTGAGAGTGGAACAATTATCAGACTAACTCTATCTTTTGATGTCATAGCTCACCAGAGAAACCACATAGAATTATATGGTGACAAAGGGTCGATGATAGTTCCAGACCCAAATATGTTTGGGGGCTCAGTATATTTATGTAAAAATTTAGGTGATCTGTGGAGCGAATATAAAACTAATAAAATGCCGTTAGGTAAAATTAATATTAGATCACAAAGTTCAAGGGCAAACGAGTCACCAACTAATGCAAACTACCGCGGAGTAGGTTTAGCAGAGATGGCTTATTCGATAGAAAATAAAAAAATTAATAAATGTAATGGAGAGTTATCTTTACATGTATTGGATATAATTCAATCAATCATGAAAGCCTGCACTTCTGGAATTTCTCAAACAATCAAAACTACTTGTAAAAAGCCCCAACCATTTTCTTTGAAGGAAATAAGAAAAATAATAAAGTAACTTTAAATAATAATTTATGCCAAAATTAATTGTTATAAGCGATCCATACCCAAGAACACTTGATCTTATATTTACAAAAAAAAAACTTAAAGAATTAAAATCTAAGTACAAAATGATAATTGCTCCAAAAGATAACAAAAAAAAATTTTATGAAGATAATATTCATAAAGCTACATTTATAATGGGTCAGCCAAATTTAGATAAAAAGCTCTTAACTAAAGCAAAGAAACTAAAAGCTATAATTAATGTTGAAAGTAATTTCATGGATAATATGGATTATGATTATTGTTTTAGAAATGACATTCATGTCTTGGCAACATCTCCCGTATTTTCAAAACCTGTAGCAGAAATTGCACTAGGAATGACGTTGTCTTTGCTAAGAAACATTCATAACGCACATTCAGATTTTATTAAAGGACAAGAAAAGTATGGGTTAGAAAGCAATCTTCAAACTTCTTTATTGTCTGAAAAGAAAGTTGGATTATTAGGTTTTGGAGATTTAGCTAAATCTTTATATCCACTATTATTACCATTTACTAAAGACATTAATGTATATGACCCATGGATACCTCAAAAAAAAATAAAACAGTTAGGATTTAACTCAATGAGTTTAAATGAAATGTTTAAAAAATGTGAAATTATCTATGTTTTGGCTGCTGTAACTACAAAAAATAAAAACCTTATTGATAAAAAATTATTAAATAAAATGAAGTCGAATTCTTTGTTTATTTTAATGAGTAGAGCTGCGGTTGTGAATTTCAAAGACTTAATTAAGCGTTTAAAAAAAGGAGATATATTTGCTGCTACCGATGTATTTCCTGAGGAACCTGTATCAAAAAAGGATCCAATTAGAAAAGTTAAAAATATTTTATTTTCCGCTCATAGAGCTGGAGCTTTGGAGTCAGCTTTCTTCAACATGGGAAATATCGTTTTAAAGGATATGAATTTAATTGCAAAAAATTTACAACCAAAATTTTGTAAAGCTGCTCAACCTAAAACTGTAGGGTTGTTAGCATCAAAACCAGTTGCAATTAATTAATTTTTTTTTTAAGTTGCAAAGATGTTTTCTTCAAACAAAATTATTTTAGAGGCTAAGAACATTAGTAAATATTTTGGAACTATCACAGCATTAGAAAATGTTAATTTAAGCGTTAGAGAAGGTGAATGTTTAGGGGTGGTAGGAGATAATGGTGCTGGAAAAACAACATTGATGAAAGTACTTTCTGGTCTTTATAAGCCTAGTAAAGGAGAGCTTTATTTTAATGGTAACAAAGAAGTATTAGAAAGCCCAAGAGACTCTCAAAACTTAGGCTTAGAAATGGTTTATCAAGATTTAGCTTTAGCTGGAAATCTACCTATTGGAGAAAATATTTTCTTAGGGCGTGAACCAACTAAAAACTTAGGTTTTTTTAAGATGCTTGATTATAAAAAAATTAAAGAAATGTCAGAAGCTCACTTAGAGAAATTAAAGATACATGTAAAAAGTGCTGATCAAAAAGTTGAAGAATTATCAGGTGGTCAAAGACAAGCCATAGCTATTGCTAGAGCTACCGCATTCAATTCTAAATTAGTAATTATGGACGAACCTACAGCTGCTTTAGCAATAAAAGAAGTTGGAAAAGTTTTAGATCTTATAAATGGTCTAAAGAAAATAGGTGTTAGTGTAATTATTATAAGTCATAGAATGGATGATATTTTTGCAGTTTGTGATCGAGTAACAGCTCTTTTTCAAGGAACAAATTTTGCAGAGTCAGAATTATCAAAAACTTCAAGAGATGAAGTTATTGGCTGGATCATGGGAAAAAAATAAAAATGGATAATAAAAAAGAAGTTAAAAAAGATAGCTTATTTTTAAAAGCAATTCCTTATTTTGATAAGTATGGAATTTTAATATTACTATTAATAATGATCATTGCACTTCACATCATGCAGCCCGAAGTTTTTCTTTCCTGGAGAAATATAACCAATGTATTTAAGCAAATTTCATGGCAATCTATGCTTGCTTTAGGAGTATTTATTGTAATCGTCACTGCTGGAATAGATTTATCGGTTGGTTCGATAATGATGTTATCTTTGATGGTTCTCGCAATAACCTCTAAAGCTGGAGCAGCCTGGTATGTTGTAATTTTAATCCCTATTTTTACAGGTGCCCTATGTGGAATGGTGAATGGGTTTGGAATTACGGTACTCCGCATGCCTCATCCATTTATAATGACTTTAGGTACTCTTTATATATTTAGAGGCACTGGTAATCTTATATCAGGGGGTGTTCCTATTAGCGGCTTTACTGAAGAGGTAAGATTATTAGGTAATGGAAGAATTGATCTTACGTGGTTAGGGTTAGAAAAATCTCAATATTTACCAGTCAGTGTAATTTTAATTGCTGTTGTATTTTTTCTAATGTGGGTATTTTTAAATCATACCAGAACTGGAAAATGGATTTATGCTATTGGTGGCAATCCAAATGCTGCTAGAGCTGCAGGAATAAATGTTAATAAGATTTTAGTAATTGTATATTCTTTGTGTGGATTATTAGCTGGCTTTGGGGCTTTAATTTTAGCAGGAAGAACTGACTCAGGTTACCCTAATGCAGGACTTAATGCAGAATTAGATGCTATTGCAGCATGTATTATCGGTGGAGCAAGTTTCTTTGGAGGCAGAGGGACTGTACTCGGAGTTTTCGCTGGTGTTATGATAATGGGATTATTAAGAAATGGTCTAAACTTAATGGATGTTAGCTCTTTTTGGCAACAGGTATTAATAGGAACAATTATTGTTCTTGCAGTTTATATTGATGTTTTAAGAAAAGATCTTGGAACAAGAAAATAGTAAAATTATTTATTCTCCTTCAAGTTGTTTTTGTTATTTTTTTACTTTTTAAAAATATTATAAATTAAATTTTTTAGGTCTAAAGTGTGATTCTTTTAATGGTTGTGTTTCTTTATTAAATAATATTCAATATTTTTTTTAAAAACAATAAGAGGAAGAAAACATATGAATATAATTAAAAAAATTGGTGTATTTTTTACATCGTTATTTTTAGTATTAAGTATTACAGCAACTAGTTCGTTTGCAGATGGTCATGCTAAAACTATCTTATTTAGTATTAAAGGTCCTGGATCAGGAAATGCTTTTTGGGCTTCAGTAGAAAAAGGAGCTAAAGAGGAAGCAAAAAAATTAGGTGTTAAATTAGTGCTTATAGCACCACCCCAAGAAGGTGATGTTCAATCACAAATTAACCAAGTAGAAGATCAGTTGGCAAAAGGAGTTGATGCAATGGCTCTAGCACCAGCAGATCCAAATGCTTTTGCACCAATTGTTGATGACGCTATTAAGAGTGGAGTTCCTGTAGTGTTTGTAGATACACAAGGAATTAATGAAGGAGTAACTTTCATTGGAACAAATAATAAAAATGGAGCTGAGCTAGCTGCTAATTTTATTTGTGATAAAACTCCAAAAGGTTCTGATGTTGCAATTTTGACAGGAATGGAGTCTCAATCAACAGCTCTTCTTAGAAGAGATGGTGCAATTAAAGGATTGAAAGGTTGTGGTTTAAATATTGTAGCTACACAAACAGCTGAATGGGATACTGCAAAAGCAAGATCAGTTACAGAATCTATTCTTGTTAAAAATCCAAACATTAAAGCTATCTTTGGATCAAACGACAATATGGCACTAGGTGCTATTCAAGCTCTTGAAGATGCTGGAATGAATGATGTGGTAGTAGTTGGGTTTGATGCTACTCCAGATGCAGCTACTAGTATTTTAGCTGGTAAGTTAACAGCAACTATTGCTCAGTTCTCTTATAACATGGGTGCTTATGGTGTTAAATATGCACTTGCTTTAGCGAAGGGTGAAAAAATTGATGCAAATATCGATACTGGAACTCAATTAGTAACTAAAGAAAACGCTAACGATTTTAAATAATCTTTAGAAAATATTAAAATTAAAGGGTGGAATTTTTATTCCACCCTTTTTTTTTATGTAATATAATAATTATATGCTTATTAAAATTGACCCCATATTAAGTCCAGATCTTTTATTTCTTTTAAGATCCATGGGACATGGTGATAAACTTGTTTTGGCAGATGCAAATTTTCCAGCACATTCAATGAATAAAAATGTAGTGAGATTAGATGGGGTAAATATTAATGAAGCTACAAGAGCAATTCTTTCTGTGTTCCCACTTGATAGTTTTATTGTCTCTCAAGGTGGTACAGCAGCAAATAGAATGGAAGTTGACGACAATCCAAATGAACTAACTGATACTCACAAAGAATTTATTAAAGCAATTAAAGATGTTTCTGGAGATAATTGGGAAGTAGGCTCTATTGAAAGACAATCTTTTTATGAAGAAGCTAAAAAATCTTATGCTATCGTTACAACAACAGATGCAAGACCATTTGGATGTTTTATTTTGACAAAGGGCGTAATAAAGGCAGATGGCAGTGTTTGGGTTCTTGATAAGCAATGAACCTAATTTGTATTTTTGGAGTATTTGTTGCGGACATATGTTTTTTTGGGAATAAAATACCTGCAAAGGGAGAAACAATTTTAGGGAACAATTATATAGTTGGACCAGGTGGAAAAGGTTCTAACCAAGCAATTGCTGCAGCAAGATTAAATGGTGAAGTTAATTTTATAACTAAAGTTGGTAAAGATAGTCATGCTGATATGGCTTTCTCACTATATAAAGAAGCAGGAGTTAATGTAGATTATATAATTCAAGATCCCATTCTTTCAACAGGTGTTGCGGGAATAATGATTGATGAAAATGGTAATAATGCTATTAATGTTTTTTCTGGAGCTGCTGCTCATTTAAAAAATGAAGATATTGATAAAAATTTAGAATTAATAAAAAAATCAAAAATATTTTTAACACAAATGGAAACTCCAGATTCTACAACTATTTACGCTATAAAAAAAGCTAAGGAAAATGACTGTCTTACAATTTTAAACCCAGCTCCTGCTAGAAAAATAAATAAAGATGATTTTAAGTTGTTAGATTTTTTTACACCTAATGAAACTGAGGCAGAATTTTATTTAAATAAAAAAATTGATACAGAGCAAGATATTAAAAATGCAGCAGCTGATTTTTTAAATATGGGTGTAAAAAATATTATAATTACACTAGGAGAAAAAGGTTCTTATTTTGCTAATGAAAATGAGGAATATTTAATTAATGCTTTTGAATTAAAGAATGAAGTTGTGGACACAACTGGAGCAGGCGACGCTTTTAACGGAGCTTTAGCTGTTGCTCTAGCAAAAGATTTTACCTACAAAGATGCAATTTTATTTGCAAATAAAGTAGCCGGCATATCAACTACTAGATTAGGTGCAGCTGTTTCAATGCCTTTATTGAAGAAAGTGGAAGAATATTAACTTAATGATTAATATATATTAATGAAAGCTCAGTATTTCGATTTAAAGAATAAACGTGCTCTAATTTCAGGTGGAGCTTCAGGAATAGGATCCTCAATAGTTGAACATCTTTGTGAACAAAGTGTTGAAGTTTATTTTATTGATGTTGATACAAAAGCAGCACAAAAAACTATAAACAAGATTAAAAGAAAAAAATTCAAAATACCAAAGTTTGTAAAATGCGATGTTAAAAATATTAAAAAATTAAAATTATCAATCCAAAAAATTACCAAACAAGGCCCAATTGATATTTTGATCAATAACGCATCAAATGATCAAAGACATAGTTTAGAACAGATTACAGAAAAATATTGGGATGATAGAATGGCAGTTAATTTAAAACACTATTTATTTTCTATTCAAGCTGTAAAAAAAAGTATGATCAACAATAAAGGTGGCTCTATAATTAATCTTGGTTCCGTAAGTTGGGTAAGAGGAGCGGTAATGTTTCCAGCTTATAGCACAGCAAAAGCTGCAATACATGGATTAACTAGGTCTTTAGCAAAAGATTTAGGTAAACATAATATAAGAATTAATTCAATAGCGCCAGGCTCCATAGCAACTGAAAGACAATCTAAATTATGGCTTAACGCAAAATTTAAAAAAGAAATTTTAGAAAAACAATCAATTAAAAAACAACTTTTGTCAGAAGATGTTGCGAGTATGGTTTTATATTTAGCATCAGATGTTTCAACTGGGTGCACCAAACAAAACTTTATTGTTGATGGTGGATTAACTTAAGATTAATTACTCAATTATATTAAAGTCAGATTTATATTTATCTGTTATAGTTAAACCTAGTCCTGGTTTATTATCATCTAAATCAATAAATCCATTTTCTGGTGCAGGGTCACCTTCAAAAATATAATAAAAAAGTTCATTTCCTATTTCCACATCATTTACTGGAAAGAATTCTGAAATTGGACAATTGAAATTAGACATTGTTAAATGATAATTATGCATTTGACCTGCATGAGGAATAACAGGAACTTGGTGAGCTTCTGCAATTGCATTAATTTTTTGAGCAGCAGTAAAACCACCAACTCTGTTGTTATCATATTGAATATAGCTTACTGCCTTTAAATCTAATAATTGTTTAAATCCAAACATGTTAAACTCATGTTCACCACCTGAAATTGGAATCATGTTCATATTATTGAGTTCAGCATATCCATGAATGTCATCCGCTATAACTGGTTCTTCCAACCATCTCGGATTAAATTTCATTAATTTTGGAATCATTCCTTTTGCATAATCTAAATTCCAACCCATATAACATTCCATCATCAAGTCTGTATCTTCACCGATTACTTCCCTTACAGCTTCCGCAAGTTCAATATTTTTTTTCATTCCTTCAGGTCCATCTTTAGGACCCCAACCAAATCTCATTTTAAACATTTTAAAACCTTGCTTTACGTAACTCTCAGCTTCTTTTTGGAGCTCTTTAATTGGTTGGCTATATAGTTTTGATGCGTAAACAGGGATTTTTTCTTTTGTTCTTCCACCTAATAATTTGAACACAGGTTTTTTTGTAATTTTACCCATTATGTCCCAGAGAGCGATATCAATTGCAGAAATTGCAACCATACCAATTCCTCTACGACCCCAAGCATGGGTTCTTCTGTACATTTTTTCCCAAATGTATGCGTAATCAAAAGGATCTTCTCCAATTACTAAAGGCTTTAAATATGTATCAATAGTTTTTTTTGTAACTTGAGGTGCTAATGCTGCATTTCCAATTCCAACGATCCCGTCATCAGTTTCAATTTCACAAATCAACCATTCATGAAATCTAAAAGAGCCCATTGCATCAGACTTTTCAAATAAAAGATCTGAAGCATTTGTACAAAAGTTGTTTTGTGGAGGTACAGTTTTACCATTCCATTGATAAACTTTGGTTCTAATATCTTTAATTTTTGTCATGTTTTATTTTTATTTTCTGCCATTGTTAATGCAATTTTAAATGAATTCAAAGTAGGTTCTAGATTAGCTTCATTTTTACCAGCAATATCAAAAGCTGTACCATGAGCAGGTGTAGTAATTGGAACAGGTAATCCACCTTGAACAGTAACACCTCTATCAAAACCAAATGCTTTTAAGCCAGATTGAAGAGCGTCATGATACATACCAACAATACAATCATGATTTTTATTTTTATAAGCAGTTATAAAAGAAGTATCACAAGGTAAAGGTCCATCAGCGTTAATACCTATTTTTTTAGCCTCTTCTATAGCTGGAATAATTTCATCTTTCTCTTCAGTTCCAAATTCAGCATGAGGATTAAGTGCTTGAACAGCTACTCTAGGAACTTTTATACCGTTTAATTTCATTGCCTCATTAATAAGCTTAATTGGTTTCATAATTTTTTCTTTTTTAACATGATCTGGAACTTCTTTAATTGGAATGTGAGATGTAACACGTGCTGTCCAAAAATTATCAATAACATTAAATTCACAAAAGAAATTTTTTACTTCTAATTTTTCAGCCATTAAATGCAGTTCATCAGAATATTTATTACCACCTAGTTTTAAACTTGTTTTATTGAATGGACCAAAATTAATTGCATGAATCTTATTTTCTTTAGCAAGCTCTAAGGCTAAATTCAAAGCTGACAAAACACTTTCCCCAGATTCTTTAGAACATTCTGATAATTTATATCTATGATTTTTTCCATTAGAAATATCTAGGAAAAATTTATTTCCTTCTTCAAAATTTATTTGATCAAATTTATCAACATATTTTAGACCTTGTGAACTACCAGAAATTTTATTACCACCTTCTAAAATATTTTTTTCACCGATAACAACTATGTTAGCATTGTTAGTAATCTCCTTATTCAATAATTTAGATATAAGTTCTGGACCAATACCAGAAGGATCCCCTAGAAGAAGCGCAATATTAATTTTGTTTTGAGGCATTTTTTTCTTTACGATTTGTATCAGATTATGTTTATATAATTAATTATAAATTAACTAAAGAGGGAAATAATGAAAAAAAGTTTTAAACTTTTCTTAGCTGCTGCATTTCTAGTGACTGAATTTTTTGTTATAGCATTACCAATGCTTACTACTTCTGCAAGAGCAGATGGTGCTATACAAGCAATTACTCACGCTGGTTTTGGTGGTGGTACCGATGTAACTACTAGAATGATGCTTTTAAGAGCTCGAAGAGTTCTTAAACAAGACATGCAATTAGTTAACAAAAAAGGTGGTGGTGGAGCTGTATCTATGGACTACATGATGAGCCTACCTGCTGACGGTCAACACACTTTAACTTGGACTACTGGTCATGCTGTATCAATGGCATTAGGTAAAACTAAAGTTAAAATTAGTGACATGCAGCCACTTGCAAGAGGAACTGATGATCCTCAATTGTTTGTAGTAAATTGTAAAGCTGACATCAAAGATGCTAAAAAATTTATTAGTGTTCAAAAATCAAAATCACTTAAATATGGAACAACTCATGTTGGTGGAATTGATGATGTAAGCGCAATTGCGTTTACAAAAAAAGGTGGATTAAAAGATCCTACTATTGTTGCTTATAAAGGTGTAGCTCCGATCAAAACTAACCTAATCAAAGGAGATATTGATGTAGGTGTTTTGAACTTAGGGGAAGCATTAACAGAAATAAATGATGGAACACTATGTGTTTCTGTTGTTTTAGCAAATAATAGAATGGCTAAAATTGGGGATTCTCCAACAGCTAAAGAATTAGGAATACCTGTTTCTTTATCTACTGTTAGAGGTTTCGTAACTAAAAAAGGAGCTCCAGCAGCAAGAGTTAAAGAGCTAGAAGCTGGAATGATGAAAGCTATGGGACACAACTATTACAAAAATTTCTTAACTGAAATTGGTCTTGATGACACTAGTGTAGTTGGTGCTGATGAATGGGGTAAGCAAATGGAAGAAATGCTTACTGAAATGACTGCACAGCTTAAAGCTTTAGGTTATATTAAGTAATTTAAAAGAAAGTACATTTAATTAATGAATAATGTACGAAAACAAAAAAGGGCAAACAAAAGTTTGCCCTTTTTTTTTAAAGATGAATTTAAAGTTTCATTTATAATAATATTTATTTCTACTATTTTACTAATTACAACTTTTACATTTGATATTGTTCCTCCAATTTTAAACAGAGGTATTCAACCAGCAACTTTCCCAAAGGCATTGTTGGTTTTAATAATTAGCTTAACTTGTATTGTATATTTTTTATCAACTAAAAAACCGTGGAAAGCTGAAAAAAGATTACCAAAAACATTTTATATAACATTAATAAGTTTTTTATTATTTGTTTTGATTTCAAAAACCTTAGATTTCTTTTTAGCAATTTCTGCTCTATCTGTTTTTGTTTCATATTATTGGGGTGAAAGAAGATTTTTTTATTTATTATTAGTTAGTATTATTTTTCCAATAATTGTATTTATTTTTTTTGAAACAATTCTAGGCTTAAGGTTTCCTCCTGGCATAATCACTAACATTTATTATCAGGTATAAATGGAAAATTTACTTTTAATGATGGCCCCATTATTTAGTTCTAAACTAATGATAGTTTTATTTTTTGGAACTTTATTTGGTTTAGTCTTAGGAGTTTTACCAGGTCTTGGTCCTACCACTGGAGGTGCTTTGATTTTACCTTTTACAATGACTTTAGATCCACTTTCAGCAATTGTTTTGTTAACATCAATTTACTGTGCTGGAACATACGGTGGAGCGATTACTGCTATCTTAATTAACACACCAGGAACGCCTGCAGCAGCAGCAACATGTTTAGATGGTTATCCATTGGCTCAAAAAGGTGAGGCAGGCAGAGCTCTTGGAATGGCAACTGTATCAAGCACTGTTGGTGGAATTTTTAGCGTGATAATACTAGTTTTTTTTGCACCGTTACTTGCAAAACTAGCTTATGAATTTGGTCAACCCGAATATTTTGCTTTAGCTATTTTTGGTTTAACCATGCTTGCTTCTATTGGAGAAGGAAGCCCAATTAAGAATTTGATAGCTGGAGCTTTTGGAATATTGATTTCAACTATTGGAAAAGATTTTATGACTTCCATAGATAGATTTACCTATGGAATAAATGAATTATCCGAGGGCATTGGTTTTATACCAGTTGTTGTTGGTTTATTTGCAATTAGTGAAATGTTAACTCAATCAACTTTACTAGATCAAGTTTTTAAAAGAGTAGCTTTAAAAGCAGTAAAATTACCGTCAATTAATGATTATAAACAAACATGGAAAACTATTTTAAGATCATCAGGTATTGGATCTTTTATAGGAGTGCTTCCTGCAGAAGGTGGCACAGTTGCATCTTTAATTGGTTATTCTGAAGCAAAAAGATTTTCAAAAAAACCTGAAGAATTTGGTAAGGGGTCAATAGAAGGAATTGCAGGAGCAGAAGCTGCTAATAATGCTGCAACAGGTGGAGCGATGGTGCCAACTCTTGCTTTAGGTATTCCTGGTAGCGCAACTACTGCTGTAATATTAACAGGCTTAATCATTCACGGGGTAAGACCGGGTCCTGATTTATTTAGAGAACAACCAGAATTTTTATATGGAATTTTTGGTGCAATGTTAATTGCTAACGTACTCTTTTTTATATTTGGTTTTTTTGGTGCTAAGATTTTTGCAAGAATAACATTGGTGCCTAATAAGATTTTGTGGCCAATGATTTTTGCAGTGTCTGTTTGTGGAACTTATTCATTAAGTCAATCAATTATAGATGTTTGGATAATGATATTCTTTGGAGTGCTTGGATTTTTTATGAGAAGATATGGTTTTTCAGTTGTTCCAGTTATTATAGGATTAATATTAGGAGAATTGGTTGAGGGTACTCTTAGACAATCATTAGTAATATTTGATGGAAATTGGTTAATGTTTCTAACAAGACCTATTGCTTTAACATTCTTCATTTTATCTTTAATTGCTCTAACTTTTCCTTTATTAAGATCGAAAAAGAAAAAAAAATAATATGATTAAATATGATTTAGATAAAAGAGTTGCAATTGTAACAGGTGGAGCACAAGGTTTTGGTTTGGCAGTAACTGAGAGATTTATCGAAGCTGGTGCAAAAGTAGTTATTTGGGATATTGATGAAGATGCTATAAAAAAAGCATTAGACAAAGTTAATTCTGAAAATTTAAGTTACCAGATAGTAGATGTAAGTAATTTCGAAAATATCACTAAAAGTTTAAATGAAATTGAAAGTAAAAATGGCAAAATAGATATTTTTATTAATAATGCTGGGATTGCTGGAATGAATACAACAGTTGCCGAATACCCTTTGGACGAATGGCATAAAGTTATCAATTTAAATCTTAATTCGGTTTTTTATTGCTGCAAGGCAGTTGTCCCATTTATGGAAAAAAATAATTATGGACGGATAGTTAATATTGCTTCAATTGCAGGAAAAGAAGGAAATCCAAATGCAAGTGCTTACAGTACTTCAAAAGCAGGGGTTATTGGGTTAACAAAATCATTAGGCAAAGAATTAGCTCTTAAAAATATAGCTGTTAACTGTGTAACACCAGCTGCTGCAAAAACTCGGATTTTTGACCAAATGACTGAAGAACATATCAATTACATGTTATCTAAAATACCAAGAAATAAGTTTGCCAAGGTTGAGGAATTAGCTTCATTAGTTACTTGGTTATCAAGTGAAGAAAATTCTTTTTCAACAGCCGCAGTATTTGATTTAAGTGGTGGTAGAGCAACATACTAATAATTATGCAAGTAGGTATAGATGTTGGTGCAACAAAGATAGAGAGTGTTGTACTTGAAAAAGATGGACAAGAAAAACATAGATCTAGAATACCATGCCCAAAAAATTACACTCAAATTATTACATCAATAAGAGATATTCATAGACAATTAGAACAAGAATTTAAACAAGAACTTCAAATTGGTGTTTGTCATCCAGGTGTTCATTCTCCCCAAACAGGATTAGTTAAAAATGCTCCTAACATAACTTGGTTAGAAAAAAAACCTTTTCAAAATGATTTACGTAAAGCACTAGGTAAAGAAGTGTTTTGTGAAAATGATGCAAATTGTTTTGCTTTGTCAGAGGCTATAGATGGAGCGGGCAAACATTACAAAATTGTTTATGGTATAATCTTGGGATCTGGAGTTGGAGGTGGTTTGGTGATTGATAAAAAAATAGTAAGTGGCCCGAATGGTGTTGCAGGAGAATGGGGTCATAATCAAATTCCTTATTTTGCTGCTAAAAAAGAAAATTTTGACACAAGTAATCCAAGAGAAGCTGAGATTGAAAGTTTTCTATCTGGCTTAGGTTTAGCGAAAAAATTTAATAAACTCTATGGAAAAAATTTAAAAACAAATGAAATTTTTGAATTAAATAGAAAACATGATTTGGATGCAGAAAGACTTATAGATGATTTTAAAGTTAATTTATCAATGTCACTTTCAAATATAATAAATATTTTAGACCCTGATGCTTTTGTTTTTGGAGGAGGAGTTTCAAATGAAATTGATTTTTTACATGAAATAGATTCATTAGTGAGAAAATTTGTTGCTGGAAGAGAATACGAAGGTGTTTTTTTAAAACCAAGATTTGGTGATGCTAGTGGTGTTCGTGGTGCCGCAAGATTGGGAAGAAGTGCCACATACTAAAAATTTCTATTAATAATTTAATTTAGCAAATTTTAATTCTGATAAAGACAAGAAAAGTAGATAAAAAATATTGATTAAAAAAAATCAATCAAAAGTTGTATTTATATTTTTTATTATGATCTTTCCTTAAAGCAGTTATATTTCATTTTTTAAATTAATTTAAAAGGGAGAAATAATGAAAAAACTTATACTTTCGATTGCAGCTCTTGCATTATTTGCAACTTCTGCTTTCGCTGAAAGATACGTCATGATAACTCATGGTGAAGGAAAGGATCCTTTTTGGCCAGTAGTTCAAAAAGGTGGTGAAGATGCAGCTAGAGCAATCGGTGCTGACTTCGAATACATCTACAACCCTTCTGCTGATATGGCTGATATGGCAAGCTCAATTCAAGCTGCTGCAGCTACTCAACCAGATGGTATGGTAATTTCTTTACCAGACCCAGATGCATTAGGACCAGCTATTAAAGCTGCTGTTGCAGCTGGTGTTCCAGTAATTACAATGAACTCTGGTTTAGAGTCTTCTGCGAGCCTAGGTGCTTTGATGCACGTTGGTCAGCCTGAATTACTTGCTGGACAAAAAGCTGGTGAAAGAGCAAAAGCTGAAGGTGCTACTAAAGCACTTTGTATGATTCAAGAAGCATACAACACAGCTCTTGTAGACAGATGTGAAGGTTACGGTTCTGCAGTTCCTATGCAAATGACTGATACTACATCTGACCCTGCTACTATTCAAACTAGAGCTACTGCTGCTTTACAAGCAAACAAAGATGTCAATGCAATCCTTTCAGTAGGACCTCACGTATGTGAAGCTGTTGATAAAGCTTTAGCTGATCTTGGTATGACAGTACACCATTCTTGCTTTGACTTAAGTCCTGCAGTTATGGACTTAATCGGATCTGGAAGAGTATCTTTCACTATTGATCAACAACAAAGACTACAAGGTTATGTGCCAGTTATCGTATTACACTTGTACAACAACAGTGCTGGACTTCTTCCAGGAGCTAACATCCCTTCAGGACCTGGCTTCGTAGATAAGTCTAACGCTTCTTCAGTTGCTGCTCTTGCAGGAATTGACAGATAGTTAGTTAAAATTTAAAGGGTCGATTATTTAATCGGCCCTTTTTTTTATAAAATTAACAAACCTTTTTTAAAAATGAATACATCAACAACAAATAAACCAAGACAAGAGTCAGACCGACAAGGTGAAAAAAAATGGTATTCTGCATTACTGGCTCGTCCAGAGATTGGACCTTTGGGGGTAATGATCTTACTTTTTTGTATGTTGGGATACTTTTCTATTCCAGAAGGAGAATTTTCTCTTAACCCTTTTTCTGGTGAAGGATTTAACGCCTTAGGAATTAGAAATAATTTTAGGGTAATTGCTCAATTAGGGATCGTAGCACTTGCTGCTGGGATGTTAATTATTGCAGGTGAATTTGATCTTTCAGTTGGCTCAATGATTGGTTTTGCTGGTGGTTGTATGGCAATGATACTAAAATGGGGTTTTGCTGTTGTTATTCCTTATGTATCTTTTGTAGGAGGTTTTCATTTTGAGGGGTTTCAATTATTTGAAATTAGAGATGTCTCACCATTATTAGCAATATTAATTACGCTATGTATGACTCTATCCTTTGGATGGATCCAGGGATGGGTAATTGTTAAAAGTGGTATATCTTCTTTCATTGTTACACTAGGTGGACTTTTCTTTTTACGAGGTTTAACAGAGGTATCATATAGAGCATTTAATAGAGCTCCTGATCAAACTGCTGGATCAACAACTGTTACAGACTTACCAGATATCAAAAATATTATAAATGTACCAGGTCTTGGGGAAATGGAAAGAGATGCAGCTAAAGCTTTACCAAATGACCAATTATTAGAAATTCTTAGCACTGTGCCTGCTAGCACGGTTGCAAAATTAACTGAAAGACTTTCATATATTAATGAAAAAGTTGCAACTTTGAAAACTGAAATAAATTCAACAAAAATGATTGAAACCTTAGAAAAATCTTTAGCTGGTGCAAAAAAATCTGGCAATGACTCAATGGTAGAAATTTTGACAAAGAAAATTGAAGCTGGAGTTGATGTTCCTGCAGTTACGGCAAAAGTGGTTACTGATATTGATATAGCAAAAGCTTACATCGACACCATAGTTACAGCAAGACCAGTCGCTAATTTCTTTGGAGGAGACATTATGGAACCAGTTTTTAATTGGTTGTATTTCACAGTAGACTGGAATGTAAATAACTTTGGAAATATTTTTGCTAAAGGAATGTATTCTGCTCTAATGATTTGGGGACTCATTGCTTTTATTTGTTATTTTATTTTGAGCAAAACTCAAGCAGGTAACTGGATTTATTCAACTGGAGGAAATCTTAATGCTGCAAAGGCTAATGGTGTGCCAACAAATAAAGTTAAGATTGCATTATTTGTGAATACTGCATTTTGTGCAACTATGTTTGCTGCATGTCAAGTATTTGAAGTTAATACTGCAGATACAGCTAAAGGTAATTTAAAAGAATTAGAAGCAATTGCTGCAGCGGTTATTGGTGGTGTTGTATTAACAGGAGGTTTTGGAACAATAGGTGGAATTATCTTGGGTACGATTATTTTTGGTATAGCAAAAGAAGCCTTCTTTTATATTCCTGGAATTGATGGGTCTTTTTATAGAGTGTTCCTTGGAGCAGTTCTTGTTACTGCTGCCTTTACAAATGAGAACATTAGGAAACGAATTATGGGGAATATTTAATGGATAAAAAACCATTAATTGAAATAAAAAATTTAGTTAAAAAATTTGGAGCATTTACTGCTTTAAATGGTGTTTCACTAGATGTTTATCCGGGTGAAGTTCACGCTCTTTTAGGTGACAATGGAGCTGGAAAGTCAACTTTAATTAAAGTGTTATCTGGAGTTCATCCAATGACAAGTGGAGAAATAAAAGTAGATGGAGAAATAGTTAACTTTACTTCACCACGTCAAGCTTCTGATGCTGGCATTGGTACAGTTTATCAGGATTTAGCTCTCAATGCTCTAACTTCAGTAACAAGAAATTTTTTTCTTGGACGTGAATTAACAAAAGGACCTGGCGCATTTGGTTTAATGCAAATGGATGAGATGGACAAAATAACAACTGAAGAAATGTCTAAAATTGGAATTAATATTTCAAACCCCAATCAACCAGTTGGAACAATGTCAGGTGGACAAAGACAGACTTTGGCTATTGCAAGAGCAATTTACTTTGGTGCGAAGATACTAATATTAGATGAACCTACATCAGCACTAGGTCAAAAGCAGCAAATGGAAGTTTTAAAAACAATAAAAAAAGTTCAAAGTTTAGGAAACATTGCAATTATACTTATTACTCACAATGAAATTCATGCACGACTTATAGCTGATCGATTTACTTTTTTAAGTTTGGGAGAAGTAATTGGTTCAGGATTGTCTTCAGAACTTGGTAATGAAGATGTGAAAAGATTGATGGCAGGTGGTGCAAAAATTGGTGATCTAGCTAAAGAATTAGAATTATAATTTTTTTATTTTTTTTTAATTTTTTTTCACTTAAGATTTATCTATGCAGAAATTCTCAAGGGATAGTTTCAATATTACTGAAGCAATAAATGAATTAATGCATGAATCCGGAGTTATTGTTATTGAAAATGTATATAATTTAAACGATATCAAAGAAGCAAAAAACATTGTTAATCATTTTGCAGACATACAAGAGCAAAAAGAAACTCACTTTAATGCTGAGGCCGAATCATCCGACAAAATTAAACTTCAGCAAAGAATTTGGAATTTATTTGGTAAAGGAGAGGTTTTTAGTAAATTAATAACAAATGACATTATTTTTAGCTTAATGTCTAAACTTTTAGGTTCAGAGTTTTTTTGTGGATCTTACTGCGCAAGTAGATTGCTACCAGGGTCTATAGGACAGGAACTGCATATTGATTATCCGTATTGGGATTTTTATAATAGTGAGACTTTCCCCATGGGTCTTAATAGTTCATTTGCACAAAACTGTCAGGCAACTATACCTCTAGATATTTGCTCAGAACAATCAGGAGCAACTGCATACATACCAGGATCACAAAAAAAATTGCATTATCCAAATGAAAATGATGACTTTTCAAATAAACAACAAATGATTGCTAATCCTGGAGATTTAGTTTTTTTTAATGGTAACTGTTGGCATGGAGCATCATCAAATAAATCAAACCATCAAAGAGCAGCATTACTAATAGAGTTTCTTCCTAAATATATAAAACCAGTTGAAGATTTAGTTACTTATTTATCTGAAGACTTTAAAAATAATTCAAATCCAAAAGTGCGACAGCTTTTAGGATTAAATTACGAATATCCAAAAATTATGGATGCGAGTAAAAAAACAAATAATATTGGTTTAGGTTACAAAGCTAAATAAAATTTATATTATTAAGTTATATAATCTATAAATATTATATATAATAAAAATAGTATAAAAAAAATTAGTCTAATACTAAATGCAAATAATACTGAGAAGAATTTATAACTAGTAGAGGTTAGGAAAATGAAAGTAAAATATTACGATTTAGAAAATAAAAGAGTATTTGTAACAGGTGGAGGATCAGGGATAGGGGCGTCAATTGTTGAACATTTTTGTGAGCAAGGATCTGAAGTTTATTTTATAGATATTAATGAAGATGAATCAAAAAAATTAATTAAAGATATAAAAAATAAAAATTATAGTTTACCAACATTTATTAAATGTGACCTTCTAAATATCAAAGAGCTTCAAAAGACTATAGCTGACATTATTGGCAATAAGGGACCAATAGATATTTTGATTAATAACGCTGCTAATGATACTAGACATAAAATCGACGATGTAACTGAAGAATATTGGAATGAAAGAATTAATGTAAATTTAAGACATTTTTTCTTCACGGTCCAATCTGTTAAAAAATCAATGATAGACAATGGTGGTGGGGCAATCATAAATATGGGATCAACATCATGGATGGTAGGTCAGGGAGGCATGGCCGCCTATACAGCAGCAAAGTCTGGAGTAGTTGGTTTATCAAGATCTTTTGCAAGAGATTTAGGAGAATTTAATATTAGAGTTAATTCGGTTGTACCTGGATGGGTAATGACACAGAGACAGATAGATTTGTGGTTGAATGAGGAGTCTGAAAAAGAACTGATGAAAAGGCAGTGTTTAAAAAAAAAATTAATGCCACACGAACTTGCTCAGGCAGTATTGTTTTTTTCATCAGAACAGTCTTCAGGTTGTACTAATCAATCTTATATTGTGGACAAAGGTTGGCTATAATAGGCTTTGTGAAAGTACAAAGCTCAACCATAGAAAATAAGTATTTAAGAGTTAAATCAATTAATATCGGTGCTTGTTTGTATGAAGTTTATGATAAGAAAAAAAAAATAAATTTAATCTTAAATCTTGGTCCTAAAAAAAATTATAGTAATAAAAATTTTTATGTAGGGGCTACTTGTGGTCGTTACGCAGGTAGAATATCAAATTCAAAATTTAACATTAAAAATAAAATTTTTAAACTTGAAGTCAATGAGGGAAAAAATACGCTACATGGAGGAAAAATAGGATTTGATAGATTGGAGTGGAGAAAACATCATCATTCAAAAAATAAAATTATCTATCAATTGCTATCTAAAGATCTAGACCAAGGTTTTCCAGGAGATTTGAATTCAGAGTGCACTTTTGAAATCAAGAATAAAAGTTTATTCATCAAATACCAATATAAATCAAATCAATTAACTCATGTGAGTTTAACTAATCATAGTTATTGGAATTTGAATAAAGATAAAAAAGAAACAATTTTTAACCATGATTTAAAAATTAACTCTGAAAAATATCTTGAAGTAAGTAATAAATTAATCCCAACTGGTAAAATTAAAAAAGTTAAAAATACTATTAATGATTTCAATAAGTTTCAAAATATTGGAGAAAAAATAAATATCATTAAAAATAAAAAAATTATGAGAATATCAAAAATAATAAATCAAGTAGGATTTGATTTAACATATTGTATTAAAAAAAATTCTAAAAATTATTTAGCCTCACTAAAAAATAAAAAAACTAATATTAAGTTAGATTTTTATTCAAATCTTCCAGGTGTGCAACTATATACTAGTCAAGGTTTGCGATATAAAAATAAACTTGCTCCTTACCAAGGTGTTTGTTTAGAAACTCAACACTATCCAGATGCCCCTAACAATAAAAATTTTCCAAGTACTTTAATTAAACCAAATAAACTTTATAAGTATTTTACAAAAATAAATATTTCATAAGATGAATAAAAAAATCAACATATCAATTGTAGGAACTGGATTAATGGGCCTCCAACATATCAAAGCAATTTTAAAATCAAAAAAAACTAATCTTCATTCAATAGTAGATATTAGTAATAACGCTAAAAATTTATCAAAAAAATATAAAATTCCATTATATTCAAATGTAAATGAACTTTTAAACTCAAAAAACTTAGATGCTGTGATTGTTGCTACACCAAATCAACTGCATGAAAAGCATACAGTTAGTTTTTTAAAGAATAAAATCCCAGTTTTATTGGAAAAACCTATTTCAGATAATATTAATTCAGCTAAAAAAATTATTAGAAGTGCTAATAAAAATAAGACACCGTTATTGATAGGGTATCACAGAAGACACAACTCAATAGTATCCAAGGTAAAAGAGATTATAGACAAAGGTAAATTAGGAAAAATAGTTTCAGTAAATGTGTTGTGTTGGCTTTATAAGCATAAAGCATATTTCAAAGAAAAATGGAGAATAAGTAAAGGCGGGGGTCCATTAGGGATTAATCTTGTCCATGATATTGATATGATTTGTTATTTATTGGGTCCAATTCAATATGTTCAGTCCTTTACAACAAATAAAAATAGAAAATTTAAAGTAGAAGATACAGCAACAGTTAGTCTAGTTTTTAAATCTGGTACACTTTGTACTTTAAACTTATCAGATACAATTGTTGCACCATGGAGTTATGAGTTAACAGCAGGAGAAAATCCTGCTTATCCTACAACTAATCAATCTGCATATATGATTGGTGGAACCAAAGGATCTTTACAATTTCCAAATTTGAAAAATTGGTTTTATAAAAATGAACGAAGTTGGTGGAAAAAGATATTAGTAAAAGAAGATTTAAATAAAAAAGATGATAACACTCTTATTAATCAAATAGACCATTTTGCTGATGTAGTAAGTAAAAAAAATAAACCTAAAGTTAATGGTAATGATGGTTTAGTTTCACTTAAAATTTTTGCAGCAATCACAAAAAGTGCCAAGCTGGGTAAAAAAATTAGACTTTAACCTTATCTTTATTACCTTCTGTACGAATAAATAATAGTCCAAATATAATAATCCCGATTACACCTATGATTTTATTATAGTCAAAAGGTACACCAAAAATTAAGAAATTAACAATCGTAGACCAAATTAATTGTGAATATTGAAAATTAGTAACAAATGATAAGTTAGATAATTGTATTGCATAAATTATTAATGAATGACTTACAAATCCTGCGGCACCAATTAATATTAAATAAAGCCAATAAATATTTTTTTCTAACGGCACCCAATTAAAAGTTATAAATATACTAAAAATAATTGCTCCTAAAATTGATGTATAAAAAATTGATGCAAAAGGTTCATTATCAGAAGATACAACTTTTGTAAAAAATTGGTAAAGAGCCCAGCAAATCGGAGGCACAATTGGAAAAATTAAGTCTAAACTAAATATTTTCATACTTGGTCCTAATGAGTAGATAATTGACCCAAAACTCAGAAGCATTAACATTATTCCTTTAAAAGATAATATATCTTTTAAAAAATATGCAGATAGTAACGAAACTATTAAGGGTGCAGAAAAGAAAACAACATATATATCTACTAAGTCAAATTTCTGTAAAGAATAAAACATGAATGTTGTGGCTGTTACCATCAATAAAGATCTAATTATTTGAAGTTTAAAATTTTTTTTTAAATTTACTTTTGGTTTAAAAATTAAAAAAAATATAATTAAAGATACTAAGTGAAAAAAAAATCTCCCCCAAATTGCTTGAGTAACAGGCATGACAGTACCAAGATATTTTGCTGTAGAATCCATGCAAACAAACATGAAAAAACCACCAGCAGCTAATAAAATTACGTTAAATAATGGGGTTTGTTGAGGCACAATGAAGATCTTTGTTACATTACTACGCCTACTTGCCAAGGATTAAATTCCTCGTCACCGTAGCCGTTGATCTCACTTTTAGATTTATTTCCTGATGCTGTGTTGACTATTAGTTCAAATATTTTTTGACCTACTTCTTCTATTTTTTCTTCACCTTCTGCAATTGTTCCACAGTTGATATCCATATCTTCTGACATTTTTTCATACATTGCTGAATTAGTTGATAGTTTTAAACTAGGAACTGGTTTACATCCAAAACATGAACCTCTACCCGTTGTAAAGCAAATTACATTTGCTCCTGACGCTACCTGACCTGTTACTGATACAGGGTCATAACCTGGAGAGTCCATAAAATTAAAACCTTTGTTTTTTAAAGGCTCTGCATACATTAAAACATCTTGAAGTATAGAATTGCCTCCTTTAGCAACAGCTCCTAAAGATTTTTCTAAAATAGTAGTCAAACCTCCTTTTTTATTTCCAGGTGCAGGATTATTATCCATCGAACTATTATTGATTGAAGTATAATTTTTCCACCACTCAATCCTCTTTATCAATTTATCTGCTGTTTCTTGTGAGTTAGCTCTATTAATCAGTAAATGTTCTGCTCCATAAATTTCAGGTGTTTCAGATAATATTGAGCTTCCTCCTTTTTTAACTAAAAGGTCTGCCGCAACACCCAATGCTGGATTTGCTGTAATTCCTGAATATCCATCTGATCCTCCACATTGCAAAGCGAGTGTTAAATGATTTACTGATTGAGATGTTCTTTTAACTTTATTTGCTTCAGCTAGTAAATTTTTAATTTGAGATAATACTTTTTCAACAATTTTTTTTGTTCCACCCTCGTCTTGAATAGTTAAGAAGTGAATTCTATTGTGTTTTTTTAATGACTCGTCAAACAAACTTACTTGGGCACACTCACATCCTAAGCCTATTACAAAAACATGTGAAAAGTTGGGATGATTTTTAAATCCATCAATTGTTCTTTGAAAGATTTGCATACCTTCACTTTCTGTATTCATCCCACATCCTGTAGAATGAGTAATAGGAACTATACCATCGATATTTGGATAATCTTTTAAAATATTAGAGTATTTAATTCTTTCTACAATCATTTTAGTTACTGTTGCAGAACAATTAACAGTACTTACAATTCCAATATAATTTCTAGTGGCTACATCACCATTGTCTCTTAAAATGCCATTAAAAAAAGTATCTGCTTTTTCATTAATAATATTCTTTTTATTAGTTACTTTAAAATCTCTTTTAAATTCTCTAAATTCCAGATTATGTGAATGAACATGTTCGCCCGGTCTTATGTTATCTAAAGCAAAACCAATTATTTGATCATATTTTATTATTGGATCACCTTTATTTATAGATTTTAAGCAAACTTTGTGACCAAATGGAATTGGGTCTATAGTACTTAAGTCATGTCCTTCTATTTTAGTTTTTTCTGGAATAATAAATTGACTTACACCAACATTGTCATTTTGGTTTAAAACTATTAGATTATTCATAATTTTATTATATAACTAATATTCTAAACAAGTCATTACAAATTATGTATGCCAATAAAACGTAAAAAAAATTTAAGAAGTCAGCAATGGTTTAATAACCCAAAAGATCCAGAAATGACTGCTCTTTATTTAGAGCGATATCTTAACTATGGACTTACTAGAAAAGAATTACAGTCTGGAAACCCAATTATTGGAATAGCACAATCAGGTAGTGACCTTTCACCATGCAATAGACATTTTTTATCTTTAAGCAAAAGAATAAAAGATGGAATTAGAAGAGCAGGTGGAATTCCAATGGAATTTCCAACTCATCCGATTCAAGAAACTGGAAAAAGACCTACTGCAATGTTAGATAGAAATCTTTCTTACTTGTCTCTTGTTGAAGTTTTATACGGGTATCCAATTGATGGAGTAATACTGACAACTGGTTGTGATAAAACAACCCCAGCAGCATTAATGGCTGCAGCAACAGTAAATATTCCAGCAATCGTTTTGTCTGGTGGACCAATGTTAGATGGAATTTATAAAGGTAAACTAGCTGGATCAGGGATGGTGGTATGGGAAGCTAGGAAACTTTTAGCTAAAGGTGAAATAAATTATGATGAGTTTATGGATATGATTGCATCTTCTGCACCAAGTGTTGGTCACTGTAATACAATGGGAACAGCTTCGTCTATGAATTCAGTTGCAGAGGCTTTAGGAATGTCTTTAACTGGTTGTGCTGTTATACCTGCACCGTATCGAGAGAGGGAACAAATCTCTTTTGAGACTGGAAAAAGAATAGTTGAAATGGTTCATGAAGATTTAACACCATCAAAAATTATGACACGTAAAGCATTTGAAAATGCAGTGGTAGTTGCAAGTGCGATCGGTGGATCAAGCAACTGCACTACTCATTTAAGTGCGATTGCTAAACATATGGGAATCAAATTTGATTTATCTGATTGGCAAAAGCTAGGACATAATATTCCCCTATTAGTTAACTGCCAACCAGCAGGAGAATATTTGATGGAAAGTTTTTATAGAGCAGGTGGAGTACCTGCTGTAATGAAAGAATTAATAAAAAATAGAAAAATTCACACTAATATCATGACAGTTACTGGAAAAACTGTTGGTAAAAATTTAAAAAGAAAAATAGATATAGATACCAAGGTAATAAAAACTTTCAAAAATAGTTTAGAAGAAAATGCAGGATTTTTAGTTATGAAAAGTAATTTTTTTTCATCTGCAATAATGAAAACATCTGTAATAAGCAAAGAATTTAGAGCTAGATATCTATCAGATCCAAAAAATCCAAATGTTTTCAATGGTAAAGCAGCTGTATTTGAAGGACCAGAAGATTATCATAAAAGAATAAACGATAAAAAATTAAAGATTGATGAAAATTCTATTCTAATTATTAGGGGCTGTGGACCAGTTGGTTATCCTGGATCTGCAGAAGTAGTTAATATGCAGCCACCTGACAGATTATTAAAAAAAGGGATTACACATTTACCAACTCTTGGAGATGGAAGACAAAGTGGTACCTCTGAAAGTCCATCAATTCTTCATGTTTCACCAGAGTCTGCTGTTGGTGGAGATTTAGGAATTGTAAGAACAGGTGATAAAATGAAAATTGATTTAAATAAAAGAAGAGTGGATTTGTTGATTTCTCAAACAGAGTTTAAGAAGAGAAGAAAAAACAAAAAATTATTTAAAGCGAACAATCAAACTCCATGGCAAGAAATTTTTAGAGATACGGTAGGTCAACTTGAAGACGGTGCGTGTATTAAGTCACGTGGAAGTTATTTAGATGTTTCTAATAAAAAAGGTCTTCCAAGAAATTCTCATTAATATGAAAGCAAAAATACTAGTTACAAGAAAATTATCAGATGGAGCAGAGGAGAAATTAAAGAAAAATTTTGATGTAACTCTTAATTTAAAAGATGAGCCAATCCCAAATAGCGAACTTATTAAAATGGCTAATGAGTATGATGGATTTATTTCAACTGGGTTTGACAAAATTAGAGAAGATTTTTTTAAAAATTTAAATGGTAAATTAAAGATTATTGCTCAAGTTGGAGTAGGCTACGATAACATCTCTGTTAAATCAGCTGAAAGAAAAAAGATTAAAGTTACCAATACTCCTAATGTTTTAAACGAAGCTGTTGCTGAAACGACTATTCTTTTGATTTTAGCTGCATCAAGAAGAATAGGTGAAGCTTATAATCTTGTAAGATCAGGGACGTGGAAAGATCAAAAACCTGATCTAACTAAATTTATGATTGGGAATTCTGTTACAGGAAAAACACTTGGTATAATTGGTATGGGTCGAATTGGGAGAATGGTAGCAAAATGTGCAAAAGCATTTGGTATGAAAATAATTTACTTTAATAGAAATAAACTTTCCGAAGATCTTGAAGATGAAGCAAAATATTTTTCAGATGTAAATTCTATGATGCCTGAGTGTGATTTTGTTAGTATTCATACTCCTGCTACGGCAGAAACAAAGCATATTTTAAACACTACTTCTATTGGGCTACTACCTAAGCATGCTGTAGTGATTAACACTTCCAGAGGATCAACAATTGATGATGATGCGTTAATAGAAGCTCTACAAAATAATAAAATTTACGCAGCTGGCCTAGATGTATTTAATAACGAACCTAATTTAGATGAAAGATACATGAAGCTGGATAATTGTTTTGTTTTACCTCATGTTGGTAGTGCCACTCATGAAACTCGTTTAGCAATGAGCATGATGGCTGTAGATAATATTTGTAATTATTTTCAGAATAAGCCACTAATTTCTGAAGTGGTATAATACAATCTGAAGTTGCTTATTTAGTTAATATATATAATTTCTATACACATTTTTTCGCGTTTTATTTGAAATTAAAAATCATTTGTGATTAAGTTCCAATATTAAAAACATAAACGAGAGGAAGATAATGTTTAAATTAATAACAAAAACTATAGCTGCAGTAGCTATTGTTTCAGTAGCTTTATTTGGCTCTGCTAATGCAAAGACTTTAAAGATTGAAACTCACTTTACTGCTAGTTCACCTAACGGTGAAGTTGCGGCTCAATTCGCAAAAAATGTTGAAAGGTTTTCTGGCGGAAGCTTGAAAGTTGAAATGTTTTATTCATCTTCAGTAACAGGTAAATCTGCTGAAGTATTTAACTCTGCTCAAACTGGAATTATCGATTGTGATATGACTGGTGCTGGTTACCAAACTGGTAAAAATGCAGCGTTCCAATTTGCAGGTGATGTAATGGGTGGATACGATAACCCTTATCAACAATATGATTTCTTAAAGTTCCCTGGAGCTCAAGAAGCTGTTGATGCATTATACAATAAATATGGAATGACTTTAATTGGTTGGTGGATACCAGGACATGAGTCTTTAATATCTAGTAAACCAATTCCAGATGTTGCTTCTATCAAAGACTTTAAATTTAGATCACCTCCAGGAATGGAAAGTATGATCTTTAAAGCATTAGGCGCTAAACCAATCGTAATGGATTTTGGTGAAGTTCCAACTGCTTTACAAACTGGTCTAATTGATGGTGCTGACTACTCTAGCTTAGCAACTAACTATGCAGGTGGACACTATGAAAAAAACAGATATGCGACATATCCTGGTTTTCACTCTATGCCAGCTGACCATTTAGCTTGTAATTCTAAAGTTTGGAAAAAGCTAAAACCTCATGAAAGAGGAGCAATGTTAGCTGCAATTGAGATCTGCGGTAGAACAATCACTAGTTTAGTTGAAAGAAAAAATGCAGAAGCAGTTAAAGCCCTACTTGCTGATGGTGTTACTCTTCATGACTGGTCTAGAGAAGATAGACTTAAGTTCAGAAATGCTGCACTTAATGCTTGGCAGGAATGGAAAAAGAAATCTCCTGAAGCTGCTGCACTTATAGATATACACACAGCTTACATGAAAGCTAACGGTATCCTATAATATAAGCACAAAATAAAATCTTGAAGGGCCTGAAAAGGCCCTTCTTTCTTAAACCATTTTTTAGACTATGCTTGATAAACAACTGCAAGAACAAAATGAAAAAGTTGCAAGTAAAGATGATTTTCCAATAAATTGGATTGATAGAGTTTCTCTTTTTTTAAGCCACACAATTAAATATTTAATCCCCATAATAGTACTTGTAATGATGTATGAAATTTTTATGAGATATATCATGGAAAAACCAACAATGTGGGTGAATGAATTAAGTCTATGGTTGGCTGGAATTTGTTATTTAGTAGGTGGAATATATGCAACAAGATTAAGAAGTCATATCAGAATTGTAATATTATATGATTATGTGAGTAGACCAACGCAAAGAATTTTTGATTTAATTAGCACTATTATAATTGTTACGTTTGCAGCAGCTGTAATTTATGGTGGGATGGAAGATGCTTACAGATCATTCATAAATTGGGAAAGGTTTGCAACTTATTGGGATCCACCAATTCCAGCTACTATGAAACCACTTACACTTATATGTGTATTTCTTATTGCAGTTCAATCCGTAAATAACCTGATCATTGATTGGAGAAATCCAAAAGAAAAACAATACGACCCATCTAAAGACTTAAAATAAATGGAATTTGAAATAGGAACACTCTCGATAATACTAATAGTTGGATTATTAGCTCTTATATCTATAGGTGTTCCAATGGGTTTTGCTTCAGGTTTTATGGGAGCAGTTCTTGTTTTTTTAAATATTGGTGAACATGCATTGGGTATTTTACTTTCAAGATATTATTCTCTTGTAGTTACTTATTCTTTTTTATCAGTCCCATTATTTATATTTATGGCCTCCTTACTTGAACGCTCTAATATAGCTAGAGATTTATATGATGCTTTAAATGCATGGTTAAGAAAAACTAGAGGTGGAGTAGGAGTTGTCACTGCAATCATGGCAACAATTATGGCTGCAATGAGTGGAATCATTGGAGGAGAAATAGTTTTGTTGGGATTAATTGCACTACCTCAGATGTTGAGACTTAAATATGATCAGGACATGTCCATTGGAATTATTTGTGCATCTGGTTCTTTGGGTACAATGATACCTCCATCTATCGTTTTGATTATTTATGGACTAACAACTGAAACTTCAATTACAATGTTATTTCAAGAAGCAATTGTTCCTGGTTTAATGATTTCAGCTTTAATTATTACTTACATTCTTATTCGTACAAGATTGCAACCACACCTCGCCCCATTAAGTGATGAACCGCCATTAACTCTAAAAGAAAAAATTTCTTACCTACCAGGTCTTTTACCTCCAATTGGTATAGTAATAATTGTTTTAGGTTCAATTTATTCAGGAATAACAGGTATTACAGAAGCTGCTGGCATGGGTGTTGTAGCTACATTAATTATAATTTTTGCAAGAAAAGAGCTAACATTTTTTTTATTTAAAGATGCATTAACAAGAACATTTAAAGCATCAGGTACTATTTTAACAATTACTTTTGGCGCAACAGTTTTAGCTGGCGCTTATTCACTTGCAGGTGGTCCAAAATATGTTGCTGAGACGATATTAGCTTATGATTTGAAACCAATGTATTTAATTTTTATGATGCAATTAATGTTCTTAGTGATGGGAGCATTTATGGATTGGGTTGGAATAGTATTGTTGGCAATGCCAGTATTTTTACCAATTGTATTAGCTCTTGGTTTTGATCCAATTTGGTTTGGAATTTTATTTTGTGTAAATATGCAAGTTTCATTTTTAAGCCCACCATTTGGTCCCGCCGCCTTTTACTTAAAGTCAGTTGCTCCTCCTCATATATCGTTAACAGACATTTTTAGAGGATTTGCTCCATTTATAGTAATTCAGTTAATTGTATTAGCATGTGTTATGTTTTTTCCAGAATTAATGACACAAAACTTCCACGAATTTGTTCCTAAAAAATAAATGAGTAAAAAAATTGGATTTATTGGCATAGGCCTGATGGGCCTACCAATGGCAAAAAACATATTAAAAGCTGGATATAATTTAAAAGCATTTAATAGATCTCAAAAAAAAGCTGAAGCGTTAAAAGAGCATGGTGCAGAAATCTCAACTTCAATTGATGATGTAGTTAAAGACAACGATGTTGTAATCACTATGCTTACTGATGATACAGCAATTAATGATGTAATGAATAGTCCTTATTTTTTAGAAAATTTAAAATCAGGCGCAACAGTTATTGATATGAGTTCAGTTAAACCGACGACAGCAACTAAGCAAGGGAAAAATTTAAATTCTAAAAATATTAATTATTTAGATGCACCGGTCTCAGGCGGCACTATTGGCGCAGAGGAGGCTTCGTTAGCAATAATGGTTGGAGGTGAACAAAATGTTTTTGATGAAATTGTAGATGTTTTAAAAACTATGGGTAATCCAACTTTAGTTGGACCTGTAGGAAGCGGACAAGTCTCTAAATTAGCAAATCAAATTATAGTTGGTTTAACTATCGGAGCAGTAGCAGAAGCTATAACACTTTGCGAAAAAGCAGGAGCAAGTCCTAATAAAATGATTAAAGCTTTATCTGGCGGATGGGCTGATAGTAAAATCTTACAAACTCATGGAAAAAGAATGATAAACAAAGATTTTACTCCAAAAGGTAGAACTTCTGTTCATTTAAAAGATATGAACAATATTTTAGAGTGCGCAAATAGTTTTAATACTCATTTACCTATTTCAAATTTAGTTAAAGAAATGTATAAATCACTTGTTGAAAATGGACATGGAGAAACAGATCATAGTTCTCTTTATAAAGAAATCGAAAGGATAAATAAGAAATGAGTGGAAGATTAGAAGGTAAAAAAATTGTAGTAACAGCAGCAGGTCAAGGAATTGGAAAAGCAACTGCAATTGCATTTCATAATGAAGGTGCAAGTGTTACCGCAACAGATTTAAATGATAAAACTTTAGCTGATTTAAATAAAGAGTATCCTAATATTGAAGTTAAAACATTAGACTCAACAGATAATAATGCAATTTTAGAATTTGTTAAAACTCTAGATAAAGTTGATGTATTATTCAATGCAGTAGGTTTTGTTCATCATGGAACCATCCTTGATTGTGAGGAAAAAGATTGGGATTTTTCATTTGATGTAAATATTAAATCTATGTATTTCATGTGCAAAGCAATTTTACCCCTAATGGTTAAACAAAATGGCGGAAGTATAATTAATATTTCTTCAATAGCTTCAAGTTTAAAAGGTTTACCTAATAGATTTGTTTATGGAGCTTCGAAAGCAGCTATTATTGGTCTAACAAAATCAATTGCTTCAGATTTTGTAAAACAAAATATAAGATGCAATTCAATTGCACCAGGAACAGTTTTCTCACCATCTTGGCAAGATAGAGTAAATCAAAGCCCTGATCCAGTTCAGGCTAAAAAAGATTTTATAGCAAGACAACCTATGGGTAGATTAGGTACCGCAGAAGAAATAGCAGCTATGGCAATTTACTTAGCTGGAGATGAATCTACATTTACGACTGGAAATACTTTTTCAGTTGATGGTGGAATGACAATTTAATTAATACAAAAAGGAGATATATGAAATTATTAAGAGTAGGACAAAAAGGAAGAGAAAAGCCAGCGGCATTAGATAAAGAAGGCAAGATAAGAGACATTAGCTCTCATATTGATGATTTAAACCCTGATCATATTAATTTTGAGTCTATATCAAAATTACAAAATGTGGATTTATCTTCACTACCAGAATTATCTTCTAGTGATCGAATAGGTTCATGTGTAACAAAACCAGGTAAATTTGTAGCAATTGGTCTAAATTATTCTGATCATGCTGCTGAAACTGGTGCAGAAGTGCCTTCAGAACCTATAATGTTCATGAAAGCTACTAGTTGTATTGCTGGCCCTAATGATGATGTTGAAATTGTATCAGGATCAAAAAAATTAGACTGGGAAGTTGAGCTTGGAATTGTAATTGGTAAAGAAGCAAAACATATCTCAGAAAATCAATCGCAAGATCATATTTTAGGATATTGTTTAGTAAATGATGTTAGTGAAAGAGAATGGCAAATTGAAAAAATGGGTCAATGGGTTAAAGGAAAATCACATGATACTTATGGACCAATAGGACCATACTTGGTCACTAAAGATGAAGTTGCTGATATCAATAATTTAAAAATGAATTTAGATGTAAATGGCAATAGAATGCAGACAGGAAACACAAGTACAATGATTTTTAATGTAGATGTAATTGTATCTTATGTGAGTAAATTCATGTCGTTACAACCAGGAGATATTATAACTACTGGAACACCTCCAGGAGTTGGTATGGGAATGAAACCCCAGCAATTTTTAAAAGCTGGTGATACGATGAAATTATCAATAGAAAACTTAGGTGAGCAAAACTCGAAAGTAGTTGCTTTATAATAAATTGTGAAAATAACTTCTATTAAAAGTCATGTACTTAGATATGAGTTAGATAAAGAGTTAGGGTATTCACAACAATATTATAAATTTAGGACTGCTCATCTCGTAGAGGTTCAAACTGATGAAGGAATTATAGGGTGGGGCGAATGTTTTGGGCCTGGTAACATTGCTTTAGCTAATAAGTTTATAGTTGAAAAAGTTATCCAGCCTTTAGTCATTGGCGAAGATCCATTAAATAAAGAGTATATCTGGCAAAAAGTGTATAACATTTTAAGAGATAGTGGGCAAAAGGGAATGCCAATCCAAGCATTATCAGGAGTTGATATTGCATTATGGGATATTTTAGGAAAAAAAACTAACTCACCTCTTTACCAGTTAGTAGGTGGAAAATGTAATGATCAAATTCCAGTTTATGGATATGGAATGATGTTACAAAAAAAAACCACCTCAGAGTTAATTGATTTATTTCAGAAAGAAGCAAAACAAATTAAATCTAAAAATTTTAAAGCAATGAAAATGAAGGTTGGACTAGGTCCAGTAGAAGATTTAAAGCTTGTAAGAGCAGTAAGAGAGGCCGTTGGAAATGACTTTAGATTAATGGTTGATGCAAATCATGCATATAATTTAAATGATGCGTTATATGTTGGGAGAGGTTTAGATGAATTAGATATTTTTTGGTTTGAGGAACCTGTTGCACCTGAAGATTATGATAGCTATAGAGAATTAAAACAAAAAATTAATACGAATATTGCAGGAGGGGAAGCAGAGTTTACAAAATACGGATGGAATGAGTTAATTAAAAATAAATGTATCGATATAGCTCAACCAGAAGTTTGTGGATTAGGTGGAATTACCGAGTATTTAAAAGTATCAGCATTAGCACAGGCTAATTTTATTCCAGTCATTAACCATGTATGGGGATCCGCCGTAAGTATTGCAACTAACCTCCATTTGTTAACAGCTCAACCTGATATGCCAGGTGGTTTATTTCCCTCAAAATCAATGCTTGAGTTTGATACGACAGAAAAAAATATTTTTATTACTGATCTTCCAAAAGAAAATTTTTCAATTCTAGATCAAGTTAAGCAAAATAACGGTTTTGCTTCAGTATCAGATAATCCTGGAATAGGAATTACTCCAAACTTAGATTTTATTAAGGAATTTGAAGTCAATGAATAAGATTAAAACAACTGAACCAAAAGTACTTTGGAAATTAAAATGTATACTTGGAGAGGGAACTCTTTGGGTTAAGGAGCATAACTCAATTTATTTTGTAGATATTAAAAAAAAATGCTTCTTTTCTTTGAATATAAAAAATAATAAAAAGAAGAAATATAAAGTAAATAAAGAAATTGGTTTTTTAGCTCATATCAAAAATAATATTTTTATCTTAGGTCTTCAAGGAGAGTTAAGAATTCAAAATATCAAAACAAAAAAAATTATTAAAAGTATCTTAATTGAACAAGATATTAAATTAAACAGAATTAATGATGGTAAAACTGATCCAAAAGGAAATTTGTGGTTTGGTACTATGGATAATTTAGAGAGAAAAATTGAAAAAGGTTCTCTCTATAAATTAGATAAAGATTTAAATTTAATTAAAGTTGATAAAAATTATAGAATTACAAATGGACCAGCATTTTTAGATGAATATAATTTCTATCATACTGATAGTCCTAAAAAATCTATTTATAAAATAAAGATTAATAAAATGAATAAAATTGTTAGTAAAAAAATATTTAAGAAATTTTTACCAAAAGATGGATCACCTGATGGTATGACTTTAGATAAAAATAAAAATCTTTGGGTGGCACACTTTCATGGAGCTTGTGTTTCGGTATTTAATAAAAAAGCTAAATTAATTCATAAAATAGATCTTCCTGCAAAAAATATAACAAATTGTGCATTTGGAGGAAAAAATAATAAGGAAGTTTTTATTACATCTGCCACAAAAGGTATGAATAAAGCTGATTTACAAAAATTTAAATTCTCTGGCTCCTTATTTAGTGTAAAATCTAATATAAATGGAATGTTGCAAAAAAAATTTAATTTAAAATATGCAAAAAAGAGATCTTTATTATGAGAGGATACCTACAAAACTCTTAAGAGAGGATGTTAGATATTTAGGAAATATTCTCGGAAAAGTAATAAAAGAACAAGAAGGCGAAAAATTTTACAATTTAGTTGAAAAAGTAAGAAAACTTTCAAAAGTAAATAAACTAAATTATAGCAATCACTCTTATGGCAAAATAATAAGAACCATAAGTAGACTTAATCCAAATTATACTTTTAAGTTAACAAGAGCATTTTCGCATTTTATGAATTTTATAAATTTAGCTGAGTCTATAGATGCATCTAGAAAATTAGATGAGTATGAAAATAGTAAAAAGAAAATTCATAATAAAAATATTTTTATCGAGGAAATATTTGAAGATCTTTTTAATGATAAAAAAATATCTGAAAATAGAGTCTATAATCTTGCAAAAAATCTTAATATAGGAATTGTTTTAACTGCCCATCCAACAGAAGTAAAAAGAAGAACTCTAATTCAAAAATACCATAAAATTACTGAGTTACTCGAAGAAAGAGATTTGCTAAAAAAATATCCTTCAAAATTAAAGATAATAGATAAAAAGTTATATGATGAGCTTACAATTATTTGGAATACAGATGATTTGAAGAGATCAAAACCTTCACCCTTCGATGAAGCAAGATGGGGTTTGGCAATAATAGAAGATAGCTTATGGGAAACTATTCCAAAAGTATATAGAAGATTAAATTCAATATTTGTTCAAAATATAAATAAAGGATTACCAAAAAATTTTAATCCAATAGAGTTTGGATCATGGATGGGTGGAGATAGAGACGGAAATCCAAATGTAACAGCAGAGGTTACCAAGCGAGTAATTTTATTATCAAGATGGGAAGCTGCAAAACTTTATGAAAAAAATCTTACTAAGATAATAAGATCTTATTCAATGGAAAAATGTTCAAAAAAAATTTTGAGAAAAGTGGGTCAAACCCATGAACCATATAGAGTTTTTTTGAGACCATTGAGAGATAAAATGAGATTAACCCATAAATCTATAGAACAACATTTAATTAAAAATAAACCATTGGATAAAAAAAAGTTACTTGCTTCAAGAGAAGAAATACTTAAACCTTTAAGAGTAGTAAGAGAGTCTTTAGAACAGAGTCAAAATGAAAATTTAGCAAGTGGTGAGCTACTTGACCTAATGAGAAGAGCAAAATGTTTTGGAATTAATTTGGCTAGATTAGATATCAGACAAGAGTCCTCTAGACATGCTCAGCTAATTACTGAACTGGTAAATAAAAAATTTAAAAAAAATTATTTAAGATTTAATGAAGAGGAAAAAATAGATTTTTTAAAATCATCAATAAAATCAAAGAAAAATATGATTAATAAATTTAAATTTCGAAATAAAGAAAATAAAGAGGTTTGGTCAACTTTTAAAATATTATCTCAAGAACCATCAGAATGTTTAGGGGCATATGTAATATCCATGACAACTTCAGCTTCTGATATTTTATCTATTTCATTTTTGCAAAAAGAGGCAAAAATTAAAGATAAATTAAGAGTTGTTCCGCTTTTCGAAACTTTAGATGATCTTATAAACGCTAAATCAATAATGAAAAATTTATTTTCACAAAGTTGGTACAGAAAATTAATTAAATACAAACAAGAGGTTATGATTGGGTATTCAGACTCTAGTAAAGATGCTGGAAAAATTTGTGCTAGTTGGCATCAATATAAGGCACAAGAAGAAATAGTGAATTTAGCTAAACAATATAAGATTGATGTGACTTTTTTTCATGGAAGAGGAGGCTCGGCTGGTAGAGGAGGAGGACCTATACAAGCAACTTTAAGGTCTCAACCACCAAATTCTGTTAATGGCAAAATAAGAATTACTGATCAAGGTGAAGTCATTCAGCAAAAATATGGTTATGAACCGTTAGCCAAATATAATTTATGTAGCTATATAGGTGCTGTAGCTGAAGCAACCCTCAATCCACCACCTAAGCCAAAAAATAACTGGAGATCTTTAATAGAAAAAATGTCAGATATATCAAAAAGCTCCTACAGAAAGAATATCAATCAAAGCACTGAATTTATAAAATATTTTAAAACAGTTACCCCTCATAGAGCACTTGGAAAATTATCTATAGGATCAAGACCATCCAAAAGAAAAAATGTCGACACTATTAAAAGTTTAAGAGCTATACCATGGGTTTTTGCTTGGACACAAATTAGACTTATGTTACCTGCTTGGCTAGGAATTGCTGAAGCCCTAAGATACTCTAATATTAAAAAATTTAGAAATACTTTGTATGATATGGAAAAAAATTGGCCTTTCTTTAATTCAATGCTTGATATGTTGGATATGGTAATTTCTAAAGCAGATCCAGATATTTCTAAAATTTATGAAGAATATTTAGCTGATGATGAATTAAAGAGAGTGGGTAAAAAACTAAGATTTCAATTTGATGTTATAAAAAAACTTAATAAAAAAATTACTCCAAAAGAAATCATTAAACAAAGAAAACAATTTAGAACATCAGTAATTGTGAGAAACATTTATTCTGAAGTTTTAAATATTATCCAACCAATTGTTATTAGTAAGCTGAAAAAAAGCAAATCGATTAAAGATAAAAAATATTTAAATGACTCATTGATGACATCAATTGCAGGTATTTCTGCTGCTATGAAAAATACTGGTTAAATGATTGAATTTTTAATTGCTTTTGGTGCAGGACTTATAAGTTTTTTATCACCATGTGTTTTACCATTAATACCAGGTTATGTTTCATTTATTTCAGGTCAATCACTTCAAGAACTTTTAGATTCTAAACAAATAAAATTTTTACCATTAATTTTATTTTGTACTGGATTTTCTACGGTATTTATTATTTTAGGAGCTTCAGCATCTTTCTTGGGTCAAACACTTTTACAGAATTCTGAAATTTTAAGAATAATTGCAGGTATAGTGATAATAATTTTTTCATTACAGTTAGTTGGTTTAATTAATATTAGTTATTTTAATTTTGAAAAAAGATTTGAGGCTCAAAAATCGAAAAATATTTTATTTCCCTACGTAATAGGTCTAGCATTTGGATTTGGATGGACACCTTGTATTGGACCAATTTTAGGATCAATTTTAGCACTAGCATCTATTGAAGAAACATTATCTCGAGCAATATTGTTATTGAGTTTTTACTCTTTAGGCTTAGCAATACCTTTTATTCTTTCAGGATATCTAATTCAGAGATTTTTATTATTTTCAAAGAATTTCAAGAAAAATATAAATATTATATCTAAAATAGGTGGGGTCATTCTTTTAATAACTGGTATATTGATTTTGACTAACCAATTACAGGCAATTGGTTTTTACATAATTAAAATTTTTCCATTTTTGCAAAATTTCGGTTAAAAGTAGTTAATGAAAATCTGTCAAATAGACTCAAGCGCAAGAAAAAAAGGCTCTACTTCAAGAGCATTAGCCAAAAAAGTGTTGGATAAAATTAAAAAACCTGGTGACGAGGTTATCTACAGAGATTTAGATGATGAAATGCTTTTTGTGAGTGGCTTGACAGAGTCAGGAATGAAAATTGATGAAAAAGATCAAACTGAAGAACATAAAAAAATGTTTAATCTTTCAGATAAACTCGTTAAAGAATTAAAAGATAGTGATGTTATTATAATTTCAGCCCCAATTTATAATTATGGTCCTCCAGCAACACTTAAAGCATGGTCTGATTTAGCTGCTAGAGTTGGTGAGACTTTTAGATTTAAACCTGATGGAAGAAGAGAAGGTTTATTAAAGAACAAACGTGCTTATTTAGTTATTACTTCTGGGGGTACAAAATTAAACTCAAAAGAAGATTTTTTAACTCCATGGTTAAAATATATATTAAATTTTTTTGGTATAGATAAAGTTGATGTAATTTGTGCTGATCAAATGGCACTAGACTATGAAAAATCAATTAAAGCTGCTGAAGAGCAAATTCATAATTTGGCCTAAAAAAATTGATTTTAGAAAGTTTGTCTAATTAATTTTTATTTGTTAACATAAGGTATGAAAATAATTCTTTTTATAATTGTAAGTTTATTTTTTTTCACTAATAGTAATGCCGCATGTGATGACCCTCTAACAGATGGAGTTGATTACTCAAATTGTAGATTTTCAGATGCACAAGATTTGCAAGGTAGCTACTTGCCAAATTCAAATCTTTCATTCGCAAGTTTTATACAAGTAAATTTTGATAAAAGTATAATGATGAATTCAAACTTATCATTTGGAACTTTTCCAGAGTCTACTTTTGTTAGGGCAAATTTATATGAAACAATTTCTATTGGGGCAAATTTTGAAAAAACAAATTTCTCAGGTTCTAATCTTACAAGGGTTGATTTTATGGGAGCAACTTTAATTGAGGCAAATTTTCAAAATGCAAATCTAATGGAAGCAAATTTCACTTCATCTAATATTACCAATGCTAATTTTGATGGCGCTAATTTGATTGGTGCAACATGGGCAAATGGTGAAACTTGTGGCCCAGGATCGATAGGTACATGTAACAAGTAATCATGAATACTGCTATCAAAACAGATGATGTAATATTTAATTTTTTTAAACAAATATGTGATGAAAAAAATGATAAAAAATGTGTTGAGCTTGGAAATGAGTGGATAAAAGCAATGGAGACAAATTTATCAAGTATGGAAGCAAATCTAAATGGCGCAGATAAACTTAAGCATCTAGATGATATTAAAAGCAATCGAGATCATTTAAACAATCTTAAAACAAAAAACTCATCAGAATGGCGAGAATATGCAACCCAATGTATGATTGAGATAATGAATCATAAAAGCCAACAATAATGAGTAATCAGGAGAGAGTTTTTCTTATTATTTGTTTGTCTCTAATAATTTTTACTCTTTATTACTTAATAGAGAAACATCTACTCTAAAGAACTATCATTTAGTCTAAAAAAGAATATAATATCAAATTATTAAAGGGGTGTCTTAACAGACTGAGATTAAACCCTAAGAACCTGTCCGGTAATTCAGAAAGGGAGAATAATGGATAAAACATACTTAATAAGTCAATCAACATCGTTATCGTTAGTTATAGTTATAAGCTTAATATTTACAGTATTAGGTCTTTATCATTCTAGAAAATTTAAAGGTATTAATAATTACCTTACAGCAAGTAGAAACATAGGTTTGTTTTCTCTAACAACAAGTTTAGTTGCCTCAGCATTAGGAGCTTGGATTTTATTTGGTCCTGCAGCGGCATCTACCTGGGGTGGAATAGGAGCTGTGATTGGATATGCACTTGGTACAGCTTTTCCAATGATTTTTTTAATCTATCTGGGAAAAAAAATTAGAACTGAATTTCCAAAAGGCTCATCACTCATAGAATTTATGAGAAAGAAATTTGGAAAAAGCTTATTCAAATTAATCTTGTTAATGACTATTTTTTATATGTTTATATTCTTGTGTGCAGAAGTTACAGCCGTAGCTATATTAATAAATTATATATCAGGAACTGAGCTTTGGATCACAGCTTTAATAGTACTTTTAGCCACATTAACATACACATTGTATGGTGGATTGCGCGCATCAATTTTTACTGACAATATTCAAATGATTGTGATTGGTATACTTTTATTAATTTCAATCTCTTATATTTTATCCCACGCAGGAGATAATTTTTCATTTGAATTTATTAACCAAAAAAATCCACAATTGTTAAGTGGCTCTTACGTACCAAGTTATACATCTGGTTTAACTTTTTTTATTGCTGTAGCTGCGACTAACTTATTTCATCAAGGAAATTGGCAAAGGGTTTATGCTGCAAAAAACTATCAGACTCTTAAACAAAGTTTATTAATTTCTTTTTTTATAATTATACCAATAGTTTTTTTCATGGGATTTACTGGAATGTTATCTTTTTCTATAGATCCAAGTCAAAGACCTGATTTAGGATTTTTTACATTATTACTGAAAGAACAAACACAATCCTTATCATTACTAATAATTACACTTGGATTAGCATTAACAATTTCAACAGTAGATACTTTAGTTAATGCGATCTCAAGTCTTTTTGTGGTTGATGGTAAAGCAACATTTAATCTAAATAAGAAGACTGATTATTTAAAGTTATCTAAATATTTCATTATTATAATGTCTTTAGTATCATTTTTTATTGCTTCAAAAGGTTTTGATATTTTATATTTATTCTTGTTAGCAGATTTGTTTTGTTGTGCATTTGTCTACACAGTTTTCTATAGTTTTTATAACAAAGGTGTAAATGAAAGAACAGCTTATTTTTCAATAGTAATTGGTTTAATTGGTGGTTTTTTATTATTTCCATTTCCTGATTTTTCTAAAAGTTTACTTGTTGGAATATTGATGCCTAAAGATTTATTTTCTCCATTTATTTTACAATCATTATTATTTTTATCTTTTATCGTAGCAACTTTTCTTCCAGCGATAATTCTTAAGTTAAAAAGAAATTAATTAAAAAAATCAAATTAAGAGACCATTTTTAATGGTCTCTTATCACTGTTACCTTTAAGTTATTGAAATTCAGAAAATAACCTCTATATAACTTACAAATCTGAATGTCTGACAACCAAATATCTATAAATAATCTATCAAAAGTTTATGATAATGGCTTCAAGGCACTTAACAATGTTAGTATTAAAGTAAAACAAGGTGAAATTCTTGCAATGCTTGGACCTAATGGTGCTGGTAAAACAAGTTTAATCAGTATTATTTGTGGAACTGTTAAGCCTTCTTCGGGTAGTGTCACAATAGGTAATTTTGATATTATAAAAGATTATAGAGAGACAAGATCAATAATAGGACTTGTTCCTCAGGAGTTAAATTTAGAGTCCTTCGAAACTGTCTTTGACACCGTGTCTTACTCAAGAGGGTTATATGGTAAAGCACCTAAACCAGAACATATTGAAAAAATTTTAAAAGATTTAAGTTTGTGGGATAAAAAAGATCAAAGACTTAGACAACTATCTGGTGGGATGAAGAGAAGAGTTTTAATTGCTAAAGCTTTATCTCACGAGCCTAAGATACTATTTCTTGACGAACCAACAGCTGGAGTAGATGTAGAACTTAGAAGAGATATGTGGATGGTTGTTGATGATCTTAGAAAAACTGGAGTTACAATTATTTTAACAACACATTATATTGAAGAAGCCGAAGCTATTGCTGACCGTGTGGCTGTTATAAATCAAGGTGAAATTATTATTGTTGAAGATAAAAAAGAACTAATTAAGAAAATGGGCCATAAAAAGTTGACTGTAGAGTTACAAGAAAAAATTACCAAAATTCCTGTAAATTTACTCAAATACAATCTTGAAATGGGTAAAGAGAACATATCTTTAATTTACACTTATAATGTACAAGCTAAAAAAACTGGTATTACTGATTTATTGCAAGATTTGAAAGATACTGGATTAAAATTAAAAGATTTAAAAACAGAACAAAGTACCCTGGAAAAAATATTTGTTAATTTGGTAAAGGAAAATAATGAAATTTAACTATTACGGTTTCAAAGCTATTTATGTTCATGAGATGAACAGGTTTATAAGAACAATTGGTCAGTCTATTCTATCACCAGTCATATCTACATCATTATATTTTGTGGTTTTTGGTTCAGTTATTGGAGGGTATATTGAAAAAATTGATGGTGTTAGTTACGGATCGTTTATTGTTCCAGGTTTATTAATGTTAACTCTATTAACTCAATCAATAAGTAATACTTCATTTGGAATATTTTTTCCAAAATTTAATGGAACAATTAACGAAATTTTAGCAGCACCTATTTCAACACTTGAAACAGTCCTCGCTTTTGTTGGAGCAGGAGCTACCAAAACATTAATGGTTGGTACGGTAATTTTTATTACAGCAACATTTTTTGCTGATGTGACTGTCAAATATCCAATGTTAATGATATTTCTGTTAGTTTTAGTCTCATTTACTTTTGCTTTATTTGGATTTTTAATTGGCGTTGTTAGTAAAAACTTTGAACAAATGTCTATCATCCCATCATTGGTAATCACACCGATGGTTTTTTTAGGTGGAAGTTTATATTCTCTTGATATGCTACCACCTTTTTGGCAGACAATATCATATTTTAATCCAGTAGTTTATTTAATTGATAGTTTAAGATTTTCTTTTTACGGTGTAGCTGATTTTAATATTTGGAAAAGTATCAGTTCAATGATTGTATTTTTGATTATTTGTATAACTGCTGTTTCGTTTATTCTTAAAAAAGGCTATAATATTAAATCTTAACTATTAGCTATTTTTTTTTTAGGATCGTAAAAAGGTTTTTCAACAACAGTACAGACAAATGTACCTTTATTTGTAGTAACTTTAAATTTGTTTCCTAATTCAGATTGCTCAACTGAGACCATAGCTAGAGCTATATTTTTTTTTAGTCTTGGTGAATAAACTGCAGATGTAATTTTACCAATTTCCATATTATCTTTTGAAAGTTTCCAGAAGGTAGTATTTGGTTCTTTTAAAGGTTCACAATCGATTTCAATACCCACCTGTTTTCTTGCTACTCCATTTTGTTTAATTTTTTTTAAAGCTTCTTTGCCGATAAAGTTTATATCATTATCTAAACTAACTAGACGATCTAATCCTATTTCAAATGGATTGGTATTGATATCTGCATCAGCATGATAAGAGAGCATACCACCTTCAATCCTTCTAATTGATGAAGTATGACCTGGCTGTAAACCATGATCTTTTCCAGCTAACATTATTTTTTCATATAATTCATTTCCCTTAGATCCGTCTCTTAAATATATTTCATAACCAAGCTCACTTGACCAACCAGTTCTTGAAACAACTAAAGGAATACCATCTAAATTGTATTCTCTTAGCCAGTAATATTTTAATTCTTTTATATCTTCTCCAAAAAGTTTAATCATTATTTCTCCTGATGTTGGTCCTTGTAACTGTAATGGGGAAACATCTGGTTCTCTAATTTGTACATCTAAGCCTGAGTTAACAGCTACACCTTGTGCCCATAACAATACATCACTATCAGCTAGAGATAACCAAAAATTATTTTCAGCTAATCTTAATAGAACTGGATCATTTAAAATACCACCTTCATTATTTGTAATTAAGACATACTTACATTGACCAACAGCAAGTTTTGATAAATCTCGAGGCGTTAATAATTGTATAAACTTGTATGCATCAGGACCAGTGATCTCAACTTGTCTTTCAACAGCCACATCACAAAGAATAGCTTTTTCTATTAAGTTCCAAAAATTCTGTTCAGGGTTCCCAAAATCTCTTGGAATATACATATGATTATAAACTGAAAAACCTGTGGCTCCCCATTTAACCGTAGAGTCAAAGTAAGGTGATTTTCTAATTTGCGTCCCAAAACCAAAGTTTTTATTAGTCATTTTTGTCTACTAACAGTCCATTTCATTATTTTCAAATAAAAAATAGCCCCATTAAGGAGCTATTAAAAAAATTGGAGGGAATCTATTTTTGTTTAAAATTGTTCAGATTCAGTCGAACCTGCCATTGCAGTTGTAGAACTTTTACCACTGCTAATAGTATTAGAAACTGCATCAAAATATGAAGTACCAACTTCTCTTTGATGTTTAACACTTGTGTATCCATCTTTTTCTCTAGAAAACTCTTGTTGTTGTATTCTAGAATAAGCAGCCATACCTTCTGCTTTGTATTTTTCTGCTAGCTCAAATATAGCTATGTTTTGAGTATGAAATCCAGCTAATGTAATAAATTGAAATTTATAACCCATCTTAGCAATTTCTTGTTGGAATGAGGCTATCTCATCATCACTTAAATGTTTTTTCCAATTAAACGAAGGTGAACAATTGTATGCTAATAACTTTCCAGGAAATTTTTCATGAATTGCATCTGCAAATTTTTTAGCTTCAGCAAGATTTGGTGTCGCTGTTTCACACCAAATTAAATCAGCATAAGGTGCATAAGCAAGTCCTCTTGAAATAGCTTGTTCAATTCCATCTTTTACATAAAAGAAACCTTCTGGAGATCTTTCACCTGTTAAAAATGGTTTATCATTTTCGTCAAAATCGTTTGTAATCAATTTTGCAGCATTAGCATCTGTTCTTGCCAAAATAATTAATGGAACTTCAGCAATATCAGCAGCTAGTCTTGCTGATTTCAAATTTTTAACCATTGTTCCAGTTGGGACTAAAACTTTACCTCCCATATGACCACATTTTTTTTCACTAGCCAACTGATCCTCAAAGTGAACACCTGCTGCTCCAGCTCTTATAAATTTTTTAGTTAATTCAAAAACATTTAGTGGTCCCCCAAATCCTGCTTCACCATCAGCTATAATTGGCAACATATAATCAACAGAGTCCTCTCTCTTCATATCACCATCTTGTAATTCCATATGTTGAATTTGATCAGCTCTTATTAAAGAATTATTCATAGTTTCGACTAATTTTGGAGCACTATCATAAGGGTACAAAGATTGATCAGGATACATTTCTCCTGCAGTGTTTGCATCAGCGGCTACTTGCCATCCACTAAGATAAATTGCTTTTAATCCTGCTTTAGCATGTTGAACAGCTTGGTTTCCTGATAGTGACCCAAGTGTATTTACATATGCCTCTGTATTTAATAATTTCCAAAGTTTTTGTGATTGGTTTTTACACATAGAATACTCAATTTTGATTGAACCTCTTAATCTCTCAACTTCTTCATCCGTATAATCACGTTTAATTCCAGCAAATCTTTTTAGATCGTATGAGATATTCTCTGCACTCATTGTTAGTAGTCCTATGATGTTAGTAGTTTTAAGAAATTGAATTAGTTAGAAAGGATTAGTTATTATCGTCTAGAGACTTAATAAGGTCATTCATTCCACTAGAACCCCAATCACAATGATCATCTCTCATGTAGATACCTCTACTGTTATGTCGATCAAAATCCTCTTTTTTTATGATTTGAGTTTCATTTTCGTTATTATTTAATTTTTTGTTCATATATATCTTATAATTTACAAGATTTACAATTTCTATAAAATTCGTAAAAATGCTTGTAAATCAAAGAAAAAAATTGTAAAAATAAATTTACAAAATTTACAAATAGTAAATATGAGTCAAATAGATTTAAAAATAGGGCCAAAAATCAAAGCTTTTAGAAGACAATTAGGTCTCCAGGCAAACAAATTAGCGGAAGATTTAAGTATATCTCCAAGTTATTTAAATTTAATTGAAAGTGGAAAAAGAAAAATAGATGGCGATTTGTTACTTAGCGTCTGTGAAAAGCTAAATATTGAACTTTCTGATCTAACATCAAAAACAGATCTAAACTTACAAAATACAATTTCTGAAATTTTAGATGATAATTTATTTGAGGACTTAGATATTTTAGGACCTGAAGTTAAAGATTTAGTTAGCACCAATCCTAAAATTGGTAAAGCAATTGTAAGATTAGGGGACATATTAAAAAAGAAAGATCACGAACTAATTGATAAGATTGAAAAAATATCTGGAAAGATAGTTGATAATAGAAAAAATTCATTCCCAGGTGAAGTTATTTCAGATTTTCTTCAACAAAATAGAAATTATTTTCCTAAGCTGGAAGAGTTTGCAAATAAAGTTTTTGAAAAAATTCAAAAAAATAATCGAACAAGATATATTGCTTTGTGTGAATACTTAAAGTCTGAATATTCAATTAACGTTATAGATGTGATACCAGATGAAAATAAACCTTTTTCAAAAATTTATAATAAAAATAAAAAAGAACTCTTGTTAAGTGATTATAGCTCATTAGAGACAAAAAAATTACATGCAGCAGCACAAATTGCTCAAGAAGGTGCTAGTAAAGAAATTGATAAATACTTATTAACTTTTAGCTTTCCATCAGAAGAGTCTAAAAAATTAACAAAAGTAGCTTTGTTAAATTATTGTGGTGCAGCAATATTAATGCCTTATAAATTATTTCATACAGAGTGTAAAAAACTCAAATATGATTTGGAGTTATTACAAAATACTTTTGCTACTTCATTTGAACAAGTTACACACAGAGTAACATGTTTACAAGATCCAAAACTACCAGGAATTCCATTTCATTTTTTAAGAGTAGATATGGCTGGAAATATATCAAAAAGATTTTCTTTATCAGGAATAGATATACCTAGATATGGTGGAGCATGCCCAAGATGGAATGTTTATTCTGCATTAACAAGACCAGGAGTTATTCAAGCTGCCGTAAGTAAAATGACTAATGGTGAAAAATATGTTTGTATAGCAAGAACTGTTGAAAAGGGGATTGGAAGATTTGGGCAAGCAAAAAGTATATTATCAATAGGTCTTGGTTGTGAAGCTAAATATGCAAAGGATTTTGTATACACTGAAAATATAAATATTAACGATAAATCAACAGAAATTCCTATTGGCGTTTCATGTAGAACTTGTGATCGATTGGATTGTTCTCAAAGAGCATTTCCACCATTACATAAAAAATTTGATGTAGATTTAAACTCTAGAGGAGTTTCTGTTTATGTTAGTGACAATAATTCTTAAATAATGATCAAATATATATTACCAGCTATAATTATTCTTTTAATTGTTCTATTTTGGGAAAAAATTACTAAATACGTTTATAAAAGATTTAATATTGAATTGAATTACATAGTTGTAAGTTCGATTATAATTGCCATTAGTGTTATTCTTTTACTGCTTAATTATTAATAAACATGACCAATATCGATATTTCTAATTATGAGCTTATTGAATCTGATGATGTTTTTACTTACAAAAATGAAAATACAACACTTGGATTTGTACGTTTTAATGTCAAAGGTGAGGTAGAATACATATTTGTTAATCCTATTTTCAGAAAACAAGGCTTGGCAAAAAAATTACTTAGACTTGTAAGAGAAAAAACGGGTAAAGAGATAATACTACAAGAACCTATTAGTCCTTTAGGTTCAAAATTATTAAATTCATTAAATAAATGGAAATAAATTTATTATTTTTTTTCACGGTTGTTCCAGCAATTGTACTATATGGCATTGCTAAGTCTGGGTTAGGTGGGTCTATATCATTAATTTCAGTTCCATTAATGACTTTAGTAATGCCATTAAGTCAAGCATTAGCAATTATCTTACCAATTCTAATATTTTCGGACATGGTTGCGGTATATAGATTTAGAAAAGAATTTGATTTAAGTATTCTTAAATTAATAATTCCGTTTGCTGGATTAGGAATTTTAATAGGGTCATTAACATTTTCATATTTTTCAGAAGATATACTAAAATTTATTGTTGGTGTAATGGGATTTATTTTTACAGTTCATTATTTTTTATTCAAAAAAAATAAAGAAGAAAAATCTAAAAAGAATTTTTTTAAAGGTGGAATATGTTCAACGATTGCCGGGTTTACAAGTTTTTGTGTCCACGCAGGAGGTACTCCAACAAGTATTTATTTATTACCATTAAGATTAAAAAAAGAAATTTATGTTGGAACAAGAGTTATCTTTTTTACTTTTGTTAATTTAATTAAACTTCCATTCTATATTCATTTATCAATGATGAATTTTCAAACCTTTAAACAATCAATGATACTTGTGCCTCTTGCAATTATTGGAATATATATTGGATATAGAATTCTTAAAATAATAGATGAAAAATTATTTTATAATATAATTTATATACTCATTTTATTTTCAAGCTCTAAATTACTTTATGACTATCTTATTAAATATGTGTGACAATTTCTTAAATTTAAGAAATGTACCTAATAAGTAATATTTATTATCTATATGATTAGAATTTTAAATAAAAAATTTAAACCAAGAATTAAAGCACGTATCAGAAAAAATAAACAAATCTTGGGTAAAAATATTGATAGTTTTTTTAACTGGGTAAAAGGAGCTAAACTTGTTGAGCTTAAAGAATGTAATATTAAAGAGGATCCGGTTAGACCTGAGTTAGATAATAAGTTTAGAACAGGGTACGGCCGTAAAATATATGGTGTTGAATACAAAGGTGAAATTTATGCAGTTATGTGTTTTGCTTACACAAATCAAATTCCTAAGAGTGTTGATGAATTAGAAAAATTGAGCACAGATGCTTTTTTACAAAGTGCGATGCGAGATCAAAGTGGTGGTCAAATAGCAATAGCTTATACTGTTTGGTCAAAGAAAAAAGGTGGGGGTAAATTAATAGTTAAAGAAGTGTTCAAAAAAATTAAAAAATCAAATCATTTAAATAGATTAGTTACACTTTCACCATTAACTGAGATGGCAACTACCTTTCACAAAAGAAATGGTGCTAAATTAGTACAAATTAATGAAAACACACAAAATTTTGAATACAAGGTTATTTAAATCTATGAAATTTTCAAAATTTATTATTCTTTTATTTCTTTCTTTAGTCCTTTTGCCTTATTCTTTATCAATGGCTTACGATGAACCTAATTATACAGTTGTTCAAAATAATGAAATTTTTGAAATAAGAAAATATTCTGATCGTTTAGCTGTTGAAACTATAGACTCTGGTTCTGAGAATAATTTTAGAAAACTGTTTAATTATATATCTGGAAGAAATGAGGATAATGAGAAGATTAATATGACTACCCCTGTTACTCAATTTGAAAAGAATGGAAATATGAGTATGCAATTCTATCTTCCTTCAAAATTTAATCTAAAAAATGCCCCCAAACCGACAAGGAAAAATGTAAGAATTGTAAATATTGAAGGAGGTTATTACGCTGTTACCAGATATTCTGGAAGAGCAAGTGATAAAAATTTTATTAAACATAAAGACATTCTTTTAAAAGAGTTAAAAACCAACAATATTAAAATTATAAGCCCCCCAATAAGAGCAACTTATGATAGCCCCTTTACATTGCCAATGAATAGAAGAAACGAAGCAATGTTTAAAGTGGAGTATTAATTAATCTAAGTAGTTTCTCAATAATTTAACTAATTCTTTAAAATTATTTTTTATCAATTAACTCACTAATAAAATTTTCACCATAGCCATCATCTACAGCTTTTTGAAAATAATTTTTATTGTCTTCAGCAACTTTTTCAGCTTCTGGAAAATCTTTTAGTAGATCTTGAATATAGGTTAAGTCTTTAACAGAATTAGTTGCTGTAAATTTAAATCCCTTAAAGTCTCCCGCAAGCAAAGCATCAAATACTCTAATAAGTGCAGCCGAATTTCCAGAACCAAGTTTTGCAACATCAAATAATTTTTGTAAATCGAGATCAAATTTTTTGGCTGCTTTTGCCATATGATTTATTAAAGCAGCATTACCAAGTGTTAAAAAATTGTTTAAAAGTTTTGATTTTGCACCCATTCCAACAGGACCAAAATGAAAATAATTTTTACAAAAAAGTTTTAATATTGGTTCTGCTAATTTAAAGTTATTGTCATCTGCTCCTACAATACCACCTAATACTCCTTCTTCTGCTTGAACTGGGCCTCCCATTACCGGGCACTCAATATAATTAATATTGTTAGACTGATAAATTTTTTCAGTTTCAATTGATCCTGTTTTATTGTGGGTTGTGATATCAATTATTAAAGTATTTTTATCTAAAATTTTAGATAGTTTAAGAGCAATTTCTTTTGCAATAGGGGTATTAGTTACACATTTAATTAAAACATTTACTTGTTTTTCTTTAAATTCTTCTAAAGTTTTAACTTCTGTTGCACCTTTACTTACAATTTTTTCTATTGGTTTTCTATTTTTATTAGCGATTACAAACAGGTTATTACCTTTTTCCAAAATATTTTTAGCTATACCATAACCCATGTAGCCTACACCAATAAAACCAACGTTATTCATAAATTGAATTTTCTTTTTAAGTGTCTTAGTTTACCTTCGGTACTATCATAATCAATATAGCAACCTTGTAAAAATCTATTTCCCTCTTTCACTTCATATGAAGTTCTACCATGAAGTAATCTATAATTATCCATCATTATTAAATCTTTTGGAGAAAGTTTAAATTCTATTCTATATTTAGCAGAGTTGTACATTTCAGATAATTTTTTACGAGCTTTATAATATAGATCTAATTTTTCTTTATCTAACATTGGCACATAATCTAATCTTGGACTAAATCTAACTTGTTTAAAAGTTTTATCGTCATCAAGTTTAATCAATTCTGACCAATCTTCTAAAACCACATCCTTATCAATGAATTTAAATCTAACTTTTACTTCTGATAAAATTTTATAAAATTCTAGATTTTCTTTTTTTAAATCCTCTGTCACAGTAAAACCATCTACTAATGTAGACAGTCCGCCTGTTACTTCACTTTCAATACAATGAAGTAATTGAATACATGGAACAGGATTACGGTAAGGATTATCAGTATGAGGTGAAAGCCCTAAAGATGTGTATGCTAAATCATTTGGATCTGGTTTAGATTTAACATCAAAAAATTCCCCAAAATTTGTTCTTCTGACACTTCCAATTGAATTTGCAAATTTTACAATAAAGTTGTTGTCTGTTGGAATATTTTTAATGATTACAAACCCATATTTGTAAAAAGAAACAAGCAAATCATACATTTCTTTGCTATCAAAAAAATCATCTTGATATTTAAAATTTTTTATATTTTCTAATGTTGAATTCCATTTAATTTTAGGAATAGATTTTATAACAGTATCCTCATTAGAAAATTCTAAGGCAAGTTTATCAATATCTAATTTAGATTTAACACCATCATTAAAGTCTATTTCAAGAAATTTTTCATTAATAATAGCGGTATTAATTGATATTTCATTACTCAAGGTTGTTGGATCAAATAGTCGTTGTTGAGTACCTTTGTCTAAAAATTCTTCACCATCAACTCTTTCTCTTAGCCAAAATGGATGTATTTCTTTTTTGCTTGAACCACTGTTGAAATAAACTTTATTTTCATTGAGTTCAATTTTCATAATTAAAATCAAGAATTATTTAAATTTTAACTTTATTCAACATAAATAAAATAGTATGAAATTGTTGTGGATAAATTTAATTCAAAAAACTACTCAATTTATGCTAATTTTTTAAACAAACTAGCAAAAGACCTAACTAGTTTTTATTATTCTAAATTGAATAGAACTTTTAAAGTATCTAATAAACTTAAAGGCAAAGGATATGACCCAGTAACAACTTCTGACAAAGCGTTTGAGAAATTTATAAGATCTAAAATCAAAAAAGAATTTCCCAATCATCAAGTAATTGGTGAAGAGTTTGGTCACAAAAAGTCTAAAAGTGATTTCACCTGGGTGATTGACCCGATAGATGGTACTAGATCGTTTGTTATTGGTAACCCAACTTGGAGTAATCTGATTTCATTAAATTATAAAGGAAATCCTGTTTTGGGTTTGGCTAATTTTCCAGTACTTAAAAAATATTACATAAACCATTCTGATAAAGTTGCATATGTAGTTGATAATGGAAAAAGAAAAAAAATATCTGTTAACAAAAAAGTTAAATTTAAAGATGTAAAAGTGTCAGCAGCATTTCATGGGTGGCTTTCATTAGATAAACAAAAAAAAATTCCACAAATATTAAAATTAATGCAATTCCCTTGTAGTGATGCTTTAAGTTACTCACACTTAGCAGAAGGTAGAGTTGATATTGTAATTCAATGCTCTAATAAAATTTGGGATATTCATCCAATAATTCCGATTGTTAAAGCTGCGGGTGGATATCTTTCTACCTGGGATAACAAAGATGCAGTTAATGCTGGAAATATTCTAGTATCTTCTAATAAAACTATTCATGAAAAATTTTTAAAATTATTGAAACCTGTTTCAAAATGATTCCTGAAAAAGCTCAACAAATTTTAGATTTTTGGTTTAAAGAAACTCCATCTGAAAAGAGATTTAAGAAAGATAAAGTGTTTGACAAAACTATAAGAGATAAATTTTTAAATGATTATGAGCTAGCAAGCCAAAATGAGTATGATGATTGGCAAGATAAACCTATGAGTGCGCTTGCGTTAGTGATTCTTTTTGATCAATTTTCAAGAAATATGTTTAGGGATGATAAAAAAGCTTTTGCGCAAGATCATAAAACAAGATTAATTGTTAATGATGCAGTGTATGCAGGCTACTTAGAGTCTATGAATGAGAGCCAGAGATTTTTCATGATTTTACCTCTTATTCATAGTGAAGAAATAACTGATCATGACATGGCTTATTATTTGCTAAATAAGTATTTAAGAGAACATGAGGGATATGTTCAAATTAAAAAATTTTGGCAAGACCACACAAAAGCAATTCGATTATTTCATAGATATCCCCATAGAAATAAAATACTTGAAAGAGAATCTACTGAAGAAGAACTTGCTTTTTTAAAAAGTCCTAATTCATCCTGGTAATTGTGAATTTAAAATATATTTTTAAAATCATAGATATTGATGAGTGGCAAAAAGCAAAAGTTAAAGGGAGTTATTCTGGATCTTCAAAAGATATAGAAGATGGTTTCATTCATTTTTCAGGAGAAGATCAAGTGAAAGGAACTCTTAAAAAGCATTATTCCAAAAAAAAAAACTTAGTTTTACTTAAAGTTGAAACATTAAAATTAGACCATTTAATTTGGGAACAAGCTTCTGATGGTAATATGTTTCCTCATTTATACTCTTCATTAGATTTATCTAGTGTTGTTGATGAGTTTGAAATAAGTTTAGACAAAGATAATATTCATAAAATACCAAATATATTTTAATTAGTTTAATCTGCTAATAGTAGGTATCAAAAATATGACACATTATACAGTATTAAATTCAATCAAAAATTGTAAATAAAATTAAATAAAATAGACACTTACTTTTATTAGTAGTTAAATTAATTAATGGCTATTAAACGAAAAAAAGTAGCAAAAAAAAAGACTAAGAAAAAAAAAACTAAATTAGTCAAAGTATCTAGAAAAAAATCTAAAACTAAAAAAAAAGTTGTTAATAAATTATCTGCGACTAAGAAGCGTTCTAAAATTTCTAGAAATAATAATAAGCTTAAAAATAATAAAAACGGAAAGGTCATAAAAATGAGTACAGAAACTATAAAAGGTAGTGTGTCTGCATCTTTAGATACATCGCATCTTAAGGTACCGTTTCCATTCAAAGCAAAGTATGGAAATTATATTGGAGGTAAGTTTGTTGAGCCTAAATCAGGAAAATATTTTGATAACGTAAGTCCGATTAACAATGAAGTTATATGTCAAATGGCTAGATCAGATGCCAAAGATGTAGATGCAGCTTTAGATGCTGCTCATGAGGCATTTAAAGAATGGGGTAAAACAGATATTACTACAAGATCAAATATAATGAATAAAATTGCTGATGTTTTAGAAAAAAATCTAGATCTATTAGCAACAGCAGAATGTTTGGATAACGGTAAGCCAATAAGAGAATGTATGGCAGCTGATTTACCGTTAGTTATCGATCATTGGAGATATTTTGCAGGTGTTATTAGAGCAGAGGAAGGATCTGTTGCTGAAATTAGTAACTCTCAATATTCTTATAATATACCTGAACCTTTAGGTGTTGTCGGACAGATAGTTCCATGGAATTTTCCATTATTGATGGCTACATGGAAATTAGCTCCAGCTTTAGCTGCAGGAAATTGCTCTGTTTTAAAACCAGCAGAACAAACACCAGCTTCTATCATGCTTATGATGGAATTGATTGGTGATTTGCTACCCCCAGGAGTAGTAAATATTGTTAGTGGATTTGGTCTTGAAGCAGGTAAACCATTAGCTTCATCTGACAGAATAGCTAAAATTGCATTTACAGGAGAAACAACTACTGGACGTTTGATTATGCAGTATGCTGCACAGAACTTAATTCCTATTACTTTGGAATTAGGTGGAAAATCTCCAAACGTTTTCTTTGAAGACATCATGGATAAAGATGATGCCTTTTTAGATAAGTGTGTTGAAGGATTTGTAATGTTTAACTTGAACCAAGGAGAAGTATGTACTTGTCCAAGTAGAGCTTTAGTCCAAGAGTCTATTTATGATAAATTCATGGAAAAAGTAATTGCTAGAACAAAAGCTGTAGTTCAAGACAACCCCTTAAAAATGGAAACTATGATTGGTGCTCAAGCATCAGTAGAACAAATGGAAAAAATCAAATCTTATCTCGATTTAGGTAAGAAAGAAGGTGCCAAAGTTCTATGCGGTGGAGATGTTGCTAAATTAAATAGTGGATTGGAAAATGGAAATTATATTCAACCAACTATTTTTGAAGGTGACAATAGTATGAGAATCTTCCAGGAAGAAATTTTTGGTCCTGTAGTTTCTGTTACTAAGTTTAAAGATGAAGCGCACGCATTAGAAATTGCTAATGATACGCTTTATGGACTTGGTGCCGGTGTGTGGACTAGAAATGGTAATATCGCATATAGAATGGGACGAGGTATTCAAGCAGGTATTGTGTGGACGAATTGTTATCACGCTTATCCTGCTCACTCTCCATTTGGAGGTTACAAACAATCAGGTGTTGGAAGAGAAACTCATAAAATGATGCTTAATCACTATAGACAAAATAAAAATCTACATGTGTCTTATGCAGAAAATAAACTAGGTTTCTTTTAACAGATAAATTAAAGTGGCCCGTACAAATTTACGGGCCATATTAAATATGAAAGTTTCAGCTACACCTACTGCACTCGAGCTAATTGAAGATTTGAAAAAAACTCATGGAGAAGATTTATTATTCCACCAATCAGGTGGATGTTGCGATGGTAGTGCGCCAATGTGTTATCCAGCTAAAGAATATTTAGTTGGAGACCAAGATATTCTAGTGGGTAAAATTGGAGGTTTACCTTTTTATATTAGTAAAACTCAACACGATGCTTGGAAAAATACAGATTTAATAATTGATTGTATTAAGGGTATGGGTGGAATGTTTTCTTTAGATAACGGAACTGGGAGAAGGTTTTTGACAAGATCTGAAATCTGTGTGCCTGAAAATTCTACAATAAATTAATTTAGTTTTCCTAAGTAATTAACCATTACAACGCCAATAACAATTAAAGTTATACCAATCATTGCATATAAATTTGGTATTTGATTATATTTTATCATTGCAAATACTAAAACACCTGTAACAGTAAGACCACTATAAGTAGAGTAAGCAAAACCCACTGGTATTACAGACATTGCTTTTGATAGTGAAAACATAGTTATACACATCAAGATTAGACACAATATAGTTGGGGTTAACTTTGTAAAACCATCAGAAATTTTAGCAAAACTATTAGCAGCTATGCCTGTAAAAATACCTATTGTTAAAATGATATATCCTACAAATGGTTTCATAATTAATCTTTTGATGCGATTTTGTTAACTAAGGGTCTCATAAGAGGTGCCAAAGTAAAAGCTGCAATTAATGCAACTGGAAATGCAAACAACCATGAATAAAACCATCTTCCATAAAACCCATCTGCTATTCCAGTGTTAACTCCAGTTACAACTCCACTCATAATAACACTCATACCAAAAGACATTAATATCATAAACAAAGGCTGTGCGTATTTTTTTGAAATCATTATTAATTATTACCTAACAAGTTGACCATTAAAACTCCAGCAATAATTAGAGCTAATCCTATTATCGAATATAGATTTGGAACCTGATTAAATCTAATTATACCAACAACTACAGTTGCAATAATTGTAAGTCCTGCAAAAGAAGCATAAGTTATACCCATTGGAATATTTTTCATTACCATTGAAAGTGCATACATGCACATAACTATCGTAATACCTGTAATTATACTTGGAAAGAGAAGGGTAAAACCCTCAGCACTTTTTGCAAAACTATTTGAAGTTACTCCTAAGATAACGGCTAGGATAAGGAAAGCGTAAGAAGTAGCGAGACTCATTTGATAACATTAAATGAAATCTCGCTAAATATATATAATTATTTAGGTATCTTAGTTGCACCCGTTTCAAGAGAGATCATTTTTCCATCTTGATATTTAAATACAGCCATTACCGCTTCTGTATTTCCATCATTAAATGATACAAATGCATGCTCAACACCAATTTCATCATTTTCAAAAATCACTCTTATTTTATCTCTTTTAATGTCACCACTCATTGCCCACTTGATTACATCTGCTTTTCCTAAAACATTACCTGATGCATGCATGGTAAACTTATAATCATCATGTAAAATTTCATTCATTGCAGACTCATCTTTTGCTTCCATGGCAGCATTATACTTTGCTAATATTGACATATTTGTTATCCTTTGTATTGTTCTAGAAGATCATCTCCCATCGGAGTTGTAACCGAATTAGCTAAATCTACCCCGGCTGCAGCTCTTTCTTTATGAAGCTCATCATCAGCCTTAAAACCTTCAAGACCTTCCATGGTATCAAATCTAATTATTGCAGTGATTTTAGTTTCATTGCCTTTTTCAGATCCGGCATAAAGAAATGTCATTCCATATTTTTTGATTTTTTCTGAATTGTTGTGAACCATTGCTTTCCATTTAGCAAAAGTTTCAATTGGTCCTTCTATTTTTACTATCATTTTCTAACTCCTTTATTCTTTATTTAGCGTTAAAATCTATAATATCATCTGTACACTCAACAAATTTATGAGGTTCATAGAAATCATTCATAGACTCTAATTGTTTATTAATTGCATCTGGATCATTACCTTTCCACCAACAAAACATTGTTAAGTTATCACCTGGTGTGTTCCAGCTCATTTGACACTTTGCATTTTCACTAGTCATTGCTTTAGTCATATCTTCCATTGACATTGAACCAGTAACTTCCATCATTTTAGCTTTCGCTTCTTTTGATTTAAAAGTGTGTGTTACTATGTAGTTTTTCATGTGTTATTTCCTTTTTGTTTATTTTTTCATTGAGTTGAAAGCAGTTAAAGTATCATCGTAAGTTGTCATAGCAGATATCTTGCCATCATCTGTGACCTCAAAATAATGTCCAAAAATTGTATCCATACCTGTTGCTTTTCCACTACATCTTACAAATACTTTGTTACCTTCACTAATCATATCAATAGGTGTTACTTGAAAGTTTTCCCACATTGTTGGAATTTTTGAAAACCCTTCCATCATAGCTTGTTTGCCATTATGCACTCCTGATAATGGATGTTTGCCAGGTACACCAGGATGAGTCCACACACAATCATCATGAATAACTTCATTAAAAAATGTTTCCATGTCTCCTTTACTAAAACAATCGTAACCTTTACTTACTGTATCTTTTGCATTCATTTTTTATCTCCTTTTCTAAGTTTACTCTGAAAAAATATATCTAATTTCGTCTTTAATAGTTCCTTCAACAGTAACTTTCTTTAATTGTTTTTGAAGGTTTTGGTATTTTTTATCTGCAGACATTTTTTGATCTGCCTCAAAATTATCATCTTCAAACATGGTACCAATTACTGTTTCTCTAACTGTTCTAGGATCACCACCAATTTGAAAAGAAAAATAAATCTGGTGTTTGGGATAATATTTTTTTCTTACTTTTGCTAAACCTTGGCAAATCTCCATTGCCTTACCCAAACCATCATCCTTCACTCTCATTGTTCTTGTATAAATTGCTTGCATTATCTATCTCCTTTAAGTTTTTGTTTTTAAACGTTAACCCATCAACAGTCAGATAAAGCAGTGTTAAAATTACATTTTAGATATGTATTTTAATCATACTTATTGTAATGATTTAATTATCATAAAAACTTACTCTAATTAGAATTTTTCAATATATGATTAAATGACGCTTTAAATTTTTATTTTCAACTCACTCTAGAAAAGAGTTTAAAATTTTACAAACCATAATTTTTTTTATAGTATTTTAATATGATCGATAAATTTAATGGAATTTTTTATTTAATTGTTTTCTTAATCCACTTTATTGGTTTTGGTGTTTACGCTTATCAAATGATAATTGGAAACCAAAATTTTAGAGCAAAATTTGAAATTGATGAGACTGCAGCAACCATCATGAGAATGGCTGGAGCAATATTTTTTGGATCATTTTTAATGGCTCTTTATATTATGTTTGTAAGACCTAATGGTGTTGAAGGAACTTGGGCATTCTTTAATCTAATTTTTGTTCAAAATATTTGTGTATTACTTGTGAATACTTATTCGCTTAAGATTGATAAAACAGGTGTTAAAAACGATTCTAATGAAGCTATCATCGCACCATTAGTTTTCACAATTTTAAGTGCAGTTCTTATTTTTGGATTATCTGATAAAATCTATATTTAAAGCCAATTAGGGAAGGGCAAGCCTTTTTCTTCAAGAAATTTCTTATTAAACATTTTTGTAGAATATTTATCACTTCTATCACAAAGAATGGTAACAATCGTTTTTCCAGGACCCAATTCTTTACCAAGTCTTATTGCACCTGCAATATTAATTCCACAGCTAGTACCAAGACTTAATCCTTCATTTTGAATTAAATCGTAAAGAATAGGCAATGCTTCATGATCATCAATTGAATACGCATCATCAATTTTAGCATCTTTAAAGTTTTTAGTTACTCTACTTGATCCAATTCCTTCTGTAATTGATCCACCATCAGATTTTAATTCACCATTCTTTATATAGTTATAAAGAGCAGATCCTTTTGGATCTGATAGATAGATTTTGATATCTTTATTCTTTTCTTTAAGGGCATTACTTACTCCTGAAATTGTACCACCAGTTCCAGATGAACAAACAAAACCATCCACTTTACCATCTGTTTGTTTCCAAATTTCTTGTCCAGTTCCTTCATAATGACCTTTGGCGTTTGCAGTATTATCAAATTGATTAGCCCAGATAACTCCGTTATTATTTGAGGGTCTTAATTCATCGGCTAATCTTGCTGCAATTTTTACGAAGTTATTTTCATCCTTATAAGGTTTAGGTGTAACCAATCTTAATTCGGCTCCTAAGTTTCTAAGTAAATCTTTTTTCTCTTGAGTTTGATTATCATTCATTACGATAATTGTTTTATATCCTAAAGAATTTCCCAAAAGTCCCAATCCAATTCCAGTATTACCAGCTGTGCCTTCGACAACAGTCCCACCTTTTGAAATTAATTTTTTTTCTTGAGCATCTTTTATTAATGCTAATGCAGCTCTATCTTTAACAGATCCACCAGGATTTAAAAATTCAGCCTTACCATAAATATTACATCCGGTAATTTCTGATGCAGCTCTTAATTTTATTAAAGGAGTGTTACCAATCCCTGAAATAAAATCATTTTGAATGTTGCTCATTAATCTGATTTTGTATCACTGTCTGGTGTAATACCATATGCTTTGAATTCACTATCTGCTAAACCTACATTTTTTGCAGGTATTCCAACCATTACTGCTTTTTCTGGTACATCTTTAGTGATTACTGCGTTAGCCCCAATCTTTGCACATCTTCCAACAGTAACAGGTCCTAATACTTGTGCACCAGATCCAATTACAACTTCATCATCAATTGTTGGATGTCTTTTTATATTTCGTTGGTCATTTGAATTTATACTTGGTGCTATTCCACCTAATGTTGCCATATGATAAATAGTAACATTATCTCCAATGTCAGATGTTTCTCCAATTACAACACCCATTCCGTGATCTATGAATAAATTTTTTCCAATTTTTGCCCCTGGATGAATTTCAATACCAGTTAGAAATCTTGAAAATTGTGAAATTATACGAGCTAATAAATCAAATTTTGCAACACTGAAAAAATTTGCAATTCTATGAAAAAAAACTGCTTTTACACCGGGATAAGTTAAGATTAAACTTAGTTTAGATTTAGCAGCAGGATCTCGATCAATTATAGATTGTAAAAAAACACTCATCTTTAGTTTGTAAAATTTGACTTATTGATTATTAAATTAGCTTTTATATAGTGTATTAAATCAAAATTTAAAGGGCTTAAGTTATGTATAAAAATACTAATTGTTTTCATTTAGCAGTTCCATGTGGGGATTTAGAAACGGCAAAGAAATTTTATAGCGAAACATTAGGTTGTAGATTAGACAACTCTGCTCAAGAGTGGGCAGATGTTGATTTTTGGGGAAATGAATTAACTCTTCATGCAAGTGAGCATAAACTAGATAATGAGAGACATGATGTTGATATGGGCAATGTTTCTGTTCCACATTTTGGTGTTCATTTATCAAGAAAAGATTTTGATACTCTTAAACAAAGATTAAAAGACAATGGTACCAAATATTACGACGAACCTTATTTAAGGTTTAAAGGTACAAAATATGAGCAAGAAACTTTTTTTGTTAAAGACCCTAATGAAAATGTTTTAGAGATCAAAACTTTAACTGCTAATCCAGATTAGAATTTTTATTAATTGAAAAAAAATTTAGATAAATATGGTGAAATTTTATACCATCTAATAAATTTTCGTTTAGAGCAATATAAAGACTCAAAATCTATGATTGGTGTAGATTTTGACTCATTTATGATAATTTCATGCATAGGAAGTCATTATTTAAGAACTAAAACTAAAGAAGGAAGTAACTGGGACTTTATTTGGGAGCAAACTAGGTCTAGCAATAATGATAAACATTTAAATTCAAAAAAACTAACTATTTTTGCTGTGTCAAATATAGTTAGTTTGCCAAAAGAAACAGTAAGAAGAAAAATAGAATTATTAAAAAAAAAAAGATTGATTAGTTACTCAACAAATCGAGGTCTTACTCCTACAGAAAAAATAGAGGAACTAATGAAACCTTTTGCAATTAAAGAGCTTAAGGTTTTGGCAAACTTTCTAAAAGCTTTAAAGAAAAATAAAAGCTTGGATCAATTATTAAATTTTTAAATTTCAACTTGCTAATTTATCTTTTAGATAATAGTGTAAACTTTTATGGCCATTAACTATCAATCAATTGCAAAAAAATTAAAATTTGAAGGACGAGCTTTTATCAATGGAAAATATGTAAATGCTATTGATGGTAAAAAATTCGAGACAATAAATCCAGCAACAGGACAAAAACTTTGTACAGTTGCAAAATGCAATCATAAAGATGTTGATTTAGCAGTTAAAGTTTCAAGAAAAGCTTTTAATAGTGGAGTTTGGTCTAGAAGTTCACCAGAACATAGAAAAGAAGTTTTGTTAAAATTTGCTGAAATACTTAGAAAACATGGAAATGAAAATTCAGTTTTAGAATGTGTTGATACAGGAAAGTTAGTTGCTGATTGTATCAATGAAGTAGCCAATGACGCTCCAATGCATTTTCAATGGTATGGAGAATTAATTGATAAAGTATTTGGCAAAGTTGGTCCAACAGAACCGTCCATTACAAGTTTGATTGTTAAAGAACCAATCGGTGTTGTGGCAGGGATTGTTCCTTGGAATTTTCCTTTAATGATGGCCGTTTGGAAAATGGCACCAGCTCTTGCAGCAGGTTGTTCAGTAATTATAAAACCCGCTGAAGACACACCCCTTACAGCTATAAGAGTTGCAAAGTTTGCTCAAGAAGCAGGGATTCCAGATGGAGTTTTAAATGTACTTCCAGGTTATGGTGATGTAGGTGAAGCATTAGGAAGACATAAAGATGTAGATGCAGTTTCATTTACAGGCTCAACTGAAGTGGGTGGTTATTTTTTAAAGTATTCTAGTGAAAGTAATTTAAAACCTGTAGCACTTGAGATGGGTGGTAAAAGTCCATTTATAGTTTTAGAGGATGCAAAAATTAATGATGATTTAATTGATAATGCAATCAATTCAGCTTTTTGGAACGGAGGACAAAACTGCTCTGCAAATATGAGACAGATAGTTCATAAAAAAGTTAAAGATGAATTTTTAGACAAAATAATTAAAAAAGTAAAAAAATTAAAAGTAGGAGATCCATTGGATTTAAAATCAAATATGGGATCTATGATATCAAAAGGACATTTACAAACTGTTGATGGATATATTCAAAAAGGAATAGATGAAGGGGCAAAACTTTTATCAGGTGGAGTTTCAAACAATAAACAAAAAGGTTTTTATGCAAAACCAACTTTGTTTGATGGATTAAAAGAAAATATGACTATAGCTCAAGAAGAAATTTTTGGACCAGTATTAGGTGTTTTGACAGTTAAAAATGATGAAGAAGCTTTAAAAGTTGCTAGTAACTCTAAATATGGATTACATGCTAGTGTATTTACTCAGGATATAAATCGAGCATTTCATTTAGCTAAAAGTCTCCCTTGTGGAACGGTGTCAGTTAATACTTTTTCTGAAGGAGATATTAAAACTCCATTTGGTGGATACAAACAATCAGGATCACTTAGTAGAGATCAAGGTACTGAAGCTCTTAATTCTTTTCTTCAAACAAAGACAATCTGGATTAGTCATCAATAATTACTGCAACCATTGAGTTAAAAATCATAGTTATATATATCTTTTATAACTTTATTTCCTTTGACTCGCTTTAAAGATCTAAGTTAGACTTAATTTTTCAAATTAATAGGAGATATAATGAAAATAATAAACATTAAAACAATTTGCAAGACACTACTCAAAGTAGTTGCAATTGCTTTCTTTACCCAAGCGGCGTATGCAGAGGTAACTCTTAAGCTTGGTACTACTGGTAGATTAGGTATGCCGATTGGAGATGCCATAGATCAAGCATTAATACCAGCCTTGGCAAAAGCCTCTGGTGGTAAGATGAAAGTCGAACCACATTATCAAAAAAGCTTATGCGCTGAACAGAAATGTGGTGAACAAGCTAACCAAGGGCTTATAGCTCTATGGACTAGCTCTACAGCAAACTATGGTAATTTTGGATCAGAGTTAGCAATTTTTGATTTACCTTTCATTTTCAAATCATTAGAAGATGCAAAAAGAATATCAGACGAGTGGTTAGCTGAAAGACAGTGTAAACTGGCTCTTGAAAATGCTGGTCATATTTGCCTTTCTGTATATTCAAGTGGTGGATTTAGACAACTTGGGAACGCAACTAAACCAATTCATGTTCCAGGAGATATGAAGGGACTAAAATGGCGTACTACAAAGAGTCCAGTTGAGTTCATGCTAGTTAAAAATTGGGGTGCAACTCCAACACCTTATGACTGGAGTCAGTTATACTCAGGCTTACAGTCAGGTGTAGTTGAAGGACAGTATGTTGCTAGCCCATGGCAGCACGTAGCAAAACTTCACGAAGTTGCAAAATACTTCACTGAAATTGGTGGTATGTGGTCTGGAAATATTCTAGCAATGGATGCTAAACAGTATAATGCATTGTCTTCGCAAGAGAAGAAATGGTTACACGAGGCAGCTGATGCTTATGGAGAAAAAGTGAACCAGTTAGACAACGCTTGGATTAAGAATGGTGAAGATGCAATTAAAGCATCTGCAAAAGAGTGGTATGTACCATCTGAAGCGGAAATGTCTAAGTGGAGAGAGGGTGCAATTGGTGCTTGGTTAGATGCCAAAGGTACTTTTGAACCAGAGATAGCCAAAAGAGTGCTACTAGAACAAGGAATGGATGGATTTGTAGCTCAGCTAGAGAAAGCTGGGGCTCTTTAAATCGTTCAACGAAAAAATATGTAGAGATCATTTAGTTCAGTTTTTAGAACTAGATGATCTTTACCTAAAATAAATCATAACAAATAAGCAATTATGGAAAGTATCATTCTACTCGTAGTACTCCTTCTTTTAATCTTATTGGGTGCTCCCATTGGTTTTATATTAATATTAATACCATTTGTTTATATTCTATTTACTGATGCTGTACCGCTTGTTTTGATCCCAAGTCAAATGTTTAATGCTATTGACTCGGTCCCATTAACTGCAATTGCATTCTTTATGTTGACAGGTGAGTTAATGACAAGTGCTACGATTACTGACCGGTTAGTAGCTTTGAGCAGAGCATTAATTGGACGTATTCGAGGAGGGTTGGCCCAAGTTAATGTTCTTGTAAGTATGTTTTTTGCGGGAATGAATGGTTCTGTGGTAGCAGATACAGCTACAGTTGGAGCATTAGTATTACCAGCTATGAAAAAAGCTGGCTATCCTGCAGCGTTTTCAGCTGCGGTTACAGGCGTAAGTTCTACCATAGGAGGGATAATTCCTCCTAGTATCATGATGATTGTACTTGCTAACTCGACTGAGATTTCGATTGCAGCATTATTTGCGGCCGGGATTATTCCAGGTGTGTTGATAGGTATTGTGATCATGATAATCAATCATTACTTTGCGATTAAATATAACTTCGAGCGAAGTGATCAACCATTTTCAATACGTCGAGCTGGTAAAGAATTATACCGATCCTCATTCGCCCTTTTGATACCTTTAGTTTTAGTGGGCTCAGTCATGGGAGGGGTTGCATCAGTTGTTGAGGCAGGCGCTATCACAGCAATGGTTGCATTATTTACAGGTGTATTCGTTTATCGAACTATTAAATGGAAAGATTGCACTGGTGCTTTTCGTCGAGCATTCCGTAATTCAGCAATGGTTTTTATTATCATAGCTGCTTCAGGACCTTTTAGCTGGTTACTTACCTCTCTAGGTGCGATCGGTGATCTCGAACAATGGCTTTTAAGTCTTACAGAATCCCCTATCATTTTTATTTTAGCAGTTATTCTATTTATTTTTCTTCTTGGAACTGTAATGGACTCAGCGGTAAACATTATTATAGTTGGTCCAGTATTAGTTAATGTTATGGCACAAGCTGGCTTTCCTGAGGTTCAAGCAGCTATTGTTGTAATAGTTGGCTTCTTAATAGGATCAGTAACACCACCTGTTGGTGTTGCTTATTTTACTGCCGCAACAATAGCACAAGTGCGTTTAGAAAAAGTTGCTATTGCATTAATTCCTTATTTAATTGGGCTATTTTTACTTTTATTTTTTATTCTCGTTATTCCAGAGTTAACCATGTTTCTTCCAAACCTATTGAGTAATTAGAAATGCTAAAATTTTTTAACAACTTTGACCGTTTTATCCATCGTATGTTAGAAGCCATGTGTTCACTATTTTTGGCTTCGATGGTTGGTTTCACTCTTTATAACGTTGTCATGCGATATGTTTTTAATAATCCGCCTGTTTGGGGCGATCTATTAACAGTGTTAAGTAATATTTGGTTGATGTTTATAGCACTTTCACTGACAGCTAGAGATAATGAACACATAGCTTTAAATTTAATTTATGAAAAATTGCCAAATAAACTGTCACTCTATATACGGCAGTTCTGGAAAATTATGATTATGGTAATTGGTATAGTCTTGATGATTTATGGAGTTGAACTTGTAGAGGGTATGCGTGGAAAGTATTGGGAAATGTGGTATTTTGAAATTAGCTTTCAAGGTATTGAGTTCAAAGAGAATTATATGCCAAAGAAATACGCAGTTGCAATCTTGCCGTTAGCTGGATTTTTGACGACTATGGGTGCTATTATTTCTTTTGTGAAAAAGGTTTAGTTCTTTTGGATTAGTTATAAATAAAGTTGCTATTTATATTTACTCATATAGAAACTCAACAAATGCTAATACCTAGAACAAAAGTTCCTGATCTAAAATTTCCTCTAACAAACAATAGTGAATTTGATCTAGATAAAGAAAATCCAAAAAGCTTTAACTTAATAGTTTTTTATAGAGGTTTACATTGTCCTTTATGCTTATTACAAATTAAAGAATTAGGAAGATTACAAAAAGAATATCAAGAAAAAGGTGTAGAAATTGTTGTTGTTTCATCGGATACTAAAGAAAGAGCTGGAGAGTTTGAGGCTAAAGTTGCCTTTCCTGACTTAAAATTTGGTTATGATCTAAACTTAGCAGATGCTAAAAGATGGGGACTATATATATCGGAAGGGATCGGCAAAACATCTATCGGTATTGAAGAGCCTGCAAAATTTTCAGAACCAGGAATATTTTTAATCAAACCTGATAAAACGTTGTATTATGGTGCAACCCAAACCATGCCATTTGCAAGACCTTCTTTTGCAGAACTCTTAAAAGGTGTTGAATTTTCAATTACAAAAAACTACCCAGCGCGTGGTGAGTATACTTCTGATTTATAAGTTAAAATTTTAGAAATTTTTAACAATTTAAAAAGATACAGTTATATATACATTTTATAACTTTATTTCCTTTGACTCACTTTGTTCATTCGCGTTAGACTAAATTTTTTAAATTAATAGGAGAGAGATAATGAGAATAATTAAAACTACACTTGTAGCTGGATTAATTTCACTTTTTGCTACTTTTTCGACATTTGCTGAGAAGGTAAAAATTGGAGATCCAGGTTGGACAGGTGCAACAGCTATTGCAAACTTATTAGCTGCAGTTGTTATAGATAAAATGGGTGGAGAAGCAGAACTTGTTCCAGGAAACAACACTGCTATTTATGGTGCGATCGACAGAAGTAAAGGTGAGATTGAAGTTCACCCTGACATCTGGTTACCAAACCAACAAGCTTACACAAATGATTTGGTTCCAAAAGGAACTTTAAAATTAAGTAGCAAACCATATGAAGGAAACCAAGGTTATTGTGTTTCTCAACAATTTGCGAAAAAATTTAATATTACTGCAATTGAAGATTTAGGAAGACCTGAAGTTGTTAAAGCTATGGATAGTGATGGCAATGGTAAAGGTGAATTTTGGATTGGAGCAGATGGTTGGGCGTCAGCTAATGTTAATCAAGTTAAACTAAGAGATTATGGTTTATATGATGCAGGAATTGAGCCAATCAGAGCAGCAGAAGCTGTTAAAAATGCAAGAGTGCTTGACTCTATTAAAAAAGGCGAAGGTTATGCATTTTATTGTTACAAGCCACATGCAATTTGGGGAATGGCTGATGTAGTTATGTTGGAAGAGCCAAAATTTGATCCAGCTAAATACAAAATGGTACAACCAAAACAAGATGCTGACTGGTACAAAAAATCTTATGTTGCTTCGAAAGATGCGCTTAAACAGATTCAAATTGGTTGGGGTACTTCTTTAGAAAGTAAATCTCCAGCTATTGTTGAGTTTTTTAAGAACTTTCAATTAACAGCAGACGATGTATCGGCTATGGCTTATGCAATTTCAGTTGAGAAAAAACAACCAGCTGACGTAGCAAGAGCTTGGATGAAAGCTAACAAATCAACAGTTGATGGTTGGTTAGGTCTTTAATCTTAATAAAATAAATTATTTATACTCGGCAATTTTATATTGCCGGGTATATTCTCCTAAATAAAAGAGAGTTAAATGGATTCTTCTGGATCAGCAATTAAAATTGAAAATGTTTGGAAAGTGTTTGGTAACACTTCGAACGAAGCACTGGATGCTATCCAAAATAAAAAAATTTCTAAAAATGAAGCTTTGGAGAAATACAACTCAGTTATAGGTGTATCTGATGTTTCTTTTGATGTTAAGCAAGGTGAAATATTTTGTGTAATGGGCCTTTCAGGTAGTGGAAAATCAACATTAGTTAGGCATATTAATAGACTTCTAGAACCAACATCTGGCAAGATTTTAATCAACGGTCAGGATGTAATGATGCTTGATAGAGATAATTTACAAGAATTAAGAAATAAAAAAATTGGCATGGTATTCCAAAACTTTGCACTAATGCCTCATAGATCTGTTGTAGATAATATAGCGATGCCACTAGAAATTAGAGGGGTAAGTAAAAATGATAGATTGGATGCAGCAAATAAAATTTTAGAAATTGTTGAATTACAAGGTTGGGGGAATAAATTTGCACATGAATTATCAGGTGGTATGCAACAAAGAGTAGGGCTTGCAAGAGCCTTAGCTGCTGATCCAGATTTTTTATTAATGGATGAACCTTTTAGTGCATTAGATCCTTTAATAAGAAGACAACTTCAATCTGAGTTTATCAAACTTTCAAAACAAATGAAAAAAACAACTGTTTTTATTACTCATGATTTAGATGAAGCTGTAAGAGTAGGTCATCGAATTGCTATTATGAGAGATGGGAAAGTAATTCAAATTGGAACTCCAGAAGAAATCGTAGTAAGTCCAGCAGATGACTATGTTGCTGATTTTGTCAAAGGTATTTCTAGACTAAAAGTTGTTCAGGCTAAATCAATAATGCAAACTGTTGAAAATTTTGAAAATAAAAATGGAAAAATTACTAATGATTTAGAAATTGTTAATGAGAGTGATTTGTTGAGTAAACTTATCGAAACATCAGCATCTAGAGATAAGCCAATAATTGTAAATAATAATCAAAATAAAATTGTTGGTGTTATATCGCAGTCAGATCTTTTAAAAGCAGTGATTGAAGGAGAAGATAGTGAGTAAAGAACTTAACAACCCTTCAAGATCTCAGTTAATAACTGATTTTGTCAAAACAAATCCAGAATATTATATTGAGAAATTCCAACAAATAGGTAGTAAACCTACTTTTTCTTTTTCATTTAATCTATATGCAGCAATTCTTGGACCAATTTGGTTTGGAATGAGAAACATTTGGAATTGGGCTTTAACTTTTCTAATTATTGAAACTTTTTCTGTTGTTCAAATAATAAGAGGTTTATTTGGGAATATTACAAAAGATGCTATTCAAAAAATTGAACAGGTTCAATCAACAATTGCGTTTAGAAATAAGCAATTAGAAGCAGCTATTACAAATAATCCTGACAAAGTTGACGTCTATAAAAGAAATATCAAATCACTAGAAGACGCTATGCAAGGTTATATTGATGAAGTTAGTAGAATTGAAGCATCAGCCATCTGGATAACAATTTTTGGAATAGCACTTTTAATTTCAATTAAGATTGTCCAAGGTGTTCTTGCAAACTCCAAATTAGAAAAAAGATATTCTGAATGGTTATCTGACAAATCAATAAGCCCTGGTATGGAAACTAAAAACTTTATTTTAAGTACAGTTTTTGCTTCTGTAATTATGTTCTTTTCAGTAGTGCACTACAGTTTTCCAGGTTTAATTGTAATTATGGATGAATTTCCAACTCATCCAGATATCAGGTTAACTTCTATTGCCTGGGTAGAAAAAATTTTTAATTATGCAGTATTAAAAGGAGATGCATTATTTACGGCAATTACAATTGGTATTAGATCTGTTTTAGATTTTTTAGAATTATTATTTGTTAAAACACCTTGGATAGTAATCATAACTGCAATAGTGACTTTAACAGGGCTATCTGCCGGCCCTAGAGCTGCAATCTATTCAGCTGGTTTTTTATGTTACATGGGCTTTTTAGGTTTTTGGGTTAAAGCAATGACAACACTAGCTTTACTTGGAACTGCAGCAATTTTAAGTATCGCAATTGGAATACCACTTGGGATTTTCTGCGCCAGACGACAAAGATTTTATTCAATGATAAGACCAATAATGGATTTTATGCAAACAATGCCAGCGTTTGTATTTATGATACCTGTAATTGCATTCTTTGGAACAGGGAAGGTTGCAGCAGTTATAATTACAATGATATTTGGTGGAACTCCTGTTGTTAGATTAACAGTACTTGGATTAAGAGGAGTTCCAGAGACAATCAGGGAAGCTGCAATAGCTTACGGTGCAACTAAATGGTATTTGCTAAGAAAGGTAGATTTACCTTTAGCTACTCCATCAATTTTAGCAGGTGTAAACCAAACTGTAATGTTAAGTTTAGCAATGGTTGTAGTTGCATCACTAATTGGTGCAAAAGGTTTAGGACAAGATGTATTAGAAGCTTTACAATATGCTAATGTTGGTCAAGGTATTCTTGCAGGTGTTGCGATATTATTTGTAGCATTAATTTTAGATAGAGTTGTTCAAGGTAAGAAAAGAGTTTAATAAACCCTAATGGAATTTCTGTTATTAGGTTTCTTTACTGGTTTAAGTCTTATTTTAGCTATTGGGGCTCAAAACATATTTGTAATAGAGCAGGGTTTAAAAAAACAATATGTTTTTATAGTTTGTTTAATTTGTTCAATATCGGATTTTATATTAATTTTTCTAGGAATTTTTCTTTTTCAGTATTTTGGTAATTTTTTTAACACAACAATAGAACTAATTTTAAATATTCTTTTATTTTTATTTTTAATTCACTTTATTTATGGAAAGATATCTATTCAAAATAAAAAAATAAGTTTTAATGAAGATATTGAGGATATCTCAGTAACATCCATAATAACAAAAACTATTGCTTTTACTTATCTTAATCCTCATGTTTATTCAGATACAGTTTTCTTCTTAGGAAACTTTTCTAAAAACTTTATGGTAATTGATAAATATTACTTTGGTATTGGAGCCTCTATATCTTCTTTATTATTCTTTTTTGTAATTGGGTATCTATCAAAACTATTATCAAAATATCTACAGAGCGATTTGATTTGGAAAAGAATTAACTTATTTATAATAACATTTATGAGCATTATTGCTCTATATGTTCTTATAGAAATTATTAAATTTTTTTAAATTAAACTGTACAACTCATATCTTGACCACAACATAATGGAGACTTAATTTTTCCATGATCGTTGGGACATTTTGATATTTGCACTTCATTGCCATCATCTAATTTAAGCATATCATTTACCAATGGTTCGTTACACTTTCCACAAGTAGCATTAACTGACATTTCACATTTTGGACATTCATAAGTAGCCATAATAACTCCTTTATTTGAATTGTTTGAGTTCATACTATATTACATTATTTTATTATGAAAAAAATTTATATTGATGACGTTGGTAGTGGTTTTCCATTAGTTTTGGTACATGGTTACCTTGGATCATCAGAAATGTGGTGCAATCAAAGAGATTATTTTTCAAAATCTTGCAGAGTTATATCACCGGCATTACCTGGTTTTGGAGAAAGTAGTAGTGCCCAATCTTTAGATTCAATCAATAAAATGGCTCAATTTGTTATTGATATTCTTGAAGAAAAAAAAATACAGAAATTTAATTTATTAGGTCACTCAATGGGTGGGATGATAGTTCAAGAAATGACCAAAATTATAGGGGATAGAGTTAATAAACTAATTTGTTTTGCAACAGGATCAATAGGTGAAATACCAGGAAGATTTGAAACTATTGATGAAACAAGAAAAAAATTGAAAAATGATGGAATTGATATTTCATTTTCAAGAGTTCCAAAAAAATGGTTCGTAAAAGGCGATGAAGATAAAAACTACTATTTATGCAAAAATGCTGTTGAAAATGTTTCTCTAGAAACAGCAGATAATGCTTTAATAGCTATGAAGAATTGGTCGGGAATACACAATCTGCAAAATATTAAAAATGAAACATTAATAGTTTGGGGCGACAAAGATACTTCATATAATTTTGACCAAGTTGATACACTTAATAAGAATATTAAGAATAGTAGGTTAGAAATTTTTGAAAATTGTAGTCACAATGTTCATCTAGAAAAGCCAAATGAATTTAATATTTTAGTTGAAAAATTTATAAATCAGTAAAAATCTTTTTTTTATTAAGCTTTTTAATTATCTTATATGCGCCTTTAAATTTTTGATGTTCGTGTAATTTACCAGGAAATGCAACACATCTAATTTTTGCTTTCAAAGCTGATTTCATGCTTTCCTCTGTATCTTCTATTGCTAAGCATTCTGTAGATCTTATATTTAGCTTTTTAAGAGCAATCTTATATATATCGGGATAAGGTTTTTTTCTTAATACAAGTTTATCGTTACCAATAAAATTAAAATCTTTTTTATCAATAGTATTTTTCAAAGTAAAAAAAATTGAATTTATATTATTTACCGTAGTAGATGTTGCAAAACCTAATTTGATATTATTTTTTTTACAAAAATTTATAATATTTGAAACTCCAGCCCTAGGTTTTATTTTATTTTTTTTTAAGTAATCATTAAAAATCTTAGTTTTTAAGTCTCTTAGTTTTTTGGTATTAATCTTGACACTTTTTTTATTTGCATATTTAGATAATCTATTTTCACCACCTGACTTTTCCAATAATTTTTTATATTCCGATGTACTCCAGTACCAATCTAATCCGAATTCTTTAAAAGCCTTATTAAATGATTTTCTTTGAATATTTGATGTTTCTACTATTGTTCCAATAGATCCAAATATTACCGCTTTATACTTTATCAACCTTTCACAGCTCCAGCAGTCAAACCACTTATCACTTGTTTTTGAAAAAACATTACTAATAAGAATAAAGGTGCTGTAGCAGAAACTACTGCAGAAACTGCCCACATCAAATTACCTTCGTGTTGATTGGTTCCAAGATAACTCTGAATTTTAGGAACCATTGTATGATTTTCTTGATTAAGCAATAACGCTGTTACAGTAAAATCGTTGTATGCAAGCATTAAACTAAATAAACCAGCTGTAATAACACCTGGCCACATCACAGGCATAATTATATGTCTGAATGTTTGAAAGTATGTACATCCATCTATTAGTGCACTTTCGTCAAGTTCTTTTGGAACAGTTTTAAAAAAAGAATAAAGTAGCCAAAGTGTAAATGGTTGATTAATCGCTATTAACACTACAATTGTTGTAGGTAGAATTCCCCAAATTTGTAATTGAAAAAAAGGAAATAAGTATCCAGAAACTAAGGTTATATGAGGCATAGCTCTAAATACTAATGCAATAATTAAAATCCAAAATGCATAATTTTTTGTAGATCTTGATAAAGCGTAAGCTCCTAAGGTTCCAAGAAACAAAGAAACAGACACTACACTTACAGTTACTATTATCGTGTTTCTTGATGCTTTCCAAAATTCACCTTCAAACCATGCACCACTATAAGCTTCAGTTGTAAAACTTTTACCAGTTTCCAATAATGTGTTGAAAGCTGTTATTGCATACCACCAATCAGCTCTTGAAAAAAAGTCTGCTCTTACTTTAAAAGAACCCCAGAAAGTCCAAATAAATGGAAAACATGCTAGCAATAACCAAATAACTATAAACATAGTATTGAAGGTTTTTAAACTATTTGATTTTTTATCTAATCCGTAATCCATTATTATCTATTTGTTCTAAATTCTCTCCAAGTTCTTATTAAAACTGGCGTTAGTATTATTGCTATTCCAATTATTGTCATTATTGAAGTTGCAGCTGCTGAGCCAAATAAAATAACCTCTTCATTAACTAAATTATCATATATCAACCAAGATAATGATTGAGCACTACCCTGTGCGCTAAAACCAATAATAGGTTCAAATACTCTAAAGTTATCCATTAAAGAAATTAAAGCTACAAATGTTACGACAGGATAAATATGAGGTAAAACAATATGCTTAACTCTCTGAAATCTTGAAGCACCATCAATAATAGAAGCTTCTAACGGTTCCTGAGGAACTGTTTGTAAAGCTGCATAGAATACCACAAAAGCAAAAGGGGAGTGATGCCAAATACCATAAATAATAATTGTGATCCAAGTCAGTGTTTTAGAAGATTTAACTGATAGATAAGGATCATTCATCAATATTTGTAAATTCGCTCCAATAATTCCTTCTGCATCTACCATCCAAAATAAAACTAAAGAACCCACTAATGGAGTTACGATCATTGGTAAAATTGTACCAAAGATTAATGCACCTCTTATTTTTCTAGAAATTGAATTTAGACTAAGGGCTATAACAAACCCTAATAATAAAACACATGGTGTAACTATAATACAATAAGTAAAAGTAAAAATTAATGCTTTATAAAAAGGTAGATTGCCTACTTTAGTTAAAAACTCTCCAGTTGAATTGCTCTCATTCCAAAAATTAGATAATTGGTCAGTTGCTAAATGATTTCTGTCTACATAAGTTCCAAAACCATTAAATTTTCCGAGTGGCTTTTCTTCCCTAATTTTTGAAGATGCTTCTTGATCAATTTGTACTGAAACCTTGCAGCCAAATGGATCACATTTTTTAACTTCTTTTAAAATCTGATCGTGTTGAGCATAAAAAGACTGAACACCTGTTGATATAATAGGTAAGCCAATGAATAAAATCATTGCTAAACCAGTTGGTAAAAAAAACCAAAAAAAACTTTTATTAGGCATGAATTTTAGTTAAGTGGGGAATAAATCCCCACTTAAAGATTCTTAGATATTATAGGAAACCTTGTTCTTTTGCTTTAGTATTATAAGCAGCCTCAACATCTTTTAATGCTTGTTCAGCTGTCTCATTTCCTTGCAAAAATTCAACAATTTCATTACCCAAGGCACCGTGCATTAGTCCCATTTGAGGTAACATTGGATAAGGTTTTGCACCCATTTTAACTGCTTCAATTACACCAACAGATTTTGGTCCTGGAACAAATCCTTCAACTAACCAAACCGCTTGGTCTGAAGCTTTTGCTACCATTTCTTTTGAAGAAGCGGCATGAGCCATTGCTCTAAAAGAAGCTTCTGCATCTGCATCTGGTCTATTTTTAGCAAGTGTAAATCCATCCCACCAAAGTGTTGCAGCAGGAATGTTTCCACCACCAACAGTTGCTGGTGCAACTAGTTTAGTAGCTGCAGTAATTTTAGCATCACCTTCATCATCTAAAAGAGTTCCAGATCTTGAAGCCCATAAAGTCATAATGGCAACATTTCCAGCTTCCCATTCCACTTTAATTGCTTCACTATCATGTGTTAAATAATCAGGATTACTTAAATCAGCTAATTTTTTTAACATATTAAGAGTTGCTACACCTTTAGCATTATTAATACTTGGTTTTGCTGACCCAGCTTCAAAAAATTCACCACCATGACCAATGTACATGTTTACAAACTCTTCAGCTAAGTTCCAGCCAGCTTTATAAGCTGCAGCGTAAGGATATTTCATTTTTCCTGCTGCTCTTATTTTTTCAGATGCTGCAACAACTTCTTCATAAGTTTTAGGTATTGCAATACCATTAGCTTTTAAAACATCTGTTCTTACATATAAATGTTGAGTATTAGCCATAAATGCTACAGCCATAACTTTTCCATCAATAGTAATTAACTGAGAGTCTTGAATGCCTTTTCCATATTTTTTAACTAGATCATTCATAGGTCTAATCAAATCACTATTCATTAATGGAACAATTGAACTGTTTGCTGCTACTCTAACAGAAAATTCTGAAGGGTTAGCAGTTAATGCCGGCACAGCAATTTTATTATGCTCTGCTGAATGTGTTACTTTAAAGTCTGCACTTCCTTTACATTCTTTAGCAGTATCAACAAGAGTTCTTAGTGCTGGAAAATCATTAGCTAAAATATTGATTGATCCAGATTTAATATTACAGTCTGCATTAGCATAAGTACCAAATACTAAAAATGATAATGCGATTAATATTTTTTTCATAGTTATTACCTTTCTTTAAATTAAGAGACTAAACTCTATCAAATACTTAAAAGTATTTATAAGGACATTTTGTCGTTTTTTTAAATAATTTTAAAGAAAAAAATTAAATAGTTTTTGATGCTAACTCTGTACCAATTACAAGGGACTCTAATTTTTTATAAACTATGTTTTCGTCAACATTTCCAAATCCAGCGAAAGTACTAAATCCACAATCTGTTCCAGCCATTAATTGATCTTTGTTAATTACTTTTGAGAACTGAATAAGTCTATTTTTTACAACCTCTGGGTGTTCTATAAAATTAGTAGTAGAGTCGATCACACCCGGAGCTATAATCTTATCTTGAGGTAATTTAATGCCCTCAAATGCTTGCCATTCATGAGAATGTCTTGGGTTTGATGACTCAAGTAGATACGTCCCAACATTTGCTTTTAAAATTAAAGGTAAAATTTTATCTAAAGAAATATCATGTGAATGAGGTCCTTCATAATTACCCCAACAAATATGCATTCTAATCTTAGATTGTGGAATATTTTCTAAAGACAGATTAAGAAATTCAATTTGCTTTTCTGCTCTTTTTAAAAATTCATCTTCTGATAAATCTTTAAATGTCATGTGTCTAGCTAAAGCAAGATCAGGACAATCTAGCTGTAAATGTATCTCATTAGAAACAATTTCCTCATACTCCTGTTTCATAAGCTTTGATAAAGAATCTAAATATTCATCATCATTTTTATAAAATTTATTTGGTAAGAAAGCAGAAATTACCCCAGGAGAAGCTGCATTCATAAATGCTTGATTGTGATTATTCTCTTTGAGAGCATCTTTAAAATTATTGATATCTTTAGTTAAAGATAAAGTGTCTTTAATTTTTAGCTCATGAGTACAGCAAGGTCTTGTATAAGTTGGTGTTCCACCTGTTCTTGCAATTCGTTCTTTAAATGTTGGAAAATCATCAAGATCTCTTGGAGCTTTTCTTTCACTTTCACCTGAAAAGCCATCTATTCTATCTTTAACATAAGTTGCATAACTAATCTTAGACATTTCTCCATCACTTATAAAATCAACACCTAAATCAATTTGTTTTTTTACAATTTTTTTTACATCTTTTTTAACTACTGCATCAAAATTATCTAAATCTATTTTCTCTTTTTTATCTTTTTTAAAAAGAAGATCAGAAAGTTCGTCTGATCTTGGTAAGCTTCCAACATGTGTTGTTTTAATTCTAGTCATTTAATTATTATTCATTAGAATTTGTTTCCAGATCGCAACTTCATCAAACAAAACCCATTCTCTTATTACTCCATCTTGATTTAACTCCACATGATTTATTCCCATAATAAATAATTTAGTGTTTGTTTTTTTACCATAGTCTTCACTATCTTTGGAATGAATACCATCTAGAAACCATCTAATAGATGCTCTAGGGTTTTTGTTAGGTTCATCTAAATATCCAACATGTTCAATGGTGAATTTAACATCAGTAAAAATATTTTTTAAAGAGTTCCAAAATTTAGAAATATCCTCTCTCCCATGACCTAATTTATTTCCTGGCCAGTAAATACTGGAAGCTCTATTATAATCTTTAAAATCATATCCTTTTTCAAAAACTTTACTTAATATTATTGAATACTTTTCACCCACAGAGTTTTTTTTTATTTTCTCAGGTTGGTAATCTGATGTTTTTATATCATCTTTATCAAATAATTTTTTAGCTTTTTCTAATCCGCCTTCTTTATCAATCATTATTTGAGCAAATTCTTTTGGAGTATAACCAATTTGTCTTACCATTGCTCCTTGATCTCTTACAATCCATTCGTCATAGACTTGATTATCTTTACAAGCACAATCTGCTATTACTCTATAATAAATATCTTTACCAGTGGGTTTGCCATAAAATCCATCTCCTAAATGTGTTCCTTTGCTTAAAATTCTATGTGAAGAATGATAGCCTTTATCATCATTACCGTTCCAAATAACATCTTCTCCTAACAATTGTCTATTTGGAAACTCTTTTAATGTATTATAAGTTGCCTCTATAACTGGTTTGTTGCCATAGGTAATTCCAAAAGGAGACCTAACTGGAATGTCATCAGTATAAAAATCAGCAATTGAATCTACATCTTTTCCTTCCCATATCTGTTTAGTAATTTTTAAAATATAGTCTGGAAAATCTCTGTATTTTTTATCAAAGCCCTTCATTAAGCTTTACTAACACAATTTAAAAAACATTCTTCATTATTATCAATAGAAATACTAACCTTAGTATTTAACGGAAGGGAAAATGTATCTTTTGAATTAATATTAAATTCATCTTTTTCAATTTTAACTTTCCAAGTTCCTTTTTGTGAAAATAAAATGGTTGGTTTATCAAAGATTAAATCTTCAATTAGACCTTTTTTAGCTTTTAAAATACTTAAATTAAAACCAGTATTATGATTAATTAAATGATCATATTTATTGGTGGAAAAATCACTTCCAATAACCTGAATTAATTTAATTCCATTATGTAAATCAATCTCGTGATTAGTTTGATTTTTAAATCTACAAATAAACTTTTCAATTTCATTTATTGGGTAATTATCAAACTTTTGCAGCATTTCATTTGTGATAGGCTCTAATAGTTTACTATTAGAAGGTATTTTACTTTCTTTTAGATCAATTAATGAATTATCATCCAATAAAGCTAGACCAGTTTCTTTTGCTTTAATCAAAACATTTGGAACCCATGTTATTATTCCTGGATCATCATTACCCAACACAACAAAAATTAAACCTTCTTCATCACCAGCATTTTCGAAACCTCTAAACATATTTGTTGGCATAGAAATAATATCACCTTTACTTAAAATTATTTCATTTCTACCATCTGCACCCCAATAAAATCTCCATTTACCAGAATAAATTAAAAAAACTTCAGCAGTTGTATGACTGTGTAATCCAGAACCATTTTTTGGATTGGCACTAACAGCACCAAGGTTATAACCATGAGGTTCAGAAATCTTAACTGATTGTTGACTATCTTCTGCGACACCTGGCCCTACGATTGAATAATTTTTTCTTTCTTTGTGACCTTCAATTCTTCCCTCTACAAAAGGCAAGGTACTAGGTGTCAGTTCATTAAATCTTGCAATTCTTTCAGTCATAATATTTATTGTGTTTTTATTAAATATAATTGTTTTATATATGAAAATTGAAAATTTTGACACAGGACTTAAAGGGCAAGAAGACGTCGAAAATATTATTATTACCCCTAAAGAAAATTATGAAAACAAGCAAAAAGTAAAAAATTATTTAACAGATATAGTTCATTCTGGAAAATCTAAGCTAGATGATAATTTAAACAAATATTTTGCTAAAGATATTAAGGTTAATTGTTTTCACCCTGTTAATGAGTTTAGTGGTCTTGATAAATTTAAAGATGATTACTGGTTACCATTATTTGAGTCTTTCCCTGATTTAGAAAGAAGAACACAACTAATAATTGGTGGAACTTTTAGAGATAAAATACAAGTTGCTTCAATCTCTACACTTTCTGGAGTTTTTAAAAAAGATTGGCTTGGTATTAGACCTAATAACAAAATGGTTAATTTAAGATGTTGTGAAATACATGAGCTCAAAAATGACAAAATAGTTGAAAGCCATATCTTAATAGATGTTATCGATTTAATATTTCAAACAGGAGTTTTTCCTATTCATAAATCAAGAGGTGCTGAAGGTAATTGGCTAAACCCAATTAATACTGATGGTGTAAATTTCTTTGAAAAAGATATCAACATTTCAAAATTAAATTTAGAACAAGCTTTGATCATGCAAAGAAGCCTAAATATTAAACCTGAACTAGATACAAATTCAGATGAAGATTTAAAATTAAAACTTATTGATCATCCACAAGCTGAGTTTTGGCATGATAAAATGATTTGGTATGGACCAAGTGGAATAGGGACCGCAAGATCTTTAGAGGGTTTTGTGGATAATCATCAACTTCCTTTTAGAAAAACTTTTAAAGAAAGAAATTACTGGAAACTGGGTCATTATTCTGAATTGGGAGATGGAAAATTTTCTCTAACTGCAGGATGGCACAGTATTCAAGCAACTTATGGTTCAAATGATTGGTTAGGATATCCTCCAAACAATAAAAATGTTACAATGAGAGTAATGGATTTTTATCATCATGATGAAGGAAAAATTAGAGAGAACTGGGTTCCAATTGACATAGCCCATATTTTAAACCAAATTGGTGTTGATATTTTTCAACTAATTAAAAAATCATAATGTCTAATATAAAATTTACTAACATTCATAAATCATTTGGAAATAATAAGATTATAAATAATTTTAATCTTAAGGGTAAAGAAGATGAATTTTTAGTTTTAGTTGGACCTTCAGGTTGTGGAAAATCTACTTTATTAAGAATGATTGCAGGATTGGAACAAATTGATGAGGGTGAAATATTTATTAATGATCAATTAGTTAATGAGCTACATCCGTCAAAAAGAGAAACTGCAATGGTTTTTCAATCTTATGCATTGTACCCACATATGAATGTTTATGAAAACATGTCATTTGGTCTAAAAATTGAAAAAAGATCTAAAGAAGAAATTGAACAAAAAGTTATGCAGGCTGCAAAAATTTTAAAAATTGAAGAATTATTAGAAAGAAAACCTAAACAGCTTTCTGGAGGTCAAAGACAAAGAGTTGCTATTGGAAGAGCTATTACAAGAAATCCAAAAATTTTCTTATTTGACGAACCATTATCAAATCTTGATGCTGCGTTAAGAGCTGAAATGAGGGTTGAGATTTCAAAACTTCACAATCAAATAAAAACAAATATGATTTATGTAACACACGATCAAGTTGAAGCTATGACTTTAGCTGACCGGATAGTTATTTTAAATCATGGAAATATTGAACAAGTTGGAACACCAGATGAAATATATAGCAATCCTTCAAATATTTTTGTTGCCCAATTTATTGGAACTCCAAAAATGAATATTTTAAAAATTACAAGTGATAATATTATTTCAAATAACGAAATTAAATTTTTAGGAAATTCAATTAAAATTGACGGAATAAATTTTTCTAAAAAAGACTATTATTTAGGTTTAAGACCTGAACATTTGAGTGTTTCAGAAAATAGTGAATACAAGTTTAATCCAAAAGTAGATTTAATTGAAAATTTAGGTAATGAAAAAATAGCCTATATCAAAATGGATCAATACGAAATCAGTGCAAAAATTCCAAGCCATCACACTATTGAAAATAGTATTGGCTTTAATTCAAAAGATATTTTTGTATTTGATGAAAATGGAAATAGAGTTAAATCTTAGTTAGAAAAACCATATTTTCTTAATCTTACATCACCAGTCCTTGCGTGAGCTTCCATTCCTTCGTATCTTGAAATTCTTGCACAAGCAGCTCCAACAGTTTTAGTTGCCTCTTTAGACATTCTTTGAAAACTTAAAGTTTTGATAAATTTTCCAACAAACAAACCACCGGTATATCTTCCAGCACCTTTTGTAGGTAAAATATGATTTGTACCAGAACATTTATCGCCATAGGCAACAGTTGTTTCTTCTCCAATGAATAGTGATCCATAATTTTTTAATCTTTTATGAAACCACTCTAAATTTTGTGTTTGTAGTTCTAAGTGTTCGGGAGCATATTCATCGCTAATTGTTGCCATTTCTTCATCTGTATCGCAAAGAATTACCTCTCCATAATCTCTCCATGCAGCTCCTGCATTTTCCCTTGGTAAGTCTGGAAGTTCAGCAATTAATTCTGGAACTCTTTTTATTACATAATCAGCAATTCTTTTACTTGTTGTGTATAACCAAGCAGGAGAGTTATACCCATGTTCAGCTTGACCAACCAAGTCAACTGCTACCAATTCTTCATCAGCTTTGTCATCAGCAATTACAGCTATTTCAGTTGGACCTGCAAATAAATCAATACCAACTTTTCCAAATAACATTCTTTTTGCTTCTGCAACAAACTGGTTACCTGGACCAACCAATATATCAGCTGGAGCATTACCAAATAAGCCATTAGTCATTGCAGCTATACCTTGAACACCACCTAAGTTTAAAATTGAATCTGCACCACAAAGGTCCGCTGTATAAACAATTGATGGATGAACACCTACACCTGGTTTTGGTGAACTTGCTACAATAATATTTTTTACACCTGCAACTTTTGCAGTTGTTACACTCATTACAGCTGAAGCTATATGAGCATATCTACCAGCTGGCACATAACAACCTGCTGTATTAACAGGAATTAGTTTTTGTCCTGCAAACAACCCATCAGATAATTCAACTTCAAAATCCTGACCATAATTCTTTAATTGTGCTTCAGCAAATTTTCTAACTCTTTCATGAGAAAATTGAATATCATCTTTTGTTTTTTGATCTAAACTCTTTTTAATTTCTTCAATTTTTTCTTTTGAAACGACTACATCACCTTCATACTTATCTAATTTTTTAGAATATTCTTTACAACCTTCTTCTTTAGATTGCTCAATATCTTTTAAAATATTTTCAACTATTTCTCTTGTTTTTGTATCATCTGTTGAAGAAGTTTTTGGTGATTTTTTTAAATATTGTATAGCCATTGTTTAATTCCTTTATTTTAAGAGGTTCTTAATAAAGTATAAAATGTTTTAATTCAATGATTTAAAAATAAAATCTATAACCAATATTAACACTAACAACACACAAGATAATAACTAGGAAATATAGACTTATATAATCAAATGGTCTCATTTTAATACCTTGAATTAATCTAGGGCAACTACAGCAGCAGCAATAGATGCTAGTCTTGCCTGAGCTTCATCGGATCTACTTGTGATTACAACTGGAACTTTTCCACCAACCACAACTCCTGCCGCACATGCTCCCATAAAATAAATCATCATTTTAACTAGACCATTTCCAGTCTCAACACTTGGAACCAATAATACATCAGCTTCACCAGCCACTATATTTTTAATTCCTTTTATTGCTGCTGATTTTTTTGAAATACTATTATCAAAAGCAAGTGGGCCAAATACATCAGCTTCTAAGTTTTCTTCTTTTGCTATTTTTGTTATTTCTGCTGCATCTAAAGAACTAGGAACACTATCTAAAACTTCCTCTGTAGCTGATAAAACAGCAATTTTTGGTCTAGTTATTCCTATTCTATTAGAAAAATTAATTACATTTTTAAGAATATGCATTTTTGTTTTTACATTAGGTAAAACATTTAAAGCTCCGTCAGTAATGATTAATGGCTTATCATCCTTTTCTACTGTCATATGCCAAATATGGCTTAATCGAGTTTTGCCTAATAAATTATACTCACGCTTTAAAACTTCTTTCATTAGTACATCGGTATGAATATGACCTTTAACAATTATCTTTACTTTATCTTTGCTAGCAAGTTTTGCAGCAATTTTTGCAGTATTATTTTCTACTGGTTCATCAATAATTTCATACTGAGAAATATCCCATTTCAAATCTTCAGCACATTTTAGAATTTCTTTTTTATCTCCAATAAAAATAGGTTCTATTAAATTTTCATTTACCGCATCTTGAACTGAAAGCATGGGCAATGGTTTACCAGCATTTACAACTGCAACTTTTACACCTTTTTTCTTATGAGCTTCATCAAGCAGATTATTAGGACAGATAATTTCTTTATTTGAAAGCATAAACAATGATTATAATTAAATTTAAAAATGTATATAGTAGTTTTTATTTTTTTAGATACTAGATTTTATTAAATGATTAAAGAATTCAACGTTAATTTTACTGAAAAAGAAATATCTTTGGTTTATCAAAAAGTAAAAGATTATCCTTGGGACTCTATGGTTGATTTAGAAAATTGGGATCATGGAACTAATAAAAATTATTTAAAAGAATTGTGTGATTATTGGATTAAAGATTTTGATTGGAACAAACATCAGTTAGAACTTAATAAATTTTCAAACTTTACTACTAATGTAGATGGGCATGAAATTCATTTTATTAAAGAAAAAGGAAGTAATCCAAATTCTGTTCCATTGTTACTTCTGCATGGATGGCCAGGATCTGTTGTTGAATTTTTAGAAATTATAGAAAAACTTGCACATCCTGAAAAATTTGGAGGGGATAAAAAGGACTCTATTGATGTAATAGTTCCTTCACTACCTGGTTTTGGCTTTTCTAGTAAGCCATTAAAACCTATTGGTCCAAGAAAGATGGCTGAAATTTTTAACAAACTCATGACAGAAAATCTTGAATATAAAAATTATATTACCCAAGGTGGAGATTGGGGAGCAACAATTGCAAATTGGCTTGGTTATGATCATTCCAAATTTTGTAAAGCAATCCATATAAATTGTCTTACAATGCGCCATCCAGATGGACCTCAATCTGATGAAGAAAAAAAATGGCAAGAAAGATTTGATAAAGATCAAATTATGCAAGATGGATATAGAACGCAGCAAGCAACTAAGCCTCAGACATTAAGTTATGGAATGATGGATAGTCCTGTTGGTATTGCTGCTTGGATATTAGAAAAAATGCATGGTTGGTCTGATTTAAAAGATAAAAATATAGAGAGTGTTTATTCAAAAGATAAATTGCTAGCAAATATTACGGTTTATGTTTTAACTAAAACTTTCAATACAGCTACTTGGATTTATTATGGAAGAAGAGAAGAAGGGGGAAGATTATTTCCAAGTAATTTCAAAAAAATAAAGATTCCTACTGCAGCAGCAATATTTCCTGCTGAAATGTCTGAGTGGCCACCTAGATCATACGTTGAGAAAATTTTTAACATTAAACAATGGACTGAAATGCCAGCAGGAGGCCACTTTGCTGCATTGGAAAAGCCAGATTTACTTGTGAATGATATTAAAAAATTCTTAAGAGGCTTGAAATACGACCCTTACGATGAAAGAGGTGGTCAGTTTACTAATTTAAAATTTTAATATCTTTTTCATCAATATTTAAAAATACATCTTCTCCAACTTTAAATACGTCATTTGTATCTCCTGAAACAACATATAACTTCCCTATTTTAGAGTTTAAAATATATTGATAGCTACTACCAACAAAAGAAGCGTTTTTAATTGTTGCATGAATACAATTATTGTTATTGTTTCTTTCGATTTTTATTTTTTCTGGCCTTAAAGCTAAAGTAACTTTATCTTTAAAATCTTGATTATTTTCAATCTTAACACTCATTTCAGCTAATTTAAGTTCGTAGGTATTTGATTGTTTATTAATTATTTCAGCAGAGACATCATTTGCATCACCAATAAAATTAGCAACAAATTTATTTTTTGGAAAATTATAAAGATCTTTAGGACTCCCTTGTTGAGCAATCACTGCTTTATTCATAACGATAACTTTATCTGATATTGCTAAAGCTTCTTCCTGATCATGTGTTACATAAATTGTTGTTACCCCAAGTTTTTGTTGAATTTCTCTAATATCTTCACGAACTTGTCTTCTAAGTTTTGCATCCAAATTTGAAAGAGGTTCATCAAATAATAATACTTTAGGTTTTAGTACAATTGCTCTAGCAACAGCTACTCTTTGTTGTTGACCTCCAGATAATTCTGAGGGCATTCGGTTTTCATATCCATCTAAGTTTACTAATTTTAAAGTTTCTAATGCTTTTTCTGTATATTCTTCTTTATTAACGTTGATCATTTTTAATCCATAAGAAACATTTTCAATAACACTCATATGCGGAAATAAAGCGTAAGACTGGAATACCATCGAGACATCTCTGTCAGTTGCTGGCAATATAGTCACGTCTTCATTATCAACTAAAATTTTTCCACTTGTGGCTCTCTCAAGTCCTGCAATTATTCTTAATGATGTAGTTTTTCCACACCCAGATGGACCAAGTAAAGTAGTTAAAGTTCCAGCTTCAAAAATACAACTGACATTATCAACAGCCACAGTTTCATTGAATTTTTTTGTTATATTTTCAAATTTTACTTCAGCTTTTTTCATTACCCTAAGTTTCCTTGTAATATACCTGCAGATTGATCTCTTCTTCCTAATTTACGTTTGCCTATTATTAATTGCATAAGCAGTATTGTAAACAACATAACAACTATTAGTGCGGACGAATATACTATCGCTAGACCAAAGTCGTTATTTTCTAATCTTCCTAAAATGTATGAAACAGCTAAGTCATAATTTGCACTTACAAGGAAGATAACAGCACTAATTGCCGTCATTGCTCTTACAAAACTAAATACTAGAGATGCAGTGATTGCAGGTTTAAGCAGTGGAAGAATTATATTTCTAAATGTTTGAGAGCTAGATGCATTTAAAGTTGATGATGCTTCGTCTAAATGAGGGTCAAGCTGGTTCATTGCTGCCATTCCTGCCCTTACCCCAACAGGCATATTCCTAAAAACAAAAGCAATTACTAAAATTATTCCTGTTCCTGTCAGCTCAAGAGGAGGAACATTAAAAGCAAAAACATAACTTACCCCAATAACACTTCCGGGGATTGCAAAGCTTAACATGGTACCAAATTCAAAAGCGTTTTTACCCTTAAATTTGTGCCTTGTAAGAAGATAGGCTGTTAAAATACCGATTGCAGCTGTTGGTAATGCGGAAATTATTGCTATCGCAAATGTTGTATTAAATGAATTCCAAGCTGTACCAGTCCACAGTAATCCTCTTTCTTTAACCCAATCAATGCTAAACGCTTCAATATAATGTTTAAAGGTGAAACTATGATCTACACCCCACATTTCAACAAAACCTCCAAACATAATCATCAAATAAATAATAAATGTCAGTAATGCCCATGGAAGTACAGTTGAATAAATTATCCATTTAGTTTTCTTTGGAAGCTCAGGATGCATACCACTATCGCCTTTACCAGAAATTGAAATATAGGATTTTTTACCCAACCACTGGTTTTGTAAATAAAACACTACGAGTACAACTGATAACAAAATCATTGCAAGTATCGCTGCTTTTGTTTCATCATATTGTGCACCAACAATTGCAAAAAATATTTCTGTAGATAAGACATCATATTCTGCCCCTAACACTAATGGATTACCAAAGTCTGCCAAGCTTTCAATAAAGCCAATTAAAAATGCATTTGCTATACCTGGTCTCATTAATGGCAAAGTAACAGTTTTAAAAACTTGCCACTTAGAAGCTCTCAATGTTTGTGATGCTTCTTCCATTGATGGGCTAACACTTTCAACAACTCCGATTAAAATTAGAAATGCAATAGGGGTAAAGGCTAGTGTTTGGGCAAACCATATTCCTGGTAAACCATAAATCCATCTGGAAGGTTCAATATCAAAACCCCATTCTAAAAAAGTACTTACTGCACCTGATCTTCCAAATAAAATTATTATTGCCAAACCAATTACAAAAGGGGGAGTGATTATTGGTAATACAGATAGTATTCTTATTGTTTTTTTAAACTTAAAACTAGTTCTTGCGATTAAAAGTGCAAAAGCTAATCCTAAAATTGTTGATGAAAATGCTGTAAGAGTTCCCATTGTAATTGTATTCCAAAAAACACCACAAGCATAATCGCTATAAAGACAATCCAGTCCCCAAATTCCTTTATTTAATATTTTGTCTGAAAAATTACTTATTTCATAGCCACCTTCAGTCCCTTTAAAAGCAACTGTAAACATTCTAAAAATTGGGAAGAATACAAAAGTTGAAACTAAGATGATGATGCTTCCAATACTACCAACAATAAAATTATCACCATTTAGCCATCCCCTTGAAGATAAACCATGTGTTATATAAAAGATAAATGTACAACAGGTTAAAACCGCACCAGATCCTACGCCAAACTGATTTTCTACATCACCAAATATTGATTGAAAAATTTCAAAATTCCATCCTCTAATACCAATTGAAAATCCTTGAAGAAAAAAATAAAAAAAACCAATTAATCCTGAATATAAAAAAATCTTTGAATAAAGAGGATTATTTTGACTTAATTTAAGTGTTGCTAAAGGAAAGAATAGGGGAGCGGTTAAAGGCAAAAGCCAATATTTATTATTGATAAATACTTGCGGTAGTACTGAACCGTAATCTTCTAAAGAGTATTCTTTAATCCAGTTAATTGAGAAAAACCCGTCACCCGTTACATACCATGGAAAGATTAGGAAACCCAATCCTCCTATGAGCATCCAACAGATAACGAGTCCTCTCATTAATTCCTAATATTATCTAGGAATTACAGATACGTCGTTGTCCCATTTAGATAACAGGCCCGCTCTAGTACTTTTATCTCCATAAACTTTAAAGTTATAATCAATTAAATTTATAGTTGATAAATCTGGAGCATCAGGATCAGCTTGTGCTTTAGTATTAGAGGGCACTTGCAAAGATTTTCCTGAAGTGAAAACCATAGTTTGAATCGGGGGACTTAAAGCCCAGTCATAAAACTTTTTAGCTTCCTTCATATTTCTTGCACCTGCAATAATACTCATAGATCCAACTTCGTAACCAGTTCCTTCAGCAGGAGAAACAGTTACAACAGGCAAACCTTTTTTAGTTTGTTTCACACCATCGTGTTGGAAACATATACCTATTAAGTTTTCACCTCTACCAGTTGCTTTAATTGGAGCAGAACCAGATTTAGTATATGTATTCACATTCAAATGAAGCGCTTTCATATAATCCCAACCTTTGTCTTCACCAAAAATCTGAATAATAGTTGCTAAAGTTGTATAAGCAGTTCCAGATGAATTTGGATTAGCTATTTGGATTTCACCTTTATAGATAGGTTTAGTTAAATCCATCCAAGATTTTGGAGCTGGCAAACCTTTTTTTGCTAAAAGTTCTTTATTGTATCCAAAACCTAATGCACCAACATAAATACCAACAGATTTATAGTTTGCATTTACAGCTTGGTTTTGAGCTGCTGGTAATAAATCATTAAAATGTTTTGATTTATATTCTGCAGTTAGATTTTCTTGAGCAGCTGTAAGGTGTGGATCACCTGTTCCACCAAACCAAACATCTCCTTTAGGATTTGAAGATTCTGCTTTTATTTTAGCAAATGTTTCACCACTACTTGCTCTTGTCATTGCAACTTTAGTGCCTGTTTCTTTTTCATAAGCCTGTTCCAGCATTTCACAAACATCTATTTCAACACTGCAATATAAAGTAAGTTTTGCAGCAGAAGCTTTGTTTGTTAGACCGAACAATGTAAATAAAAGAACCAAAGCAATCGAAGCTAGTTTCATTATATTTTTCATTATGTCCTCTCTCTCTAGTTAATATTTTTGAAACTTAGTATTAATTAATGAGGTTTGTCACTATTTTTCTCGTAGTTACAACAATTTACAATTACAGGTTTAATAGAATTGATATTTATAATTGAAATAATATAGTTAATCTATTGGAAGGATAATTTATGGAAATAGTAACTAAAATAGCACCAATTTGTTTGGTGTTAATTATGCTTGGACTAGGTCTTGGCCTTTCACTAAAAGATTTTACTAGAGTACTAAGAACTCCAAAAGATTTTTTTATTGGTTTTTTTTCTCAATTACTAATTTTGCCAATTATAGCTTTAGGTATCGCTTTAATATTAGATCTTTCAGCTCCAATAGCAGTTGGTTTAATGATAATTGCAGCAGCACCAGGTGGAGTTACTTCAAATGTATTAACTAAATTTGCAGATGGAGATGTTGCTTTATCAATCTCGTTAACCGCGATTATAAGCCTAATCAGCATCATATCAGTCCCATTTGTTGTCATTAACTCAGCCGAATTTTTAGGAGTAGTTGTTTCAAAAAATATTTCAATGGCAGGCATTGCATTAAAGATGGCACTAGTTGTAACAGTACCGGTTATTATTGGAATGATTGTTAGAGGTTTTGCTGAAAACTTTATTTCATCTAAAATTAATATTATTAATAAATTAACTGGCTGGTTATTTATAATTGTCTTTGCTGCAATTTGGATTGAAGAAAAAGATAATGTTTTAAATTATCTTGCTCAAGCAGGTTTAGCTGTTTTAATTTTAAACGTAGTAATGATGTTGATAGCATATTTTATAGCTAAAAAATTTGTGTCAGGAATAGCTCAACAAAAATGTATCGCATTAGAGTGTGGTTTACAAAATGGAACTCTAGCAGTGTTTGTTGCAACATTAATGTTTGATGATATTACTTATGTGATACCAACCGCAGCTTATGCACTAATCATGTATATAACTGGTTTTATATTTATATATATCTTAAGAAAAACAAATTAAGAATTAATAATGTTAATTTGATTAAATACTCTATAGACAAAGTTACTCCAACTTAAAAAAACTTGTTTTTGCATTTCTTTACTGTCTTTAAAAGCACTGTCTTTAGCATCTAAAGAAATTAACTTTTTATCATTTATAGTTAAAAATTTTTTATTAATTAACCATTTTAGTTTTCTCACAACAGTAGGTCTTGGAATACCTGTTATATCAGATAATGACATTGCATTAACACCCCTTAGATCAGATCCCATAATTTCTTTAAAGTATGAAGATCTGTTTTTTTTTGAAGGATTAAATTGTTTACTTTGTGTTGCATTTATCACTACAGTCATACCAATACATAAAGTTTCTAAATCATTAATTTGAGCTTTCCACCTAGTGGTATAATCAAATAAAAATTTGTAGAACTGATACCAACAAAAAGAATAATTTTGTTTGATTGAACTTATTATTTCTTCAATTTCAAAAACATTATCAACTTCTCTTTCATCTTTTAATATTTTATTGAATTCATAGAGCAATAAACTCAATTCTTTAATTGCAATATTTACACGATCTGTTGATAAACCTGATCTATAAATTAAAATCCTTTTTTTTACTCTTTTGATGATCGCTTTATCTTCTAATTCTTTAACTTTTCTTCTCACACTTTCTTTAGGTATTTTGAGATCTTTTGAAATATCACTAATATTTATCTTGTCGATTTCTAGAGGATTATTTTCAAAAAAAGTCTCAAAATTTACTATTAAACCATTTTTCCGATAGAAAATGAATTGCCTGTTTACTAAATAGATTGCTATTAAATATTTATCAATATCGCCATATACACCATAAGCTCTTGTTAGCCAGTTAGTTATAAAAGGGTAAAAACGAGGTGCTAATTTACTAAAATTTTTATCTATAATTTTAAAGATTTTATCTTCGTCAATTTGATTGGATATACTGGGTAATTGCTTCATATATTTTAAAAAACCCAATTTGAACGATACAAATAAAGGAGTCAACCCATTTTGGACAACGTCATTATATCCAAATATATTGAAGCATGATTTATTGTCGTCAATGCATACAAAAAGCTTAAATAGAACATCTAATATTATTAAGACCTCAAGTATAAATGTTGATGTTCTAAAGCAAAATACATCTCCAGATATTAGATTAAAAAGAACATGTATTAATACTCTAAATAAAAGACTTCATGACTCAAAAAAAAAAGATAAGCTAAAAAATATGGTTATAGTTTCTTCAGTCTTATTATCGGTTGGAGCTTTAAGCTTTATTGTAGGCTAAAAATTTTTTAAAGCTTCTAAATCTTTCTTTATAATATCAGGAATAGATATTTCTTTTTTCAAATTCTGTTTGTATCGATTAAATTTATTTTGCCCTGGATACATTATCTCTTTAATTCCTTTAATCTTAGGAAGTTTTTTAATTGTTTTAATATTATCTTTAATTCTTTGATTATAATTTTTTTGAAATAAATTTGCTTTAAAAGTTATAAATAGATGTCCTATATTTTGTGGACCACTAAAATCATCAAAAGGATCTTTAACTCTTCCTGCATGATTACCACCAGTTAAAACACCACTTAAAATATCCACCATCCAAGCAAGACCTGATCCTCTAAAACCCGCTATTGGTAATTGAACTCCAGCTAAAGCTTTTTTTGCATCAGTTGTTGGGTTACCTGATTTATCTAGAGCAACACCCTCTGGAATTTTTTGATTATTTCTTGCAGCCACTCTTATTTTGCCTCTATTTATGACTGAGATTGATGTGTCTAATATAAAAGGAATTTTAGAACCAGTAGGGGTTCCAAAACAAACAGGATTTGTTCCAAACAAAGATTTTAAAGCACCATGAGGTGCAACAGCTGGTGGAGCATTTGTATAAATCATTGCTATTAAATTTTTCTTAACTGCTTGTTCTGCGTAATAACCTGATAATCCATAGTGACCACTATTCTTTACAGCTACCATCCCAATACCGTTTTTTTGTGCATGTTTAATTGCAGTTTTAATTCCAAGATCTGCTGCTACAAAACCAATACTATTGTTTGCATCTATATGTGAAACAGACTGAGAAATTTTCTTTATTTTAATTTTAGGTTTAGGATTAATTACTTTTTTTGAAATACGATCACAGTACATTTTAAGTCTTGATAAACCATGACCATAAGCACCAACTAATTCTGCATTAATTAATGCATTAGCAGAAATTAAAGCATGATCTTTACTGAGACCATATTTTTGAAAGATTTTTATAATTTCTTTTTTAAGAATTGGGGTTTTCACTATTACCCTTTACCACGCCATGGAATATATTTGTCTATAAGTTTTCTTAAAGTTACATCAAACAATAAACCTAACATTCCCATAACAAAAATAGTGATCCAGATAACTTCATATTGGAAGTATTTTTTAGCAACATTTTCAACAAAACCTATACCAGTTGTTCCTGCTAAAAACTCGGCAGCAACCAATGTTCCCCAACACATACCAATTGCAACTCTAACACCTGTCAAAATTTCTGGTAATGAGTTAGGAAATATCACGTATCTAAGTATTTGCCATCTAGAAGCACCCAATGAGTGTGATGCGTGAATTTTTGATAATTGAGTTCCAGATGCTCCAGCTCTAGCAGAAATAATCATGATAGAAAATGATACCATAAATAGTAAAAACACTTTTCCAACATTATCAATTCCAAGTACTGATATAATAAGTGGAGCCCAAGCAAGTGGTGGCACAGGTCTATATAATTCAATTAATGGATCAAAAAAGCCTTTAGCAAATCTATTTAAGCCCATAAATAATCCAAGAGGAACTCCTAAAATAATTCCAATCACTAAACCTAACAATACTCTTAAAAAAGAATCCCATATGTGACCCATTGGAATTGGAATTTTAAATAGACTAAACTCTCCAGATACTACGCTTAAAACTTTACTTTTAAAGTTAGGCTCAACTACACCAAATTCATTATGAACAGGGTATTTACCTGGAATAATATCTGCAATCCAGTCAGGTAAAACAAAACCAACAATTTTGCTTACATCCATCATTTCAAACCAAAGCAGGGGAATATTTTTAAATCCAATACTTGGTTTTGATAGAAGAATAAATTTGCTTAATGTATCTGATGGTTTTGGTAACCATCTACCAGAACCTTGTTCAGAGCAATTTGGGCCACTTGATACAATGGTTCCTGCTGGAAATAAAAGAATATCAACTAATCTTAAAGATCCTTGTTCATTTTTTTGCACCTCATCAAATGTAAGTATAGAATTTTGCATACTATCCAATGTGTTTGGTGGAAAAATACTTGCATATTCAATTCGTCTTGCAATTTTAAGAACATCTTTAGCTAATGTTGAGGCTACTTCTTCACTATCATCTGCTGCTTTTCTAAATGCTTTAACATCATCTTTGATTTCTTTCATTACTGATTTGTACTGAAAGTTATGATTTCTTAGCTTAAAGAACTCATCACTAATTACTTTTAATTCTTGAGCAGCAGCATCAAATTTTAAACCCTTATTAGTCTTAGGAATTGTTGGAACTTCAACTGTATTTTCTACAGCAGTTCCAGATGCACCCCAACCACCTTCAGCTTGAGCATCGATTAATCTTTTATTCCTTTGTTCTAAACTTTCATAAGGATAATCTTCTTTTTTAAATTCATTTGATAATTGATCAATTTTACCAGCAAGTTCTGAAATTTTAATTTTTGTTTGATTTTCAAGTAAACTTTCATTTGTTAATAATGGAATAGTTGATTTAGTTTTATCAATTAATCCTATTAAAAAAGATCTGTGTTGTTCATTTATATCTTTTGAATTTTGAATTTCATTTTTAAGTTTAGCTATATTTTTATTTTCAGCTTTAATAATTGATGTACTTTTAAATTCTCTTTCTTCAATTGGAAATAAATATTTTAAAGATAATAAAGAGTCATTTACTTTTCCAACTTGACATAATTCGTTAGCTGATTGAGGATAAAACGATTTAGCTATATCCCATGAATAATAAAGCCATGTAAGTAAAATGACACTACTTCCAACAATAATCCAGTGGGTACCTCCTTTTGCTCTTTCAGGATTTCCAAAAACTGCATCAACTTTTTCAGTTCTAATAAGTTTTCTGCCATACATAATGCAGCCAATGATGGCCACAATAATTGCAAAGGTGATAAATTGAGTAAACATTTTATATCTCTTTACCCATTATTTCTTCCTCCATGTTCCAAATCATGGTTAAAATCTCTTCTCTTTTACTTGTAAAATCTTTTAAGTTTTTAATGTCTCTTAAATCTTCTTTTAATCCCATTGATGCAAAAGGAAGATTATATTCTTTGTGAATTCTTCCAGGTCTTGGCGCCATTACATAAAGTCTTTCACCGAGTAATAGCGCTTCTTCAACTGAGTGAGTAATTAAAATAATTGTTTTTCCAGTTTCTTTCCAAATCTTTAAAACTAAAGACTGCATTTTTTCTCTAGTAAGTGCATCAAGCGCTCCTAAAGGCTCATCCATTAAAATCAAATCTGGATCATTAATCAAACATCTTGCAAGAGCAACTCTTTGCTGCATACCACCTGACAATTGATAAGTAGGGGTGTTACCAAATCCTTGAAGACCAACAATTTCTAACCACTCCTCAACTTTTTTTGCAGTTTGAATTGGATCCTCTTTTTTCATTCTTAATCCAAAATTTACATTTTCAGCAACAGTTAGCCACTCAAATAGAGCTCCTTGTTGAAATACCATTCCTCTTTCAACACCAGGTCCATTAATTTCATTTCCACCTAAAATGATTTGACCTGAGGTTGGTCTTAAAAATCCTGCTGTAATATTAAGTAAAGTTGTTTTCCCACATCCAGAAGGCCCAAGAACTGTTAAAAGCTCTCCTTTTTTTAAAGTAAAGTTAACATCTTTTAATGCGTGAACTGTTTCTCCTTTAGGAGTTTTAAAAATCATGTTTAGATTTTGTGAAATAAGATCACTCATAAGCAAACTTTATATTAGATTGTTTTAAAAAAATAGGCACCAACTATTTCTAATTGGCGCCTATTAAAATTTATTTTACGCTCTAAAATTAAAGAGGTAAAAAGCTTGTGTCAACTGCTCCGTTAGGAGTATCCATTCCTTTTAAGAAACCAGCAAGGTTTCCAGAAGTCATAGACTTTTCAGTCTCAGCAGGTGAAAGAAATTTAAATCCACCGATTGTTTCTTTCATATCACCAAGTTTCATTTCAGCATCTTTAGCTATAACACCCATATCTGATTTACCAGATGCATATCTAGCATTTGCTTCGTGAGTTACTTCGATGAAAGTTCTTAACATACCTGGATTTTCTTTCATGAATTTGTCAGTTACAGATGTAATATCTATACCTAAAATACCAGCATCTCTAGCTTCTTGAACAGTTAAAAGTCTTGATCCAACTGCAGTTGCAGCTTTGATAGAGTTACCACCAAATAGACAAGCCATAACAACGTCACCACTAACTAATGCAGCAGCACCTTCTTCTGGATCCATTTGAATAACATCCATTTTAGCTCTGTCAGCTCCAATAACCTTCATACTTTCGTCAAAAACATATTCAGCCATTGTTCCTAGCGGAACAGCAACTTTTTTACCTTCTAACTCAGAGCCATTTGCTTTTGTAATTCCAGAAGCATTAGATGTAACACAAGTTGTTCCACCCATTCCATATTCCATAGCAATGTCTACAAGTTTTAAAGGAGCTTTTGATTTAACAGCGTTAATGAATGGCACTAAACCTTGTGAGTAAGAAATATCAATATCTCCTGCTAACATAGCATCAGTCATTGCACCACCATTTGAAAAGTTAGTCCATTTAACCGGAACACCTAGAGCTTTTTCGTAAATACCTTTAACTTTATCTTCTTGGTTTGGCGTTGGCCATTCTAGAAAGAATGCAACTCTAACTTCTTTAGCAGCTGAATTTGCAACTGACATAGAAAGGTTAAGAGCAACGATAGACCCAAGAATAAAACTTAATATTTTTTTCATTATTATCCTCTTGTTAATTTAATTAAATTAACCTTATTAAAATTCAATTTAGGCTTGATGTAAAACAAAAAAAACAATTTATACAATCTGTAGTTGTGTCAATAATATTCTTTTAAAGTATTTATTTTAGTCTAGAGAGGACGTAGATTTAAAAATACAAAATTAATTACAAAGAGAGAAATTTTTTATGAGCTCAGAAAATAGAACTTCAGTACCAAATTCATTAAATGAACATTGGATGCCTTTTACATCAAATAAAGATTTTAAAGCAAACCCAAGATTAATAACTGAAGCTAAAGGAGTTTATTTAAAAACTCACCATGGAAAAACTCAAATTGATGCAAGCTCAGGATTATTTTGTAATCCTTTAGGCCACGGTAGAAAAGAAATTACAGAAGCTGTAACAAAACAGTTGGAGACTTTAGATTACGCTCAACCATTTCAACAAGGTTTTGGTGGATCATTTGAATTAGCTACAAGAATTTCAAAACATACACCTGGTGATCTTAATAAAATGTTTTTTACAATTTGTGGATCTACAGCAGTTGAAACTGCTATTAAGATTGCAGTTGCATATCATAGAGCTAAAGGAGACGCTCAAAGATTTAGATTTGTAGGACGTGAAAGAGGGTATCACGGAATGAATATTGGATGTGTTTCAGTAGGTGGAATGGTTAATAATGTAAAAACATTTGCAAGTATTTTAATGCCAGGTGTTCAACACATTAGACATACGCATTTGCCAGAACATAAGTTTGTTAGTGGACAGCCAGAGACTGGAGATTATTTGGCAAATGATTTAGAAACTATTTGTCAAAACTTTGGTGGTGAAAATATTGCTGCTTGTATTGTTGAACCAATTGCTGGATCAACAGGAACTTTAGTTCCACCAAAAGGATATTTACAAAAGCTTAGAGAAATTTGCGACAAACATGGAATTCTTTTAATTTTTGATGAAGTAATAACTGGTTGGGGTAGAACAGGCTCTAAGTTTGGTGCACATGAATTTGGAGTAACACCTGATATTATGACAATGGCAAAGGCTACAACGAATGGAGTTGTTCCAATGGGTGTTGTCGCTTGCCACGATGATATTTATGATGCTGTAATGGATGCTTCACCAACAGGTGCTGTCGAACTTTTTCATGGATATACTTACTCAGGAATTCCAGTTGCTGTAGCAGCAGCTTTAGCTGTTCAAGATATTTTTGAAAAAGATGATATTTTTAATAGAGCAAAAAATTTAGCACCTTATTTCCAAAAAGGATTATTTTCTCTTCAAGACTTAGAGTCAGTTGATAATATTAGAGGATACGGAATGATGGGTGGTATTGATATGAAATTAAATACTAAGCCAGGTAAAGCAGGTTATGAATGTTTCAAATCTTGTTATGAAGCAGGAGTAAACTTTAAGGCAACAGGTGATTGCTTGATTATCGCTCCACAATTTATCTGTGAAGAAAAACATATTGATGAAATTATTGATAAACTTAGAACAGGTATCACTAACTATCAAAAAAACCAAAAAAACTAATTAGTTTTAAAAAAATTAATATAGAGAGAAGCGTTATGAAGATAGGCGTACCTAAAGAAATTAAACCTCAAGAAAACAGAATAGGACTTACCCCTGAAAGCGTGAAAACTCTTACTTCAGAGGGACATGAGGTAATTGTTGAAAACAATGGTGGATTTGAAGCAGGCTTTGATAATGAGCAATACACTAATGTTGGTGCAAAAATTGCTAATAGTGCTGCTGATATTTTTAATGATGCAGAAATTATAGTTAAAGTTAAGGAGCCTCAAAAAGTTGAGGTAGATATGATTAGAGAAAATCAAATTGTATACACTTATCTTCACCTTGCTGCTGCAAAAGAGTTAACCGAAGGACTTATTAAATCTAAAAGTATTAATATCGCATATGAAACAGTAACTGATGATAATGGTAGACTGCCATTACTTGCACCAATGAGTGCCGTTGCTGGCAGAATGTCTGTTCAAGCTGGAGCACACTGTCTAGAGAAAAATCAAAAAGGAAGAGGGCTTTTGTTAGGTGGAGCCCCAGGAGTTCCTGGTGGAACAGTTGTTATTTTAGGTGGGGGAGTTGTAGGTGAAAATGCTGCAGTAATTGCAACTGGCATGCAAGCTAAAGTTCATATTGTTGATAAGTCTGAAGCAAGATTAAAACAACTTGTTGAAATGTTTGGAGATAAGATAATTCCAGAACAAAGTGACAAAATAGATTTAAATAAATTAGTTTCAGAAGCAGATCTTTTAGTTGGAGGAGTTTTAATTCCAGGAGCAGAAGCTCCAAAACTTGTTACTAAAGAAATGATCAAGTTAATGAAACGTGGTTCTGTTATTGTTGATGTTGCAATTGATCAGGGTGGCTGTGTAGAAACCAGTAAACCCACAACGCATGGTGAACCAACTTATATTGTTGACGATGTAGTTCACTATTGTGTAGCAAATATGCCTGGTGGAGTTCCGAGAACTTCCACAATAGCACTAAACAATGCAACTTTACCTTTTTTAGTTAAACTTGCAAACAAAGGTTATTCAAAAGCATTAGGAGAAGATAAAAATTTTTTAGCTGGATTAAATGTTCATAAAGGTCATGTAACTTATAAAGCAGTTGCAGATGTATTTGGACATGATTATGTTGCACCAGAAGAGGCAATAAAAATCTAATTAAATGGAAAAAACTTTACCAAGCAGCACAAAGGTTGTTGTAATTGGTGGTGGTGTTGCCGGTTGTTCAGTTGCTTATCATTTAGCAAAATTTGGGTGGAAAGACACAGTTCTTCTTGAAAGAGATCAATTGACTTCAGGAACTACTTGGCATGCTGCAGGATTAGTAGGCCAATTAGGTGCAACTGCAACAATTACAAAGCTTAGAAAATACTCACTAAATCTCTATAAAGAACTTGAAAAAAAAACTGAACTGTCGACAGGACTTAAACAAAATGGTGCAATTACAGTTGCCAGTTCAAAAGAGCGACTTCAAGAGTTATTAAGACAAGCAACATCTGCACAACTTTTTGATGTGAATGTTGAAGTTTTGGATAAAAAAAAAGTCAAAGATTTATATCCAGTAATTAATGACCAGGATATTTTAGGTGGTGTTTATATGCCTGAAGATGGTCAGGCAGATCCTGTCGGAGTTACTAATGTTTTGGCAAAAGCTGCAAAAATGGAAGGAGTAAAAATTTTCGAAAAAACACCAGTTAATAAAATATTAGTTAAAAATAAAAGAATTACAGGGGTTGATACTGTAAATGGAAAAATAGATTGTGAATACGTTGTGCTTGCTACAGGAATGTGGTCCAGACAAATTGGTGAAGATATTGGAGTAAGCGTACCATTATACCCTAATGAACATTTCTATATCATAACTGAACCTATGAAAGATCTTCCTAAAAATCTTCCTGTTCTTAGAGATTATAATGATTGTTTATATCTAAAAGAAGATGCTGGAAAAATGCTTGTTGGTATTTTTGAACCAGGTGCCAAAAATGCATTTAAAGACAAAGGTATTGTCCCAAATGATTTTTCTTTTGGAGAATTTCCAGATGATTTTGATCATTTTGAGCCATACTTAAAAAAGTCTTTTAAAAGACTTCCAATATTAGAAAATGCAGGAATAAGAAAATTTTTTTCAGGACCAGAATCTTTTACACCTGATACTCAATATTTGTTAGGAGAAACTCCTGAGGTTAGTAATTTATACACGTGCTGCGGATTTAATAGTATTGGAATTGCAAGCTCAGGTGGCGCAGGTAGAGTTACAGCTGAATGGATGATTAATGGTTACATGAATGAAGATTTATATTCATTAGATATTAAAAGATTTCAAAAATTTCATTCTTCAAAAAAATTTATAATGAATAGGGTAACAGAAACTTTAGGTGATCTTTATGGTATGCACTGGCCTTATAAGCAACACAAGACTTCACGAAATCAAAGGTTACTTCCATATCACGATGAGTTAAAAAAAGCTGGTGCTTGTTTTGGTCAATCAGGAGAATATGAAAGACCAATGTGGTTTGCTTTAGATGGCTCTGAATCAGAATATGATTATAGTTTTAATTATCAAAATTGGTATCCATCTGTTGAATTTGAGTGCAAAAACACAATAGAAAACGTTGGTTTGTTTGAACTTTCTCCTTTTTCAAAATATGAAATTAAGGGAGAAAAAGCCTACGAAGAATTACAAAGGTTATGTACAGCTAATATTAAAAATGAAATTGGAAAATGTACATACACACATATGCTTAATGAAGGTGCGGGTATTGAAACAGACTTAACTGTAGTTTGTATTGATAGCAATCATTTCAGAATTATTAGTTCAGCTGCAGTAAGGACTCACGATAAAGCACATATTCTAAAACACTTATCAGGTGATGTTGAGTTTAAAGATGTGACAGATGAATTAATATGTTTAGGAATTTTTGGACCAAAGAGTAGAAACTTATTATCAAAAATTACTAATGAAAATCTCTCTAATGAAATTTTTAAATTTGGGACAAGTAAAAATATTAATTTAGGATCAAAAAATGTATGGGTTCAAAGATTATCCTATGTTGGTGAATTAGGTTATGAACTTTATATAAAAAAAGAAAATGCAAAAGAAATATATGAATTAATCGTTAATACTGGAAAAGATTTTGGTATTAGTCATTGTGGTGCCCATGCAATGGATATAATGAGAATGGAAAGTGGTTTTTTACATTGGGGACATGATATTTCTCCTGAAGAAAATCAGTATCAGGCAGGTTTAAATTTTGCAATTAGTTATAAAAAACCATTTGATTTTATCGGAAAAAGTAAATTGTTAAGTATCAAAGATAAAATCATTAACAAAAAATTTGCAATGTTTGTTTTAAAAGACAGCAAACCAGGTATTCCATTACTACTTCATGAAGAACCAATATATTTAGAGGATAAAATTATTGGAAAAACAACATCTGGAAATTATTCATTTAATTATAGTAAGAATTTATCATTTGGATATATAAGTTGTGATATTTCTAATGAAAATTTAAAAAACAAAAATTTTTATATCGAAATTGAAAAAATAAAATATCCAGCTAATTATTTACAAAAACCTTTAAAACAACGAAATTTTAAATTTATTTAATGAAAATTATTAATTTGTTATTTACATAAATAGTTGATTAAATAAAGCTATGACAAAAAATAATAGAGAAATTAATTTATTTGATATATCTCAAATTAAAAATCGAAACAAAAGATCTGATAAAATAAAAACAACAAATATAAATATATTGTTAAATAGAGTGACTATTTCAAGAAAAACAGAATTCAAAAAAAAAATAATTTTCTTATCTCTTTTAATACTAAGTGTAAGTATAGTAGGTGTTATTTATTTGATATAATTAAAACTTGGTTCTTAAAATCTATTTAATTTGTTTATTGAAACATAAAAGAAATCTATTATAAATCAACGATAATTACTTGGCAGGGTAGCTCAGTTGGTTAGAGCGCAGGACTTATAAGCCTGAGGTCAGTGGTCGTTATCCTTGTTCAGTGTAAGTTAATTTACATCTTCATTCATCTTGGCACACTCTAGGCACAACAAGGAATATTAAAACAGTGACAGCGGGAAATTAAACTATTTTTTTAATTTAATTTTTCTTCTAAAAACAATTGTATACATATCAATTGGTTTCTTATTACAATATTGAATGTGTTCTAAATATTTTTCTTTTTTAAAACCCAGAATCTTCATCATTTCAACAATAGTTGTTGGTGATAATTTCCACCACGTATCATAATTTAAATTTGGATTACTATTTCTTGGTAAAAATTTTGTTAAAGAATTTTTCTTAAAGTATTTACTCGATATAGACTTAGTAATATTGCTAATCTTAATTTTGTTCTTACTAGAAACTGTTCCCATATCATCTATAAGGTCTGAAATAATCATCTTTTCCTTAACTTTTGAACTCATCATTTGAAGTGCTAAAAAAGGATTTTGAATATGCAGAAGTACTGAAGCGACAAGACCATAGTCATGTATAGAGGTTGACTCAGGTAAATTTTTTATATGAGTTTCTATAATTTTTGCTTTAGATTTATGCTGTTTATGTGCAAACCAAAATGCGTTTCTAACTTTAGATAATTCTTTCATTCCTTGAATTTGTTTTTTTTTCCAGTCTTTATTAGCGTGGGGTATTGTGTCCCATTTGTCTTTTTTGATAGATAAGTCTATGCATGTCATTTTAGCACCTAAAGATTCAAGATAAAATGTAATGTAGCCACTTGCTGGTCCAAGTTCTAAAATTTTTTTGTTTTTAAAATTACAATTTCCAAGTAATTTGTTAATATTTTTTCTAAGATCGAAAGGACCTTTTGTGGGTTTTATAATTCCTGGAATTTCTTGTACCGTATAAAAAGAACAATTTTTTGGTATTTTTTTAATCATAAGAAGGTTTTTTTATATTGATTGACTTTTAATTAACTGTTTAAGACGATGTATTATAACTCTTAGTATTTGCATAGATAGTTTATTTATAAGATTTGCTTCATAACAATATATTATTTATACATAACCATTCCCACTCAACAACAAACCCAGAACCACGGTCCCTAAAAGTTTTTTTATAATCTCTAAACGTTACCATAAATCCTGACACACTAAAAATGCATAAATACCTGACACACTCCTGGCACAGTAAGAAGGAAAACAAGGCAAATACTTGATTGCACAAAAAAATAAAACTATTATAAATCAACGATAATTACTTGGCGGGGTAGCTCAGTTGGTTAGAGCGCAGGACTCATAAGCCTGAGGTCAGTGGTTCGATCCCACTTCCCGCTACCATTTAAAAAATTAATTATAATTTTTCATAATTTTTTTAAGTTTATTAAGATTCATTGTTTGATTAAGAGGCAGCGTATTATTGATATTAGTTTTTATCTTTTTTACTTTTTTATTGTACTTTTTTGCGAATGAGTAAACTGATTGTGATTTGCCGCCAATATTTATAACACCTTTTTTATTTAATACTTTGGGCAAAATTTTTACTAAATCTTCATGAAACATAAAATTTGTTTTTAGATTAGAAAAAGCTTCTTTATGAGCAAAAGGTTTTTCAGTCATAGTAATTCTTAATATTAGAGAATTTTTATACATTGCAACTGAACATTCACCTCCTAATTTTGATAAGCCATAATTGTTAAATGGTTTAACAGGGTCTTTTTCTGAATAATTTCCTTTTTTACCTTCGTACACATATCCAGTTGAGAAATATATTAGTTTTATCTTATTTTTTTCACTAGCTTTGGTTATATTTGCTGTTCCAATTATATTCAGATCGATACTTTTAGAAATATTTTTTTCATGAATATTCATTGGTCTTGATAAGGCAGCACAATGAATGATGATTTTTGGATTAATTTTTTTAATTAATTTATCTATAGATTTAATGTCTAAAATATTACATTCTTTTTTTGAGGCAAAATAAAAATTAAGAAATTTGTTATTTTTTTTTAGAACATTAGCAAATCTGCCATTACCTCCTGTGACTAAGATTAATTTTTTCATTTTAAAATGATTTTTTTAAAATCTTTAAAACCTAATCCTTTTTGATCTTTTTTTGAAACCACCATCTTATTTGACGGCCATTTAATATTCAAATCCTTGTCATCAAATTTTATTGCAATTTCACTTTGGGAATTTCGGTATTTAGTGCAGCTATATATGATATAATTTTCATGATCTAAAGCTTGAAATCCATGAGCAAATCCTGGTGGTATAAAAATTGATTTTGAATTTTTTTCACTTAGAGTGCATGAATAATACTTACCAAAAGTTTTTGAGTTTTTTCTCATATCAACAGCTACGTCAAAAATTTTACCCTTCAATACAGATACAAATTTACCTTGAGAATTTTTTCTCTGTAAGTGAAGCCCTCTAATTACATTTTTTTTAGAAAATGACATTACTAAAAAAGGGAATTTTTTATTAATCTTGTTTTCTCTTATCAATTCTTTGAAATACCCTCTTTTATCCTTGTATTGATCATTTCGAATAATAAATAAATCTTTAAATTTAGTTTCAATCATTATTTAAGAAATTATTTTTTTTAAGTAATTTGAGTACTGACAATTTCCATAAAATTTAATTGAATTTTTAATTTCTTTTTTAGTTATCCATTTGTTATTAAGTGAAATTTCCTCAAGACAGGCAATTTTAAAACCTTGTTGGTTTTCGATCGCAGAAACAAAATTACTAGTTTTGTAAAAATCTTCTATAGAGCCTGTATCCAGCCATGCCCCACCTCTACCTATAAATTCAGCTGATAACGTATTATTTTTTTTATATTTATTTAATAAATCTATAATTTCCAACTCATTCCTTTTTGAGGGTTTTAGCTCTTTAGAATATTTAACAACATCTTTATCAAAAAAATAAAGACCAGTAATTGCTAAATCAGAAAAGAAATTTTTAGGTTTTTCTTTAATAGATATTATTTTTCTTTTCTTAATTTTAGCCACCCCAAATTTTTGTGGTTCCAAAACTTTGTGCAGAATAATTTTTGCTCCTTTGCTTATTTTAATACATTTATGAAGCATTGCTGATAAAGACTGGCCATAAAAAAAATTATCTCCTAAAATCATAGCTACATCTTGGTTATTTATAAACTTTTCACCTAAAATAAATGCATCTGGAAGTCCTCTTGGCTCATCTTGTTCTTTATACTCAATGTTTATGCCTAATCTTTTTCCATCAGGAATAATTTTTTTATATTGTTCTAGTTGACCTTTATTAACAATAATCAAGACATCTTTTATTTGTGCTAACATCAAAATCGAAAGTGGATAAAAAATTAATGGTTTGTCATAAATCGGGAGTAACTGTTTATTTACAGCTTTTGTCAATGGACTCATTCTTGTACCCATTCCTCCTGCTAAAATAATTCCTTTTTTAATCATTATTACCAAGTCTTTTTAAAATATCCTTTTTGGATAGAGTAGAATAATATTTTTTATTGTCATAATACCAATTAAAAGTTAATTTAATCCCTCTTTCGAAATCTATTTTAGGTTTCCATTTTAATTTTTTTATTATTTTATTACTGTTTAAAGCATATCTGGTATCATGACCGGGTCTATCTTTAACAAAATTAATTTTAACTTTATCACCTATAGAAGATATTTTTTTTGATACTTTAATTAGCTTATTACAAACTTGTAAATTATTAAGATTTTTATTTGATCCTATATTATAAAATTCTCCAATTTTACCTTTTTGAAAAACTTTTAAAAGCGCTTCACAGTGATCCTTTACATAAATCCACTCTCTTGAGTTTGTGCCTTTGCCATATATAGGTAAAGGTTTATTATTTAGAATATTATATATAAGTTTAGGAATTAATTTTTCTGGATGTTGTTTAGGGCCGTAATTATTTGAGCAATTAGTTACTATTGCCCTCAGATTATAAGTTCTAATATATGAACTTACCAGATGATCTGATGCAGCTTTACTTGCTGCATAAGGGGAGCTTGGTTGATACGGATAATTTTCTGAACTTCTTCCGTTTAGAATATCACCATATACTTCGTCAGTAGAAATATGAATTAATTTACTTTTAAATTTTTTTGTAAATTTTTTAAAACATTCTAATAAATTATAAACGCCAACTATATTACTTTGAATAAAATTTTGTGGATTATCTATAGAACGATCAACATGGGTTTCAGCTGCTAAATTATAAACACAAACAGGCTTATATGTTGTTAAAATCTTATAAATTTTTTTATTATTTATGTCACATTTAATAAATTTATAATTTTTTGAACTTTTAAATTCATTCGTATTATAAAAGTTTGATGAGTAGGTAATTTTATCAATATTGATTATAAAGTATTTTTTTTTAATCAAAAGATCTATCAAATTACTACCAATAAAACCCAAGCCACCAGTGACAATAATATTTTCCATAAATTTAATTATTTTTACATTACTAAAAACTATTAGTATAGTGGATAAACTCTTTGATATGACAATATCTTTACAAAATTTATCGGTTGTGATTGTTAGTTTTCATAGTGAAGATGTAATTCATGATTGCATTAAATCTATAATAGATAAAATAAAAATAATTGTAGTTGAAAATTCAGGTAATAAAGAATTTGCCAGTAAAATAGAAAATCAATACAAAAATGTAAAATGTATTTTATCATCTAAAAATCTTGGTATGGGTGCTGGAAATAATTTAGGATTAAAATATATTAAGACAGACTATGTTTTAATTTTAAATCCAGACGTAATTTTAAAAAATGATACTCTTGAAGAGATAATAATTGCCTCAAAAGAAATAGATACTTTTGGATTAATAGCTCCAATTTCTGATAATTTAAAATTTCCCAATTATAAATTTAATAAAAAAAACAAATTAACCAACAATTTTGATCCATTTGAAGTTGATACTGTAGATGGTTTTGCAATGATATTGAACCTTAAAAAATTAAAAAAAATAGATCAGTTCAAAGATAATAATTTTTTTGATGAAAATATTTTTTTATATTTAGAAAATGATGATCTTTGTAAAAGAATTAGGAAATATGAAAATATATTTATTGTACCAAAATCTAAAATTAATCATTTGGGAGCTAGTGGTGTAAATAAAAAATATAGCGAACAAATTGAACTTTCAAGAAATTGGCATTGGATTTGGTCAAAGTTTTATTTCAATAAAAAACACTATGGTTTTATAAAAGCATTTTTTGAGTGTTTTCCATCATTTTTATCTGCAATATTAAAAGTACTATTTTACTTTTTAATTAATAGTAAAAAAAAAGGAATTTATCTTCATAGGGTTCTAGGATTTTTAAATGCTTTACTTGGAAAAAAATCATATCATAGACCTAAAATAGATAATTAGTGGCCAGGAAAATTAATTAAGTTTTCAACTTTATAATTATTTTTAACTAAATTATCTGAACCACCTAAATCAAATAGATTAATTACAAATATAAATGCAGCAACTTTACTTTTAGAAATCTTTACTAATTTGGCAGCTGCTTCAGCAGTTCCACCTGTTGCTATTAAATCATCTACAATTAATACACTATCATTTTCGTCTAAAGAATCTTTGTGAACCTCTATTGTTGCTTTTCCATATTCCAGTTCAAAATCAACCGAATGAACGTCAGCTGGTAATTTATTTTTTTTTCTAAGCATTATAAATGGTTTTTTTAAGATGTATGAAACTGCTGATGCAAATACAAAACCACGAGATTCTATAGCTGCAATTTTGGTAAATTCATATTTTTTTGATCTTTCAACTATTTGATCAATAGTTTCTGCAAAAGCACTTTCATCTTTAATCAAAGTAGTAATATCCCTAAAAAGAATTCCTTTTTTAGGATAATCTGGTATTGATCTAATATATTTTTTTAAATCCATTTTTTATGAATAAATTATTTGTTGCAGCTTTGAAAGAAGAAACTGTTGGTTTAAATTATTTTTATTATATTGGAGTAGGAAAGGTTAACGCCACTTATAATTTAACTAAATTAATTCATGAACATAATCCATCAGAAGTAATTAATTATGGTACCGCAGGAAATATTAAAAAAAATTTGTCAGGTCTTGTCGAGGTAACAAAATTTTATCAAAGAGACATGGACGTTAGAGGTTTATTAGATATTAAATTAGGTGAAACACCATTTGATGATATTAATGAAATACTTAATTCTAATGAAGGATATTCTTGTGGAACTGGAGACAGTTTTGTTAATAAACAAATTGAAATGGATGTAGATTTAGTTGACATGGAGGCTTACGCTCTTGCAAAAGTTTGTAAACTTGAAGGTATAAAGTTTAGATGTTTTAAATATATTTCAGATAACGCAGATGATAGTGCTTCAATTGATTGGATAGAAAATTGCAAGAAAGGTGCTAAATTATTCCATACTAAGACTAACAATTTCTAGTTTAGCGATTATATTTTTTCATTGAAAATAGTGCTAATATCTATATCAAGACTTTTTTAAAATTAATTTAGATATGACTAAAGTTGGTGAACATATTACTCTAGATATTATTGGTACCACAAAAGAATACGTTCCTTCATTATATGAAAAAGTAATTCAAGACATTGCAAAAGCTGCAAAAGTTGAAATTCTTAATATTTCAAAATACAAGTTTGAACCACAAGGTTTTACTATTTTAGCTTTATTAGCTGAAAGTCATATCAGTTTTCATACATTTCCTGAAAAAGGAATAATTAGTTTTGATTTTTTTACATGTGGAAAAGTAAATCCATCTGTTGCAATTGATATTATAAAAAAAGAATTTGTTCATAAAAGAATTGTTAAAAAAGAATTTAATAGAGATACAAAATCTCTTTATCATGACATTTATAGCTCACCAGGATTACAAAAATCATATGTGGTAAATGATGTTCTTGAAGATTTTAAATCAAAAGTTGGTCAACATATTGAAATTTTAGAATTAGAACAATTTGGTAAATCATTATTTATTGACGGTGAAATACAAGTTGCTGCAACTGATGAGCATTTATACAGCTCTACATTTGTTGGAGCTGGTCTTAATTTAAATAAGAACAATGAAAGAGCAGCTATTATTGGTGGTGGTGATGGCGGAGTAGCAAGAGAATGTATATCTAAAAATTTTAATTTTATTGATTGGTTTGAACTAGATCCAGAAGTTGTAAATGTATGCAATAAACATCTTGGTGATATTGGAAAAAAAGCAACTGAAAAAAATTCTGTAAAATGTGTTTGGGGTGATGCTTTTGAAAGTATTAAATTGGTAGAGGATGATACTTATGATCATATTTTTGTAGATCTTAATGACGATCAATTCTGTATAGATCTTGCTGCTAAAAATATGGATTCGATGATTAGAATTTTGAAACCAAAAGGCGTAATTACCGCTCAAGTAGGAAGTCAAGACAAAAAGCCCAAACAAGTTGATAGTTGGCTAAATGTATTTAACCATCATTTTGGAAATACTAAATTATCTAGAGTTTATGTTCCAAGTTTTGATTGTTCTTGGAATTTTTCATCATCAATAAATCATTAATTTTTCTTTTTAAATTATTAAATCTGTGAAATAATTACTTCAATTTAAAGGAGAAAATAATGAATATATTTAAAAAAACTATTTTAACACTTCTTGCTTCCTTGTTAGTTATCGGAAATGTTTACGCTGACAAAGTAAAAATTGGAACTGAAGGTGCTTATCCTCCATGGAACTCTAAAGATGCTTCAGGTAATCTTATAGGTTTTGAGGTTGAGTTAGCACAAGAACTTTGTGCAATCATGAAACATGAATGTACTATTGTTGAACAAGATTGGGATGGAATGATTCCAGCTTTGTTAATGAGAAAGTTTGATGCGATTATGGCAGGAATGTCAATTACAGCTGAAAGACAAAAAACAATTACTTTTTCTCAAGGTTATGCTGATGAAGTAGCATCACTTGCAGTAATGAAAGGTTCAAGTTTAGAGGGAATGGATACCCCAGAAGGTATTAATTTATCATTAGGTGGATCTGATGTTAAAAAAGCTCTTAAAACTTTAACAGGTGCACTTGCTGGTAAAACTGTTTGTACACAAACAGGAACAATTCACCAAAACTTTTTAGAATCGGGTGACGTTGGAAGTGTGAATGTTAGAACTTATAAAACTCAAGACGAAGTAAACTTAGATCTTACATCTGGAAGATGTGATGTTGCCTTAGCTGCAGCAGTTGCATTTACAGATTATGCTGACAAATCAGGTAAGCCAGTAGTACTAGTTGGACCAACTTTTTCAGGTGGTGCATTTGGTAATGGTGTTGGTGTTGGTATTAGACAAGGTGGAGATGACGCGATCGGAAAAAGAGACGCTAAACTTCTAAAAGACTTCAATAGAGCAATTAATACTGCTAGAAAAAAAGGTATTATTAGCAAACTTGCCATTAAACACTTTGGTTTTGATGCATCTATGTAATTAATTTCAGATTTGGCGACTATAATATATAGTCGCCAATCTATATGGAACTTCTAGCATTTGGTAAAACTGGTTGGGGTGACGAATTATTTTACGCAACCCTGATGACAATAGCTGTCTCTATCACAGCAATGTTTATTGGATTTTTTTTCGCACTAATATTTACACCCTTAAAATTATCTAAGTATAAATCTCTAAATTTAATTGGAAATTTTTACACGACAGTTATTCGAGGTGTCCCTGAACTTTTAGTAATTTATCTTTTCTTTTTTGGTGGAAGTGGAGCGATTATGTATGTTGCTTCAATTTTTGGATATTTTGAATATATAGAGATTAATGCTTTTATAACTGGCTCAATGGCAATTGGAATTATTTCAGGTGCTTATTCAACAGAAGTTTTTCGTGGAGCAATACAATCAATAGACAAAGGTCAGTTTGAGGCTGCTAAAGTATTAGGAGTAAGTAAATTTGCGCAGTTTTATAAAATAATATTACCTCAAATGTTAAGACTAGCTATTCCAAACTTGAGTAATGTTTGGCAAATTACATTAAAGGATACTTCTCTTATTTCAGTTACAGGGTTGGTTGAAATCATGAGACAATCTTATATTGCAGCAGGATCTACTAGAGATCCATTATTCTTCTACTCATTTGCTGCAGTTTTATATTTATTATTAACTTATTTAAGTATGAAACTAATCAATAGATTAGAAGCTAGATATAGCAGGGGGTATTAATGGATTTTGAATTAATGTTCACTAGCTTTCCAAAATTACTAGGTGCAACGGTTGTTACTCTGAAACTTTTATCTGTTTCTTTATTCTTTGGTTTGTTTATTGGATTGTTGTTTGCAATTTTAAGATTAAACAAAAATATATTCATTAATAAATTTGCTTATGGATATTCTTATGTCTTTAGAGGCACACCTTTATTAGTTCAGATTTTTATTATTTATTTTGGTTTAGGACAAATAGAGTATCTAAGATCAACATTTCTGTGGGTTATTTTAAAAGAACCTTACTGGTGTGCAATTATAGCCTTCACTTTAAATACAGGTGCTTATACATCAGAGATATTAAGATCAGCATTTCAAACAATAAAACCTGGTATTATTGAAGCGGGTAAAAGCTTAGGAATATCAAACAAAATAATATTCTATAAAATTCAAATTCCAATAGCGATTAGACAATCACTGCCTGCTTATGGAAATGAAATAATATTAATGATGAAGGGCACTTCTTTAGCTAGCACAGTTACATTAATGGACTTAACGGGTGTTGCTAAATATATTATTTCAACAACCTTTAAGCCAATAGAAGTTTTTATTGTTGCAGGTGGAATTTATTTATTCATGACTTTTATTATTCATAATCTCATTAAATACTTAGAGAAAAAATATAGTTTTCAACAATAAAAATGTTTTTATCTGAAAAACAAATTAAAGATTATCAAATAGATGGTGTGATAATTATTAAAGATATTTTTAAAGATTGGATAGAGCCATTAAGAAAAGGTTTCCAAAAGGTTTTAGATAATCCCAGTAAGCATGGACGAGAGAATGTAAATGATAGTAATGGTAGATTTTTTGAAGATTATTGTAATTGGGAAAGAGTAGAAGAGTTTAAGGATTGTATTTTTAATTCACCTGGAGCTCAAATTGTTGCAGAAGCAACTAATTCTAAATCATCTCAAATTTTTCATGAACATATATTCATAAAGGAACCAGGCACTTTTAAAGAAACACCTTGGCATCAAGATATGCCTTATTATTGTGTTGATGGTAATAATTCAGGAAGTTTTTGGATACCATTAGATGAAGTTGATAATAAAAATAATCTAAAATTAATTATAGGTTCTCACAAATGGCAAAAATTAATTAGACCCACCAAATGGTCTAATAATCAATCTTGGTATCAAAATGATAATTCTTTTATGGATTTACCTTCATCAGAAGAATTTGAAAAAAATATTTTAATCCCAGAACTTAATTTAGGTGATGCAGTGTTGTTTAATTTTAAAACTGTTCATGGCTCCACAGGAAATAATACTTCTAAATCTCGAAGAGCATTTTCAATGAGATTTATTGGTGATGATATAAAGTATATTGATAGAGGAGGGCCTACTTCGCCACCATTTGATGGAATTAATTTAAAAACTGGAGATATAATGAGAGAAGATTGGTTTCCTAAAATTTTTAGTAACTAGTATATTCTTTAATCTCTTTAATAACTGATCCAGTATGATTGTTAATCTCTAATTTAATTTTGGCTCGATCATCATTTAAAAAATGAACATCTCTAGATAATCTTATAAATTTTTCACCAAAATCCTTATTTTTTTCACAATCTCTTTTATCGTCTTCTATCACCCATAATCTCGAATTTATTTCTTTTAAATCTTGGAATAATTTTTCTATTTTTTCATCTGTTTTAACATTTTTTTCTAACTGTTCTTTTAGAATCGAATGTTCATTAGATATAAATTTAAGTTTTTCAGGATCTTTAATTTTTTCTTTTTTAATTTCTAGAATAGAAATTTTGTCTAATAATTCACCTACAGATACTTCAACTAGAATTTTATTCATTAAAAAATATACTATGTTAAGTTGTTATAAATATGTCTAATATTTTAATTATTAAACACGGTTCTTTGGGTGATATAGCTCAAGCATGTGGGGCAATTCAAGATATTTCTGAAAATCATAAAGATGATGAAGTTCATTTGTTAACAACCAAACCATATTTTGATCTATTTAAAAAAAATCCACATATTTCCAATGTTATTTTGGATAAGAGATTACCAAGATTTAATCTGATTTATTTATATTCATTGATGAGAAATATTAAGAAATACAAATTTTCCAAAGTTTACGATCTACAAAACTCTAGTAGAACAGCTTTTTATAAAAGAATATTATTTCCTAAAGCTACAAGAGACACATGGTCGTCTACTGAAACCACATTGCCAGTGGGATCTACAAAAGAAGATTTTGATAAAGACTCAGTTTTATCTAGGTTTAATCATCAGTTAAAAAGCTCTGGAATTAATACCATCCAAACCCTAAGCCCTGATTTTTCATGGAGCCCATCAGATATATCTCAAATAAAAAATTATCATCAATTGGAAAAATATATTGTTCTTTTTCCTTTTTGTTCACCTCATTTAACTTCAAAGAAGTGGCCTTATTATAATGATTTGATTTCTATGATTAACGAAAGATTAGAAAATAAATTTAAAGTAGTTACTGCACCTGGACCAGGAGAAATTAAAGATGCATCAAGTATTAATGCCCTTTGTGTTTTAGACAATGGAAAAGCTTTAGACATTTCTCAGTTAGCAGCGTTAATTAAAGATAGTTCATTTGTTGTTGCAAATGATACAGGTCCTGCTCACATGACAGCACATCTAGGATCAAAAGGAATTGCTTTATTTGGATCTCACACAACTCCTTTTAAAGTAAGTATTGAAAGAGAAAATTTTAAAGCAATACAAGCTCCAGAGTTATCAAAATTATCACCAGAAAAAGTTTTTGAAAGATTGTCTGAAATTATTTCTTAATTTTTTCTACTACTCTTAAAAATATAGGAACAGTGAAAAGTATAAAGAGCAATCTTATTATATGATGAAAAGCGACAAATTCTGGATCTAGATCAAAAGCAATTGCTATTACTGCTACCTCATAAATTCCACCAGGACTAAAAGATAATATTAAAGTTAAAATATTTGTATCAACAAAAAAAGTTGCAACATAAGCTGCAAATAATCCCAAAGCTACTAATATAGTTGTTGCAACAATACTATGAAGTGAATTATTAGCTATTTCTTTAACAGTTTTTTCTGCAAATCTACACCCAACCGAAGAACCAAGAATTAGTAGACAAAAATTTACAGTTTCATCTGGTAATTTATATGATGCTATATCTGTAATTTGCAACAAACCACTGGCAAATAATGTACCAGAGAGCAAAGCTGCTGGAACTCTAATTTTATCAAAAACAAAAATAAAAAATAACGATACAAAAATAAGTAAAATTAAATTTAAATGATTTTGAGCTAAATAATTGAAGTCATCATTTAATAAAACATCGTTGCCAGTGTTATTTACTATAATAAATGGAATGACAGTTATTATGATGATTAATCTTATTAAGTGTGAAGTTGCAACTTGAGATAAATCTGTTTTTTCATTTTCAGCTAAAATCATTAAAGGACCTAACGCTCCAGGAGCTGCTGAAAATATTGAAGCTTTTTCACCATAACCTGCAAATTTTTGTAAGTATTTAGCAACAATTAAAATACAAATTATTATATAGATTAGCATAATTAACGAAGTCCAAATCCAATTACTTATTTGATTAAATAAATTTTGATCTATGTAATTTCCAATATGCAAACCTAAGATTATCAAGATAAAGCTTAATACAATTTTAGGCATGATTATTTTTAAACCTGATAATGCAGCAATTGATGTGACTATCATTGGGCCCAAAAACCAAGCTAGAGGAATATTAAAATAATCAGCAATAATTGCACTAGGAAAAGAAATTATTAAAACAGAAATAAATTTTATTGTGAAAATTTGATTGATTTCTTTTAACATTATTGAGTTTTAATTAAATTCTTTTCAATTTTAACTCTAGAGGATCTAAGAACATTTAGAAAGCTAATACAGTTTTTTTTATTAAAATTAGAAATATGACCTGCAATAGTTAATGCACCAAGAATTTGATTTTTTTTTCTAAATATTGGAACCGAGATAGATGCCATTTCTGAATCTCTATCTCCAAAAGTCATAGCATATCCATTTTTTAATACATCATCCTTATCTTTGATTTCTAAATTATTATAAGCTGACAAGACATGACCACTTGAACCTTTGTTTATAGGTTTTTTACCTCCAATAACCTCTTGGTGTCTTATTGATTTATTGGGTGAACTTGATTGGATACATACTCTTACGTCATTTTGTCTAACAAAAAAACTGGCTGTCTCTTTTGTTTTGGATGATATGAAATCTAATTCAGCTTTAATAGAATTTTTTAAATTAAAACTACTCTCATAAATTTCAAATAATCTTGGGATTGTATGACCAATTTTAAATTCACCACTTTTTATTTTTCTAATGTATCCAAAATTTTCAAGAGATTTAGATATTCTTGAAATTCTACTTTTATGATCTCCAGTAATATTAGCTATTTTAGTTATAGTTAAAGCCTCATTTTTTTCGGTAAAGCAATTTAGAATTTCTAAAGCTTTGTTTACCGCATCAACACCAATAACATTTTTATTAGATTTCATAATTATTCTATTAAATAGAATAACATGTTCTATTAAACAGAACAATAACATTATTATTATTAGACATTTCTATAAAATATTAATTAAGTGACAAAAAAACTAATAGAGGGAAAAATAATGAAAAACTTAAAAAAAATAGTTTCAGTATTATTTTCAGCAATCCTATTATTCTCAGCAACAACTACTAGCTCAGTAGCAATTGATAAATTGCACTTTGTAATTGGTGGTGGTGCTGGTGGTGGTTGGGATGGAACTGCTAGAGGTACTGGAGAAGCTTTAACAAAAGCTGGGATGTTAAAAAGTGCATCATTTGAAAATATGTCAGGTGGTGGTGGTGGTAAAGCATTAGCTTTCATGATTAACAATAAACCTGCAAACACGGTTTTGGTTCAATCAACACCATTAGTTTTAAGATCAATCACAAGACACAAAGGTTACGTGAGTGGAAGTGGTACTTTATCTTATAAAGATGTTGTGCCGATCGCTGGTGTAATTGGTGACTATGGTGCAATTGCTGTTGCAAAAAACTCACCTTATAAAAACTTTAAAGATGTAGTTGATGCATACAAAAAGGATCCAGGTTCTATTAAAATGGCAGGTGGATCAGTAAGAGGAAGTATGGACCATTTAATTGGTGCGTTAGCTTTCCAAGCTGCTGGTGCTAATCCAAATGATGTAGCTTATATTCCTTATGATGCTGGTGGAAAAGCGTTAGCTGGACTTTTATCTGGAGAGACTCAAATTATCTCTACAGGTTTAGGTGAATTGATGGGTGCAAGAGACCAAGTAACAATTATTGGTATTACTGCTCCTTCAAGAGTTTCTGATGCTCCAGACGCACCAACTCTTAAAGAACAAGGATATGATGTGCAATTCGTTAACTGGAGAGGATTTTTTGGCCCTCCAGGTATGAGCAATGCAGACAAATCAGCTATTGCTAAAATGCTAGGCGATGTACAAAAAACTCCTCAATGGGAAACTGTCAGAGCAAGAAATGCTTGGGTTAATATTTATAACCCAGAAGGTAAGTTTGTTTCTTTCTTAGAAAAACAAACAGAAGAAATGACAGCTCTTATGAAAAAACTAGGAGTTATATAATCCTTAGGATTATTTAAAATTAGAGCAGTGAATATAAATACTACAAAAATTATATCACTGCTCTTTTTTATTTTTTCAGCATTTTATTTATATATTGCTTACCAAATTCAAGTTTTTGCATTTGATGAAAATGCGCCTTTTAATGCCAGAACATTTCCAATCTATTTAGGTTATGCTGGTTTATTTTTTTCAGGATTAAAATTAATTTTACCAGATCCAAATACAATTAAAGTAGAGCACAAAACTTTAGAATATAAAAAAACAGGAATTTTAGTTTTAATTGCAATTATATATGGAGCAACCATCTTAAAAGTCGGTTATTTTTTAACGACTTCTTTCTTTTTAATGGGGTCATATTATTTTTTAGGTGAGAGAAGATGGATATTAATGTTTATGCTATCTTTTCCTTTTGTTGCAGCATTTATGTATTTATTACACGGTGTTCTTGAAATTTATCTTAGAGATCCTTTTTTAAAATTAATTGGAGTGATGGGATGATTGAAGGAATTTTAATTGGTTTAACAACAGCTTTAACTTTCCAAAATATATTTATGGTAATGATTGGTTGTTTCTTTGGAACAATCATTGGAATGCTTCCAGGTCTTGGACCAATGACAGCAATTGCTTTGATGATACCAATTACTTATGGTTTCGATCCAGCAACAGGATTAATCTTAATGGCAGGTGTTTATTATGGGGCTGTATTTGGAGGTTCAACTTCTTCTATATTGTTAAATGCACCTGGTGTTCCAGGAACTGTTGCAACATCATTTGATGGTTATCCAATGGCACAACAAGGTAAAGCAGGTAAAGCTTTAGCTATTGCTGCTTGGAGTTCATTTGCTGGTGGAACACTTGCTGCAATTTATTTGTTATTTTTGGCACCAAGTTTATCAAAAGTTAGTTTATCTTTTAGATCACCAGACTATTTTGCATTAATGATTTTAGGTTTAACAGCTATTGCTGCTTTTTCATCCAAAGGTCAATTTATTAAAGCAATGATGATGGTTGTTCTTGGCTTGATGTTAGCATCAGTTGGTCAAGATAGCTTATCTGATATTACAAGATTTACATTCAACAATATGAACTTAACTGACGGCATAAGCTTTGTTCTTGTAGTGATGGCGACATTTGCAATGAGTGAGGCCTTAACTATTATTTTAAAACGAAATGATCCAACAGCTGCTGCAAAACAAGTGTCTTTAACGGAGCTTGGTTCAATAAAAATTAACAAAGAAGAAAGAGTAAAAATGTTAAAAACTATTCCTCGTACTTCAATTATTGGTTTTATAATTGGAGTTTTACCTGGAGCAGGAGCAACTATTGCATCATTCTTAGCTTATGGAATGGAGAGAAATTTAGTAAGTGACAAAGAAAAAGAAAAATTTGGTAAAGGAAGTGTTCATGGATTAGCCGCACCTGAAACTGCAAATAATGCAGCATGTTCTGGTGCGTTTGTTCCACTATTAACTTTAGGAATTCCAGGAAGTGGAACTACGGCGGTAATGTTAGGTGCTCTTTTAGGTTTTGGTATTCAGCCAGGTCCTAGACTTTATATGACTAACCCTGAAATTTTCTGGTCAGTTATTATGTCTATGTATATTGGAATGGTAATTTTACTTATCTTAAATTTACCTTTAATTCCTTACATTGCTAGAATCCTAGCTGTACCTAAAAACTATTTAATTCCACTTATATTATTTTTTTCAATTACTGGAATTTATGTAATGTCATTTAATAATTTTGATATTTATTTAATGATCGGAATTGCTGTGGTTGCAACCTTTATGCGCTTATATGATTTTCCAATGCCTCCTCTCATTCTTGCCTTTGTTCTAGGAGGATTGATGGAAGAAAATTTAAGAAGATCTTTATTGTTAAGTGATGGTTCTTGGACTTTTTTATGGGATAGAACTCTTACAGCATGCATATTAGCTACAACTATTCTTATTGTTGGATGGCAAATTTATAAAACATTTAAAAAAAAAATTAATTCTTAATATCTACTCTTTTTCTAATTATTTCTTTGTCTAACTTCATTTCTCTATAAGAAATTATTAGGACACCAGTAAATATTATAATAGCACCAATCCAAGTATAAAGATCTGGCATTTCATCAAATACAAAATACCCAATAATAGATGCAAAAACTAAATTTAAAAATGAATAGGGTTGAGTCATACTAACATCTACTAGCTTAAATGCATGGTTAAGTGTTAAATGTAAAACTGTTCCACACATTGCTGCTAAGATTAGATAGATGAATGTTTTTATACTTGGCATTTCCCAAAAAAATAAAACTATAAAAAAACTTAGTAGGCTCATAAAAATAGATTGATAGGCTAAAATTGTAATCGCGCTATCATCTTTAGAGATTTTTTTAGTTATAATTATATTAACTGACCAAAGTAATGCCGAAAATAAAACCATATAAACTCCAATAGATATATCTACAAAACCAGGTCTAATAATTACTAGCATTCCACTAAAACCAAGTATTAGAGCTAAAGTTCTATAAATATAAATTTTCTCACCTAGAAAAAAAACTGCAAGTATTGTTACTATTAAAGGAACTACAAAAGATATTGCTGTAAGTTTTTCAATAGGAAGCAATACTAAAGCAGAAAAGTATAAAAGCATTGCAGGTAACCCAAGAATTGCTCTTAAGAAATGCTGTTTAAGATGAGTTGTTTTAAGTACTGTATCTTTTTTTTTAAGTATGTAGGGCAAAATAATTACTAACCCTAAAAAAAATCTAAAAAAACCTGCCACATAAACATTAACATCTTCTTGTGCTATCTTTAAAAAAGAAAGCATTACAGTTCCAAAAAAAACAGAAGTGATAATTAAAAAAATAGCTAATTTGTTATTCGACATTAATAAATTACTATAAGTATAACTAAAATATAAACAATCTTAGTTTAGTACACCTTTAATTAATTTTTTGATGATTGGTTTAAAACAAAAATACCCGAACAAGTGATTATTACTGCCCCAAATAAAGTAAACATATCTGGAATATCGTTATAAAATATATATCCAAAAATTATTGCCCAAAATATCAATGTATAATGAAATGGTTGGATAATACTTGCTCTTGCTTTGCTTAATGCAATTATTTGAAGATAAAGACCTAGTGAAAAAAATACTCCTATACCTAAAAACATTGTGTATGAAGATTTATCTACCGGAGTCCAAAACTTGGAAGATAATAATGACATAATTATTAGACCAATGAGTGATGTATAAAATAAAGACGTTTCATTTGTGTCATGTTTAGAAACTTTTTTAGTAACAATTTGATAAAGACCCAATATAAAAGCAGCAATCAATGGTAATAACGCTTTTGGATCAAAGATTGATGACGTTGGTCTAAGAATAATTAAAACTCCAATAAAACCAATAAAAATTGCTATCCATGTTTTAGGAGACACTTTTTCTTTTAAAATTATTGCAGATAACGCCACTACTATTACTGGTGCTAGTGATCCAACACTATGAGCATTAGCTAATGATAAATATTTAAAAGATAAAACGAAACATCCAGACTCAATCATTGATAATAAACTTCTAAAAATCTGTAATTTAATATTTTTTGATTTATAAAATAAATAATTATTTTTTCTTTTAGACTCAAACAAACTCAAGCATAAAACAAAAAAATATTTTATTAATAGTAACTGAAAAATAGAATGATGAAGAACTAAAGTCTTTTGAATAGCGTCTAGAATAGAAAATGATAAATAAGCAAAGACTCCAAAAAGGATACCAATAGATTCTTTGGATTTAAAAAGATGCATAGATTAATTTAGAATTTTTTTATATTCTTCAACAATATTAGGCCAATAGAACTTAGCGACGAAGTCTTTAGCATTTTTTCCATATTCTAAATATTTTTTGTTTTCTAGCATTGAATTTATTGATGAATAAATTTCATCTAAATTATTACCATCACAAATTAAACCTGTTTTTTCATGCTGTATTGCATCAGAAGCACCACCATCTTTGCCTCCAATGGATGAAACACTATATTGTGCAGCCTCCGTGTAAGCTATACCAAAACCTTCAACTGAGGATTTATGAATAACAGATGGCATTACAAATATATTTGATTTAGCTACCAAAGCATTTTTTAACTCATCACTTACATCTTTAAAAAACATTAGCTGACCTTCTAAATCTAATTCTTTAACTAAATTTTTAATATTTTTTTCTTCATCACCATATCCAATGCAAATATAGACAATATCTGGGTATATCTGCTTTAGATTTCTTAATGCCATTAATACCTTTTCATGATTTTTTCTCTTATCAAATCTTGAAACAGTAATTAATCTTGGTTTTTTAACAGTGAGTAAACTTTCAACTTTATCCAATGATTTTTTATCAAGATCTTTAATTGGATCAATTCCAGGATTAATAACAATAATCTTGTTTTGATCTACACCATGTTCTATCGCTAAATTTTTAGTGTATTTAGAATTGGCAATTACTTTTTCAACATTATTTAAAACTTTTAATATACGTTTATTAATACCCGATCCTTTAGGATGATTAATTTCTTTACCGTGAATGAGACAATATTTATTTTTATCAGTTTTTAGATGCTCTAAGCTTTTCCAGTGGTCTGAAATAATTCCTTTAACTTTACTTTTTTTAACAAAATCATCAATTAGAAAAGCTTTTCTATATTTTCTAAATAATTTAGGTCCACCAACTCTTTCGATTGAAAACGAAGCTTGTTCATCAAAAGATTTGTGGTTTTCAATATAATCAGCAAAAACTTTTATCATAAAACTTTTTGAAAGTTCTCTTGCAAGACCCCACATTAAATTTTGCATACCACCAAGTTCTGGTGGAAAAGATCTAGTAACGATTAAATACATTAATTATACTTCCATTTAATACCACATCCAGCGCTCGGAATTTGATCTTGTGGTCCATTACCAGTTTCAGCAACTTGTTTCATAGATTTGAATAAATCACTTTCTCCATGATTTACGGGTACAAAATTTTTAAGCTCTCTTAATCTTCCTCTGTATTGAAGTTCTAAATTTTTGTTATAGCCAAAAAAATCTGGTGTACACACAGCCTCATAAGATTTTGCAACTTCTTGAGTATCATCATGTAAATAAGGGAAATTAAATTGATTATTATTTGAAAACTTAATCATATTTTCAAAAGAGTCTTCTGGATAATTTACAAAATCATTTGAACATATTGCAACTGTGTTAACTCCAATTTTTTTTAATTTATTACAATCTTGAACAATATCTTTTGTAACCGCTTTTACATATGGACAATGGTTACAGATAAACATTATCAAAGTTCCATTTTCACCTTTAATATCATCTAAAGAAATTACTTTATTTTCTGTTGATTTTAATTCAAAAGGTAAAGCTTTTTTACCAAAATCACATATTGGAGTTTGAATTGGCATACTATAAGAATATATAAATTATAAGAATATATAAATTATGTTTTATGATTTAAAAGATAAAAAACCTCAAAACTCTGGCGAAAATTGGGTAGCACCTAATGCAACCATTATAGGAGATGTTACTTTAGAAAAAAACTCAAGTATTTGGTTTAATGCGGTATTACGTGGTGATATCGAAAATATTTACATAGGTGAGGGGTCAAATATCCAAGACAGTAGCGTTTTACATACTGACCCAGGCTGTCCATTGAATGTTGGAAAAGATGTAACAGTTGGTCATCTAGTTATGCTTCATGGCTGTACAATCGGAGACAACAGCCTGATTGGTATTGGGGCTGTAATTCTGAATAATGCCAAGATTGGAAAAAATTGTATCATTGGTGCTAAAGCCTTGATTACTGAAAATAAAGTTATTCCCGACAATTCATTAGTAGTGGGCTCACCAGGTAAAGTAATAAGAGAAGTGACAGAGGAAGAAAAAAAAGCAGTTTTGGAAAATACTAGACATTATCAAGATAATTGGAAAAAATATTCAAAATCAATATTTTGAAAATTATGAAAAAATTCTTAATTACATTTTTATTTTTTATTTTTATTTTACCAAATTACTCTTTTTCAAAGAGTAAAATTGATAATTTTAAAAAAATTGATTTATCAAAAGATCAAAAGACAGGCAGATTTTTTGAAGACCAGCCTGATATAACTGATGATCATCAAATTCATTTTATTTATTTACTGCCATCTGATGGAAAAGATAGAGAGCTAGATATCAATGGCAAAATGCAGGATATTTTGGAAAAAGCAAATGATAAATTGTTTAATAGCACAAAAATAAACAAAGGTTCTGGAGGAATTGGTAAAAAGTTTAGATATGATTACAGAAAAGATGGAAAACTAGACATCACATTTATTAGAACTAGTAAGAACTGGAAAGAATTGAAAGATAAAAGTGTTAATACTCAAATGGGCCATTACTTCCACCAATTTGGTGGTTTCACCAATAAAAAGAAAACATATTTTTTATGGACTGATGCAAGCAAAGGAGATCAAAGTGGTGATGCAGGAGTTGGTATAGGAGGAGTATTTTCTAAAAGTAATCGAATGAGTATTGATGAAAAATTAATTCAAACCAATCTTCATGAACTTCTTCACACTCAATTAATGGGAATTAGATGTATGAAAGGTATGAAAAAGATACACTATTCAGACCATTATAACGGTGGCACTGATCACATGCTTAGTGCAGGATTTAAACTAAATAGAAATTTATACACGCACAATATAGAGGGCTGTCCTCAATTTAAAGATAGCGTTTATTTAATACCAACATCTGAAGATCCTTATAATCCTTATGAGATTATGTGTGAAAGAAATCTTGGAAAATATACTCATCCAAAGTTAGTTAAAATTTTGGCTAAAGCCGAAAAATCAAACAAATGGTATAAGAATAGAATTGGACCAACATGTAATTGGAGAAACTGGACTGATAAGTTTGACTGGTTTGGTCCGATGAATTAGGCTCAATCATGAAAAAATTTAAATATGTAGATATGAGAAAAATATTAATATTGTTATTAGTTATTCTTTTTAACTCATCTTTATTAGCAGCTGATGATAAACCTGGAAGATTTTTTGAAGATCAACCTGATGTAACAGATGACTTCCAAATTCATATAATTTATCTCTTAGGTAAAAAAGGAAAAGATAAAAAAAGAGATGTTAATGGTTGGATAGAAAAAGAAGTAAAAAAAATAGATGATTTGTTTTTTAAGATAACAAAAAATAATCAAAGATTTAAATTTGACTATAGAAAAGATGGTAAACTTGATATCTCATTTGTAAGAATGGATAGAAAAGCATTAAAAAATAAAGGTTGGAATATGAGTTATCCAGATTATTTTTTACAAAAAAATGGATTTAATAATCCAAAAAAAATATATTTTTCTTTTGTAGAGGCCAAGCATCGAGATGGTGGCATGATGGGACCTCATCATGGATATGTATTTATTCAAAGTGTTGGAAAAAAAGTTTCTCCTGTTGGTGTACATGAATTACTACATGGACTAGGGTTTGCAATGGCATGTACAAAAGGTGTTACTAGAGGTAAACATTTAGATACAGGAATATTAGGGCCAGATCTTAAAAAAAGTCTCGGTAAAGCTATTTATGGACATGGTGATCCTACTTGTCCAGATCTAAAAGACTCTGTTTATTTAACTCCGACATCTGATGATCCATACGATCCTTTACCAATACAATGTGCTTTAGCTCAAAAAGTAAGAGGTTATCCACCAGGAAAATTTGAAATTCCATCTAGATACACAAACAAAAAACTTCTTAAAGGAAGAAAAGATGAATGGTGTACATTTGGTGTATATCCTAATGCGAAAGTAGAGTGGTTTAAAAATTGGAAAAAGTAACAGGTGAATAAATTATCTGTTGAAGAATTAGATATATTTGCAAATAAAATCTTAGAAGATTATGACTTTAAAAATCCTGGAGTAATTTTTAAAGAAAAAAAAATTATAACTAATGAGGATGCCCTTCTTATTCAATCAAATGTAGCAAGATTAAGAGAGAAGAGAGGTGAAAAGGTTATTGGTTATAAGATAGGATGCGTTTCCAAAGATACTCAAAAAAAAATGGGGTTTACTCAACCTGCCTGTGGCTACCTTTGGAAAAGTGAATTATATGCCAGTGGCGTAGAACTAAACAAAAAAGATTATACTAATCCTGCTATGGAAGCAGAATTTGGAGTTATATTAAATCGTGATATTAAACCTGATCTAGCATCTTTTGATTACATACTACAATCTATCGAGGGAATTTATCCCCTTATAGAAATTCATAATTTAGTTTTTTATGGAAACGAACCATATGGAGCAGAACTTCTTACTAATAATGCCATACATGCTGGTGTTATTTTGGGCTCTGAAACAAAATTACCTTCAGATAAAACTAAAACAGATCTTAAACTTATTTATGATAAAGAAGTTATTGATACTTGGACTAATAAAATATGGCCAAATGATATGCTTTCAGAAATACAGTGGTTAATTAAAGAACAGGCTAAAAAAAATAATTATTTAAAAAAAGGTGATTTAATTTTAACTGGAGCTTATGGTTTTCCGGTGCCTATAAATGATAAAAAGTTAGTTGAAGTGACATCTTCAGCATTTGGAGATGTAACGGCTACTTTTAATTAAGGAACTAACCAGTGATCTTTGTTATTTTCTAAATCAAATCTAGCTCTACGGTGACCTTTAGCTGCTAAATAAAGCCATTCTATAGATTTAATTTTACACTGAATAACAGTGAAGTTTTTATAACCTTCTTCACTTTGTTCTTTGGTATAATCAAAATTATCAAGCTCAGGTTTTAAGCCTGATGTTGGAATATCACTTTCTGTTCCTGGTCCATTATTAACTAAATAACATTTCCTAGATATATGTTGCGTTTTTGACCAAGACTCTTTTGTAATTTCATTTTCATGATTAACAGTACATTCTACTTTTAGTCTAACTTGGATCTTTTCTTCCTTATCGTAGAATAACATTGCAGCATTTTTATTTGTTTTTAATTTAGCAATTTTATCTGATCTAATATCACTATGGTATTGAACAAGATTATTAGCTTCATCCGATTTCCTTAGAACCACAATTCGTCCATCAAAATCAGATTGGTTTCCACAAATAAATACAGGTATTCTAAAGGGTGAACTTCTATCTTTGACTGCATTAGTTAGCATGGACCAAATTTTCTTTTTAATCTCAGTAAAGTCCTCGTAATAAGGAACAGTATCAGTCACAGATTATTTTTTCTTTTTGAGAAGAGCAATTAAGCTTGAGCTATCCCAACGGTTTCCACCCATCTCTTGAACTTTTGCATAATAACCATCAATAAGCTCTGTAATTGGAACTGGTGAACCATTTTTTTTTGCTTCTTCAATAACTATTGCTAAATCTTTTCTCATCCAATCTACTGCAAAACCATAATCAAACACATCATCAGTCATAGTTCGGTATCTATTTTCCATCTGCCAAGATTGGGCCGCACCTTTTGATATTGTTTCCATAACTATATCCATATCTAATCCAGCATTAATTCCAAAGTTAATAGCTTCAGATAAACCTTGAACAGCTCCTGCTATACACATTTGGTTCATCATTTTAGTCAACTGTCCACTTCCAGATTTACCAATTAATTTTACTTTTCTGCTATAGCAATCAATTACTGGTTCAGCTTTTTTAAAAACTTCTTCGTCACCACCAACCATCACAGTTAGTATTCCACCCTCAGCTCCTGCTTGACCACCAGAGATAGGCGCATCTAAAAAATTAAATCCTTTATCTTTAGCAGCAGCGTATAGTTCTCTAGAAATTTCTGCTGATACAGTAGAGTTATCTACGTAAACACAACCTTCTTTTGCAGTTTTAAATAACCCATTTTCTCCAAGAGAAACTTCTCTTAAATCATTATCATTTCCAACACAGGTAAAAATAAAGTCAGCACCCTCAGCAGCTTTTGCAGGTGTATCAGCTTTTGATCCCTTATATTCTGCAATCCATTTATCAGCTTTAGCACCTGTTCTGTTATAAACAGTTACATTGTGACCAGCTTTTGATATATAACCTGCCATTGGATAACCCATGACACCAAGACCTATGAAAGCAACATTACAAGTCATAATTTTTCTATATGTTTAAAAGTTTAAGTTTAAAAGTAATTATATTTGGTTTTATATTTACATTTTTTTCTAGTTTTGGACAGAGTTTTTTTCTTGGATTGTTCAATTCCAGTATAAGAGATGCCTTATCAATTACACATGGACAATTTGGCTCAATTTTTGCTTCCGCAACATTATTAAGTAGCTTAGTTCTGGTTTGGATTGGAAAAAAAATTGATGATGTAAATATTTTAAAGTTTGCATCATATGTAATAATATTTTTATCTATATCTTGTTTTATATTCTCTAAAATTTCCTCAGTAATCTTTTTGTTTATTGGAATATTTTTAATGAGACTAGCTGGTCAAGGTTTAACAACGCATACAGCAACTACAACTATTTCTCGTTACTTTGAAAAAAATAGAGGAAGAGCATTAAGCACTTGTTGGTTAGGATTGTCGTTAGCTGAGTTCACTATGCCAGTTTTAATTGTTTTTTTATTAACTTTTATTGAATGGAGAGATATTTGGATATCAATTTCAATTTTGATTATCATCGTATTACCTGTTACTGCATATTCATTAGTTAGAAATGTTAGACTAGATACAAGAGAAGACTCTTCTAAAAAAGATGAAACTAGAAGAGAAACAAAACAATGGAAACGAATTGAGGTTCTAAAGGATTATAGATTTTATATTATTTGTATGACTATGTTGGCAATGCCGTGGATTGCTACAGGCACTTTTGTTTATCAATCATTTATCTCAACATCAAAAGGTTGGGGTCCATATGTTATTGCACAATCATTCATGGCTTATTCAATATTTTCTGTAATTACATTATTTGTTTCTGGATTTTTAATTGATAAGTTTAGCAGCCGTAGATTATTAATTTATATGAACATGCCTCTTCTTATTGCTACTTTTGTTCTGTTTTATTTTGATTCTTCATTTTCGTCGTTTATTTTTTTAGGTCTAATAGGGATATCTAATGGTTTAGCTAACGTTTTAGGATCTTCGACTTGGGCTGAAATTTATGGAGTTAAATATATTGGATCTATTAAAGCTTTGACGACAGCATTGATGGTTTTTTCAACTGCATTTGGCACTGCTTTATTTGGTATTCTCATTGATAATGGTTTATCTATTGAGCAAATAGCCATTGTTTCTGGAGTATATATTTTATGTTCTATAATTCTTCTTTATTTAGTAAGAAATAAATTAAATCCACATTATTTGTAAAATACTCCTTGATTTTTTAAGGTTCACTGTGTAGATACTGCGCATGGCAAGAGTTACAGTAGAAGATTGTATAGATAAAGTAGATAGCCCATACGAATTAGTACTTGTTGCTAAAGAAAGAGCTACTCAATTAAATTCAGGTATTGAACCAACTTTAGATAGAGATAACGATAAAAATACAGTTATTTCATTAAGAGAAATTGCAGAAGCAAAAATTAAAGTTTCAGATTTAACAGAAAGTGCTGTTTATAAACTTAGAAAACACGTTGAACAAGTTGATGATGGGGCTGAAGACGATGAAGAAGTGGGTGATGATTTTGAAAACATGTACAAAGGTGAAATTTCAAAAAGTGGTACACCAATACTTCCATCTAAAAGAGCAAGAAAAACTCCAGAAAAAATTCAAGTTTCAAAAGAAGATTTAGCTGAATTATCAGAAACAGCTAAGCCAGATGTTGATGTGTCAGCTGGTGAAGAAACAATGAATGAACAAGGTGAGGTTTCATTAGATGAAGTTTCGGAACAAGAAAACCTAGAAGCAGAAGTAAATTCAGAAGATTCAGACACTTCAAACTCATAGTAAAATCATATAAAGTTAATTCATGAATAGGAAAGTATCAGTTGCTCCTATGATGGATTGTACAGATCGTCATGAGCGTTACTTTTTAAGACTGATTTCAAAAAATACACTTCTTTATACAGAGATGGTTGTTGATGAAGCAATCAATAGAGGAGATAAAAAAAGATTACTTGAATTTAATATTAATGAAAAACCAGTAGCCCTTCAACTAGGAGGATCTTCGCCAAAACTTTTATCTGAAGCTTCAATGTTAGGAGAAGACTTTGGATATGATGAAATTAATTTGAATTTAGGTTGTCCAAGTAGAAAAGTTGAAAAAAGTAAATTTGGAGCCTGTTTAATGAAAGAGCCTAATTTAGTTGCAGATTGTTTAAGTAAAATGCAAGCCTCAACAAGTTTACCGGTAACTATCAAAACTAGAATTGGATATGATAATGTTGAAGATTATGAAAATCTTCATAATTTTATTTCAACTTTAAAATCAACAGGAGTAAAAACATTCATTATTCATGCGAGAAAAGCAATGTTAGGTAAATTTACACCTAAACAAAATTTAAATATTCCTCCATTAAAATATGAGTATGTTTATAAATTAAAAGAAGATTTCCCCAATGAAGAGATAATTATAAATGGTGGAATAACATCTGTTGATCAAATCAAACCACATCTACAAAAAACAGATGGAGTGATGATTGGAAGAGCTGCATACCATACACCTTATATGTTGGCAGATATTGAAAAAGAAATTTTTGGCACCAATGAAGTTTTAAGCAGACAAGATGTTATTGAACAATTAATTCCTTATGTAAAAGAGGAAACAAAGAAAGGGACAAGATTAAATCAAATAATGAGACACACCATAGGCTTATTTCATGGTCAAACTGGTGCAAGTTATTGGAAAAGATATTTAAGTGAAAACATGTGCGTAAGAGATGCAGATGTGAAAAAAATTGATCACATCATGGATAAAATAAAATATAATAATATTGATACAAGTGTAGGGCAATCTGCTTAATTCAATTATAGCTAACGAATATAGTTATTTTATTTTGTTAATGGCATTAACTGCAGTGCCTGTTGGTTTTGTTGCTGGTTTATTTGGTATTGGTGGTGGTTTAATTACAGTTCCATTTCTTTATTATATTTTTGGATCATTAGGAATTGATCAACAATATATAATGCATTTAGCGGTTGGAACCTCTTTTTCAATAATAATTCCAACGTCAATAGTTTCAGTTTTAACCCATCATAAATTTAATGCGGTGGATTTTAACGTAGTTAAAAGTTACGGTATTTTTGTGGTTGTAGGAGTTATTTTGGGAACAATATTTGCTGCAACTGTTAAAACAAAACCTCTAGTACTTTTTTTTTCAATCGTAATATTCATTTTAGGAATTTATTCTTTTTTAATTAAAGAAAAAGAACAAAATGTAATATCTGAAATGAAACTATATTTAAAAATCATACTTGGTTCAATTGTTGGATTTATTTCAGCTATAACGGGCATAGGCGGTGCTGTCATGAATGTACCAATTCTTAAGTTCTTTGGTTATTCAATTAATAAAGCAATTGGTAGTGCAGCAGCAATTGGTTTTCTAATTGCATTGTTTGGTGCCACAGGTTTTTTTATTTCAGGAAGTTATTTAAAAACAAATTTACCTTTTAGTATTGGGTTCTTAAATGTGCCAGCTTTTTTAATCTTTATTCCTATTACAACTTTTATGGCAAGATTGGGTGCAAGAACAGTTCACAAAATAGATAAAAATAAAATTAGTAAACTTCTTGGTATTTTTTTACTAATTGTAGCAATTAAGTTTTTCTATGAATATATAAAATTATAAATATGTATTTTAAGGTCAATAAAAAATTTTTAGAGTCGTCATATCATATAATAGATCTTAAATTATGTAGTATTAGGCTTCATGATAATTCTAAATTTCCATGGCTTATTTTAATTCCTAAAAGAAATAAGATTACTGATATGAGTGATCTAAATTCTAAAGATCAAATTCTACTTATTAAAGAAATTGTTTATGTAAGTAAAATAATGAGAAAAATATTTAAAACTCCAAAACTTAATGTTGAAAAAATTGGTAATATTGTTCCTCAATTACATATTCACATTATTGCAAGATATAAAAAAGATAGCTCATGGCCATTATCTGTTTGGGTTGTTAAAGGTAAAAATTATACTAAAGAAGCCTTAACTATCATGATCCGAAAGTTTAGTAAGGCTATTAAATAAAAAGAGGTGACTTCAGTCTCCCTCCATCACCTCACTTAAAAATTTATCCGATTCTCAGAAAATAACGAAGCACGTTTTGATTGAATCTTTGATTTATTGTATAATTTTAATTAAGGACCTTTTTTTCACAGAATTTAGACGCAAACTCAGTATCTTTATAAATATCCTCTGGCTTTTGCTTGAAAACAGCATCCAACTCTTCATCAGAAAACTTTTTACTTAATTTATTAACTGTGCATTTGCAATAGATTTTGGATTTATCTGCACCTAAATACTGTTTTGAGTTCTGGTAGCAACCAATGTACATTTTTTGCTCATTTTGCTCACTAAATGCATGACTTTTTAAGGGTATTAAAAAGAATAGAATTAAAATTAGGTTAAATTTTTTGATCATATTCGCCAACTTTTCCAGTTTTTTGAAGCAAATTATCAATAAAATTAAAAATTTTCTTCTTTCTGATATCTGATGTCGGGCTTTCTGTTACAATTACTAATGATGGTTTATTTGAAGAGGCTCTAATTAATCCCCAAGATCCATCTTCAAAAGAAAATCTTACTCCGTTAACAGTAAGTACTTCTGTGATTATTTGTTCATCAATCTTAGTTTGATTTTTTTTTATTTCTTCAACTTGTTTAACTAAATCTTCAACTACTTGATATTTTTCTTCATCTTTACAGAAAGGCGCCATAGTGGGTGTTTGATAAGTATTTGGTAATTCATTAATTATTTCACTCATATTTTTATTTTGATTATCTAATAAATGACATATGTGAATTGCTGAATTGATACCATCATCATAACCATAGCCTAATGGTTGATTGAAGAAGAAATGACCACTTTTTTCAAAACCAGCTAATGCTTTTTCAGTATTTACTTTTCTTTTAATATGAGAATGTCCTGTTTTCCAATAAATAGTTTCACAACCATTTTCTAATAAAACTTTATCTTTTGAATATAATCCAGTTGATTTTACATCTACCACAAACTTAGAATTTTTATGTTTTGTTGATAGGTTTCTTGCAATTAATAAACCAATTTTATCAGAAAATATTTCATTTCCTTCATTGTCTATTACACCAACTCTATCTCCATCACCATCGAATCCAAAACCCACATCTGCATTATTATCTTTAACTGATTTTGCAATTGCATGAAGCATTTCTAAATCCTCTGGATTAGGATTGTATTTTGGAAAAGTCCAATCTAAATTACAGTCAAGCTCAATAACCTCACAACCAATTCCTCTCAAAATATTGGGAGCAAATACACCAGCAGTACCATTTCCACATGCAACAACTGCTTTTAATTTTTTATTAATCTTATTACCATTTATTAAATCATCCTTGTAAACTTGTTGAAAATTTTTAATTTTTTTTTCAGTTCCTTCACCATTTGAGAAGTTTTTATTTAATGTAATTTCTTTTAATTCTTTCATTTCTTCAGGTGCATGAGTTAATCCTTTTTTGATACCCATTTTTACACCAGTCCAACCATTCTCGTTATGACTTGCCGTAACCATTGCAACCGCATCTGCATCTAAGTTAAATTGTGCAAAATAAACCATCGGTGATAATGATAAACCTACATCCTCAACATAACACCCAGTTGTGATTAACCCTTTTTTAAGAGCACTTTTAATTTCTTCACTATAAGATCTGTAATCGTGCCCGACGATTACTCTTGGATTATCTTTTTGAGTATGTTTTTTTATTTGTGTGCCTAAACCCTTCCCAAGATTCGTGATTCCCTCTTTATTGATGTCTTTTTCGTACAACCATCGAGCGTCATATTCCCTAAAACCATAGGGGTCTATTTTTAAAATTTGATTCATCTGTTAATTACTTACTCTTTTTTAAATTTTTTTATTGAAAAATATTTTGTCACGTTCTATAAATGTTCTATTGAAAAGTTGTTTATATAGTATATTAACAACAAGCGCATACAACATCTAGTTGTTTTCGCCACAATAACAAAATATAGTACTAATTATGAATAAAATTCTATCTCAGGCCTTAAAGAAAGCTGTCTCTGAATATAGCCCTGAGGTCAAAGAAGTATCAAAAGGAAATAGACCTGATCTATTTTCTTTAAGCACAGAAACTGAACTTTTTCAAAATGATAAAGGAATTATAATTAAGATTGATAGATCCAAAGATGCAAACTTAACTGATTTTGGTAAAGCAACATTAAAAGATAGATACCTTGGCCACAACGAGTCTTTTCAAGATTTATTTGCACGTGTAGCAAGTTCGTATGCTGATGATAATTTACATGCACAAAGAATTTATAATTACATAAGTAACCTTTGGTTTATGCCAGCGACACCTGTTTTATCTAATGGTGGAACTAAAAGAGGGCTGCCTATTTCTTGTTTTTTGAATGAAGCTTCGGATAGTTTAGGAGGCATTCTTGATCTTTGGAGCGAAAACGTTTGGTTAGCAGCAAAAGGTGGAGGTATTGGAAGTTACTGGGGTAACCTTAGATCTATCGGTGAAAAAATTGGTAAAGTTGGAAAAACATCTGGAATAATTCCTTTTATTAAAGTTATGGACTCACTAACCATGGCAATCAGCCAAGGTTCATTAAGAAGAGGATCTGCTGCTTGTTATTTACCAGTTGATCATCCTGAGATTGAAGAATTTATTGAAATGAGAAGACCTACAGGTGGAGACCCAAACAGAAAAGCTTTAAATTTACACCATGGTGTTTTACTTTCTGATGCATTTATGAGAGCTGTAGAAAATGATGAGCAGTGGGGACTAAAAAGTCCTGCAGATGGTACCGTTCAACAAACATTGTCTGCTAGAAACCTATGGATAAGATTATTAACTGCAAGAATTGAAACGGGTGAGCCTTATATTATTTATATCGATACTGTTAATAGATTGATCCCACAACATCACAAACTTGCCAACTTAACTGTTAAGACATCAAATCTATGTAGCGAGATAACTTTGCCTACTGGCATTGATAAAGATGGAAGAGATAGAACTGCTGTTTGTTGCTTGTCTTCATTAAACTTAGAAAAGTACGAAGAATGGAAAGATGATCCAGACATGATCAGTGATGTAATGAGATTTTTAGATAATGTTTTAACTGATTTTATAAAAAAAGCTCCTGATCAATTCAAAGATGCAAAATATTCTGCAGAAAGAGAAAGAAGCGTTGGATTGGGTGTGATGGGTTTCCATTCTTTCTTACAAAAAAATAGAATTCCACTTGAGTCAGTAATGGCTAAATCTTGGAATAAAAAAATATTTAAACAAATCGATGAACAAGTTAATAAAGCCTCAAAAGATTTAGCTGAAGAAAGAGGAGCTTGTCCAGATGCTGCAGAATATGGTTATCAAGAGAGATTTTCTAATAAAACAGCAATTGCACCAACAGCTTCTATATCAATTATATGTGGTGGTGCTTCACCAGGAGTAGAGCCGATTGCAGCTAACAGTTATACGCACAAAACTTTATCTGGCTCATTTAATGTAAGAAACAGATATTTGGAAGAAATATTAGAAAGTCATGGTAAAAATGACGATGAAACTTGGTCCACAATTACAACAAATCAAGGTTCAGTATCTCATTTAAATTTTTTAACTGATTTAGAAAAAGATGTTTTTAAAACAGCATTTGAGTTAAATCAAAAATGGATCATTGAGTTAAGTGGAGACAGAACTCCATATATATCACAAGCTCAGTCAGTAAATTTATTTTTACCAGCTGATGTTCATAAAAAAGAGTTACACAAAATTCATTTTGATGCTTGGAAAAAAGGCTTAAAGAGCCTTTATTACTGTAGATCAAAATCAATTCAAAGAGCTGAAAATATCAATGATGCAAAATCAACAGATGTTTTAGCCAACGTTTATAAAAACAAACCAACCAAATCTGAAGAACCAGAATACGAGGAGTGTCTATCATGTCAGTAGCAGAAAAAATTAAAACACCAAATAATGAAATAATCCAACCAAAAAAAATGGGTCTGTTAGTTGAAAATCCAGTTTACAAACCATTTAGATATCCATGGTGTTATGATGCTTGGTTAACTCAACAAAGAATTCATTGGTTGCCAGAAGAGGTGCCACTAGGTGATGATGTTAGAGATTGGCAAAAAAATTTAACTCAATCTGAAAAAAACTTATTAACTCAAATATTTAGGTTTTTCACCCAAGCCGATGTTGAAGTTAGCAATTGTTATTTAAGACATTATACAACTGTATTTAAACCAACAGAAGTATTGATGATGATGACAGCTTTTGCTTCGATGGAAACTGTCCATGTAGCAGCTTACTCACATTTGTTAGATACAATTGGAATGCCAGAGTCTGAATATTCAGCTTTCATGAAATACAAAGAGATGAAAGATAAATATGATTACATGCAAGGTTTCAATGTAAATTCTAAAGAAGATATTGCAAAAACAGTTGCTGTATTTAGTGCTTTTACAGAGGGACTTCAATTGTTTGCTAGTTTTGCAATTCTTTTAAATTTCCCAAGACATAATAAGATGAAGGGAATGGGGCAGATTGTTACTTGGTCTGTTAGGGATGAAACTCTTCATTGTAATTCTATGATTAGAGTTTTTAAAGAGTTCATTAATGAGAATCCTGAGATATGGACTCCAAAACTTAAAAAAGAACTTTATGAAGCTTGCAGAACTATCATTGAACATGAGGATGCTTTTATAGATCTTGCTTTTGAAATGGGTCCTATGGAAGGTTTAACAGCTCAAGAAGTTAAAGATTATATTAGATTTATAGCTAATAGAAGACTTTCGCAGCTAGGTCTTGAACCAATTTATGATGTACAAAAAAATCCGCTTACTTGGTTAGATACAATGTTGAATGCTGTTGAGCACATGAACTTTTTTGAAGGTCGTGCAACAGAATACTCTAAAGCATCAACACAAGGTACTTGGGTCGAAGCATTTAGTTAATTCCCTTGAGATATAAGAAGTATTTTAGAAAAACGAGTCTTAAACAAAAAGATGTCGGGAATTTTTTTTTAGATGAAATTAGTAAAAAAAAACCTAAAATATTTCTTGAGGTTGGTGTTTTTCACGGTGTAACCGCAAGAAATATTTGTGAGCTTCTTTATCAAATACATAAAGATGATTTTAGATACATTGGTTTGGATCTTTTTGAAAAAAGCTCCGTAAATGCTAACGAAATTATTCCCCAAACTAAATTTTCAAATCCATTTAAATCAATTTATTTTAAATACATAAAAAGACAAGATCCATATAGCAAAAAGGCCGTTGAAGAACTTCTTTCTAAGTTTAAAAATAACGTTTCATTAATAAAAGGAAACTCAAACTTATTATTAAAAAAAATTGATATGTCTAAAGTTGATTATGTATTTTTAGATGGTGGCCATGATTATTCAACTGTAATGAATGATTTAATTCACTCGAATGATGTTATCAAGAATAATGGAACTATTCTTTGTGATGATTATGATCTCTCATATGCACCTGGAGTAAAAAAAGCGATAGAGGAATTTACATTAAAGAAAAAATATAAATGTTCGATTATTTGTAATGGTAGATTTGCAAAAATTGAAAATAATAATTATCTATAATTCAATTCCATTACTTTACGATGCTTACTACCTTTATACTTAGCAAGTGGTCGAATAAGTTTGTTTGCAGCATGTTGTTCCATTATATGGGCTGACCAACCAGTAATTCTTGAGATTACAAATATAGGTGTAAAAAAGTCTGTATCAAAACCCATTAAATGATAGGTAGGACCAGTAGGATAATCTACGTTTGGATGAATATTCTTTTTTTTAATCATCACTTTTTCAACGATGTCATAGATTTTTTCAAAAGTTTTATCTTTTTTTATTTTAGCAACTTTTCCAAAATATTCTCTCATAGTAGGAACCCTAGAATCTCCAGATTTATAAACTCTGTGGCCAAATCCCATCACAACATCTTTATTCTTAAGAGCATTATTAATCCATTTTAATGCATTTTCAGGTTTTTTAATTTTTCTCATCATGTGCATAACTTCTTCATTTGCACCACCATGTAAAGGACCTTTTAAACTTGCAATAGCTCCAGTGATAGCTCCATGAATATCTGATAAGCTACTAGTGATTGTTCTTGCAGTAAAAGTTGAAACATTAAAACTATGTTCTGCATATAAAATTAAAGATACATCAAAAGCTTTTACAATTTCTTTTTGAGGAACTTTACCAAAACACATATAAAAAAAGTTTTCAGCAAAAGTTAATTCTTTTTTAGGTTTGATAATTTTTTTACCACCTCTAATTCTATAAAAAGCAGCTAAAGCAGTAGGAGTTTTTGCAAAAATTCTTAGAGCTTTTCTCATGTTTGCTTCAGGTGAAGAGTCAGACGTCTCTTTGTCTTCTAGACCCATCACACTAACGGCTGTACGAGCAACATCCATTGGATGTGATTTTTTTGGCATATGTTTAATTATCTCATATAAATTTTTTGATAATTCTCTGTTATTCTTTTCTTCTTTTTCAAATTTTTTTAATTCAATTGAGTTTGGAAGATCCTTGTTTAAGATTAGATAAGCTACTTCTTCAAACCTACAATATTCACATAAATCTTGAGCGGCATAACCTCTATAAGTTAGAGAATTTATTTCAGGCATTACTTTTGAAACTTCTGTTTCATCAACCACTATTCCCAGTAAACCTTTTTTAATTTCATCACTCATTATTCATGTCCTTCCGTGCTAAAGTTGTAAATTTTTTCATCAAGTGAGTTGTATTTTTCATACTCAACTAACTCATAAAGTCTTTTTCTTGTTTGCATTTTATCAATAATATTATTCTGATGTCCATTCGCATAAATGTCTCTTAATCCATCTTCCACATTTTTCATAGCTAACCTTTGAGTAGTGACTGGATAAATCACTATATTATATCCAAAATTCTCTAACTCTTTGTAATTGAAAAGTTTTGATTTACCAAATTCAGTCATATTGGCTAATAAATAACAAGAAAGTTCCTTTCTTACTTTTTCAAAATCTTTTTCATCCTGAAGTGCTTCAGGAAAAATAATTTCAGCACCAGCATCAACATATGCTTTACATCTATCAATCATTTTATCAATACCCTCAACACCTTTGGCATCTGATCTTGCAATTATTTTAAAATTACTATCTTTTTTTGCAGCAACACATTCTTTGATTTTGTTGACCATTGCCTCTGTTGAAATTAATTCTTTATTGTCAAGATGGCCACATCTCTTTCTTTCGATTTGATCTTCTAAATGAACAGCAGTAATTCCAAATTCTTCAAAAGTTTCAATAGTTTCTTTACAAGATTTAAAACCTGTATCTATGTCAACAATTGTTGGTAAATTAGTAACCCTTGAAATCAAATAAGATCTAGTGCTTACATCTTGCAATGTAGTTAAACCAATGTCAGGGAAGCCAAGATCGTTAGCCATCACTCCACCTGAAATATAAACAGCATCATAACCAATCTCTTCAATTAGTTTTGCAGTTAATGGATTGTAGGCTCCTGGTACTCTTAATATTTTATTTGATTTTAATTTTTCAACAAAATCTATTCTTTTTTGACTTGGTTCTTTGTCAACAAAATGCACTAAAATATTCCTTTTTTTAAGTTTCTTTTTAAGTTACTTTTTTGAATTTCTAGATTCAATTTATCTAATTGACCTGATTTTAATTTTTTTAAATTTTGAACTATTTTTAAAAATCGATCACTTTCTTTTTTATTAAGAATACCATCAGTTAAGGTTAAGAACTTATTAATATAATTTTGTCTTTTAAATGGTCTTGCTCCATAAGGGTGAGCATCTGCTCTATCAAGTTGTTCATTAATTTTTTTACCATTATTTAATGTAACAACTACTTTAGCTCCAAAAGATTTTTTCATTGGGTTTGGATCATGATATTTTTTAGTCCATTTCTTATCTTCATAAGTTGTAATTGACTTCCAAATTTTAATTGTACTTTTTCTATTTGCCCTTTTTTTTGTGTAAGATTTTACATGGTGCCAATCACCATCTTCTAATGCAACAGCAAAAATATACATAATAGAATGATCAAGAGTTTCCCTGCTTGCATTAGGGTCCATCTTTTGTGGATCGTTTGCACCTGTTCCAATTACATAATGAGTGTGGTGACTTGTAAATATATCAATTTTTTTAATTTGGTTTAGATTAGGTATTTTAGCCTTAAGTTTTTTAGCTAAATCAATTAAAGCTTGAGATTGATACTCAGCAGAATATTCTTTCGTGTAAGTCTCAAGAATTGCTTTTTTAATCTCTCCTTTTTTAGGAAGAGGCACTTTATAATTAGCCTTTTTTCCATCTAATATTCTAGCAATAACACTATCTTCACCTTCGTATATTGGGCTAGGTGCTCCTTCACCTCGCATAACTCTATCTACAGCTTCAATTGCAAGTTTACCTGCATGTGCTGGTGCATAAGCTTTCCAGCTTGAAATTTCACCTTTTCTCGATTGTCTAGTTGAAACAGTAGTATGAAGTGCTTGTTGAACTGCCTGATAGATTGTTTCAGTATTAAGTTTTAGCATTGAACCTAGACCTGCAGCAACACTTGGTCCTAAATGAGCTATGTGATCTACTTTATGTTTATGCAAACAAATCCCTTTTACTAAGTTTACTTGAACTTCGTATGCTGTAATAATTCCACGTAACAAATCTAACCCACTAAGATTATTTTGTTGAGCAACTGCTAAAAGTGGTGGGATATTATCCCCAGGGTGACTGTAGTCAGCTGCTAAAAAAGTATCATGGAAATCAAGTTCCCTAACAGCAGTTCCATTTGACCAAGCAGCCCATTCACAATCAAATTTTAGTTTTGAATTTATACCAAATAAAGTTGCTCCATTTTTTCTAGAATGTTTTAATGCCATTTCTCTCGAAGAAATCACAGGTTTTCTGTTCAATGATGCAATTGCAACTGAGGCATTATCAATAATTCTATTGATTACCATTTCAATTGCTTTTTTATTTAATCTTACATTATCACTTGCAATTTCTGCTATCTTCCAAGCTAGTTGTTTTTTTTTAGTAAGATTGATTTTAGACGGATAAACTTTAACTGTGTGTAATAACAAAATAACTCCTTAATAGTGATTTTGTTTTAATAGTTAAAAAAAATTAATCAATATTAAAGATATTCACTTATTATTTTTTCAATACCAATAAAGTCTTTTATTAGGTGATTATGATATATTTCGGTTGTATTTTTTTCTGTATACCCATTTTCTAATAAAATAACTGGTATCTCTGCTGTCTTAGCTGCATTTGCGTCAGTTTCGCTATCACCAATCATTATAGTTTTTTTAATATCACCATCTAATATTTCCACTACATTTGTGAGATGTCTTGGATCTGGCTTACAATAATCAAACGTATTTGATCCTGCAACATATTCAAAAAAATCATAAATTCCAATTTTTTTCAAAAGATCATTAGCCAAATATTCTTGTTTATTTGTGCATACGGCCATTGATATATTTTGTTCTTTACACCAAATTAAAAAATCTTTAACTCCTGTAACCAAGGTACTTTCGTTAACAATATTTTTACCATAAAAATTTACAAACTCTTTAACCATTTCGTCTTTAATCTTTTCGTCTAAAACTCTACTAAATTCTTTTTTTGCTTGTCCCCATATAGATCTTCCTATTAGTGCACCAGCACCTTTACCAACTAGATTTCGGATATCTTCAGTTGATTTAGTGGGGTAACCGAATTTTTTCATAACATGGTTATGAGCTAACATTAAATCTGGCGCTGTATCTACAAGGGTACCATCTAAATCAAATAAAATTGTGAATTTTTGCTTCATATTAAAAGTTTTTTAAAGAAATATTATGTGAATTAATTAAATCATATACTTAATATAAAGCTTTTTGAAATGAAAGAATTAAATTCACAAAAAATTCAAAATAAACTTCGAAGTAAGTTTTTTAATAGTGGTGTAAAAATGTCTGGTCCCGAAACAATCTTTTTTTCGAACGATACTAAAATTGGCAAAAACGTAACTATTGATCCTTATGTTGTAATAGGAAAAAATGTAAAAATAGGAAATAATGTTGTGATAAAATCATTTTCACATCTAGAGTCTTGTAAAATTGAAAATAAAGTTGAACTTGGTCCTTATGCTAGGATTAGACCTGACACAATTTTGAAAGAAGGATCTAAAATTGGAAACTTTGTTGAAATTAAAAAAAGTACTGTTGGAAAAAAATCAAAAGTAAACCACCTATCTTATATTGGAGATAGTGACCTTGGTAAATCTGTCAATATAGGTGCCGGAACAATTACTTGTAATTTTGACGGTCTAAAAAAGAGTAAAACAAAAATTAAAGACAAGGTTTTTATAGGATCGAATTCATCTTTAGTTGCTCCTCTCACTATAGAAAAAGAGAGTATTATTGGTGCAGGTTCAGTTATAACTAAAAATGTAAAAAAGAAATCTTTAGCGCTGACAAGATCAAAACAAACTGAAGTAAAAAATTATAAAAGAAAATAATTTATGTGTGGAATAATTGGAATATCTAGTAATAAATCTGTATCAAACAGCATTATTAATTCTCTCAAAAAATTAGAGTATAGAGGTTACGACTCCGCAGGTATTGCAACCTTGTCTAACGGTTTAATTAATGAAGTTAAATCCAAAGGTAGAGTAGAAAATTTAGAAAATAATTTTGATTTAAAACATCTTTCAGGAAATATTGGCATCGGTCATGTTAGATGGGCAACTCACGGTGTACCCAATAGTGTAAATGCTCATCCTCATTCGTCAGAAAATGTATCAGTTGTTCACAATGGAATAATTGAAAATTCAACATTATTAAAAAAATATTTATTAAATAAAGGACATAAATTTAAATCTCAAACTGACACAGAGGTAATTGTTCATCTTATTACAGAAAATCTTAAAACATCTGAATTACAAAAGGCCATTACAAAAACTTTAAAACAACTTCATGGAAGTTTTGCTTTAGGAATTATTTTCAAAGATATGCCTGATTTAATAATAGGTGCAAGACGTGGCTCACCATTAGCAGTTGGATATGGTCCAAATGAAAATTATTTAGGATCTGATTCTTATGCTCTAAAATCAATGACAAACAAAATAACATATTTAGATGATGGTGAATTTTGTTTCGTTAAAAAAGATGAAGTTAATTTTTTTAATGAACAAGGCATAAAAATTAATAAAAAAGTTTTAGAACTTTCCTCTGACCAGCAAAATTATGACAAAGGTGATTTTAAACATTTTATGGCTAAAGAAATTGAGGAACAACCACAAACTTTGAAAACAGGTATTAAAGAATACTTAGATAGCATGAATAATGATATCAATATTTATAATTTTCCATGGAAATTAGATGAAATTAAATCAATTATGCTTATTGGATGTGGAACAGCTTATCACTCTTGTTTGATGGCCAAATATTGGTTTGAACAGTTAACAACTCTAGATGTTAATATTGATATTGCTTCAGAGTTTAGATACCGAAAAAACAGATTTAAAATTGACACTTTATATGTCTTTGTTTCTCAATCAGGTGAAACTGCTGATACCTATGCAGCTTTAGATTTATGTAATAAAAATAATATGAAGACTTGTGCTGTTGTCAATGTAATTGAAAGCTCAATTGCTAGAGATTCAAATTTTGTATTGCCAATTCATTGTGGTCCTGAAATAGGAGTTGCTTCAACCAAAGCTTTTTTAGGTCAAATACTTGTTTTGTATATTTTATCATTAAAATTATCTTCATTAAGGAAAGAAATTGATAATAAAAAATATCAAAAAAAAATTAAAGATCTTAAAGATTTACCAAAATTAATTAAAGAAACATTATTAATAGATAATGATGTCCAAGCTATCGCATCAACATTTAATGAAGCTAAAGGATCAATGTTTTTAGGAAGAGGCTTGTCATACCCAATTGCATTAGAAGGTGCATTAAAACTAAAAGAATTATCATATGTTCATGCAGAAGGTTATCCTGCAGGAGAAATGAAACATGGACCGTTAGCATTGATTGAAGAGGGTATGCCGGTCGTAGTTTTAGCTCCAAGAGATAACTATTATAAAAAAACTATTTCAAATATGCAGGAAGTAGTAGCTAGAGGAGCTAAAGTTTTATTGATAACAAATAAAAGCAAAGATGAAATTGTGTCTGAAAATATTTGGGAAAAAATTGAGGTAGAAACAACAAATGATGATTTGCTTCCATTTCTTTTAACCATTCCATTGCAAAAACTTGCATATTATTCAGCTCTTAAAAAAGGTTATGATATAGATAAGCCAAGAAACCTGGCAAAATCAGTAACAGTTGAATAAAGTCCAAACTCTGTTAAAACAATCCCAAGTTGAATATGAAAAATTGGAAAAAAAATAGTTGGAGAAAATATCCCGTTAAACACATTCCTGAATATCCAGATAAAAAAGAACTGGGTATGGTTTTGGATAAAATGAGTACTTTTCCACCTTTAGTGTTTGCTGGCGAGACAAGACATTTAAAAGATCAACTCGCTGATGTAGTGGATGGAAAAGCTTTTTTACTTCAAGGTGGAGATTGTGCAGAAAGTTTTGCAGAATTTAATCCAGATAATATTAGAGATACTTTTAAATTAATGCTGCAAATGTCATTAGTATTAACTTATTCAGCATCTTTGCCAGTTGTTAAAGTTGGAAGAATTGCTGGTCAATTTTCAAAACCTAGAAGTTCACCTGTAGAAACTAAAGATGGAGTACAATTACCTAGTTACTTAGGAGACAATATAAATGGTATGGAATTTACTGAAAAAGCTAGAATTCCAGATCCTAAAAGATTATTTAAAGCTTACTCTCAATCTGCAGCAACATTAAATCTTATTAGAGCTTTTTGCCATGGTGGTTTTGCAGATCTTCAAAATGTTCATACTTGGAACCTTGGATTTATAAAAAATAGTCCCGAGTTAAAAAGATTTAAAGAATTAGAAGATAGAATTTCTGATGCTTTAGCATTCATGCAAGCTTGTGGTATTAATTCAGATTTTAATAGAAGATTAAAAACAGTAAATTTTTGGACTTCTCATGAAGCATTATTGCTACCTTTTGAAGAAACAATGACCAGAACAGATTCTACGACTGGAGAAAATCATGATACATCAGCACACTTTGTTTGGATTGGAGATAGAACTAGACAATTAGATGGTGGTCACGTTGAATTTTGTAGAGGAATAGAAAATCCAATTGGAATCAAGTGTGGCCCAACCTTAAAACCAGAAGATTTAATTAATCTTTGTAATAAGATTAATCCAAAAAATGAAAAAGGTAAGATTACTCTAATTTCAAGATTTGGTGCTGATAATGTTTCAAAACATTTACCAAAATTAATTCGTGCCATTAAAAAAGAGGGTTTAAATGTGGTTTGGTCATGTGATCCATGCCACGGAAATACAATTCAAGCAGTAACAGGATTTAAGACAAGACCATTTAATAGTGTACTTAAAGAAGTTAAAAATGTATTTGCATGCCATCAAAGTGAAGGTAGCTACGCAGGTGGTCTTCATATAGAGCTTACTGGTCAGAATGTAACTGAATGTATCGGTGGAGCTCAAAAAATATCAGAAAAAGATTTATCATCAAGATATCATACTCACTGCGATCCAAGACTTAACGCAAATCAAGCCTTAGAATTAGCTTTTTTAATTTCTGATGAGATAAAAAAGAATAGCTCATATTCTAAAAATGCAGATAGAGCGGCATCTTAAAACATTGTAAAAGATACCAACTAATAATATTTTAAAATTATGAAGGCCTCAGAAAAAGTAAATTTCATATCTAATTGGATAAAAGATTATGCTACAAATATGCCAAGTAAAGCACAATCATTAGTTATTGGAATTTCTGGTGGGATAGACTCTTCTGTTTCAAGCACATTAAGTGCAATGACAGGATTAAAAACAATTGTATTATCGATGCCAATTAAACAAAAATCACAACAACATGATTTAAGTTTAAAGCATCAAGAGTGGCTGGTTAACAAATTTAAAAATGTTGAAGCACATACAATTAATTTAGATGAATTATTTGGAGCTTTTTCAACTAGCTTATCTAAATTTGATAACGAACATGGTATGGCAAACTCTAGAGCTAGATTACGAATGACTACTCTTTATCAGGTAGCAGCTGCAAACAAAGGTATTGTAGTTGGTACAGGTAACAAAGTTGAAGACTTTGGTGTTGGGTTTTATACAAAATATGGTGATGGTGGTGTTGATATTTCACCAATTGCTGATTGTAATAAAACAGAAGTTTGGGAGATTGGAAAAGAACTTGGAATTTTAAAAGAAATAGTTGAGGCAGCTCCAACAGATGGTTTGTGGGATGATGGTCGAACAGACGAAGGTCAACTTGGTTTACAATATCATCAATTAGAAGAAGCAATGAATAATCCTAACTCACCTAATAGAGCAAAATACGAAACTATAAGAAAACAAAATTTGCATAAAATGAAGCCCATTCCAGTGTGCAAAATTCCAAATTAATCAAATAGATTCACAAATCTGTAAATTAAGTATATTTCTAAAATGATGAATAAAGATATTTTTTTAACAAATAATCTAAGCAATAAAAAAGAAAAATTTGTTCCAATAAATGAAAAAAATATTGGAATGTATGTTTGTGGTCCTACGGTTTATGATGACCCTCATATTGGTAACGCTAGACCAATAGTTATCTTTGATATTCTTTTTAAAATACTTAAAAGTAAATATTCAATAGTCACTTATGTAAGAAATATTACAGATGTTGATGATAAAATAATTAAATCATCAAATGAAAAAAAAATATCAATTACAGATTTAACTCAAACAGTAATTAAAAGCTTCAGTGAAGATTGTAATTATCTAAATTGTGAAAATCCAACGCAACAACCTAAAGCTACAGAGCATGTTGATTTGATGATTGAGATGATTTCTGAATTAATTAAAAAAGATTTTGCTTATGAAAATAATAAACATGTTTATTTTGAAGTAAAAAAATTTGGTGACTATGGTCAATTATCTAACAAAAAGTTAGAAGAATTAATTGCTGGATCAAGAATTGAAGTGAGTGATAATAAAAAGAACTCAGAAGATTTTGTATTGTGGAAACCTTCTTTAGAAAATGAACCATCATGGGACTCCCCATGGGGTAAAGGTAGACCTGGTTGGCATTTAGAATGTTCTGCTATGTCTAAGAAATTTCTAGGAAATGAATTTGATATACATGGTGGAGGAATAGATTTAATTTTTCCACATCATGAAAATGAAATCGCTCAATCAAGATGCGCAAATGACACCAAATTTTTTGCAAATTATTGGTTGCATAATGCTTTTATTACTATGTCAAATGAAAAGATGGCAAAATCTCAGGGCAACATTTTAAAGATAAAAGATTTTAGAAAGAAAGTTAGTGGACAAGTTTTAAGATTTGCTCTGATTAGTGCTCATTATAAACAGCCATTGGATTGGAATGATAAATTATTAGAAGATTGTCAAAATACAATTGATAAATGGTACAATGTTTATCAGCCTTCAAATAAAAATATAGATGATGATATTATTCAGCCACTTTATGATGATATTAATACACCAGGTTACATAGCAAATTTGCACAAGCTTTATGATAAAGCTAATAAGGGAAATGATGAAGATAAACAGGTATTTAATACGGCTTGTAATTTTATTGGTTTGCTACAAGAAACAAAAGATGAATGGTTAAATTATAAAAAAGGAAAAGTAGATATTTCAGAGACAGAAATTGAAGATAAAATAAATCTAAGAAATAAAGCTAGAGCAGATAAAAATTACAAAGAAGCTGACGACATTCGAGACTACCTTTTGGACAAAGGTGTTTTAATAGAAGATAAAGATGGTAAAACAATCTGGAAATTAAAATGAGTAAGGAAAAGTTATATATTTTTGACACCACATTAAGAGATGGAGCTCAAACACAAGGAGTTGATTTTTCAATTGATGACAAGGTGAAAATATCAAACTCACTAGACACTCTAGGTGTAGATTATATTGAAGGTGGATGGCCTGGCGCTAACCCAACGGATACAGAATTTTTTAATAAAGATCACGGTTTTATCAACGCAAAACTTACAGCTTTTGGTATGACCAAAAAGTCAGAACATAGTGCTGAAAATGATCCTATGTTGGCATCACTAATTAACTCAAAAAGTTCTTCAGTGTGCTTATTTGGTAAATCTTGGGATTTTCAAGTTGATGTAGCGCTAGGAATTACTAATAAAGACAATTTAGAAAATATTAGTGAAAGTGCAAAACATATTGTTGGCTCAGGCAAAGAGTTCATGTTTGATGCAGAGCATTTCTTTGATGGATATAAATCTAATCCTGATTATGCCCTAAAATGTTTGAAAGCAGCATACGATCAAGGCGCAAGATGGATTGTTTTGTGTGACACAAACGGTGGAACTCTTCCATATGAAGTAACTAAAATTGTATCTGAAGTTACAAAGTATATCCCAGGGAAGAATTTAGGTATCCATGCTCATAATGATACAGAAAATGCAGTAGCAAATAGCTTGGCTGCAGTTCAAGCAGGAGTTAGACAAATCCAAGGAACTATTAATGGATTAGGAGAGAGATGTGGAAATGCAAATTTAATGTCTTTAATTCCATCATTGTTTTTAAAGAAAGATTTTAGTGAAAAATTTGACTTAAATATTAAACGTGAAAATTTAAAAAATTTAACACAATGTTCTCGTTTGTTGGATGAATTACTTAATAGAAAACCTAATAAACATTTACCTTATGTAGGAGCTTCAGCTTTTTCGCATAAAGGCGGGATGCATGTTTCCGCAGTTCAAAAAGATCCAAAAACATACGAACATATTGACCCTGAAGAAGTAGGGAACTCAAGAAATATTGTGGTTTCAGATCAGGCTGGACAGTCAAATATAATGTCTAGATTAAAATCAATTGGTATCCAAATTGAGAAAAATGATCCAAAAATTAAAAAACTTTTAAGCGAAGTTAAAGACAGAGAATTTATTGGTTATAGTTATGATGGAGCAGACGCTTCATTTGAATTATTGGCTAGAAGATTGATGGGTGATATTCCAAGGTATATTTTAATCAATGAATATGATGTTTCAGTTAAAAAAGATAGTACTGGTGAAATTATTTCACATGCTAAGGCACAATTAGAAGTTGATGGTCAAAAAATATTATGCGAAGGTGAAGGGAATGGTCCTGTAAATGCACTTGATAATGCGATTAGAAAAAATGTAAATAAACTTGCTAAATATTCAGAGTATTTAAAAGACTTAAAATTAGTTGATTATAAAGTAAGGATTTTGAATACAGGTACTGAAGCGGTGACTAGAGTTTCAATCGAAAGTACAGACTCTAAAGGTATTAATTGGTTTACTATCGGAGTTTCACCAAATATAATTGATGCATCATTTAAGGCATTGGTAGATAGTTTAGATTATAAATTATTTAAAGATAAGGCTCCAGCTAGTCTATAATTTTGATTTTCACAAATAATGTCAGTAAATAATATTACTTTTATTCTACATAAACCTCAACTATCAGAAAATATTGGTGCTTGTGCCAGAGGAATGAAGAATTTTAATTTTCAAAAACTATCAGTTATTGATCCAAAACCCATTTTTCCTAATGATAAGATTTTAGCTACTTCAGTTGGTGCTAAAAATATAATTAATAAAAGTAAAGTTTTTGACAGTTTAGAGCCTGCATTAAAAAATATAGATTATGTGATTGCAACTTCAGCAAGATTTAGAAATAAAAATATTAAACATATTCAGTTAGATGACCTAAAAGAAATTGATTTTACTAAAAAAGTAGCATTTCTATTTGGTTCTGAGGCATCAGGATTATCTAATAATGAGGTTAGTTATGCAAATTATACGTTACAAATTCCAACTAATCCTGAATTTAAATCTTTAAATTTATCGCACAGCCTAATTATCATTGCTCAATATGTTTCAAATATTGTTAAAGCTAAAACTTCTAATTTTAAAAAATCACAAAAGGTAAAATCTGCCTCCAAAAAAGAGATTCATTCAATGACAAACCTTTGTATTCAAAATTTAGATGAAATAAACTTTTTTAAACCGAAGGAGAAGAAACCTATTATGTTAGAAAATTTAAGAAATATTTTCTATAGAATGGAGTTATCATCTAAAGAAACGCGTATATTAGCCAGTGTATTTGCTAGTTTAGGTAAAAAACGTTGATTGACAAAATGTTCAGTACGCTTATAAACCCCATTATCAAATGACAAAAAGATTAAACTCTAAACATAAAGTAGACAGAAGATTAAAAGCCAATTTATGGGGAAGACCTAAAAGTCCTTTTAATAAAAGAGACTATGGACCTGGACAACATGGCCAGGGTAGAAAAGGTAAACTTTCTGATTACGGAACTCAATTACAAGCTAAACAAAAACTTAAAGCTTACTACGGAAATATTAACGAAAGACAATTTAGAAATATTTATAAAAAAGCTGTGATGCTTAAAGGTGATACTGGCGAAAATTTGATCGGATTACTTGAAAGAAGATTAGATGCGGTTATTTATAGAGCAAAATTTGCTACAACAGTATTTTCTTCAAGACAATTAATTAACCACGGTCACGTTAGAGTGAATGGAAAAAAAGTTAATATTGGAAGTTACATTGTAAAAGAAGAAGACACAATTGAAATTAGAGACAAATCTAAACAACTTGCAATTATTGATATCGCTCTTGCTAGTAAAGAAAGAGAAGCTCCAGAATATATTCAAATGGATGAAAAAAATAAAAAAGTTAAGTTTGTAAGAACACCTAAATTTGAAGAAGTTCCATATCCAATTGTGATGGAACCAAATTTGGTAATTGAATATTACTCTAGATAAAATTTCAATTAATTTTTAGCCTTAAAATTTATTCCGTTAGTTTCAAATAATTTTGCTAATTCACCAGTTTCGTACATTTCTTTTACTATATCACAACCACCGATGAATTCTTTTTTAACATAAAGTTGTGGAATTGTAGGCCAGTCACTGAAAACTTTAATTCCTTCTCTAATATTTTGATCTTCTAAAACATTTACACTTTGAAAGTTAACTTCAAGAAGTTTTAACATATTTGTTACTGCCATAGAAAAACCACACTGAGGAGCATCAGGTGTTCCTTTCATAAATAAACATACTTCTTTTGTATTTATATGATTTTGAATTATATTTTTTATATTATCGTCCATTATTGCTCCTTTGTTTTAATTGCTAGGGCATGTAATTCATTTCCCATTTTACCTTTTAAAGAATTATATACCATTTTATGTTGTTCAATTTTGCTTTTACCTGAGAATTCTTTAGAAGTAATTGTTGCTGAATAATGATTACCATCTCCTGCTAAATCTTGAATTTCAACTGTAGCATCAGAAAGTGCCTCTTTAATTAAACTCTCAATTTCTTTTAAATCCATTGCCATTATTTACTCATATAATTAGTTAACCAACTTGTATTCGATGTTCTTAATTCGTCAATTGATACTTTTGTCTTCTCATTAATAAACAGTTGATCTTCATTAATTGTTCCAAGTTCATCAAAATGTACAGCATTTTTATTTAAAATATCAGTCACTTTTTTTAGACTATTTTTACTTACTTCAATTATATATCTACTTTGATCCTCAGCAAAATAGTATTCAATTTCATTAATTAAATATTTTGGTTTTTTAAGATTAATTCCTTTATTTCCCTTAATACACATTTTGCTTACGGCAGTTATTATTCCACCAATTGAAACATCATGAGCACTTTTGATATGGCTCCCTTCAATTAATTTCAATAAAGTTTCACCATTATTTTTTTCATTAAACAAATTTATCTCCGGTGGAGGACCATTTTTTTCATCTAAAATGTTTCTTGCAAATAAGCTTTGATCAATATGACCTTCAGTTTTTCCAATAACCAAAACGACATTATCAACTTCTTTAAAATCCATTGTAATCATTTTGTTATAATCTTTGATTAAACCGACTCCACCTATAGATGGGGTAGGCTTAATTCCTTTATCCTTCGTTTGATTGTAAAAAGATACATTTCCAGACACGACTGGGAATTTTAAATACTCTGCTGCTTCACCAATTCCTTGAACACACTCCACAAACTCTCCCATGTTTTCTTCATTTTCAGGACTACCAAAGTTTAAGCAATTTGTAATAGCAACAGGTTTTGCACCAACAGAAATTAGATTTCTAAAACTTTCACAAACAACTTGTTTTCCACCAGTTAAAGGGTGTGCCCAACAATATACAGCAGATGAGTCTACCGATGCAGCAACTGCTTTATCGGTTCCATGAACTCTAACAACTCCAGAGTCCCCACCTGGTTTTTGAATTGTATCACCCATAACTGTATGGTCATACTGCTGCCAAATCCATTCTTTGCTACAAACATTAGGATTGGATAAAACTTTTTTCAACACATCTATAATTTTTAAATTTTTAAAATCTTCTTTTTTAATTTTGTTTTTTTTGGGAAGTTTTGCTTTTTTCCATTTACGGTCATACATTGGTGAATTTTCAACTAAAGTATTTACTGGAATATTAGCCACTTGTTCGTTATCAAAAAAAAGTTCAATTTTTTTAGAATTAGTAGTTCTACCAATTACTGCAAAATCTAAATTCCATTTATCGAATATTTTTTTAGCTTGTTCCTCTTTACCACTTTCAAGTACAATCAACATTCTTTCTTGACTTTCAGAAAGCATAATTTCATAAGGGGTCATTTTTGTTTCTCTACATGGAACTTTGTTTAAATTAATTTCAATTCCAAGATTTCCTTTTGAAGCCATTTCAATACTTGATGATGTTAATCCTGCTGCCCCCATGTCTTGTATAGCTATAATTGAGTCTCCAGCCATTAATTCTAAACAAGCTTCAAGTAGTAATTTTTCAGTGAATGGGTCTCCAACTTGAACAGTGGGTTTTTTCTCTTCTATTTTTTCATCAAAACTAGCTGACGCCATACTAGCACCATGAATTCCATCTCTTCCTGTTTTTGATCCTACATAAATTACTGGTTTATTTAGGCCAGCAGCTTTGGAATAAAAAATCTTATCTTTTTTGACTAAACCTAAAGTCATAGCATTAACTAAAATATTACCGTTATAAGAACTATCAAAGTTTGTTTGACCTGCAATAGTTGGAACACCCATACAATTGCCGTAACCACCTATTCCATGAACTACACCTCTTAGTAAATTTTTTGTTTTTTTGTGTTGAGGAGAGCCAAAATGAATAGAGTTTAAATTGGCTATAGGTCGTGCTCCCATTGTAAACACATCCCTCATAATTCCACCAACACCAGTTGCAGCTCCTTGATAGGGCTCGATAAAAGAAGGGTGGTTGTGACTTTCTATTTTAAATATAATTGCATCATTATCTCCAATATCAACAACACCAGCATTTTCACCTGGTCCTTGAATTACTTGCTTTCCTTTTGTTGGAAGTTTTTTTAAGTGAAGTCTAGATGACTTATATGAACAATGTTCATTCCACATAGCTGAAAAAATACCAAGCTCCGTAATATTAGGTGTTCGCTTTAATAGGTCACAAATTTTAGCATACTCATCTTTTTTAAGACCGTGATCTATAGCTACTTGTTCGTTTACGATCATTTTAAATTATTTATTAAATTACTAAAAAAAAGAGATCCATCTTCACCCGATAAAGAAGTGTCAATCATTCTTTCAGGGTGAGGCATCATTCCTAAAATATTTTTTTCTTTATTAAAAATTCCTGCAATATTTTTAATTGATCCATTAGGATTAAACTGTTCTTCAGTTTTACCTTCTTTATCACAGTAATTAATTGCAATTTGCTCATTATCTTCAATTTCTTTTAACTGCTCTTTAGTACAAAAATAGTTTCCTTCGTTATGAGCAATGTGTAACTCTAAAACTTCATTATCAATATTTTTAAAGTATGTATTTTGTTTATTATTAATTTTAACAAATACATTTTTACAAATAAATTCTAAGTATTTGTTTCTTAATAAAACGCCTGGAACTAAACCTGTTTCAACTAAAATTTGAAAACCATTACAAATTCCCATCACCATTCCACCAGAATTTGCAAAGTTAATGACAGATTTCATTATTTTTGATTTAGATGCCATGCTTCCACATCTTAAATAATCACCATAAGAAAAGCCTCCAGGTAAAACTACTAAATCACTTTTTGGTAACTCAAGATCATCGTGCCAAACCATTTTATTTTTAAAACCAAATTTTTTAAGAGCTACACTCATATCTCGATCACAATTAGAACCAGGAAATGTAATGACGGATGATTTCATTAATTATTGTACATCAATAATTTTATAATTTTCGATAACTAGATTAGCTAAAAGTTTCTTGCACATTTCTTCAACTTTATCTTTAGCTTTTTTAGGGTCATTTTCTTTAGTATTGATTTCAAAATACTTTCCTTGTCTTACTTCACTGATGTCATTGAAACCCATCCCATCTAATGTTTGGTGAATAACTTTGCCCTGAGGATCCAAGACATCTTTTTTAAGAGTTATAATTACTGAAATTTTCATTTAGGTTTCCTTTTAACTGATGATAATTTTGTAATATTTACCGCAGAAACATTTGATTGCTCGTGAAGTATCCCCAATCTTCTTGCAACTTCTGTATATGCTGGAATAAGATCACCTAAATTTTTTCTAAACCTATCTTTATCTAACTTTTTATCAGTAATACTATCCCAAAGTCTACAAGTATCAGGGCTAATTTCATCAGCTAGAATAACTTCATCTTTACCGTTAACTTTAAGTCTTCCAAATTCTAACTTAAAATCAATTAATTTAATTCCCACACCTCTAAACATACCAATCATAAAGTCATTAATTCTTAAAATCATTTTTTTTACTTTTTCGATTTCTTTTTTTGAAGCCCAATCAAAAGCTATAATATGTTCTTCCGCTATTAGAGGATCTCCTAATTTGTCATCCTTTAAGCAGTACTCAATTAATGGTTCTTTTAAAACTGTTCCATCTTCAATACCTAATCTCTTAGTAATGGATCCAGTTGCAACGTTTCTCACAATAAATTCAATTGGAATAATTTCTACTAACTTAATAACTTGTTCTCTCATATTAAGTCTTTTGACTAAATGATTTTTAATCCCAATTTGAGAAAGATTTGAAAGAATATGTTCTGAAATTCTGTTATTTAAAACACCTTTTCCTTCAATAGTAGATTTTTTTTGATTATTAAAGGCTGTTGCATCATCTTTAAAATACTGAATGACAAAATTTTTATCATTGGTTGTATAAATGATTTTAGCCTTACCTTCGTATAGTTTTTTACCTTTTTTCATTATTTAAAAACTCTTCTAAAGATGAAATTCACATTTTTAAAGTGTTTTGCGTAACTAAATATAGATTTTAGTTTTTTAAGGGAGATTTTGCTCATAATTAACTTATCGGAACTAATTACATCAAATAAATTTAAGTTTTCTGCAAAACATTTTTTAGCATAATTTTGAACCATTCTGTAAGATTGTTCTCTACTTAATCCAGATTTTGTTAACTCTAACATTACCTCTTGTGAAAAAATTAATCCTTTAGTGATATTTAAATTTTCTAACATTTTTTTAGGATAAACAATCATATTATCTAAAATGTTAGTTAATCTAACCAATGCAAAATCAGTTGTGATATTTGAATCAGGCCCGATATTTCTTTCAACACTTGAATGTGAAATATCTCTTTCGTGCCATAGAGCAATATTTTCTAAAGCAGGAATGACTGCACTTCTAACCATTCTTGCAAGACCAGTTAAGTTTTCACTTAATATTGGATTTTTTTTATGAGGCATTGCAGAAGAACCTTTTTGATTTTTTGAGAAGAATTCTTGTAATTCATAAACTTCAGTTCTTTGTAAATGTCTAATTTCAACCGCAACTCTTTCAATTGATCCAGCAATAATTCCCAATACTGAAAAATAAAAAGCATGTCGGTCTCTAGGTATTACTTGAGTTGAAATTGGTTCAACTTTTAAACCTAGTTTTTTTGCAACGTATTTTTCAACATTAGGATTAATATTAGCAAAGGTTCCAACAGCACCAGATATCGCACAAGTTGATACTTCATCAATTGCATCTAATAATCTTTTTCTATTTCTTTTAAATTCTTCGTAAAATGAAGCCAATTTTAATCCAAAAGTAACTGGTTCCGCGTGAATACCGTGACTTCTTCCCATACACGGTGTAAATTTGTATTTTTTTGATTGTTTTTTAAGAACTTTTAACATTTGATCTAAGTCTTTTAGGATGATTTTACCTGATTGAACCATTTGGATATTAAAACTTGTATCCAATACATCTGATGAGGTCATACCTTGGTGAAGATATCTAGCTTTTATACCTGCTTTTTCAGTAACAGAAGTAAGAAAGGCTATAACATCATGTTTAACTTCAGATTCTATTTTATGAATTCTGTTTACATTAATTTTGGACTTTTTTCTTACAACTGATGCAACTCCTTTTGGAATTTGTCCAAGTTTTTCCATTGCTTCAGCAGCTGCAACTTCGACATCTAGCCAAATTTTATATTTATTTTCTTCTGACCAAATGTCAGTTAATTCTTTTCGCGAGTATCTTTTAATCATTAATTATAAGTATGGAGGCTTTAAATAACCTTTAGCAGATTCTGTAAAGATTTCATAACCATTTTCAGTAATTCCTAACGTATGTTCAAATTGTGCCGATAAAGATTTATCTTTTGTAACAGCTGTCCAACCATCATTTAACATTTTAACATCATATTTACCCGTATTAATCATAGGCTCAATTGTAAAAGTCATTCCAGGTCTTAAATCCATACCAGAGTTTTTACTTCCATAATGAAGAATGTTAGGAGGCTCATGAAATGTTGTGCTGATACCATGACCACAAAAATCTCTTACAACAGAAAAACCTTTATCTTCAACGAATGATTGAATTTCATATCCTATATCTCCCAATCTAATTCCAGGTTTTAGAATTTTAATTGCTCTCATCATTGACTCGTGAGTTGTGTCTATAAGATTATTTAATTTTACAGAGGTATTACCGATTGAAAACATTCTACTTGTATCACCATAATGTTCATCAACAATAGCAGTAACATCTACATTGATAGCATCACCATCTCTTAAAATTCTATCTGATGGAATACCGTGGCATACAACATGATTTAAAGATGTACACAAAGATTTTGTAAAACCTCTATAATAAAGTGGGGCAGAGTATCCACCGTTATCTCTTATAAACTCGTAACCTAATTTATCAATATGATCTGTTGATACACCTTCCTTGATATTATCAGTCAGCATATCTAATGTTTGAGCTGCCAACTTTCCAGCTACTCTCATTTTTTCAAATTTTTCTTTATAATTACTCATCAATAATCTTAAGTTTTTTATCTATAAAAATTTCTTTAGAACTTATAACACATCTATAGGCTAAAAAGTTAACTCCTGCTTTTTTTGCAATTAGATAATTCTTATAATATTCAGCGTCTATATCTTTAGCTATTTTAAAATTTTCCATATTTTGAATTTGAACTAAAAATAATAAGTAGCTTTTATAACCTTTTTTTATGGCATCAATAAGAGTAAGTAGGTGCTTGGTGCCACGTGCTGTCACAGCATCCGGAAACTCAGCTGTATCTTTATTTCTAAAAAGGGTAACATTTTTAACCTCTACAAAGCTTTTTTGTTTGTTTTTTTCAATTAAAAAATCAAATCTAGTCTCTTTATTGAAAAATACCTCTGGTTTAATTAGATCATTATTTTTAAGTTCTTTAATAAGATTATTTTCTAAAGCGTGTTGAGCTATTCTATTAGCCATATGAGTATTAACACCAACAAGGTTTTTTCTTGTTTTAATAATTTCAAGCCCGTATTTAAGTTTTCTCTTGGGATCGTTATTGGGTAACAAATAAACATCGTTGCCCTCATCTAGTAAACCTTTCATCGATCCTGTATTAGGACAATGTGCAGTAACTACTTCTTTTGTTAATTGTACATCAGTAAAAAAACGTTTGTAACGTTTGATTAATTTGCCTTTTATTAAAGACTTGGTAAATTCCATTTCTAAATTATACATTTAAAATGACCAAAAACACAAAAGTTAATGCTGCAATATTAATTATAGGTAATGAAATTTTATCTGGCAGAACTCAAGATACCAACACTTCAACATTAGCAATTTGGTTAAATTCAATTGGGGTTAAAGTTGGAGAGGTTAGGATTATTCCAGACATTGAAAAGACAATAATTGATACACTTAATTTATTAAAGACAACTTATGATTATGTTTTTACCACTGGAGGCATTGGTCCTACTCACGATGATATTACCGCAGAATCTGTTTCAAAAGCATTTGGATTAAAATATGAAATACATAAAGAAGCATATAAAATTTTAGAGGCCTATTATAAGCCAGGTGAATTTAATGAAGGTAGACAAAAAATGGTATGGATGCCAGAAAATGCAAATTTAATTTTAAATCCCACAAGCGGTGCTCCAGGTTTTAGTGTTGAAAATGTATTTTGTTTACCTGGGGTTCCATCAATTTTAAAATCTATGTTAGGTGGTTTAACCAACAGTATTGTTGGAGGTGAACCTATTTTAAGTTTAACTATAAGCTTAAGAACAGTTGAAAGTGAAATTGCAGATTCTTTAACCAAAGTCCAAAATGATAATCAAGATGTTGAAATTGGAAGTTATCCGTTCTTTCAAGCTGGAAAACTAGGAGTTTCGATTGTAATTAGATCAGAGGAACAATCCAAGATTGACAATTGCAAATCACAAATTTTAGAGTTTGTCGATGAAAAAAAAATTGAAGTAGTGGATCGTTAAATGCTTTATTTTGCTTATGGAAGTAACTTGCATCATTTTCAAATGAAAAGAAGGTGTAAAGAAAGTGTTTATTTAAAGAAAATAAATCTAAAAAATTTTAAACTAACATTTAGGAGCAAATATAGAGCAGCAGATATTGAGCCTAAAAAAAACTCAATAGTACCTGGTGGATTGTACGAGATATCAAAGAGTGATGAAAAGAAATTAGATGTTTATGAGGATTTCCCAACATTATATAGGAAGTATTATTTTTATTATTATAGCAAAAAAGTAATGACATACACAATGGTTACAAAATCAGCATTTAAATTTCCTACCGAAAGGTATCTTAATATTGTTAAGCGAGGATATAAAGATTGTGATTTGGATATTAAATATCTTCAAAGAGGATTATTGGGTATTTAATTAAAAAAATTTTACTTATTCCTCTTGTTGAATTATAAATATTAGCTTAAACACTCATGAAATTCATTAATGCCCTCGTGGTGAAATTGGTAGACACAAAGGACTTAAAATCCTTGCCGCTTGCGGAGTGCCAGTTCGAGTCTGGCCGAGGGCACCATTAAATGACTAAACTTCAGATTATTTCTGATAAAAATAAAAAATCTTACAAGATTCAAAATCTATTAACTAGAAAAATTAATCAAGAACAATTTAAAAAAAAGAATCTTATTATTGTTATTGGAGGAGATGGTTTTATGCTCCAAACACTCAAAAAAAATAAGAATTCAAAAAAACAATTTTATGGCATTAATTCTGGAAACTACGGTTTCTTGATGAATAAATTTTCTTCAAAAAATATTATCAAAAATCTAACTAAAGCAAATATGGTTTCTATTTCTCCTCTAGAAATGATTGTAAAAAATAAAAACAATCAAACAAGAAAATCTATAGCAATTAATGAAGTTTCAATCTTAAGACAAAGTAGACAAGCAGCTTCATTATCTATTAAACAAGGTTCAAGACAAATAATAAAGAAGTTAGTTTCAGATGGAGTATTAGTCTCAACACCTGCTGGAAGCACGGCGTATAATTTGTCTGTACATGGACCAATTTTAAGTTTGCATTCAAAAAAACTATCTATTTCTCCAATTAGCGCTTTTAGACCTAGAAGATGGAAGGGAAAAATTGTTAACTATAAAACAAAAATTATTATAACAAATTTAAATCCATCGAAAAGACCTATAAGTGCCGTTGCAGACAATTCAGAAGTAAGAAATGCTAAATCAATTATAGTTAAAACTAATAATAAAATTAAGTTTAATCTTCTTTATGATAAAAATAGAAGTTTACAAAAAAAAATTAAAATTGAACAAATAAGAAAAGAAACTAGTTAGTAAAGTGGTGCCCCGCACGGATTCGAACCGCGGACCTATTGATTACAAATCAATTATAAAATATTAAATAAATATTTGTTTCCAACGAAATTTGATATTTAACTTTGATCTAGTCACACTAGCGTCACAGTGCTATAGTTATTCAATGAAATATTTAATTTCATTTTTGTTATTATTGCTTTTAACTTCTTGTGGACCTTCAAATTATAGTGAAGTTAGACAAATGGGTTATTCTTATACTGCTCTTGCTGAATCAGAAAATAGAATAGGACAAAATGTTGGAGCTTATGGTGCATCTTATAATTCTCAGTATGAGGCCACAAATAATGCAATGCGAGCTTGTAGAACCGCATACTCAGATTGTGTTTTGGTTTATGAAGGTTCAAGATATGTATATGTTTCTCAAGAAGAAAAGAATAGAGTTAAAATTCAAACAGCTCTTAAAGATGCAAATAATAAAGCAAGAGAAGAATGTTTAGTTTTAGGGTTTTCATCTGAGTCAACTGAATATGCTGATTGCAATTTAAAATTATCATCACTTTATAAAGAAGAAGCTCTAGAACAACAAAAGATTTATTTAGCCGAACAACAAGCTAAAATAGCTCAAAGACAAGCCGATGCCGCAAAGGCTCAAGCTCAAGCTGCACAAAGACAAGCTGCTGAGTCACAGAGAAGAAATAGCAATGCTTTGATGCAACAAGGTATGAAAATGCTTTCTGGTCAATGTACATTAGGTATTGATTGTTAGTTATGATTAAAATTTTTTATTCATTATTATTCTTGTTTTTCTGTTCAATCGCAAATGCTGATTCAATGGCAAAAGTTCATAACGAATGTATTCAATTAGGTTTTAAAGACTCAACTCCAGAATTAGCTAAATGCAAATTAGAATTATTGGTTCTTAATAAAAAAATGAATTTAGAACAAAAAAAACTTCAAGCATCAGAGGCTCAAGCTAAAGCTGCTGAGGCAACTGCAAGAGCAACAGAAATGAACGCAGCTGCTGCACAGTCATTGGCAAATTCATCAGCTTGGAGAAACAATCAAGCTCTAATGAAACAGGGACAAAGAATGTTGTCTGGTGCTTGTACTCTTGGTGTAGATTGTTAAGTTTTAATTCTTAATCAACTACTTGATAACATCATACTGACGTCACACTAGCGTCACACTTAGTATCAAAATTTAGTTAACCCTTAACTTTGCAAAAATATTTAACGTTGATTTTATTGAGTGATGGTGCCCCCGCACGGATTCGAACCGCGGACCTATTGATTACAAATCAATTGCTCTACCAACTGAGCTACAAGGGCATGCGCAATAACTATTAATTATTTGTTAAATAATCAACTCTTTTTTTTTAGATAGCTTAAGTGATGAAATACTATTGCAGCACTATTTGATATATTTAAACTTTCTATGTCCTTATTTATATCAATTTTAACAAAAAAATCTGCGTATTTACCCGTATGTTCTCTCATACCAAAACCTTCTGATCCAAATAGAAGAACGTTTTTACCTTCCCATTTAATCTCTGTAAAATCCTTATCTCCTCTAGCATCAAACCCATAAACCCAAAAATTTCTTTCTCTTAAATTTTTAATAGTTGAATTAATATTTGATACCTGAAAAATATTTAAATGTTCCATACAGCCACTTGCTGACTTGTACATTAGCTTACTATCTTTTGGAAAATGTCTTTCTTTAATAATTAAACCATCTATGTTAAATGATGAAGCACTTCTAATTAATGAACCAATATTTCTTGGATCTGTTACTTCATCTAAACAAACAAAAGTGCAATTTTTTTTTTCTTTAATATATTCTTTTAAATCAGGTTGATCTAAATGTTCAATTTCTGCAACATAGCCACCATGCATTAGCTGTTCTTTAGATGTGTATTTGTCTAATTCTTTTTTAGATTTAAAATAAACTTTAACATCCTCTAAAACATTTTTTCTAGGGTTTTTTCTATGTATATTTTTCTTGGCATCTTCAGTTAAAAACACTCTTAAAACCTTTCGATCAGGATTTCTAAGTGCCTCAATAACAGCATGTTGACCAGCGATAAAAAAAGAGGATTTATTCATAAATTTTAATCAATTTTACACGTTTTTTTGTATATTTATCTATTAAATCACGTGTTGCATTTGAATAAATAAAATATATAAAACGCATGTTGTTTGAAGCTTTATTGAACAGGGGACACTTCCCCGAAAGGAGGGGTTCCAGAGCGGTCAAATGGGGCGGGCTGTAAACCCGTTGACTTCGGTCTTCGAAAGTTCGAATCTTTCCCCCTCCACCATTCAATAAAAATTTAAGTAGCATGGAGTGTTACTCTTGGGGTCGTGCGGGTGTAGTTCAATGGTAGAACGCTAGCCTTCCAAGCTGGATGTAAGGGTTCGATTCCCTTTACCCGCTCCAAGAAAAGAAATTATTAATGAAAACAAAAACTGAGGTAAAAAAGTAATGTCAAAAGAAAAATTTGTTAGAAATAAACCCCACTGTAATATTGGGACTATTGGTCATGTCGACCATGGTAAAACTACTCTTACTGCAGCTATAACAATTACGTTAGCAGAAGCTGGTGGTGGAACAGCAGTAGCTTACGATCAAATTGATAAAGCTCCTGAAGAAAAAGAAAGAGGAATTACAATTTCAACTGCACACGTTGAATATGAAACTGAAAAAAGACATTACGCTCACGTAGATTGCCCAGGTCACGCTGACTATGTTAAAAACATGATCACTGGTGCTGCACAAATGGATGGAGCTATTTTAGTAGTTAATGCTGCTGATGGTCCTATGCCACAAACAAGAGAGCACATTCTTTTAGGAAGACAAGTTGGAATTCCGGCAATTGTTGTTTACCTAAATAAAGTAGACCAAGTTGATGATAAAGATATGATTGAACTTGTAGAAGAAGAAATTAGAGAACTTTTAACTTCTTACAAATATCCAGGAGACAAAACTCCAATCGTTAAAGGTTCAGCATTAGCTGCAGTAGAAAAAAGAGATGATGAAATTGGTAAAAATTCAATTTTAGAATTAATGAAAGCTGTTGACGAACATATTCCACAACCAGCAAGAGATGTTGATAAACCATTCTTGATGCCTGTTGAGGATGTATTTTCAATTTCAGGAAGAGGAACAGTTGCAACTGGTAGAATTGAGTCAGGTGTAATTAAAACTGGTGAAGAAGTTGAAATCGTTGGTATTAAAGAAACTAAAAAATCAGTTTGTACTGGAGTTGAAATGTTTAGAAAACTTTTAGACTCAGGTGAAGCTGGTGATAACGTAGGAATTTTATTGAGAGGGATTGAAAGAACTGACATTGAAAGAGGTCAAGTTCTTTGTAAATCTGGATCAATTACTCCACATACTAAATTTGAAGCTCAGGCATATGTACTTAAAAAAGATGAAGGTGGAAGACATACCCCTTTCTTTACTAAATATAGACCTCAGTTTTACTTTAGAACAACAGACGTAACGGGAGAAGTAGAATTACCAGCAGGAACAGAAATGGTTATGCCAGGTGATGATGCTAAATTTACTGTTAAATTAATTACACCGATTGCTATGGCAGAACAACTTAACTTTGCTATTAGAGAAGGTGGAAGAACTGTTGGAGCAGGAGTAGTAACTAAAATTATAGAGTAACTCTATAAATAGGAGTGTAGCTCAATTGGTAGAGCGCCGGTCTCCAAAACCGGAGGCTGAGGGTTCGAGTCCCTCCGCTCCTGCCAATCTGAGCTAAATAATTATGAAAAACCCGATGAAATTTATTCAAGAAGTAAAACAAGAAGCTTTCAGAGTTTCATGGCCTACATGGAAAGAGACTTTACAAGGAGCTTTAATGGTTTTTGCAATGGCTGTTGTAATGTCATTATTTTTTCTTCTTTTAGATCAAGTTTTAAAGTTTTTTCTAGAGCTATTACTTAAGGTAAGTATTTAATGAAAAATTGGTTCATTGTTCAATCACACTCTAACTTTGAGAACAAAGTTTCTGGTTTGATTAAAGAAGAAGCTGAGAAAGCTAAGATTTCTGATAAATTTGAAGAAATTATTGTTCCAACACATGATGTAACAGAAGTTAAAAGAGGAAAAAGAATTCAGAGAAAAAAGAAGTATTTTCCTGGTTATGTCCTTGTAAAGTGTGAAATGGATAATGATATTTATCATATGATTAAAAATCTTAAGAGAGTGAGTGGATTTTTAGGCTCTAAGGGTATCCCTGTTCCAGTTTCTGATAAAGAAATAGAAAAGATATTAGGTCAAATAAAAGATGGTGTGGCTCAGCCAAAATCTGGTATAGAGTACAGCGTTGGTGAAAAAGTTCAAGTTGTTGATGGTCCTTTTGCATCATTCAGTGGAATGGTGGAAGATATAGATGAAGAAAAGTCTAGACTTAAGGTTTCAGTTTCTATATTTGGACGTCCAACACCAGTAGATTTAGAATATAACCAAGTTGAGAAAGTAAGTTAATGGCGAAAGAAATTAGTGGATTTATAAAGTTGCAAATTAAAGGTGGTCAGGCAAACCCAGCACCTCCTGTTGGACCTGCATTAGGTCAACGTGGTGTAAACATAATGGAATTTTGTAAAGCTTTTAATGATAAAACTAAATCAATGGCTGGTAAACCTGTTCCAGTAGAAATTACAGTTTATAAAGATAAAAAATTTGATTTTAAAATTAAATCTCCACCAGCATCTTTTTTTATTAAAGAAGCAGTTAAACTAAAAGGTGGATCTAAAGAACCTGGAAGAAATATTGTTGCATCGATTTCAAAAAAACAATTAGAAGATATTGCTAATCAAAAAATGAATGATTTAAATGCTCACGATTTAGATGAAGCAGTAAAAATCATAGCAGGTTCAGCTAGATCAATGGGCATAGAGGTAAAAGAATAATGCCATCAAAAAGATATAAAAAATTACCAGAAAAAACAAAAGATTTAAATGCTGAGGTTATTGAAAAATTATTAGCTGATGTTAAAAAAAATTGTACCACTAAATTTGACGAATCTTTAGATTTAAGTTTTCAAATAAATAACAAACAAAAAAAAAGTGAAATTAATATTAGAACAGTTGTAAACTTGCCAGGAGGCACTGGAAAGAAAGTTAAAGTTGCTGTTGTTTGTGAAGATAATAAATCACAAGAAGCTAAAGATGCAGGAGCAGATATTATTGGTAGTGATGAATTTGTTGAAAAGATTAAAGGTGGTGAGTTAAATTTTGAAAAATTAATATGTACACCTGGTATGATGATTAAACTTTCTAAACTAGGTAAAGTATTGGGTCCAAAAGGATTAATGCCAAATCCAAAACTTGGTTCTGTTTCTGAAAATATTAAAGAGGCTGTAACTAATGCTAAATCTGGTCAAGTTGAAATTAGAAATGACAAAGATGGAAACATTGGTGTAAGTATAGGAAAAAAATCATTTCATGATGATCAACTATTAAAAAATTTTCATGCTATATTAGATGCACTAGAAAAAGAAAAATCTAATAATACTCTTAAAGGAGATTTAATTAAGAATACTTTTGTTACTTCATCAATGGGCGTTTCATACAAAGTTAAATTAGGGAAGTCGATATAATCATGTTAACAAAAGAACAAAAAAAAAATTACATTTCAGAAATGACTACTCAGTTTGAGAATAGTAAAGCTGTTATGGTTACACATTATCAAGGTTTAACGATGACCCAACTAGATGAGTTGAGAGCCAAAATGAGAGAGCATGGAATTATCTTTAAAATAACAAAAAATAGAATAACTAAATTAGCTTTAGAGAAAACAAAATGTAAAGATTTATCAGATTTATTTACGGGTCCAACAGCAGTTGCTTTTGGTGAGGATGCTATAATATCTGCAAGGATTCTCTCAAAATTTGCTAAAGATAATGAAAATTTAAAATTAATTGGTGGAATAATGGATAACGAAGTCTTAGATCAGGCTGGTGTCCAAAATGTAGCTAGTTTACCAACTTTAGACGAAGCAAGAGCAAATATTGTTGGAATTTTAAACGCTCCTGCATCAAAATTAGTAAGTATTTTACTTGCATACTCGGAAAAAATGAGTAATTTGTCGGCAGAAAATTCTGAAACATAACCCAAAGAGTAAATTATGCCTGACCTAAACAAGATTATAGAAGACCTATCAAGTTTGACTGTTGCAGAAGCAGCAGAATTATCAAAACAATTAGAAGAAAAATGGGGTGTAACTCCAATGGCAGCAGCAGCTCCCGCAGCAGCAGGTGGTGCAGCTCCAGCAGAAGATAAAGATGATTTTACAATTATGCTTGTATCAGCAGGTGAGAAAAAGATTAATGTGATTAAAGAAGTTAGAGCAGCTACTTCATTAGGTTTAAAAGAAGCTAAAGATCTTGTAGAGGGTGCACCAAAAGAAGTTAAGTCGGGTGTTCCAAAAAAAGAGGCAGAAGAGATCAAAGCTAAATTAGAAGCTGCAGGCGCAAAAGTAGAACTTAAATAAATTAATAAGAAAGAATTCAAATACTGATTATTTTTAATCAGTATTATTAAACATAAATGCAATTATCTTTTACTGAGAAGAAAAACATAAGAAAAAGTTTTGGTAAACTTAAAGAAAGTTTATCAATTCCAAATTTAATCGAAGTTCAAAAAAATTCTTATAAAGAATTAACTGAATTTTATTCTGAAGCAGAACTAACCAAAGGTTTTGATAGAGTTTTTAAAAGTATTTTCCCTATTGAAGATTTAAACGATAAAGCAACATTAGAATATGTTTCTTACAGATTAGACAAACCAAAATTTGACGTTGAAGAATGTATTACTAGAGGTTTAACTTATTCATCTGCTCTTAAATGCACTTTGAGACTAGTTGTTTATGAAATAGATCAAGAAAATAATACTAAAGATATTTTATCTGCGAAAGAACAGGAAGTTTATATGGGTGAAGTTCCCATGATGACTAACAGTGGTACATTTATAACTAACGGTGTTCAAAGAGTTGTAGTTAATCAAATGCATAGAAGTCCTGGTGTATTTTTTGATCATGATAAAGGAAAAACTCACGCAAGTGGTAAACTATTATTTAATGCAAGAGTAATTCCTAACAGAGGTTCTTGGTTAGACTTCGAATATGATGTAAAAGATTTTCTATATTTTAAAATTGATAGAAAAAAGAAAATTTTTGCTTCAACTTTATTATTAGCACTAGGATATTCTAAATCGGATATCGTAGATGAGTTTTATGCTAATGAGCAATATACATATGATTCAAAGTCTGAAAAATGGAAAACTAAATTTAATCCAGATAACTATAAAGCTAAAAATTTTTCTGAAGAGGTAATTGATGCAAAAACAGGTGAAGTAGTAATAAAATTAGGTGATAAGATTAATTTTTTAAACGCAAAAAAATTAGCAAGTGATGGTCTTAAGGATATTTTAGTTTCAAGAGAGTCATTGTTTGGAAAATTTTTACATAGAGATGTAAAAGTAAATGATGAAGAAGAAGGTACTTTTTCAATAGGTACAGAGCTTAATGATGCTGTAATTCAACAAGTATTAGATGCAAATATACATTCTTTACAAATCTCGGTAACGAACTCAATTAACAAAGGTCCTTATTTATTAACTACTATTTTAAACGATAAAAATAACTCAAAAGAAGAGGCTATTACAGAAATCTATAAAATGTTAAGACCAGGTGAGCCGCCAACAATTGAAATAGCTACACAAATTTTTAACAATCTATTTTTTAGTTCAGACAGATACGACCTTTCTGATGTAGGTCGGGTTAAAATGAACTCAAGATTAGAACAAGAGTGTTCAGATAAAATTACGATTTTAAGAAATGACGACATCATTGCTATTGTTCATAAAATGTTAGATTTAAGAGACGGTAAAGATGAAGTAGATGATATTGATCATTTAGGAAACAGAAGAGTACGTTCTGTTGGTGAATTAGTTGAAAATCAAGCTCGTATTGGTGTTTACAGAATGGAAAGAGCTATAAAAGAAAAAATGACAACATTAGATGTTGAGTCAGCAATGCCACAAGATTTAATTAATGCAAAACCATTAACAGTTTCTCTTAAAGACTTTTTTGCAAGTTCTCAACTTTCACAATTTATGGATCAAACTAATCCATTGTCAGAGATTACTCATAAAAGAAGAGTTTCAGCACTAGGACCTGGTGGCCTAACAAGAGAAAGAGCTGGCTTTGAGGTTCGTGATGTGCACCCAACTCATTATGGAAGAATTTGTCCAATTGAAACTCCAGAAGGACCAAACATTGGATTAATTAATAGTCTATCAACTTACGCAAAAATTAATAAATATGGTTTCATTGAAAGCCCATATAAAAAAGTTAAGGACGGTGTTGTTCAAAACAATGTTGAATATCTATCTGCAATGGAAGAAACTAAGTTTACTATTGCTCAAGCAAATACAAAATTAGATAAAAATGCAAAGATTACTGAGGAACTAGTTTCTTGTAGACAAAACCTAAATTTCCTTTTAGCTAAACCAGAAACTATTGATTATATTGATGTATCACCTAAGCAACTTGTTTCAGTTGCAGCATCACTAATTCCATTCTTAGAAAATGATGATGCCAACAGAGCCCTGATGGGATCTAATATGATGAGACAAGCAGTTCCGTTATTAAAACCTGAGTCTCCATTAGTTGGAACAGGTATTGAAAGTGATGTTGCTTTAGACTCTGGTGTTACTATTGTTGCAAAACGAGATGGTACTGTAGATAAAATTGATGGTAAAAGAATTGTAATTAAAGCAACTGAAGAAACTGACTTTTCTAAATCAGGTGTTGATATATATAACTTACAAAAGTTCAAAAGATCAAACCAAAATACTTGTATTAATCAAAAACCTTTAGTTAGAGTTGGTGATAAGGTTAAGTCTGGAGATATAATAGCTGATGGTCCATCTACTAAATTAGGTGAATTAGCTTTAGGTAAAAATGTAACAGTAGCATTTATGCCATGGCAAGGTTACAATTTTGAAGACTCAATTTTAATATCTGAAAGATGTGTTACTGATGATGTGTTTACATCTGTTCATATTGTTGAATATGAAATAATGGCAAGAGATACAAAATTAGGTGAAGAAGATATTACAAGAGATATTCCAAATGTTAATGAAGAGGCATTAAAAAATCTTGATGAGTCTGGTATAGTATATATTGGTGCAGAAGTTAATGCAGGTGATATTTTAGTTGGAAAAGTAACACCAAAAGGTGATTCAGCATCAGGACCTGAAGAAAAACTTTTAAGATCAATTTTTGGTGAAAAAGCAATAGATGTAACAGATACATCATTAAGAATGTCTAGAGGTAGCAGTGGAACAGTTGTTGATGTGAGAGTATTCAATAGACACGGTATAGAAAAAGATGAAAGATCTATTACAATTGAAAGAGCTGAAATTGAACAAGTACAACAAGATAAAATTGTTGAAGAAGAAATTTTAGAGAGAAGTATTAAACAAAGAGCATCACAATTTTTATCAGGTTCTTCTTTAACTAAAAAAGTTAAAGATTTAGCAGAAGGTACGGAATTAGATTTTGAAACAATTAATAAACTATCTGCTAACGATGTATTTAAAATAATAGTTGGCAACGATAATGATGAAGCAACATTAGCCCAACTTAAAGATCAGTACAATAAAGCGAAGCAAGATATTACGGAAAGATTTGAAGATAAAGTTTTAAAAATAAGAAGTGGTGACGATTTATTACCAAGTGTAATGAAAATGGTTAAAGTTTTTGTTGCAATTAAAAGAAGACTAAGACCGGGTGATAAGATGTCTGGAAGACACGGTAACAAAGGAGTTGTCAGTAAAATTGTTCCTGTTGAAGATATGCCATATAGAGAAGATGGAAGACCAGTAGATATAGTTTTAAACCCACTTGGTGTCCCAAGTCGTATGAACGTTGGTCAAATTTTAGAAACCCACTTAGGATGGGCTTGTAAAGAATTTGGCGAAGAGGTAAAAAAATTAGTTAATGAAAATAATAAAAAAATTGAAAAAACTGAAAAAATATCAAAATTCTTAAAATCTGTTTACGGTGAAGAAATTTTCAACGAAAAAGTTGAGAAGTTATCAAAACCAGAATTTAATGATTTATGTGAAAATTTACAAAATGGTATTGCTATATCAACACCAGTATTTGATGGTGCTAAAGAGAAAAACGTAACTGAAATGTTAGAACTGGCTAAATTACCAAGATCAGGACAAACATACTTATGGGATGGTAGAACAGGTGAAAAATTCGATAGGCCTGTAACTGTTGGTATAATATATATGCTTAAGCTACATCACTTAGTTGAAGATAAAATTCACGCAAGATCAACAGGACCTTATAGTTTGGTAACACAACAACCATTAGGTGGTAAGGCTCAATTAGGTGGTCAAAGATTTGGTGAGATGGAAGTCTGGGCATTAGAGGCTTATGGTGCATCTTACACACTTCAAGAAATATTAACTGTTAAATCAGACGATGTTGCAGGTAGAGTTAAAGTTTACGAAACTATAGTTAAAGGTGAGGAAAATTTTGAGTCTGGTATTCCTGAGTCATTTAACGTTCTGGTTAAAGAAATCAAATCATTAGCATTAAACGTGGAGCTTAATTAAAAATGAAAAAAGAACTGACAGATTTATTTAAAAACACTGAAATTTCTGAAGCTCAAAATTTTAATAGTATTAAAATTTCTTTAGCAAGTCCTGAAAAAATCAAATCTTGGACTTTTGGTGAAATTAAAAAACCAGAAACAATAAATTACAGAACTTTTAGACCTGAAAAAGATGGTTTATTTTGTGCTAGAATTTTTGGACCAATTAAAGACTACGAATGTTTGTGTGGAAAATATAAACGAATGAAATTCAGAGGAATTATTTGTGAAAAATGTGGTGTTGAGGTAACAAAATCTAATGTTCGTAGAGAAAGAATGGGTCATATTAATTTAGCCACACCTGTTGCTCACATTTGGTTTTTAAAATCTTTACCTAGCAGAATAGCTTTAGCGGTAGATATGAAGCTTAAAGAAATTGAAAGAGTTTTATATTTTGAAAACTTTATAGTGATTGAACCTGGTTTAACTGGATTACAAAAAAATCAACTTCTTAACGAGGAAGAACTTGCAAAATACCAAGATGAATTTGGCGAAGAGTCATTTACAGCTGGTATTGGTGCTGAAGCTGTACTTGAGATGTTAAAAAATCTAGATTTAGAACTAGAAAGAAAAAATCTTGCTAGCTTTATTAAAGAAACAAAATCAAAAGTTAATGAGGAAAGAGCAATCAAAAGATTGAAATTAGTAGAATCATTTATTGAAACTGGTCAAAAACCAGAATGGATGATTTTAACTGTAGTACCAGTAATTCCACCTGAATTAAGACCATTAGTACCACTAGATGGTGGTAGGTTTGCTACTTCAGACTTAAATGACCTTTATAGAAGAGTTATCAATAGAAATAATAGATTGAAAAGATTAATGGATCTTAAAGCTCCAGATATCATTGTTAGAAATGAAAAAAGAATGCTTCAAGAGTCAGTCGATGCATTATTTGATAATGGTAGAAGAGGAAGAGTAATAACTGGGACAGGAAAAAGACCTCTTAAATCTTTAGCAGAAATGTTAAAAGGTAAGCAAGGTAGATTTAGACAAAACTTACTTGGTAAAAGGGTAGACTACTCTGGAAGATCTGTAATTGTAGTTGGTCCAGACTTAAAACTTCACGAGTGTGGTTTACCAAAAAAAATGGCTTTAGAACTATTTAAGCCATTTTTATATGCAAGATTAAACAAACTTGGACTAGCATCTACAATCAAACAAGCTAAAAAACTAGTTGAAAAAGAAACTAACGCTGTTTGGGATGCATTAGAATTAATTGTTAGAGAACATCCGGTAATTTTAAACAGAGCACCAACACTTCATAGATTAGGTGTTCAAGCATTTGAACCTAAGCTTATTGAAGGTGATGCAATTGAATTGCACCCATTGACATGTGCTGCATTTAATGCTGACTTTGATGGTGACCAAATGGCTGTTCACGTTCCATTAAGCTTAGAAGCTCAATTAGAAGCAAGAATATTAATGCTTTCAACAAACAATATTTTATCTCCATCTAATGGAAAACCAATTATTGTACCAAGTCAGGACATGATTTTAGGTATTTATTACCTATCTCAGGAACCAATGACGGATAAACCTTCAGGGTATTTTGTTGATGTTGATGCTATAGAATTTTCATTAGCTTCTGAACAGATTAAAGTTCACAGCACAATTATATCAAGAATTGAAACAGTTGATGAAAATGGAAATAAAAAATATGAAAAATATACATCAACAGCAGGAAGATTTTTACTAGCAAATTTACTTCCCAAAAATAGTAATATTAAATTTTCTTTAGTAGATAGATTGCTACCTAAGAAAATAGTTTCTGAAATTATTGATATAGTATTTAGATTTTGTGGACAAAAAACTACAGTTATATTTTGTGACAAATTAAAAGATTTAGGATTCAAACATGCTTTTAAAGCTGGAATTTCATTCGGAAAAGATGACCTTGTAATTCCAGAGAGTAAAACTCAACTAATTGAAGACACAAAAGGATTAATTGCAGATTATGAAAATCAATATTCTGAAGGTTTAATCACAAGAGGTGAGAAGTATAACAAAGTAGTAGACGCTTGGTCGAAATGTACTGATAAAGTTGCTGGTGAGATGATGAAGGGTATTTCTGCTACTGAAAAAACTTCAGAAGGTTTAAAAATTAATTCAGTTTATATGATGGCTGATAGTGGTGCTAGAGGATCTGCGGCACAGATGAAGCAGCTAGCTGGTATGAGGGGTTTGATTGCAAAACCTTCAGGTGAAATTATCGAAAGCCCAATTATCTCAAACTTTAAAGAAGGTTTAACAGCATTAGAATATTTTAATTCTACACACGGAGCTAGAAAAGGTCTTGCTGATACAGCCCTTAAAACAGCAAGCTCAGGTTATTTGACTAGAAGGCTTTGTGATGTTGCCCAAGATTTAACAATTACAAAAGTTCAATGTGATGATCCAGGTTTTATTGAACTTTCAGAAATCTTAGAAGGTGGAAATGTTGTTGTAAGTTTATCTGAAAGAGCTTTAGGAAGAGTTACTGCAGCCGATGTTAAAAATCCACTAACAGGTGAAGTTGTAATTAAAAAATCAAAAATGATTGATGAAGCAGGTTGTGATTTAATTGATGCAGCTGGTGTAAAGTCTATCAAAGTTTACTCTGTGATGACTTGTAGTTCGAAAGAAGGTGTTTGTGCTACTTGTTATGGAAGAGATTTATCTAGAGGAAAAATGGTACACGTTGGAGAAGCAATTGGTATGATTTCAGCGCAGTCAATTGGCGAACCAGGTACTCAGCTGACTATGAGAACATTTCACGTTGGTGGAACAGCATCTGTAAAACAAGATTCTCAAATTGTAAGTAAAAATGAAGGAACTCTTAAAATTTTAAATTCTAATATTTTAGAAGACTCCAAGAAAAACTTGATTGTTATGGGTAGAAATACTCAATTATCTATAGAAGATGATAATGGAGTTCAGGTTGCGGTTTATAAAGTTGCCTATGGATCAAGATTATTTTTTAATAATGGTGATAAAATTAAAGCTAATACAAAAATTTGTGAATGGGATCCATACACAACTCCAGTAATAGCTGAGAAAAGTGGTACAGCTAGTTTTGTCGATTTAATTGATGGAGTTTCAATTCAAGAAACTACAGATGATGCTACAGGTATTTCCTCTAAATCAGTTATTGATTGGAGAGCACAATCTAAAAGCACAGATTTAAAACCTAGAATTACTCTTAGAGATGAAAAAGGAAACGTAATTAAAAAAGCTGACGATAATGAAGCACGATATTATCTTGTACCAGATTCAATTCTTTCTATTAAAGACGGTCAAAAAGTTTTTGCTGGAGATGTTATCGCAAGACTTCCAAAAGAAACTACTAAGACAAAAGATATTACAGGTGGTCTACCAAGAGTTGCTGAATTATTTGAAGCAAGAAAAGCAAAAGATAGTGCTATCATTGCTGAAAATGATGGGCAAGTTGTATTTGGTAAAGAAGTTAGAGGAAAACAAAGAGTATCTATTGTTCCAGAAGATGGGGCCGAACCTTCAAATTATTTAATTCCAAAAGGTAAGCATATTAATTTCAACCCTGGTGAAAAAATTCAAAAAGGTGAATACTTACTTGATGGACAACCATTACCTCACGATATTTTAAGAGTATTGGGAATTAAAGAATTAACAGAATATTTTGTTAATCAAGTTCAAGAAGTTTATAGATTACAAGGTGTAATTATAAATGACAAACATATTGAAACTATATTAAGACAAATGCTTAAAAAAGTTGAAGTTAAAGTGTCTGGTGATTCTAGCTATTTACCAGGTGAAGTTATTGATAGAATTAAATTTGATAATGCTAATGAAAAACTTATAGCCGAAGGTAAAACACCTGCAGTTGGCGAACGTGTGTTGATGGGTATTACTAAAGCTTCATTACAAACTGAGTCATTTATTTCAGCAGCCTCGTTCCAAGAAACTACAAGAGTTTTAACTGATGCAGCAATTAAAGGTAAAGTTGACCCTTTAAACGGCTTAAAAGAGAACGTTATTGTTGGTAGATTAGTTCCGGCTGGTACAGGTAGTATTAAGAATAAGTGGAACAAAAAAGCCCTTGAGGATGATAATAATTTTATTACTGAACAGGATAAAATAGAAACTTCTGAGCCTTCAGAATCACCTGCAAATCAATAAAAATAACACCTAATAATTGAAGTTTTAGTTTGACAAAGACGGATTAATAAGTATTTTGGCGATGTTTTTGGTTGGAATGTAGTACCTACTAATAGTGCTAAACGCTGCCACAAAATAACCTGTCAGTTATTTTCTTCTAAAAATAAATTAATTAATTTTATAAAAAATTTATGCCAACTATTAATCAGTTGTTAAGAAAGAAAAGAGTTAAACAACTTACAAGGAATAAAGTTCCTGCTTTACAAAAGCAACCTCTTAAAAGAGGAGTATGTGTTAAAGTTTATACAACAACTCCAAAAAAACCTAACTCTGCATTGAGAAAAGTTGCAAGAGTAAGATTGTCAAATGGTTTTGAAGTAACAGCTTATATTCCTGGAGAAGGACACAATCTTCAAGAACACTCGGTAGTGTTAATTAGAGGTGGTAGGGTTAAAGATTTACCAGGTGTTCGTTATCATATCTTGAGAGGTAATCTTGATACTCAAGGTGTTGCTAACAGAAAAAAAAGAAGATCTTTATACGGAACTAAAAAAGGTAAATAATGTCTAGAAAAAAAACTCAGCCTAAAAAAAACGTAGTTCCAGATCCAAAATTTAATTCTACGATTATTCCAAAATTGATTAACAATATTATGTACGATGGTAAAAGAGGTGTTGCTGCTAAAATTGTTTATGATGCAATTGAAAAAATAAAAACTAAATCTAAAGATGAACCTATAAATATTTTTAATGAAGCTATTAACAATATTAAACCAACTGTTGAAGTAAGATCTAGAAGAGTTGGAGGTGCTACCTATCAAGTTCCTGTTGAGGTTAAAAGTAAAAGAGCTCAAGCTTTAGCAATTAGATGGTTGGTAGATTCAGCAAGAAAAAGAAAAGACAAACATATGTCAGATAAAATTTTTAATGAACTGTTTGATGCTTATGAAAAAAAAGGTGCTGCAGTTAAAAAAAGAGAGGATGTGCATAAAATGGCTGAGTCAAATAAAGCCTTTGCACATTTTAGATGGTAATAAAAAATGGCTAGAACTCATACATTAGATAAATATAGAAATATTGGGATCATGGCTCACATCGATGCTGGAAAAACTACTACAACTGAAAGAATTTTATACTACACAGGAAAAAGCCATAAAATAGGAGAAGTACATGATGGTGCTGCAACTATGGATTGGATGGAACAAGAGCAAGAAAGAGGAATTACAATTACTTCTGCTGCAACTACTTGTTTTTGGAATGATCATAGAATTAATATTATTGATACACCTGGCCACGTAGATTTTACAATTGAAGTTGAAAGATCTCTTAAAGTTTTGGATGGTGCAGTATGTGTTTTTGATGGTGTTGCAGGTGTAGAGCCTCAGTCAGAAACTGTTTGGAGGCAAGCTGATAAATACAAGGTTCCGAGAATTTGTTTTGTTAATAAATTAGATAGAACTGGCGCAGATTTTTTTAGATGTGTTGAAATGATTAGAGATAGATTAGGATGCAAACCACTACCAATTCAAATACCAATTGGAATTGAAGCATCGCTTTCTGGTGTTGTTGATCTTGTTAAGATGAAAGCACAAATTTGGAAAAACGAAGCTCTAGGAGCTGAATGGGAATACAAAGATATTCCAGATGATTTAAAAGAAATTTCACAAAAATATAGAACTGAATTAGTTGAAACTGCTGTTGAGCAAGATGAAAAATTAATGGAAGCTTATTTAAATGGTGAAGAAATTAAAGAAGACGATTTAGTTAGATGTATTAGAAAAGGAACTTTAAACTTTAGTTTTGTTCCAATTACTACTGGTTCTGCTTTTAAAAATAAAGGTGTCCAACCATTACTTGACGCTACAATAAATTACTTACCTAGTCCAATTGATATTGGATCAATCAAAGGTACTAAACCGGGTTCTGAGGATGAGATGGAAATGAAATTTGAAGATAGTCAACCATTTTCTGCTTTAGCTTTTAAAGTTGCAAACGATCCATTTGTTGGTTCTTTGACATTTATAAGAATTTATTCAGGAACTATTAAAACTGGTACAGGAATTTTTAATTCTTCAAAGGAAAAAGAAGAAAGAGTCGGGAGAATGTTGTTGATGCACGCCAATTCTAGAGAAGATATTAAAGAAGCAAATGCTGGTGACATAGTAGCTTTAGCTGGTCTGAAATATACTATCACAGGCCACACGCTATGTGATGAAGAAAACCCTGTTTTGCTAGAACCTATGGAGTTTCCAGATCCTGTTATTGAAATTGCCGTTGAGCCAAAAACAAAAGCTGACCAAGAAAAAATGGGTGAAGCTTTAGGAAGACTTGCTAAAGAAGATCCATCATTCAGAGTGACATCTGATGAGGAGTCTGGTCAAACAATTATTAAAGGTATGGGTGAATTACACTTAGATATAATTGTTGATAGAATGAAAAGAGAATTTAAAGTTGAAGCTAATGTTGGTGCTCCGCAAGTTGCTTACAGAGAAACATTAGAAAATGCATCTGAAGTTGAATACACACATAAAAAACAAAGTGGGGGTGCTGGTCAATTTGCAAAAGTTAAACTTCTTGTTGAACCTCAAGAGCCAGGTGCTGGAAGATCTGTTGAAAGTAAAATTAAAGGTGGTGCAATTCCTAAAGAATTTATCCCAGGTGTAGAAAAAGGAATAGAAACAGTTTCTGACAATGGAATTCTTTGTGGATTTCCAATGATTGATTATAAAGTGACAATTTTAGATGGTTTACATCATGATGTTGACTCAAGCGTTCTTGCTTTTGAACTTGCTGGTAGAGCTTGTTTCAAAGAAGCATGTACTAAAGGAACCTTAAAACTTCTTGAGCCGGTAATGAGGGTTGAGGTTGTTACCCCAGAAGATTATATGGGTGATGTTATTGGTGATTTAAATAGTAGAAGAGGTCAAATTAGCACTCAAGAACAAAGAGGAAATGCAACAGTAATTACAGCCATGGTTCCTCTAGCAAACATGTTCGGATATATTAATAATTTAAGATCAATGTCTCAAGGAAGAGCTCAATATTCTATGTTCTTTGACCATTACTCTAAAGTACCACAAAACGTACAGGACGAAGTAACTAAGAAGATTGCAGGGTAATTATGGAAAAACAAAATATTAGAATTAAACTCAGAGCATACGATAACAAGATTTTAGATGCATCTACGGAGGAAATTGTAAATACAGTAAAAAGAACAGGTGCTACTATTAAAGGTCCAATTCCATTACCAACAAGAATTGAGAGATATACGGTCTTAAAAGGCCCACATATTGACAAAAAAAGTAGGGAACAATTTGAGTCAAGAACTCATAAACGTTTAATAGATATAATAGAACCAACACCACAAACAGTTGAAGCTTTAATGAAACTTGATCTGGCTTCAGGAGTGGATGTGGAAATTAAAATTTAGTTATGACTGAGATATCTTTAATTGGAAAAAAAATAGGAATGACTAGAGAGTTTTATAAAACTGGTCAGCTTGTTCCTGTGACTGTACTTAAAGTTGAAAAAGCTAGAGTTATACAGGTTATTGATGAAGAAAAAAGAGGCTACAAGGCAGTACAACTTGGTTATGGAAAAATCAAAAATTCTAAACTTACAAAAGCCATGAAAGGCTTTTATGCTAAAAAAAATACTGAAGCAAAAAAGAAACTAAAAGAATTTAAAGTAAAAGATACCGAGACTTATAAAGAGGGTAATGAATTTGGCCTTGAAATATTTAAGGATACAAAATTTGTTGATACAAGGTCAAAAACTATAGGTAAAGGATTCGCTGGAGCAATGAAAAGATGGAATTTTGGAGGCCTAAGAGCCAGTCATGGTGTATCAGTTTCACATAGAGCCCATGGTTCAACAGGGCACAGTCAAGATCCAGGAAAAGTATTTAAAGGAAAAAAAATGGCTGGTCACATGGGTGACAGACTTAGAACTATGCTTAATATTGAAATTATCAAAACAGATTTAGAAAATGAACTTTTGTATTTAAAAGGTTCAATTCCAGGATCAAAAAATACAGAAGTTGTAGTGAGAAAATCAATTAAAAACATAAATAAAATGACAATTTCCGAAAAAATTGCAGCAGCAGAAGAAGCAAAAAAAACACCAGATAAAAAGAAAAAATAATGAAAATTGAAAAAATAAGCATTGATGGAAAAAAAGACACTATTGAAGTGTTAGATAAAATATTTTCTGCAAAAATTAATAGCAAGTTAGTAAGCAGTGTATTGTACAAAACAAATGCTAATTACAAAGGTAGGCATGCTAAAACTAAACAGCAAAATGAGGTAAGCGGTCCAACATCTAAAATTTACGCTCAAAAAGGTACAGGTGGAGCTAGACACGCTAGTAGAAAAGCCCCAATATTTGTAGGAGGTGGTATTGCACACGGTCCTAAAGGTGAACTTGCTTACAAAAAAAGAAAACTAAATAAAAATGAAAAAAAATTAAGTGTTGCCTCATTAATTACAGAAAAAAATAATAATAAAAATTTATTAATTTTAAATGACTTTGACACAGAGATTAAAAAAACAAAAGAAATGAACGCAATTATTCAGAAACTTGAAATAACTCATTCTTTAATTATTCTAGATAAATCTTCTAAAGAAAAAGTTGAAAAATCAGCAAGAAATATTCCAAATGTTAAAGTAACTGATGTTAATCATTTTAGTTCTTATGACATTATCAAATTTAAAAAAGTTGTTTTTACCGAAAGCTCAGTAAAAGAACTTGAAAAGAGATACTCTTAAAATGGATAAGATACATTTATACGATAAAATTGTCTCTCCGATGGTTACTGAGAAATCAAGTAATCTATCTGAACAAAACAAAATTGTTTTTAAAGTTGCTGCAGGTGCAAACAAAACAAACTTAAAAAAGAATATTGAAAAGATTTTTAAAGTAAATGTGACTAAGATTAATATAATCAACAAAAAGAATAGAACTAAAATTACCAGAGGTAAAAAGGTTAAAGTTTCTGGATTTAAAAAAGCAATAATAACACTTAAAAAGGGTCAAAGCATTGATCTAACAACGGGTATTTAATAAATGGCACTTAAAACTTTTAAACCTTATACAAAATCTACTAGAGGAACTATCTTAGTTGATAGAACTGGTCTGTGGAAAGGTAAGCCTTTCAAAGCACTTGTATCTCCAAAAAACGCGATGAAAGGAAGAAATAATAACGGACATATAACTAATATTAATAGATCTGGTGGACATAAAAAAATGTACAGACATGTTGATTTTTACCGTAAAAAATTTGACATGGAAGCTACTGTTGAGAGAATTGAATATGATCCAAATAGATCATGTTACATCATGCTTGTAAAATTTGAGGATGGTTCTCATGCGTATTATTTAGCACCACAAAAAATAAAAGCAGGTGATAAAATTGAAAATGGATCTAAAAAGGAAATTAAAGTTGGAAATTGTATGCCGCTTCAGGATATTCCTGTTGGCATAAATATACATAACGTAGAAATTCAACCCGGTGCTGGTGGTAAAATCGCGAGATCTGCAGGCTCATCAGTCACTATTAGTGGATTAGACGGAAACTATAGTTTAATTAAACTAGCTTCGGGAGAAGTGAGAAAAATAGATTCTAGATCATTAGCTACTATTGGAACATTAACTAACCCTGATCAAAAAAATATTAAGATTGGAAAAGCAGGAAGATCAAGATGGCTTGGAAGAAAACCACATACAAGAGGAGTTGTTAAAAACCCTGTTGATCACCCTCATGGTGGTGGTGAAGGTAAGTCAGCTGGAGGAAGACATCCAGTATCGCCTACTGGTCAATCTGCGAAAGGATTAAAAACAAGAGACAATAAGAGAACAGACAAATTTATTGTTAAAAGAAGAAACAAAAGGAAGGATACTAAAAAATAATGGCTAGATCAGTATGGAAAGGACCTTTTGTTGAAGAAAGCTTAATGAAAAAAGTAGATAAATACAAAGAAGACCCTAAAAAAATTCCAATTAAAACATGGTCAAGAAAGTCAACAATATTACCTGACTTTGTTGGTGTTAGTTTTCAAATTTATAATGGTAAAAAATTTATACCAATAACTATTTCAGAAGACATGGTTGGACATAAGTTGGGTGAATTTTCACCGACAAGAACTTTTTATGGTCATACACCAGCAGATAAAAAAGCTAAACCTGCAACAGCGGCTAAAAAATAAATATGAACAAGACAAAGAAAAAAAATAGAAAAAAAGTAGATTCGGTTAAATCTGTTAACAATAGTATAAGAACTAGTGTTAGAAAACTTAATCCTATTTTAAAAAGTATTGTTGGAAAAAAAGTTGATGTAGCAATTAGAGACTTACAATTCTCAGCTAAAAGAATAAGTAAAGATATAAGAAAAACAATAAGTTCTGCAGTTGCAAATGCTGAAAACAACTTTCAATATGATATTGATAATTTAGTTGTTAAAGAAGCTTATTGTGGAAAGAAAATTGTAATGAAAAGATTTAGACCAAGAGCGAAAGGTAGAGCCGCACCAATTTTAAAACCTTGGTCAACTGTAACTATAATTTTATCAGAAGTTAAACAAATGGAGAGTCATGGGACAAAAAGTTAATCCTGTAGGTTTTAGATTAGGTATCAATAGAGGCTGGGACTCTGTTTGGTATGCTAAGAAAAAAGATTTTGGAAATTATTTAATTGAAGATTTTAAGATAAGAGATTATATCAAAAAAAATGTAGTCAATTCTGGTGTATCAAAAGTGATGATAGAGAGAACATCTAATAAGTGCTATGTTACTATCTACACTTCTAGACCAGGATTTGTTATTGGAAAAAAAGGTAGTGATATTGATAAAATTAAGAATAATTTATCAAAATTCACAACTAATGAAGTTGCTTTAAATATAAAAGAAGTAAAAAAACCTGAAACAAACGCATATTTAGTTGCAGAAAATATTGCCCAACAGTTAGTAAAAAGAATTTCATACAGAAGAGCCATGAAAAGATCTATGCAGTCATGTATAAGGTTAGGGGCAAGAGGAATTAAAGTTTCTATTAGTGGAAGACTTGGAGGAAACGAAATAGCAAGAACTGAATGGTTAAGAGAAGGAAGTATACCATCTCACACTTTAAGAGCAGATATTGATTATGCTGAAGCGGAAGCTTTAACTACATACGGAATTATTGGAATTAAAGTATGGATCTATAAAGGCGAAGTATTTGCAAGAGAATTTAGTCAAGAGACTAACAAAGTAATACCGAAAGAGGGTAAAGAATAATGCTTCAACCAGTTAGAACTAGATGGAGAAAAGCTCACAAAGGAAGAATCCATGGAACAGCGACAAGAGCAAGTTCTATTAATTATGGTGCGTTTGCTTTGAAAGCTTTGCAACCAGAAAGAATCACTGGAAAACAAATAGAGGCAGCTAGAGTAGCATTAACAAGACATATGAAAAGACAAGGAAGAGTGTGGACTAGAGTATTCCCAAACATCCCTGTATCAAAAAAACCTATCGAAGTTAGAATGGGTAAAGGAAAAGGAAACCCAGAATTTTTTGCTTGTAGAGTTAAACCTGGAAGAATTTTATTTGAAGTTGATGGTGTGTCAGAACAAATAGCAAAAGAAGCTCTTTACAAAGCATCAGCTAAATTACCAATAAAAACTAAAACTATTAAGAGGTTTGCTTAATATGAAAAAACAAGAAATCAAAAAATTATCTAAAGATGAAATGATTAAAAATATTGACAAATTAAAAAAAGATCTTTTTAATTTCAGGTTCCAAAAAATGAATTCACAAGTAACAAACCCAGCAAAAATTGGTGAAACAAAGAAAACAATTGCAAGATTAAAAACTATATTAAAGGAAAAAATTAATGCCTAAAAAAATATTAACTGGAGTAGTTATAAGTGACAAGCCAAATAAAACTATAACTGTGATGGTTGAAAGAAAATATTCTCATCCTGTGCTTAAAAAAGTAATTAAAGTAAGAAAAAATTACAATGCGCATGATGAAAATAATACTTTTAAAACAGGCGACAAGGTTTCCATTATAGAAAGTAAGCCGTTTTCAAAAAATAAAAAATTCCAAGTAATGGAGAATACAAAATAATGATTGGTGTACAAACAGAATTACAGGTAGCAGATAATACAGGTGCTAAAAGAATAGAATGTATAAAAGTACTTGGGGGGTCTAAAAGAAGATATGCAAGTATTGGAGATACTATTGTAATTGCTGTAAAGGAAGCAATACCTAAAGGTAAGGTAAAAAAAGGTACAGTCCATAAAGCAGTTGTTGTAAGAGTTAAAAAAGGAATTCATCGTAATGATGGTTCAAAAGTGAAATTTGATAATAATGCAGCAGTTTTAGTTGATGACAAAGGTGAACCGGTAGGAACTAGAATTTTTGGCCCAGTAACAAGAGAGTTAAGAAGTAGAGGCCAGATGAAAATAATTTCACTAGCGCCGGAGGTTTTATAAAATGATTAAAAAAGGTTTAAAAGTGAGAGTTTTAACAGGTAGAGATAAGAAAAAAGAGGGTGAAGTTATTGAAATCGATAGACCTAACAACAGAGCAAAAGTTAAAGAAATTAACATGGTTAAAAAACACGTAAAAACAACCAAAGAAAAAAAAGGCGGAATTGTATCAAAAGAGAGCTTTATTCATTTATCAAACCTTAAGCTAATTGACGAGAAAGCTGCAAAAAAAACAGAGGCTAAAAAATAATGACACCAAGATTAAAAGAAATTTATAGTAAAGAAATTAAACCAGCTTTAAAAGATAGTTTGGGTCTAAAAAATATTTTTATGGCACCTAGGATTGATAAAATAGTATTAAATATGGGTCTTGGACTAGATGGAGCTGATGCAAAAATTCTAAAAGCTGCAGAAGAAGATATGGGAAAGATTACTGGGCAAAAACCTGTAATTACTAAATTTAAAAAATCAGTTGCAAATTTTAAAACAAGAAAAGGTTCAAATGCTGGTTTAAAAGTAACACTGAGAAAAAATAAAATGTATGAATTTATTGATAGATTAGTAAATATTGCATTACCTCGAATTAAAGATTTCAGAGGACTTTCTCCAAAAGGATTTGATAAATTTGGTAATTATACATTTGGAGTAAAAGAACATATTATTTTTCCAGAGGTAAGTTTTGATAGAGCGGATAAAGTACGTGGTCTAGATATAGTGGTAGTAATTAAAGCTTTAAGTAAAGATCACGCATTTGCTTTATTAGAAAAAATGAATTTCCCATTTATTAAAAAAGGAGACAATTAAATATGGCTAAAGTAAGCGCTGTAAACAAGAACGATAAAAGAATTAAACTTTCTGATAGACTTTATAAAAAAAGACAAAGTTTAAAGAAGATAATTATGGATAAAAAATTACCCCTTGAAGAAAGATTTAAAGCACAACAAAAATTGTCTCAGATGCCAAGAAATTCAGCAAAAACAAGAGTGATGAATAGATGTAAAATTACAGGAAGACCTCATGGGGTTTATAGAAAATTAAAAATATCAAGAATAGCTTTAAGGGACCTAGGTTTAGCTGGATTAATTCCAGGTATGACTAAGTCAAGCTGGTAGAAAGGAAAATTATGAGTTTAAGTGATCCAATTGGAGATATGATAGCAAGAGTTAAGAATGCTCAATCAAGAAATCATAAAAAAGTAGCATTACCATCTTCAAACTTTAAAACTAAAATAGCAGATATCCTTAAAAATGAGGGATTTATTAAAGATTTTAAGATCGATTCTGAGGATAAAAAACCAACTTTATCTTTAGAACTTAAGTATCACTCTGGAAATCCTGTTATCAGTGCTTTTGAACGTGTTTCAAAACCTGGTAGAAGAATTTTTTCTAGTGCAGAAAGCCTGCCAAAAGTTAACAATGGTCTAGGTATCGCAATCATTTCTACACCTAAAGGTGTGATGACAGATATAGATGCTAGAAAACAACGTGTTGGTGGCGAAATAATCTGTAAGGTATTTTAATGTCTAAAATTGGTAAAATAAGTATTTCAATCCCTGAAAAAGTTAAAGTTGTTTTGGCTGGAAATATGATAAATATTGAAGGTCCTTTAGGAAAAAAATCATTAGGCATTGATTTAGAAATGTTCAATCTTGATATCAAAGAAGGTAAAGAAATATCAATTAAACCAAAAAAAATAGATCAAAATTCTAAGAGACTTTGGGGAATGAATAGAAGCTTAATAAATAACGCAGTGATTGGATCAAGTACAGGCTATGAAAAAATTCTTGAACTAGTTGGTGTTGGTTATAGGGCAGCTTTAAAAGGAAAACAGCTAAATCTTCAACTTGGTTATAGTCATGATATTAATTATGATATTCCTGATGGCATAAAAATTGAAGTTGAAAAACAAACAACTTTAAAGATTTCAGGTTCGGACAAACAGCAGGTTGGATCTGTTGCTTCAAAAATTAAAACATACAGAAAAATTGAACCTTACAAAGGTAAAGGTATACGTGAAAAAGGACAATATGTTCTTAAAAAAGAAGGAAAGAAAAAATAATGAAACTAAATACAAGCACTAGGAAAAGATTTAGAGTAAGCAATAAAGTTAAAAAAGTTGCTTCTAAAGATAGATTCAGACTATGTATTTCTAGATCATCAAAAAATATTTCTGCACAAATAATTGATGATTTAAATAAAGTTACATTATTATCTGCTTCATCTGTTGAGAAAGATATTAGATCAGGAGAGAAAGTTAATAAAACTGAACTTTCTAAAATAGTTGCAACTAAACTTGCAAAAAAAGCTCAAGAGAAGAAAATTACTAAGATTTACTTTGATAGAGGTGTCTATAGATATCATGGCAGAGTGAAAGTATTTGCTGAAACCTTACGTGATAATGGAATGGAATTTTAATTATGGAAAATTTTAAAGATAAAAAGAACGACGATATTTTAGAAAAATTAGTACATATCAACCGTATTACAAAAGTAGTAAAAGGTGGACGTAGATTTGGTTTTTCAGCTCTGGTAGTTGTAGGAAATCAAGCAGGTAAAATTGGTATTGCTCATGCAAAAGCCAAACAAGTGCCTGATGCAATTAAAAAAGCTAATGAAGTAGCAAGAAGAAAATTAATACATATCCCTTTAAGAGAAGGAAGAACTATTCATCATGACGTAAAAGCAAAAGATGGATCAGGAAGAATAATACTAAGAGCAGCATCTAAAGGAACTGGTATCATTGCAGGTGGACCGGTTAGAGCTGTTTGTGAAGTATTAGGAGTTAAAGATATTGTAGCAAAATCAATGGGAACTTCAAATGCTCATAATGTGATTAGGGCTACCATGAAAGCATTACTAAAACAAAATTCACCAAAACAAATTTCAGCTATTAGAAATAAAAAAATTTCAGAAATAGTTGAGAAAAGAGGATAATGATTACCTTAAATACTAAAGATAAAATTAATAAATCAAAAATGCGTGTTGGAAGAGGTATTGGATCTGGCAAAGGTAAGACTTCTGGCAGAGGTGTAAAGGGTCAAAAATCAAGATCGGGAGTTGCAATTAAAGCGTTTGAAGGTGGTCAAATGCCATTGTACAGAAGACTGCCGAAAAGAGGTTTCAATCCTATCTCTAGAACAAATATAGCAATAATGAATCTTGAAAAAATCCAGTCATTTATAAATGAAAAAACTATTAATCCTAACGACACTATAAATATGGAATTACTTAAAAAACTTAAACTGATTAATAAAAATTCCCAAAAGTTAAAGATACTTGGAACTGGAGAGATTAAGGATAAAGTTAATATAGAAGCAGACTTAGCATCTAAATCAGCAATAGAAAAACTAGAAAAAATTAGTGGATCTATTCAATTGAAAAAATAATAAATTTCAATGAGTGCGTCATCATCATCAAATGATTTAAGAAATAGAATACTATTCACTATATTTATTCTAGCAGTTTATAGATTTGGTACTTTTGTACCATTGCCAGGTATTGATCCAGAACAACTTAAGGTAATGATGGATGGTAATCAAAAAGGCCTTCTCGGAATGTTCAATGTTTTTGCAGGTGGTGCTGTGAGTAGAATGGCTATTTTTGCTCTAGGAATAATGCCTTATATTTCATCTGCGATTATAGTTCAGCTATTAACTGGAGTTTCAGAATATTTTAAAAATTTAAAAGCTCAAGGTGAGACAGGCAGGGCAAAAATTACTCAAATTACAAGATATGGAACAGTAATTTTAGCAACAGTTCAAGGATATGGTTTATCTGTTGGCTTAGAGTCATCAGCGGATCTTGTAATTAATCCTGGTGCTTTTTTTAAAATTACAACAGTTACAACTATAGTTGCTGGTACGATGTTTCTAATGTGGCTAGGTGAACAAATCACTCAAAGAGGAATAGGTAATGGTATTTCTTTGATAATATTTGCAGGTATAGTTGCAGAAATTCCAAGGGCTTTAGTTACAACTTTTGAGCTTGGTAGAACTGGTGCTGTATCAACTTTTATGATCTTAGCAATATTTGTTTTATTAGTTGCTACAATTTTATTTGTAGTTTTTATGGAAAGAGCTTTAAGAAAAATTTTGATTAATTATCCTAAAAGACAGATGGGCAATAAAATGTATGGAGGCGAGTCATCACATTTACCACTTAAAATTAACCAGGCTGGTGTAATACCAGCAATTTTTGCCTCAGCTTTACTTTTGTTACCAGTAACTTTTTCTAATTTTTCTTTCTCAAGTAATGATACTTTTTTAAATTTAAGCTCTTATTTTACCCAAGGACAGCCTCTTTACATGCTATTGTATGCATCTGGAATAATATTTTTTACTTTTTTCTATACGTCTATAACTTTTAATCCTACAGAAACTGCAGATAATTTAAGAAAGTATGGTGGTTTTGTTCCAGGAATAAGACCTGGTGAAAGTACAGCTCTATATATTCAAAATATATCAACCAAATTAACAACTATTGGTGCACTGTATTTAACTCTAGTTTGTTTAATGCCAGAATTTTTAATTGCTAATTATCCCATACCTTTTTATTTAGGTGGTGCTTCAATTTTGATTGTTGTGGTTGTTGCTATTGATACAGTGACACAAATTCAAACTAGGTTAATGAGTTCTCAATATGAACAATTAATCAAGAAAACAAAATTTGGTAAGTAAGTGAATATTATTTTATTTGGGCCCCCAGGCGCAGGTAAAGGCACTCAGTCAAAGTATTTAGTTCATAAACTAAACAATTTTCAAGTTTCTACAGGTGATATCTTAAGAGAAGAGATTAAAAAAAATTCAGATATTGGCCAACAAATAACAAGTAATATGAATGAAGGTAAATTTGTTAGTGATGAAATTGTTAACTCGTTAATTAAAAAACTAATGCTTGACCCTCGAAAAAAAGACAAATTAATATTTGATGGATACCCCAGATCATTAAGTCAGGCAAAATATTTGGATTTATTATTAGATAATTCAAATCAAAAAATAGACCATATTTTCTTCTTAAATGTAAACAAAAATACAATTATAGAAAGAATTGAAAAAAGAAAAACTTTAGAGAATAGATCTGACGATAATGCAGATACTATTCTTAAAAGATACGACACTTACATGGAAACCACTAGACCTGTGTTAGATTATTACTCAAAAAATCCAAATTTTCATCAGATTAACGGGACACAAGAAATTGATCAAATAACAAAGGAAATTGAGGCTTTTATCAATGTTTAAGACATTGACTTTAGAGAATCTTATTATATAAAAGGCTCAAAATTATCACAAAAACTATGGCTCGTATCGCAGGTATCAACATTCCACAAAATAAACTTGTTCATATAGGGTTAACTTATATTTATGGAATTGGTGATAAATTTTCTAATCAAATTTGTAACTCATTAGAAATTCCTAAAGCAAAAAGAATTAATGAATTAACTGATGATGAAATTTTAAAAATTAGAGAATATATAGATGCAAATTTTAAAGTTGAGGGTGATCTTAGAAGAGATTACTCGCTTACAATTAAAAGATTAATTGATCTAGCTTGTTACAGAGGCACAAGACATAGAAAAAAATTGCCAGTTAGAGGTCAAAGAACAAGATGCAACGCAAGAACAAGAAAAGGAAAAGCAATCGCAATTGCTGGAAAAAAATTAACACCAACTAAAAAATAATTATGGCTAAAGCTGATAAAGTTGAAAATAAAGATCAGAAGGTAGAAAAATCTTCAAAAAAAAGTAATAAAAGCTCTTATTCAAAAAAGAAAAAAATTAAAAAAAATATCTTAAATGGAATTGCTTATGTGCAATCCACTTTTAATAATACAATGATTTCAATTGCTGATACCAATGGAAATGTAATTTCTTGGGCTTCTGCTGGACAAAAAGGATTTAAAGGGTCAAGAAAATCAACTCCATATGCTGCACAAATTGCTGCTGATGCTGCCGCATCTAAAGCATTGGAATATGGAATGAAAACTTTATCTGTCGAAGTAAAGGGCCCTGGCTCTGGACGGGAAACAGCTTTGAGAGCATTACAAGCGAGAGGTTTTAAAATTTTATCAATTAAAGATACAACACCTATGCCTCATAATGGAACTAGACCACCAAAGAAAAGGAGAGTTTAATGGAAGTCGAAAATGTAAATGTTAAAAATTGGAAGTCATTAATTAAACCATCTAAATTAGATGTTCAAATAAGCGATGACTTAACTCATGCTAAAATTGTAGCTGAACCATTAGAAAAAGGTTACGGATTAACATTAGGTAATTCTTTAAGAAGAATTTTACTTTCATCAATAAGAGGAGCTGCGGTAACTTCTATTCAAATAGATGGTGTATTACATGAATTTACATCTATCAAGGGTGTAAGAGAAGATGTTACTGATATAGTTTTAAATGTAAAATCTTTGGCATTAAAAAGTAGTTCTGAAGGAACAAAAAAACTTATACTAGATGCAAAAGGTCCAGGTGAAATCAAAGCTTCTGATATTACACCAGTTGCAGATGTTGAGATTTTAAATCCTGAACTAGTAATTTGTAATCTTGATGAAAATACCAATTTTCATATGGAGATGAATGTAAGCACTGGAAAAGGCTATGTTCCAGCAGATTTAAATAAGCCAGAGGAACCACCTTTAGGATTAATTGCAATAGACTCATTATACAGCCCTGTAAAAAAAGTATCTTATTCAATAAGTACAGCAAGAGAAGGTAAGGCATTAGATTACGATAAACTTACTATGGAAGTTGAAACAAACGGTTCAATTTCAGCAGAAGATGCTGTTGCTTATTCAGCAAGAATTTTTCAGGATCAATTAAAAATGTTTGTTAATTTTGACGAACCTGTTGAAGTAGCAGTAAAAGAAGTTTCAACAGAGCCAGAATTTAATAAGAACTTATTAAGAAAAGTTGACGAGCTAGAGCTTTCAGTTAGATCAATGAATTGTCTTAAAAATGATAATATAATTTATATTGGTGATCTTGTTCAAAAATCTGAAGGTGAAATGCTTAGAACACCAAATTTTGGTAGAAAATCTCTAAACGAGATTAAAGAAGTTTTAACTGGAATGTCACTATATCTAGGGATGGAAATTCCAAACTGGCCACCAGATAACATTGCTGAAATGTCTAAAAAATTAGAGGAAGCCATCTAATGAGACATGGAATGGCAAATAAGAAGTTAAACAGAACTTCTGAACATAGAAAAGCTCTTTTAAAGAACATGTTAAATTCTTTAATTAAATATGAGCAAATTAAAACTACTTTGCCAAAAGCTAAATTTCTTAAACCACAAGCTGACAAAATTATTACTCTAGGTAAAAAAGAAACACTGCAAACAACAAAAATGCTAGTTTCTCAACTTCAAGATATTAAATCTGCAAACAAAGTTAAAAAAACTCTTTCAAAAAGATACGAAAAAAGAAATGGTGGATATACTAGAATTATAAAGGCTGGATTTAGATATGGTGACAACGCACCAATGGCTATTATTGAGTTTGTAGACAGAGATGTTGAGGCTAAAAGAATTGATAAGCCAAAAAAAGATCCTAATAAAGAAACGCCTAAAGCTGAAGAAAAGAAACAAGCAACAGCATAAAATCTAAAACATGAAAAAGTCATACACCGTTGATTCAACGTGTAATGATATGCGTATTGATCGTTGGACCAGACTCAAAATAGGTAAAATTCCTCAAGGATTAATCGAAAAATATTTAAGATCTGGCAAAATCAAGTTAAATAAAAAAAAGATTAAAAGTTCAACAAAGGTTAAAGCAAAAGATATTGTCAGTTTTTTTAATTTAGACTTTAAAGAAACTATAGTTCAAAAGAAAATAAAATTTGAACCATCAAAAGAAATTATAAAATCTAATGAAGACCAAATTATAGATAATAATGAAAATTTTGTTGTATTAAATAAAAGTTCAGGCATCTCTGTACAAGGTGGAACTAAATCAAAAAAGAATTTAGTAGATATATTTGCCAAAAGCGAAATTTTTCAAGGCACAAAACCTTATTCTGTACATAGATTAGATAAAGATACTTCAGGTGTTTTTATAATGGCCAAAAAAAGAGAGTCGGCTCAATTATTGACCTCTTTATTCAGATTGAGAAAGGTTCATAAAACATATCTGGCTATATGTCATGGTGAATTAAATACAGATTCTGGTGAATGGAATGATGATCTTATCCGATATGATGGAGATAAAAAAATTATAGAAAAAGCAAAAACTATTTATAAAGTTTTAGATAAGAATTCAGAAGCAAGTTTAGTTGAATTAAAACCCATCACAGGTCGTAAACATCAACTTAGAAAACAATTATATGCACTAGGACAACCAATATTTGGTGATATTAAGTATAAATTATCTAATTCTTCAAGAGGATTAAATAAGAATTTAATGCTTCATTCATATCAGATCAAATTTATTATTGATGATGTAAAGCACACATATACTGCTTTACTACCAGATTATTTTAGAAAATTATTAAAGACAAAAAGACTTAGATTTTCAAGTTTGAAATAAATTTTTCTATTAATAATTTACCTAAGTCAGAATAATCATTATTATTAATATTAATTAAATTAGTAACACCTTTATCAGTCACTCCACAGGGAATAATTTTTTTATACTGTTCTAGATTATTATTTATATTTATTGCAAATCCGTGATAAGCAATCCATTTTTTTACTCTTACTCCAATTGCTGCAACTTTATTTATAGAGTCATTTTTTTTATGCCATATTCCAATATTATCTTTGTCTGAAAATGTTTCTATTTTGTATTCTTTTAAAGTTTCAATGATTGTTTTTTCAATACAAGAAATAAATTTTCTAATATCTTTTTTTTTTCTTAAATCCAAAACAAAATAACAAATTAATTGACCTGGTGCATGACATGTTATTTTGCCACCACGATTAGTTTTTATTAATTCTATAGAATTATCTAAAATTTCACTTTCTTTATAACTTGTCCCTGCTGTAAATATTTCATTATGTTCTAAGATCCAAATAAGTTCTTTATCTTTATTTTGGTGTAAATCTTCCAACCTTTTCTCTAATAGATTTATTGCATCAAAATAATTTATTGGTTTTATTGACTTTTTGATCTCTATATTCATTTATAAATTGTATTATCTTAATTATCTATTAATAGTCCAACCTAAATTATAGGTAGATTTATGTCTTTAGTAAAAAAAATAAAAGATAAAAAAGTAAATTTTGAATTCAATAAAGAATATATAAAAGTAGTAACATCTAAAATTGCTAACAATGATGCTCTTTTTATTACTAATTCTTTTAAAGAAATGCACCCAGCAGATGCTGCTGACATTATTGAACACCTAAATCAATCTGACAGAGAAAGTTTAATAAAACTTAATAATTTTAAAATTGACCCTGAAGTTTTTGTTGAACTAAACGAGTCTGTTCAAACAGAAATTATTACTTATCTTTCATCAGATTCAATTGTTTCAATTTTAACTAATCTTGAGTCTGATGATGCAATATCAATTTTAGAAAATGTACCGGAGGAAGATAAGAATAATATTCTAAGCTCATTACCTCCTAAAGACCGTTTTGCGTTATTAGAAAGTTTAAGTTATCCTGAAGATACAGCTGCAAGGATAATGCAACGAGAATTTACAGCTATACCAAGTAATTGGTCTGTAGGTCAAACAATAGATTATTTAAGGGAAAACAAAGATCTTCCAGAAGAGTTTTTAGAAATATTCATTATTAATGAGGAGTTTAAACCTATAGGTACAGTTCCTTCTTCTCGTGTATTAACCACATCAAGAGACACAAAAATGCTATCTATTATGTCGGAGTCTCAATTACTAATACCTGTAGATATGGATAAAGAGGAAGTGGCCAACTTATTTGAAAATTATAATTTAAATTCTGCTGCTGTTGTGGATAAAAATAATAAACTAGTTGGAATGATTATGAGTGATGATGTCTTAACTGTATTACAAGAGGAAGCTGAAGAAGATGCCTTGAGATTGGCTGGGGTAGGTGATGAGGAAATAACTGATGGTGTAATTACTAAAACTAAAAGAAGATTTAATTGGCTACTATTAAATTTATTTACTGCTTTTTTAGCCACATGGTGCATTAGTTTATTTGGTGCAACAATTGAACAAATGGTAGTGTTAGCATTTTTAATGCCTATAGTTGCATCAATGGGTGGTAATGCTGGAATGCAAACTCTAGCCGTTACAGTTAGAACAATAGCAACTAACGATTTGACAGAAAATAATTTTGCATCCAATGTTATTAAAGAATTTTCTATAGGAATATTAAATGGAATTATTTTTGCAGCTATAAGTGCGTTCATTGTTCAAATTTGGTTTCAAGATAATATTCTTTCAATTATAATTTCAATTTCAATGGTTCTAACTATGATTATTGCGGGTCTCTTTGGTATTTTGGTTCCAGTTACTTTAAAAAAAATGAATATTGATCCAGCAATTGCTTCCAGTGTGTTTGTAACAACAATTACTGACGTTATAGGTTTTGTATCATTTTTGGGTGTGGGTGCTTATTTTTTATAGACTTAAAAATTATCAATTAATCTAACACCTTTATAATTATACGCTAAGAAAATTTTAGATCCATCATATTTATTGGACATAGATAAATCATTTATGTTTCTATTCTCTAAATATTCAATTTTAATACTAAAAAAACTTTCAAAATTATTTTTTGTTTGCTTTAAAAATTGATTAATATTTTTTGTGTATTTGATCTTATTTTTTAGATTTAAAAAATTTTTTGAAATTTTTTCAACTTTAGTTAACTCACTTCTTTTGAGTAAGAAATTTCTTGAAGATAAAGCTAATTTATTTCTATTTCTAATAGTTTTGCATCCTATCACTTTTGTATTATAGTTTTTTTCAATAAAATCTTTTACTAAAAAAAATTGTTGAAAATCTTTTTTGCCCATAAAAATTTTCTTAGGTTTAATTAATTTCGTTAATCTATTCATTACATCTAAAACACCCTCAAAGTGGCCTTTTCTATATTTTGCACATAGAACTTTATATTTTTTTTCAATTTTTATTTCTGATTTTTCTTTGTTTTCATAGATATCCATAAATTTTGGAATATAAACAAAATCTAATTTTTTAATTTTTTTTAAAACAGCTAAATCTTTTTTTATATTTGCAGGATATGAATTAAAATCTTTTATATTGTTAAATTGTTTTGGATTTATAAATATACTGACCATAGTTTTTTTGTTAGTTTGAATTGATCTTCTAATAAGAGATATATGGCCTTTATGAATACCACCCATTGTGGGAACAAAACCAATATCCTTAAAAGGCCTTATTGTTTTGGATAAATCACGATTGTTTAATATAATTTTCATTTGTATTAAAATATTTAATAAGTAAAACATTTAGATGATTAAACAAGCTATAATTCCTTTGGCCGGACTTGGCACAAGACTGATGCCTTTGACGAGTGTTTTTGCAAAAGAACTTTTACCTATAAATGGTAAGCCTGGTTTAGAGTATATTTTAAATGAATGTATTGATGCAGGAATTAAAGAAATAATTTTCATCATATCAAAAAGAAAAAAGATGATTAAAAAATATTTTTATAATGACAAATTTTATAAAGAATTAATTAAGAAAAAAAAGGATACTAGAATTATCGAAGAATATAAAAAAATTTTAAAATATCGAAAAATGATAAAGTTTGTCTATCAGGATAAGCCAAAAGGCACTGGTGACGCTGTTCTTAAAACTAAAAAATATATTAAAGATAAATATTTTTTAATGCTACTGCCAGATGATCTTATAATTAAAAAAAACTGCTCTAAGTCTATGATTGTTTCTCATAAAAAACACAAAGCTTCAGTCATGGCAAGCATGAATGTTAAAAAAAAAACTGTTGAAAGATGGGGTATTTATAAACTTAAAAAGAAATTAAATAAAACAGATTATTTAATTAATAGAGTAGTTGAAAAACCAAATATTAAAGATGCTCCTTCAAATAAAGCTGTAATTGGTAGATATATATTACCAAATAAAATTTTTTCAAAATTAAAAAATTTGAAACCCACTAAAGGTGGTGAAATTCATATAACAGATGCCATTCAACTTTTAATCAATGATAATGAAAAATTTATAGCACATAATTTTTCTGGAAAATATTTAGACTGCGGAAGTATGGAAGGGTATATTAATTCATCCAAGGAGATTGCAAAATTATGAAACTTTGTATGATTGGCACTGGTTACGTTGGTTTGGTTAGTGGTGTGTGTTTTTCAGATCTTGGCAACGACGTTATATGTGTAGATAAAGATCAAGATAAAATAAATAACCTTCAAAAGGGTATTATTCCTATTTATGAACCTGGATTACAAGAACTTACTCTTAAAAACTTTAAAAATAAGAAATTAAAATTTTCAACTGATTTAAAAAACTCAATAAAAAAATCAGATATAATTTTCATATGTGTTGGAACACCGACAAAAAAGAATGATATTGGCGCTGATCTAAGTCAAATTTATTCAGTATCAAAAGAGATATCAAAATCCATTAATAGATTTAAAATAATCATAACGAAGTCAACAGTTCCTGTTACTACAGGGGATGAAATTGAAAAAATTTTGTTAAAAAAAGTGAAGAAAAATAAATTTTCTGTCATATCAAACCCTGAATTCTTAAGAGAGGGAGAAGCTATAAGAGATTTTATTTATCCAGATAGAATTGTAATTGGTGCTAATGACAATAAATCAGCTATTATTTTAAAGAATCTTTACTCCCCATTAATATCGAAAGGAGCAAAATTTATTTCTACTAATAGAAGAGCTGCAGAACTAATTAAGTATGCCTCAAATGCTTTTTTGGCTACAAAAATAACTTTTATAAATGAGATAGCAAATTTATGTGAAAAAACAGGTATTGATGTTGAAGATATTTCCATAGGTATTGGTTTAGATAAAAGAATAGGTAGTCGATTTTTAAGAGCAGGACCAGCATACGGCGGTTCTTGTTTTCCAAAAGATACTAAAGCAATAGTCACAACTGCAGATAAATTTAAAACAAATTTATCTGTAATTAAAAGCGTCATTAAATCAAATTCATTGAGATCAAAATTACTTATAAAAAAAGTTAATGAAATTCTTAAAAATAAGATAAAAAATAAAAAGATTTGTTTTTTAGGAGTTACTTTTAAAGCAAATACTGATGATATGAGAGACTCATCTAGTTTAGAAATGATACCGTTTCTTTCTAAAAAAGGAGCTAAAATTAAATATTATGATCCAACAGGATTAAAAAAAGAATTTAACAAATTAAAAAATGTAAGTTTTTCAAATTCTATTCAAGATTCTGTTAAAAATGCTGATTTAGTAATTTTACATACTGAATGGAATGATTTTAAATCTATCAATTTTAAAAAATTAAATCCTTCAAAAAATCTAAAAATTTACGACATGAGAAATATTTATTCTCCTTTAAAAGTTAAATCACAAGGATTTAAATATTTTGGTATAGGAAGATAAAAATTAATTTAATTCAAAAATAGCGTCTACTTCTACAGATACACCCAAAGGTAAACTATTAGTACTTACTGCTGCTCTAGTATGCATTCCTGCGTCTCCAAAAATAGAGGCTATTAAGTCTGAAGCACCATTAATTACTTTTGGTTGTTCAGTATAATCATCTGTTGAATTGACAAATCCTGTAAGTTTAATGCAAGACTTAATTTTTGAAAGTTCTCCTGCACATGCTTTCTTAGCCTGTGCCACTATACTCATTCCACATCTTTCAGCAGCCTTATAAGCATCATCTGTAGTCAAGTCTTTACCAACTTTACCCTTAATTAGCTCTCCATTTGAATTTATTGAAACTTGACCTGACACATAAAGTAAATTTCCTACTATTTTAGTTGCTACATAATTACCGACAGGAGCTTTAGCTTCTGGTAATCTTATGTTTAATTCATTTATTTTATCTTCAAAATTCATTATTTTTCTTTCTTTTTAAATGGATTGTTAATAGATGACTTAAAATTTTTTGCTTTATTTACTGTTCCTTTTTTCACTTTGCTTCCTGTATTAACTATACTTTTTTTAAGATTCCCAGATTTGCATGCTAAATAAGCTTTGGATAATTTTTTAATACCTGAACAATCAACTTTTTCAGTAGCATTAATTTGAGATATGAGGCCAAATACGATTAAACTTATAAAAATTATTTTTTTCACTTTTTTTTCTTCTTTTTATTTTTTTTATTTTTATCGTATTCCTTTCTTTTCTCAATCAATATTAAAGCCTCTTCCATAGTTAGATCTGTTGGATCTTTTTCTTCAGGAATTGTTGCATTTAATGACTTATATTTAATATATGGACCATATTGACCTTTCATTACTCTTACAGGCTTTTTATCCTCCGGATGTTCTCCTAAATCTTTGATAATAGAAGAAGACATTCTTCCTGGTTTGGCTTCTGCTATTAAAGTGATTGCTCTATTAAGTCCAATTGAGAATATTTCTTCGATATTCTCTATTCTTGCGGATTTGTTTTCACATTTTAGATATGGGCCAAATCTTCCAGTATTTAGAGTAATTTCTTTTTGATTTTCAGGATTTAATCCTAGAGATTTGGGTAAAGAACATAAAAATTGAGCTTTTTCTAAATCTATACTTTTTAACTCTAAGCCTTTTGGTATCGAAACATTTTTTAAAAGTTCGTTTACATCCTCTTTAATTTTTTTTGTTTTCTTTTTTTTCTTTGTGATTTTTTCATCAGTCTTTTCTTCAGGTATTTTTTCATATTGAAGATAAGGACCAAACCTTCCATTCTTTAAATATATATCATTTCCATTTTCATGTTTACCTATGAATTTTGGTTCAGCTAATTGAGACTGCGCTGCTGCTTTTGCTTTAGATAAGGGTCTTGTAAATTTACATTCAGGATAATTTGAGCAACCAATAAAGGCACCACCTCTAAAGCTATTTTTTAAACTAAGTGAACCTGTATTACATAATTGACATTTTCTAACAACGTTACCATCCTTATCTTTGTCAAAAATTAATGTTCCCAGACTCTCATTTAATAAATCTAAAACTTCTCTAGTTCTTTTTTCTTTTACTTCTGAAACATTATTATTAAAATCTTTCCAAAACATTTCTAAAACTTTTATCCAACTTTCTTTTCCAGTTGTTATTTCATCTAGTTGGTCTTCTAATCCTGCGGTAAAATTATAATCAACATATTTAGAAAATAGTTTTTCTAAAAAGGCAGATATTAATTTTCCACGATCAGTAGGAAAAAATCTTTTGTTTAGTATTTCTGCATACCCACGGTTTGCAATTGTAGATATAATGCTTGCATAAGTTGAAGGTCTACCAATACCAAGTTCTTCTAATTTTTTTACCAAACTTGCTTCAGAATATCTTGGAGGAGGTTGAGTAAAATGTTGTTCATCAATAAGTGACTCAATATTAATTGGTCCTTTTGACATTTCAGGCAAGATAGCTTCATCCTCATCTTTGTTCGGACTTGGGAATACTTTTAAAAAACCATCAAACTTTAATACAGACCCGCTAGATTTACAAATTGTACCACCATCTTCTGTAGTTATTGTTATTGTGTTTCTGTCAAATTTTGCGGTCTCCATTTGAGATGATAAAGCTCTGCCCCAAATCAGATTGTATAGTTTTTGTTGATCTGTGCTTAAATATTTTTTAACAGTATCTGGTGATCTACTTATATCTGTAGGTCGAATAGCTTCATGAGCTTCTTGTGCATTCTTTGCTTTTTTACCAGAATAATTCAGAGCTTTTTCAGGTAAATATTCATTTCCATATTGATTTTTAATAAAATCTCTAAAATCTGAAACTGCGTCAGCTGAGAGATTTGTTCCATCAGTTCTCATATAGGTAATTAATCCTATTGTTTCTCCATCTATTTCAATACCTTGATATAATCTTTGGGCAATTTGCATTGTTCTAGAAGCTCCAAAGCCTAATCTACTTGATGCGACTTGTTGTAAAGTTGATGTTGTAAATGGACCAGATGGATTTCTACTAATAATTTTTGATGAAATATCAGTTATGTTGAATTTTTTATCCTTAATATTTGTTATAGCATCATTAATTTCATTTTTATTTTTAAAAGAAAATTTTTCTATTTTTTTTCCATCTAATTGAGAAATACTTGAAGTAATTAAATTTTTTTTTTCGTCCTGAAAATTGACACTTAAAGTCCAAAACTCCTTAGGATCAAAAGACTCTATTTCATGTTCTCTTTCAGTTATAAGTTTTAAAGCTACGGATTGTACTCTACCGGCAGATTTTGATCCTGGTAGTTTGGTCCAAAGAATAGGGGATATATTAAAACCAACTAGATAATCTAGAGCTCTTCTAGCCATATAAGCATCAACAAGTAAGGGTTCAATTTGTCTTGGATTATCTATACCGTGAGTTACTGCCTTTTTGGTAATTTCATTAAAAACAACTCTTTCAACTTCTTTATCTTTTAAAAGTTTTTTTTCATTTAAATACTCTTTTACGTGCCAAGCTATAGCTTCTCCTTCACGATCAGGGTCAGTCGCTAAAATAATTTTACTTGAATCTTTTGCAGCATCAGTAATTTCTTTTAAATATTTTTTTGAAAAGCTATCAACTTCCCATTCCATTTTAAAATTTTGTTCTGGGTCAACCGAACCATTTTTTGATGGTAAATCTCTAATGTGACCATAACTAGCTAAGACAATATAGTTATCACCCAAATACTTATTAATTGTTTTTGCTTTTGCTGGACTTTCAACTATGACTAGATTCATAATTTAACAAACTACTCAAAAGTCTTTGATAGTCAAATTAATAAATTTTAGTCTTACTTTCCTCTTTATTTTTCAATCGTTTAATATTTTCTCTGTGGGTAAAGAAGATCAAAATAAACATTATGCTAAAAAAAATAGCATTATTTATTTGTTCAGTTATCAAGATATAAATAGGTATTGATATAGAGCCTATAATTGACGAGAGTGAAGAGTATCTAAATATTAAAAATATAATACCCCAACTTGCTGCAAAGATAATTCCAAGTAAAAAATTTATAGAAAATAAAATTCCAACATAAGTAGCAACACCTTTGCCACCCTTAAATTTAAGCCATATAGGAAATACATGTCCTAAAAAGGAACATAAAGAAGCTACATATATTAAGTCAGGATAATTTATTTTAACAAAAATAACCGGAATTACAGCTTTTACTATATCTAATATTAAAGTTGAATAGCCTATTAGCTTATTTCCTGTTCTTAAAGCGTTTGTAGCCCCTATGTTACCAGAACCTATTTCTCTAATATCTTTATTTAAAAAAATTTTAGTTAAGATTAAACCAAATGGAATAGAGCCCATTAAATATGAAGCAAAACCAATTATTAAATAATCCATTTTTATATTTTAAATAATTCTTTACCTTTTACAAAGGTATTAGTTACCTTACCTTGAAGTCTTTTATCTTCAATTGAAGTATTCTTAGATTTTGAAACTAAATTTTCTTTTTTTACAATCCAAGGTTTGTCTAAATCTACAATGCAAAAATCTGCATCATTTCCTATTGAAAGATTTCCTTTATTAATTCTCAAAATTTTTGCTGGATTAGATGTTAGTGCTTGAATAATGGTGTCAAGTTTTACTGATCCGTTATGATATAGTTCTAAAGATAAGGATAATAATGTTTCTATACCTGAAGCACCTGTTGCTGCTTGTGAAAAAGTTAATCGTTTAGACTCTTCATCCTCAGGTTTGTGATCTGATACAATTACATCAATTGTTTTATCTTTTAACCCTTGTACCAATGCTTCTCTATCTTCTTCTTTTCTTAAAGGTGGAGACAATTTTAAAAATGTTTTAAAATCACCAATATCATTTTCATTTAGGGATAAATTATTTATTGATACACCACAGGTAAATTTAATATTATCTTTTCTTTCCCTAATAACTTCAACTGATTTTGCTGATGAGAGTTGAGATATGTGATATCGACATTTATTTTTTTCAAGAAGAGCTAAATCTCTTTCTATAATTATTCTTTCAGCAATATCAGGTATTCCTGATAAACCTAGTTTAGTTGCAATAATACCAGAGTTTATCATTCCATTTTTAGAAAGATGGTAGTCTTCAGCATGTTGCATAATTAAACAATCTAAATCTTTAGCTGAATTCATTATTCTGGACATTAAGCTTGTATTTTGAATTGTCTTAACTCCATCTGTAAAAGCAATTATTCCTTTTTTGGCCAATAAACCAAATTCAGTCATATTAGTACCTTCAATATCCCGTGTTAAAGAAGCACAAGGAAATATATTTATTTTAGACTTATCTCTTCCTCTCCTTTTTAAGAAATCGACAATTGAAACATTGTCTATGATTGGATCCGTATTAGGCATTGTAACAACAGATGTTACTCCTCCAGATAGTGCAGCATTACTTAAAGTTCTAAAATTCTCCTTATATTCATACCCTGGCTCACCTACAAAAACTCTCATATCTACAAGTCCAGGAAAAATATATTTGCCCTTTAAATCTATCGGTTTTTCTCTTGTAGGTAGATTATTGGAATTAACTTTTTTTCCTATAGCTTCAATTTTTCCATCTTCAGATACTATTAATCCTCCATTCTCATTTAATGAGTTAAATGGATCGATAATATTTGCATTTATAAAATATTGTTTTTTCATTTATTCACAAAATATTTTTAAACAAGCCATTCTTACCGCTACACCAAGTTCGACTTGTTCTTTTATTACACTTTTATTAATATCATCAGCTAGTCTTGTATCGATTTCTATTCCTCGGTTCATGGGACCAGGATGCATAATAATTGCATCAGGTCTTGCATGATCTAGTTTATCTGGAGTTAATCCGTAGTATTCATAGTACTCTCTATTTGAAGAAAGAAACGAACTTGTCATTCTTTCATTTTGAAGTCTTAACATCATTACTATGTCACAATCTTTAAGTCCTTTTTTCATATCAGTAAAAGTATTAACTCCAAATTTTTCAATTTCTTTTGGCATTAAATTTGTTGGTGCAACAATATTTACTTCTGCACCAAGCATTGTTAGTAAATAAATATTAGATCTAGCAACTCTTGAATGGAGAATATCTCCACAAATTGCAATTTTTAGCCCTTGAATTTTTTTCTTTCTGTTAATTATTGTTAGTGCATCCAATAAAGCCTGTGTAGGGTGTTCTCTTCTGCCATCGCCAGCATTTAGCACGGCACAATTAACTTTTTGAGATAACAAGTTACAAGCACCTGAGTCTTGATGTCTAATTACAATTATATCGGGGTGCATTGCATTTAAAGTCATTGCAGTGTCAATTAAAGTTTCACCTTTTTTAATGGCAGAGTTTCCCATGTTCATAGACATTACGTCTGCTCCCAAACGTTTACCCGCTAATTCAAATGAACTTTGTGTTCTTGTGGAAGGTTCAAAAAATAGGTTAATTTGAGTTTTTCCATTTAGAACGTTTAATCGTTTGTTTTTACTCTGGTTAAGTTTAATAAATGATTGAGATTCATTTAAAATCAAGTTTACATCATTGATTGACAAATCTTGAATACCTAACAAATGTTTTTGAGAAATTTTAATAGCTTTTTGGGTTTTAGATGCCATTAAAATTAACTCTATAACTATAAAGTAATGACATGGCAAGTATTAATTATTTAAAAAGTCTATTGCTCCTTGAAGTATAAAAGCCGCAGCATTTTGATCTATATTCTTTTCTCTTTTACTTACATTAATATCTAGTTGGCTAGATAGATTAAAAGCTCCAACAGTAGAAAGTCTCTCATCCCAGAGGCAAACGTTTATATCAATTGCTTTATCTATATTATTTGACACATCGTTAACAGATTGTGCTGATCTACCAGATGTACCATCCATATTCAAAGGATTGCCAATTATAACTCCTTTAATATCATATTCATTAATTATCTCTTTTAATTGAGCAATTAATTCGTTTGTATTTGTCTTAGTAATTGTCTTAAAGGGTGTGGCTATAGACTGCCTCTCATCACATATTGATACACCAATTCTTTTAGAACCAAGATCTAATCCAATTAATCTAGAGGGTTCAGCCTGTTTTTTTTTCAAATCTTCAATAGTGATCATATTGTATATTTTTAACTTAAGTGATAGTTTGCGACATATTTAAATACCATATGAGCATTGATCTTAAAACAATAAAGCATATTTCAAAACTATCAAGGATTTCAGTGGATGAACAAAAAGCTGAAAAACTTGCAGATGATTTAAATTCAATTTTCAAATTTATTGAAAAATTGAACGAATTAAATACTGACAATGTTGAGCCGCTTACATCTGTTGCTGAAACAACTTTAAAATTTAGATCTGATGAAGTTAAAAATCAAAATATAAGAGAACAAATTATAAAAAATTCCCCTGAAGATAATGAGGATTTTTTTGTGGTTCCAAAAGTTGTTGAATAATGTCAGATATAACTTCACAAACATTAACTTCATTAGTTAAAAATATTAAAGAAAAAAAATTATCCTCTGAAGAGGTTACAAAAGCTTTCGTTGATCGTTCTGAAAAATCAAAAGAACTAAATTCTTATATTACAGAAGATTTTTCAAATGCCATCCATAAAGCCAAAAAATTTGATGAAAAACCAAATCTTGATTTAAAACTTCCAGGAATACCAATGGCTGTTAAAGATCTTTTTTGTACTAAGGATATTAGAACTACAGCTGGTAGTAAGATTCTTGAAAATTTTGTTCCAACTTATGAGTCAACAGTTACTGAAAACATTTGGAATGAAGGAGGTATTTTACTAGGTAAATTAAATTGTGACGAGTTTGCAATGGGATCTTCTAACGAAACTAGCTTTTATGGAAATGTTCAAAACCCAATTGACAAAGGATTAGTTCCTGGAGGATCGTCAGGTGGTTCAGCTTCTGCAGTTAGTGGTCAATTAACACCTATTACAATAGGAACTGATACTGGTGGATCAATAAGACAACCCGCTTCATTTACAGGTACTGTTGGTTTAAAACCAACTTATGGAAGTTGTTCTAGGTATGGAATTGTTGCTTTTGCATCTTCACTAGATCAAGCAGGGCCTATGTCTCAAAATGTTGAAGATTGCGCTTTATTACAAGAGGTAATCAGTACGTATGACAACAAAGACTCTACATCGATAGATTTTAAAAGAGCTCAATATAGCAAAGATTTAACAAAAGATATTAAAGGAAAAAAAATAGGAATACCCAAAGAGTATAGAGTAGAAGGTATGCCTACAGAAATTGAAGACTTATGGAAAAAAGGAATTGAATACGCAAAAGATTGTGGTGCTAACATAATTGATATTTCATTACCTAACACAAGTTATGCTTTACCCACTTATTATATTGTGGCACCAGCAGAAGCTTCTTCAAATTTAGCTAGATATGATGGTGTTAAGTATGGTTTTAGAGCTAAAGGGGAGAACTTAATTGATATGTATGAAAAAACAAGATCAGAAGGTTTTGGGGCTGAAGTTCAGCGAAGGATAATGATTGGTACTTACGTACTATCATCAGGGTATTACGATGCTTATTATTTGAAAGCACAAAAAGTTAGAAAATTGATTAAAAATGATTTCGATGAAGCGTATAAAAAAGTAGATGCTATTTTAACACCTTCGACACCTAGCTCAGCATTTAAAATAGGTGAAAAGAAAAATGATCCAGTTTCAATGTATTTGAATGATATCTTCACCGTACCTGTAAATTTAGCAGGTTTACCAGCTATATCTATACCTGCAGGTCATGATGCAGCTGGATATCCTTTGGGATTACAGATTATTGGTAAAGCATTTCAAGAACAAGAAATATTAAATTTAGCATACGCAATGGAAGATAAAATTAATTTTAAAAACAAAATTACTGATTGGTGGATTAAATAGTGCCCAAAGAAAATTCAGAATATTTAATTGAAAGATATGATAATGTTTATGAGGTTATTATTGGTCTTGAAGTACATGCGCAAGTAACATCTAATTCAAAATTATTTTCATCTTCTTCAACAAAATTTGGTGCTGAACCTAACACACAAGTTAGTTTAGTTGATGCTGCATTTCCAGGAATGTTACCTGTAATTAATGAATATTGCGTGAAACAAGCAATAAAAACAGGTATTGGTTTAAGAGCTCAAATTAATAAAAGGTCAGTTTTTGATAGAAAAAATTATTTTTATGCTGACCTACCACAAGGATATCAAATTTCTCAATTTAAATATCCAATAGTTGGAGAGGGAACAGTTGTTCTTGATATGCCAAATGGACAGAAAGAGGTAGGTATTGAAAGACTACACTTAGAGCAAGATGCTGGAAAAAGCATTCATGATATGGATCCACAAAATACTTTAGTAGATTTAAATAGATCAGGTGTAGCTTTAATGGAAATTGTTAGTAAGCCTGATTTAAGAACTCCAGATGAGGTAAGTCACTACATTAAAAAATTAAGATCCATAATGAGATATTTGGGTACATGTGATGGTAATATGCAAGAAGGTTCTTTAAGAGCAGATGTTAACGTTTCTGTAAGATTAAAAGACAGTAAAGAACTTGGAACACGTTGTGAGATTAAAAATGTTAATTCTATTAAATTTATGCAAATGGCAATTGATTATGAAGCTAATAGACAAGTTGATTTGATAGAAGAAGGTAAATCTATTGATCAAGAAACAAGATTATTTGATACTAAAAAAAATGAAACCAGATCAATGAGATCAAAAGAAGATGCTCATGATTATAGATATTTTCCAGATCCAGATTTATTACCATTAGAAGTTACAGATGAGTTTATAGAACAATTAAAAGAAGATATTCCAGAATTGCCTGATGATAAAAAGAAAAGATTTATAGATGAATTTAAAGTGTCCTCTTATGAGGCAACAATATTAGTATCTGATATTGAAACTGCAAAATATTTTGAAGAAGTTGTTGCAAAAATGGGCAAGAATCGTGATATGAAATTAGCGGTGAACTGGATTACAGGTGAATTATTTGCTGTTTTAAACAATAAAAATTTAGAAATATCCGAAAGCCCTATAAGTGCAAAAAATTTAGCAAAGTTAATTAATCTAATTAAAAATGGAACGATTTCCGGAAAGATAGGTAAGACAATATTTGAATTAATGCTTGATGGAGATAAAGATCCCCAAGTAATTGTTGAGGAAAAAGGTTTGAAACAAGAAAGTGACCCAAAAGCTCTAGAAGCTTTAATAGATAAAATAATCAATGATAATAGAGAAAAAGCGATTGAATATAAGAATGGTAAAGAAAAATTATTTGGTTTTTTTGTAGGTCAAGCAATGAAAATTTCAGGCGGTAAAGCAAACCCCCAATTAATAAATGAGATATTAAAGAAAAAGCTTTAATAGAAATGGGTGCAAACCTTAAAATAACAGAAAAATTACAAAGTTATATTAATGACTTTGGGTTAAATCTAAATCCAATTCAGCAAGAAATAATTGATTATAATAATACTTTAGGTGATATCAAAAGAATGCAAGTTGATCCATCTCAATGTTATTTACTGCATTTAATTATAAAAATCTCAAATATAAAAAATGTATTAGAAATTGGGACTTTCACAGGGTTAAGCGCACTTTCAATTTCATTAGCTTTACCAGATGATGGCAAGTTGATAGCACTTGATAAAGATGAAAAAACTAACGAAGTGGCATTAAAATTTTTTAAAAAAGCTAAACAAGACCATAAAATAAAAACAATAATAAAACCAGCCTTAGAAAGCTTAGAAGATCTTAAAAATAATAAATTTAATATGGTTTTTATTGATGCAGATAAAATGAATTATAAAGAATATTATGAAAGATCTTTAAAGTTAGTAGACAAAGGTGGATTGATAATCGTCGATAATGTTTTGTGGCATGGTGAAGTTGCCGATAAAGATAATTTAGATAAATATACCATTAATATAAGGGAATTTAATTCATATGTTTCAAATGACAAAAGAGTTGAACAAATTATAATACCATTAGGTGATGGGATGACTGTTTGTAGAGTTTTGTAATGTTTGAAGTTTTAGGTTTCTATAAATTTATAAATATTAGATCTTTAAAAAAGAATAAAGTTTTACTACAAGATTTTTTAATTAAAAAGAAAATTATGGGAACTATTATTATTGCTAACGAAGGTTTAAATGGAACAATTTCTGGTGATAACAAAGATATAAAAAGTACTATTAATAAATTAAAAAAAATATTTTCTTTCAAAGAATTTGATAACAGCAATAAATCTAAATCTAGTTTTCAACCATTCCATAAGCCAAAAGTTAAAATTAAAAAAGAAGTTGTGCCAATGAATTTAACTTTAAATTCTAAAGAAAGAAATTTAGATACCCATTTAAACCCCAAGGAGTGGAATAATCTAATTAAAAAAAAAGATACTCATATTATTGATACAAGAAAACCTTTTGAATTTGATGTTGGGACGTTCAAAAAGTCAGTTAATCCAGATGTTGATAATTTTAGAGACTTTCCTAAATACCTAAATAAAATTAAAAAAGATAAACCTGTCGCTATGTTTTGCACTGGGGGAATTAGATGTGAAAAAACTTCTGTTTATTTGAAAAAGAAAGGTTTTAAGAACATATATCAATTAAATGGTGGCATTTTAAACTATCTAAAAAAGATAAAAGAAAAAGATAGTTTATGGAAAGGAGAATGTTTTGTTTTTGATAACAGAATCAGTCTTAAACAAGGTTTAAAAGTTGGAACTTACTTTATGTGCAGCGGATGCAGAAAACCTATTTCTATTAAAGACAAGAAATCAAAAAAATATGAAGAAGGTGTTTCTTGCCCAAATTGTCACGATAATTTAACCGATACTCAAAAAGCCAGATTTAGAATGAGACAAAAACAAATTAATCGTGCTAAAAAGAGTGGATCAAAGCATATATTTCAGAAAGAATTTAAATAAAAAACATTGTCTAAACAAATAAATTTAACAAAAGACCCTATTTGGGATCTTCTTAGAAAAGTAACAATCCCTGCAAGCGTAGGCTCTTTGTTTCAAACTTTCTATAATTTAGTTGATACTTGGTTTGCTGGTAGAATTTCAGCAGAAGCTATAGGAGCAATAGCCAAATCATTTCCGATATATTTTGTAATTATAGCAGTTGGTGTAGGAATAGGTGCTGCAACAAATGCATGTATAGGTAATTTATTAGGTGAAAAGAAGCTGAATAAGGCATCACTATTTATTGCTCAATCAGTTATTTTTGCAATAGTAACGTCTATTATAGTGACATTATTTGGATTAAATGTTTCTAATTTTCTTTTAGGTGTAATGGGTTCCGATGCTTCAAGCATAGCTTTAACAAGAGAATATTTAGATATCATTTTTTACGGTACTTTTATTGTGATGATACAAATTTCTTTAAATGGTGCTCTTAACGCTCAAGGTGATACAAAAAGTTATAGAAATGTATTAATTTTTAGCTTTTTCTTAAATATTTTTTTAAATCCATTATTTATTTGGGGTTATGGGTTTATTCCTGCTTTTGGAATACGTGGACTTGCTATTGCAACAGTAATTTCTCAATCTATTGGTACATTTTATTTAGCTTATAAAATTAACTCATGTAAATTAAGAAAATATTTATACATAAAGTGTTTCATTCCTAAATTAGATATGTTGAGAGAATTATTTGCTCAAGCACTTCCTATCATGTTTAGCATGCTCTTTATTGGAGTGGGTATATTTAATATTTTATATTTTATTGGACAATTTGGAGAAATGGCCACAGCCGGTTATGGTTCTGCTTTAAGAGTTGAACAAGTTTTCTTGTTACCTGTTATTGGCTTAAATACAGCTGTACTTTCAATTGGTGGACAGAACTTTGGTGCTAAGAAATTTAATCGTATAAGAGAATTGTATACAAAGGCTCTTTTATTTGGTTCTTCATTTATGATCGGTGCAGGAATAATATTATTTTTTGGTGCAGAATTTTTTGTATCTCAATTTACTGATAATACTGAAGCAATTAAACATGGTGCGCTTTATCTTAAAGTTGCAGCTTTAATTGGTCCTATTTACCCAGTATTCTTTATTACTACAGCTGTATTCCAAGCTCTTAAAAAACCAATTTATAGTCTTTATTTAAGCATTCTTAGATTAACCGCATTTCCATTTTTATCTTTATGGTATGTAATTAATATCAGGGATGGTGATTATAATGATATATTCTACACAATAATGGCTACTAACTGGATTATGGGTATTGCTCTAATAATCTTCATTGGGTATTTTTTAAATAATGTATTTAAGCAAAAGAAAAGCCATTTTAGTTATTAGTATTTCTATATTAGTATTTTTTTTTACTTATACAGATATTAAGTCTCAAGATATCAAGATAACAGATGGAGACACCATCAAAGTAAACGGAGAAAAAATAAGGTTTAGTGGCATAGATACCCCAGAATTAAAACAAACCTGTATTAAACAAGGAGTCAGAAAACCATGTGGAATAACAGCCAAACAAATTCTTATCGACAAAATTGCTGATAATAAAGTTACCTGTGTTAATGAAGGTAAAGATCAATACAAAAGAACATTAGCTGAGTGTTTTGTAAATAACGAGAGTTTATCAAGTTATTTAGTTAGAAGTGGTTATGCATTTGCTTATAGAAGATATTCCAAAAAATTCGTACCCGATGAAGATTATGCCAAATTTAATAAACTTGGCATGTGGTCAATGGAATTTGAATACCCATGGAATTGGCGAAAAAAAAATTAATATTTAATCTGTTTTTAAATTTTTCTCTAATTTTCTTACAAAGAAAGAAACAATTAATATTAAGACTAAATACTCCAATATTAAGAAAGTATAGATTTCTAAAGGTCTATAGGTGGTAACAACTAATTCATTAGCTTTTCTAGTTAAATCGCCGATACCAATTATGGAAACTAATGATGACATTTTAAGCACATAAACAAATTGATTTCCAATAGCAGGCAAAATATTTTTTATTGCCTGAGGAAGTATTACTAACCTTAATCTTTTAAAGAAATTTAAACCTAATGAACTTCCAGCTTCCCATTGTGCTTTTTTAATTGAATTAATTCCTGCTCTAAAAATTTCAGCTTGAAAAGCACTTTCACTTATAGCTAATGCAATTATCCCAGAAACAAATGGACTAAAGCTAATACCTGTCATTATTGGTAAGCCATAGTAGATCCATAAAATTAAAACTAATAATGGAACAGCTCTTACAATTTCAACATAACCAATATTTATGTAAGTTAAAAATTTGTTTTTTGCTAAAGAGGGGATCGCAACAACAAAACCCAATATCATAGATATAACAATAGACACTACAGAGATAAAAATTGTTGTAGTTAATCCACTTAATAAGAATTTTAGATTTGTTAATCCTTCAACATTATTAGGTGAAATAATAAACCATCCCAATTCTTGATCTGTACAAGAAGAGAGAGGAAGTATTAAGAGTAAAAAAAATATATTTTTCACTCTTAAAATTATAGATAATTAATTACTAATATCTAATTGATTATAAACTTTTAAGACTATATTTAGCTAACAGCTGTTCAAAGAAACCAGAGCTTTTTTTCTTTTCAATCCAGTTACTCACATATTCATTCCAAACACTATCTTTTTTTGGAACCATCATAGCTAGAAAAGCTGGATTTTTTTCGCCATCCTGAACTATTGCTAATTGTGGGTATTTAACAACTAGTTTATTAGCCTCTGTTGAACTTGTAATGTTTCCATCGGCTCTACCTGCCAAAACTTCTTGAAAGTCTCTAGCTGGGGCTTCAACAGATTTTAAAGTAGAATTTGGAAAAAATTCTTTTGCTTTTTGCTCTTGAGAAGTTCCAAGAGTAGTAGCTATTTTAACACCATTTTTATTTAAAGAATCCCAAGTTGAAAACTTTTTTAAGTTTTTTTTAAGAACTAGCGGCACCGTTCCATATTTGTAATATGTTGAAGTAAAACCAGCAACTTCTGCTCTTTTAGGAGTCTTAGTAACACTTGTTGAAATGTCGTATCTACCTGAAGTAATTCCTGAAACTATAGTTTTCCATTCAGTTGGAACAAAAGTAATTTTTACTCCCATGTCTTTGGCTAATTCATTCATGACATCAATGTCAAAACCCTTGTATTTATTTGTTGCTGGGTCTTTCATTGTCATTGGATCCCAGTCACCTGTAGTTCCAACTTTTAATTCACCAGATGCTAATATTTGATCTAGTTTAGATTCTGCGTTAACTGAAAGGGGTAAAAGCACCATAAGTGCAAGTAAGATAAGTTTTTTCATAACTTCTTTTACCCACAAATAATTAAAAATAACCTTATAACCTTGACGCACTATCATTAATCCAAGAGTACAAATGCTCTGAAAATGAGCGTCTAACAAATAAATTAACTAAATTTTCACCTTTATTCTGAATTATAACATCAATGTTGTTTAGTAATGTCTGTGTTGTAGATCCTTTTTTTTCTTTAAATTCATTAAAGTTAAATGGACTACCAGTTGCAAATAATTCATATATATTTTTCCCTTCTAATTCTAGCATTACAAAGTGATCTGTTACATCAATTACAGCACCTAAATTAGTTTTTGAAATGTCATTATACAAACTTTCTTCAACATCATATTTAATTGTATCTTTTTTTTTTGTTATATCGTTAGATATTATCATCCACTCATCTGGGCTTAGCCAAATAGATGTGAGTTTAGAGCTAGATGATGAGGTATTTGCTTCTGTAGGTAAAATCATATCTAAATGTTTACCAACTGTAGTAAAGAATTCTCTTTTTTTGCCTCTTAGATTGAGTTTCATTATAGGTGAGAATTCTTTGATAGAAATATCATTATGTTTGATTTCTTTATTAATAGGAGAATTATAGTTAAGCATTTAACCTCTTATTTTCTTTATCAAAAAAAACTGAGTTTGTTATAGTTACATTGATTGTTTTATTTTCCATTGGAATAAATAATTTTTTTCCCATCATATTCTTTCCATCTCTAACAACTGCTAGAGCAATAGATTTTTTTAAATTAGGACTGTAATAACTTGATGTAACGTGACCAAGCATATTGACAGGGGATTGATTAAGTTCTGAAACAATTTGAGCCCCTTCTTCTAAAACTATATTTGGATCATCTGTTACAAGCCCAACTAATTGTTTACGATCTTCTTTCATAGTGTCTGATCTATAAAGTGATCTTTTACCAATAAAATCATACTTCTTTTTACTTACAACCCAATCCATCTGAAGATCAATAGGGGTCATAGTGCCATCTGTATCTTGACCAACAATAATAAACCCTTTTTCAGCACGTAGTAAATGCATAGTTTCAGTACCATATGGGGTGATATTAAACTCTTTACCTGCTTCCATACATTTGTCCCAGAGAGCTTTACCATAATTTGCCTGAACATTAATTTCGTAGCTATGCTCACCAGTAAAACTAATTCTCATTATTCTGCATTTAATATTTTCGATTTGTGCTTCTTTAAAAGACATATGAGGAAAATTTTCTTTTGAAAAATCAAGATCTGGAATAATCTTATTTAAAATCTTCTTACTATTAGGGCCACAAATACTAGCAGTTGCATAATGATCAGTAACTGAAGTTAAATAAACATCTAATTCAGGCCATTCAGTTTGCAGATAGTCTTCAAGTTTACCTAAAACGTTAGCAGCACCACCAGTTGTTGTTGTCATCAGGTAATGATTTTCCCCAAGTCTTGTAGTAACACCATCGTCATAAACCATACCATCCTCATTTAACATTAAACCATATCTACACTTACCAATTCCAAGTTTTGACCATGCGTTTGTATAAACTCTGTTTAAGAATTCTGATGCATCACTACCTTGAATGTCAATTTTACCCAATGTTGAGGCATCTAATATTCCAGCACTTTCTCTTGCAGCAACACTTTCCCGTTGAACAGCTTCATGCATGCTTTCACCATTAATAGGGTAATACCAGGCCCTTTTCCATTGACCAACATTTTCAAATTCTGCTTTATTATTAATGTGCCAATCATTCATTGGTGTTCTTCTAAATACATCAAAATATTCTCCAACATTTCTTCCAACAATTGTTCCAAATGTTAAAGGTGTGTAGGGGGGTCTAAAAGTTGTAGTACCAAGTTCACCCATTTTAACTTCAGCTGTATCAGCAATTATTCCAAGTGCATGCATATTTCCAAGTTTACCTTGATCAGTTCCCATACCTGTAGTTGTATATCTTTTTACATGTTCTATTGATCTAAATCCTTCTCTTAGGGCTAGTTTTATATCTTTTGCAGTTGCATCATTTTGATAATCAACAAATGGTTTAGTTTTCCCAATTGGTTTATCTGATGGTAAAAGCCAAATATTTCTTTTAGAGCTTTCTTTTTCACTTTCAACATTGATATTTTCAAAATCTGTTTTATCAATCTTTAAAAAATCTTTTAAATTAGTAGAAAGATTTTTAACAATTTCTTTTATCTCAAAATCACCATTACATGACCCAACACTCAATTGTTCAGAAGGGGATTTATTTGGTAAAAATACTTTATCACTTTCATCAAAAATTAATTTTCCACCTGATTGTGTAAATAAATGTACAGCAGGAGTCCAACCACCTGCAACACCTAAACAGTCACAAGAAATATTCATTTTGTTGCCAGTTACAGACAAACCGTCATTAGATAGTTTCATAACTGAAACACCATTCAATCTTTTATAGCCAGTTGTATCAACTATTGTACTAGACCAATAAACTTTGATACCAGCTTCTTCCACAGCTTTAACTATCTTAGAGTTTGAATTTTCTCTAATGTCAATTATAGCCTCAACCTTTATTCCTTTGTCGTGGAGACAAAAAGCACTTTCATAAGCGCTATCATTATTTGTAAAGAAAACATTTTTTTGACCAGAAACTACACCATAAAAGTCAGCATATTTTTTAACAGCTGACGAAAGCATAATTCCAGGTCTATCATTATTATTGAAGATAAGGGGTCTTTCCAAAGCTCCTGTTGCAAGAATAACTTTTTTAGCTCTTATTTTTAAGAGTCTTTGTCTAATTTTTCCTTGTTTATCTTTCTTTTCTAAATGATCTGTTAAATTTTCTCTTGCTAATAAATAGTTGTATCCATGAAATGCAGCAACGCTAGTTCTTGTCTTAATCTCAATATTTTTTATATTCTTTAATTCTTGTATTTCTTTTTTAAGCCAATCGGATGAGCTTTGATTTTCAATTTTATTAAACTCTCTGTTTTGATAAATTGTTGATCCTCCTAATTCATTTTTTTCATCAACAAGTAAGGTTTTTAAGTTATTTTTAGCTGCAGTTTTTGCGGCTAATATTCCTGAAATACCAGCTCCAACCACCAATACATCACAATGAACATATCTATGATCATATACATCTGGATCTTTTTCAGTTGGTGATTTACCCAAACCAGCAGAGTGTCTTATAAGGTATTCATATTTCTCCCAAAAACTTGCTGGCCACATAAAAGTTTTATAATAAAATCCAGCAGGCAAAAAAGCTGAAATAGCATTATTTATTCCTCCAATATCAAAATTAACACTAGGCCAACAGTTTTGGCTAGAAGCTTCTAAACCTTCATAAATTTCTACTTCTGTAGCTCTTACATTAGGTTCTGTTCTGTCTGTGCCATTGCTTATTTGAACAATTGCATTAGGCTCTTCTGAACCTGCTGTCATTATTCCCCTAGGTCTGTGATATTTAAAACTTCTTCCTACTAAATGAACATTGTTTGCAAGTAAAGCTGATCCAAGTGTATCACCTTTAAATCCGTAGTAAGTTTTTCCATTAAATTTAAATGAAATTCTTACTGTTTCATCAATAAATTCACTTGATTTAACTCTAAGATCGTTGGGCATATTATTGTACAGGAGGTTTTTCACCCATTTTATAAGTTAATATAATTTCATCGTTAGAGGTGTCTCTCACCATGTTAAACCATTTTCTACAACCATGAGCATGATTCCATCTTTCAAATTGAACACCTTTGATATTTTTTCTCATGAATAAATATTCTGCCCATTCGTCATCGCTTAATTCTGTTGGTTGTTTTGGTCTTTCAATATGAGCTTCACCACCTGCTTTGAATTCCTGCTGATCTCTTTCACCACAATAAGGACAATTAATAATAAACATTAATGAGCAACCGCTGCAGCACCATGTTCGTCAACTAGGTCTCCACTTACAAATCTATTTAAATTAAATGCTGCATTTAATTTGTGTGGCTCATCATTTGCAATTGTATGTGCAAATAAATCTCCAGAACCTGGTGTTGCTTTAAATCCTCCAGTTCCCCAACCACAATTAAAATACAATCCTTTAATAGAAGTCTTACTTAATATTGGACTAGCATCAGGACAGATATCTACAATTCCTCCCCATTGTCTCAACATTCTCATTCTACTGAAAATAGGGTAGAGTTCTAAAATAGCATTCAGTGTACCTTCTACTATTTGATGACTTCCTTTTTGTGTATAAGAAACATAATCATCTGTTCCTGCACCAATTACTAATTCACCTTTATCTGATTGACTCACATAAGCATGCACAGCATTTGACATGACTACAGTATCAATTATTGGTTTAACTGGTTCTGAAACTAAAGCTTGTAATGGTTTGCTTTCTAGAGGTAATTTTAAACCAGCCATGTTTGCTATAACGCTTGAATGTCCAGCAGCAACAACACCAACTTTTTTTGTTTTTATATAACCTTTTGTTGTTTCTATACCTTCAACAGTATCACCATTTCTTTTAATTCCTTTAACTTCACAATTTTGAATAATATCAACCCCCATTTCATCAGCACCTCTAGCATAACCCCACGCAACAGCATCATGTCTTGCTGTTCCAGCTCTACGCTGTAGTGTTCCACCTAGAACAGGGTATCTGATATCTGGTGATGTATTAATTATTGGGCAAAATTTTTTAACTTCTTCAGTGTTTAAATAAACAGCATCAATACCATTTAATCTATTAGCGTGAGTTCTTCTTTTTAAATCTCTAACATCTTGAAGATTGTGTGCAAGATTCATTACACCTCTTTGACTGAACATCACATTGTAGTTTAGCTCTTGAGATAAACCCTCCCAAATTTTTAATGCATGATCATATAGACCAGCACTTGCGTCCCATAAGTAATTTGATCTAATTATTGTAGTATTTCTTCCTGTGTTACCACCACCAATCCAACCTTTTTCGATAACTGCAATATTTTTCATATTATGTTTTTTTGCCAAATAATAAGCAGTAGCCAACCCATGACCTCCACCTCCAACTATAACTGCATCATATTCTTTTTTTGGTGCTGGATCTTTCCAAGCACGTTGCCAATTCTCATGATAAGAGAACGCATTTTTGATTAACGAAAATACAGAGTATTTATTTTTCATAATTATCGAATAATTACTTTATTAGTATTGAATTTTCAATACAATCGCTTAATACACTATGTCATATGGAAGAGTGGGTGAGAGGCTGAAACCAGTCGTTTGCTAAATGACCGTGCGAGGAAACTTGTACCGAGGGTTCGAATCCCTCCTCTTCCGCCATCAAAATAAAGGCTGATCTTTGAAAAAGTCTTTCATTGGTATAGGTTTTTTTTCTAAGATATACCTATAGACATTATAGTTCTCTAAAACTCGCTGAACATAGTTTCTTGTTTCTCTAAATTTTATTAACTCAACCCAATCAACAAAATTTATCTGTTTTTTTTGAGGGTTTTTATTTATTTTTTTCCAATATTTAACTCTATTAGGACCCGCATTATAAGCAGCTACTGCAAATGGGTAGGTACCATCATATTGTAAAATTAAACCAGCAATATAATGAGATCCTAGATTAATATTATATTCAGGATCAGTGGTTAATCTTGATTTTGAATAAGGAAGTTTTGCTTGTTTTGAAACTAATTTTGCAGTGTATGGCATTAGTTGCATTAAACCTTTTGCACCAGCATGACTATTGGCACTTAAATCAAACTCACTTTCTTGTCTGATAATAGATAGTATAAAAGCACTATCAGGAATTTTTCGACCATTTATAGTTTTAGGAGTACTTATAATTGGATAATTAAATTTATTATGAAATCTTTTTTGATAAGAAGCTATCTTTGAAACTTGTATTGCAAAATCATACCTTTCTATATTTGTTGCGAGTTCAGCTGCTAAAGCTTCACTACCTTTGTTTATATTGTCATTTGCAAGGTGTCTTAGAATAAATTTAGTGTATTTGTCTTTCTTTAATTCATCTAATAAATAAACAATTTTAACAAGTTCTTTATTAAAGAATATGTAACGATATTTATTATCAACTTCCATATCTTTTTTAAGTTCAAATTTTCCATTAGGCTTTAATTTTAGAAATGCTAATTGACCATAATAGGTAGTTAAATATTTTGAGGCTTGCTGATACCATTTATTAGATTGTTCACTATCACCTAATTTTTCATAAGCTCTTGCAAGCCAATAAGCTCCTCTAGATGTACTAATTGGGTAACTCACATTGTTATAAAAATTTTGAAAATGATCCTTTGCTGTTAATGGATCATTTAAAAAACTTAAAGAAATCCATCCACTCATCCATTCAGCAGAAGCAAAATCAGAACCTTCAGTCATTCCATGATTACTTGAAATCTTATATGCAATTTCGTATTTCTTTTTATAAATAAGTGCTCTTGAAATTATTTCACGCTCTTTCCACCATTTATCTGGCATAACCAAATAATCTTTATTATTTTTAATTTTTAGTAAAATTTCTGCAGAAGAATCTACTCTACCTTTTTTTCTTCTCCATTTTAATCGATCATAATTTAATCCAGCATTATTTTTTAATTTTTCTGGTACATTTTTAATTGCCTGGTCTACACCATAACCTTTGCTAATTAATATTTGTCTTGCTGTATATAAAAGCTCATAATCTTTAGGAAGATATCTAGTTAATCGTTTTAAATCCCAATATTTACCATTCCAAGCAAGATAATCAGCTCTTTTTATATAATCTTCCGCATTTAGATATTTTTTGAATTTTTTTCTAAAAAATTTTAATTCATTCCTAGATAATTTTGCTGTAATCCATCCTTCTTTTATTAAGTTAGCTCCTTTTGTTTTATTACCAGTTAGAGCATAACTTTCTCCAAGTATCATTTTTCCATATCCACTTAAAGGTTCTCTTTGATCAAACCAATTAATTATTTTTTTTGGAGATATTTTAGATGTTGATAATTTATGCTCAGCATTAAACCTCAATTTATCAATTCTTGGGTAATGACTATTCCTATCTATAAAAACTTTATAATCATAAAAAGAAGCTTGATTTCCAGGGGTTGATAAGTGTCTCCACTGAATAAAATTATATATTGATTTATCTTTAGCTTTTTTTGCAATTTTTAGTGACGAAGACCACCTACTTTTTTGCATCTCTGATATTGCTTTTCTTGCAATATTAAAATCTTTTTTACTATAGTATTTTGATATTTTAACACTTCTTGACTTAGTTAATCCAGCTATGGAAGGTTTTTTTTTCGGAATTTTAAAAGATAATTTCTTATCTTTTTTTATCTTTTCTATTTTTACTATTTTCTTTTCTTTAAATTTAATATTCTTAGTTATTGATGGCTTCTTAATTGGTCTCACAATATTTTGAGATATTTTTTTCTTTATTTCTTTATCTGTAAGGGAAGGTTTTTTTAAAGGAATTATGAGTGATGTTTCAGCTGAAACATAATTAAAATTTAATACCACTGATATGAATAAGCTAAGAAATAATAATTTTTTAAGCATAATGTTTTAGTATATGAATCTATAAACTATGTTATAAGTATTTATGTTCAAAGGATCAAATGTTGCTTTAATTACTCCATTTAAAAATAATGCCCTTGATGAAGAAGCTTATATAAAGTTAATTCATTTTCATATGGACAATGGTACCAGTGGTCTAGTCCCAGCTGGAACTACTGGTGAATCCCCAACACTTAACCACGAAGAACATCAAAGAGTTATTGATTTATGTATTAAAGAAAGTGCAGGTAGAATACCTGTAATCGCTGGAACTGGATCTAATTCAACTGAGGAAGCTATTTCTTTAACTGCTCATGCTGAAAAAGCGGGAGCGAACGGTGTATTAATTGTTACACCATATTACAACAAACCAACTCAAGAAGGTCTTTATCAGCATTACAAAGCCATTAATGATAACTGTGGAGTCCCAATTTTAATTTATAATATACCAGGGAGATCAGTAATTGATATGTCAGTTGATACAATGGCAAGATTATTTGAATTAAAAAACATTGTTGGCGTTAAAGATGCTACTGGAGATCTCGATAGAGTTGATCAACAATTATCAAAAATGGGAAAAGAATTTATTCAATTGACCGGTAATGATGACAATGCATTTGAATTTAATAAAAGAGGAGGCATTGGAACTATTAGTGTAACAGCTAATATCGCTCCAAAATTATGTTCGGATTTTCAAAAACTATCAATCTCCAATAATCAAAGTGATGTTAATGAAGCTGAAAAATTAGATAAGATATTGCAACCAGTTCATAGTGCAATGTTTATTGAAAGCAATCCAAGCCCAGTAAAGTATGGTGCTAAATTGATGAATTTATGTGATGATGCAGTTAGATTGCCATTAGTAAAAACTTCTGAAAGTTCTAAGCCAATTATTAAAAAAGCTTTAGAGTCAGCAAAATTGATTTAATGAACAAAAAAACCAATCCTGGTTTAAAAATTATTTGTTTAAATAGAAAAGCAAGCTTTAACTATTTTTTTGAAGATCTTTTGGAGGCGGGTATTGTGCTTAAGGGATCTGAAATAAAATCTATTAGAGAAGGCAAGATAAATATTGCTGACTCTTATGCTGTAGAAAAAAATGGTGAATTAATTTTAATTAACTCTCATATATCTGCTTATAAACAGGCAAGTTATTCTAATCATAATCCAACAGATGACAGAAAGCTTTTGTTAAATAAAAAGGAAATCAATAAATTAATTGGCAAAATGCAAAGGGATGGATTTACTATAGTTCCTACAAAAATGTACTTTAAAAAAGGTAAAGCAAAAGTTGAATTAGCTGTTGCAAAAGGAAAAAAGCAATTCGATAAAAGAGCAACAAAAAAAAATAGAGATTGGAACCGTGATAAAGCAAGATACATCAGAAAAACAAGCTAAAAAGATTTTTTTAGGTATAGGATCAAATTTAGGTAACAGACTAGGTAATATAGAAAAAGCCAAATATTTTTTATTGCAGAGTAAAATTAATTTTATTTCTTCGTCTAACTATTATGAGACACCATCTTGGCCAGATCCGAAGAAGCCAAAATATATTAATATTGTTTTAAAAGTCTCATGTGGATATGAACCTTTAGAACTTTTAAATTTGTGTAAAATTATAGAAAAAAAACTAGGAAGAAAAAAAGCACCTAAAAATTCTCCTAGAATTTGTGATATAGATATAATTGATTTTGATGGAATTATTTTAAATGGTAGATTAAAACTTCCCCATTCAAGCATGCATAAAAGAAATTTTGTATTACTTCCTTTATTTGACATTGAAAGGGATTGGAAGCATCCAGTTAAAAAAACTAATATAAAAAAGCTAATTTATTCCTTACCAAATAAGGATATTAGATCTATTAATCAAATTTGAATTAATGTTATAATCAAATATGCTTAATTCGAATGATTTAATAAACAAAGTAAAAAGTTACAATAAGTTTTTGAATCCAGAAAGATTAGACAAAGCTTTTAATTTTGCAGTTAATGCACATCAAAACCAAAAAAGAGCTTCTGGAGATCCCTATTCAGTTCATCCTATTGAAGTAGCAAATATTTTAACAGAATTAAAATTAGATAGTGCAACAATAACGACTGGTTTACTTCATGATACTATAGAGGATACATTCGCTACTTACGAGACGATTAAAGATGAATTTGGTGATGAAGTTGCCGAATTAGTAAATGGTGTTACAAAAATTTCTGTTTTTGAAAATACTGCTGGTTCAAATTCTAAAGTAGAAAATTTTAGAAAATTAATTTTAGCTACTTCTAAAGATATAAGAGTTTTATTAGTTAAAATTGCTGATCGGCTTCATAATATGAGAACAATTAAAGCTATTCCTAAAATAGATAAAAGACAAAGAATCGCTCAAGAGACAATGGAAATTTATGCTCCATTGGCTGATAGAATGGGGATGCACAGAATTAGAGATGAGCTCGAAGATCTTTCCTTTGAAATTTTAAATAATGAAGCAAGAGAATTAATTAAAAATAAGTTAGATGAAATAAAATCAGATAAAAAAGATTTGTTTGAGTCTCTTTCATTTGAATTAAGTGAAATCTTAAACAACAATCATATTAACGCCGAAATACATGGTCGTGAAAAAACTCCTTTTTCAATATGGCGTAAAGTTCAAAAAAAAAGAATTTCATTAGAACAAATTACTGATATCATTGGGTTTAGAATTACACTATCAACTATAGATGAATGTTACAAAACTCTTGGTATATTCCATAAAAAATGGAATTGTATACCTGGAAAATTTAAAGATTATATATCTTCACCTAAAATAAATGGTTACAAGTCACTTCATACGTCAGTAATTGGATCAAATAAAAAACCAATTGAAATACAAATAAGAACCCATGAAATGCATGAATTTGCCGAAAGAGGAGTTGCTTCTCATTGGAAATATAAGTCTTCAGAAAAATTTAATTCTTTAAGTTGGAAAGAATACGATTGGTTAAAGGATCTTGTTGAAATAATTGAAAAAAATGAAAATCCGGAACACTCTTATGAGTATACAAAGCTTCAAATGTTCCAAGAAAATGTATTTTGTTTTACTCCCAAAGGATCAGTAATAAAATTACCAAAAGATGCTACACCTATAGATTTTGCATACGCGGTTCATACAAAAATAGGTAACACTGCTATTGGATGTGAAATTAATGGAAATAAATCTGAATTACAGGAAGTATTACGAAATGGAGACAGGGTAAATATAATTACCTCTAAAAACCAATCACCTTCACTACATTGGATACCCACAACAAAAACAGGTAAAGCAAGATCAGCTATTAGAAGATATTGGCATGATAAAGGTGAACAAAAAGAGGAAAAGACTAAGAAATACAATACAACTCTTTGGATTTCATTACCTGATCAACCAGGTCAATTAGGGGATATAAGTTCATTGATTGGTAGTCACAAGCTAAATATTTCAAATGTTGAAATGGCAGGAAAAAATACAAAGTATATTAACTTTAAGTTTAAATTAATTATTACAAATCTAAAAAATTTTACAAATTTTATTGCAGAGCTTAAGCAAAAGAGTATAAAATTTAAGATAATTAGACACGAAGATAAAAGAAATGCTTTCACTCAAAAAATCCTTAAATATTTTAAAAAAGACTGATGCTCTTTTAGAGGGACATTTCGTATTATCTTCAGGTCTACATTCATCAAAATATATTCAATGTGCAAAACTTTTAAGTTTTCCTCATCTGTCTGAAATAATCTGCAAATCCCTTGCTAATAAAATTAAAAGAAAATACAAAAAGATTGATTTAATTTTATCACCAGCAATGGGAGGTGTAATAATTGGTTATGAAATTGGCAAGCTTTTAAAAAAAGAAACAATATTTTGTGAGAGAGTAAAAGGTAAATTTGAATTAAGAAGGGGATTTAGTATTAAAAAAGGTGCAAATGTCTTAATTATTGAAGATGTCATTACAACAGGAAAATCAAGTCTTGAATGCGTTAAGTTAATAAAAAAAGCTAATGCAAAACTTTTAGGTTTTGCATCTATAATTGATAGATCAACAAAAAAATCACTGAAAATAAAAACTGGAATTATATCGCATCTAAAAATCGATGTTCCAACATTTAACACAAAACGACTACCACAAGATTTAAAATCAATACCTATAACTACACCAGGAAGTAGATTTATTAAGTGAAAAGATTAGGAGTAAATATAGATCATGTAGCTACTTTAAGAAATGCTAGAGGAGAATATCATCCAGACCCATATAGCACAGCATTACAAGTTGTAAAAATGGGAGCTGACTCAGTAACCATTCATTTAAGAGAAGATAGAAGACATATAAATGATTTAGATGCTAAAAAAATTTGTAAAACAAAAAAAGTTTTAGTTAACCTTGAAATTTCAATTAATGAAAAAATTGTTAATAATGCTCTAAAAATTAAACCTGATTATATTTGTCTTGTTCCAGAAAATCGAAAAGAAGTAACTACTGAAGGTGGATTAAATCTAGTTAAATATAAAAAAAAATTAAAAATTATTATTGAAAAGTTTAAAAAAAATAAAATACGTACTAGTTTATTTATTAATCCCTCAATTAAAGATGTAAAACTATCAAAGGAACTTAATGTTGACTGCGTTGAAATCCATACCGGTAAAATATCTAATTTGGTAAAGTCAAAAAAAGAATATAATAAAGAATTAAATAGAATTAAAAATTGTTCTATTTTAGCAAATAAACTCAATATTGAAGTTCATGCTGGGCATGGACTGGATTATCAGACAACAAAAATATTAGCTAAAATTAAAGAAATAGAGGAATTTAATATAGGTCATTTCATAATTGGAGAGTCAATATTTGATGGTCTTTCAAAAGTAATTAAAAAATTTAAAAAAATTATTAAAGATTAGGTCATGAAAATTTTAGGTATTGGTGTTGATATAATTCAAAATAACAGAATTAAAAGTTCTATCAAAAATCATAAATTTAGAAATCGTATTTACAGCATTAATGAACTTAAATTATCAATTTCTTCAAAAAATAAAATTGAATATTTCTCAAAAAGATTTGCAGCAAAAGAAGCTTTTGCTAAAGCACTAGGCACAGGGTTTAGAAATGATTTAAATTTCAAAGATATTGAAATAATGAATGATAAATTTGGTAAACCGTATTATTCAAAGACAAAAAAAATGACACAAATAATAAGAAAAGAATTTAAAGTTAAAAATTTTAATTGTTTTTTATCTATTTCAGATGAAAAAGAATATTCAACAGCTTTTACAATAATTCAATCAATATGAAGTTAGACAAAGAATTTTTTTCAGAAAATATAAAAACTATTTTTTATGCATTAGTAATAGCTGTAATAATTAGATCTTTTTTTATTCAACCGTTTTATATTCCATCTTCATCAATGGAGCCCACTTTACTCGTAGGAGATAGACTTTTTGTTACTAAGTATTCATATGGCTATAGCAAACACTCATTTCCATTTAGCCCCCCAATTTTAAGTAAAAGAATTTTTTTTAATGCCCCTGAAAGAGGTGATGTGATTGTTTTTAAAACACCAGCAGATAATAGAACCGATTATATTAAGAGACTGGTAGGACTTCCAGGTGATAAAGTTCAGTTTATTGATGCAAACTTATATTTAAATAATAGTGAGATTTTAAAATCAAAAATTTCAAATAAGACAAAAATAAATTGCGGAAGTAGAACAATAGATGTTCATAAATTTGAAGAAAAATTACCTAATGGAAAAAAATTTCATACAGTTTATTTAAAAGATTATACTTATCAAAATTCAGACATCTTTGAAGTTCCAGAAGATCATTATTTTTTTCTAGGAGATAATAGAGACTGTTCGAAAGATAGTAGATTTTTATCAAGTGTTGGATATGTACATAAAGATAACCTTGTAGGTAAAGCTCAATTTATTTTTTTTTCATCTGATAGAAAGATAGGTAGTATTTTTACTTTTTGGAAATGGCACAAATCAATAAGATTTGATAGAACTTTTGATAGTATTAATTAATGAAAATTAACTATCTTGATTTACAAAAAAAAATTAAAGTTAAATTTAAGAATTTAGATTTACTAATTAAATCACTAACTCATAAAAGTTATGATAAAAAGAATAATAACGAAAAAATTGAGTTTCTAGGTGATAGAGTTTTAGGATTAGTAATTGCAAAAAAACTTCTAGAAATATATCCTGACGAAAAAGAAGGCATACTAGATAAAAAATTTGCATCACTTGTAAATAAAAAAACATGTTTAGAAATTGCAAAAAAAATTAACTTAGAAAAATATATTTTAACTTTTAATCCAAATAATAAAAAAATAAGAATTGAAGATAAAATTGTCTCTGATAGTTGTGAAGCGTTAATAGGAGCAGTTTATCTTGATAAAAATTTAGTAGAGGTTGAAAAAGTAATTTTGGATCTTTGGAAAAATCATATTAAGGAAAGTATTATTACTCAAATTGATGCTAAAACAACATTACAAGAATTAACATTAAAAAATTTTAAAAAACTTCCAGTTTATAAACTCATATCAAACACTGGACCGCGACATAAGCCATCATTTAAAGTGGGTGTTAAACTTCCAAATACAAAATATTTTTTTGGCCTAGGTAAATCAAAAAAAGATGCTGAACAAAATGCTGCTATAGAATGTCTAAAAAGTATAAAATGATAATATTATGAATTGGATTGATGAAGGCTTTTTAATTAGTAAAAATAGATATAGTGAAAATTCCTTAATAGCTGAAATATTTACAAAAGATCAAGGAAAAATTTCAGGTATAATTTTTGGAGGTACTTCAAAAAAAATTAAAAATTATTTACAAATAGGCAATAGGCTTCACATAAATTATAGTTCTAAAAATAATAATAGAATTGGTTATTTTAAAGTAGAGATTTTAAATGCTTATAGTCCTTTATATTTTGACCACAAACAAAAATTATCATGTATAACTTCAGCAACAAATCTAATTAAAATTCTTACTGCTGACTCTCAAAAAAATAATAAAGTTTATCAAATAATTGAAAACCTTTTTTTGATTTTAAATTATAAAGATTGGTTAAAAGAATATATTTTCTGGGAATTAGATTTACTAAAAGTTCTTGGTTATGATCTTGAGCTTGAAAGTTTAGTTGAAAAAGACACTATTGAAAATAAAACTGTTTATTATGCTAGTTCATCGACTGAAAAAAAATATGTTCCTAATTTTTTAATTGATAAAGATATAGAGGTAAGTGACTTAAAAACTTTATTAAAAGGACTTAAATTAGTTAGTGATTATCTAGATAAAACAATATTAAAGCCTAATAACATAAACTATCCAAATAGTAGATTATTATTTATTAATTCTTTGAAGTAATTATTTTATGATTTTATCAATTCTATCGGCATAGTAAGTAACAATAGCATTGGCACCAGCTCTTTTAAAAGCCATAAGACTTTCATGAACAGCATCCTCATTGACTAATTTTTTTTGTATGGCATTTGAAATTAAACTGTATTCACCTGATACTTGATAAGCAAATACAGGTATTTTAAATTTTTCTTTCACTGATTTGATAATATCTAAATAGGGCATTCCTGGTTTTACCATCACTATATCCGCACCTTCTTTGATATCCAGAGCAACTTCTCTTAAAGCTTCATCACTATTTCTAAAATCCATTTGATATGTTTTTTTATCTCCTTTTAACGAACCCTTAGATCCTACTGCATCTCTAAATGGTCCATAAAAACTTGACGCATATTTAGCTGCATAGGATAAAATCTGAACATTATGATATTTAGATTTGTCTAAAGCTTTTCTTATTTTTCCTATTCTTCCATCCATCATGTCCGATGGTGCCAAAACATCACAACCCATTTCTGCTTGTAATAATGATTGATTAACTAAAACTTCTATTGTTTCATCATTTACAATTTGATTTGATCTTATTATTCCATCGTGACCATGTGAAGTATATGGATCTAAAGCAACATCACACATAATTCCAATTTGATTTTTATATCTTTTTTTTATTTCTAATATTGCTCTACAAACTAAGTTTTTCTCATTAAGTGATTCTGACCCTAGTTCATCTTTTATTGAATTTTTTGTTTTAGGGAAAAGAGCAACCATAGGTATTCCTATTTTTATAGCTTTATCTACAACTTGGCTTAATCTATTAATTGTATATCTAAAAACGTTAGGCATAGTTGAAATTTCCTGTCTTTTATTAGACCCATCAATTAAAAAAATAGGTAATATAAAATCATTTGGGCTTAATGTATTTTCTTGTATTAGTTTTCTAGACCAGGATTCTTTTCTATTTCTTCTAAGCCTTAGACTTGGATATTTACCTGTAATCATCTTTTAATTTACTTTCAAATTGCGACAAATGTAATATACACATATACAAAAAAAAGGGTAAAAAGCAATCACGATGACCATTGATAATTCAAAAGTAATAGACTTAAATGTCAAAAAAGAGGACAGAATTTTAAATTTTAGTGATTTTCAAAAGCAAGAAATTAAATTTGATATTGAAAAATTACAAGAAGCCTATCAACAAATTGTGAAAATTAAAAAATTTGAAGATGCTGGTGTAACTCATTTTGGAGCTATTTCTTTAACTCAAATACCAGGTGATCCAGATTCTATAAAAGGGAATAAAGCACGTGGTATATTTTGGACTAAACCTGATAAATCAGGAAAAGAAGTTGTGAGAGATCAGTCAATTGACGAGTCAAATTACTCCGAATTTATAACAGATTACGAAAATACTTATTTCAAAGAAGTATATGATGTTCTTTCATCAAAATATAAACTTGGAAGAGTGAGAATTCTTCTAAAAGAACCAAGATCAACTTTAAGTTGGCACAGAGATCCTGAACCAAGATTGCACATACCAATAATAACAAATCCAGGATGTCTAATGGTTATCGACAACGTTGCCAAACATATGCCCGCTGATGGTTCAGTCTGGGTCACTAATAACACTAAATATCACAATGCATTTAATGGCGGAGAAGAGAATAGGATACATTTAGTTGCATGTGTTTTAGATTATAAATTTAATTAATTTGAAAAAAATATTTATTTCATCGGACCACGCTGGATATAAATTAAAAGAAGAAATAAAATTATATTTATCTAAAAAGGGGATATCTTATGAGGATATGGGTCCCTACAATATTGATAGTGTTGACTACCCTGATTATGCTCATAAGGTAGCAAAAAAAGTTAAAACCAACAAAAACAACGTTGGTATTTTAGTTTGTGGTTCAGGCATGGGTATGAATATAGCGGCAAATAGACATAAAAATATTCGTGCTGCACAATGTTTTAATTTAAAATCAACAAAATTATCAAGATTGCATAATGATGCAAATATCATTACATTAGGATCTAGAGTGTTAAGTAAAAAATTGGCGTTAGGTTGTGTTATCGCTTTTTTAAACACTAAATTTGAAGGTGGAAGACACTTAAAAAGAATAAAAAAAATATAATTATGTCTAGTGAAAAAAATTATTTAAATGATAGCTACAAAAGTTTTTTTGAAGATAGTTTGTCTTTAAAAGATCCAGAACTTTATAAAGCAATTAAAGATGAACTAATCAGACAACAGCAGCACATAGAGTTAATTGCTTCTGAAAATATAGTTTCTCAAGCTGTATTAGAAGCACAAGGGTCAGTTTTAACAAATAAATATGCTGAAGGTTATCCTGGTAAAAGATATTACAATGGTTGTGAGCATGTTGATGTTGCTGAAAATCTTGCAATAGAAAGATTGAAGAAATTGTTTCATTGTAAATTTGCAAATGCCCAACCTCATTCTGGCGCACAAGCAAATGGAGCAGTATTTTTAGCTTTATTAAACCCAGGTGATACATTCATGGGAATGAGTTTAAATTCAGGTGGTCACATTACTCATGGTTTAAAAATTTCAATGTCTGGTAAATGGTTTAATGCAATCGGCTATGATGTTGATAAAGAATCTGAGTTGATTGATTATGATAATGTTGAAAAACTTGCATTAGAACATAAACCTAAATTAATCATTGCTGGTGGAAGTGCTTATTCGAGAGTTATTGACTTTAAAAGATTTAGAGAAATTGCTGATAAAGTAGGTGCATACTTGATGGTTGATATGGCACATTTTTCAGGTTTGGTTGCAGGCCAAGGTTATCCTAATCCTTGTGATCATGCTCATGTTGTTACTTCAACAACACATAAAGTATTTAGAAGTGCAAGAGGTGGAATAATTTTAACTAATCACGAAGATCTTGCTAAAAAATTTAATACTGCAGTCTTTCCAGGGTATCAAGGTGGACCTTTAATGCATATTATTGCAGCTAAAGCAGCTGGTTTTTTAGAAGCATTACAACCTGAATTTAAAGATTACATAAAATCAGTTTTATCAAACGCAAAGATGTTAGCAGAAACTTTAAAAAATAATGGTTTTAAGATTTACTCAGATGGCACAGATACACACTTAATGTTAGTAGATCTAAGACCTTATAACGTAAAAGGTAATCTTGCTGCTGAAAGTTTATCGAGAGCGAATATCACATGTAATAAAAATGGAATTCCTTTTGATACTGAAAAACCAATGATCACTTCAGGTATCAGGTTAGGTACTCAGGCAGCTACAACAAGAGGTTTTGGATTAAGTGAATTTAAAACCGTAGGTGAATTGATTACTAAAACTTTAAAAGGGTTATCCGAAAACCCAACTGATAATAGTAAAATAGAAAATGAAGTAAAAAATGAAGTTATTTCTTTAACTTCATCGTTTCCGATATATAAGAACCTCTAATAAATGATTTGTTCAATATGCAAAAAAGGGGAGACCTCAGTTGTCGACTCTAGACCAACAGAAGATGGTACAGCTATAAGACGAAGAAGATTGTGCGTCTGTGGCGCACGTTTTACAACATTTGAAAGAGTTCAATTCAGAGAAATAATGGTTGTAAAAAAAAATGGCAGAAAATCAGCATTTGATAGAGATAAATTAGCTAAATCAATATACATAGCTCTCAAGAAAAGACCTATAGACACTGAAACTGTTGAAAAATTTATAAGTAAAATTTCAAGAGCATTAGAAGAGTTAGGTCAAAGTGAAATTTCAACAAATACTATAGGTACAATGGTCATGGAAGGTTTAAAGGAACTCGACCCAGTTGCATATGTTCGATTTGCATCTGTTTATAGAAATTTTAGAGAAGAAAAAGACTTTGTGCAATTCGTGGACAAACTTGATGTCTACAAAAAAAGATAAATTTTCATTAAAAGATAAATTTTATATGGAGATAGCCCTAAAGTTGGCTAACTCTCGTCAAGGACTTACAGGATCTAATCCATCTGTAGGATGTGTGATAGTAAAAAATGATAAAATAATTTCTATTGGACAAACATCATATAATGGAAGACCGCATGCTGAATTTAATGCAATTAAAAATTGTACAGATGATTTAAATGGTTCAAAAATGTATGTTACTCTAGAACCATGTTGTCATCATGGTTTAACACCACCATGTACAAATATAATAATTAAATCTAAAATTTCAGAAGTTATATATTCTGTTGCAGATATTGACAAAAGAGTAAGAAATAAAAGTCAAAAAATTTTAAAATCAAATAACGTCAACGTTAAAAAGGGTATTCTTAAAGATATAATTAATAACTTTTATTCAAATTATTTTTTTAACAGAAAACATAAACTACCCTATGTGACTGGAAAAATTGCAATTTCAAAAAATAATCTTGTTTATAGCAAATTAAATAAAAGAATTACAAACGTACAAGCTGATAAATTTACACATTTGTTAAGATATAAGAATGATGCATTAATGATTTCGTACAAAACTTTAAACAAAGATAATTCACGATTAAATTGCAGAATTAAAGGTTTTAGTAATTATTCTCCTAAGAGAATTATTTTAGATAACAAACTTCAAACTAAAATTAATAGCTATATAATAAAAACTGCAAATAAAGATAATACTATAATTTTTTATAATCAAGCTAGCAAGTCCAAGGTTTTAGATTTTAAGAAAAAAAAAATTCAATTAATCAAATCCAAGATCAATAAACAAGGTAAATTTGATTTCAAAACTATATTAAAAAAGTTATATAAGTTCAATTGCAGAAATCTACTGATTGAAGGTGGTGACTCTTTAACTAGTCATCTTTTAAAAAATAAAATTTTTAATAAATTTTATTTGTATAAAAGCCCTAAAAATCTTTCTAAGGAAACCGAGTATTTGAAATTTAACAGTTTAGATGTATTAAAGAAAAATTATAAAAATAAATTTAATTTAAACCTATTTTTAGGTAAAGATAAAATAACATTGTATAAAAACTAATATGTTTAATGGAATTATATATAATCAGGGAACTGTTACAAAAATTATTAAAAGACCAAAAGGGTTAAATATATTTATAAAAAGCAACCTTAAAGTATCTAAGAAAGATATGGGTTTGTCAGTAGCTTGTGATGGCGTTTGTCTTACTTTAATTTCATTTAAATCAAAATTAATGGAATTTTATTTGTCCAAAGAGACTTTAGTTAGATCAAAATTCAAATATTTAAAAACTAAAGATATCATAAATCTTGAATTACCTTTAAAATATGGAACAAAAATTTCAGGCCATATATGCCAAGGTCATGTAGATACTATTGCTAAGGTAATTAATCTAAAGAAAGTTGATAAATCTTATCTATTTGAATTTGAAGTTCCAATCCAGGAAAGAAAAAATTTAATAGAAAAAGCTTCAATATGTGTAAATGGTATTTCGCTTACTATTTCAAAAGTTTCTAAAAAAGGTTTTCAGATATGGGTTATTCCTCACACCTATAATGAAACAAATCTATCCACTATTAAAAAAAATGATCTTGTTAATATTGAGATAGATATCTTATCGAAATACGTTAGAAATTATTTCAATGCAAAAAAATAATTTTACATCAATTGAAAATATCATCAATGTTGCCAAAAAAGGTGGTATGTTTATTTTAGTTGACGATGAAAAAAGAGAAAACGAGGGTGACCTAATTATCTCAACGTCTAATTCAAATGCAAAAAAAATAAATTTTATGGCTAAATATGGTCGTGGTTTAATTTGTTTGGCTTTAGACTCAGTTCAAGCAAAAAGATTAAATTTGACTTTAATGTCTGCAAATAATCAGTCACGAAATAAAACTGCTTTTACGGTATCTATTGAAGCCAAAAAAGGAATAACCACTGGAATTTCTGCTAAAGATCGAGCAAGAACAATTAGCATTGCATCAAAAAAAAATGTTAAAAAAAATGATATTGTCTCACCTGGTCATATATTTCCTATAATTGCAAAAGATGGTGGTGTGCTGGTTAGAGCCGGACATACAGAAGCATCTGTTGATATATCTAAATTAGCAAAAAAAAATAATTCAGCTGTAATTTGCGAAATTATGAATGAAGATGGGACAATGGCTAAAGATCAAGACTTATTTAATTTTGCAAAAAAACATAAACTTAAAATTGGTAAGATCGAGGATTTAATTGCCTATAGATTGAAAAAAGAAAAATTAATTAGGTTAAAGAAACAAAGTTATATTGATGTTAAAAAACAAAAATACAAAATCAGAATTTATGAAAATCTTCTAGATGGATCTGAACATTTTGCTTTGATCAAAGGAGTTATAAAAAAAGGGATCACACCTAGAGTTAGAGTGATCTCATCAAATGTTGTTCAAAATTATTTAATTAATCAGCAATTACCTAACTCTTTTAATAAAACGCTTAATTATTTTAAAAAATTTAATAATTGTGTTTTAGTTTTTATAAAAGATACGAATCTTAAATCTGTTACCCAAACTCTTAAAGATTACAAAAATAAAGACTTTTATAAAAAAGGAAAAGACAAACTAATTAGAAATTATGGTATTGGTGCACAAATAATAAAGGATTTAAAAATTAAAAATATGACCTTAATCACAAAATCACCTAAAAAAGTTATAGGTTTAGATGGTTATGGTATAAGAATTACCAAACAAGAAATTATTTAATGAAAAAAAAATACCTAATCGTTGTAGCAGATTATTATAAAGAAATTGCAAAAGGTCTTCTTGATAGTGCCTTAAAATTGATCCCAAAATCTAGTATAATTAAAATTGTTAGAGTTCCAGGAGTTTTTGAAATACCTGTAACTATATCTAAAAATATTAAAAAATATGATGCTTTTTTGGCACTTGGATGTGTTATTAAAGGTCAAACTCCACATTTTGATTTTATATCACAAGCATCTACTAATGCGATAATGGATTTGTCTATCCTTAATAAAAAACCTATCGGCAATGGGATTATAACTTGTTTGAATATGAGGCAGGCTAAAGTTCGAAGAAGAAAAGGTGCAGAAGCTGCTGAAGCAGTAAACTCAGTTTTATCACAAAAATGAAAACTCATTTTAATCCAAAGAATAATCCAAGAGTTATTATAATTCAAAAACTATATGGGAAATTTTATAATGAAGATAATGATTTAGAATTTCCAAAACATAGATTTAAAAAATTTATTAAAGACATTGTTTTTGGAACCATAGAGCGTAACGATTTAATTCTTGATGAATTAAGCAATAAACTTGGTGATGATTTTGTTCTAGATAATTTAGATAAAGTATTTCAAACTATATTAAAAGCAGCAACTTATGAATTTCTATATAAGCCCAATATTTCTATTAATATCATTATCAAAGAATATCTCAATTCATCCAATTTTTTTTTAGAAGACTCTCAAACTAAGTATTTAAACGCCTTACTAGACAATGTTGGTAAAAAGTTAAGAACTTCAAATGCATGAATTTGATCTAATTAGAAAATATTTTTCAAAATTATCAAAGTTTAATAAATATTCACTAGATTTAAATGATGATGTTTTTTTTGATAAAAAAAAATCTTTAGTTATTTCGATCGATACTTATAATCAAGGAACTCATTTTTTAGATTTTAAAAATCCTGAATTAGTAATTAAAAAAATTATACGCTCCTCTATATCAGACTTGATTTGTAAAGGTGTTTTACCAAAATATTATTTTATATCAGGCAGTGGTAATAAAAAGACATTTACAAAAAAAAACTTATCTAAAATTTCAAATTCATTAAAGAAAGAACAGGATAAATATGGAATTTTTTTATGTGGTGGAGACACTACATTTTCAAATCAATTAAGTTTTTCAATTACGTCAGTAGGACATTCAAAAAAAATTATTTATAGAAATAAAGTAAAACTTCATGATGATATTTATGTAACTGGGAATCTGGGAGATAGTTTTATTGGATTAAAAATTTTACAAAATAAAATTAGGATAAATAAAAAACTTAAAAACTATTTTGTAAAAAAATATTTTGAACCTGAAATTCAAATTGATTTAACAAAAGAATTATTTAAATTTGCTAACTCATCGATTGATATATCGGATGGATTAATTGATGATCTTGAAAAAATGATTAATAAGCAAAAATTATCTTATAAAATTTGGGAGGAACAAATCCCGATATCTAGAAATTTGTACAGTTATTTAAAAAAGAATGAACTTAAAAAATCAAATTTTATATCGAATGGAGATGACTATCAGATTTTATTTACTGCTAGTGCAGACAAATCTAGAATCATAAAAAACATATCCAAGAAATTAGGTCTTAAAATATCTAGAATAGGTCAAATTAATTCAAATAATAAAAAATCAGTCTTTATTGATAAAAAAGGTGAGTATTTACTGGTTAAAAATTCTGGTTATAAACATCAATTCTAAAGTTAATTATTGTCTTTTTTACCTTTTTTTGTATTGTCCGGGCTTAAAATTTAACAACCAACAACCTTAAGGTTTATATGAGCGAAACAGTAGAGACAATTTTATTATACACAATCGGAGCTGGATTATTGTCCATAGTTTATGGATTTTTTACTGGTAAAAATATTTTAAATCAAAGTGCGGGTAATGCTAAAATGCAAGATATTGCCTCTGCCATTCAAATTGGTGCTAAGGCTTATCTAGCAAGACAATATAAAACAATTGCTATTGTTGGTGTTGTTGTTCTAGTAATAGTAAGTATTGCTTTTAGTCCTTTAGTTGGTTTAGGATATCTAGTTGGTGCAACATTATCTGGTATCGCAGGTTATGTTGGAATGTTAGTGTCTGTTGAAGCTAACGTTAGAACTGCTGAGGCCTCTAGAAAAGGTCTTGCACAAGGTTTATCCGTTGCATTTAAGTCAGGTGCTGTAACTGGTATGCTGGTTGCTGGTTTAGCCTTATTGTCTATAGCAGTCTATTACTATTATTTGTTAAAGTTTAATGTTGATCAAAGAGAGATAGTTAATGCACTTGTTGCTCTAGGTTTTGGTGCTTCTCTAATTTCTATTTTTGCAAGATTAGGTGGTGGTATATTTACTAAAGGTGCTGATGTTGGTGCAGACTTAGTTGGTAAAGTTGAAGCTGGAATACCTGAGGATGATCCTAGAAACCCAGCTGTTATTGCTGATAATGTTGGTGATAACGTAGGGGATTGTGCTGGAATGGCTGCTGATTTATTTGAAACTTATGCAGTTACAATTGTAGCAACTATGGTTTTATCATCTATCTTCTTTCAGGGAGATATGAATATGATGATTTACCCTTTAACAATTGGTGGTGCTTGTATCATTACTTCAATATTAGGTACTTTCTTTGTTAAACTTGGTAAAGACAAAAATGTTATGAACGCTTTATATAAAGGATTTGTAGTATCAGCTATTACATCTATAGTAATTTTATATCCTGTTACTGATCATGTATTAGGTTTTGCAACAGAATATAATGTTAATGGCAAAAACTTTAATGGAATGAGTTTATATTACTGTGGGATAATTGGATTAGTAATTACAGGTTTATTAATTTGGATCACAGAATATTATACTGGTACAAATTATAGACCAGTTAAATCTGTTGCAGCTTCTTCAACAACGGGTCATGGTACTAATGTTATTCAAGGTTTAGCTGTATCAATGGAAGCAACTGCAGTACCTGCAATAATTATTGTTGCTGGTATTTTAACTACAAATTCTATTGCAGGACTTTTTGGGATAGCAATCGCAGTAACTACTATGCTTGCGTTAGCTGGAATGGTAGTTGCTCTTGATGCTTATGGACCAGTGACTGATAATGCTGGAGGTATCGCAGAAATGTCTAACTTAGACAAAAAAGTTAGAAAAACTACGGATGCATTAGATGCAGTAGGTAACACAACAAAAGCTGTTACTAAGGGGTATGCTATTGGATCTGCAGGTTTAGGAGCTCTAGTTTTATTTGCAGCTTATGTAGAAGATATTAAACATTACTCAAACGTAGCAGGTTCAAAATTAGAGGGTATAGTTGTAACTTTTGATTTATCAAATCCTTACGTTGTTGTTGGGTTGTTAATTGGTGGAATGCTACCATACCTATTTGGTTCAATGGGAATGCAAGCTGTTGGAAGAGCAGGTGGTGCCGTTGTTATTGAGGTAAGAAGACAATTTAAAAAATTTCCTGGTATTATGAAAAGAAAACAAAAGCCAGATTATGCTAAATTGGTTGATCTCTTGACTGTAGCAGCAATAAAAGAGATGATAATTCCATCTTTATTACCGGTTTTGTCTCCAGTTGTTTTATATTTTATAATTTTATCAATTGGTGGACAAGTAGCTGCATTAGCAGCTGTTGGAGCAATGTTGTTAGGCGTTATTATCACAGGATTATTTGTTGCTGTATCAATGACAGCAGGAGGTGGAGCATGGGATAATGCTAAAAAATACATCGAAGACGGAAACCATGGTGGAAAAGGTTCTGAGGCTCATAAGGCTGCAGTAACAGGTGATACGGTAGGTGATCCTTACAAAGATACGGCAGGACCCGCAGTCAATCCAATGATAAAAATAACAAATATTGTTGCGTTATTACTATTAGCTGTTATCGCTGGCTAATTTCTTTACGTTTTTTGGCCCTCTGTCCAAGAGGGTCATTAACCTTTTGTCTCATACTTGACATAAATTCATATATAAAAGAATTTCTTTTAAATCCTGCTTGAGTAGTTGCTTTAGCAATTTTTAAATCATTCATATCTTCTTTGTTATAAAATTTTTTTTTTGTTAGTATTCCGTAATTATTTATTTCTAATACTAGAACGTTATTTTCATTAATCTTCATTTTACCTAAATTTCTTAATGCAGATTGAGTTTGCTTTCTTTCAATATAAATCCATATATCATTATCAAATTTACTCGTTGTTGATGGATTACCTAAAATCCTCCTTATATCATTTTTATTAGTTTTATTTATAATAAGCGAGGCCTGTTTTTTTTCTAAGAAAGGTATACCGTGTATTTCTGAAACTTCTTTTAATGAACAATTTGTAACTATTATTGAAATAAAAAATATATATAATATTTTGATCATGAATAAAAAATATCTTTATGTTTATAACAATTTAATTAGTTACACCAGAAATAAGGCTTTATATAAAGATTTAGGTCGTGAAGATAATTTTTCTGATCGTTTAACCTTATTTTTATTACATTTTTCATTCTTTTTAAAAAATTTTAAAAATGACGAAAATAAGATTATTTTACAGGAAATCTATGATTTTATATTTAGACAACTTGAGCTCAGCATCAGAGAAATAGGGTATGGAGATCAATCAATTAATAAAAAAATGAAAGATTATATAAATCTATTTCATTCGATGGTTTCCGAAGTACATTTTTGGAAAAATTTATCAAGAATTCAAAAATTTGAAAAGTTTTCAATTTTTTTAAGTGATTTTAAAGAAATTGATCATTTGATTGATTATTTTGAGCTATTTAATGAAAATTTATCAAAAAAAACTTTGAATTCTTATTTAAAAAGTGTAAGTAACCCATAATTATGGCTGTACCAAAACGAAAACAAACCCCATCCAGAACTGGAATGAGAAGGGCTCAAACTATGAAATATTCAACTAAAAACATTGTTGAAGATAAAAAATCAGGTGAGTACAGATTATCTCATCATTTAGATTTAAAAACTGGTATGTACAAGGGTAGACAAGTTTTAGACCCAAAAGAATAAAAAATCTATAATGACAGATCTGATAAAAATTGCAGTCGATGCAATGGGTGGTGATAACTCACCAAATAAGATTATTGAAGGAATAATTCTTAATCATAGAACTAATAAAAATTTGTTTTATAAAATTTTTGGTGATGAAAATAGAATAAGCCCACTTATCAATAAAAAAATAAATAATGATTTTTTTGAAATCATACATACTACAGATATAGTTAAAAGTACTGATAGCCCACTTGAAGGAGCTAAAAGAGGAAAAAAAACTAGTATGTGGCTTGCAATTGAAAGCGTTAAGAAAAAAGAGACAGATATTGTAGTATCAGCTGGTAATACTGGAGCTCTATTAGTTATTTCAAAACTAAATCTTAAGATGATTGAGAATATTGACAAACCAGCATTATCAGCTTTGTGGCCAAATAAAAATGGGATGAGTGTTGTGTTAGATTTAGGTGCAAATATAGAATGTAGTTCTAAAAACTTATTAGATTTTTCTATCATGGGCGCTTCTCTTTACACATCTTTATATCCTGGGCTAAAACCAAACGTAGGTTTATTAAACATTGGATCAGAAGAACTTAAAGGAAATGAAATTATTAAAGAAACATACCAAAATCTAAATGATAAAAAATCTGATAACTATAATTTTTCTGGCTATATAGAGGGGAACCATTTAATGGATGGAGAAGTTAATGTAATAGTTTCTGATGGTTTTACTGGAAATGTAGCTCTTAAAACTGCTGAAGGGACAGCAAATTTTATTACAGATGAACTTAAAAAAGCTATGACGGGATCTTTAATTGGAAAAATTTCATCATTATTAAATATTTCAAATTTGAAAAAATTTAAAAAGCGACTAGATCCAAGACTTTATAATGGTGCTATATTTATTGGGCTTGATTCCCCTGTAGTTAAAAGCCATGGTGGAACTGATTTTATCGGATTTTCTAATTCTTTAGATGTTTGTCATAGAATTATAAAAGGTAATTTGATAGAAAAGATTAAGCAAAATATTTAATTTTAATGAGAATAAATTTAACTAAAAAAGACTTAGTTAATTTAGTTTATATGCAACTAGGTTTTTCAAAACAAATTTCTGAAAACCTTATTGAGGATTTTTTATCAACAATTGTCTCAAATATTAAACAAGAAAAGAAATTAAAATTATCTAAATTTGGAACTTTTACTATAAGAGAAAAAAAATCAAGAATAGGAAGAAATCCAAAAACAAAAGAAACTAAAATGATATCAAGTAGAGACGTCGTATTATTTAAACCTTCAAAAGAATTCAAAGAATTTGTAAATTTGAAAGATAATGGATAAGTCTGATAGTGCCTATAAAACAATAGGAGAGGTTGCTAAAATATTAAATTTGAAATCTAATAAGAAGGGTGAACTTCCAACACATATAATTAGATTTTGGGAGACCCAATTTAAACAAATCAAACCAAAAATTTTAAATTCAAATAGAAGATATTATGATGAAAATTGTATTAATATTCTCAAAAAAGTTAAATTTCTTCTTAAAGAACAGGGTATGACTATTAATGGTGTAAAAAAAATACTTAATGGAGTTCAATCTTTAGAACTTGACGAATTGGCAAATAATTCTATAAAAGCTGATAATTTAAGAAATAAATTAATTAAGATTTCTAAAATTGTTAAAAATTTAAAAAATTTAAAATAAAATGGCAAAAAAAACACACATAAAAGTTAGACTAGTTCCAGAGTCAAAACCTGACAGCCCTTTTTTTTATTATGTGAAAAAACCTGCTGGTGGAGAAAAAGCTAAAGTTAAACTTTCAGCTAAAAAATATAATCCAGCTACTAGAAAACATGAAAACTTTGTGGAAAAAAAACTTCCACCGCACAGTAAATAATTATTTTTTTTTGAAATTTCGTCTTTCGAAATCAATATAAGACCAAATCATATTCTTCCATATACGATTAGTAATTTTTGGGTCTATTTTAAGCTTTTTAGATTTTCCTTTAATTTTATTTAAAATAAAATTAATCCTTTTTTGATCTATTATTTCTTTTTTAAATTCTTTTAATTTGAGCACTTCTTTGACAAGAGAAGTTCGGTATTTGATTAGAGCTAGAAGTTTATTGTCTAACTTATCTAGTTTTGTACGAATTCCATCTAATTTTTTTTTATTTTTTGGCGACATTTAATTTATTGGATTAATGAATAATTATTATATTTATCTATATATGTACAGTCAGAATAGTCATTTAAATTTCCAATTAAAGGTCTGGTTACTTACACTTATCGTTCTAGTTATTCTTATAATTTTGGTTGGTGGATTAACAAGACTAACAGATTCTGGATTATCTATAACAACTTGGGAATTGTTTGTTGGTTTTATTCCACCATTAACAAATGATAAATGGATTGATTATTTTAATCTTTATAAAACCATTCCAGAATTTAGTGAACAAAATTTCAATATGTCACTAAATGAATTTAAGGTAATTTTTTGGTGGGAATGGGGTCATCGTCAGCTAGGTAGATTAATTGGGTTAACTGTATTATTACCACTCATTTTTTTTTCCATCAAAAATGGATTGTGGATCTTAAAAAAATATGGATTAATTTTTTTATTAGTTTGTTTTCAAGGTTTTATTGGATGGTATATGGTATCCAGTGGCTTAATTGAAAGAGTAGATGTTAGTCATTATAGACTTTCACTCCATCTAGTAACAGCTTTTATAATATTATCTGTTATATTTTGGAAATTTCTTAAATTAACTAAAATACAAACTATTGATATCTCAATTAACATCAATTTAGTAAAGTTTTTCCTTTTTTTATTATTTTTACAATTAATAATTGGTGCCTTTGTATCAGGAATGGATGCTGGAAGAGTTTACAATACTTGGCCTATGATGGGTTCATCTTACTTTCCTGATGATAGTCAATTTATTGAATTTTTAAACTTAAATGTTTTTGATAATCCTTCTATAGTTCAATTTATTCACAGAAATTTAGCTTACTTAATTGTTTGTATTTATATTTATATACTTTTTTGTATCATCAGAGATAGGATTGAAATACTTAGAAAACCTGTAATTATTATAGGGGTTAGTTTATTTTTACAGATTGTTTTAGGAATATTTACTATTTTATCTGGAGTAAAAATTTTTTATGCATCTTTACACCAGATAAATTCAATTTTGATTATTCTTTCCACTCTATATTTTATCTATATTACAAAATATAGGAGAATTAATTAATTTCTGTTTGTCGACATATAAATACTTTATTTAACTTACAGCTTTTAAGTTACCTTTTGAGGATTTATCTAGAGCTTGATCTAAGTCGTCAATAATATCATCAATATGTTCTAAACCGATGCACAATCTAACATAACCAGGTGTTACACCAGCAGCTGCAAGTTCGTCTTCAGTTAATTGACTATGAGTAGTAGTTGCTGGGTGAATTGCTAAACTTCTTGCATCACCTATGTTAGCTACATGATAAAACATCTTTAAAGACTCGATAAATTTTTTACCTGCTTCTATTCCACCAGCTAATTCTATCCCAACTAATGCACCATTACCGTTTTTAAGATATTTCTTGGCTCTACTAGAAATTTCCTCATTATGTTCAGTTGCATAGATCACTTTAGAAATTGCTTTGTGTTTTTTTAGATAATCAACAACTTTTGTAGCGTTTTCACAATGTTGTTTCATTCTTAAAGCAACAGTTTCTAAGCCCTGAATCACTCCAAAAGCATTATCAGGTGATAAAGCTGATCCTAGATCTCTTAATAAAGTTACTCTTGCTCTTACAGCAAAAGAAACATTTGCGCCTGTTAATTCAGGTACTGCTTTTCCCCAAACTACTCCACCATAACTTGCGTCTGGTTCGTTGAATAATGGTTGTCTTTTTGGATCTGTTGTCCAATCAAAATTACCACCATCAACTAAGGCTCCCCCAACAACTGTTCCATGTCCAGCAATGTATTTTGTAAGTGAATAAACAACTACTGCTGCTCCATGTTCAAGTGGTTTACAAATAACAGGTGCTGCTGTGTTATCAACAATTAATGGTATATTGTATTTTTTACCAATGTCTGCAACTTCTTTAATTGGAAAAACTCTTAAATATGGGTTGGGTAAAGTTTCACCATAAAAAGCTCTTGTTTTTTCATCAATAACTTTTTCAAAGTTTTTCGGGTCAGAAGGGTCAGCATATCTAACTTCAATACCAAGTTTACTCAATGTATGTGTAAACAAAGATACTGTTCCTCCATATAGATCTGTTGAACTAACAATGTTATCTCCTGCTTTAGCTACGTTTAAAATTGCAAAAGTAGAAGCAGTTTGTCCTGATGCAACTGTCAAACAGGCTAAGCCGCCATCAAGTGCAGCAACTCTTTTTTCAAGAACATCATTGGTAGGATTCATGATTCTTGTATAAATGTTACCAAATTCTTTTAGCGCAAACAGGTTGGCTGCATGTTCGGTACTATCGAATTGATATGATGTAGTTCTATAGATTGGGACAGCTACCGCATTAGTCGAGGGGTCACTTCTATAGTCACCTCCATGAATTGCTATTGTTTCTGGATTATTTCTTTTTGTACTCATTTTACTCCCTTTTTTAGTGCTTTAACTTAATGCAAGGCGCACAATACAGTTCAAATGCCTACCGATTAATTGTTGAAAATTCCTGTTTAGCAGTTTTATGCCCGCAATAGGATCAAATCGGCAATTTCTTTTTAGCAGATAAGTCTTATATTACAAGTTAAATATCAAATTGACTTTGCAATTAATAATAGTATTAATCCTCGCACAATGACAAAATTTGTAAAAAAAGATCAAGTAACTTCATCATGGTATGAAATAGATGCTACAAACGCTGTAGTTGGAAGATTGGCTACTGTAATATCTAAAATTATTAGAGGAAAAAACAAAACTACTTACACACCCCATATGGATCATGGAGATTTTGTTGTAGTAAAAAATATTGAACAAGCGAAATTTACTGGAAAAAAATTTCAAGATAAGATTTATTATAAACACACTGGACATCCCGGTGGAATTAAAGAAACAACACCAGAAAAATTACATGAAAAAAAACCAGGTGAAACTTTAAAACTTGCTGTAAAAAGAATGTTACCTGGTGGTGTATTAGGTAGAAAACAATTAACAAAATTAAAGATTTATTCTGGAAGTGATCATCCACATACAGCACAAAATCCTCAAGTGATTGAATTGGGTAAATTAAACAGTAAAAACTTAGCAAGAACTTAACATGGAAAATACTCAAACAACATCAAAAACACCGAAGTTAAAACTAGACTTTAAGGACAGTAAATATGCAACAGGAAGAAGAAAAACTTCGATTGCAAAGGTATGGTTAAAAAAAGGTTCTGGTAAGATTTATGTAAATGGTAAATTATTTAGTGAATATTTTTCAAGCGAATTTCATCATCTTCAAATTACGAGACCTTTCGATATAATCAATCAGTCTACCGATTATGATGTAAGATGCAGTGTAAGTGGGGGAGGACCTACTGGTCAAGCAGGAGCTTTAGTTCACGGTATTTCTAAAGCATTAGTTATGTTTGATGAAAATTTAAAATCTACCTTAAAAACTGAAAAACTTACAACCAGAGACTCTAGAGCAGTAGAGAGAAAAAAACCTGGTAGAAGAAAAGCTAGAAGAAGCTTCCAATTTTCTAAAAGATAATTCTCTTTTAAATTTTAACTGTTATAATAGATTATGGCTAAGCTTAATGCATTGATTGCTGGATCAACTGGATATATTGGAGTTCAATTAATTAAATTATTAATTAAACACAAATATATAAATATTAAATATCTCTGCGGTAGTAGTTCTGTAGGAAAAAATATTTCTAATTATGATAAATCTCTATCTGGGAAAAAGTTACCAAGAATTATTAAATTTAATAAAAAACTTTTAAAAGATGTTGATATTATTTTTACAGCATTACCAAATGGAGAAGCTCAAGAAATATCAAAATATTTAACAAAAAATAACACTTTAATAGATTTAGCAGCTGATTTTAGATTAGAAAAAGTATCAGAATATTTCAAATGGTATAAACAAAAGCACAGAGCAGTAAATTTAATTAAAAAAAGTATTTATTGTCTGCCAGAAGTTAATGGAAAAAATATAAGTAAATACCAGATTATATCTTGTCCTGGATGCTATCCAACTTCAATATTATTACCATTAATTCCTCTTATCAAAAAAAAATTAGTTAAAGTTAATAATATAATAATGGACTCTAAATCTGGTTATTCAGGAGCTGGTAGAGGTGTTCATAAAAAGTATAAAAATAAAAATCTATATGAGTCTTTGAGTGCATATGGTGTTGGTTTTCATCGACACAATTCAGAGATTGATCAAATGTTAAATAAATTTACTAAAAAGAAATTAAGTTTTAATTTTACACCTCATTTAACTCCTATGTTTAGAGGTATATTAAGTACAATTTATATTGATCTTGAAAAAAGTGCTACTCAGTCGAAAATAATTAAAACACTAACATCTTTTTATAAAAAAGATGATTTTATTAAAATTTTAAAAGCAAATACATTATTAAGTACAAACGATGTTATTAACTCAAACAATTGCTTTATATCTGTTTGTAAGTCAAAATATAAAAATAAAATTATAATAATTTCAGCTATTGATAATTTGATTAAAGGAGGCGCAGGCCAAGCAATACAGAATTTAAATATGAAATTTAATTTTCCAATTAATACAGCATTAAAATGAAATTAGTCTTTATATTTTTTATTATTTTGTTTTTAAATAATTGTTCGTTAAACAAAGATTCTGAATATTGGACAGAAGAGGTCGTTAAAAATAGTGATGATCAAAATAAAATATCTGAAGTATTAAAAAAGTCAGTAGATATAACAAATATGACAAATGAAGAATATGAGATTTATATAGATGAGTATACAAAAAAAAGTAAATATCCAGATATAGACCAATGAACAAATCAATAAATATTGCTGTAGTAGGCCTTGGTCAAGTAGGCTCTTATCTACTTAATGAATTGAATACTAAAAAAAAAGATATTCAGATAAAAACTGGTAAGAAAATTAATATTATAGCCATTTCAGCAAAAAATATTAATAAAAAAAGACAATTTAAAATCAATAAAAAAATATTTTTTAAAAATCCACTAGAAATTTTTGATAAAACAAAAGTTGATATTTTATTTGAAGTAATAGGTCAGTCAGGTGGTGTATCAAAGAAAGTTATTGAAAAAGCTTTAAAAAATAAAATTCATGTAATAACTCCAAATAAAGCATTAATTTCAAAACATGGAAATGAATTAGCCAAAATCGCTGAACTTAATAATGTTAATCTTGAATTTGAAGCATCTGTCGGTGGAGGTATTCCAATATTAAGATCAATTAAAGAAGGTTTAGCTACTAATAAGATTTCGAAAGTTTATGGAATTTTAAACGGCACATCTAATTATATTCTTTCTGAAATGGAAAATTCTAACCAAAGTTTTTCTGATGTATTGAAAAAAGCTCAAAAACTTGGTTATGCTGAACCAGGTAACCCAAAACTAGATCTAAATGGTTTTGATGCTTTCGCAAAAGTTCGAATTTTATCAGCATTATCATTTAATAGTAAAATTTCTAAACATAAATGTTTAATGGAAGGAATTGAAAAAATTGATCTTAAAGATATTAAAATTGCAAACCAACTTGATTTAAGAATAAAACTTCTAGGAATATCTGAGTTAAAAAATGGTAATTTGTTTGAAACAGTACATCCGTGCCTTGTGAGTAAAAAATCTTATATTGGTAATGTTGGTGGTGTAATGAATGCGGTTATCCTTGAAGGTAAACCAATTGGCGAAAGTATTTTGCAAGGTGAAGGCGCTGGTCCAGGTCCAACGTCATCAGCATTGTTGTCTGATTTATTATCTATTTTAAGAGGTAACATTAAAAAACCTCTTGGAATTTCTGTAAAGAAACTAAAATCCTTCAAACCATATAATGTAAAAAATTATATAAATTCATTATATTTAAGATTTGAAGTTAAAGACAAACCAGGTGTTTTATCACAGATTACTAATCGACTTGCCAAATACAAAATATCTGTAAAAAGATTAATTCAAACTCCTAATAAAAAAGATAATAAAGCTACAATTGTAATAATAACTCACAAAACTTCTGAACTTAATTGTAATAACTGTTTATCTATATTTAAGAAAAATAAAAATATTCTTAAAACACCTGTGTTAATCAGGTTATATAATTAATGGACATATATTTAAAACTCTTTGAAGTTTTATTTCCAGTCTTTTTTATAGTTGGAATTGGTTTTTTATTGGGAAAAAAGAACCCAAATTTTGACACTTCTTTCATAACTACATATGCAGGAAATTTTGGAACTCCTGCATTGGTAATTTTTGCACTTACTGCTGGTGGTGTAACTTTTGATATTTTTAAAGAATTCTTTTTTTATGCTTTAATACTTTTAAGTGCATTTGGAATAATTGGATTAGTTTTTTTAGTTTTAATGAAAAAAGATTATATAAGAGAGCTACCTACATTTATTTTGCCTAATACGGGAAATATGGGTATTCCAATATGTTTATTTGCGTATGGAGAGCTAGGTATGGGTATAGCCGCAGCAATTTCTTCACTAGTCGTCCTTCTTCACTTCACATTAAATATTTTTTTAGCTAAAAGAGCATTTGATTTTCAAACTATTTTTAAAAGTCCTGCATTCTATGCAATAATAATAACTGTTTTATTTTTATACTTTGAGCGACCTGTTCCGCAATTTGTAATGAATACCGTTATGTTGCTGGCATATGGAATGATAGTCATGATATTGATGTCTTTGGGTGTTGCACTCACTCAAATGAAAGTTTTCTCCTTCAAAGATGCTGTAATAACTTCAACTGGAAGAGTAATTTTAGGACCCATTATTGGGTTTATTTTAATAAAGATTTTTGGCCTAACAGGTGTTTCGGCTGGTGTCGTATTAATTCAATCTTCTATGCCTAGTGCAATATTATGCTATTTAGTAGCCTCAATGTATTCACCAAAAGAAATTGTTGATAATATTTCTAGTACCATTGTTGTATCTACAATTATGTCGTTAGTTACGATTCCTATTACTTTATTCTTTGCTTTAAAATACTTCTATTAAAAGGTATCCTTTTATTATGAAGGCTATAATTTTAAATGCTTCTGCATGGATGATTGTTCCAGTGATGGACGCTTTTGCAAAATATTTAAGTTCATCTATGGATGTTCTTCAAATTACATGGGCTAGATATTTCTTCACTGTAGTTTTTACTTTATCTTTAATGTTAATTTTCTACAGACACACATTGGTATGGACAAAAAAACCAGCACTTCAATTGATAAGGGGATTAATATTTGTTTTTTCTACGTACTTATTTTTTTATGCAATATCAGAGATTTCTCTACCTAAAGCTTTAACTTTAGCTTTTGTTGCCCCTATATGTGTAACAGCTTTATCTCCTTTCTTCCTCAATGAAAAAGTAGGGGTGAAGAGGTGGGCCGCAGTTTCCCTAGGATTTATTGGAACGTTGATTGTAATAAGACCTGGCTTCATTGAGTTAAATTTAGCTACAATGGCTGCATTAGGTAATGGAGTTTGCTATGGATTTTATCTTATAATAACTAGGAAACTCAGTACTTCAGATAATCCACTATTAACACTTTTGTTGTCAGGTTTGATTGGAACTATCATAATTAGCTTATTTATGCCTTCTGTTTGGGTTAATCCAACGTCAAATCAATGGATTTTAATGGCTTTAATAGGCCTTATAGCGTCTGTAGCACATCTTTTTCTTATATTATCACTCAAATATGCTGATGCCTCTAAATTAGCTCCTTTAGGCTATACAGAGATTATTACTAATATCATTATTAGTTATTATTTCTTCCATGAACTTCCTGATAATTGGACTTATCTGGGTCTTTTTATTATAGTGTTAAGCGGTCTATATATCTCTAGGAGAGAATATTATCTAAGCAAGCTAAATTAATAGTAATAAATTATTTACTATATACTGATGTATTAGATTAGTTATATATAATAAATTATTGTAATTGTTAATTAATTTGATTATATAAAAATGTAGATAATATTATAATATAGTAAAAAAAATAAACTATATATTTAATTAACCTCGATAATCAGTGATAATAAGATAAACATTAATCTAATATTCAGCTTCATATTAATAAAAACTTATATCAATAATTCAAATTTATTGTTATTGATTAAAATTGTTTAATAACAACACTTTTAAACATTCTAACATAAATGATTCATTTTAAAGTGCAGTAGGGGAGTGAAAATAACTAAAAATACAACCTTTTTTTTCATCTTCTAAAAGTATTGGTATCATTAAAAACTAGAGCAATGCACTATCAGAATATACGCTTTAAACGCCCATAGAGCACCTTATTTTAAGCAAAGATCGATATCTAGTACAACTGAAGGGTGTACAATACCATTTATGGGAAAAAGGATTAAAATAGCTTATAAGTGTTTATTTATGCGGTTAATTTAGGTATTTGGTATATAAAAAATGCTATTTAATTAAGACCTTCTCTAATCTCAGTAATCGCCTTTTTTGCTGAATACCACCTTTTCCTGAGTAGCCACCAAGGCTGCCATCAGATCTTATCACTCTATGACAAGGTATTTTGGGTGGATAGGGGTTTTTGCCTACTGCATTAGCAACTGCTCTAAAAGCTTTAGGTTTTCCAATGGCTTTAGCAACTTCAAGGTAGGTTTTAACTTTACCTTTTGGTATTTTCCTCAAATAATTCCAGACTTTTAGTTGAAACTTAGTTCCATTTAAGTTCATAGAGTTTAAAACCTGTGTTATTGGCTATTTTATTGAATTACTATTGTATGTTAAAATTGATCCATCATCACAGTTAAAAGTTTGACCAAAAATGATGTCAGGGCTACTCATGAAGCTAGCTGTACAGTTTGCATGACTATTGCTAATGCTAGAAATAATAAGAAAAAAAGACAATATTAAAGTTCTCATTTTTTTAGATTAATCTTTTTTTAATCATTGACAATTATTTTTTACTAATATATTATTAACGATAATTAATGGTTATCAATAGTAATAATGATGAATAATATAATAACAGATATAAAAGCTTTACAAGAAGAAACATTATTAAATTTGCAAAGCTCTAAAGCAAATAATACGGTCAGAGCTTACAAATCAGATTTTAATGATTTTGGATTATTCTGTGCTCAGAATGGATTTAAGTCACTTCCGTCAGAACCAAAAATAGTTTCTTTATACCTGACACATTTAACTACGAAAAACATTAAAATGAGTACTTTAAAACGTAGATTGGTATCAATAGGCGTTATTCATAGACTAAAAGGTCTTTATTTAGATACTAAACATCCATCAATAATAGAAAATGTAATGGGTATAAAAAGAAGAAAAGGAAGTATTCAAAAAGGAAAAAAACCATTATTAATCAATAATTTAAAACAAATAATTAATGTAATTGATAATGATCAAAATAATAAAATTAAGAAATTAAGAGATAGAACGATAATACTAATTGGATTTTCAGGTGGATTTAGAAGAAATGAAATAGTCTCTCTAGACTACGATGATTTAGACTTTGTAACAGAGGGACTTAAAATTAATCTAAGAAGATCAAAAACTGACCAATTTGGAGTAGGATTAGTAAAAGGAATACCCTACTTTAATAATACACAATATTGTCCAGTTTTAAGTCTCAAAAAATGGATTGAAGTATCTCATATTAATTCGGGACCTATATTTAGAAGGTTTTCTAAGGGCTCTAAATTAACTAATAATAGATTAACTGATCAAACAGTTGCTATTATAATAAAAAAATATCTTAAAATTGCTGGCATTGAAAGTAAAAATTATTCAGGACATAGTTTGCGCTCAGGCTTTGCTACGTCAGCTGCAGAATCTGGAGTAGAGGAAAGGAACATTATGGCTATGACAGGTCACAAATCTCCTGAAATGGTAAGAAGATATATCAAAGAAGCAAATTTATTTAAAAATAATCCACTAAATAAAATAAAGATATAAACATAAAATTTAATTTTTTATTTTGTCCAAATAAAGTTATTTGAACTCTTGTAATCAAATAGTTTTGATAACATATAATCACTCACAATGGTTGAGTTAAAATATTTGATATAAATATCTCTACCTTTTTTGGCTATTTTTTTTGCTTGTTTTGTATCTTTTTTATATTTGTTAATTTTATAACTTAAATCATCTAAATTAGAGTAGTAGATAACCGAGTCTTTGCCGATTAAATCATCAAATTGTGTTTCCTTATCAATAAAAGTTAAAAGACCATTTCCTAAAAGTTGAGCAATTCTATCACTACTATAATATTTAGCTGGTTTGCCCCTACTCAAATTTAGACCCATTTGAGATTTTGATATAGCTTCTATAAAATTATTACCCCAGACGGGTTGTATTTTATCCATACCATAAATATCAAATATAATTTTAGAATTTTTTTTAATTAATTTTTTAATAAATTTTTCTCTATTATCATATTTACCATCTTTAAGAACTCCTCGATGAACACCATGACTCATTGCAAAAAAAATATCATTAGGACAATTAACTTCATAATTTTTTAATATTTCAAAAGATGTATCTGATGGATTCGGTATAAAAAAAGAATTATTAATTTTATATTTAAGGAGACTTGGGCAAGATGTTAAAAAGGTAAAATCAATATTTTTTAAATTATTAGAAATTCTTTCATTATTTTTAATATAATCAGGGCCATGTTTATGTATTGGATCTAAAAACCATTGGCATATTCGTAAATTTTTATTTAAATTTCTAAGTTCACTAATAGTAGAATTATTAATAGAGTCTACATGGCCTAAAACTAAACAATCAGGTTTAAAATTTTTAAAGTTTTGAATGATAGATTTTTGTAACTGTTTTTTACCCGTAGGATCTAGAATTTTTTTATTATCATGGATTATATCTCTATCACTTAAAGTTAAAACATTATGACCTAATCTAACAAAACCATTATTCAGTCTTCTACCAGTATTATACTGAAGTCTCCCATCAAAACGTCTATTAAAATTAGTTAAATGTAAAATTTTTAAAATCTTATTTTTTTTTACATTAAATTTAACTAATGGTATTGGTATTAAATATTGATCTCTAATAGTGTCTAGTATTTTTGATATATATTTATGAGTAAATTTAAATTTTTTATAGTTTTGTTGCTGTAAAAATAAAAGTTTTTTTTTATTTTTGATAAGTTTTTCTATTTCATTAAATAATGATTTTGAAGATAATTCATTTAGTTTAATAGCAACACTTGAAGTCTCTGGTAAACCTCCACGATTAGAAATTATAACAGCTGATCCTCTACTAGCAGCCTCTAAACTAGTTCTACCAAAAGGCTCTTCCCACCTTGAACAAGCAATTGAAATACTTACTTTTTTTAAATGATTTAAAACATATTGATTATTTTTAAAACCAAATAAATGTAAATTTTTATGATTAAAGATTAATTTTTCTCTAGGCTCATCACCAAAAACACTTGCAGACCAATTTGGATATTTATCTAAAATTTTAATAATAGTTTTTCCAAAAATATCATACCCTTTGGCTTTATTTAATTTACCTACAAATGAAATAATTTTTTTCTTTTTTTTAAAATCAATTTTTATTTTTGATGTTGATTGATAACATAAATCAGTTTTTTTTAAATATTCAGATTTATTTTCAAAATTTTTAAAAAATCTATTCCTACACCATTCACTATTGAATATGATTTTATCCACATTTTGAAGTAATTTAATACGATCGTCAACTGATCTTGATCCATTCATTTGTAGAGGGTCATTATGTAGAAACAAAAATAAATGTTTATGATATTTTTTTCTTATAATTGAAATATAGCTAGGTCTATTGTGAATTTCTATTAAGTCAGAATTTATTTTACTTTCAATATTAAGAAATTTTTCGACATACAATTTATTAGTACTAGAAAATATCTTTTTTTTAAATTCTATATTTGTATAACTTTTAGAAAGAAAATTTTTATAATTTGTATTACCAAAAACTGTAATTGATTTCTTATAAAAGCTTTGATTAATTGTATCATTAACAAATAATGAAACAGCACCTGCATAGTTTGCAGAAAAATTCTCCTTAAATGGTAACAAAATTGATATTTTCATTTTATTGATTTCATTAATAATTCATTTCTTAAAATTCTATCTTTTTTTAACTTATATTCATATGCCATTGCAGAATTTTTTGATTTAAATTTTCTACTATAAATCAATATCCACTTATAACCTTTAGTTGATTTAGCTCCTTTATTAGAATTATGTTTTGATAGTCTTAGATTTAAATTATTTGTATATCCAACGTATGTCTTTTTAATACCAGGAGTTATAGTTTTTAACATATATGTATAATAGAACATATCAATGGCGGTCCCTGGGGGAATCGAACCCCCCTTTGCAGGATGAAAACCAGCTGTCCTAACCGATAGACGAAGGGACCGTTGAAAAGTCTTTTATTTTAAAAGATGGTAAAATTCAAGAGTTATTCAGCTACAAAATTAAGTCTTTAATATTTAATTGGATAGTTTTTTTATTATTCCAAAAATTTTGATGTATTTGAGCAATTAAATTTATCTCTTTTTTATATGACAACAAGTATTCACCTAATTGGCTATTCACAGAATTAAAACATATTGATTTAATTGATGATCCAATACTAGGTTTAATTATAACAGATATATGTTTATCTCTAATTGTTTCTGGTTTGATAATTTTAACATTTTTGATTAAAAATATAGGTAATAAATTTTCATTTCCAAATGGTCCTAATTTAGAAATTTCACTTAAAAACTGACTATTAATAGCAGAGATTGATAGCTCTGAGTCATATTTGATAGAATTATCAAAGTTAGTATTTTTTTTTGAAAAATCTTTTTCTATGAAATTACGCAAAAGATCAATATTTTTTTTTTTAAATGAAAAACCAGCAGCCAAATTATGACCCCCACCATTTTCAATTATCTTTTTATCAATTAGTAATTTAATTAAATAACCAACGTTATATGACGAAGTTGATCTGGCAGATGCTTTTAAATAATTATTTGATTTAGTTATGACAATCGCTGGTTTATTAAAATAATCTTTTAATCTAGCTGCTATAATTCCAATTAAACCTTCATGTATATTATTGTCTTGATAAATTATAACATTGTTATTTTCTTTTTTAATTTCTTCAAAATTAAGATTATTCAAAATATTTTCTTCAATTTTTTTTCTTTTGTTATTCAGATTAATTAAATCTATTGATTTTTTTTTAATAATTTCTTTATTATCAGTGGATAATAATTCTACTCCATAATTTGAATAATTTAATCTACCACCGGCATTTATTATTGGACCAATTAAAAAACCTAAATCCTCTATAGAAATTTTTTTTTTTATGTCATGTTGATTAAATATAAATTCAATTGCTGCATTATCTTTAATATTAAAATCTTTTATTGTATTAATAGCTATAATTTTATTAATTTTTCTTAACGGCATTACATCACAAATAGTTGCCAATAATACATAAATTAAAAATTTTGATAATTTAAACTTTGATTTATTTTTTTTTATTAAAATATCTAAAAAAAAATAAGTTAAAGTAGTAGCACATAATATAGTATGTTCTTTTTTTATAATATTTTTTTTTGGATTTATGAGAGCGTTAGATTTTGGGTATGGGCTATTGATTTCATGATGATCTATAATTATAGATTTAATATTATTTTGTCTTAAAAAATCAACAGCATCAATTGAATTTGAACCACAATCAACCATAATTACCAATTTAGGTTTTTTTAATATTAATTTTTGGAAAAGCTTCTTACTAGCGCCATATCCATCTACCACTCTGTCAGGAATATAAAAAAAATGAGGTTGATTAATGTGGGTTAAATATCTTACCAACAATGAAGTTGCGCAGGATCCATCGACATCATAATCACCTAATATACAAATATTTTCTTTTTTTTTAATAGAATCTATAAAAATTGATGAGGCTTTTTTAAAATCAAAATCATTTATAAATATATTTGATAATTTTTGATTGTTATTGATAGAAAAAATTTCTGTAGCATCATAATTTCTAGATACAACAAAATTAGATAAAAAATTTGTTAACTCATAATCTTGTTTAACTTTTTCAGCAAGATTTTTGTTAATTTTTTTTTGTACCCATTTTTTTCCAGTAATAGATATCATTCATTAATTGAATTAACACTTTTTACAATTTTTTTAAAATTACAACTTTTATGTGTAATTAAAGTTTCACATAAAAATTTATCTTCCTTTATAGAAATACCATTTAAAACTGCACTACTTGTTATTCCTGATGCACAAAAAATAGAGTCACCCTTAATTATTTCATTCAATTCATATTTTTTGTTTAAATCGTTTATTCCTAATAATTTGGCTTCAGCTATATCTTTTTCATTATCAAAAATAAATCTTCCTTGAAAATGACAATTAAAAGCATCTAATGCTGATGCAGCAAGAACTCCTTCTGGTCCGCCACCTATACCTAAAAACATATCAACTTTGTATTTAGGATCAGAAACGTATAAAGCACCAAGTACATCTCCATCTGATATAAGTTTTATATTTACTTTCAGATCTTTTAACTCATCAATAATTATCTTATGTCTTGGTCTGTCTAAAATACATACAGTTAATGAAGATACATCTTTATTTTTAAATTTTGATAAATTTTTAATATTTTTTTCAAGTGGATAGTCTAAATCAATTAGGCCTTTATCAATTTTTCCAGTTGCTATTTTATTCATATAGGTTTCTGGAGCATTAAATAAATTTCCTTTTTCTCCTATCGATATAACGGCTATTGCACCAGGTAAATTATTTGCAACAAAATTTGTTCCTTCTACAGGGTCAACAGCAATATCAAATTCAGGACCGTTTTTTGATCCTAAAAATTCTCCAGTATAAAGTAATGGTGCCTCATCTAAAGTTCCCTCCCCTATTACAACCTTACCATTCATATTAATTTTATTTAACTCAGCCCTCATAGAGTCAACTGCAGCTTGATCTGCTCTATTTTTATCTTTTTTACCAATTTGGTATGAAGCTGCTAATGCTGCTTTAGATGTGACGTTGATAAATTGATCAATAAATTTTTTATCTATTGCCATTAAATTTTTTCATCAATAAATTCATCTTGATTTATCTTTGACTCAAATTCTCTCAAACGTTTATATACGCTAGCAAATTCAATTATTGTAGGCCAAGCTTTAAGAATATACTGCATTGAACCTTCAACTCTACCAAAAGCTCTTATTATTTGCTGCATAACACCAAGTGTAACAGCTCCAGCAACAATTGCAGGAGCTAAAAAAACATACGCTGAAAGTACATTTGCTTGAAGGTAAGCAATCCTACCAATATTAAAATATAAATATCTAATATAACTTAAAAAATGAATTTCTCTAACACCATTAAAAAGTTCCTCAATTGATTTTGGTCTTATAGTCCCATCATCTTCAGCAACAACTAATATTTTTCTATATGCTGCCTCTTTTTTTTGAAGATCATATTCAACACCAACAAGTCTTAAAATTAATCCTAAAATAATCAAAAATATTGTTCCACCAACTGACCAGATTAAAGCACCTACAATTAGACCATAATCCCAATCACCGAAAAAGAAAATTGGAATACTTATACTTAAACCAAATAAGATTGGCATAAACTCAATCAAAATCATTAAGGCTTCAATTAAACTTGTACCCAAAGACTCCATTATTCTTGAAAATTTTATTGTATCTTCTTGTACCCTTTGAGAGGCTCCTTCAATTTTACGAGCTCTATCATAAACACTATGATACCACTCAACCATTGAAGTTCTCCATCTAAACAAATAATGTGAAGTAAAATAACTTACAATAACAGCTACAGCTACATAGAATGCAGCTAATGTAATAAATGATAATAAACTAGACCAATATTCTTCAATAGTTATAGCATTAGGTTTAGAAAGAGCTTTTTGAATCATATCATAAAATTGACCAAACCATTCATTAATTTTGACATCAATTTTAACTTGAACCCATAATGATGTTAATATTATCATTGATCCTAACCACGACCACATGATCCATTTTTTTAATTTAAAAAATCTAAACATTTATTATTTTAAAAAATTATCTGCATATGATTTTTTTACAGTTTTTCTTTTTTTTGGTTCAATTAAATCAAAATTAATTTTATTTTTTTTTGCATAGTTGATTGCTAATTCTTTTGTTGAAAATTCCAATTTTAACTCTGATAACGTATCTATTGAGCTTTCCCAACCCATCAAAGGATTTTTGATTGGATCTTTAGTTATAAATTCTAAAATCCATTTATTGTTTTTTGCAGTACCTGACTGCATAGGACTTTTATTTGGTATATAAATTATTGCTTTACTCATAAATGATGGTCGGAGTGGCAGGATTCGAACCTGCGACCCTCTGGTCCCAAACCAGATGCGCTACCAGGCTGCGCTACACTCCGATCCGATTACTAATACAGTAGATATAGATTATTTCAAAGTATAAATAGATCAAAAATAAAAGAAATTTCATATAAATCTGATATATAAATGAGCATGATTATTACCTGCCCTAATTGTAATAAACAATTTAAAATTGATCCCTCTTTAATACCTTTAGAGGGAAGAGATTTAAAATGTGGTTCTTGTGGTCACGTTTGGTTTTATAATAAAGATAAAAATAATGGAGGTACATTATCTTTAAAAGAAGATAATATAAATAATCAGGATAAATCAGTTATTGTTGATGAAAATATAGAGCAAATAATTGATAAAAAAGAACCTCTATCTCAAAATAAAATTGGAGATAAAAATGATAAAAAAATCAATAAAACAAAAATTTACCCAAACAATAACAAAAAAGGAAATTTGGTTGGGAAATTTTTTTCATATTTAGTTGTATTTATAATATCTTTTGTAGCGCTAATTATCTTATTAGATACTTTGAAAACACCTTTAGCTAGTATTTTTCCAGGCTTAGAGATTATTTTATTTAACCTATTTGAGATATTGAAAGATATAAAACTTTTTATTATAGACTTATATTAATTTTATTATGATTAATTATATATCAAAACCTTTTAAATGGTTTTTTAAACTAGAAGCTGCAAGTGGTTTAGTTTTATTATTTGCAGCTATTATTGCTTTGGTTATTAGTAACTCTGAATTATCTGAGATATATTTTTCAACATTAAATGAATATTTATTTATTGGTGTAAATAATTTTGGATTAAAATTATCTGTTTTACATTGGATAAATGACGCCTTGATGGCTATATTTTTTTTCTTTGTAACCTTAGAAATTAAAAGAGAATTTTTACAAGGGGAACTTTCAAATACTAAACAAGCTTTACTTCCAATTATAGCGGCTGTAGGTGGAATGTTGGTGCCAGCTTTAATTTATGTATACATAAATCTAGGAGATTCTGAAACTTTAAACGGTTGGGCCATACCCTCTGCAACAGATATAGCATTTTCTTTAGGTGTTTTATCTTTACTTGGTAAAAGAGTTCCTTTGTCCTTAAAAGTATTTTTGACAGCACTAGCAATAATAGATGACTTAGGGGCTATTGTAATTATAGCACTTTTTTATTCTGGAGATTTAAGTATTAAATACTTAAGTCTTATGTTGCTTGCTTTTATTGCACTATTAGTAATTAATAAATTTAATGTCAAAAAATTCTTACCTTATTTAGTTATTGGATTGTTTCTTTGGGATTTTACTCACAACTCGGGTATCCATGCAACTATTGCCGGTGTTTTATTAGCAATGACAATACCTCATAGAAAAAAAGAAAAAGATTTTTCTTTATTAATTAAAATTGAACATGCAATAAGTCCTTATGTAGCTTTTGGAATCATGCCATTATTTGCATTTGCTAATGCAGGTGTTTCCTTAGAGGGATTAACTTTAAGTTCATTATTAAACAAAGTACCGTTAGGAATTTTATTGGGTCTTTTTGTGGGAAAACAGTTAGGTGTTTTTATATTTTCTTATATCTCTATAAAATTAAAAATAGCTCAAATGCCAAATGACTCAAACTGGTTTAATTTTTATGGTGTTGGAGTATTAACTGGTATTGGTTTTACTATGAGCCTTTTTGTTGGTAATTTAGCTTTTGTGGAAAATATGCAGTATATGGATGGAGTCAAAATTGGTGTGTTAACAGGATCTTTACTATCTACTTTATTTGGTTATTTCCTTATACTCCTTACTCCAAATAAATAAGTTAAAATGAATAAACTAAAACTAATAGGATTAATTATAATTATGTTTTTTTTTAAAAATTCTTTAAGTGCTAATTATGAAAAAATTTTTTATGATTTTAAAATTGAAAGTATTTCTGGTGAAGTAATTGATTTTAAAGATTACAAAAATAAAGTTGTTTTACTAGTTAATACAGCAAGTTACTGCGGATTTACTAAACAATACGACGAGTTACAAGAATTGTGGGATTTATATAAAACTAAGGGATTAATTGTACTTGGAGTCCCATCAAATTCATTTAATCAGGAAGAAAAAAATAATACTGATGTTAAAAAATTTTGTGAGATGAATTTTAATATTAATTTTCCTTTAACAAGCATAACAGAAGTCAAGGGATCAGATGCACATGAGATATTTCTATGGGCAAAAGATAACCATGGTAAATCAGCAGTTCCGAAGTGGAATTTTCATAAATTGTTAATCGATAAAAATGGAAAAATTAATGATACCTTTGCATCATTTACTAAGCCAATGTCTAAAAAGATAATAAATAAGATAGAGAAACTTTTATAATTTAATAGTCAGTCCATCATGAGCAGGAATAACATTTTTAGGTAAAAGTTTTTTTATTATTCTATAATCTAGAACAGGTGATAAATTTGTCAAAATAGCATTTTTTGGTTTAAACTTTTTTATTAGATTTAATGATGTCTCTAAATTAAAATGTGATGGATGATAATCATACCATAGACAATCAATTATTAGATAATTAAGATTTTTAAAATCTTTATAGTCCTTATTATATATTCTGCTTACATCACTTATATAAGCTAATTTTTTGTCAATAATAAAGCAATTAGACTTAACCTTTCCATGCTCAACAATTATAGACTTTATCTTAATTTTTTTGTTATTATTTTTTGTAATCATTTTTTTTTGTAATTTTTTTAATTTTAAAGTAGCTGGGTACTCTTTTGAATAACTATTAAAAATATACGAAAAGGAATGTTTTAAATATTTAGATGTATTTATGTCAGCATAAACGTTAATTTGTTTTTTGCTATTTATATAAAAAGATCTTAAATCATTTATACCATGTGTTTGATCCCCATGCATATGAGAATAAAGAACTCTATCAATTTTTTTAACGTTATGTCTTAAAAGTTGTTGACGTAAATCTGGAGAAGTATCAATTAATATATTTTCTTCACTTGTTTTGATTAAAGCAGAACATCTAGTTCTATAATTTTTTTTATTTTTAGGATCACAATTTCCAAAAAAACCATCTGGTCTTGGTACGCCCATTGAACTCCCACAACCAAGTATAATAAATTTCATAAGTATCTTAGTTAAAAAAAAGTCTGTTAAAATTATTTGTAGTAATTCTAATTAGTTCTGATTTAGATATATTTTTGATTTCAGCAAGTTTTGCTGCAGTAAAATCAATAAAAGAGGGTTCATTTTTTTTTCCTCTATTTGGTACTGGTGCTAAAAAAGGACTATCTGTCTCTATTAAGACTTTATCTAATGGTAATGATTTAAAGGTTTCTTGCAAATCATTTGATTTTTTGAAAGTAATGATACCACTAGCTGAAAAATATGAATTTAGAGTTAATAGTTTTTCAGAAAATTGTTTAGAACCAGTAAAACAATGCATTAAGATTTTAATATTTTGATTTTTATATTGATTTAGTATTTCAAAAGTTTCTTTTTCTGCGTCTCTAGAATGAACAATTAGTGGCTTATTAGTTTCTATAGAAGCTTCTATATGTTGTTTAAAACTAGAAATTTGTTTTTCTTTTTCACTATTATTGTAATAAAAATCTAACCCTGTCTCTCCTATTCCAATTATCTTAGAGTGTTCTCTTAAATCTTTAATTATTTCTTTAGATGTAATTATATCCTTTGAACTTTCATGTGGGTGAATACCAATTGTACCATATATCATTTCATCAATTTTAATTAGTTCTTTAATTCTTGAAAAACTTTCTAATGAAGTTGATATTGTTAATAACTTTTCTATACCAACATCTTTTGATCTTTGAATAACATTTTTTAAATCACTAAATAATGGTTCATGATCTAAATGACAGTGAGAATCAATCATTTTTTTTTTCTATCTTTTTAAAAAGTATATCTATCTTGTTGATATCTTTACCTTTAGTTAAAAATTCATTATCTGATATAGTTTCTAGTTCTATATCCGATTGAGTTAAATTAAATATTTTTAAAGCTTTTAAAGAAGACTCAGGGATTATTGGGTTTAATAAAAAACTTATTTTTCTGACAATTTCTAAAGTTGTATAAACGATAGTATTTAATCGGACTAGATTATCTTTTTTATTCCATGGTTCTTGATCATTGAAATATTTGTTAGCTTCAAAGAGTGAATTAACAATATAATCAATATAAAAATTGATATTTTGTTCATCAATTTTTGATCTTATTTTATCTAAATTAACTTTATATTTATTCAATATAATTAAATCGTCTTTTTGAAATTCAATCTCAGAAGGAATTTTTCCATTACAATTTTTAATAGCAAATGTTGTAACACGTTGACACAAATTTCCAAAATTATTTGCAAGATCGCTATTTATACAATTTTCAAGTCTCTCTTGTGAAATATTTCCATCATTACCAAAAGATACTTCTTTGATTAAATAATATCGCAAAGGATCTAACCCGTATTCATTAATTATTTCGATTGGATCTAAAATATTTCCTTTAGATTTAGACATTTTTTCGTCTCCAGAAAGAATCCAACCATGACCAAAAACTCGTAACGGTAATTCTATTTTAGTTGCTAATAGAAAAGCTGGCCAATACACAGCGTGAAATCTCAAAATATCTTTACCAATTAAATGTATTGATGCAGGCCAAAAATTTTTAAATAATTTATCATTTGTGTTAGGATAATTTAATGCACTTAAATAATTTGTTAAAGCGTCAAGCCAAACATAAATTACATGATCTTTATTATTAGGTACTTTTATTCCCCAAGAAAAACTTTTTCTACTTACAGATAAATCTTTTAAACCACTTTTTACAAAACTAATAACTTCATTTTTTCTAGACTCTGGTGCAATAAAATTAGGATGTGATTCATAATAATCAAGTAAAGGTTTTTCCCATTTAGATAATCGAAAAAAGTAAGACTCCTCCTCTATCCATTCAACAGGTGATTTTGAAGAAATAGATCTTTTAACGCCATTAAATTCTTCTATTTCATCTTCATTATAAAATGCTTCATCAGATACTGAATACCAGCCAGAATATTTTGATAAATAAATATCATCATTTTTTTCAAGCTCATTCCATAAATGTTGAACAGTTTTTTTATGTCTCTCTTCAGTAGTCCTAATAAAATCTGTATTAGTTAAATTTAGTGTTTGTGAAAGATCTCTAAATGTTTGACTGATTTGATTGCAAAATTCTAAAGGGTCAATATTTTGTTTTTCTGCAGAACGTTGTATTTTTAACCCATGTTCGTCTGTACCAGTTAAAAATTGAACATCAAATCCATCAATTCTTTTAAATCTTGCAAAAAAGTCAGCTATAATGCTTGAGTAAGCATGCCCCATATGTGGTTTGGCTGAAGGATAATAAATCGGTGTAGTTATATAAAACGTTTTATCCATTTAACACCATATCTTCAAATTCCATTAATAGATTTTCATCATCTAGGTTAAAAATTTTTGTATTTGAAATTTTTTTTAAAAAATAATTTTGTATTTTTAAAAGTTTAATATTTTTAACTGACACATTCTTCCTAAAATAGACTTCTATTAATGAATATAATAAATACTTAATATATTGATCTTTTTTATATTTTTTTTCTTTTATAATTTTTTTTATTAAATCTTTTAAATTAATTTCTCTTAAATCAAAATCATTTTTATTAGCAAAATCTAATAAACTCAATATTGATCCTGGTGTTCCATAATTATTTATCATTTGATCATGAATTGAATCAATAAAATTTTCACCTAAAATTTTATTTGTAATATCAAATGATTGATTTGAGGTAAGGTGAATATTGTAATTAAGACATCTGGATTTAAGTGTTGGTAGTATTTTCTTGTTATTATTAATTAATATAAAATATATATTATCGTTTGGTTCCTCGAGTATTTTTAATAAAGCATTGACCGAATTAATATTTAAAAGTTCAATATTATCTATAAGTACAATTCTTGGTTTTGTGTTAAAAGATGATTTATTTAATGTTAAAATCAAATTTCTAATTTGATTAATATCAATATTTTTTTTATCGTCTTCTATATCAATTAAAATAAAGTTTGGATTAGATTTGTTCAGAATTAACTTAAATGATTTATTATTATGATTAATAATAAAATTTTTAACATCATATGAATGGTCCTCATCAATGGATAGGATGTAATTAATAATGTGATATCCTAATGTAGATTTACCAATTCCTTTTTCACCAGATAATAATATCTTATTGGGGAGTTTTTTTTTTTTATAAAGATTAATAAAATTATTAAATTCAGAGTGATGACCGTATAAGAATAATTGACTAACCGGATTTAGATTCATTTTATCAATTTATCAATTTTTTTTAAAATCAATTTTTCATTTTTATCAATTTCTAAATTTGAGTTTATTAACTGATATTTATTTTTTTGTTTTTTTGATAATTTGATAAATCCATTTTGAACTTTATTATAAAAAGACATTTTAAATTTATCATATCTATTTAATGCTTTTCTTTGTTTTAATCTTTTTTGAAGATTTTTTTGATTAACTATATTTAAAAAAGTAAAACCTACCTTAATATTTTTAAGCAAAGATTTATTTAAAGTTTCAATTAAATTTAAATCTACACCCATACCATAATACTGATATGCTATTGTAGAATCTGTAAATCTATCAATAAGTATTATTTTTTTATTAAATGATTTTTTTATAACATCTATATTTTCACTTCTTGCAGCCATATATAATAATAAATCAGTATTTTTATTGAAATTAGATTTGTTGTTTAAAATCAATTTTCTAATTTTTTCTGAATTAGAATTTCCACCTGGCTCTCTTATCTTTATATGATTAATTCTTTTTTTTTTAAGATATTTAGAAACAACAGAAATGTGGTGACTTTTTCCACTTCCCTCTATTCCTTCAAAAACTATAATTGGTTTATTAGACATCGCCCCAAATGAGATAATTAAGTGATTTTAATAATCTAGATACAAAATTTACTTTTTTAACTTCTTGTGAAGCATGTAAATCGTATTCACCAACTAACTCATCATTATAAACAACTTTTAAAATAGCAATTTTTTCATCCTTTTTAATCGGAGCTTCAACAGGGCCTTCATATTTAATAGAAACTTTTAGAAGTTTTTTTTTAGCTTTTTTAATAGTTTTGTAGATATCTTGATTTGTATAAACGTCAACTTTGTCAACTTTTCCCAGCCATACATCTACTTTTTCAAATGGTTCATTAGCCTTAGAAATATTGACGAGATCAAAATTAGTTAAACCGTAAGTGAGTAATTTTGAACTTTCTCTTGATCTAGAATTTTTTGAATTAAATCCACTTCCAACAGCAATCAATCTTCTACCATTTCTAATAATTGATGAAGCTAATGAGTATTTTTCAGCAGCTAAATATCCAGTTTTAATTCCGTCAGCACCTAATTTTTTATATAATAGAGGATTTCTATTACCTTGTGTTATCGGATCTCCTCCTGTTCTATTCCAAGTAAATTTTTTTTCTGAAAACATCTCATAAAATTTTGGATGTTTTTCAATTAAATATTTTGACATTTTTAAAATATCTCTAACAGTTGAGTAATTATCCGGATCACTTATACCTGATGAGTTAGAAAAGTTAGTATTTTCCATCCCTATTTCTTTTGCTTTTGAGGTCATTAAAATTGCAAACTCGTCTTCAGTACCAGCGATACCTTCTGCTAATGCTACGCAAGCGTCATTTCCAGAAGCAACTATTATACCTCTTAGTAAATTTTCCACTGATACCTCGTCACCCACCATAATAAACATTGAAGAATATCCTGAAGTAGATAACCGCCAAGCTCTTTCAGAAATTATAAATTTTTCATTTAATTTTAAATCCCCCGATTTAATCAAATCAAATGCAATTATTGATGTCATAATTTTGGTCATTGAAGCTGGATATATAGAAATATCAGGTTCTTTTTCGAATAAGATTTCACCTGAATAATAATCTTGTAAAATTGCAGTCTTAGCTTTAACATCGAGATTAGCATTAACTAATTGTGTATGAAAAAAACTAAGAAATAGTATTAAAAATAATTTTTTAAACATCTTTTAAAATCTCTATATTTTCAAAATTTAATAACTTTATTTCATTAAATGTGTGTTCTAATTTTTTTATATCATTAAACGGTCCTAATAATACCCTATATTTCGTATCAGTTATTGTTCTAATAATAGGATTCTTAATATTTGTTTCATTAATAATTCTATCTAGCATGATCTTAGCAGAGTCTTTATAATAAAAATCAGCAATCTTTATTGAGTATTTAAATATTTGATCTTTTGTAATTTCTTTTTTTGGTAAACTTGAATTACCCAAGTTGTCAATTTTAATACCATCAACAGGAGCTTTTTCTGCAACTTTTTTCTCTTCAGTAAAAGTTTTGGCTTTTTTTGCTATAAATACTGAATTTTGTGAGATTAAAACAATATCAATATAAGGTTCATTTAAATCTAAAAATAATTCTTCTGCTACTCTTAATGTTATTACACTATTATAAAAATCAGAAAATCTTGCTTTATTTGAAACAACTTCAGCGATTACTGTTTTTTGATTAATAGGATTTGTTATCTTGACAAAAGAATTTTTTTTTAAACTTTTGTGAAAAATTAATAAAGATCCATTGTTTATTTTTTTTGAGATTTTTTTTTCTTTTTTTAAAACATCGCTATAAACTAAAGCAAAACCTGTATTTGTATATTTTGTTACTAATTCTTGATTAATAATATTTTTTTTCAGATTTTTCTGCTCACAACTTGCTAAGAGTGTAAGGAATAATATAAATAAAATCTTATAATTCATTTTTTATTTTCTCCTTAAGCGTACATACGGCTAATGAAAATCTTAAAGATCTGTTCCATTGTAATATAATTTCATAATTATCAAAAACGATATAAGCTGGACTTAAATTTTTAGCGTCTGGTATAATATCTTTATCAGGTGTTACAATCGATGAAGTTAAATCGTCAAATTTTTTATCTAATATATCTTGATTTATTATATATTTTCTAAAATATTTTAAATTTTTTTTATTATGTATTTTTTTTGCTGAAACATTTAAATATTTATTTGGAATTTCGTTTGATAATTCTACCTTATAAAAACATGGCTCATTATTTTTCCATCCTATTTTATTTAAATAATTTGCTGCAGATGCATAGGCATCATCATTATTTTTTAAATCAATGTAACTATTTTTATCAAAATCTATAGCAAAGTTTTTCATCGTTGATGGCATAAATTGAAAATAACCAAATGCTCCTGCCCACGAACCATATAATGTTTTGTAATCAATTTGATTATTTTCTATTAACTTTAATAATATTATTAATTCTTTTGAAAAAAATTCTGATCTTCGTTTATCAAAACTTAAAGTCGCCAATGATGATATTATATCCATTTTACCAACATAAGTACCAAAGTTAGTCTCAATACCCATTAACGCTAAAAGAAGTTCTTTTTCAATATTGTAGAGATTTTCTACATTATCAATTAAATTTTTATTTTTTTCGTAAAAATCTTGTCCTTTAACAACTTTTTTAGATGATGTTCTTTTTGATATATATGTTTTTGTATCTTCATAAAATTCTGGTTGATATCTGTCGTACTTAATTACATTTGGTAGAAATTTTATGTTAGCCATAACTGTATCAAACGTTTTTTCAGAAATATCATTTTCTAAAGCAATCTTTTTAAAATTATCTTTCCATTTAAGAAAGTCAGATGGACTTTCTGAAAGTGATGGAGTAAAAATTAAAAATATAAATATTAATAAATAGTTAACCAGTTTCATAAAGATCCTTTAAATATATAATTACAGCAATCCAAATAAAAATAAAACTAACTAATTTTGCCAATGAAAATGGTTCATCATAATAAAAATAACCCAATAAAAATTGCAATGTTGGAGTAATATAAAAAATCATACCTGTTGGACCTAGTCCACACAACTCAACACCTCTAACATATAAAAATAATGGAATTACTGTCATTGGACCTGCCAAAAAAATAAACAACATCATTGGTGGATCAGATAACTTAAAATCATTAAGCCCATTTATAGAAATTAAGTAAAAAGTAACTATTGCAAATGGTAAAATATATAAACTTTCTATTAAAAGACCTATATCAGTGTCTATATCAATTTTTTTTCTTATTAGATTATAAAAACCCCAACTTAAGGCAACTATTATTCCTACCCACGGTAAAGACTTATAGCTAATCAATACCAAGTATAAAATCGATATAATCACTAATACTATAGATAATATTCTTTTCTTATTAAGTTTTTCTTTAAAAAAAATATAACCAAGCATTACACTTAAGATCGGCATCATAAAATATCCAAAGCTTGCATCAATTATTCTATTCGTTGCTATAGCATATATCCAAACAGCCCAATTGATAAAAATAAGAAAACCAGACAAGAATAAATAAAATAAATTTTTTTTACTTTTAATTATAGTAAAAAAAATATCCCACTTAGAAAAAAAAAAAGTTGTTATAATTAAAGTAAATGTAGTCCACAAACATCTATGAACAACTAATTCTACATGACCTATAAATGCAATATATTTAAAATAAAAAACTCCAAAAAAACCCCACCAAAAAGAACCAAATCCAGCTAAGAATAGTCCTTTATTAAACTCTTTATTCATAGGAATTAAACTGATTAATTAGTTATAGCTTTTATTAGACTATTTTATGGTTGAATTAAATAATTATAATAATAAAACACTCCTCACGGAAGGATGGCAGAGTGGTTGAATGCACCGGTCTTGAAAACCGGCAAAGGGGCAACTCTTTCCTGAGTTCGAATCTCAGTCCTTCCGCCACAAATTTTAATCTTCATTGTATTTAAAATTTTTAAATAAAGAATTAATGTAGTTTTCCTTGAATTTTAAATCACAATTCAAGCCATTATAGTAATTATACAAATTTGTATCATCTATATCTAATAATTTTTCTAAATCAGTAAGATCTTTAAGGCTTAATATTTCAATATATTTTTTTGTAAAAGATCCCAATAGTTTATCCATTTCTTTTGTACCACGATAATTAGATCGATAGATAATCTTTTTTTTTAATAGATCTATATTGAGAGTCATAAATATAATATATTATCTCTTTATGACTAATAAAAGTAATTATGAATATTTATTATCAGATTTAAGTAAACTTAAAGGTGTTGGGATCAAAACAACAAACTTATTAAAAAAAAAGAAAATTAATAATATTTTTGACTTAATATGGAAATTACCTAAATCCTATACAGACAGAAGCAAATCTACAAAAATTAAAGATTTGAAAATAGGTGAAAACCAAACGATTACTATTGTCCCTCTAAAATATTCTTTTCCTAGAATAAGAAATCTACCAAATAAAGTAAGTTGCAAGGATGAGACAGGTGAAATTGATTGTATTTTTTTTAATAGTTATGATGGATATGTAAGAAAAGTTCTTCCACTTGGAAAAGAAATTACTGTAAGTGGAAAAATTGGATTTTTTAGAAACAAATATCAACTCACTAATCCCAAATATATTTCTGAAGACTCATCACTTATAAAACAAAAACATAACACTTATTCATTAACAGAGGGTATTTCAGAAAAAATCTACAATAAAATTATTACTCAAATAATAACAAATCTCCCCATTCTAGATGAGTGGCATTCAAAGAATATTCAAAATAAATTTAAAAATATAAAATGGAATGAAGCTATTATTGAACTACATAAACCAGAGAATATTGAAAACTATAAAAAAAATTTTTATCAAAGACTGGCATTTGATGAGATTTTTTCAACCTTTCTTGTAAATTCTGAAATTAGAAAAAAAATTAAAAAAATTAAAAAAGAAAGTAAGTTTTTAGATAAAACAAAACAAAATAAAATAATTAAAAATTTAGAATTTTCATTAACTTATGATCAAAAAAAGACACTTGAAGAAATCAATAATGATCTTTCATCAACAAACAAAATGTTTAGGTTGCTTCAAGGTGATGTTGGAAGTGGAAAAACTATAGTATCTTTGCTTGCTGCCTACAATACTGTTAATTCTGGATTTCAAGTGGCTATAATGGCTCCAACAGAAATATTAGCAAGACAACATTTTAATTTTGCAAAAAAACTTTTTTCAAAACAAATTAATATAGAATTAATATCTGGTAAATCTGAATATAAAGCTAAAAAAGAAATTTTAAAAAAATTAGCAAATAACGAAATACATATAATTTTTGGAACACATGCTATTTTTCAAAAAAAAGTAAATTTTAAAAATTTAGGACTTATTATAATTGATGAGCAACATAAATTTGGTGTTAATCAAAGAAAACGATTATCTGATAAAGGTGGAAATAATTGCGATGTATTATTAATGACAGCAACTCCTATTCCAAGAACTTTAACTATGACTTTTTATGGAGATATGGATCTTTCAATTATAAAAGAAAAACCTAAATCTAGAAAACCTATTAAAACTTATAGTAAATTAGAAAATAAAATTGATGACGTTATTAAATTTATAAAAAAAGAGATAAAATTTGGAAATCAAATTTTTTGGGTGTGTCCGTTAATTGAGGAAAGTAAAAAATTAGACCATTCATCTGCTGTTAAGAAATTTGAGTACTTAAATAAATTGTTTCCAAATCAAGTATCTCTTTTACATGGCAAAACTGATTTAGAGGATAAAGAAATTATATTAGATAAATTTTTAAAGAAAGAATTTCAGATTTTAGTATCTACAACGATTATTGAGGTTGGTATAGATTTTCCTAATGCTAACGTAATAATAATTGAAAATGCAAATAAATTTGGATTATCACAATTACATCAACTAAGAGGTCGTGTTGGAAGAGGCGAAAAAGACTCATCTTGTATACTTATGTTCAGATCAAATTTAAGCGAAAATGCCAAAAAAAGAATTAATATATTAAAAGATTCTAATGATGGTTTTTACATTTCAGAAGAGGATATGAAAATAAGAGGATTTGGTGACATTTTAGGATTTAAACAAAGCGGAATTAAAAATTTTAAGTTAGCCGACCCAGTTCAAAATAGTGATCTTTTCCTTCTTGCTGAAAAAGAAATCAGAAGAATTGAAATGAATAATGAAGATATAAGTAAATTTAAACCACTTATAAAATTGTATGATAGAGCAGATATTATCAATGATATTGCCTAGGACTTGTTATTTGATGTTCCTGCAGAAACTATAAACTTAGACGCTTCTTCAAAAGTCATGTTTAAATATAAAACATCTTCAATTGGAAACATTAATAAAAATCCACTTGTAGGATTTGGTGTGGTTGGAACAAAAACATTAATGAGTTTTTTATTAGTTTTTTCTGCCATTTCACCATTATTTTCTTTAGTAGCAAATCCAACTGCCCAAACACCTTTTCTTGGGTACTCAATTAAAACAACACTTTTTTGATTATCATCTTTTTTAGAAAATGTTTCTGTCATTTGAACAATTGCTGAATAAACTGTTCTTAAAAAAGGAATTCTTTTAAACAGATCATCGATTAATTTTAAAATTCTTCTGCCAAAAAAAGATAGGGAAATTCCACCTACAAAAGTTATAAAAATAATTGAAATTAGAATTTCTACACCAGGGATATTAAAAGGAAGATAGCTATTAGGATTAATATTTTTAGGTAATATATTTGAAGATATACCAATTAAAATTTTGGTCAGGTATAGTGTAAATCCAATAGGTATTAGAACAACAACACCTGTAATAAAATAGTTTCTAAGAGTTAAAGATAAAGATTTTTTATTTGTATTTTTAGACATATGATCAATTAAAACTTGAGTAAATTACAAAAACTATTGCTATAATAAATAATATTAATAAAATTTTATTATTAAGATTCATAATTGAATGATATTATCAATTATATATGAAAATGAATAGAAGAAAATTTTTATCTTATGTTGGTTGTAGCTGTGGTAGTTTTATGCTTCCATCTTGTACTACTGCGCCAATAACTGAAAGAAAACAATTAAAAATTGTTTCCGAGTCTAAACTTAACGCACAGGCTGCTATGATTTTTGAAAAAATCAAAGATAAAGAAAAAATGAGTGATGATACAAAAACACTCAATGAAATTAAAGAAATTGGAAAAAAAATGGAAAATTCAATTTCAAAATATTTTGATAGAGAAAATTTAGATGATCCAACAAAAAATTTTGATTGGGAATATATTTTAATAGATAAAAAGAAAGTGCATAATGCTTGGTGCATGCCAGGTGGTAAAATAGCTGTTTATACAGGTATTTTAGATGCAACCAAAAATACTAATGGTCTTGCTGCTGTAATGGGTCATGAAATTGCTCATGCTGTTGCAAAGCACTCAGTTGAAAGAGCTAGTAGAGGAACTTTATTAAATGTTGGTACTAGAATTATTGACATAGCCAGTGGCGGAATTTTATCGGATATTAATAGAACGACAGGACAAAATACCGTTGGCTTATTGGCACAACTTGGAATTTTAAACCCTTTTAATAGAAAACAAGAAAGTGAGGCAGATTATCTTGGAATGATATTTTCCTCATTATCAGGTTATGATATTAGAGAGACAGTTAAAATTTGGGAGCGTATGAAAGAACTTAATAAAGGAAAAGAACCTCCAGAATTTATGAGTACACATCCTTCGTCTGATAATAGAATTAGAGATTTAAATGAAAAGATGAATGAAGTAATTTTAGACTATCCACCAATTAAAATTTAAACATTCAAGAAAATGGTGAGCCCTGATGGACTCGAACCATCGACCCATTCCTTAAAAGGGAATTGCTCTACCAACTGAGCTAAGGGCCCACATATATTCAAATTGAATAATTGTTATATACAGAATTATTCTAATTTTTCAAACGTCAAATTGAACTAAAACTTGAATATCTGCTACAACTTATCAATGTATTTGTCATGAAATTGATCAAAAGTACCTTCAGATATATTTTTTCTGATTGCTGACATTAATTCTTGATAAAAATTAATGTTATGAAGAGTTAAAAGCATAGATGCAAGAATTTCATTAGTATTAAATAAATGGTTTAAATAGTTTTTTGAGTATTTATTAAGGTTTAAATTACTACAATTAGTATCAAGTGGAGTATTATCAGTTTGGTATTTATTATTTTTTATATTTATCCTTCCATCCCATGTAAAAGCTAACCCTGTTCTTCCTGACCTTGTAGGTAATACACAATCAAACATATCAATACCTCTTTTTACAGCACCAATTATATCTGATGGCGTTCCTACACCCATTAAATAATGCGGTTTTTCTTCTGGAAGATGTTTTTTAATATCGTCTAACACTCTAAACATTTCATTTTGTGACTCACCTACTGCTAGTCCACCCATTGCATAACCATCAAAGCCAATTTTGGTCAATTCAGTTAGTGATTGAATTCTAAGATCTTTAAATAACCCACCTTGAATAATTCCAAAGAGAGCCTTATGTGGGTTTTGACCAAAAGCTTTTTTTGATCTTTCTGCCCAATATAAAGATAAGTTCATTGATTTTTTTATCAATTCATAATCATCAGATTTTCTGGGACACTCATCCATGATCATAATAATATCTGAGTTAAGTCCTAATTGAATTCTAATACTTTCTTCAGGACTTAAATAAAATTTTTTACCATCAACGTGTGAATTAAAAATAGCACCCTTTTCTCTATCAATTTTATTAAGTTTAGATAAAGACATAACTTGGAACCCACCAGAGTCTGTAAGTATTGGTAAATCACAATTCATAAAATTATGAAGTCCACCAGCTGACTGAACTCTATCTACACCTGGTCTTATCATTAAATGATAAGTATTAGACAATATTATTTCTGATCCAGTTTTTTTAATATCATCAATGGTACAAGCTTTTACAGTTGCTTGAGTACCAACGGGCATAAAAGCAGGCGTATTAATATTACCTCTATGAGTTTCAATTAAACCAGACCTTGCAAATTTATCTTTTTTTAAAACTTTAAAGGCAAAATCTTTTAATGCCATTCAAAGAATTTATTGTGACTTAAAACTGATAATTTTGTCTGGGTCAGAAGCTGGCTCACCTCTTTTGATTTTATCAACAAACTCCATACCCTCTAAAACTTTTCCAAAAACAGTATATTGTCTATCTAGAAAAGGTGTGGGAACAAAACAAATGAAAAATTGACTATTTGCACTGTTTGGATCAGATGTTCTTGCCATTGAGAGAGTGCCTCTTTCGTGAGGAACACTACTAAATTCTTGTTTTAAATCTGGTAAATTTGAATTTCCTGTACCCGCTCTTCTTACATCAAAATTGTCATTTGATGAATTGCCAAACTCTACATCCCCAGTTTGAGCCATAAATCCATCGATAACTCTATGAAATACAACATTATCGTATTGACCACTATCAGCTAGTTCTTTAATTCTTTTTACATGATTTGGAGCTACATCTTCAAATAACTCAATTTTGACATCTCCATCTTTTAATTTTAAAATCATTATATTCTCCTGTGCTATTAATTGATTAGTAAATAAAAAAAATAAAATAAATAAATTTGTTAAAATTCTACTCATATTTATCTTTTAAAGATTTAATTGTACTTTTGGTAGTAAATTTTCTTATATCACCATTTAATTTAACAATTTCTTTTACAAATCGTGAAGATATTATTTGGTTTTCTACATCAGACATTAAAAAAATTGTTTCAATGTTATTGTTAAGCTTTCTATTCATACCAGCAAGTTGAAACTCATACTCAAAGTCAGAAACAGCTCTTAATCCTCTTAAAATTATATTAGATTTATATTTTTTACAAAGATCAGTTGTAAGAGAGCTAAACGAAATAACAGATATTTTTTTTTTATTTAATTTTAAATCTTTAAATAAAGCTTTATTAACAATATTGATGCGTTCCTCAGAGCTAAATAAGTAATTTTTATTACTTACATCTGATACTCCAACAACAATTTTATCAAATAACTTTAAGGCTTTTTTTATTACATCAATATGACCATGAGTTATAGGGTCGAATGTACCTGGATAAATAGCCACCTTATTCATTAGATTAGATTATCGTCAATTTTAATTGCAGATACAACTTTTTCTTCACCTGATAATTTTATAATTCTTACTCCTTGAGTATTTCTACCAGCGGTTCTTATTTCTTTAACAGCAACTCGAATTACTCTTCCTTTATTTGTTGAAATAAGTATTTCATCACCTTCAAAAACTGGGAATGATGAAGTTATGTTTCCATTTCTTGGTGAGTTAACTATACCAATTATACCTTTTCCACCTCTATTAGTAACTCTATAATCTGTGTGAGAAGTTTTCTTTCCATACCCATTTTCACTTATCGATAAAACGAACTTTTCCTTAGCTTTAATCTCAGATTTTTCATCTTTAGATTTTTTACCATTCTTTTTTATTTTATCATTATCTATTACAGATAAAGATACAATTTGATCATTTGAAGCTAGTTCTATTCCTTTAATTCCTTTTGACGATCTTCCTTTAAATACTCTTAATTTTTTTGCTTCAAATCTTATACATTTACCAAATTTAGTACTTAAAATAACATCTTGATCATCTTGACATATTTTAACACCAACAATTTTATCATTATTGTCTAATTTCATTGCTATTTTACCAGAGGCATTAATTGATGAAAAATCTTCCAAACTATTTTTTCTAACTTTACCTTGGGCTGTAGCAAAAATTATTTGATAATTTTTAGACTCAGTTTCATTTTCAGGCATTGGCATTATAGAACTAATAGATTGATGATTTTTAAGTGGCAAAATATTAAACAATGATTTACCTTTTGATGTTGTTGAGCCTTCAGGTATCCTCCATGCTTTAACCTTATAAACTAATCCTTCTGTAGAAAAGAAAAGAACTGATGTGTGTGTGTTAACTGACAGAGTTTGAACAACGGAATCTTGGTCCCTAGTTGTGATACCTGATTTACCTTTACCACCCCTTTTTTGTTGTTTAACGCCATCTAAAGACCCTCTTTTAATATAACCTTGTAAAGTGACAGTTATAATTACAGATTGCTTTTGAATAGTTTCCTCAATATCGTAATTTAATACAGCGTCAATGATTTTAGTTCTTCTTGGGACAGCAAATTTTTCTTTAATATTTCTAAGTTCTTCGCTAATTACTTTCAAAAGTTCTTTTTTTGAAGATATAATTTTTTTGTAATTGTTTATTAACTCAGCTAATTTCTTAATTTCAATTTCAATTTCATTAATTCCTAGAGCTGTTAATTTTTGTAATCTTAATTCTAAAATAGATATAACTTGAGACTCTGATAATAAATAAACATTTTTACTTTTTTTGCCTTCGACTAAGGAAATTAGTTTTTGAGTTTTATTAATTTTCCATTTTATTTTTAATATAGATTGTTTAGCGTCATCAGGAGTTTTAGATGAACGTATAATCTTAATAATCTTATCTAAGTTTTCTACTGACACAGATAATCCCAATAAAATATGCGCTCTTTCTTCTGCCTTTTGGAGATCAAATTTAGTTTTTTTTATAACAACATCTTCTCTAAAAGATAAAAAACTTGTTAAAAAATCTTTTAAATTACATGTTTTTGGTTTTCCTTCAACAATCGCTAAAGTATTAAAACCAAATGAACTTTCAATTTGAGTGTTTTTATAAAGTTGTCTTTTAATCGTCTCATGCTCGACACCGTTTCTTAAATCAATTGCAACCCTTATTCCCTCTCTATTAGACTCATCTCTAATATCTTTAATGCCTTCAATTTTTTTCTCTCTAACAAGTTGTGCGATTCTCTCATTTAGTACTGATTTGTTAACCTGATATGGAATTGATGTAATAACCAATCTATCTCTTCCATTTTTTAAAGTTTCTGACGCTATTTCACCTCTAATCTTAAATGACCCTCTTCCATTATTGTATCCTTGTTTAATGATATCTTTTCCAATTATAACACCACCAGTTGGGAAATCAGGTCCAGGAATGTGTTTCATCAATTCTTTAACCTTAATATCTTTATTATCAATTAATGCTAAAGTTCCATCTATTATTTCGCCTAAATTATGTGGAGGAATACTGGTTGCCATACCTACAGCTATACCACCAGCTCCATTAACTAAAAGATTTGGATATTGTGCTGGTAAAACAGTTGGTTCTTTTTCAGTTTCATCATAGTTACTTTTGTATGAAACAGTATTTTTTTCAATATCATCAATTAAAAACTGTGAAACTTTTGAAAGTCTTGTTTCAGTGTACCTCATTGCAGCAGCAGGATCTCCATCAATTGATCCAAAGTTACCTTGACCTTGAACAAGAGGTAAGCTCATTGAAAAATCTTGAACCATTCTAACCAGTGCATCATAAACTGATTGATCTCCATGAGGGTGATATTTACCAATTACATCTCCTACTATTCTCGCAGATTTTCTGAATTGTTTTGACCAGTCGTATCCACCTTTGTACATTGCATATAAAATTCTTCTATGAACAGGTTTCAATCCATCTCTTATGTCCGGTAAAGCTCTACTAACAATTACACTCATTGCATAAGATAAATAAGACGAGCTCATCTCGTCATGCATTGAGATTAATTTAATATTATTATCTTTTGGAGCTTCAGTTTTTTGCATAGGTACTAAAATGGAATTTCGTCATCCATATCATTTGACACTTGTGATGAGTCCTCAATATTATTTTGTTGAGTTGTGTCATTTTGAATTCCTCCACCAGTGTTTCCACCGCCAAGCATTGTTAAGGTAGTGTTGTATCCCTGAAGGACAATTTCAGTAGAATATTTATCTTGGCCAGATTGTTCATCTTTCCATTTTCTAGTTGTAAGTTGACCTTCAACATAGATTTGTGCACCTTTTTTTAAGTATTGTTGGATAACATTTACAAGACCTTCATTAAATACAACTATACGGTGCCATTCAGTTTTCTCTTTTTTTTCACCAGTATTTTTATCTTTCCAAGACTGACTTGTAGCTAAGCTAAGTCTTGCAACACTTTTACCATTAACCATTTGTTTGATCTCAGGGTCTGCGCCCAAACGACCAATTAATAATACTTTATTTAAACTTCCAGCCATAATATTTAATATTTGTTAAATTAATTAATAAGAACTATATCACAATTCTTCTCATTATTAATTTTATTAACTCAAAGCAACAAAAAATATGATCAAAAAGATAGTTATTAAGGGTGCCAAAGAACATAATTTGAAGAATGTTTCTGTTGAAATCCCTAAAGATCAATTTGTTGTAATAACTGGTCTATCTGGGTCAGGAAAATCCTCATTAGCTTTTGATACTATCTATGCAGAAGGTCAAAGACGATACGTCGAAAGTTTATCTGCTTATGCTAGACAGTTTTTGGATAAAATGAAAAAACCTAATGTTGATCTTATTGAAGGTTTAAGTCCTGCTATAGCTATCGAGCAAAAAAATACATCTAAAAACCCGAGATCTACAGTTGCAACAGTTACAGAGATTTATGATTATATGAGAGTTTTATTTGCAAGAGCAGGTATCCCATATTCACCATTTACCGGAAAACCAATTACTTCTCAAACAATAACTCAAATTGTAGATTTGGTAAAAAAATTGCCAAAAAAAAGTACGATATATATTTATGCTCCAGTAGTAAGAGGGCGTAAAGGTGAATACAGGAAAGATATTTTAAGTTACAAAAGAAGAGGATTTAGAAAAATCAAGATTGATAATATTTTATACGACATCGAAAAATCTCCAAATTTAGATAAAAAACTTAAACATGATATTTCAGTTCTAGTCGATAGAATTGTACTAAATTCAAAATTAGGAAACAGATTAGCTGAAAGCATAGAGGCAGCGGTTAATTTATCTAATGGTTTAGTTTTTGTTGAATATGAAGATGAAACATTACCACAAAAATTTAGGAAAGTTGAAAAACTAATTTATTCAACTAAATTTGCTTGCCCTGAAAGTGGTTTCACTATTGAAGAAATAGAACCAAGACTTTTTTCTTTCAATAGTCCTTATGGAGCATGTGAAGAATGTGAGGGTATTGGAATAAAGTTAAATGTTGATCCTAATTTAGTAATTCCAGATGAAAGAAAAAGTATTGCAGATGGAGCTATTGAGCCTTGGGCAAAATCTACAACATTGTATTATGCTCAAACTTTAGCATCTATTGCAAAACATTATGGTTTTTCACTTGATGATAGATGGAAGAAGTTACCAAAAAAAATTAAAGATGTAATTTTATATGGATCTGATGATGAAGAAATTAAATTTAATTACGATGATGGGTACGAAAAATATTCACATAAAAAAACTTTTGAAGGTGTAATAAACAATTTAGAGAGAAGATTTTTAGAGTCTGATAGTGAATGGAAACGAGAAGCTATAGCAGAATATCAGTCTGACTCTGCTTGTGAAAGTTGTAATGGAGACAGACTTAAAGAAGAAGCTCTATGTGTAAAAATTGATAACCATAACATTAGTGAGGTTACGAGAAAATCAATTCTTGATGCATCACAATGGTTTAAAGAATTAGAAAAAAACTTGGATAAAAGACAATTTAAGATTGCGGAACATGTTTTAAAAGAAATAAATGAAAGATTAAATTTTTTGCTTAATGTTGGTCTTGATTATCTAACTTTATCAAGAGAATCTGGAACATTATCAGGTGGCGAAGCCCAAAGGATAAGATTAGCATCACAAATAGGATCAGGATTAACAGGTGTTTTATATGTACTTGATGAGCCTTCAATAGGTTTGCACCAAAAAGATAACGTTAAACTTATTAATGCTCTTAAAAGATTAAGAGATTTAGGTAACACTGTTATTGTTGTTGAACATGATACAGAAACTATGGAGAATGCTGACCATATTATTGATATGGGACCTGAAGCTGGATCTAACGGTGGTGAAATATCTGCTCAAGGAACATTTGAGGAAATTAAAAAAGACAAAAATAGTATTACTGGTCAATATTTATCAAATAAAAAGATAATCGAAATTCCTAAAACACGAAGATTAGCAAAAAATGGAAGATTTGTGGAGATTAATGGTGCTTCAGGAAATAATCTAAATAATGTCAATCTTAAAATACCAACAGGAAGTTTCACTTGTATAACTGGAGTTTCTGGAAGTGGTAAATCAACTTTAATATTACAAACTCTTTATCACGCTTTAAATTTAACACTTAATAATAAAGCAAGAAAAACACCTAAAGCATTTAAAAGTTATAAAGGTGTTGAGTTGATAGATAAAATTATTGATATAGACCAATCACCTATAGGAAGAACGCCTAGATCAAATCCCGCAACTTACACAGGAGCATTTGGTCCAATAAGAGATTGGTTTACCAGTTTACCTGACTCTAAAACTAGAGGATATAAACCTGGAAGATTTTCTTTTAATGTTAAAGGTGGAAGGTGTGAGGCATGTGAAGGTGATGGTGTAATAACATATGAGATGCATTTTTTACCTGATGTTTATATTCAATGTGATGAATGTAAAGGTACTAGATATAATAGAGAAACATTAGAAATTAAGTTTAAAGACAAAAGTATTGCTGATGTTTTAGATATGTCCGTGGATGAAGGTTGTGAGTATTTTGAAAATATATCAAATATTAAAACAAAACTTTTAACACTTAAAAAAGTAGGTTTGGGTTACATTAAAATCGGCCAACAAGCTACAACACTTTCTGGTGGTGAAGCTCAAAGAATAAAACTAGCAAAAGAACTCTCTAAAAGATCAACTGGACGAACCATGTACATATTGGATGAGCCAACGACAGGCCTACATCAACACGATATTAAAAAGTTATTAGAAATACTTCATACATTTGTTAAGCTTGGCAATACGGTTGTGGTAATAGAGCACAATCTAGATGTTATAAAAACAGCGGATTATATAGTTGATATGGGCCCTGAGGGCGGTGTGAAAGGTGGAAATATAATAGCAGAGGGTAAACCCGAGGAGATATGTAAAATTTCTAGCAGTTACACAGGTCAATTTTTAAAACCTCTTTTAAAATAAACATTAAAAGATTATTAAAATTTTTGATAAATTAGTGTATAAATAATTAGAATCATGACTAATTTATTAACATCTTTATCTAAAACCATACATGCATCACTTGGTTTAGCAGTATTACTATTTTTTGGGTTATATTATTTAAATGGTGGATTTGCTTTTGATGCACTATTCTGGAGCTGGTTGTTTAGATTTATACATGTGATTGTTGCTATTATGTGGATTGGGTTACTTTGGTATTTCAATTTTGTTCAAATCCCAAATATGGGAAAAATTCCAGATGATCAAAAACCTGCTATCGGTAAAGTAATTGCACCAGCTGCATTATTTTATTTTAGATGGGCAGCTGCTTTTACTATTTTATCTGGTTTAATTCTTGCTCATTTAAATGGATATTTGCATGATGCAATGACATTAAGTATTGGATCTGGTATTCCAAAGCATACAGCTATAGGTATAGGAATGTGGCTTGGTGTTATCATGGCTTTTAACGTTTGGTTTGTTATATGGCCCAATCAAAAAAGAGCTCTTGGTATTGTAGATTGTGAGCCTGAATTAAAAGCTAAATCAGCTAAGACAGCAATGTTGTTTTCAAGAACAAACACATTACTTTCTCTTCCGATGTTATTATCAATGGTTGCATCACAAAATCTTTATTAAACTTGCTTATTTTCGTCTTCTCTTAAAACTGTTTTTTGAGATACTCTTAATCTAACTAGAATTGTATTAGCTATGTATATTGAGGAATATGTTCCAAAGATAACACCTAAAATCATAGCTAAAGAAAACCCTTTTAATATTTCGCCTCCAAAGAAATAAATGGCTAGTAAAGCCAACAAAGTTGTAACAGATGTAATTATTGTTCTAGATAAAGTTTCATTAATAGAAATATTAGTGAGTTCAAAAATTTTTATATCAGAATATTTTCTTAAATTTTCTCTAACACGGTCAAAAATTACAACAGTATCATTCATTGAGTACCCAACTATAGTTAGCACAGCTGCTATAATGGATAAATTAATTTCTAAGCTAAATAGAGAAAACACTCCAAGCGTGACTATAACATCATGAAATAAAGCTAAGATAGCCCCAAGACTAAATTGCCATTCAAATCTTATCCATATATAAAATAGCATTATTGCTAAAGATAAGGAGATTGCAATTACTCCAGATTTTAATAATTCTTCACTTACTTTTGGTCCAACATTTTCAACCCTTCTAAAATTGAAATTATTTCCAAAAGATTTATCAAGATTGATCTTTATTTCTTCAATTACATTTTTCTTATTGTCTTTATTTTCAAATTTAATCAAGTAATCTTTATCATTACCAAATTTTTTAACAGATACATCACCAAGATTCATTTGACTAAATTTATCTCTTAAAGAGCTAACATTCACTTTGCTATCAGAAGACCTTAGTTCAATTAAAGTTCCCCCTTTAAAATCAATCCCAAAATTAAGCCCCTTAAAAACTAGTAAAAACAGTGAGCAAACAATTAATATTGTTGATATTAAATTAAAGTGATTATAATATTTATTAAAAGCTATCATTAAATTAAATTTTCCTTATTTCTATTTTTAGATACATAGAGGCTAGTGAAAAGCCTTGCTATAAAATATACTGAAAACAATGTTGTAAAAATTCCAATGCCTAATGTAACAGAAAACCCTTTTATTGGACCAGAGCCCATGAAAAAAAGTATAATTGCTGCTAATAATGTAGTGATGTTAGCATCTATAATAGCTGTTCTAGATTTTATATAGCCACTATCAAAAGCTAATATATTATTTTTTTCATCTTTTAATTCCTCTTTAATTCTTTCAAATATTAAAACATTTGCATCGACTGCCATACCAACAGTCAAAATTATCCCTGCTATTCCTGGTAATGTTAATGTAGCTTCAAATAATGTTAAAATTCCCAACAAAATAAATAAATTAATAATTAATGTTGCATTAGTGATTAATCCAAAAACTTTGTATTTAACAAACATGAAAATTATAACCAAAAGAAATCCAATTGCTAAAGCGATCATTCCAGCATTAATCGAGTCCTGACCTAGATCGGGACCAACTGTTCTTTCTTCAATAATTTCTAATGGTGCTGGCAATGCACCAGATCTAAGTAGTAGTGCTAAATCTGTCGCTGATTGAAATGTAAACCCTCCACTAATTTGACCAGAACCACTTGCAATAGTGTCTCTTATTACAGGGGCACTTATTATTTTACCATCTAATACAATAGCAAGTTGTTTGCCAATTCCAGTGGATGTTGCTTTCCCAAATCTTTTTGCACCTACTCTATCTAATGAAAAAGTAACAATTGTTTGATTAGCCTGAGTATCCATTTGAGGTTGAGCATCTAAGAGATTATCACCACTTATAATAATACGTTTGCTAACTATTGCTTCTTCAATACCATCTTCATACTTTAACTTTTCAACACCAAAACTATCATTTTCATTATTAGTAACAAATCTGAAAGTTAAATTTGCTGTTTTACCTAAAAGAGATTTTACTCTCATAGGATCATCTAAACCAGGAAGCTCAACTAAAATTCGATTATTTCCTCTTTTTAATATATTTGGTTCGTTCGTTCCAACTTCATCAATTCTTCTTCTAACAATTTCAATTGCTTGATCTTGAGATGATGTTTTAAGAGTAATTAATCCTTGTTTTGAAAAATTTATTTTTAAATTAAGTCCTGTGTCTTCTATATTTAATTGGTGTGACTTAAATCTTGGATAATAGGGATTTATATCACTGTTTTCATCCGTAAAAGTATCAATGATTGATTGTTTGTTTTGATCATCAACATTAAAAAAAATACTTTCACCTTCTATCTTAATGTTATTTATTTTTATATTTTGATCTTTAAAATAATTTCTAATAGTTGTGGTTAAATTTTGAAGTTTTTGCTCTATGACTGGAGCGTTATCGATTTCTAATAGAAGATAAGAACCACCTTGTAAATCTAATCCTAGATTTATTTTCTTATCAAAGAAATCATCATCAATTTTAAATAAATTTGATGAAGCAATTACAATAAATAACAGTGAAAAAAGAGTTATAAATACAATTCTAAACTTCGAGAAATAAAGCACTTTAGTTTAATTGATTATTTTTTAACTTCTTGACTATTTAAAAGACCTTGAATACCAGTTGCTTTAACAATTTCAACTTTGACATTTTCAGCTATTTCAACTTCAACTTTATCGTTATCAATTAATCTTTCAACAGTACCAGTAATACCTCCAGAAGTGATAACTTTGTCACCTCTTTTTAAACCTTCAACCATTGCCTTATGTTCTTTAACTTTTTTTTGCTGAGGTCTTATTAAGAAAAAATAAAAAATAACAAAAATTAAAATTAGTGGTATAAATTGTCCTATTCCTGAACCTTCCATAAATCTCCTTATAAATAAGCTGAATTATTATACTATCTTAATAATGAAAACAACTTTAATTGAATGAAATAATTTCTAAATTGTTCATATAAGGTCTTAATACTTTTGGAACAATAATTGATCCATCTTTTTGCTGATAATTTTCCAAAACAGCTATTAATGTTCTACCAACAGCAAGTCCACTTCCATTTAGAGTGCCAACAAAATGTGTTTCTTTATTTTCATTTTTATATCTTGTTTTCATTCTTTGAGCCTGGAATGTTGAGCAAGATGAACAAGATGATATTTCGCGATATTTATTTTCTGAAGGTAACCATACCTCTATATCATAAGTTTTTTCAGCACTAAAACCCATGTCCCCTGAACATAAAATAATTTTTCTATAAGGTAATTCTAATTTGTCTAATATATCTGTTGCACAGTTAGTCATTCTTTCCAACTCTTCTAAACACTTTTCTTTTTCAACGATACTAACCATTTCGACTTTATAGAATTGATGTTGCCTAATCATACCTTTAGTATCTTTTCCATAACTTCCAGCTTCTTTTCTAAAACAAGGTGTGGATGCAACAAATCGTATAGGCAAATCTTTAAGATCAACAATCTTATCTTTAACAATATTAGTTAGTATTACTTCAGCTGTAGGTATTAAAAATTTCCTATCCACTCCTTCATCAAATTTAATTTCAAATTGATCATTTTCAAATTTTGGCAACTGGCCTGTACCAAACATTGTATTGTCAGATGCAATTAATGGCGGTGATATTTCTTGATATTGATTTTGATTTACGTGAGTATCAAGCATAAAATTCGACAAAGCTCTTTCTAGTAAAGCTAATTTACTTTTTACAAAAACAAATCGTGAGCCTGTAGTTTTTGTAGCAAGATCAAAATCAAGCATTTGTAGTTTTTCACCTAATTCATAATGAGATTTAGGCTTAAAATCAAAATTAGGAATTTTACCTGACTTAGAAATTTCAATATTATCATTTTCGTCTTTGCCATTTGGAACATCTGGATGTGGAATATTAGGAATATTAGATAATATATTATCTAGTTCTATTTTAACTTTCTTTTGATTATCTGAAATTTTTACTAAATCAGAAGAAATTTCTTTTGATCTTTTAAACATTGCTTCGTCTTTAGATTTAGAAATATCTTTTTTTTCTTTTTCCAAAGTCTCTTTTTGTTGAATTAACTCTCTATTTTGCTCATCTAATTTTTGTAAATTTTCAAAATCAATGTTAACTGATCTTTTTGAAAGAGATTGTGCAAATACGGAAAAGTCTTTTCTGATTTCTTTAATATTATGCATCCGTTTTTTCTAAATTTTTGTTTTCTATAAATTTTACAGAAAATATTGATAATTCATATAAAATTAATAATGGAATAGCTAAACCAATTTGAGTTATAGGATCAGGAGGAGTAAGTAATGCCGCTGTAGCAAAAATTATCACTACAACATATTTACGTCTATCTTTTAAAAACTGACTATCAACAATACCTACTCTAGCTAACAAACTTAAAACAACAGGTAACTGAAAACTTAAACCAAATGCAAAGATAAGTTTCATAACAAGGGATAAATATTCGTTTACCTTAGCTTCAAGTTGAATTGGTAGGCTTGTTGAAATACCAGTGCTTTCAAATGATAAGAAAAATTTAATTGCGAGTGGCATTATGAGGTAATAGACAAGCATGCCTCCTAAAAGAAATAAAATTGGAGTTAATATTAAATAAGGCATAATAGCTAATTTTTCATGCTTGTATAAGCCAGGTGCTATGAATTTCCATATTTGCATAAGAATAAATGGACATGTCACAAAAAAAGCAGTGAAAAAAGAGACCTTTAAATATGTTAAAAAGGTTTCTTGTAATGCGGTAAAAATTAATCTTCGTTCAGATCCATCATCCTTTACTGCTTTTGCAAAAGGATCTACTAAAAATCCATATATGTTTTCAGCAAAAAAATAGCATCCAATAAAAAATACAAACAGAAATAAAAAACTATGAATAAGTCTTTTTCTTAATTCAGTTAGATGACTTATAAAGCCACCTTCTTTTTCCTCATTATTCATCTTTTTTGTTATCTTTTTTTATTTCATTTATTTTTTCATCATCGATATCAATATTTGAAACTTCATTTTGAATATCATTGATATATCTTTTTGCTGTTCCAATCCAAGAACCAGCTTTTTTTAACATTAAAGGAAAATCTTTGGGGCCAAGGACCACAATAGCTATAGCTACAACAATTAAAATTTCAAACCAACCAATAGTAGGCATGTAACTTAATCTTTATTATTTGAGTCTTTATTATCGTCGGAAATGTTTTTTGGCTCATTGTCATCAGTAACATCTGATGCCATTCCTTTTTTAAAACTTTTAATACCTTTAGCAACATCGCCCATTAAACTAGATATTTTTCCTCGTCCAAATAATAGAACAACTAATATTACAACAATTGCTATTTGCCAAATTCCTATGCTCATGGAAACTTATAACCCTTTTATGAGAGATTTTAAAGTCACTTTTTTATGTATCTTTTTCCTCTTCATCAAGAGTGCTGTTAAGCATTTCATCTATATTAGAATAAATATCTTCTTTTTTTTCATCTTGTTTTTCTTTAAAAAATTTACTCGAACCAAAAATTGCATTATCAACACTAGTACTATCAATCAAACCAGCTGCACCTAATTCATCCACTGTTGGAAGATCAGACAATTTCTGTAAATTAAAATGACTTAAAAAACCATCTGTAGTTAAGTATTGTATTGGCTTACCCGGAACATCTTTACGCCCACCTGGCTTGACCCAATCTAATTCCATTAAGATTTCTAATGTATTTGTTCCAAATGCAACACCACGTATTTCCTCAATTTCTGCTCTAGTAACTGGTTGATGATAAACAATTATTGCTAAAGTTTCTATGGCAGCTCTAGATAATTTTTTTTCAACAGTTTTTTCCTGAGTCATTAAACCAGAAAGTTTTGGCGAAGTTCTAAAAGACCATTTATCTTTTATACAGACTAAATTAATACCACGGCTTGAATATTCTAATTGTAATTTTTCTAATGATTTAGCAATATTCGATTTTTTGGAAATTTTACTCTCTATTGTATCAACATCCAAAGGTTCGGCAGCTGCAAAAATTACAGCTTCAATTTCTTTTTCAAGATCAGTAAGTTTTAATGGGAACTTAACTATATTATCCTTTGATAATTTTTCTTTTTTAATCATTAATTTCCCTTACATAGATATCATCAAATAAATTATCTTGTTTCATTGAGAGATTACCTTCTTTAACTAATTCTAATGATCCAGCAAAAATTCCTGCTTTACCTGTTCTTTTATATTTAGAACCATTTTTAAAATTTTTTGGTATTAAATCATTTATGTTTTTCCAATCCATTAATTTTCCTAGGAACTGTTTTATAGTTTTAATTCCATCCTCTGTAGTAAATACAGGCAATTTAGGAATGCTCATAGTTTGAAAGTCTTTGGTCATTACAACTGAAGAGTATGCCTTTAAAAGTTCAAATAAGCTTACGTTGTATTCTGAACTATAAATAGATCTAATATTTCCTTTTATTCCACGTGTTCTGATTTCTCTACCTAATCGTTTTCTTTTTAACATTTGTTCTGAAAGCAATCTAATAAGTTCTAATTTTTTAAGTTGTAATTTTAGTTTTTCTGCAACTTCTTGAACTTTAAATTCTTCCTCAGGTGTACCTGGTAATAATAATTTAGATTTTAAATAAGCTAACCATGTAGCCATTAACAAATATTCAGAAGCTATTTCTAAATTTAAATTCTTTTCATTGCTAATATATTCATGAAATTGATCAGCTAGTTTAGTTATTGATATTTCCTCTAGATCAACTTTTTGAGCTTTGGCTAAATCAAGTAATACATCTAATGGACCATTGTAGTTATTTATATCAACATTAAACAAAACAGAATCAGTCTCGGACATATTAAAATATTATCTTAAAATTTTATAAAATTGTGATGTTTTTTTGGATATAAAGCTACTTATCAAGGGTGAATTATCTCCGACGATCTTCATTTCATTGAGTTTACCGTTACAATGAAGGGCTATATTGCATCCTGCCTCAAACGCTTTAATTGTATTGTCTTTCATATTATCCTTTAAACTTTTCATCGAAAGATCATCTGAAATTAAAATATTTTTAAAACCTATACTGTTTCTAATGTACTTAATTACTTTTTTTGAGTGAGTTGCCGTATTCAACTGATCTAAATTTTTATAAATAATGTGTCCCGTCATTGCAAAAAAACAATTTTTCTTTTTAAAGGCAGAAAAATCGTTTTTTTTAAGATGTTTAATAGACTGATTAACTATAGGAGTAAAATTATGACTATCGACCTTAGCTAATCCATGGCCTGGAATATGTTTTATTATGGTTCCAATCGAATTATCCTTAAATAATTTTATACATAAATCACCAATTTTTGAAACGGTGTTGGCATTTTTAGAAAAAGATCGATCACCAATAATATTGCTAGCTCCTTTAACTCTTAGATCTAAAACTGGTAAAGTATTAATATTTGCACCAATTAATTTTAGTAAATGAGAAGTGTTATCAATAAACAATTTATAAATTATATTAAATTTCATTATGTCTTTTTTATAAAGATTGCCAAAATATTCTGACGTAAAGTTATCAAAGGAAATAATGTTACTTAATCTGTTTACTCTACCACCCTCTTGATCAATTAATATTGGATAATTTTTATCTTTGAAAATTTTTCTTATATTATCTGTTAAATTTTTTGTTTGTTTAATCGACTTTATATTTCTTAAAAATAATATTAAACCCCACGGTTTATATTTTCTTAAAAAATCTATTTCATTTTTAGACAATTGAAGTGATTTAATACCAACTATAAAAGCTCTTCTATTTTTAATCATTATCTAAAAGTTTCCAAAAGTTAAATTTTTTCTTCTTTTTTTTGTCAGTCTGTTTCACATATTCAATTATATTTTCTGTGTCATTTTTCAATAATGGTAATTTTTTGGAATAAATTTTAACCTTTTCATTAATATTTTTATGAGATCTGTATGAATTTTTTATGTTTTCATCTGAAAAATAATATTTACCTGTAAAAAAGAGAAATAAAGAAATGATAACTATAAATATAAAATATTTAATTTCTTTCAGCATTACATCTTAGTTGGAGAATCAACGCCAACTATATCCATTCCTGATTTGACAACGTTAGCAATCGCTTTTAAAAAAATTAATTTATCTTGAGAAATACTTTTCTGATCATTTATAAATCTTTTTTCAGGAAATTGTTTACCTAGATTCCAATAAGAGTGAAATTCTGCTGCAAGCTCATATAAATAAATTGGTATACGATGAGGCTCAAGCTTTGTACTTGCTGAGTCGATACATTTAGGCCATTCCGAGATCTTCTTTAAGATTTTGATTTCATCTGATGAATATTCAAAATTATAATTATCTATAACAACATCTTTATCTAAGTCTTTATCCAAATGTCTAAATACAGATGAAATTCTAGCATAACAATATTGAACATAATAAAGTGGATTATCTTTTGATTTTTCTTTAACTGCATCAAAATCAAAATCTAACTCAACATCGCTACTTCTGTTTAACATAATAAATCTAGTTGCATCTTTGCCAACTTCCTCAATTAAATCATCGACTGTAATATAATCCCCTTTTCTTTTAGACATTTTAAATGGTTTCTTATCTTTAATTAATTTTACAAGCTGACTAATTTTACAGATTAATTTATTTTTTGTTCCTGATAACGCTTCAACTGAAGAAGAAATTCTTTTTATATAACCAGCATGGTCTGCACCAAGTATATTAATTAAATAATCAAATTTACGATCTATTTTATTTTTATGGTATGCAACATCACTTGCAAAATAAGTCCAAGTGCCATCAGATTTTTGTAAGGCTCTATCCTTATCATCACCGAAATCTGTTGATCTAAACAACAATTGCTCTCTTTCTACCCAATTTTTTGTGTCTTCACCTGCTGGTGCTTTAATTTTACCCTTATAAACAAAATTATTGTTTTCCAAAAATTGGATTACATTTTTAACTTCTTTATTTGTAACAATGCTTTTCTCACTAATAAAATTATCATGTTTGATACCAAGACTTTTAAGATTTTTTTTTATCAATAGTAAGGCTTGTTCAATTGATAGCGCAGTTAATTTTTCGCAGACATCATCATAATTGTCAAAATCCAATGCAGTGTTTGATGAAATAATATTATTTGCAAAATCTATTAAATAATCTCCAGGGTAAAGATCAAGATTATCAGTAGGAAATTTTTCATTAAATTTTACCTCACGTATTCTAGCAAAAACAGATTTAGTAAAGTTATTAATCTGATTTCCATAATCGTTAACATAATATTCTTTAGTAACTTTATGATCGTTAAAGATTAATATATTTGAAATTACATCACCTAATATTGCTCCACGACAATGACCGACATGTAAAGGACCAGTTGGGTTAGCCGAAACAAACTCAACTAAATAGTTAAGTTTTTGTTCTTTATCATTAATACCAAATGATTCTGAATTAGTAATAATACTTTCTATAAAATTTGACCAGAAAATTGGTTTAAATTTAATATTGATGAAACCTGGTTTAACAATATCTATTGTTTGAATAAGCGGGTCGCTATCTTTTAGAAAAGAAGATATTTTTTCAGCAAGGTCTAATGGAGATTTTTTATTCAATTTTGAAAGAACCATCCCGACATTAGTTGAAATATCACAATCGAATTTAGAAGGAGGTATTTCTGCGTTAATTCCATTAAATGTCTCCGGAATAATAATCTCACCCTTCTTACTTAACTCAACTATAGCTGATTTAATCTTATCTAAATATAGTTCAAAAATATTCATTTAACATTATTATATAGGTTAATAGCATAACGATCTGTCATACCTGAAATAAAATCTGAAATAGCTCTAAATTTATCTTTAGTCAATTGATCTTTTGTTAGAAATTTTCTTGGATTTAATTTAATTGCATTAAATAACTTCTTAATAATAATTTTTCCTCTTTGATTCTTTCTTAATACTAGTTTGTTGTCGTACATTTTGTTTCGTAAAAATAATCTAATTTCTTTTTCAGAATTTTCAATTTTATCTGAAAAACAAACTATTAATTGATCAGAATTTGCTATGTCTTTAATTGATTTTATTTTAAGATTTTTTAAGTTCTTTTGAGTATTTGCCAATAGATCTCTAATCATTAGATCAATCGAGTCTCTAATAATTTGATATGTTGCAATCTTATAATTTTTTATATTAATCTTTTTTTTATATTTAAGATAAATTGATTTAAAAAAATCTATCTCCATAAGCTCTTCTAGCTTAAACAAATTAGCGTTAATTCCATCCTGAATATCATGATTATTATAAGCAATATCATCTGATATTGCTGAAATTTGAGCTTCCAATGAAGGATATGTTTTAAAATTAATCTTTCTTTTAAATATTTTTAGTCCAATTAATTTATTTACTAAATCTGTATCTTCAACAGGTCCATTATGTTTTAAAAGTCCTTCTAAAGTTTCAATTGATAAATTCAGACCTTTGAATTTGAAATATTTATTTTCTAAAAACATAATAATTCTTAATGTTTGTAAATTATGATCAAAACCACCATAACTTTCCATACATTCATCTAGAGCATCTTCACCAGCATGACCAAATGGAGTGTGTCCTAAATCATGAGCTAGACTTAACGTTTCTGTTAAGTCCTCATTTAAATTAAGATATTTAGCTATAGATCTTGCTATTTGAGCAACTTCAATTGAATGAGTAATTCTTGTTCTAAAATGATCTCCTTCGGTGTTTACAAAAACTTGGGTTTTATGTTTTAGCCTTCTAAATGATGCGCTATGAATTATTCTATCTCTATCTCTTTGAAAAGGTGATCTGTATTTTGAAGTAGGTTCTTTGTTAAGCCTTCCCTTGCTTTTAAATACCCCTAATTGTGAGTGTTTTTTCATCCTTTAATTTAAATAATTAAGTACTATATTAGTAATACCAGTGTTCAGACATGATTAAAGAAATTAAATTTACCGATAATGCTCTAAAACAAATACAAAATTTGTTGTCTAAAAAAGACGAAGGTTCTTTTTTTAGAATCGCAATTAAAGGTGGTGGATGCTCTGGTTTTCAATATGAATTTACATTTGAACAATCAAAAAATGAAGATGATTTAACATTTAAAAATATTTTAATTGATAAAACTTCAGCTGATTTATTAAAAGATTCAGAAGTTGACTACGTTTCAGAACTAATGGGAGAGTCTTTTAAAATATCCAACCCACAGACTAAATCTTCATGTGGTTGTGGTGTTTCTTTTTCGCTTTGATGATTGTATCTTCATGGAATGTAAATTCTGTAAGAGCTAGAATTGAAAATATCAAAAGCTATTTACTAAAATACAAGCCTGATATTTTAATGATGCAAGAAATTAAAACTGAAGATGTTAATTTTCCTTATGATGATTTCTCAGCAATGGATTATAAAAGTCATGTTTTTGGTCAAAAAAGTTATAATGGTGTTGCAATTATTTCAAAAAAAAAATTAAAAAATATTAGAACAGACTTAATTAAAGACAAACTTAAACAATCTAGAATAATTTCTGCAGAAGTTGATTATAATAAAAAGAATATTCAATTAATAAATATCTATACTCCAAATGGAAACCCTGTCGATACAGAAAAATATGCTTATAAAAAAGATTGGATGGATCAATTAATTAAACAACTAAAATCATTAACTAAGAAAAATTCTAATATAATACTTGCAGGTGACTTCAATGTTATTCCAGCAGCTGAAGATGTATACAATGTCAAAAGTTTTGAAGATGATGCCTTATATCGTCTTGAAATTAGAAAAAAATTTAGAGAGATTTTGAATCTGGGCTTTAGTGACGTTTACAGGCATTTTAATGAAGATAAAGAAGGTTATACATTCTGGGACTACATGAGAGGTGCTTGGCAAAAAAATAATGGTATGCGTATAGATCATTTTTTAGTTTCAAATTCCTTAATAGATTTAGTGAAAGATATAAATATTAATAAAGATCCTCGAGGAAGAGAAAAACCTTCAGATCACACACCTATTGAAATTAAATTAGCTTAAAGACTTAATTTTATTAACCAGTTCGTCATTAATGTTTCTAGGGCCTGTATCTAGTCTGTTTTTATGTCTTCTTTCGCCAGGTAATCTTACTTCACCCATTGATTTCATTTTATCAAAAAATTCTTCAGCATGTTTTTGCCAACTAGTTCCTGCAGTTTTATCAGGACATATAGCAAGAATAAATTCTCCACCACTTGGAGGGCCGCCATCGTTGTTATCTTTTGCAGCTGTTTCGTAACTAAAATTATCGCCAACTAAAGCACCTGCTAATAATTCAACCATCATCGCTATAGCAGAGCCTTTGTATCCACCAAAAGGTAATAGAACACCACCGTCAGCAATCTCTGCTGGATCTGTTGTTTCTTTACCATCTTTTGTAAGTCCTGTTCCAAGTGGAACTTTATGCCCTTCTCTCTTAGCAACTTGGACTTCACCCATTGCCATGGAAGCTGTTGCCATATCATAAACTACAGGATTTTTTCCTGGTCTAGGCCAAGCAAATGAAATTGGATTTGTTCCAAATAAAGGTTTGATTGCACCTGCGGGAGCTACAGCTGGCTTATAAGAGGTGCAAGCAAAAGCAACTAAACCATCTTCAGCTAATTTTTCTGTTTCAGGCCACATTGCAGCCATATGGTGAGAGTTATTAATAGCCAAAACTGCAACACCATTTTCTTTTGCAGTTTTAGATAATTCTGGCAAACTTTTACTCAATACTACTGGAGCTAAACAATTATTACCTTTAACTTTAATTACTGATGCTGAAATTTTTTTAACTTCAGGTTTACCTTTTCCATTAATTTTTCCACTTTTTAAACCTGAAACATAAGCAGGTAATCTAAATAAACCATGAGAAACAGAACCGTCTCTTTCAGCATTTCTAATTAAATTTGATAATAAAGATGCTGTTTCATCATCACATCCATTTGCTAATAAAGTTTTTTTGGCTAAATCAAAAATTTCATCTAATGTTAAAGAAACAGTACTCATTATTTTGATTTACATTTTTTGCATAAACCAAAAAATTCTAAATTATATTTAGTGAATTTCATTCCAGTCTCATCAACAAAATTTGATAAATATTTTGAGAGTTTATTGTTACTTATTTCAGAAACTTGTTCACAACTTTCACAAATAGAAAATGCAGTTGCTTTTGAAATTTGGCAACTAGAATTTTGACAAGCTATAAAGGCATTTCTACTTTCTATTTTATGTATTTTTCCAATTGCAACCAATTTATCTAAAGCTCTATAAACTTGTAATGGTGCTTTTATTCCTTTTTTTTGAACATCAAACAAAATTGAGTAAGCCTTCATCGGCCCACCAGATTTATCAATTATATCAAAAATAATTTTTTGGTTTTTAGAAAGATTGTGTTCTTTTTCCATCTGTAAATTCTTATCAATTTGTTATTAGTTTTTCAATTTAATCGATTGTTTAATATTAAGTAAAGATAATATAAATAAAACTAAAGCGGCTACAATTATTGAAGGTCCAGATGAGGTGTTAAATTCTAATGAAGAAAATAAACCTAATATAACTGATAAAAGACCACCAATTACTGAGAATAAAACCATCTTCTGTGGACTATCTGATATATTTCGAGCCATAGCGGCTGGTATGATTAACATTCCAGTTATCAGTAACAATCCTACCATTTTAATTGATATTGCAATAACTGCTGCCATTAAAATAGTAAATATAGCTTTTGCTCTATCAGGATTTAATCCTTCAGCTTCTGCTAATTCATAATTTACAGTTGAGGCAAATAAAGGTTTCCAAATTAATTTAAGCACTATTAATATGATCGCTCCACCAATCCATATTGTAAAGATATCATTAGTATTTACAGCTAGTATATCACCAAACAATAATCCCATAATATCAAATCTAATAAATGTTAAAAAGCCAATTACTACCAAACCAACAGCAAGTGATGAGTGCGCTAGTAGACCAAGTAAAGCATCACCTGGTAAATTAGTTTTTTTTTGAAGTTGAATTAATATTAAAGCAATTACTGATGAAATTATAAATACAGAAAGAGCAATATTTAAATCAAAACTATATGCCATTGTTACACCTAGTAATGCAGAGTGGGCAAGTGTATCACCAAAATAGGATAATCTTCTCCAAACTACAAAACACCCGAGTGGTCCTGTAACTAATGCAATTCCAATTCCAGCAACCAACGCTCTTATAAAAAAATCATCAAACATTTAATTCTTTTTTATATTCCCTTCATCAGAGTGAACATGGTCGTGTTTATGCTCATAAACAGAAAGAATTTGTGACGCTTGTTCACCAAATAATGTCTTATATTCATTATTTTTTGCAACATCATGTGGTGTACCTGAACAGCAAACATGTCCATTTAAACAAACAACATGGTCTGTTGCCGTCATTACCGTATGAAGATCGTGAGATATTAATAAAATTCCACAATTTAGTGTATCTGAAATTTTTTTAATTAATTCATATAATGCAATTTCTCCGGTGTAATCAACACCTTGGACTGGCTCATCTAACACTAGTAATTCTGGTTTTTTTGAAATAGCCCTAGCAAGTAAAACTCTTTGAAATTCACCACCAGATAAATTACCTAAATTTTTATTTTTAAGACTCAATACACCAGTCAATGTTAAAGCTTCATTTATTTCATTATCTTTAATATTTTCTGTTAAGGTCATAAAATCATGAACCCTTAGTGGTAAAGTCCAATCTATTGAAATCTTTTGAGGAACATAACCAACTTTACTAGTATATTTTTCAACACTACCTTGAATATTTTTATAAATACCTAATGCAATTTTAGCAGTTGTGCTTTTGCCTGATCCATTTGGGCCAATAAGTGTTACAATTTTTCCTTTTTCAACGTTTAAAGAAACACCTTCAACTAGCCACTTTCCATTTTGACAAAAACCTACGTTATTTAATTTTACTAAAATATTATTCGAATTCATTTTATCACTTGACTTGTAAATGTTATATTATTACACACTGTTATATTATAACAACTAATTAAAATACTTATTATGAAAAAAATCAAAAAATTACCATTAATTTTAATAATTTTATCACTTGTATCTTTTATTACACCAGTAAATGCTGATGTAAAAGTAGTTACATCAATTAAACCATTGCATTCATTAGCTAGTTATTTAATGGATGGTGTTGGAAAACCAGATCTAATAGTAGATGGATATGCTTCTCCACATGGATTTTCAATGAAACCTTCTCATGCAAAGATGTTGCAGAATGCAGACCTTATTTTTTGGGTTGGTGAAGGTATGGAAAATTTTTTAGAAAAACCATTAAACTCAATAGCTAAAAAAGCTGAAAAGATTGAATTAATGGAAATAAAAGGATTGCAAGTTTTAAAATTCAGAGAAAGAAATATTTTTGATGAACATGATCATGACGACCATGATGATCACGCTAAAAAAGAAGATGATCACGATGATCACGACCATGATGATCACGGAAAAAAAGAAGAGCATGACGATCATGAAGGACATAACCACGGTGAATACGATGCTCACATTTGGCTAGATCCTATTAATGCTAAAGTAATTTTATTTGAAATGTCTAAACATTTAATTGAGTTAGATGCTAAGAATGAATCTGTTTATAAGGATAATTTAAGTAAAGCTTACAATGAAATCGATAATCTTACTAAAGATGTAACAGCTGAGTTAGATCAAAGTGTAGCATCTATTGTTTTTCATGATGCTTATCAGTATTTTGAAAAGAGATTTAACGTGAATATATTAGGTGCTTTTACAGTTAATACAGATGTTATGCCTGGTGCAGAACAATTAGCTGAAATTAGAGAAATAATTGAGCATGATAAAGTAAGTTGTGTATTTTCAGAGCCTCAATTTAATCCTGATATCATAAAAGCAGTTGCTAAGGATATGAATATTAAAACTGGTGTTATTGATCCTTTAGGTGCAACATTAAATCCAGGTAAAGACTTATATTTCAAATTAATTAGAAATATGTCTACATCTTTTAAAGGTTGCTAATATAAGTTTAGGCTATATCTGAGAGTTTTACCAAAATTCTCGGATTTATAGCTAACTTTCATCAATATTTTAATCTTTCAATAAAACATTGTAATTTTTTTAAAGAGGATTTAATTTATTTTTCATAATTAGATTTATGAAAGATTTAAATTTATTTAAAAAAAACGGTTTCCTTGTTAGGGAAAGTTTAATTACTCTTAAAGAGATAAATAAAATAAATAAAATTGTTAAAGAAGTAATTTCAAAAGAAAAAAAGGGAAACAAACGTAATGATGTAAATGGAACCCAATCCTACAATAATTACCATTTTGTCTACAATTCAAATTCTTCAAAAAATAAAGAAATATTAAGACTAAATAATCCTCAAAACAGACATAAAGTCTTCTTTGAATTATCTAGAAATAAAAAAATAATATCTATAGCTAAAAAATTACTAAGAGGAACAGTTAGATTTCATTTAGGTAAATTAAATTTTAAACTTCCAAATAAGAAAAAAGGAAGTGAAATAGGATGGCATCAAGATTGGGCTTTTTATCCTCATACCAACGATGATTTAATCACAGTTGGTATATATTTGGATGATTGCTATGAGAAAAATGGCCCTCTTAAAATAATTAAGAATTCACATAAAAATAAATTGTACAGTCACCATAATAAAGAAAATTATTTTATAGGAAAAATAGACACTAAAAAGAATAAAATTGGATTAAATAATAGTGTTTCCATAACTGGAACTGCTGGAACAGTTGTTTTTTTTCACTGTAGATCGGTACATGGTTCTGGTCACAATCTAATGAATAGCTCAAGACCATTAATTTTATTTGGTTACAGGGCATGTGATGCTTGGCCATTAATTAATGATGGAAATCCTCATCCAGAAGTTGATTTAGAAAATTATGATAAAAATATTATTGTAGGAAATAAGTCAATAAAACCAAGATTAACCAAAGTTCCAACAATAATTCCACTGCCAAAGAAGAAACATTATGTTTCAATTTACGAACTTCAAAAGAGTAAAAATTAATAAGTCTGATTATTGGCAAATTGTAACAAATCTTAACAAACTTAACTAAAAGGAGACTATGTTTATTAAAAAATATCTAAAATGGATTAGTACAGCCCTTGTTTTAACAGGGATATTTTTAACTAATTTAAATATCTACCCTATTAATATCTACTTCCATGGACTTGGTGTTGTAGGATGGACGATAGCTGGTTTTATATCAAAAGATAAAGCAATATTAACTAATTTTGGTTTACAGATACCATTATTCTTAATTGGAATTTATAAGATTATAATTTAATTATTATTAGATTATGAAGAATAGAATTTTTATTGGTGAATTTATAGGTAGTTGTTTTTTAGTAATGATTATCGTTGGCTCTGGAATAATGGCTGAAAACCTTACAAATGATAATGCTTTAAAACTTACAGCAAATACACTTGCAACCGGTGCAGGCTTATTTGTTCTAATAACTGCATTTACTGATATTTCGGGTGCTCACTTTAATCCTTTTGTAAGTGTAGCAATGTATTTAACTAAAAAAATTAAAGGAAAACTTTTAATAACATATATACCAGCTCAAATATTGGGATGCTTATTAGGTGTAATGCTAGCTAATGTATTTTTTGAACATAATATAATTGAATTATCTTCAAAAAGTAGAGATGGCTTTAATATATTTATAGCAGAAATTGTAGCAACTTTTGGTTTGGTATTTATTATTTTTGCAACCTTAAAAGATGGTAAAACAACAGTTGCAGGTTGTGTTGCAACTTATATTACAGCTGGTTACTGGTTTACTTCATCAACATCTTTTGCAAATCCAGCAGTAGCAATAGCAAGGACTTTTACAGAGTCTTTCACGGGTATCAATTATCTTAATACACCTACTTATATAATTGCAGAATTAATTGGAGCATTAGTTGCTGTATTATTAATTAAAAAATTACTTTTAAAGTAGACATAATATTTCAATAATGTATTCAGGATGAATCTACCCTTCTTAAAAATATTTAGTTAAAATCTCTATCTAGACAAAAACTTTAATTATCATAATAATCGATGAATCAATTCTTCTCAAAAAATATTAATAAATTTACCTATAGATTAATCCTCACACGCAGATTAAATCGACCTTAAGAATAAGAATCGTTCGAAATGGAAAACAATAAAGATAAATAAACAATAGGAAAAATAAGATGGAAATGACGACAATATATACGATTATAGGTTTTGCTTTAGCTGGATATTCGGTTATTGCAAATGACTCGATTCAAACGCTTGGTACTTTTATAGCGTCAAAACAAAAATGGTTTAAATGGTATACGCTTGCTAGCGCTGCCTCATTTGTGATGATACTTGCAATCACATGGGGCTGGTACAGTAATGCTGGTGATATATCTTATGGAAGATTAACAAGAATACCTTTTCAAGAAATACAGTGGTATCATGCTGTGGCTCCTGGAATACTTTTAATATTAACAAGAGTAGGAATACCTGTTTCAACTACATTCTTGGTTCTATCTGCATTTGCATCAACTGTAGTTCTTGAAAAAATGCTAATGAAAAGTGTTGTTGGATACGGCTTAGCTGCTGTTGCTGCATACATTTGTTGGATAGTAGTATCTAAATTTATCAATGAGAAATTTGATGAAGTTGAAGATAAATGGATTGGATTTTGGAGAAACTCTGTATGGGTAACTTCAGGCTGGTTGTGGTGGGTTTGGTTATCTCACGATGTAGCTAATATAGCCGTATATCTTCCAAGACAATTAGATATAACTTTATTATTAATTGTTCTGGCTTACTTTACAGTTCTACTTTTTTATATCTTCTACATAAACGGAGGTACAATTCAAAAAGTAGTTTTAGATAAAACTGGAACTAGATACGCTAGATCAGCAACAATAATTAATGTTATTTACGCTGCAGTACTTTACTACTTTAAGGAACTTAACGACTTACCAATGTCTACAACTTGGGTATTTGTTGGTTTACTATGTGGTAGAGAACTTGCAATATCTACAATGAATAAAGAATACAAGTTCAAATATGTATTCCCATTAATTGGAAAAGACTTTGTTAAAATGATTTTTGGATTAAGTGTTTCAGTTGGAATTGTATTAGCAATTCACTACATCATTATTCCAAATAATTGGTTTTAATAATATTTATTATGTGGTCGTATTAATTATTTAATACGGCCATATACATCTTGATATCTAACAATATCAGTTTCTTTAAGAATTGATCCTACTTGAGCTTCCATAATTTTTACAGGTTTTTTACCAGGATTTTTAATTCTGTGTATTGATCCTAATGGTATAAAAATATGTTCATTAGGTTTTTTGATAAATTTATCTTTATTTAGAGTAATCTTTGGGTTCCCTTGAGTAACCAACCAATGTTCAGCTCTATGATGATGTTTTTGTAAACTTAAAATACCTTTGGGTTTTACAAATAATTCCTTAATTAAGAATTCCTTACCTTCAAATAAATTGATGTACCTCCCCCAGGGTCGGTAATAAACATTTTTTTTCTTAACATATTTACTTTTATTTTTGTCATACATCTTTAAGATTTCTTTCCAACTTCCAAGGTCTGACCAAGGAATATCTAATTTGATAGCATTAATTTGTTTTGTTTTTTCTAAAATTGCATAATCAAATGATTTTGCAGTTGCTTTTTCAAATGATGTTTTATTTAAATAATAAATATTAGATTTTAATTTAGCTTTTTTAACCGCTTCAACACAGTTTTTGTAAATTATTGGTTGATTTTTTTTAAAGTTATTTATGATTGAGTCTTTTCTAAGAAAAAACATCCCAGAATTCCAATAACCTTTTTTCTTTATAATTTGTTTTGCTTTAGTTTCTTTTGGTTTTTCAATAAATTTAGTAACTTTATTAATGTTTCCTTTAATTTTTTTAGTTAGAAAATACCCATATTCACTAGATGGAGTAGTTGGTTTGATACCAAATATAAAGATATTTTGATCTGTTAAATTTGATTTATTTTTATTAATTGCTTTATTAAAAATATTCATCTTTTCAATCAAATGATCAGCTGTAAAAAACATCAATGGTTGATCGTTTGGTATATCTTTAATTAAAGCAGTACTTAAAATAGCTGGAGCTGTATTTCTTTTTGTTGGTTCTAAGACTAGTTTATATTTATTGATCTTATTTCTCTTAAGATGTTGTTTAACTTCTTTAAGATATTTTTTATTCGTACTTATAATTGGTGAGTCATAAATAGATGCTTTGGTTCTCTCTAAAGTTTTACTAAGTAGTGTCCAATTTCCAAAATTAATAAATTGTTTTGCTTGATGGTTTTTAGAATTTGGCCAAAGTCTTGTTCCAGCTCCTCCACATAAAATAACTGGACGAATTTTCATTAAATTTCTGAATAATCCTTAACTTCTTTTTTCTTACCAGGATGTGTTGGTGCACCTAGATAAGCAGGCCCTACTGTTTGGGCATACTTCCATAAAGTACCTGAACCAAAATCAGATTTTCTAGGTTTCCATTTTCTTTTTCTTGTAGCTAATTCTTTTTTAGAAAGTCTTACGTTTATGGTGCCTTTTTTAGCATCAATATCGATGATATCTCCATTGCGTAATAGAGCTATAGGCCCTCCTAGAGCGGCCTCAGGGCCTACATGACCCACACAGAAGCCTCTAGTGGCTCCAGAGAACCTTCCATCAGTTATAAGGGCAACTTTCTCTCCCATTCCTTGACCATAAATTGCGCCAGTTGTTGATAGCATCTCTCTCATACCTGGACCTCCAACAGGTCCTTCATAACGAATAATAATGACATCCCCTTCTTTATACTTACGGTTTTGTACAGCTGACATTGCAGCTTCTTCATTATCAAAGCATCTAGCTTTACCCGTGAATTGTAATTTCTTAAGTCCTGCGATTTTAACAATACCTCCATCTGGAGCTAAATTTCCTTTTAAACCAACTACACCTCCATCAGGAGATAGAGGATTATCATATTTTCTTAATACTTTTTGTTTAGGATTAAACTTAATATTTTTTAAATTTTCCTTCATAGTTTTTCCAGTAACAGTCAAACAATCTCCATGAATAAAACCACCATCGTATAAAGTTTTAAGTAACATCGGAACACCACCTGCTAACCACATATCTTTGGCAACATATTTTCCACCTGGTTTTAAATCAGCAAGATAAGGAGTTTTTTTAAATATTTTAGCAACATCCATTAAATCAAATTTAATTCCAGCTTCATTAGCAATTGCAGGTAAATGTAATGCAGCATTAGTAGATCCACCAGTTGCAGCAACTATTGTTGAAGCATTTTCTAAAGCTTTCCGTGTTACAATATCTCTAGGTTTGATTTTTTTTGCTAAAAGATTCATAACTGTTTTGCCACTTTCTTTTGCATACCTATCTCTTTCTTCATAAGGAGCAGGAGTTCCAGCAGAATAAGGTAAAGCAAGTCCTATTGCTTCTGATACACATGCCATCGTATTAGCCGTAAATTGACCCCCACAAGCACCTGCGCTTGGGCAAGCAACTAATTCTAATTTTCTAAGTTCTGCAGCAGACATTTGACCGGATGAATGTTTTCCAACAGCTTCAAATACATCAACAACAGTTACATCTTTTCCTTTATATCTTCCTGGAAGAATTGAACCTCCATAAATAAATACACTTGGAACATTTAATCTAACCATCGACATCATTAGTGCTGGTAAAGATTTATCACATCCTGCAATACCAACTAATGCATCATAACAATGTCCTCTGACCGTAAGTTCAGCTGAGTCTGCAATTACTTCTCTTGAAATTAAAGAAGCTTTCATTCCTTCATGACCCATTGCAATACCATCAGTAACGGTAATTGTGCAAAATTCTCTAGGCGTTCCACCATTGGCTCTTACACCCTTCTTAACAGATTGTGCTTGTCTCATAAGGGCAATGTTACATGGTGCAGCTTCATTCCAAGTAGAGACAACTCCTACAAAAGGTTTTGATACATCTTTCTCAGTTTCACCCATAGCATAATAAAATGATCTGTGAGGAGCTCTGTCAGCTCCTAATGATGTATGTCTGCTTGGAAGTTTCTTTTTATTAAATTTTGCCATTATATACCCTTTATAGTTACCAATATTTTATCAATATCGTTCTTTAAATTATTATAATTAGTTTTTTCCTGTTCAACAATCTCTTTTGGTGCTCTATCTATAAAACTTTTATTTTCCAATCTATGAGATATTTTATTCATTTCTTCTTGAATTCTGTTTTGCTTATTAGTTAGATTTTCTTTTATAAGTTTTAAATCAACATCTTTATCAAAATAAATCTTAAACAAATCACCTGAAACAACCATAGTTGCAGCAGGTTTATCTATATCATTATCAAGAATATTGTTTATTCTTCCTAATTTTTTGAGAATAACTTCATTTTCATTAATAAATTGTTTTTGGTTTTCATTAATATTATTTATTGACATATCAATGAATGAACCTGGTCCTACGTTTAATTCATTTTTAAAAGATCTTATTTCAGATATTATACTTATTATATTTTCAACCTGTTGAGTGCTTGTGTCTTTATCAATTTCGCCGGCTGGCCAATTTGCAAGCATCAAAAAATCCCTGCCAGACTTATCAAATTTATTCTTAAGCCAAATTTCTTCAGTAACGAAAGGTATAAATGGATGTAATAATATCAATATTTGCTTGAATACATAGCTTGAAACTTTCTTAACTTCAGATTTTGCTTCTTTATTATCTGAAAATAATATTGTTTTTGATAATTCTAAATACCAATCACAATAAGAATGCCAAGCAAATTGGTAAGCATTTTTTGCAGCTTCATCAAACCTATAGTCTTCTAAATTTTTTTCAATTTTAGATTTTGTTTCAATTAATTCTGCATAAATCCATTTATTAATATTAACCGTTAAATTTGGAGCTTTATCAATATTTGAGAAATCACACTCATTTGTGATTAAAAAGTTATTAGCATTCCAAAGTTTATTTAGGAAATTTCTATATCCTTTAACTCTGTCTTCAGAAAGTTTTACGTCTGTACCAGGTGATGCCATTGAAAGAAGTGTAAATCTTAATGCATCAGCACTATATTTTTCAATTAAATCTAAAGGATCAATAACATTCCCTTTTGATTTAGACATTTTTTGACCCTTCTCATCTTTAACCAATGCATGAACATAAATATCTTTAAATGGTTCTTTATTTAAAAATTCTGTTCCAAACATAATCATTCTAGCAACCCAGAAAAATATAATATCAAAACCAGTTACTAAAACAGAAGTAGGATAAAATTTTTCAACATAGTCTTTATTGTTTGGCCAACCTAATGTTGCAAATGGCCAAAGACCAGATGAGAACCATGTATCTAATACATCAGGATCTCGAATTAAATTTTCATGTTTGCCATAATGTTTTTTAGCTAATTGTTTTGCTTCATCTTCATTGTAGGCTACAAAAATTTTTTTATCTGGGCCATACCAAGCAGGTATTTGATGTCCCCACCAAAGTTGTCTTGAAATACACCATGGTTCAATATTGTTCATCCATTGAAAATATGTTTTAGACCAATTTTCAGGAAAAAAATTTGTTTTTTTAGAATTAACAACTTCTTTAGCTTTTACAGATAATTTTTCCGCATTTGCAAACCATTGTTCGGTTAAAAAAGGTTCAATTATAGAATTAGATCTATCTCCATAGGGAACTTTATTTTTTATGTTTTCTTCTTTAACAAAAAATTCTTTTTCCTTAAGTTCTTTTAATATTCTCTTTCTTGCTTCAAATCTATCAAGACCGATATAATCTTTAGGGGCATTTTCATTAACTTTACCTGCCTCAGTAAATATATTAATAATTTCAAGATTATTTCTTTGACCAACATCATAGTCATTAAAATCATGCGCAGGTGTAATCTTTAATGCCCCAGTTCCCTGTTCAGGATCAGCATAATCATCTTCTATAATTTTAATCCTTCTTCCAACAATTGGTATTGTAACAGTTTTACCAACAAATGATTTAAACCTTTCATCTTTTGGATTAATAGCAATCGCTGTATCCCCAAACATTGTTTCAGGTCTTGTTGTTGCAATTGATATAAATTCATCAGTTCCATCAATTGGATATTTAATATAATAAATTTTAGAATTAACTTCTCTTTGATCCACTTCAAGATCAGAAATTGCTGTTTTTAAAACTGTATCCCAGTTGACTAGTTTTTTATCTTTGTAGATTAAATCTTTATTATAAAGATCTACAAAAACTTTGATTACAGATTTTGAGAGATTTTCATCCATTGTGAAGGCATTACGAGACCAATCACAAGAACATCCAAGTTTTTTAAGCTGATTAATAATAATGTCACCATACTGATCTTTCCATTCCCATACTTTTTCTATAAATTTTTCTCTACCAATTTCATTCTTATCGATTTTTTCTGCAGTAAGTTTTCTTTCTACTAAAGCTTGGGTTGCTATTCCAGCATGATCAGTGCCTGGTTGCCATAAAGTTTCATAGTTGTTCATTCGATGAAATCTAACCAATAAATCTTGAATAGAATTATTTAAAGCATGTCCCATATGAAGACTACCTGTCACATTAGGAGGTGGAATTACAATTGAAAATTTTTTTTTATTTTCCTGTGGTTTAAAGAGTTCATTTTTTTCCCAATAAGAATAGATCTTATCCTCAACATCAGAATGTATATATTTATCACTACTCATGGTGTTTAAAGTTTATAATTTAATAATTTAAATTAACAATAATCAATTTAGATCGTTATTTAATAGACTAATGAGAAATATTTAATATAAAAAGGCATCTGAAGCTATTAGCAAAACAAGATGGCAACGTGGCGGAATGGTTACGCAGAGGATTGCAAATCCTTGTATCCCGGTTCGATTCCGGGCGTTGCCTCCAAAAAAAATCTTGTTTTAGTTCTAAAAAAAAGTAAGTTGAGTTTTTTACATTCCTCGGTAGCTCAGTTGGTAGAGCAGTTGACTGTTAATCAATTGGTCGCAGGTTCGAGTCCTGCCCGAGGAGCCAAAAAAGCTATTCTTAATTAAATTTGTGAAGTTTTTTAATTAATATTTATAGAGGATCTTGCAAAAATTAGAACTTTAGGGTCTTAAAAAATAAATTATACTGCTTTTGAAATTCCTAATCCTGAAATTTGTAAAGATTTATTGAATTTAAGTTTTTGGTCAGCACTGAGTTCTGAATATAATTTTGTTAAAAAATTATAATTAACATTCATGTGCCCTTCTTGAGATTTTTCTAAATTAATTAAGTATTCTGAAAAATCTTCAAAGAAATAGTTGATTGGAACTTTTAAATAATTTGATAATTGGAGTAATCTGATTGAACTTACACCATTGGTTCCTTTCTCATATTTTTGAATTTGTTGAAATGTAACATTTATAGCTTTTGCAACTTTAGTTTGAGTTAAACCTAAAGCCAATCTTCTTAGTTTAAGCTTGTTACCCAAGTGTTTATTGAAATTATCTTCCATTAAGACCCCTCTTAATTAAATTTTAAAAACATATTGAACAAATTAATTGGTGTTACTGCAATAAAAAAATTTATTTATTTCATTGTAAAATTTAAATAACAAAAATCCTGTCAAGCTTAAGTTAAAAATAAAAACTCAGAATAGGTTTGCAAAAAATGATTATATAATGTGTAATATATAAGTTTTTTACAAAATTTGACTTAAAAATAGCTTAGTTCTATCGCTCTTAGGATTAGCAAAGAATTCCTTAGTATCTGCCTTTTCTACAATCTTTCCTTCGTCCATAAATATCATGCTATCTGCAACTTCTTTAGCAAATCCCATTTCATGAGTGACTACTATCATTGTCATACCTTCTTTTGCTAGATTAACCATTACATCAAGCACTTCTTTAATCATTTCAGGATCTAATGCTGAAGTCGGTTCATCAAATAGCATTATTTTAGGTTCCATACACAGAGCACGAGCTATAGCTACCCTTTGCTGTTGTCCACCAGAAAGCTGCCCTGGAAATTTCTGAGCTTGATCTAAAATTTGAACTCTTTCTAAATGTTTAAGAGCTAATTCTTCAGCTTCTTTCTTGGGCATTTTTTTTACCCAAATAGGAGCAAGTGTGCAATTATCGACAATAGATAAATGTGGAAATAGATTAAACTGTTGAAAAACCATTCCAACTTCTGCTCTAACTTGTTCTATATTTTTAGTATCTTCTGAAATTTCAGTACCATCAACAATAATAGTTCCTTTTTGATGTTCTTCTAATCTATTAATACATCTAATTAACGTAGATTTACCAGATCCTGAGGGTCCACAAACAACAATTTTTTCTTTAGCTTTAACATCAAGATTTATATCTTTAAGCACTTGAAAGTCACCGTACCACTTGTTTACATCTTTAATTTGAATAATTGAATCTGACATAATTTATCTATCTGTTTTAAATTTTAATTCTAATTTTTGACTATATTTACTCATACTGTAGCAAATAATCCAGAATATTATTCCAGCAAAAACATACCCTTCCATAGAAAACCCAAGCCATTTAGGATTTGTTTTTGCTAAGTTTAACATTCCAACTAACTCCAATAAGCCTACCACAAAGATTAAAGGAGTATCTTTTACTAAAGCTAAAAATGTATTAGCAATACCTGGTATAACTAATTTTAAAGCTTGAGGTAAAATAACTAATAAATGTAATCTCCAATATCCCATGCCTAAAGATTTTGCGGCATCATACTGTCCTCTAGGTAAAGCCTGTAAACCACCTCTAATAACCTCTGCTGTATAAGCAGCTTCAAATAATGTAATTGCCACAATAACTCTAATTAATTTATCTACGTAAGTTCCATCTGGTAAAAACATTGGGAACATTACAGCTGACATAAACAACACTGTAATTAAGGGTACTCCTCTCCAAAATTCAATAAAAGAAAGTGATGAATATTTAACAACAGCTAAATCAGATCTTCTTCCAAGAGCTAACATCATACCTATTGGAAAACAGAAAATGAGAGAAAAAAATGAAACAATAAAAGTTAAAGAAAGACCTCCCCAAGCACCTGTTTCCACCCATTCTAAACCAAATTCACCACCAGAAATCAAATAATAAATCAGTAAAAATGAAACAATCGGTAGAATGATAACATAATAAAAAGTCAGATATTTTTTATATTTAAGAGGAAAAAAATATCCTGCTCCTATTAATCCTAACACAATAATAAATGTTGCATTAACTCTCCATTGCTCAGCGTTTGGATACATTCCATACATAAATCTATTAAACCAAGTCTTAATATATACCCAACAAGCTCCTCCACCTGTACAAGCTTCTTTGTTTTCACCAATAAATGTTGCATCTAGAACAAACCAATTAAGTAATGGTGCAACACTAAAAATTATCAATATAATTATGCATATACTTAAAGATGCATTAAAATTATTTGTATTAATATTTTTATTAAGATCATCCAAAAATTTAATACCAGTGAACTCTATTCTTATGAAATGAAGTCCTATCATCCCAAAAATTAAAGGGGAGAAAAAACTAATAAAACTAGGTAAAAAGTTAGTTATATTTTTTTCATAAAAATTATTCAAACAAAAATCAATTAATCCTAGTGAAAAAAATATAAAACCTAAAAATAAAAATAAATTTAGATTTTCTTTATTAGGTTTTAAAAAATTTACATTATTCATTATTATTTTTCCTGTATCGCAATTCTTTTGTTATACCAATTCATGAACAAAGAGATTGCTAGACTGATTGTCAAATAAGTAGCCATGGTAATACCAACAATTTCTATTGCTCTTCCTGTTTGCATCATTGCAGTTCCAGCAAACACTAAAACTAAATCTGGATAAGCAATTGCTGCGGCTAATGATGAATTTTTTGTTAAATTTAAATATTGGTTAGTTGTAGGAGGAATTATAATTCTTAATGCTTGAGGTAATATTACTAATTTTAAGACTTGATTAGGTGTCAATCCAATCGATGCAGCAGCCTCTTTTTGACCTTTACCTATTCCTTGAATTCCTGCTCGTACATTCTCAGCAATAAAAGTTGCTGTATATAGGGTTAACGCCAATGTAAGTGCTATTAGTTCAGGAGGTATCCCCATTCCACCCTCATAAGTAAAAGATGTTTTAGCCAATTGTTTTAATTCAGGAAAACTCCAAGATAAATCTACACCACCTATTATAAAAGTCAGCAAAGGTAAGATAATAAAAATTCCAAGAGAAATTATAAATTTAGGATACTGTATACCCTCTTCTTCCTGTTTTTTTTTAGCAAATTTATTGAAAAAATAAATAACAAACAAAGCAACAACTAAAGAAATCATGAAAATATCAAAATTATTCCAAACTGGAGCTGGCGTATATAGGCCCTTAATAGTCATAAACGAAGATCCAAAAATCAATGGTGCATCTTCTGGCATTGGTAAAGCTCTTAATGCAGCAAAATACCAAAAAAATATTTGTAATAACAATGGAACATTTCTAAAAAATTCCACATAAAAACTTGCTGTTTTATTGATTAAATAGTTTGGTGATAATCTTGCAACTCCAATTACAGCACCCAATAAAGTACTTAAAATTATACCAATAAAAGAAACTAATAACGTATTTAAAAGTCCAACCAGATACGCACGCGCATATGACATTGAACCATCGTAATCAATTAAAGAAAATTGAATATCAAATGAAGCTTCTTTTGTTAAAAAACCAAAACCAAACTCAATACCTCTAGTATCCATGTTTTCTTGGGCATTCATGGTAAAGAAGCCAAATATCAAAACTATAAAAAGCAATGTTAGGAATTGAGGAAGTATTTTTTTAAATTTCATTTGAATTGATACTATAAAAAAAGGGCTAGATAAATCTAGCCCTTTTTATTTAATTTATAACTTTAAATTATCTTGATGGTGGAACATATAAAATACCACCTTTAGTCCATAACTCATTTGGACCTCTGTCTGGTAAAATACCAGTGTCAGCTATATTTCTCTTATAACTTTCACCATAGTTTCCAACTTGTTTAATAATTCTTAAGTTCCACTCGTTGTCTAAACCAAATGCAGCACCCATTTCACCTTCAGCACCAACTAATCTTTTGATTTGTGGGTTTTCTGAAGTTTTCATCATGTCAGCATTTGCAGAAGTAACACCGTACTCCTCAGCTTCGATCATAGTATTTAGAGACCATCTTACGATATCTTCCCATACTGAGTCACCTTGTCTAACAACAGGACCTAGTGGCTCTTTTGAAATAGTTTCAGGTAACACCATATGATCATCAGGGTTAGTCATTTTAGTTCTTTGTGCAGCAAGACCTGATTTATCAGTAGTGTAAGTATCACATCTACCAGCATCATAAGCAGCTACAACTTCATCAGCTTTTTCAAAAGCTACTGGAGTGTAAGAAATTCCTTTAGAGTTAAAGAAGTCTCTCATGTTTAACTCAGTTGTTGTACCAATATTAGTACAAGCTGAGATTCCATTTTTGAATTGGCTTGTTGAAGTAATTCCAGAGTCTTTTCTAACCATGAAACCTTGACCATCGTAGAAGTTTACTCCAACGAAAGTAAGTCCAATGTCAGCATCTCTAGAAAGAGTCCAAGTTGTGTTTCTAGATAAGATATCAATCTCACCAGAAGTTAAAGCTGTAAATCTTTCTTTAGCACTTAGTGGTGTAAACTTAACTTTGTTTGCATCACCTAATACTGCAGCAGCTACCGCTCTACATACATCAACGTCAACACCAGTCCAATTTCCTGCTGCATCAGCATTAGAAAATCCTGGTAGACCTTGAGATACTCCACATCTTACAAAACCCTTCTTCTGAGTGTTTTTAAGTGTTTTAGATTTTTTAGCAGCCATAGTCTCTGTTGTAAAAGTAAACAACACAGCAACCATTGCTACTAAAGAAGTAAATTGTTTTACGTATTTAAACATTATTCTTCCTTTTAGTTATTATTATTTGTTAACAAATAATTCAAAAATAATTTTGAATTAGATAAATGTTTTATCATTATCTAAAGTTGATCAAAGTAAATTGAATAAATTTAGAAAGACTATAACTATATGTAGTATAAGAAATTGTAAAGTGGATATATATAGAAAATGGTGCGCCCTGCACGACTCGAACGTGCGACCCTCGGTTTAGAAAACCGATGCTCTATCCAGCTGAGCTAAGGGCGCAAAAAATTATTATCAATACATATATAATACTTAATTAGTATTTAAAAAGAAATTTTTTAGCTATTAAAAGTAAAGATAAAAGCTCAACTCTTCCTATAATCATAAAAAAAATTAGAAAGAATTTAGTGAAAAAGTGTAAATCATTAAATTCAAAATTAGTTAAACCATAAGCAGACGAATTTACCGTATTCATCAAGGTCAATACTGATAATTTGAATGAGTTTTCAAAACTAATATTACTTAAGCTTAATAAAGAAGTTAAAATAAATAATGAAATTATAAAGATTATAATTGTTAAAAAATATTTATTTATTTCTCTAAAATCAAAATTTATTTTAGAAAAAAAAAGCTTATTCATAAAAACATTCTTGGGTTTGCTAAATGATAAAATTTGATTTAATGAATATTTTGTTAATGAATATATTTTCAAAAATCTCACTCCAGAGCTAGTAGAAAAAAAAGATCCTCCAATTATAACTAAAATTAGGTATATAAAACTTAACTTTGATTGATCAAATTGAAGAGAAATTCCAATATTAGATATACTACTAACTAATGATAAAAAAATAAAAGTAAAATTTTTATCAAAACTAAAAAAAGTAAAAAAAATTGTTACGATAGATAAAAAGTATAAAAGTAAATGGATATCCTCATAAAAAAAATTAAGGTTTTTGTTTCTTAAAAAAATCAAGTTATATATAAAGAAAATACTGAAAAAGGAAACAAGCATTAACAATGAAAAAATTATTATTTGAGACTGATTAGTTAGGATTGATGAAAGATCATTAGTAGGTAAAAAACCTCCAGATGAGATTATAGTCATTGATAAATTTAATGAATTGAAGGATCGTATATCAAAAATATTTAGAATAAAAAAAATAGAAATTGTTATTCCAAAATATAAAATAAATATCTTGGATGTTTGTTTTAGTACTTCTGAACTATTAAAGGATAAAAAATTCGTTAATGATTTTTTTAAACTATCATCATAAATATCAATTAAGAAAATTATTGAAAACAAAAAATACAAACCACCAATCCATTGAATTGAAGATCTCCATAAAATTAGACCTTGATCAATATGTTTTATATTATCGAAAATTGTAAATCCTGTAGATGTAAATCCAGAAACAGACTCAAATAATGAGTTTAAAAAAGATAAATTATAAATACTGAAATAAAATGGTAATGACAATATTATTGGAAGTGAAATATATCCTAAAAAAACGGTTAAAATTTTTTCAAATATAGTCGGTTTTTTATCGATTTCTTTAAGCTTATAAAAAAATAAACCTATAATTAGCGATGGTAATAAGCTAAAATAATATGTGTTAAGATTTAAATATAAGTTAAAATAATACGAATAAATTATATTTAAAAAAGAAAAGACTGAGACTAATACAAAAAAGAAACTAAGATATTTTACCCTAAATAGAGACATTTATTTTTATATAGAGCTTATTCTAAATATGTTTTCTACCACTGAAATTGAGTCTTTTTTGGCTAAAAAAACAACTTTGTCATCTTTTTGAAACACAAAATTTGATCTAGGAATTAAAACTTTATCATCACGTAAAACTGCACCTATCCTTATTTCTTCTGGCAAGTTTGAGTTTTTTAACTCTTTGTTAATTAATTCTGATGTTTCAATAATTTCAGCTTCTATAACTTCGTATTCTCCGTTAAGAATTGTATAGGCTGTTTCAATGGTTCCTTTGTGAATATGTTTTAAAATACTTGAAACAGTGTTCATTCTCGGATCAATCAAATCATCTATCTTTAAAGAATTTTGCAACAATGAATAATTTGGTTTATTTATTAAAGCCATTGTTCTCTTATCGTCAATTTTTTTGTCATCTTTAGCAAATTTTTCAACAAGTACACTTACCATTAAATTATCTTCATCATCATTAGTGAGAGCTAACACAGTTTCCGCCTCCTCTAAATTTGCTTCTAATAAAACTTCTTCGTCAAGAGCATCTCCATTAATTATAATTGTATTATTAAGTTCATTAGCTAGAAATTCAGATCGATCTTTACTTTTTTCTACAATCTTAACTCTTGTAGCATCTAAACTTTCTTCAAGATTCTTTGCTAAGTTAAAACCAATATTTCCTCCACCAACAATAAGTATCTTTTTAGAAACTTTTTCATTATGGCCAAACGCTTCCAGCGTCTGAGACATTTGTGAAGAGTTTATAATGACATAAATTTTATCCTCTTTTCGGATGTCATCATTTTTTTTAGGTATTAGGAATTTATCCCCTCTTATTATTCCAATTATATTTGCATCTAAATTTGGATGTTTTTTTGTTAATTCATTAAGTTTAAAATTAATTAAATTACAGTTGTCATTAATTAAGATTTCTAATAATCTGATCTTATTATTGGCAAAAGGAACGCTATCTAAAGCGCCTGGAGCTTCTAATTTTCTTTGAATAGATTTTGCTATTTCTAGCTCAGGAGAAATAATTACATCAATTGGTAAATTTTCTTTATTATAAACAGTTGTAAATTTAGGATTTAGATAATCTTGGGATCTAATTCTGGCGATTTTTTTTGGTATATTAAAAATGGAAAAAGCTATTTGACAAATAACCATATTAATTTCATCATTACGTGTAACTGCAATAATCATGTCAGCATCTGATGCATTAGCTTTTTCAAGAATTGATGGGTATGTTGCCTTTCCAACAATAGCCTTTACATCTAAAGAATCATTAATTTTTTGAATATCTTCACTAGATTGATCAATAACAGTGATGGAATGACCTTGTTCACTTAATTGTTTGGCTATAGTGAATCCAACTCTACCAGCACCACAGATAATTATATTCATTTTAATTAAATTCTTTAATTCTCAAACCTTTTAGTTTCCTATGCAATGCACTTCTTTCCATGCCAACAAATTTTGCAGTTTTAGAAATATTTCCATTAAATTTTTTAATTTGGATAGTTAAATACTCCTTTTCAAAGTTTTCTCTAGCTTCTTTTAATGGAATAGATAAGCTATTTTCAGTAATTTGCTCATCAAAATCATCGTTTTTTAGAGATTCTTTTATAATATTGGAAATTTTTTCTTTTGTATCTGGTTGCAAAATTGCAATTCTTTCAATTAAATTTCTGAGTTCTCTAACATTCCCTTTCCAATTATGATTTAAAATATAGCTATTATTTTCATCAATATCTAAAGGTTTGATTTTATAATTTTCAGCAATTTTTTTTGAAAAATAATTTATTAATAATGGAATATCTGAAATTCTTTTACTTAATGGTTCTATATTAATTTCAAAAACATTTATTCTATGAAATAAATCCTCTCTAAAGTTACCAAACTGAATTTCTTTTTTTAAATCTTTGCTTGAAGAACAAATAAGCCTTACATCAACTGTAATATCATTGTTACCATTAACTCGCTTGAATTTTTGATCTATTAAAACTCTTAAAATCTTTGATTGTATATCTAATGGAATTTCAGAAATTTGATCAATGAGTAAAGTACCATTATTAGCTTTTTCAAGAGCACCATATGAAATTGATCCATTATTTTTTTCTTCGCCAAAGAGCTCTAGTTCATATTTATTCATATCTAATAAAGCACCATTTAAAATTATAAATGGGTTTTTGTTTCTTATAGAATTTTTGTGAATTTTTCTTGCTATAAGTTCTTTTCCTGAACCAGATGGACCATTTACTAAGACCCTACTTTCTGTTAAAGAGATCTTTTTAATTTTATCAATTACATTAATTATATTTTTACTGTTACCAATAAGATCATATGAGGAAAACAATTTATTTTCATATTCTTTATTTTGTTTTTTTAAATCGTAATTTTCAACAGCACGTTTTATAAAATTCATTAACCGTTCTTGATCAAATGGCTTCTCAATAAATTCAAAAGCACCTTTTTGTAAAGACTTTATAGCCATTTCAATATTTGCATGGCCAGAAATTATTATTACAGGTACATCTTTATTCTTTTTTTTTATATGAGATAAAAGTTCAATTCCATCATTATCTCCTTTATCTAGTTTAACATCTAAGATAGCTACATCTGGTAATTTTTTATCTATTTCGGTTAATGCCTGGTTATAATTTGCCGCAATTCTTGTTTTATAACCAGCATCAATAATCAACTCGTTAATAATGTTTCTAATATCGTTATTGTCGTCTACGATTAATATTTCAGCATTCATAATTTCAAAAATATAATTTTAATTTTAGCCCCATTATCTTTAGAAAAAAACTCTATTTTACCATTATGATCATTAATAATTTTATTTACTATTGAAAGCCCTAAACCTGTTCCTTTTTTTTTGGTTGTAAAATATGGATTTAAGATATCCTTAATATTTTCGTTTAAATTATCAAAACCAATTCCTGTATCATCTATAATAAACGATATATGATTGTTATCATTACTTAGTTTAATAGCTATATTTTTCCTAATATTACTCACCTTTTCTAACTTTTGATGGATGCTTTCTATGGAATTTTTAATTAAATTAAAAAAAACTCTACTCAGTTGTTCTTTGTCACTATTAAAAAAAATTTCTTTTTCATTTGTTTTAAAAGTAATATTTATTGAGTTATCTAATTCTTGAAGTAGCTTGATATTATCATTAATAAGTAAAATTAAATCATTATTTTGAAGTGTAGGCTTTGGCATTCTTGCAAAATCAGAAAAATCATTAATTAATTTTTCAATTTGTTTAATTTGGTTATTAATTATTTTTAGATTTTCTTTAAATTTTTCTTTATCATTATCCTTTAAGTATGTTGAATATTTACTCTTAAGTCTATCAATAGTTAATTGGATTGGAGTTAAGGGATTTTTAATTTCATGAGCCATTTTTCTTGCTAAATTACCCCATGCTTCATGTCTTTCATTTATAATTAGTTTTTCTTGCTGATCTTTTAATCTATCTATCATCAAGTTAAAATTTTTATTCAAAAGTTCTAAATCTTTATCTGTCTTTACCTCAGGTACTTTTATATCTAAATTTCCATCACCAATTGATGACGATGCTAAAATAAGGTTATTTATTGATCTAAAAAATCTTGAAGAAAATCTTATTGCTATAGATATTGATATAAATAAAAGTAAGGTAACAATGATTAAGTAAATAATAGCAAATGAAATTTTGATTCCCGTACTTTTTTCTTCAACTGTATAATAAAAATTAATAGCTTCTTGTGATTGAGTTAAATATTTTGAGATATTTTCATCAAGGTACTTAACCACATACAAGAATCTGTCATCAAAGTTTTGTAATCTCATAATAGCTGCAGACCTATTTTCAAATGCATTAATAATTTTTAAAGGTCGATCATCGTCTATAACAAGAGCTAACGCTTGATCAACTGGTGGTAAATATAATTTTTTATCTTTTAGGGAGGAGAAGAGTAACTTCTTGTTTGTATCTATAATATGTATTTCATCAACGCGTCTAATAATTTTTTGTGTGTTTAAAAATCTTATATATTCATCTTTATTATCATTTAAAAATTTTTTACTTTTATTGATATCAAAAGCAATAAGGATGATTTCAGACTTAACTTTATCTCTAACTTCTTCAACATAATCTTTAGCTAAATTGTATGAATTGTTCACAACAGTTGTTACTTTTTTGTCAAAATATTTTTCAAGTGCAAAAGAAAATAAGAAAAGTGAAAATACAGAAATTAATAATGAAGGAATAAAAGTAAATAAAGCAAAGTAAGTGATGTATTTCTTATTTGAAGTAAGTCCATCCTTGTCAATATCATTTTTAATTGATTTTTTTATTTCAAAAAAAATAAAAATAAAAAGCAAGAATAATAAGGCAATATTTAAAACTAATAAAAATTGCAAATTTTTATTTGAAAGTTCAATAAATCCTTTACCTAAAAAAGTTAAAAAAGTTAAAAAACCTATTGATAGTGTGATAATAAATAAGAATATTAGATATATGTTTTTTTTAATAAAATTGGTCATTCTAAATAAACAATCAATATAAATGATGAATAACTATTTTATAATACTTGCCTCTGGACAAAGCAAAAGATTTAATTCTAATAAACCTAAACAATATATAAAATATAAAAATAAAGCTCTTTTTGAGCACTCTTTAGATAAAGCTACAAGTTCAAAACTTTTTAAGAAAATTATTCTAGTTGTTAACGATAAAAAACAAATCAAAAAGAAGTATTCTAATAACATTTTAATAATTAAAGGTGGTAAAGAAAGATCAGACTCATCACTAATTGCATTGAAATATATTAAAAGATTTAAGCCAACTAATGTTTTAATTCATGATGCAGCAAGACCAAATTTTACAATTAAACTTTTAAGAAAATTAATTAAATCACTTAAAACGAATAAAGCATCCATACCTGTAATTTCATCAAAAGATTCGATTAAATATAGAGTTAAGAATGAATTATTTAATCTAGATAAAAAAAATTCTTACTTAACACAAACACCACAAGCTTTTAAATTTAAAGATATTTATGATCTATCTATAAAACAAAAAAATATAATTCAAGATGAAGCAACTTTATTTATTAATACTAATTTAAAAATGAAATTTATTGATGGTGAAACTTTAAATAATAAAATTACTTTTAAAGAAGATATCAATAATATAAAAACTTACTTTGGGATTGGATTTGATGTTCATAGATTAATCAAAGATAAAAAACTTTATTTAGGTGGCATAAAAATTCCTTTTCATTCTGGATTAAAAGGTCACTCAGATGGGGATGTAATTTTGCATTCAATTATAGATGCTTTATTGGGTGCTATGAGAAAAAAAGATATTGGCACTTTTTTTCCAGATAATAAAAATAAATTTAAAAATATTAGGTCCCCAAAAATGTTAAAACCTATAATTAAAATATTATATAAAAATAATTTCTACATAAATAATTTGGATATTAATTTAATTTGTGAGCAACCTAAAGTCTCTAAATATAGAACTAAAATAATTAATGCTTTATCGAGATTATTAAATTTAGATAAAGATTTAATTAATTTAAAAGGTAAAACAGTTGAAAAATTGGGATTAATTGGAAAGGAAAAAGCAATAGCTTGTGAAGTTATTTGCTCTATATCACAATGAAAAAGATCAATGTCTTAGTATCGACTTTTTTTGGTTATGGTTATTTAACTAAAATACCAGGAACAGTTACATCTCTAGTCACAACTGTATTTTTATACATTGCGTACGAACATCTTGAATACACTGATCTTAAATTTTCATTAATTTTTTTTACTCTTTTATTTTTTTATTCTTTTTATGCAGTCAAAGATGCTGAAAGCGAATTTAAAAATAAAGATCCTAGACAAATAGTTATTGATGAAGTTTTAGGCCAAGCTATGCCTTTAATTCTTGTATTATACTTAAGCCAAAACAATCAATTAAGATTATCAATTGAAATTTATTATTTGTTATCTTTTATTTTCTTTAGATTTTTTGATATTTTAAAGCCTTTTCCAGTTAGTTACTTTGATAAAAATTTCAAAAATTACTTTGGAATAATCATGGATGATATAATGGCAGGATTATATTCAATGATATTAATCTATCTAATAAGTCTTAAATTCTAATGAATATTCAATTGCTTCATAAAAAATTAATTAAAAAAAGATTAACTATATCTGTTGCTGAGTCTTGTACTGGAGGATTATTGGCACATAATTTAACTAAATTAGCTAATTCATCAAATTACTTTCAAATGGGTTTAACCACATACTCAAATCAAGCAAAAATAAGGATATTAAAAGTAAATAAAAACATAATCAAGAAATATGGAGCTGTAAGCAATGAATGTTGTAAAGCGATGGTTCAAAATTTATCTAAAATTTCAAAAAGTAAAATAAATGTTTCAATTACTGGAATTGCAGGACCTGGTGGAGCTTCTAAAATTAAACCAATAGGTTTGGTTTATATTGGAATTCAAAAAGGTAGAAAATTACTTGTTAAAGAAAATAAGTTTAAAACAAAAAATCGTAATTCTATTCAGAAATCAACGGTTAAAGAAGTGATTAAAATATTATTTAACCTAATTTAATTAATTATCTATAGGTCTATAAAGATCTTCTGCTCTTTTTTGGAAAGCATCTGCTATCTTATTTAGACCAAATTTAAAAGATTTAGACATTAAAACATTTAAAAATTTATTTTCGATTTCAAAATCTATATCAAAAGAAATTTCGGTACCTCCTATTGTTTCAGTAAAACTCCAATTATTTTCAAGGTAATTTAATGGACCTCCTATATTAGTCACATTTATAGTGCTGTCTTCATTGTTAAATTTAACATCACTTTTATAGGTATCTTTAAATGGTCCTTTGCCAATTGTAAGGTCAGCAATAATTAAAATTTGATTGCCCTCTTTATTTCTCTCATAAATATGTGATCCTAGACAGAAAGGAACAAATTCTGGATATTTTTCAATATCTAAAACTAAATCAATTAACTGATCTTTTTTACATTCAATTAATCTCTTAACTGATGCTTTGGGCATTAATTATTTTTTAATCTATTTTGTTGCAGTTTAGCAAAATCTTCATCAGCGTGATAAGATGATCTTGTTAAAGGTGAAGATGAAACTAAAAGAAAGCCTTTAGATTTTGCAATATCTTCTAAATCTTTAAATTCATCTGGATGGTAATATCTCTTCAATGGGTGATGTTTTGCTGAGGGTTGCAAGTATTGACCTATGGTTAAAAAATCAACTTCTGCAGACCTTAAATCATCCATTACTTGAATGAGTTCATCTTTATCTTCGCCAAGACCCACCATTAAACCAGATTTAGTAAAAACTTTTTTATTAAATTTTTTTACATTTTTTAATAATTCTAATGAACCAAAATATCTAGCACCAGGTCTAACTTTTAAATAAAGTCTCGGAACTGTTTCAATGTTATGATTAAATACATCAAGATCTGCCTCTAAAAGTTTTTTATAAGCGTCCCCTTTTCTTAAAAAATCAGGTGTTAAAACTTCAATAGAAGTATTTGGGTTTTTTTTACGTGTTGCGGTAATTACATCGTAAAAATGTTTAGATCCACCATCTTCTAGATCATCCCTATCTACAGAAGTAATTACAACATGTTTTAAATTTAATTTATTAACAGCATTTGAAATTTTATAAGGTTCAAATGGATCTAAGTTCTCTGGCTTGCCAGTTTTAACATCACAGAAAGCACAGGCTCTAGTACATGTATCTCCCATTATCATAAAAGTTGCATGTCTTTTGCTCCAGCATTCGGTGATATTAGGACAATTAGCTTCCTGGCAAACAGTTACTAAATTATTTTGGTTAACTACGGTTTTAGTTAAAAAAAATTCTTTGCTATTAGAAAGTTTAGACCTTATCCAATCTGGTTTCTTCTTAATTGGATTTATCGGTTTATTTACTTTTTCAGGATGTCGTATTTTATTTGTCATTTTGTTTAATTATATAAATCGTCTCTCCTTTCTTACCAAACAAAAATCTTTCTCTAATTAAAGTTTCTACATAATCAAGATCTAAATTTGTACTTAATAATGAATTTTTTTGGTCCATATCTATTATTTTGCTAGTTAAGGATAATTCTTCTTTTTTCAAGTTAGACAAAAGTTCTTTTTTTTCAGTGTAGGAAAATAGCCCTCTTTCACCAGTTACAAGATTAAATCCAAAGTATAAAATTAAAAATACTGATATTAATAAAAAATAATTTCTTTTTATTAATCTTAACATTAATTGATCTTATTCATCCTCGCTTTTTTTCCAAGTTCTTCTTCAATACGAATTAATTGATTATATTTAGCGACTCTCTCAGATCTAGCTAATGAACCAGTTTTTATTTGATTAGAATTTGTTCCAACTGCTAAATCTGCAATAAACGTATCTTCACTTTCTCCAGATCTGTGGGATATGATTGTTTTATACCCAATAGTTTGAGCAAATTTAATGACATCTAAAGTTTCAGAAACTGTACCAATTTGATTTAATTTTATCAAAATTGTATTTGAAGAAATGTTAAGAAAACCTTTTTTTAATCTTTCAAGATTAGTTACATACAAATCATCACCGACTATTTGAACATTATCGACTGATTTCATTAATTTATTCCATGCCATCCAGTCATTTTCTGCAAATGGATCTTCAATTGATTTGATTTTATATTTCTTAATAATTTTTTGATATTCTTTAATTGATTTTTCTACAGAAATATAATTTTTAGAATGAATTGAATATTTATTTTTTTTAAATAACTCATTAGCAGCAACATCAAGACATATTGAAACATCTCTACCATTTTTAAAACCTGCTTTTTTAATAGCAGAAACAATCAAATCTAAGGCCTGATTATTACTACTTATCATGGGAGCAAATCCTCCTTCATCACCAACAGATGTTGATAGACCCTTGTCTTTAATTAGTTTGCTCAAACTTTTAATAACCAAAAAACATACTCTCATTGCTTCAGAGAAACTTTTTGCTTTATCTGGTCTTATCATAAACTCTTGAATTCTAAGTCCATTGTTAGCATGTGCTCCACCATTAATTATATTCATTAAAGGATATGGCAGTTGAAAATTCTTCTTAACAAAAAAAGTTTTATATAATGGAAATTTTTTAACTTTAGCTGAAAGTTTTTTAACAGCCATAGAAACAGCTAACATTGTATTTGCACCAAGGTTGGTTTTTTGTCTTGTTCCATCTAAATTTATTAAAAGAGTGTCAATACGTTCTTGGTTATGAATATTTTGACCTTTTAATTTTTTTGAAATTTTTGAATTAACTAAATTTACAGCATTAAAAACACTTTTTCCTAAATACCTTTTATTTTTTTTATCTCTTTTTTCATACGCTTCGAAAGTTCCTGTAGAAGCACCCGACGGACAAATAGCAGTAGCACTATTATTTTTTGTATAAACCTCTGCTTCAACTGTAGGATTTCCCCTACTATCAAATACTTGACGTGCTTTAACTTTTAAAATTTTACTCACTATTTTTTAATTAAATGGTCAATATCAGTTAGTTGTTTTAATAGATTTTCTAACTTTTCTAATGGAACCATATTTGGTCCATCAGAAGGTGCATTATCTGGATCCTGATGAGTTTCAATAAAAACACCTGCAACACCAACAGCAACTGCAGCTCTAGCTAAATATTCAACAAATTCTCTTTGTCCACCAGACGACTCACCTTGTCCACCTGGTTGCTGAACAGAATGTGTTGCATCAAAAATTACTGGATAACCGTTCTTTGCCATGATTGGTAAAGATCTCATATCTGATACTAAAGTATTATATCCAAAACTTGCTCCTCTTTCTGTAACAAGTATGTTTTTATTTCCTGAGTCTGCAATTTTTTTAGTTACGTTCACCATATCCCACGGTGCAAGAAACTGACCTTTTTTAATATTAATAATTTTATTAGTTTTAGCAGCAGCAATTAATAAATCTGTTTGTCTGCATAAAAAAGCTGGAATTTGTAATACATCAACATGATCAGCAACAAGTGAACATTGATCTGCGTTATGAATGTCTGTTAATATTGGAACATTTAATTCTTTTTTAATTTTATCAAACACTGGAAGTGATGCTTCCAACCCTGCACCTCTTTCTCCTTTAAGACTTGTTCTATTAGCTTTATCAAAGGAAGTTTTGTAGATAAATCCAAGGCCAAATTTTTTTGTAATCTCTTTAATTTGACCAGCCATATCCATTGCGTGTTGCTCTGTTTCAAGCTGACAGGGCCCAGCTATAATACAAATTTTAGTTTCGTTTGAAATTTCTATGTTTCCACAATTAACTTTAATACTACTCATTTATTTTTTGCTGCCTTGATAAATGAAGAGAATAAAGGATGAGGAGCTAAAGGTCTAGATTTAAATTCAGGATGAAACTGTACTCCAATAAACCAAGGATGATTTTTTAACTCAATAATCTCTGGTAGCTTACTATCAGGTGATAAACCTGAAAATATCATACCTTTTTTTTCAAATTTTTCTCTAAAAAAAATATTCACTTCATATCTATGTCTATGTCTTTCTTTAATTAATTTAGATTTATAAATTTTTCTTATTAATGAGTTATCTTTTAATTTAGCATCATATGAACCTAATCTCATTGTTCCACCTAGATCTTTATCAGTGCCTTTAATCATTTTTCCATCTTTAGTCCATTCGTTAATTAATCCAATTATTGGTAATCCTTTTTTATCAAATTCACTTGATGTAGCATTTTTTAAACTTAATTGATTTCTAGCAAATTCAATAATTGCCATTTGCATTCCATAACAAATACCGAGGAAAGGTATTTTATTTAATCTAGCATGTTTAATTGCCTCTATTTTTCCATCCGTTCCTCTTTTTCCAAATCCACCTGGAATTAATATGCCTGAAATATTTTTGAGTTTTCTCTTGATTTCTGAAAATTTCAATTTTTCAGAATCTATTCTAATTAAATTTACTTTTACTTTATTGTCTATTCCACCATGAGTTAATGCTTCATCTAAAGACTTATAGGCATCTTTAAGTTCCACATATTTTCCAATGATAGCAATGTTTACTTGCTTCTTGTTATTTAGAATAATTTTAGTTATTTTTTTCCAAGGATTTAAGTTTACCGATTTTTTTGATTTTAATTTGAAATAACTTAAAACTTGAACATCAAGTTTTTCCCTAAAAAAACTCATCGGAGCCTCATAAATAGTTCTAACATCAACTGTTTCAATTACATTTTTAATATCAACATTACAAAATAGTGAAATTTTCTTTCTGTGTTCAAGTGGTATTGGTCTTTCTGATCTACAAATTATTATATCTGGCTGAATCCCTATACTTCTTAGTTCTTTAACAGAATGTTGAGTTGGTTTTGTTTTTATTTCATCAGATGCTTTTAAATAAGGTACTAATGTTAAATGAATGAATAATGCATTTTTTTTACCGACATCATTTGCAAACTGTCTTATCGCTTCAACAAATGGCAAACTTTCTATATCACCTACTATTCCTCCAATTTCACAAATTACAAAATCTTCTTTTGAGGAGTCGTTTTTAATAAATTGTTTTATGCGATCAGTAATATGTGGAATTACTTGAACTGTTTTTCCTAAGTACTCGCCTTTTCTTTCTTTTTTAAGAACATCACTATAAATTTTTCCAGTTGTAATATTGTCAGATTTTTTTGCTGATACTCCAGAAAATCTTTCATAATGACCTAGATCTAAATCAGTTTCTGCACCATCATCAGTTACATAAACCTCTCCATGTTGAAATGGACTCATGGTTCCAGGATCTACGTTGAGGTATGGATCTAATTTTCTTAATCTAACTTTATAACCTCTAGATTGTAACAAATAAGCTAGCGATGCTGATGATAGACCTTTACCAAGGGAAGAAACCACGCCGCCGGTGACAAATATAAATCGCGCCATGGAATTATCTTATAGCGAATAAAAATTGAATTGAAAAGAATTAATTAATTATTTTCAGGAATTGAAGGTGTATCTTCAGTCTTTTCTTCAATTGTATCTAAAACAGAACTTGTTGGCGTTAATTCAGCTCTTGAAATAATTGTTAGTGCCAAACTACAAACAATAAATAATGTAGCAACTATTGCTGTTGCTTTTGTCATAAAACCACCTGCAGATCTAGATAGCATGAAATTTTCTTGAGAAACTCCTATGCCTAAAGCTCCTCCCTCTGACTTTTGTAAAAGTATCAGAGATACCAAAACTAAAGCTAGGATGATGTTAATTACCAAGAGTATGTTTTCCATGATGGGTTAAATATAGGTTTTTTTAATTATATCAATAAATTTTTTTGAACTTTGAGAAGCTCCACCAATCAAAAAACCATCAATAATGTTGATATCTTTTAATTGTGCAATATTTTTGTCGTTTACAGAGCCACCATATAAAACTTTTGGAGTCTTTTTATTAAATTTACTTTTGATATATAAAATTGAGTCTAATAAATCATTAGATTTTGGAATTAAACCAGTCCCAATAGACCAAACAGGTTCATAAGCTATTATAATTTTTGAAGTATCTTTAATGGACTTTAATCCATTATCAATTTGTTTTGCTAAAACTTTTTTTGTAATTTTTTTTCTTTTTTGACTTAGTGTTTCCCCAATACAAAAAATAACATTTAAATTCGATTTAATTGCACTTTTAATTTTCAAATTAATTAATTTGTCAGTCTCTCCAGATTGTCTATTTTCTGAATGTCCTAAAATAACATATTTGGCTCCAACATTTTTTAACATTTTCGAATTCACATGACCTGTGTAAGCCCCATAGTTTTCGCTTTCATGACAATTTTGTGCTCCAACTTCTAAATTTGTTTTTTTTAACCTTTTAGACATTGCTCGTATAAGAGTATTAGGCGGACAATAAACAATTCTAAATTTAGCATTTTTATTCTTTTTTGAAAATTTTATAACACTATCAAGTAAATTTAATGTTCTTAAATCCCCAAACATTTTCCAATTAGCTATAAAATACATATATTTATTTGTCATAATTGAAATTTTAATCTATAGATTTGTTTTTTACAGATCAATAAATTTATAGCTAATGATAGAAACTTTGAAAAAATTTGGTGGAAAAAAATTAGGTGGTTTAATCTTAATTGTAGTAATTATAATTGCATTTGGTTTCGGTGGATTTGGGGGTGGTTTTAGCACTAACAACCAAAATAATATTGCAAAAATTAATAAAACTAATGTAACCACTCAAGATTTCATGAACTATCTTAACCAAAGTGGAATTTCACAACAAGCTATTAGAGAAAATTTAGATAATAATATAATTGAAGAACTTTTATCTGGGTTAATTTCAGCAACATTGATTGATTTGGAAGTGGAAGATTTTAATCTTTCGATTACAGAATTAACTGTCTTAAAAAAAATTAAAGAAAATAAAAATTTTCAAGATGAGAATAACGTCTTTCAAAGGACTAAATACGAAAAATTCTTATTATCAAATAATATGTCTGCTCCGATGTTTGAATTAGAATTAAAAAATCGTGAGCTAAGAAACCATCTATTTGACATTATCGGAGCAGGAACAATAACTCCTAATTTTCTTACTAAAAAGAAATTTGAAGAAGAAAATAAGTCTTTAGATCTTGAATATTTTGCAATGGAAAATTTGTACAAAGAAAAAGGAAATTTTACAGACTCAGAAATAAATAAATTTTTAGATGAAAATAAAGATCAATTAAAAAGAGAATATATTGATTTTAAATATGCTCAGTTGAATCCAAAAATTTTAATAGGTTTGGATGAATTCAATCAAGATTTTTTTGACGAAATAGATAAAATTGAAAATAGAATTTCAAATGGAAATGATTTTCAATCTATTATTCAAAATATAAAAACTGATATTATAGAGATTAAGGAATTTACTCCAAGCTCAACTAAAAAAATAAATGAAGATCTTATTTACTCAAAAAGATCATCTGAAACTGATTTAATTGAAAATGGTGATAATTTTTTGTTATACTCAATAACTAATAAGTATGATCGTGGTCCAGATATGATAGATCATGATACAAAAGAAGAAATTCGAGAATTAGTATATCAAAAAGGTAAGTTTGATCTAAATAGAAGTGTCTTAGAAGAAATACAAAATAAAAAGTTTGATGATAACAAATTTAGAGAAATGGCTAGTTATAGTAAAGAATACCTAACTATTAATTCAATAAAAGACGATAATAAATTTGAGGCAAATTCAGTTAAAATACTCTACTCATTACCGACCAATTCATACACGTTAGTTAATGATAAAGAAAATAAGATCTATTTGGTTAAATTAGTTAGTTCAAAAAAGAATACATTTAATGAAACTGACGAAAGTTACTTAAATTTCGTTAATAATCAAAATAGAAATGCTAGAAAGTCTATTCTTCAATCTTATGATCAGTTGTTAAACTCCAAGTATGAAGTTCAATTAAATCAAAAAACTATTGATAGGGTTAAAAATTATTTCAAATGATAATTAATCGAAACTTCAAAGATTTTAAGTTTCGACATAGAAGCAACAAAAATCAAATAATTTACACATCTAAAAAAGTTAAAAATGATGATGAGGTTATAAATCTTATTGATAACTTTCTAATTGAAAAAAATAGTTTTATCTTTGAGTCTGTTGAAAAAGGTAAAATTAAAGGTAGATATACTATATTTGGTAAAAATCCTGATAAAATTTGGGAATTTAATAATAAAAATTCATATTTAATTAAGAATAAAACAAAGATTAAATTAAAATATAAACCAGAACAATTAATAGAAAAAATAATTGAAGAATTTAAATTTGAAACTCCAAAAAAATTACCAAAAATATGTTCGTTAATATCAGGATTTTTTTCATATGACTCCATTAGATATATTGAAAAAATACCCAATACTTGCCAAAATGATCTTGATCTACCTGATGTAAGATTATTAAGACCTAGAACACTTGTAATTCACGATAATCTAAAAAAAGAAATATTTTACATAATTAATATTTTTAATGATGAAAAAATTAAAAATTATCAAAAAAAGTTTGATGAAATAAAGTCAGAGCTTATTAAATTATCAATTCAATCCTCTATAAAAAATTTAAACAATTCTGAGAACAAGACAGTTAAGAAAATTAAGGTAAGATCAAACACTCCAAAAAATAAATTTCTCAACATGGTTAATAAGGCCAAAAAATACATAAAATTAGGTGATATTTTTCAAGTTGTCTTAAGTCAAAGGTTTGAGGCAAAATTAACTAAAGATCCTTTAGAAATTTATAAAAAATTGAGAATTACAAACCCATCACCTTTTATGTTCTTCTTTAATTTTAATGATTTTCAAATAGTTGGTGCCAGCCCTGAAATATTAGTGAGATTAAGAGACAACAAAATAACAGTTAGACCAATAGCTGGTACTAGACCAAGAGGTAAAACTTATAAGGAGGACCTCTATTATGAAAAAGATTTATTAAAAGATAAAAAAGAATTATCGGAACATTTAATGCTTTTAGATCTAGGCAGAAATGATGCTGGTAAAGTTTCTAAGATTAATTCTGTTAAAGTTACTGAGAGTTTTATTATTGAAAGATATTCCCATGTTATGCACATTGTTTCTAACGTAACAGGAGAATACAATAAAAAATTCTCTAAATTTAAGTCTTTATTAGCAGGATTTCCTGCAGGTACCGTTTCTGGTGCACCAAAAATTAGAGCCATGGAAATTATTGATGAACTAGAAACAACAAGAAGAAAAGTATATGCAGGTGGAATTGGATATTTCTCTGCTAATGGAGAATTTGATACCTGTATTGCATTAAGAACAGCAGTTGCAAAAAATAAAAAATTTTATGTTCAAGCAGGAGCAGGAATTGTAGCAGACAGTAAACCAATTAAAGAATATGAGGAGACTGTTAATAAGGCTAAAGCTTTAATTAACGCTTTAAGATGATGAGAATATTGTTGATAGATAATTATGATAGTTTTACATTTAATCTTTATCATTATCTATCGTCATTAAAAACAAAAGTTGATGTAATCAGAAATGATAAAATTACCTCTCAAGAAATTATAAAAAATAAATATAATAAGATTGTAATCTCTCCGGGTCCAGGAAATCCAAATCAATCAGGAAATTGTTTAAATATTTTAAAAACTCTTCATCAAGAAATTCCATTTCTAGGTGTGTGTCTGGGTCATCAAATTATAGGTCAAATTTTTGGATCTAAGATTATTCAAGCAAAAAAATTAATGCATGGAAAGACAAGTAAAATTAAATCTAAAAAAATTGGAATTTTAAAAAATCTGCCAAGTTCATTTGAGGCTACAAGGTATCATAGTTTAATCATTGATAAAAAATCATTATCTAAAAGTTTAAAAATTACTGCTGAAACTGACGATGGATTAATAATGGGTATTCAGCATAAAGAATACAATATTCATGGTGTACAATTCCACCCTGAAAGTATTAAAACAAAAATAGGAATTAAAATATTAAAAAATTTTATAAATTATAAATGAATGGAAAAAATTTTAAATAAATTAAGACAAAAAGAAAATTTAACATTTAGCGAGAGTAAGTCGGCTTTCGAATTATTAATGACTGGTAAAGCTAGTGAGGTGGAGATTTATGATTTTTTAACCCTACTTGCTGCAAAAGGTGAAGTATCAGATGAAATTGCTGGTGGTGTTTATGTTCTCAGAGATAAATCAAAAAGAGTTAATGTTGATGATTGTGTAGATACCTGTGGAACTGGTGGTGATGGCATGAATACTCTGAATATTTCTACTGCTTCAGCTTTACTTTTAGCTAGTATGGGCACAAAAGTAGCGAAACATGGTAATAAAGCTGTATCATCAAAATGTGGATCTGGTGATGTTTTGGAAGCACTTAAAATTAAAATAGATCTTGAACCTAGTGATATAGAAAAAGAGATTAATAATAACAACTTTGGTTTTATGTTTGCACCAAACTATCATAGTGCAATGAGATTTGTTGGACCCGTAAGAAAAAAAATTGGTAAAAGAACTATCTTTAATATGATTGGTCCATTAAGCAACCCTGCATTAGTTGATAGACAAGTTGTGGGAGTATTTGATAAAAAATTACTTAAAATATTTGCTGAAGGACTTAGAAATTTAGATATTAAATTTGCATGGATCGTAAATAGTGAAGATGGATTAGATGAAATCTCTCCATTTGCAAAAACAAATGTAATTCAATTAAAGGATGGAAAAATATCTGAAATCCTGATTGATCCAAAATCACTGAATGTTAATGCTGAAAAATTTGAAAATCTGATTGGAGATGATGCTAACTTCAATGCTGGTAAAATGATTGAAATTTTTAAAGGTAAAGATAATGATTTTTCAAAAGCTGTTTGTTTAAATTCAGCTGCTGGATTAATAGTTAGTGAAAAATTCACAAAATTTTCAGATGCTTACAATTTCTCTAGAGAGTTTATCTTGTCAGGTAAGCCTTACTTACATTTAGAAAAAATACAAAATGTCTGAAAATATATTAAATAATATTATCACAAAAAAAATCAAAAGAGTTGATGCTCTAAAAAAATCAATAAGTTTAGATTCTTTAAATGAAATTATTAATAAAAATAAAAATTTTATTGATTTTAAAGAAAAAATTCAAAATAATATAATTCAAGATAAAATTTCAATTATAGCAGAAATTAAAAAAGCTAGTCCTTCAGCAGGCGTAATTATAGAAGATTATAATCCTGTTGAAATTGCAAAAATTTATAACGAAAATAATGTAACTTGCTTATCTGTGCTTACAGAGGAAGATTTTTTTTTAGGAAATTTAATTCATATCAGTAAAATTAAGCAAAAATTTAACTTACCAATTTTATGTAAAGATTTTTTTATTGATAAATTTCAAATACCTTTGGCAAAAAGTTATGGCGCAGATGCTATTTTAATTATTTTAGCTGGAGTATCTGATGATCTAGCTAATGAATTATATGAAGAGTCATTAAGATTTAATATGTCGGTTATTGTTGAAGTACATACTGTTGAAGAAGCGAAAAAAGCTTTAAACTTTAAAGAAGCTTTAATTGGAATAAATAATAGAAATTTAAAAACACTTAAAACTGATATAAATACAACCTACGATATCCATGATGTACTTATTAAGCACCAAGGACCTCTAATTTCTGAAAGTGGAATTAAAACAAAAGACGAACTTTTAAGTTTAAAGAATAAAACTTCTATTAAAACTTTTTTAATTGGTGAATCACTTTTAAAAAATTTATCAGAAAATTCTATTTTCTCTATTTTATAGCTAAATTAACCCCTATTTTACTTAGTTTTTTTACTATTGTTTATTTACAAGAACTTTTATAGAACATTATTTGTACGATATTTGTTCTTATGCTTACTAAAAAACAAAAAAACCTGCTTTTATTTATCAACAAGAAGTTAAGAAGTTCTGGTGTTTCACCCTCTTATGAGGAAATGAAACAATCACTTAATTTAAAATCTAAATCAGGAATTCATAGATTAATTAGTGCATTAGAAGAAAGAGGATTTATTAAAAGATTAGCACATAAAGCAAGAGCTTTGGAGGTGATTAAATTGCCTGAAACGGCATCTGCAAATGATATTTATAACAGTTTCTCACCTAGTGTAATTAAAGGTGGTTTGGATGAAGTTAATATTAATTCTGATGAGATGGAAGTTCCTGTACTTGGGAAAATAGCTGCTGGAACTCCAGTTGAAGCTATACAAAATGAAGTATCAAGAATTCCTCTACCAAGTAATCTAGAAAAAAATGGTGATTATTTTGGATTAAAAGTTCAAGGAGACTCTATGATAGAAGCTGGTATCAATGAAGGTGATACTGTAATTATAAGAAGAACAGATACAGCTGATAATGGAAAAATTGTAGTAGCTTTAATTGATGAGCATGAGGCTATGCTTAAAAGAATTCGTAAAAAAGGTAAAGTGGTTGCACTTGAAAGTGCTAATAGAAATTATGAAACTAAAATTTTTGGACCAGATAGAGTTAAAGTCCAAGGAGTTTTGGTATCTTTATATAGAAACTTCTAAAAAAATAGTCTAAAAATCACTGATGTCAAAAGTAGCAACTAGATTTGCTCCCTCACCCACTGGAGCTCTTCATATTGGTGGTGTAAGAACTGCACTCTTTAATTGGTTATTTTCCAAAAACCAAAAAGGGACATTTCACCTTAGAATTGAAGATACTGATAAAGAAAGATCTAAAGATGAACATAAAATTCAGATTATTAAATCTTTAAAATGGCTTGGTATAGAACATGATGGCAAAGAATATATTCAATCAACTAAAATTAAAGACCACGTTAATGTTGCAAATAAACTTTTAAAAAATGGTAATGCCTATAAATGTTATTGTTCAACAGAAGAAATTGAAGAACAAAAAAAGAGAGCTAGACAAAAAAAACTTCCTTATATTTATAATAGAAAATGGAGAGACATACCAGAATCTGAAGCCCCTAAAGATATAAAACCAGTCATAAGGTTTAAAAGTAAAATAGATGGATCAACAATATTAAAAGACTTAGTTCAAGGCGATGTTGAAATTGAAAATAATACAATTGAAGATTTTATAATTTTAAGAAATGATGGAACACCAACATATAATTTGTCTGCTACTGTCGATGATCACCAAATGAATATGACACATATCATTAGAGGAGATGATCATAAGATTAATACTTTTAAACAAATGCAAATTTATTTAGCGATGAATTGGGATTTACCAAAATTTGCACATATACCTCTTATTCACACTATAGAGGGTAAGAAATTATCAAAAAGAGATAATGCATCAACGTTGGATGATTATTCTAAAATTGGCATAATGCCTAATGCATTGAGGAATTATTTATTAAGATTAGGTTGGTCATTTGAAGACAAGGAAATTTTTACTTTGGACGAGAGTATTAAGCACTTTAACCTAGAAGGTATTGGGAAATCACCATCCAAACTAGATATGAGTAGAATTTTATCAATGAATGAGCATTACATAAAAAATATTGATGAAAATGAACTTTACAATCACTTGGTAGAATATTGTGAAATATATAAAGAAAAAATAAAACAAACAAAAGAAGTAAAAATAAAACCATCATTATCTTTTCTCAAAAATAAAGCAAAAACTTTAGAAGATATTTACAATAATGCAAAATACATAATATCTGATGATGTAAAATTTGAAGCTGAGGATTTAAAATTAGTAGATGAAAAAGCAAAAAAAATTATAGAGGAATTTAATAATACTCTAACAAGTTTAGAAAGTTTAAATAAAGAAAATCTTGAACCAATTGTGAATGAATTAATAAAAAAATACGAAACTAATTTTAAAGGAGTTGGTCAGCCATTAAGAGTAGCCTTAACTGGTTCTAAATTTGGTCCAGGACTTTATGATATTGTAATCTCTTTAGGTAAAGAAGAAGTAAAAAAAAGATTAGAAAGTAAGATACTTGCTTAAAATTAAAGCAGACTCATTTGCAGATGAAGTTTTAGATTTAATACCCTCTAAAGTTTTATTACAATCACTTAATTGTTTTTCTATTAAATCGGGATTTTTTAAAAAATAAATGACTGTGTTAAAAATTTCTTTAGCATTGCATTCATTTTGTAATAATTCTGGAATTACTTCTCTGTCATTTACTATATTAATAATATTGGCAAATTTAACATTCACTAATAATTTGAAAATCATAAAATTTATATAACTCAATTTATAAATTATTATTGACGGAACATTTGAACTTGCAATTTGTAAAGAGACAGTGCCTGATTTAGAAACTGCAAATACAGAATGAGATAGAATTTGTGATTTAATATTTTCATCTGAAATAACATCTATGTTGTCTAAACCAGAATTATTAACTTGGTTTAAAATAAAATCTTTATCATCCTCTGTTGCATGAAAAACGAAAAAATAAGTATTCTCTTTATTATTCATCAGTTTAATAAAATCTAATAATATTGGTAAAAGTACATTTATTTCAGATTTACGGCTACCAGGAAATATTGATATTATTTTTTTATCTTTAGATATCAAATCATTTAAAACTGTTTTAACATTTTCTTTTTTTTCAATTAAAGGATGTCCAACAAATGTAGTTTTAATATTTTCTTGTTCAAAATATTTTTTTTCAAAATTAAACAATAAAAGCAAATGATCTATAAATTTTTTAATTTTTTTAACTCTATTTTTTCGCCAAACCCAAACTTGAGGAGCAACATAGTGAATTGTTTTTATATTATTGTTTATTTTTTTAACTCTCTCAGCAACTCTTAGTGTAAAATCTGGGCTATCAACACTAAATAATATGTCTGGATTAAATTTAACTATTTCATCAACTGTTTTGTTAATCTTATTTCTAATCCTAAAAATATTAAGTAATACGCTCGTAAATCCAAGATAAGTAATTTCTTTGAGATCAAAAATTGACTCAATTCCTAGTTTTTTAATATGAGATCCTCCTACAGATAAATACTGAATATTGGGATTCTGCATCATCAGTTTTGAAATAACTGTTGAGGCTAATTTATCTCCCGAAGGTTCGCCTGTTAAAATAAAAATTTTTTTCATATAATTTTGATAAATATATTATTTTTATTTGCAAAGTTTATGCATTTATCTTTATCTAAAAAAATATTTTTCTTTGATTTCAAGACAATGCCCTTTAAACCATATTTCTTACAATCTTTTAATGTGTTAAAACCAATTGTTGGTAAATCCATTCTTAAATCTTGTTTTTTTTTAGGTAATTTAATCAAAATTCCTTCTGATTTTTTTTTTAATTTTGACAACATTTTTTTAGTTCCTTTATTATCTTCTATAGCTAAAACTTTTTCATCTTTTACAACTATTGCCTGAACATGATCTAAGCTATTTAATTTATTAAAATAAATAACTCCTTTTTTAATAGATTTCATATCTTTTAGAGTTGGCTTTAGTTTTGTATAATTTCTTGCCTTTAAAGACAGTTCAGGATTATAAAAAATAGAACTAATAACTTTTATTTTTTCTCTTTCAAGTATCTTGATAATTGCCTTTATAATTGCTGCGTCCCCTGATTTAGCAGCTTTAATAACACTTGGCATATAATATATACCTTTAAGATCAAGTCTAAGTGTAGAAAATTGCGGTTTAGCTATTTTTCCTGCGAATAAAACTTTGTTAGATTTTTTTTCTTTAATTAAATTTATTATTTCTCCAAATTTGCCGATACTTATTCGATTTGAATTTGGATTTTTTTTAAATTTATTATTTTTTGAAAAATCTATTATAAAATATTTCTTTTTTAATTGTATAATTTTTTTAATAATAATTTCTGAAAAATCAGTATCACCTAAAAATAATCCAATCATTCTACTTTGAAAAAGGAGTACAAATTGGTCTTTTTTTATCTTTTTCTAAAAAATTAAAAACTTCTAATACTAAATCACTTTTTTTAAGATCTTCACTTAAACTATTTAAATTTTCAGTTAAATTTTCATTTTTAAATATTTCCTTATAAGCACTGCTTAATGTCATGATTTCTTTATTAGGGATATTTTTTCTTCTAAGACCAATTAAATTTAAGCCCTGCAATACACTTCTATTACCATGAGCTATTCCATAGGGAATTATATCTCTTACAACCCCACACATTCCTCCAATCATTGCTGATCTTCCAATTCTAGTAAATTGTTGAACAGCAGAATTTCCTCCAATTATAACGTTATCTTCAATTTCTGCATGACCTCCTAGGGGTACATTATTTGCCAAAATTACATTATTTCCAACTTTACAATCATGTGCAATGTGTGAAGAAACCATAAATAAGCAGTTATTACCTATTTTTGTTATTCCTCCACCTCCATTGGTGCCTGGATTAATAGTAACGTATTCTCTAATTTTATTATTGTCTCCAATTTCAATTTTAGTTTCTTCTCCATTAAATTTTAAATCTTGCGGATCGTTTCCAATTGATGAAAAAGGATAAATTTTATTATTTTTACCTATTTTAGTTTTACCAATAATACTAACATGAGACCCTACTTCTGAATTTTCATTTATTTCAACATTTGGGCCAACTACAGAATAAGGTCCTATTATGACACTAGAGGATATTTTTGCTTTGGGATCTACAATTGCAGTTTTGTGTATCATCTATTATCTTTCAAAAATACCCTAATGTTTTTAGCCGGGTAACCCATTACTTTTGAATTATCTGGGATATTTTTAATAACACCACTGCCACCAGCTATTTCTACATTATTGCCAATTCTTAAATGTCCTGAAATTCCTGCTTGCCCACCAATTTTAACATTATTTCCAATTACAGAACTTCCAGCAATACCTACTTGACCGGCAATAATTGAATTTTTACCAATTTTAACATTATGAGCTATATGAATTTGATTATCTAAATATGTATTTTTTCCAATAATAGTATTAGACATTGATCCTCTATCTATAGTCGAGCCACAACCAATTTCACAACCATCTTCAATTATAACTATTCCCATGTGTGGATATCTTAAATTTTGATTATCATTTGGGAAAAAACCAAATCCATGTTTTCCAATAACACAATTATCTAAAATTTTAACATTATCTTTAACCAAACTATTTCTAATTATAGTGTTTGAGCCAATGGAACAATTGTTACCAATTGAAACATTTTTTTCAATAATAGTGTTATGACCAATTAAACAATTTAGACCTATTGATACATTGTGACCAATTAAAACATTTTTACCAAATCTAACTTTATCATTAAATTTAGTGCTATTTATTTCTTCTAACGTTTTATCAAAATCATCATTAATTGAGTCAGGATAAAATTTTGCAGTAATAATAGAAGTTGAAACTAAAACATTATCTACAATTATTGTTTTGCAACTTTTTGGTAATTCATTTTGTAAATTTTCAGTTGTTATACAAAAAGATGCTTTAGTATTGTTTGCGATCAATTTATATTTTTTTGAATGTAGGAAAGTAAGTTCATTAGATTGTGAGGTTTGTAAGTCCTGTATATCTGTAATATTCAAATCTTCATTTAATTCATCATGTTTAAGATTAAGGTCTGTTAATATTTCACTTAATTTAAAAGGACCATTATTTTTGAAAAAAGGATTTACCATATTTGCTTTTAACAAAGCAAGGCAAAATAAGTTATCAATAATTATTGCTATTTATTTCCTGTCAACAATCGTTGCAGACCATATTGCATCAGCCATTTTTTTTTCATCTACAAAAGCTTCACCTTTGTATTTCCATACTCTTCCATGAGATCTAATAGCTTCTATTTTTAAAATTAATTTGCAGTCTGGTATTACCGGATTTCTAAATCTAGCTTTTTCAACACCCATTAAAAAAACTAGTTTATTTTCATATGTAGATTTATCTAAACCAGATGCTGTAAGAGCAGCAGCAGCTTGGCCAAATGACTCTACAATAAGAACACCTGGCATTACTGGATTGTCAGGAAAATGCCCTTGAACAAAAAAACTATCTTTTTTCACATTCACAACGGCTGTAGCAGAGGATAATTTCTTCATATCGTATAGTTCATCTATTAGTAACATTGGTTCTCTATGAGGTAATAAATCTACTATTTGTTTTTTGTTAAGTTTGTCCATCATTTTACAATTTTATTTACAAGGTTTATTATATCATTTGTAATGTCCATATCTACATTTCCCATAAAAATCTGATTTTTTGGCAGAACAATACTAATAGAGTTAGCTTTCATATAATCTTGAACAATAGGATTTACTTTGAGCAAAAAATTATCTATTTCATTTTTTTTTTTTAATTCAAAATTTTTAAGAATTTTACTTTTTTCAGATCTAAAGTTTTTAACATCTTGATTAAATAAACTAATTTGTTGATCTAGATTTTCTTTTGTTGAAATATTTTTAGATACATCAATAGATTTCTTTTTTTTTTCCAACTCTTTCTCCATTTTAACTAAATTATCAAAATTTTTTTTATTTAATTCATCTAGTCTAGAATATATAGATTTTCCATAATTTGAATTATTCAATACAAAATCAATATCGAGAAAAACAGTTTTTTCAGCGCTAATAGATAAAGATGTAGAGCAAATATAAAAGATTAAAATAAAAAAATATCTACTCAATTTCATTAAAAAGTAGTTCCTAGATTAAATCTAAATCTTTCAGTTAGGTCTGTAGAACTTTTGCTGATTGGATGTGAAAGAGAAAAATTTAAGGGTCCAACTGGTGTAAACCAATCAATACCAAGTCCAATTGAACTTCTAATTTTACTTCCATCATCAAGAGAATTATTATCAACACCCCATAAATTTACTACATCTAGAAATGAAACAACTTCTATATTTTGGGCATTAGGTAAAATTTGAGGCAAAGTAGATGTAAAATTCATTGTAGCATAATAGTTTCCTCCAATAAAATCAGTTCCATCTTTTGGTCCAATTTTACCATTCTCAAAACCTCTTAATTTTCTTTGAGGCACGTATAATCTTTCTGATAATTTAATATCATCATTTGTTAAAGATGTTGCAGAACTTAATCCAAAAGAAAATGTTGAAACATTATTTTCATACAATTCAGAAAAATATTTATAATTATATTTATTAGTCATTGTATTTTTATCACTAATTAAAGGTAATCCTAAATCGTAAACACTTCTAAAACCTTCGGTAGTTTTGTATTTTTGATTTCTCTTATCATAATCAAATCTTAAATTTGCATAATTATCAAAATAATTTCCTGCTTGAGACCTTTGTCTAACAGAAGCAGCACTACTGGTTGATATTTTTTCTAAAAATGCCGAAGTAGAAACTCCTAGATTAAAATCCTCTAAATATTCAAAATTAGTTCCTAGTGAAGTACCATATTTACTTGATTTATATCCAAAAGAAGAAAGTCTATCATTTTCTAAAGCCTGCAATCCGAATGTTACAGATTTATCGCTATTGTTATAATTTGGATTAATTACATTAAAATTACCATTAATTTTAGTTGAGCTTAAAGTTAGAGAGGAGTCTAAACTTAAACCTTTTCCAAGATAATTATTTTCTCTTACACCAAATTCTATGACTTCACCAGACGTACCAAAACCAGCACCAGCAGATATTTCACCAGTAGGCTTTTCTTCCACATTGATATTTATAATTTTTGAATTTACATCTTTACCTTCAACAACATCCATTTTTACAGATTTAAAGAAATTAAGAGATTTGATTTCATTAAGACTTCTATTTTTTAAAATATCATTATATAAATCACCTTCATCAATTAGTAATTGATTTCTAATAACATTTTCTCTTGTGATATTATTTCCAAAAATGTTAATTCTCTCAACTAAGAATTTTTCAGTTTCCTCAATTTTAAAAGTCAAATTAATTACATTTGAAACAATATTTTCAGATACAATAGATTTTACAGATTGGTATTGTTGATTTATTGAAATTAAATCAAGTCTATTAAGTATTTTTTCAACTTTATTAATTGAATATGGTTTATCTTTAAGTTCTATAAAGAAACTTTTAAGAGTATCAAAATTTGAAGTCTCAAAATCCGTAGGTAATTCAATATTTAAATTACCAAAGAAAAATTTGTTTTTCGCGTTTATATTAAAAATAAGTTCAAATTCGTCATCATCATTTAAAAGTTTTGCAAAAGATGAATTAATCTTCACATCATAATAACCTTTATTTAAATAAAAGTTTTTTAGTAACCTTTCATCAAATTTAATTACATTTTCATTTAAAAACTTTTTTCCTGAAATAAATTTCCAAAACCTATATTCTTCACTAATGATTAGGCTTTTTAATTTTCCATCTTTAAATTTTTTATCTCCTATAAAAGAAATTCTTTTTATTTTAGCTTTATTACCAAGTTCAATATTGAATGTTAAATCAAGTTTCTTATCACCCAAGTCAATAGTTTCAATATTGATTTTTGAAAAATAATAACCGGCATCTTTTATTGAAGATTTTAGTGTTTTTTTATCAGCATTTAATAAAATTTCATTAAAAGAGGATCTAGACTTAAGTTTAAGATTTTTAGTCACCTCTTGTTTGAGTGTGTCAGATTTTATTCCATTAAAATTTATATTTTCAATAATAGGGTTTTCATCCACTTTAATTTTCAATATATTGGAAACTAATTCTAAAGTTATATCTTTGAAAAAATTTGTATCATACAAATTTTTTAAAATATCATTTAAATCGTTACTATCTAAAGTTTCATTTATATTTACTTTTGAAAATAATTTTATTGTTTCGCTTGAAACTCTTTCATTTCCAATTATCTCAATGCTTTTTACAATTTCACTATTTACCTTTAAAATAGAAAAAAAAGTAAACAAAAGAACTAAAATTAATTGTTTTATATAACGAATTGTCATTTTAAGTTTATATACTTTTTTTTATAATTTTTAAACGAACATAATTATCTAAATCAAGAATTTCTTTAATACTTTGAGGAGATCTTTTCTTCAATTTATTAAATTCTTTTAAAGTAAGTATTTTCATTAACATTTTATAAATATCTTTAAATTTAATTTTATCTGCTAAGAAAAGTTCAACTAAAGTATCATTAGCTGAAACAATAACGGTCTCAAATAAAGAATGATTTTTAGGTAATAAATTTAAAATATTAATCATAGGATATTTTTTTTTATCAACGTTGTTAAAAGCTAGATTGTTTAAAGTTTTAATATCTAAATTTTTAGAAGGTAATTTTTTACTATTATAAAGGAAAAGAGTATTAAAAATTGGGATCTTCATAGTTGTGTCGTGAATAATAATTTTTGTAATTCCATTATTGAATTTTATTAATGCATGAACATAAGAATTTGGATGAATTAATATCTTTATTTGTTTATATGAAATATTAAAAATATTCTTTGCTTCTATAACTTCAAAAACTTTATTAATCATTGTAGCAGAGTCAATAGTAATTTTTTTTCCCATTCTCCAATTTGGATGATTTAAAACAAGAGATTTATTTATATTTCTAAATTTACTTAACGATGTCTTGTATAATGGTCCACCAGAAGCTGTTAAAAAAAACTTTTCAACATTTTCAACTTTAATTTTATTTAATCCAAACCATAATGAAAAGTGCTCTGAGTCCACTGGTACAAATAAAGTTTTATTTTTTTTTAATTCTTTTTCAATCAATTTCCAACCACAAATAATTGACTCTTTATTAGCAATTGCAATATTTTTAGTAAATCTGATAATCTTAAAAGTGGGTAGTAAACCTTGAATACCAATAATTGAGCTCATTACATAGTCAATTTTTTTATTAAAAATTTTATCTAAACAGTCAAAGTTATTAAAAATTTTTATCTTTTTATTTTTGTTGATTTTTTTTAAAAGTAAAAAATTTTTTTTATTGGTAATAATTATATTTTCAACATTAAACTGATTAGCCTGTTTTAACAATTTTTTATAGTTTGTATTTGCAGTTAAAAGTTTAATTTCAAAATTTTTTTTATTCTGATTAATAATTTTAATCAAAGTATCACCAATTGATCCTGTAGAACCAAGAATAGCTATTTTTTTTTTCATTTAAATTATCTTTAGTATGAAATATGAAAATGGTAATGCAAATATTATACCATCGACTCTATCAAGTACACCACCATGACCAGGTAAAATTTTACCAGTATCTTTAATTTTTGCTTTTCGTTTAAGATAAGAAATAAATAGGTCGCCCAACTGACTAACAAAAGAAATTAAAATAATTAGTACAATTGTATTAAATGTTGGCTCTAGATCAAAATATTTAAGCTGAACGATGATAAATAATGGAATTAAGCTAAATATAAAAGAACCAATAGTTCCTGAGATAGTTTTATTTGGACTAATTTTAGTTAATTTTTTTCCACCAATTAACTTACCAACTACATACCCTCCTATATCTGAAAAAAAACATACAGATATTATTAATAGAAAAAAAATTTGACCCTCTGTTATGTAAATTTGATATGATAAATAAAAGAATATTAAAAAAACATATAAAAAAGTCACAACATTTAAAAATAAAAGGTTATTATTAAATTCCTTCTTTTTATTATTTTTATGAATTTTAGGTTTGTTTTTGTTTATCATCTTTTTAAAAATACTATAGGCTTCAAAGCAAACTAAACCACATAATGCAAATAAAGAGATAATGAATATTATATTATGACTAAAGATTACTATTAATAATATAATAAATAATACTAATGAAGTTGCTATTCTCTTAAATAGATTTTTTGACATTAAATTTTACCAAAATTTCTTTTAATTTTTTTAAATTTTTTAATTATCTTGATATAATCTTTTTCATTAAAATCAGGCCATAATTTCTTTTCAAAGAAAATTTCAGTGTAAGCTACCTGCCACAACAAAAAATTACTTAATCTTTTTGTATTTCCAGTTCTAATTAAAATTTCTGGATCTGGAATATTTCTTGTTTGCAAATATTTCGATATATTTTTTTTATTAATTTTTTCTTTATTTTTTGTTATTAGTTTTATGGCGTTGATTATTTCTGATCTTGAACCATAATTTAGTGCTAAATTAATTTGAAGTGATTTATTTTTTGATGTTTTTTTTTCTGAAAATTTTAAAAGTTTATTTAATTCTTTAGAAAAATTTTTTTTTCCAATTATCTTAAGTTTAATATCTTGATTGTAAATATCACCTATTTTATTAGTTAAAAAATTTTTTAATATATTAAATAAATAATTTATTTCTTTTTTTGGTCTTTTCCAATTTTCAGTAGAGAATGCGTATAAGGTAAGATACTTTATATTCTGTTTGATTGTCTGTTTTATTATTTTTTCTACAGTTTTTAATCCCGCTTTATGTCCAGCATTCCTCGATTTTGCATTTTTTAAACCCCACCTTCCATTGCCATCCATTATAATGGCCACATGATTAAGTGGATTCATTTTATATAGTCATTATTTCTTTTTCTTTAAAAGAAACCTTTTCATCAACTACTTTAATATGTTCATCCGTAATTGTTTGAACATTTTTTTCAGATGATTTTTCTTCATCTTCACCAATTTCTTTTGCTTTTAATAGTTTTTTTAATTCTTCATTTGCTTCTCTTCGAATATTTCTTATTGAAACTTTACATTTTTCACCAATTGATTTTATTAATTTTTTTAATTCAGTTCTTCTTTCTTCATTAAGTTCAGGTACTGGTAATCTAATTAATTGACCATCTATTTGAGGGTTTAAACCTAAATCTGATTTTTTAATTGCAGCATCAACTAATGACACATTGTTTGAATCCCAAACTTGAATATTTATCATTCTAGGTTCAGGTGTAGTTATGCTGCCAACTTGATTTATAGGCATTTGTTGGCCGTAGACGTCAACCTTAACTAAATCTAACATTGCAGCATTAGCTCTACCAGTTCTAAGAGATGATAGTTCTTTCAAAAAAACCTCAATGGCTTTATCCATTTTGATGTTGTATGACTTTTCGTCAAACATTTACTCTCCGATCTTTATTCTATAAAATTCTTTTATTTTTAAATCAGCAATTGAAAGCTCTTTAACTATATCTTGTACCTTCTTTTTGGGCTCCATAACCCAAGCTTGAGTTAAAAGAGAATTTTCTTCTTTAAACTTATTCATCTTACCTAAGCTAATTTTTTTTGCAATATCCTCGGGTTTTCCAGAATTTTTTAACTCTTCAGTTACTAATTCTTGCTCTTTATCTATAACTGATTGGTCAATTAAATCAGAAGTAAGTGCTATTGGATTTGAGGCAGCAATGTGCATGGATAATTGCTTTCCAAAATTTTTAACAGTATCAGAGCTATCTTTTGTTTCTAAAGAAACAATCACTGCTAATTTTGAAATATTATCCTTAACAACTGTATGTAAATAATAATTATTTACTGTTCCAGAATTTTCGATTGTTTTTGCTTTACCTATTGTAATTTTTTCTCCAATTTTAGCGATTAAAGATACAACATTATCTTCAACTGTATTGCCATTTTTCATTTTAGAATTTTTTAAATCCTCTAAATTAGAGTTTTTTTCATTATTTAATTCACTAAGTTCTTTAACAAAATTTGTGAAATCTTCATTTTTTGCAACAAAGTCTGTTTCACAATTAACCTCAATAACTGATGTTTTAGTTTCGTCACCACTTACAGCAACAACACCTTCTTTTGCATCTCTAGACATTTTTTTTGATGCTTTCGAAATTCCCTTTACTCGTAAAATTTCAATAGCTTTTTCTATGTCTCCACCAGACTCTTTTATTGCAAGATTACAATCTTTAAATCCTGCACCAGTTGCTTCTCTTAATTTTTTAACATTTTCAATATCACTCATATTAATTTAAGGTCTCCTTTTTATCTTTAGAAAATTTTTCTTCTAGTTTTTCTCTATCAATTTCTTGAAGTGTTTTTCCTTGAGATATTTCTTTATTATCTTGGACAACTTCTTTTTTAGGTTCAGGAGCTGGAATTGAGTTCTTTGCATTATTGATAGTTTCTTTAATTAGATTACAATATAAATCTATAGATCTACGTGCATCATCATTGCCAGGGATTGGATAATCAATATTATCTGGATTTGAGTTACTATCAAGAATGGCAACTATAGGAATTCCTAATTTTACAGACTCTGCAATCGCTAGTGACTCATAATTTGTATCAATTATGAAAACCAAATCAGGAGTTTTTTTCATTTCAGCAATACCTCCCAATGATCTTTCAAGTTTATCTTTTTTGACATTCATTTTTAAAAGTTCTTTTTTTGTAAAACCTCTATTTTCAGCGACTAGATCAGCTTCATATTTTTTCATTTTTTTTATAGAGCCAGAAATAGTTCCCCAGTTAGTAAGCATACCTCCAAGCCACCTGTAATTTACAAAATACTGATCTGTTTCTTTGGCAACTTCAGCAATAGCTTCTGAAGCTTGTTTTTTTGTAGAAACAAATAAAATTTTTCCGTTATTTGCTATAGTTGTATAAATCTTCTCTAAAGCAACTTTAGTTAATTCCAATGTTTGAGTTAGATCCATTATATGGATTGAGTCTCTTTTTCCAAAAATGTATTTTTTCATTTTTGGGTTCCATCTTAACGTTTTGTGTCCAAGATGAACGCCTGCTTCTAATAATTGTTGTATTGTTATGTTAGGTATTTTCATATTTATTCCCGGTTAAGCCACCACAGTAATTTCCAATTAAGGACCGGAGGTATAAAACCAACAACTGTGTGCGTGTTAATTAAAATTAGGCCTTATTTACTAATAATTAGTGAAATTAACAAGTTTTATTTAGTTTATAGTGCAAGAAATTTCTCTTTTTCTAAACAGATTAAGTGATTTTCGGTCAAGATTCCTTGTTTTTTTAAGTTTAAATTTCAAAGTTTTATCATCATGAGACAAATTAAAATTAACCTCTGTGTTACCAACCTCAACAAGAATTTTTGAAATAGAATCTAAATTTTCATCAGAATTAACATTAAAAGAAACTTCTTTAATTGGGCTATTAAAAAGTTCTATTAATGACCCCATTTTTTGCACATTAATTCTTTTAAATCTGTTTTCATCATTTGAAATACTTTTAGCTAAAGTTAATAACAAAGAACTTCCTTCTTTTAAAATTTCTCGGTTTAATTCTAAAACATCTGAAAAGATAAATAATTCAAAAACACTACTCAAGTCAGTTAATTTTAGTACTGCATAAGAATTACCTTTTGCAGTTTTTCTTTCTTGGACTTTTAGCAAAGTTGCAGCAATATTAGCTTCTCTTGTATCATCATTAGAGTTAAAATTAGAATATTCAATAATTTTATAATCATCAAAAATTTCTGTAAATTGATTAAGAGGATGATCTGATATAAAAAAACCAACAGCTTCAAATTCTTTAGATAAACGTTCTTCAAACTTCCAATCATCTGTTTTATTAATGATATTATTTTCTGAAGTTTCATCTTCAGAAAATAGATCTATTTGATTTGCAGATTTATTTTCAAATATATTTTTAGTTTTAAGAATAAAATTCGGTATAGAGTCAAAAAGTGATTGTCGATTTTTATTTATATTATCAAATGCTCCAGCTTTAACTAAACCCTCTAGCTGTAATTTATTCATATCTTTTGGATTAACTCTATTTAAAAAATCATTTATAGATTGAAACTTACCATTATCAGTTCTTTCCTTAACAACATTAGAAATAGCTTCATACCCAACAGCCTTTATGCCTCCTAAAGCATAATAAAATTTATTATCAATTGTTCTAAAATCTGCAAAACAATCATTGATATCGGGTCTTACCACATCAACGTTTAATCTTTTTAATTCTTCATAAAATTCACTTAATTTGTTTTGATTCGAAATATCCATTGTCATTGATGCTGCAATAAACTCTTTAGGGTAATAAGTTTTTAGGAAAGCCGTTTGATAAGATATAATTGCATAAGCAGCAGCATGACTTTTGTTAAAACCATATTCTGCAAAGGGTTCGATCTTTAGAAAAATACCAGCGGCTACATCTTTTGCTATGCCATTTTTTAATGCACCTGCAATAAAACCCTGTTTTTGTTTTTCTAATTCTGCCCTTTTCTTTTTTCCCATTGCTCTTCTGAGAAGGTCAGCTTGACCAGCAGTAAAACCAGATAATTTTTGAGCAATTTGCATTACTTGCTCTTGGTATATAATGACTCCATAGGTTGGTTTAAGAATATCCTCTAGTAAAGGATGAAGATAATCTGGAGTTTGTCTCCCATGTTTACAATCATTATAGGTAGGTATATTGCTCATTGGTCCTGGTCTATAAAGTGCAACTAATGCAATAATGTCTTCGATATGATTTGGTTTCATTTGAACAAGTGCCTCTCTCATTCCAGCACTTTCAACCTGAAACAATCCAACTGTGTTACCACTAGACAATAAATCGAATACTTTTTGATCTTCATAACTGATATTTTCAATATCAAAATCTTTATCAATTTTTTTAACTAATTTTTGAGTATTATTAATAACAGTCAGTGTTTTTAGCCCTAAAAAATCAAATTTTACCAATCCTGCATTTTCTGCAGAATACATATCAAATTGCGTAGATGGTAATAACAGATTTGCTGAAATATCTTTGTATAAAGGTACTATCTCTGTAAGTTTTTTGTCAGCTATAACAACGCCGGCTGCATGTGTTGCTACGTTTCGATTTAAACCCTCAAGTTTTAGAGAAAGATTAGTTAATTTTTTAACTCTAGGATCTTCATTTACAAGTTTTTGTAATCTTGGTTCTCCAGCGATGCATTGAGATAAACTTTGAGGCCTTGATGGATCGAACGGTATCATTTTTGAGATACTATCAACAAAACCATAAGGTAAGCCTAGTACTCTACCAACATCTCTAATAACCATTCTTGCTTTTAATTTACCGAAAGTAATAATGTGAGCTACACTATCTTTGTATTTTTTTGTTAAATATTTAAACACAAGATCTCTTTTTTCCTCACAAAAGTCGATGTCAAAGTCTGGCATTGAAATACGGTCAGGATTTAAAAATCTCTCAAAAATTAAATTAAATTTAATTGGGTCAACATCCGTAATTGAAAGGCACCATGCAACAAGGGATCCAGCTCCTGAACCTCTGCCAGGGCCAACAGGAATATCATTATTTTTTGCCCATTTAATATAATCAGAAACAATAAGAAAGTAACTTGAGTATTTCATTTCAATTATAATTGATAATTCATGTTCTAATCTATCTTTATAATCTATGTATGTTTGATTGTTTTCAAGCTCATTGGCTTTGATGCCAAAAACTTTGTCAAATTTAATTCTTAAACCATGCAATGAATCTTTTTTTAAAAGATCATCTGCATTTCCTCCTTTTTCAGAACTTATATTAGGTAAAATTGGACTTGAAAATAGTGGTCTGAAATTACATCTTAAAGGGAAATTATAATTATTTTCTAAAGCCTCAGGTAAATCTGCAAATAATTCAGTCATTTCTGAATTATCTTTAAAATAATGTTGATTGCTTAGTCTAATTCTAGATTTTTCATTAATATAAGTTTTATTACCAATGCATATTAATGCATCATGCGCTTCATGCATTTCTTTATCTAAATAGAAAACTTCGTTTGTTGCAATTAAGGGAATTTCTAATTCTAAGGATTTATTTAAGTTAAATTTTTCAAAACCTAATTCATTTTGATCACCGTGTCTTTGTATCTCTAAATAAAATCGATCACTAAAATTTGATTTAAGTTTTTTATACAATTCAAGAATTTCACTAAATTTTCCTTTATTAAACAATTCACCAAACAATCCAAAAATAGATCCAGAAAAAACCGCAACACCAATGTTGTCTTCTAATAGTTCTTTAAAATCAATATGTGGATCAGAAAGTTCATCATTTTCAAGAAATGAAATTGATGATAATTTAATTATTCTTTTGTAGCCCTCTTCATTGAGTGCAAATAAAGGTAGTAAACCAGAGCATTCACCATATTTAAAATTAATTTGTGTACCAATAATTGGTTGTGTTCCAACTTTAGAAATTTTTTCAGCAAATTCTAATGCTCCACATAAATTTGATGTATCACAAAGACCTAATGCTTTTATTTTATTTGATTTTGAAAAATCTTGTAAATTATCAATTTTAACAGCACCTTCACAAATCGAGTATTGTGAGTGTATTTTTAGATGATTAAAATTTTGGTTAGAAGACTCATGCATTAATAGTTTTTATACTACCATCTGTCATCTCCAAAAGGCAATCTGCCTTATTAGCAAAAAATCTATTATGGGTTGCAAATATTATTAGTCTATTAGCTTTTTTTTGATTATTTAAAAGTTGAAATATTTCTTTAGCAGTATTTAGATCTAAACTTCCTGTAGGTTCGTCAGCAAGAATTATTTCTGGATCATTAATAATTGCTCTAGCAATTGCTACTCGTTGACACTCTCCACCAGATAATTGAGAAGGAAAATGATTTAATCTATTTGATAATCCAATTTTTTTTAATAAATCAATTGCTCTAGTTCTAGCTAAATCTTTATCATTATTTATAGATAGGTTTGCTAAATAAACATTTTCTAATGCTGTAAAATCAGATAGCAAATTATTTTGTTGATAGACAATTCCAATTTTTTTAGCTCTAAAAGTATCATTTTTTTTATTATTTGAGAAATTGACTAATTCATTATCAAATCTAATAGACCCTAGTGTTGGTCTATCTATTAAAGAAATTAAATTCAATAATGTTGATTTTCCTGATCCAGAGGGACCCATCAATGCATATATTTTTCCTTTATTAAAATTATAAGAAAGATTTTTTAAGACTTTAATTTTATTTTCAGTATCAAAGTGCTTTGAAATATTTTTTAATTTTAAAAAATTATTCATATTTTAAGGCTTGAATTGGATCTAAATTAGCTGCTTTAAATGCAGGAAATATCGAAACTATGATCGTTATTAATATTGAACATATTGATATCATCAAGATTGAATATGGATTAATTTCTGAAGGCATCGTGCTTAAAAAATAAATTTCCTCAGGGAATAAACTAATATTAAAAGTCGAGCTTAAAAATTGTCTAAAATTTTCTATATATAGTGAAAATGTAACACCTAAAAAAATCCCAAATATTGTTGCTGAAGTTCCAATTATAACACCTACTAAAAAAAATATTTTAACAATCGATTTATTTAAAACACCAATTGATTTCAATATTGCTATGTCTTTTGTTTTATTTTTTACTAAAATTGTTAATCCAGAAATTATATTAAATGCAGCTACAATAATTATCAAAGATAAGATTATAAACATAACATTTCTCTCTACTTTTAATGCAGAAAATAAAGAACTATTCATATCCGCCCAAGTGTAAATAAATTCTTGATCAAAAATTTTTTGAACTATTTGTTTTTGATCTTGTATATTTTTAGGATCTTTTAAATAAATTTCTAAGTTTCTATCTTTTTTTTCAAAGCCAAAAAAATCATCTAATGTATCTAAATTAATAAGAGCTATATTGTTGTCAAAATCAGCTAATCCACTATTAAAGATTGATGTTACTTCAAAAGTTTTTTGCTTTGGCATGCTTCCAATAATTGTTTCAACACCTGATGGTGACATAAGAGTAATTTTATCTCCTAATTTAAGATCTAAACTAAAACTTAGTTCGCTACCTATAGAAATTGAATTTTTTCCTAATATCGAACTTTCACCCTTAAATTTATCATTTTGAATTATTGATAATTTAGAAAATTCTTCAGGTTGATAGCCTCTTAAAACAATTCCTTTTGAAGTATTATTTTTTAAAATAATAGCTTCACCTGAGTTGCTAAAAATTAAATTTTTACTAATAAGTTTTAAATTATTATTATCTAATTTATCTCTTTGAATTCCATCATTATCGTAAGATTTTACAGTTATATGTGAGTTAAATCCTACTATCTTATTTACTAATTCTGTCCTAAATCCATTCATGACAGACATAACAATTATTAGGACTGCAACGCCAAGACTAATTCCTATAAAAGAAAAAATAGATATGACATTCAAAAAACCATCTTTTTTTCTAGCTTTTAAAAATCTAAAAGTAATTTCTTTTTCTAACGTAGAAATCAATTTAAAACTTTTTGTTTTGTTATAATTTCTATAATTTTATCTAAGCTTAAATTCTGAGTTTCACTACCAGTTTCTTTAAATTCTAGTAGATCACCCTCAGATTTCTTTCCAATAACAATTTGATATGGAGCTCCAATTAAATTCATCTTTTTAATTTTTGATGAATAGTTTTCATCTGTATCATCAATGATAGCCTCAATATTATTTTTAATTAGTTCAGAGTTGATATTATTGGCCTTTTCAAGAGCTGAGTTATCGTTTTTGTTTATCATTGGAATAAGCGCAATATCATATGGAGCAACAGACAATGGCCATTTCATGATTTCATTTTTTTCATCGTATTTAGCTTCAATAATAGCCCCTACTAATCTTGATACTCCAATTCCATAGGAACCCATCTTAACAAAATCTTTTTTACCTCCTGGTAAATCAACTGCAGCGTCCATAGCTTTTGAGTATTTATCGCCAAAATAAAAAATATGTCCTACTTCTATACCTTTTGTAATTAATCTATTTTCTTCTAAGACCATTTTTTCAAATTCACCTTTATCAAATTTTTCATCAGTCACTGAATAGAACTGCTCATATTTTTTACGCATCTGCTCCAATGAAGATTTTTCTAAATTAGTACCTTCACTAGTTAAGTCAAAAATACGTTTATCTGTAAAAATTTTACTTTCACCTGTATCAGCTAAAATTATGAACTCATGTGATAAATTTCCACCTATGGGACCTGTGTCAGCAGCCATTGGAATGGCTGTTAAAGATAATCTTTTGAAAGTTCTTAAGTATGATAAGAAAAATTTGTTATAAGAATAAAATGCATCCTCATCTGTAATGTCGAATGAATATGCATCTTTCATATAAAATTCTCTACCTCTCATTATTCCAAATCGAGGTCTAATCTCATCTCTAAATTTCCATTGAATATGATAAAGAAGTTGAGGTAATGATTTATAAGATTTAAATGAAGATCTAAAAATTTCAGTTACTTGTTCTTCGTTAGTTGGGCCATAAAGCATTTCTCTATCCTGACGATCTTTAATTCTGAGCATTTCTTCTCCATAATCATCATATCTACCACTTTCTTTCCAAATTTCACTTGATTGAATTGTTGGCATTAAAATTTCTTGTGCACCAATTTTATCTTGTTCATGTCTTACAATGGCTTCAATTTTTTTCATAACTTTAAAACCAAGTGGAAGCCATGAGTAAATACCAGCAGATGCTTGTTTAATCATTCCTACTCTCAGCATTAACTGATGAGATTTTATTTTAGCCTCTGAGGGGTTATTTTTTAATATTGGAATAAAAGATTTTGATAAAAGCATCTTAATTAATAATATTTCTTAAATTTAAATATTCAAATTTAATTAATAGATAAATTATAATAAAAATAACTGTTGTAATTCCAGTACAATATAAGAACTTTTTAAGCATTTTAGGATTTTCTGGTGATCCAGGATCTTCACCTTCTATTTTAACTGTTTTTAATCTATTTACATCAATTGGAAGAATAGCAAAAAAAACAATCCACCATATGATTATATAAATTATAGCTAAACCGGTAACACTCATTAAATTCTTATCAAATTAATATTTGTAAAAGGTTTTTTTCCAGTTTTTTCTTTTGAAAATTTTCTACAAGCTATCTTGAGTGCATCAATTAGATTATGTTCTTGTTGTTTGCTTCCTAGTTTAAAGGTTCTAGTAATTTCTTCGATCGCATCCTCTAAACCGTATACAAATTCTTCAGTATCATCAACTGGAATACCCCTAAAAGTTAAAACTGGTCTTTTGTGAATATTGCCTTTTGGTGTGATTAATATAGTGGCTTCAATATATCCATTTGCACTCAAATTCTTTCTATCTTTAATGGAAGGAGCATCCTCAACAACACTAATGTTGCCATCAACATAAAGTCTGCCACTTGGTGCTTTGTCATATACCTCAGGTTTTCCAGGATATAACTTAACAATATCACCATTTTCTACCTGGACAGGGTTGGGTACATTCATTTCTTTTGCAAACTTCATATGTTCTATCATGTGTCTGTGCTCTCCATGAACAGGGATAGCACACTGTGGTTTTACCCATTCATACATTTCTCTAAGATCATCTCTATTTGGATGTCCTGAGACGTGAACAAATTCATTTTCTTCAGAAATTACTTCAATACCATCTTTAACTAATTGATTTTGTAAATTGTATAATTTTTTTTCATTACCTGGAATAATTTTAGATGAAAATATAACAGTATCATCTTTTTCTATAAATACATCTGGATGAGTATATTTAGCTATTCTCATTAGTGCAGCCATTGGCTCACCTTGACTACCCGTACAAAGATAAACTATTTTTTCTCTTGCAATATTTTTAGCCTCTCTAGCATCAATGGGCTCAATAACATCTTTTAAATAACCACATTGTCTAGCTGCTTTGAATATTCTATGCATTGATCTTCCAACTAAAGATATTTGTCGGTTAGTTTTTTTAGCACAATAAAAAGCTGTTTCTAGTCTAGCGACATTTGAAGCAAAAGAAGCAATAATAATTCTTTTTTTCAAACTACTCATGATATTTAACATACTTTTTCTAACATCTAGTTCTGAGCCAGCTTTACCCAAGCTAAAAACATTAGTTGAGTCACATATCATTGCTAGAACACCTTCTTTACCTATTTCTTTAAGTCTATTTGAATTTATTTTTCCACCAATTAAAGGTTCTGGATCAATTTTCCAATCTCCTGTATGTAAAATTACCCCAGCTGGTGTTTCTATTCTTAAGCCATTTGGTTCTAGAATTGAGTGAGTTAATGTTATGTATTCAATTTTAAAAGGATCTAAATCAATCGTTCCATTTAATTGTACTATTTTAAGATGTTTGGTTATATCTATGTGTTTTTCTTTAAATTTTTCTTTAATAAGAACTGCCGTGAATGGAGTAGCAAATATATTGCACTCAAGTTGTGGCCACAGATGCGCTATAGCCCCAATATGATCTTCATGAGCATGAGTTAAAACAATTCCTAAAAGATCTTCTTTCTTATCAACTATAAATCCTGGATCAGGATAGATTAAATCAATACCTGGAAGTGTATCATCAGCGAAGGTAACACCTATATCAACCATTATCCATTTGTGTTCACCTGGCTTACCATAAGCAAACAAATTCATGTTCATACCTATTTCACCAGATCCACCTAGTGGACAAAATAATAATTCATCTTTCATGTTATTTAATTAATTTTGAAATTTTGATTAGACCGTTAATTGTAATGTCTTTATTGTGATAAACTTTCGTATTTATTGATTTTTTAAATAAATTAGAAAATCCTCCAGTTATTATTACTTTAAAAGACTTTCTAGTTTCTTTCTTAATTAATTTAACAATATTGTCAATTAAACCTGCATAACCCCAAAAAAAACCAGATCTAACTGCTGATACAGTGTCATTCCCTATGACATTTTTAATCATTTTAAGATTAATTTTAGGAATTAGTGTCGCTTTGTCAGATAAAGTATCTAAAGAAAGGCTAATACCAGGAGCAATAATTCCTCCAGTGTAAGTGTCTTTGATCAATACATCAAATGTTGTTGCTGTTCCAAAATCAAGAATAATAAAATTATTCTTATTATTAATCAGACTTATTGCATTGGTTATTCTGTCTGAACCAACTTGTTTATAATTAACTTTTATTTTAATTAAAGATTTTAAATTTAAATTTTTTACTTCGTAACAATTAATTTTAGTTTTTTTAGAAAGAAATTTCTTAATTAAATTAAAAGATTTTGGTACAACACTACAAAATAAAATTTTATTAATTTCTTGGTAATTAGGTTTGAGTAAACTAAAATATTTACTTAATTTTTTTTGACTTAAATTTTTCGATGAAAAAGTTATTTTTTTAATTATTTTATTTTTTGAAGAAACTAAACAGAGTTTAGTATCTGTGTTTCCAATATCACCCAGTATATGCATTTATCTTTTATTAACTTTATTATTAATTTTATACATTCTTGATAAATTTTTTACAAAAATTACTTTCAATTCATTTTCAAAATTAATCTTATTTATAGGCTTATTAATCAATTCAGATAAATTTGTTGTTGGATAATTCTTAATTTTAGGACTTTTGATTAGATTAACGCCTATTCCCACTATTAAAAATTCATTTCCTGAAACAGAAATTATTTCTTGTAAAATTCCACTAATTTTTTTTTTATTAATTAATAAATCGTTAGGTTTTTTAAATACTATCTTTTTGTTGTAATATTTTTCTATAGTTTTTTTAACTAACAAACAGTTTATTTTTGTTAGAGTGGAAAGAGATATATTGATATTTTTAATTTCATGAAAAAAACTTACAAATAAGTTTCCTTTATTAGAAATCCACTTTTTTCCGTATTGACCTTTACCACTTAATTGTGTGTCAGCTGTGACCATACCAAATTTAAAATTAGAATATTTAATAATTCTAATTGCTGTATTATTTGTGCTATTAACTTTTTTAAATCTAAATTTCTTGAGTCTCATCAGATAATATTAATTCTTGATACCACATCAATTAGTTGACTTGGGAAAATGAAGTATAAAAGAATCAATATTGTAGAAAATGTAAGTGAAAATTTTAACCAAAGACTGTGGTCTTCATCATATTTTTCTTTTTCTTTGTCGAAGTATATTATTTTTATAATTCTTAAATAATAAAATGCTGCAATAACAGTGGATAACAAGCCTACGATTGCTAAGAAGTACATTGATTGCTCAATCACCGCCTTAAAGATGTAAAATTTAGCAAAAAAACCAGCTAATGGTGGAATTCCCGCTAAAGAAAATAGTATAACTAATAAAGATAAAGATAGTAGAGGGTGGTTTTTAGATAATCCCGAAAGATCATCTATATCTTCGTAATATTTATTATTCCTTTTCAGCATTAACAAACAAGAAAATAAAGCCAAGTTCATAATAACATAAATTGATATGTAAATTATTGAACTTTGAATTCCTTCGTTAGAACCTGTTGCTAAACCAGCTAAGGTATAACCGATATGTCCAATTGAGCTATAAGCTATAAGTCTTTTAATGTTAGTTTGACCTATAGCTGCTATTGCACCAAAAAGCATAGATGCTAAAGATAAGAATACTATTATCATTTGCCATTGATCGATTAAACTTAAGAACGGAACATATAAAAATCTTATAAATACTGTTAATGCAGCAATTTTAGGTACCATTGTGAAAAATAAAGTAACAGATGTTGGTGATCCTTCATATACATCTGGAGCCCACATATGAAAAGGCACAGCTGAAATTTTAAATGCTAGTCCTACAAGTATGAATACAATACCAAAAGTTAAAACATATTCATTTGAATTAAGTTGATCTGAAATTACATTAAAGTTTGTTGATCCTGAAAAACCATAAATTAATGAGCAGCCGTATAACAACAATCCTGACGATAAAGCACTTAATACAAAATATTTCAAGCCTGCCTCAGATGATTTTAATTGATCTCTGTTAAAAGTTGCTAATACATAAAGGGCTAAAGACTGTAATTCTAAACCCATATAGAATACCATTAGATCATTTGAACTGATCATTACCATCATACCTAAGACCGAACTTAATATTAAAACTGGGTATTCAATTTTATAAATTTTAAAAGTTTTAAGATAAGTTGACGAGATAACTAAAACTAAAAAAGCACCAAACAATGTAATAATTTTCATCAGTGACGACATATAATCAATTACAACACTATTATTGAACAAAGTTACTCGATTAATACTAGAAGTTTCGTTAAAGGTAATTATCGCTGTTATTAAAAGAACCAATAATGAAATGTTAAAAATAATTTTTGAACTATCATTTTTAAAAACACCTAAAACTAATAAAAACATGATTGATAGTGAGATAAATATTTCAGGTAATACTAAATTAAGATTATCCATTTTATTTAATTATAATATTTAAATTATACATATTAATTAGATCTTTAACCGAAACCTCTATTGTATTAATTAATGGATCAGGATAGAAACCAAAAAATAATGTTGGTACTGCCAAACAAGCTAAAATAAAATATTCTGATTTATTTAGATCAATCATTCTCTTAAGATCATCGTTGATTAACTTTCCAAAAACCACTCTTTTATAGAGCCATAACATATAAGCAGCTCCAAGAATTACACCTAAGCTAGCTAAGACAGCGACTAAAAAATTATCTTTAAAAGCACCCATTAAAATTAAAAATTCTCCAATAAAACCACTTGTCCCGGGTAAACCTAGTGCTGCAAGAGTAAATAACATAAATAAAATTGAGTATTTAGGAATGATTGTCACTATTCCTCCATAAGTGCTGATCATTCTTGAGTGCATCCTATCATAGACAACCCCAACACATAAGAACAATGCAGCTGATACTAAACCGTGACTAATCATTTGAATTATACTTCCTTCAATACCTTGCTGTTGAAGAGTAAATATTCCTAATGTCACAAAGCCCATGTGAGCTACTGATGAATAAGCAATAAGCTTTTTCATGTCTTCTTGCATTAACGCAATTAAAGATGTGATAATTATTGCTATTACACTTAAAGTATAAATTAAAGGAGTAAAAATTTCTGATGCAATTGGAAAAAGTCCTAATGAAAATCGAATAAATCCATATCCAGCCATTTTAAGCAAAATTGCGGCTAGTAATACTGACCCAGCAGTTGGAGCTTCAACGTGAGCGTCAGGTAACCAAGTATGAACTGGCCACATAGGTGTTTTTACTGCAAATGAACTAAAAAAAGCTAACCATAATAAATTTTGATACTTTGCATCAATACCAAGTTCATAAAGTTTAATCACATCAGTAGTGCCTGAGATCCAATAAATTGAAATAATTGCAACTAACATCAGTACGGAGCCCAGAAGTGTATATAAAAAGAATTTAAAAGCTGAATACACTCTTTTGGGTCCGCCCCAAATACCTATAATTAAAAACATTGGAATTAAGCCAGCCTCAAAAAATAAATAGAAAACAACTAAGTCAAGTGCACAGAAAACTCCAATCATAAAGCTTTCCATAATTAGTATTGCTATTAAAAAATCTCTTAACCTTGTTTTGACTGAATTATTTACTGAAATGATACATAGAGGAGTTATAAATGTTGTTAATATGATAAATAAAATAGAAATTCCGTCTACACCTACTTTGTAATTAATAAAACCTTCAATCCATATTCTTTCTTCAATAAATTGAAAATTAGATGTTGATTGATCAAAAGAGATCCATAAATAAATAGAAATAAAAAAATTTACAGCTGATGTGAATAAGGCAACATATTTTGCTGTTGAATTATTTCCTTCTCTATCTTTTGTAAAAAATAAAAAAAGTGCTCCAACTGAAGGGAGTAGAATTAAAGACGAAAGAATCGGAAAGTTCATTATTTGACTATTAAAAAAGTTAACAAGGCTGAAAAGCCTAATAACATGACAAAAGCATACTGATATATAAAACCACTTTGAAATTTATTAGCTTTTATTGAGCATTTTTTTATAAATGATGAAATTCCATCTGGTCCAAAACCATCAATTAATTTTCCATCACAAAACTTCCAAAAAAATAATCCTAATTTTTTTGAGGGATTTATAAAAATGACGTCATACAATTCATCAAAATACCATTTATTAACTAGGAACTTGTATAATGGCTTATTCATATTAGCTATATCATTTGGTAATTCTTTATTTTTGACAAATAAGTAATAAGCAATTGGTATAGACAGTAATACCAAACAAGGTGTCATTAGCAAAAACCATGTTGGTGGATGTTCAGTACTTAATGGTTCTAAAAATTTGATAGACTCTGCCCAAAATAAATTGTCTTTTCCATGACCAATAAATAAATCTTTAAATAAAAAACCAGCAAATATAGCTCCAATAGATAATATTATTAAGGGTATCAACATTACTAATGGGGACTCGTGTGTCTCCTCAATTTTTACCTCTTTATTATTATATTTACCGTGAAATGTTTTAAAGATTAGTCTCCATGAATATATTGAGGTTAGAAATGCTGTAAAAATCCCAATTCCAGCAGCATAATATCCAGTAGTGTTTCCTTTTAAATATGCAAATTCAATAATTGCATCTTTAGAATAAAAACCTGAAAGAAAAGGAAAACCTGTTAATGCTAATGTTCCTATAATCATCAAAGCATAAGTGTAAGGAAGTTTCTTCCATACACCTCCCATATTATTAATATCTTGCTCATCTTTAAATGCGTGAATTACAGAACCAGAACCTAAAAATAATAAAGCTTTAAAAAATGCATGTGTAAATAAGTGAAACATTGCAACATTATAAGCACCCACACCAGCTGCAAAAAACATGTAGCCTAATTGACTACAAGTTGAATATGCAATTATTTTTTTTATATCAGTTTGAACTAATGCAACTGTTGCAGCAAAAAAAGCTGTCGTCATTCCAATAATAGTTATCAAATTTAATATTAGAGGTGAGTATTCATAAATTGGTGAACATCTAACAACCAAAAAAACACCAGCTGTTACCATTGTAGCAGCATGAATTAATGCAGATACTGGTGTTGGTCCTTCCATTGCATCTGGTAGCCACGTATGTAACAAAATTTGGGCCGATTTACCCATTGCACCAATAAATAATAATAAGCAAATTAAATCTATAGCTTTAACTTCAAAACCTAAAAAGAGTAAATTTTTATCTACAACTGTTGGAATTTGTTGGAATACCTCTGAATAATTAACAGTACCAAATAAATAAAAAACTAAAAAAATTCCTAGTGCAAAACCAAAATCACCTACTCTATTTACAACAAAAGCTTTAATTGCTGCGGCATTTGCACTTTCTTTTTTAAACCAAAAACCAATTAAGAAATATGAACAAAGTCCAACCCCTTCCCAGCCAAAAAATAGTTGAATAAAGTTATCTGAAGTAACTAACATTAACATTGCAAATGTAAATAACGACAGATATGCCATAAATCTCGACTTATGAGGGTCATGAGACATATAACCGATTGAATAAATGTGAACTAAAGACGAAACAGAAGTTACTACTACCAACATCACAGCTGACAATGGGTCAATTAACATCGACCAATTTACATCCAATGACCCTGAATTTATCCAAGTAGCTATAACAATATTTTTTTCATATTGATTTATAATTACTTGATATAATACAAAAATTGATAACAGCGCAGATATTGAAACAAGAGCGCTAGTAACAATTTCTGAGTTTCTATCTCCAATATATTTTCCAAAAAAACCTGAAATAATTGAAGCAATAAGTGGAAGAAATAAAATAGAAATTTCCATAATTACCCTTTCAACTTATCTATTTCTTCAACTCGGATAGTTCCTGAATTTCGATAATAAACTACGATAATTGCCAACCCAATTGCGGCCTCAGCAGCTGCCACTGTTAAAATAAATAGGGTAAATACTTGTCCAGCAAGATCTCCTAAAAAAATTGAAAAAGCTACCAAATTAATATTAACCGCAAGGAGAATTAATTCGATACTCATTAAAATTACAATGATATTTTTTCTATTTAAAAATATACCTATAATTCCAATTGAAAAAATAACTGCTCCCAAAGTTAGATAATGTCCCAAACCAATTTCATTCATCAATCTTAACTCCTTTGTTGGTTTCAACTTCTAACACTTGAACACCCTCTGATCTTTCTCTTGATATCTGTTTTATGTAACTTTGTTTTTTAACACCTTCTCTTTTTCTAAAAGTCAAAACAATGGCACCAACCATAGCTACTAATAATATCATTCCACTTATTTGAAAAATATGGATATAATCAGTATAAAGTACTTGTCCTAATGAATGGGTATTACTTACACTAAAAGCTTTAAATGAATTATTAATATTAAATAAATCAGGTTTATATTTCCAGCCAGCAATAACTATTATTAATTCAAAAAAAATTATTGTGCCAATAATTAAACCAACAGGTATATGTTTAGAACTTTCTTTTGAGGCAAACCATTGATTTTTCTGTTGAGCTACATTCAACATCATAACTACGAATAAAAATAGAACTGCAACTGCCCCAACATAAACAATCAGCATTATCATTCCTAAAAATTCAGCACCTATCATTATAAATAGGCAAGAAATACTAATAAAATCTAAGATTAAAAAGAAAACTGAGTGAACTGTATTTTTTGATGCAGTAACCATTATAGCTGAAATCACAGCTATGATTGAAAAAGTATAAAAAAAAATTGAATGAGCTATCATGGATCTATCTATATGGATTATCAGCTTTGATATTTGCTGCTAAAACATTCTCCCATCTATCTCCATTATCTAAAAGTTTTTCTTTAGTGTAATAAAGTTCCTCTCTAGTTTCGGTAGAAAATTCAAAATTTGGGCCTTGAACTATTGCGTCAACTGGACAAGATTCTTCGCACAAGCCACAATATATACATTTCATCATATCAATGTCATATCTAGTCGTTTTTCTGCTACCATCTTCCCTAGCAGTAGACTCGATTGTAATTGCTTGAGCTGGACACACAGCCTCACATAATTTACAAGCGATACATCTTTCTTCTCCGTTTGGATATCTTCTTAAAGCATGTTCTCCTCTAAAACGTGGGCTTATTTTACCTTTTTCAAAAGGATAATTGATCGTTTTCTTTGGTTTAAATAATTCTTTAATTGCAATCAACAAACCTCCAATAAAGTCTGTCATGAATATTGTTTTAAAAAATCTTGATATTTTCATAATTAATTAGTTGGTAAAAGATTGAAATAAAACAAGTAGCTTGCAGTTAACACTACCCAAATTAAAGATAGAGGTAAAAAGATTTTCCATCCAAGTCTCATCAACTGATCATATCTATATCTAGGAACGATAGCTTTAACTAGAGCAAATAAGATAAACAAAAATAATATTTTCAATATAAGCCAAATCGCACCTGGTACTACTGTGAATGGAAAGATTTCAATTGGAGACATCCATCCACCTAAAAACAAAATGGCTCCCATTGCACACATTAATAAGATATTAGCATACTCACCTAACCAAAACATTGCATACATCATTCCAGAATATTCAGTTTGATAACCAGCAACTAATTCTGCTTCTGCTTCAGGTAAATCAAATGGAGGTCTGTTTGTTTCCGCTAATGCAGAAATAAAGAAAATTACAAACATTGGAAATAATGGAATAATGAACCAAAGGCTTTGTTGGGCTTTAACTATATCATTTAAATTCAATGAACCCACACAAAGTAAAACATTAATAATTATAACACCAATGGAAACTTCGTAAGAAACCATTTGGGCAGCAGATCTTATGGCTCCAAGAAATGGATATTTTGAGTTTGATGCCCAGCCACCCATAATAATTCCATAAACTCCTAATGAAGAAACTGCAAATAAATATAAAATTCCAACATTTATATCAGCTAAAACTTGAGTTGCACTGAATGGTATTACGGCCCAGGCAATTAAAGCTAAGGTCATTGTAACAATAGGTGCTAAGATGAAAATTACTTTGTTTGAGCTAGATGGAATAATAATTTCTTTAAAAATATATTTTAATGCATCAGCAAGTGATTGAAGTAAACCAAATGGTCCAACAACATTTGGGCCTTGTCTTTTTTGTACAAACGCCCAAACTCTTCTATCAAGCCAAACTATTAATGCAACAGACACAAGAACAGGAACTAACAAAAATAGTATTTTATAAACTTCTTGGAAAGCAATGTTTAAATATTCCATTTATCCTTCGGTACCTGTAGATTTTAAGTTTATTTTTGAATTATTGCATTCAATCATAGTTTTAGAGGATCTAGCTACAACATTAGAAAAATAATATTCTTTAACAGTAACTTTTAAAATTTCACTCTTAAATTCATTTTCATCAATTTCAGTATAATCGTCAATTTTGTTATCTTGTTTTTCTTTCTGTAATTTAAGAAAGTTTAGCATGCTACTTTCTAATTCTTCCTTATCGTTAAATAATTTTCTATTATTCATTAATTCAGCAAGTTCATTAATGATTTGCCAATCTTCTTTTGCCTCACCTGGTGGATATGAAGCTTTGTACGCCTTTTGTAGCTTGCCTTCTAAATTTGTGAAATATCCATCTTGTTCTGTGTAAGCAGAACCGGGTAAAATAATATCAGCTATTTCAGCGCCTTTATCTCCATGACTACCTTGATAAATAATAAACTCATCTTTCTTGTCAAAATTCAAATTGTCTTGACCCATCAAATACACAATATCAAATTTATGATTTTGCAAATCTTCTAATAAATTATTACTTTCATTTATTATTCCAAGATCATAATTTCCTACAGTTGATGCATCACATGATAAAATATTAAAAGAATTCCATTCTTCGCTAATTTTTTTATTTTGTGTAAGAAAATTTTTAATACTATTAAAGAAATATTTAGATGAGCCTAAATTTAATAATGACTCACCAATAATAATCGTGGGGTTATTTGCACCAATTATTTTTTTAGAGATTTCATGATTACCATCAAAAATATCTTTTAATGTTTCAGTCTTTCCATCAAAGGATTCATAAGGATAAGTTAAATCTCCCAAATCATTTAGTGAAATAATTTTAGTATTATTATTTAAATAAGATTTTCTTATTCTTGCGTTTAAAATTGTTGCCTCATATCTAGGATTAGCTCCAATTAAAAAAATTAAATCAGATTCTTCGATACCATTTATGGTAGAGTTAAATAGATAATTTTCTCTTTTTTTGAAATCAGAAAATCGATTATCTGGTCTAGACTCGTAGTTTTGTGAGTCTAAAGTTCGATCGAAAAACTCTTTAAAAATATAACCAGTTTCCATATTGGTAAGATCTCCAACAAAACCGCATACTTTTTCTTTGGATGTATTTTCAAATTTTGACTTTATAATTTTGTAAACTTCTTCCCAGGAAGCTTTTTCAAATTTACCATTATATTTTATCAAAGGTGTGTCTAATCTTTGATTTAGTAAACCGTCACAAGCATATCTTGTTTTATCAGAAATCCACTCTTCATTAATATCCTCATTTATAATTGGTAATACTCTTTTTACTTCCCAATCATAAGTATCAACTCTTATATTTGATCCAATTGCATCCATAACATCTATGGTTTCTGTCTTTTTAAGCTCCCAAGGTCTTGCTTCAAATACATAAGGTTTTGATGTCAGTGCTCCAACTGGACATAAATCCACTAAATTAGCTGATAACTCTGATTGCATTGATTGTTCTAAATATGTTGTGATTTGCATATCTTCACCTCTACCAATTGCACCGAGTTCTGGTACTCCTGCTACTTCAGTTGCAAATCTTACACAACGAGTGCAATGTATACATCTTGTCATTTGAGTTTTAATTAAGGGACCCATATTTTTTTCAGGTACAGATCTTTTATTTTCTTTAAATCTAGATTTATCTACACCATAAAACATTGATTGGTCTTGAAGATCACATTCTCCACCTTGATCACAAACTGGGCAATCTAAAGGATGGTTAGCAAGTAAGAACTCCATTACACCTTTCCTTGCTTTTTCAACAAAGGCTGTATTTGTTTTAATATTCATACCCTCTGCAGCAGGCATAGCACATGAAGCTACTGGTTTAGGAGATTTTTCCATTTCAACTAAACACATTCGACAGTTTCCTGCTATTGAGAGTTTTTCATGATAACAAAACCTTGGAATTTCAACTCCTGCTTTTTCACATGCTTGAAGAACAGTTAAACCCTCTTCAACTTCTACATCAATGTTGTTTACTTTTAATTTAAGCATTTTTTTTATCTAGTAAGTGTTGGTCTACCAAGTATGGAATTGTATTTTTTTTCTCTACTACAAGTTCTAAGTTATTTCTTTCTTCAATTTCTTTTTTAAAATGTCTTAAAAGACCTTGAACAGGCCAAGAAGAACCCTCGCCAAAAGCACATATTGTATGACCTGCGATTTGATTAGTGACATCACCTAACATATCAACTTCATCTTTTGTCGCCTCACCTTTTGCCATACGTTCTAACATTCTCCACATCCATCCTGATCCTTCTCTACATGGTGTACATTGACCACAGCTTTCATGCTTATAAAATCTAGCAATTCTGGCCATACATTTAATTATGTCTTGGTCTTTATTTATTACAACTATGCCAGCAGTACCTAGTCCACTTTTTTCAGCCATAAGAGAATCAAAGTCCATAGTTAATGTCTCACACTTTTCTTTAGGAATAAGTGGCATTGAAGATCCACCAGGTATTACAGCCTGTAAATTATCCCAACCTCCAATAATACCTCCCGCATGAACTTCGATTAATTCTTTTAGAGGAATATTCATTTCTTCTTCAACATTGCATGGGTTATTTACATTTCCTGAAATACAAAAAATTTTAGTTCCAGTATTTTTTTCTCTGCCAAGTGAGGCAAACCACGCTCCCCCTCGTCTTAAAATAGTAGGTACTACTGCTATTGTTTCTACATTATTAATAATCGTTGGACATCCGTAAAGGCCAATTAAAGCTGGGAAAGGTGGTTTTAATCTTGGTTGCCCTTTTTTTCCCTCAATACTTTCAAGTAAGGCCGTTTCTTCTCCGCAAATATATGCTCCAGCTCCATAATGAATGTAAATATCTAAATCCCACCCAGTACCAGCAGCATTTTTTCCAATTAATTTTTTTTCGTAAGCTTCATCTATTGCTTCTTGAAGTTTTTGACCATCAACAAAATACTCACCTCTGATATAAATATAACAAACGTGAGCTTGAACAGCATATGAGGCGATAAGACAACCTTCTATTAATTTATGTGGTTCAAATCTTAAGATATCTCTATCTTTGCAGGTACCTGGTTCAGACTCATCACCATTAATTACTAAATAATGAGGTCTTGATCCAACTTCTTTGGGTGCAAAAGACCACTTCAATCCTGTTGGAAATCCAGCACCACCTCTTCCTCTTAGTTGAGAGGTTTTCATCTCATTGATTATCCAATCTCTTCCTTTATCTGTTAATCCTTTAGTATTAACCCAATCACCTCTTTTTTGAGATGATGAAACATCTGACCCTAAATCGTTGTATAAGTTTTGAAAAATTCTATCTTTATCCTTAAGCATTTTTTAAATCCATGAGTGTTTTTCTGTTATTTTCAGGTTCGTTATTCACACGACCTCTGTAAGAACCAGGTTTTGGCGTTTCACCACTTAAAATCTTATCTAAAATTTCTAAAGTTTTTTCTTTGTCAAGATCCTCGTAATAATCATCATTAATTTGCATCATTGGAGCATTAACACAAGCTCCTAGACATTCTACTTCCATCCAAGAACAGCTCTTGTCAGTTGATAACTCTGACTCATGTTCAGAAATTTTTTCTTTACAAGCTTCAACAAGCTTATTAGCTCCTCTAATCATGCATGGGGTAGTTGTACAAACTTGTACAAAAAATTTTCCAACAGGAGATAAATTATACATTGTATAAAAAGTGGCAACCTCGTAAACTTTGATGTAAGGCATCTCTAAAAATTTAGCTATGTATTTCATTGCAGCTAGTGGTATCCAATTATTGTTCTGTCTTTGCGCTATATAAAGTAAAGCCATAACAGCGCTCTGTTGTTTACCCTTAGGGTATTTTGAAACTATTGTATTTGCAGCTTCTAAAGATGAAGAATTAAACTCGAATGTATCCGGTTGTTCTTTTGCAGGTCTTCTCAAACTCATCTATCCACCTCCCCAAATACAATATCCAAAGAACCCAGAACTGCCGGGACATCAGCCAACATATGACCTTTAATTAAATAATCCATCGATTGTAGATGTGAAAAACCTGGGGCTCTAATTTTACATTTATAGGGTTTGCTTGATCCATCTGAAATCAAATAAACACCAAATTCACCTTTAGGAGCTTCAACAGCTGTATAAATTTCGTCTTTAGGAACTCTATAACCTTCTGTAAAAAGTTTAAAATGATGAATTAATGCTTCCATAGACTGTTTGATATCTTTTTTTGATGGTGGACTTATCTTTCCATCTAATGATTTAATTGGTCCTTTTTCCATCCTTGCTAAACATTGTTTTATAATAGAGACACTTTCCTTCATTTCTTCAATTCTACATAAATAACGATCGTAACAATCTCCATTTTTTCCAATAGGTATTTTAAAATTTAGCTGATCATAACAATCATAAGGTTGAGATTTTCTCAAATCCCAAGGTATTCCAGATCCTCTGACCATAACTCCAGAAAAAGAATAATCTAAAGCATCTTCTTTAGTTACAATTCCAATATCAACATTTCTCTGTTTAAAAATTCTATTATCGGTTAATAAACTTTCAAGATCATCAATAATTTTTGGAAATGACTCGCAAAATTTACCAATATCATTTTCTAATCCATGAGGTAAATCTTGATGAACACCTCCAGCTCTAAAATAATTTGCATGTAATCTTGATCCGGATGCTCTTTCATAAAAAGTCATCAATGTTTCTCTTTCTTCAAATCCCCATAAAGAAGGTGTAAGGGCACCTACATCAAGTGCTTGGGTAGTAACATTTAAAATATGACTTAAAATTCTTCCTATTTCGCAAAATATTACTCTTATATATTGAGCTCTGATTGGTACATCTATATCTAATATTTTTTCAATAGCTAATGCAAATGCATGCTCTTGATTCATGGGGGCAACATAATCTAATCTATCAAAATAAGGTACTGCTTGCATATAAGTCTTATTTTCAATCAACTTTTCAGTTCCTCTATGAAGTAAACCTATATGTGGATCGGCTTTTTCTACAACTTCACCATCAAGTTCTAAAATTAATCTTAAAACACCGTGAGCAGCTGGATGCTGAGGCCCAAAATTTAAATTTAAATTTTTAATTTTTTTTGTCATTATTGTCTATTTCTTCTTTGATATACTTTGTTCCTTCCCAAGGACTTTCATAATCAAAATTTCTATAATTCTGTTCTAATTTAACTGGTTCACTAATAACTTTCTTCTGATCTTCACTATATCTGACCTCGCTATGTCCGGTTAAAGGAAAGTCTTTTCTTAAAGGATGACCTTCAAAACCATAATCGGTTAATATTCTTCTAAGATCTGGATGATCTTTAAAGGATACACCATACATGTCAAAAACCTCTCTTTCCATCCAATTAGCAGCTGGATATATATTTGTTAACGATGAAATTACTTCATTTTCATTTATTGAATAAGTCAAAATAATTCTTTGATTAAATTCATGACTTAAAAATAGATAAACCATTTTGAATCTTTGTGGATTATCTGGATAATCTACAACAGTAACATCAATTAATTGTCTAAATTTAGTTTCCTGATTTGTTTTTAAAAAAAGTGTTACATCAATTAAATCATCTTTATCAATTTCAATATATAACTGATCATGTTTAACTTCAGTGTTATTAATTTTAGTAGTTAACTCTGAATTAATTTTTTTTTCTAAATCTTCTAAACTGTTCATATCTATCTAATAAACGAACCTTTATTTCTAATTTTTTTTTGTAATTGAAGTATTCCATACAATAAAGCTTCTGCTGAGGGTGGACATCCTGGTACATAAACATCAACAGGAACAATTCTGTCACATCCTCTAACAACTGAGTATGAATAATGATAGTAGCCACCTCCATTCGCACAACTACCCATTGATATCACATATCTTGGTTCGGGCATTTGATCGTAAACTTTTCTTAAAGCTGGTGCCATTTTGTTTGTAAGAGTACCAGCTACAATCATAACATCAGATTGTCTTGGTGATCCTCTTGGTGCAGCACCAAATCTTTCAAGATCATATCTAGGCATGGCAGTTTGCATCATCTCAACGGCACAGCATGCAAGTCCAAAAGTCATCCAGTGCAGTGATCCAGATCTTGACCAGTTTATCAAGTTATCTAGTGATGTAGTTATAAATCCATTTTTACTGAAGTCGTCTGCAAGTTGTTTAAACTCTTCTGGAACTTGATCTATTTGATTATTCATTGTAATTAATAATTTTATTCCCAGTCTAAAGCGCCTTTTTTCCATTCATAAATAAAACCAATTGTTAGAATGAATAGAAAGATCATCATTGATGAAAAACCTAATAATCCAATATTTCCAAGGGAGATTGCCCACGGAAATAAAAATGCAATTTCTAAATCAAAAATTATAAATAGTATCGCTACCAGATAAAATCTTACATCAAACTCCATCCTAGAGTCCTCAAAGGGTTCAAAACCACACTCATAAGCTGATAGTTTTTCAGGATCAGGTTTTTTTGGCGAGAGAATAAAATTAATTACCACAAATGCACAACTCAATCCTAGAGCGATGATTAAAAATATTATAATTGGTAAGTAATCTTTTAAAAATTCAGATAACATGGATGCTTGTATAGCAGTTTTTATTTTATGTTGAAGCGTTGATACGTCACATTTTTGATAAAAAAAAAGATAACAAAATCAGTTATTTACAGTTAGTAAGCTAAAAAAGTTAACAAAATCAGTAGTTTAGTATTATGTTAGCCGAATCGAGACTTAAGTGGCGGGAGTGAAGGGACTCGAACCCTCGACCTATCGCGTGACAGGCGATCGCTCTAACCAACTGAGCTACACCCCCACTTTATTTACTTTTGGTGGGTAGTAAAGGACTCGAACCTTTGACCCCCTCGGTGTAAACGAGATGCTCTACCAACTGAGCTAACCACCCATTACCCAAAAGTACAGTGTTTTATATCTTTTAGTACACTTACGTCAAGGTCTATTAATATTCCAAAAATCAGCCATAATAACTATTTTTGATATTTTTTATTTGAAAATAATGATTAATTTATAACCTTTAAATCAAAAACCACCACGCCAATTATTTTTGTTTTTAAAATCATCTACCTCTGACTTAGTTATAGGTTTTAACAAATATAATAAACTTAATATAACAACGATCAAAACAAGATATATTTCCATTATAAAATTAAAATTTATTGAATACTAGCTTGAGATTTGTCGTCTTTTTTAGAGATATCGACCTCAACCCACTCTGTTCTCTTAAGTTCTTTTGTTAAAGCAACTTTTAAAACTTGATCTGCATATTCAACTGGTGTGATTTTGATATCGTCTATAATTTTCTTGGGCATATCAACTAAATCTTTTTCATTTTCTTTTGGTATAAGTACCTCTTTTATTCCTGCTCTATGAGCTGCTAATAGTTTTTCTTTTAATCCACCAATTGGCAATACTTGTCCTGTCAAAGTAACCTCGCCAGTCATTGCAACATCTCTTCTAACTGGAATTCCAGTGATTGATGAAACTATAGAAGTTACCATTCCAATACCTGCTGAAGGACCATCTTTAGGAGTGGCTCCTTCAGGTACATGGATATGAAAATCTTTTTTTTCAAACAATGGAGGAATAATTCCATATTCTAAACATTTTGATCTAACAAAAGATTTGGCAGCTTTAACAGACTCTTGCATTACATCACCAAGTTTACCTGTAATTTGCATTCTTCCTTTACCTGGCATTGTTACTGTTTCTATTTTTAAAATTTCTCCACCATACTCTGTCCATGCCAGTCCAGTTACAATACCCACTCTATTCTCTGACTCTAATTCACCGAATTTAAATTTTGGAATACCAAGAAAATCAGATAAGTTTTTATTATTAATATTTACTTCTTTTTGTTCACCAGCAACTATTTTTTTTACTACTTTTCTAGCTAATTTTGAAATCTCTCTTTCTAAATTTCTTACGCCAGACTCTTTGGTGTATCCTCTAATAACTTCTTTAATAATATCGTTCTCTAATTTCATTTCCGCATCTTTCACACCGTTATCTTTAATTTGTTTAGGTAAAAGATATTTATCAGCAATACTAATTTTTTCATCTTCTGTGTAACCAGCAAGTCTAATTACTTCCATTCTATCTAAAAGCGGTGGAAGAATATTTAGTGTATTTGCAGTTGTTACAAACATTACATCAGATAAATCATAATCAACCTCTAAATAATGATCATTAAACGTAGTATTTTGTTCTGGATCCAAAGCTTCTAATAAAGCAGATGATGGATCTCCACGATAATCATTTCCTATTTTGTCTATTTCATCTAATAAAATAAGTGGATTTTTAGTTCCAGCCTTTTTCATCATTTGAATAATTTTTCCAGGTAAAGATCCAATATAAGTTCTTCTATGGCCTCTAATCTCCGCTTCATCTCTCATTCCACCAACAGACATTCTAACAAACTCTCTGTTAGTTGCTTTTGCAATAGACTTACCTAATGAAGTTTTACCAACACCTGGAGGTCCAACTAAACATAATATTGGTCCTTTTATTTTTTCCATTCTTTTTTGGACAGCAAGAAATTCTATGATTCTTTCTTTAACTTTTTCTAAACCAAAGTGGTCCTTATCTAAAATGTTAAGAGCTTTTGTTAAATCAATATCAACTTCACTTTTTTTATACCAAGGAAGTTCAGTCATCCAATCTAGATAGTTTCTTACAACAGTCGCCTCAGCTGACATTGGACTCATGTTCTTCAATTTTTTTAACTCTTGAAGACATTTCTTTTCAACTTCTTTGGGCATTTTAGCTTTTGTAATAGCTTTATTCAGACTAGCAGTCTCATCTTTACCGTCTTCAATTTCACCTAATTCTTTTTGAATAGCTTTTAACTGTTCATTTAAATAATATTCTCTTTGAGTTTTCTCCATTTGAGTTTTAACTCTTCCTCTAATTCTCTTTTCTACACCTATGATACTAGTTTCATTTTCCATTATTTTAATAATGGCATTTAATCTTTTCTTTACATCTATTGTTTCAAAGATTTGTTGTTTCTCTGATATAGTTGCGTTGATATGAGATGCTATGTTATCCGCAATTTGAGAAGGGTTTTTAAGTTGTTTAATAGTATTAATAGTTTCAGTTGAAACTTTTTTATTGATAGAGGTTAATTTTTCTAATCTTCTTAAGGCAGTTGCTGCAAGTGGATATAAATCTTCATCCTTTGTGATAATGTCATTATAATGAGCATAATCACATGTTATGAATTTGTCATTATCTTTAAAATCTAATATTTTTACTCTTTTAACACCTTCAACTAAAACTTTAACAGTTCCATCTGGAAGTTTTAAAAGTTGAAGAATACTTCCTTCACATCCATACATAAATATGTCTGTTTTTTTTGGATCATCAATTTCTGAGTTTTTTTGTGTAACTAGAATTATTTTTTTATCTTTTTTCATTACCTCGTTCAATGCTGAAATAGATTTATCTCTTCCAACAAAAAGAGGAATTACCATACTTGGAAAGACAACAATGTCTCTTAGAGGTAATAAGGGTAAAGTAATTTTAACATCCATAGCTTTAATATGGATATTATATTTTATATTGCAATATGTTTTTGTTAGTTATTTAGGATATTAAGCCGCTGATGGCTTATTAGACTTTGATTTAACAGCATCTTTAGAATGAACTATGATAGGTTGAGACTGGCCTTTAGCTGCTCCTGCGTCAACAATAACTTCTTCTATATTTTCTTGGCTAGGTAAATCATACATAGTTTTTAATAAAATATTTTCTAGAATTGATCTTAAACCTCTAGCACCTGTTTTCTTCCTGATTGCTTTATGAGCAATTTCTTTTAAAGCATTTTCTTTAAAAGTTAGTTTGGCTCCATCTAGTTTAAATAATTCTTGATATTGTTTTGTAAGTGAATTCTTTGGTTCTTGTAAAATTTTAATTAATGATTTTTCATCTAAATCTTCAAGAGTAGCAATCATAGGTAGTCTTCCAATAAATTCTGGAATTAAACCAAACTTTAATAAATCCTCTGGCTCAAGTGTTTTCATCCATTCACCAGTTTTTTTATCTTGTGTGTTTTTAACATCAGCCCCAAAACCTATAGATGTTCCTTTATCTCTTTGAGAAATAATTTTATCTAGTCCAGCGAACGCTCCTCCACAAATAAATAAAATATTAGTTGTATCTACCTGTAAAAATTCTTGTTGTGGATGCTTTCTTCCTCCTTGAGGCGGAACGCTTGCAACAGTTCCTTCCATAATTTTCAATAAAGCCTGTTGAACACCTTCACCAGATACATCTCGAGTTATTGATGGATTTTCTGATTTTCTACTAATCTTGTCGACTTCATCAATATAAACTATTCCTCTTTGAGCTTTCTCAACATTATAATCAGAAGCTTGAAGCAGTTTTAAAATAATATTTTCAACATCTTCCCCAACATAACCTGCTTCAGTTAATGTTGTAGCATCTGCCATTGTAAAAGGGACATCTAAAATTCTTGCTAAAGTTTGGGCTAACAATGTTTTTCCACAACCTGTAGGACCTACTAATAATATGTTAGATTTTGCAAGCTCAACATTTTTGCTTGTTTTGCTCTCATAATTTAATCTTTTATAATGATTGTGAACTGCAACAGATAAAACTTTTTTTGCATGTGGCTGGCCAATTACATAATCATCTAGGACTGAACATATTTCTTTGGGAGAAGGAAGACCATCTTGATGTTTTACAAAAGTATCTTTACTTTCCTCCTTGATAATATCCATACATAATTCAACACATTCATCACAAATAAATACTGTAGGACCTGCAATTAATTTTCTAACTTCATGTTGGCTCTTTCCGCAAAAAGAACAGTAAAGAATATTTTTATTATTAGTTGTCATAATTTTTTTTTAACGAATCAATTAAGATACCTTATTATAGAAGACTCCTACTAATCAAGTTAGGATTGTATCACATCCAATATATAGTAGTTTAAGATCTTTTTTCTACTACTTCGTCTATTAAACCAAACTCTTTAGCAGCTTCAGCAGTCATAAAATTATCTCTTTCAAGAGCGGACTTAACTTCATCAACTGATTTGCCTGTATGTTTTGAATAAATTTCATTCAATCTATTTTTTAATGAGGAAACTTCATTAGCATGAATTTCAATGTCAGTTACTTGTCCTTGAAAACCTGCAGATGGCTGATGAACCATAACTCTAGAATTTGGAAGAGAGAATCTTTTTCCCTTTGTTCCGGCAGCAAGTAAAAATGAACCCATTGAGGCTGCCTGACCAATGCATAAAGTTGAAATATCTGGTTTGACATACTGCATTGTGTCATAAATTCCAAGACCAGCTGTAACTAGTCCACCAGGACTATTAATATATAAATAAATTTCTTTTTTAGGATCTTCAGCCTCTAAAAATAATAATTGAGCAGTAACAAGTGATGCTATATTATCATTAATTTGACCTGTTAAAAAAATTATTCTTTCTTTGAGTAATCTTGAATAAATATCATAAGCTCTTTCACCTTTATTTGATTGTTCAACAACCATTGGAACCAAAGTGTTCATATGCTCAGGAATTTTTATTGTCATAAGTAGATTCGTTTTAATTTATACAACTTGGGATTACTTTTTGCTAACTTTTTTTGCTATTGACTTTGATTTTGAAGCTTTTGAGGGAGATTTTTTTTCTTTTGTAGGTTTGGTTTTAACCTTTTTATCTTCTTCAGTGTCTTGATCCTGATCATATTTATGAGCATCTTTAAGAATTTTTTCTGCTTCATCTTTAGTAATTTCTTTTTTATTTGGCTTAGCTTTTTCTTTAATTAAATTTAAAATCTTTTCTTCATAAACAGTTCCTCTTAAGCTAGCAACAGCTGAAGGGTTTTTTTGATAAAAATCCATTACCATTTTTTCTTGTCCAGGCATCATTCTTAATTGTTTTTGAACTTCAGCTTGAATTTCTTGTTCTGATACTTGAATTTTATTTTGTTCACCAAACTCATTCAATATTAATCCTGTTTTGATTCTAGTTTTTGCAGTCTCAGTAAATTTAGCTTTATTCTTTTTAGCCTCTACCTCATCCATACCTTGTGAAAGAATTTTAACCTCTTCTTCAATTAAATTTTCAGGAATCTCATTTACATTGATTTTTTCTAATTCTTTTAATATTTGAGTTTTAGATAATTGATCTAGTGAATTTTTATATTCATCATTTATTTGTTTTGAAATTAAGGTCTTAAGATCCTTTAAATCTTTAGCTCCTAAATTTTTTGCAAAGTTATCATCAATTTTTACATCTTCAGGATTTTTTAAATTTAAAATTTTACATTTAAATTTAGCAGCTTTATTTATCAATTCCTTTTCAGGAAAATTTTCTGGCAATATAGCATCCACAATCTTTTCATCATCTTTTTTGATACCAATAAGCTGTTTATCAAAACCTTTTAAAAATAAATCTTTTCCAAGCGTTAGTTGAGTATTTTTACCTTCACTACCCTTAAATTCTTTGCCATCTACTGTAGCTTGATAATCTAATATAACTAAATCACCCTCCTTAGCTTTTGCATCAGGGATTGCTTCTTTAAAACTAGGCTGATTTTTTGCAATTTCTTTTATTCTTTTATCTGTTTCACTATTATCTATTTTTACTGAATATTGATCAAATTTAATACTTTCAATAGATTTAATATCTACTTTTGGCAATTCTGTTACTGACAAAACATATTCCAACTCTTTATCTTCACCATAAGTTTTTAAATCTAGTTTAGGTTGACCCGCAGGTTTGATTTTATTTTCTTCAAGGGCTTTAGTTGAAGTTTCTTTTAAAACTTTATCTAAGACTTCACCGAATACAGCTTTACCAAATTGTCTTTTTAAAACTTCTTTTGGAACTTTACCTGGTCGAAACCCTTTAAGATTTACAGTTCCTTTGATCTCCTCATATTTTTCATCCATATAAGAGCTCATGGTCTCTTTATCGATTAAAATTTTAAGATCTTTATTTAATCCCTTGATATTTTCTACTGTAACTTTCATAATTTTTAATGGTAGGGCGAAAAGGACTCGAACCTTCACATCCGAAAATATTGGTTCCTAAGACCAACGCGTCTACCAATTCCGCCATCGCCCCACAAATTATGTGGTTTTTATATATTATTGAAACTATTTGTCCAATGACATTTATTAAAAAATTCAGTATTTAACATCAAATTGCTGTATTAATTTTAATAAAATGATTGTTTCACCCTGTATAAGTATTTGCAAAACAGACCCATCAACTGGGTATTGTTATGGTTGTGCAAGAACTATTGAAGAAAGAAAAATTTGGAAAAATGTTGAGACTACTGATGAATGGAAAAAGAATAATATAAAAGAAATTAAAGAAAGACTATCAGGCTGGCAATTAGATAGTTTTAATGAATCTTATGAACATAAGATTAATAATGGTATATCTTTATTTAAAAAAAATTTAAAAAATGAATAGATCAACAATTGTAATTATAATTTATATAATTGGTTTAATTTTTGGAGCTCTTGTTTTAGATATTTGGAGCGCCCAAACTAGTCCTAAAGCTTTGATAGGGATTGGTTGGACAGCTTTACTATTAATAGGTTTATTTTTAACAGAAAAAAAAGATAGTAAATAGACCTAATCTTTTTTTTTATTTATTTTAGGTAAAATTTTCTTTTTTGAATGAAATCTACTATTGGTAATGTTACTTCTGTGTTTTGCATAAGATTGTTTTTGTGCTTGTTTCATAGCTTTTTTTGACGACATACACTTTTATTTTAATATTCTATTTCAATTGTATCAATAACTTTAAGACTTTTATCTGTAATAACTATCTCACCAGATGATGATGCATAATTTAAAATTTCAGAAATAACCACATAATGAGTAACAAATATTATATTATTTTTACCATCCCAGTTATTAATAAATTCTTTTAAACTTTTCATCTGTGGGTCTTTATTTTGGGCAAATTTAGAACTAAAAAATGAGTTTAAAAAACTTTTATTTTGAAAATCATTAAAAGCAATTAACGCTGTTTCTTTACACCTACACCATTCACTAGAAAATACTTTATCAATTAAAATGTTGTTACTTTTAAAAAAGGAGCCAATTTTATTTGCTTGTTCTCTGCCAGCATCACTCAAATTACGTTGAGTATTACAATTATTAATATCAAAATTATTAGGGTCTCCTCCACCAGGCGCATAAGCATGTCTAATAAGAATTAATTTGCCACCTTTTTTCAGTTCATCAATTAAATTTTGATTTGAATCTGCTTTAACTTGAGAATTAATAGTTATAAATATTATTAATAAAAATTTTATAAATTTCATTAATGAGTATTAAATTTAAAAATCTTAATAAAACAATTATTAAATGTAAAAAATGCCCAAGATTAGTAAAATTTATAAAAAAGATTAGTATTGAAAAAAGAAAACAAAATATCAATGAAATATATTGGGGTAAGCCAGTAACGGGATTTGGAGACACTAGTGCTAAACTTTTAATATTAGGTCTAGCACCAGCTGCTCATGGAGGTACCAGAACTGGTAGAGCTTTTACAGGTGATAAATCAGGAGAATTTTTATTTAAATGTTTACATAAAGCAAAAATTTCTAATCAATCAACCTCTAAAAATTTAAATGATGGTTTAAAACTTAACGCTACTTATATCACTAATATTTTAAAGTGTGTTCCTCCAGGCGATAAACCTCATAATAAAGAACTGAATAATTGTTCTACATATTTTGATCAAGAAATTACAAATTTAAAAAAATTAAAAATTATTATTACCTTGGGAAAAGTTGCTTTTGATAATTGTCTAAAATTTTATAAAAAAAATTACAATCTAAATAAAAAATTTTATTTCAAACATGGTAAATCTTATATTTTACCAAATAATGTAACTTTAATACCTTGTTATCATCCAAGTCCTCGAAATGTAAATACAAAATTAATTTCTCAAAAAATGATAGTTAATTTATTCAGGAAAGCAAAAAAATTATCTACAGTTTGATGCTATCGCAAAAATAGGGTTTAAAATTATCAAAAATTATATCTGGAACTTTGACTGGTTTACTATTTTCATTGACAAAAACTAAATGAACTTGAGCTTCAACAATGGTGGTTTCATCATTAGTTATAATTTGGTTCATATGAAAAGAAGTTTTGGAAACAGATTTTATAAAAGATCTAATCTTTAATTCGTCTTCTAACTTTGCAGATTTTTTATATTCTATATTGCATGATTTAACTATAATCAGTGCACCAAATTTATCTCTTATTTGAAGATTGCTTAATCCTATAGTTGATAAAGCTTCAGTCCTTGCTCTTTCTAAATACTTAAGATAATTAGCATAATAAACAACCCCTCCCGCATCAGTGTCTTCAAAATAAACTTTTACATTATGAAAAAAATTATCATGCATGAAGATATTGTATCAAAAAAAATAATACTTTAAAACTAACTAAGATATAATTAGTAAATGAAAATATATATCATTTGGTTAATAGGAGTTATCTTATGGAACTTTGGTTTTCCAAGCGCTCCTCCAATTGCAGATGTTATTGTGGCAATTCTTTTATCATTTTTAAGTATTGGGCTGAAGAAATGGTTAAAATTTTAATTAATCTGCTGAAAAATAAATATTTTGATAATAAGTTACTGTTTTCATCTTTGAATTATCAGTATCAGACATAATTGCCAATCCATCTAATTGATCTACATCTAAATTATGGAATCTTTTAAAATCTTCTTTAACATTAGCTTTTACTGTAACCCATTTATTTAAATTTTCTTTAGTTGTGGCTAAAACGTTGTCTATTGATTTTTTTGTATAAGGGCTTGGTGAATTAAATCCAACTATATTGTTGCTAGAAAATACATAATTAATTGCTCTGTTAGATAAAGGTGTTGCTCCTGTTTTTTTTATAACAAAAATACGAGCAGCAAAATCATGTCCTTTTTTAGTATTTTCTTTTATGCCAGCTAAATCTTTTTCTACCTTCCAGGTTATATTAATTATTGGTGTTTTGTTTAAATCAATTTTTACTTTTTTACCTAATCCTGATGCAGCATTATCAGCTACAGCTTTAAGATAATTCCCATTATCATTAGAACCAACGGAATATTCCGTTTTATTATCAGCCCCTCTTACCTTTCTAACTTCTAATTCTGAAAGTTCTACATCTGTAAATTCAAAAATATTTATTTTATCAGCGAAACTTGGACTTGGAATGAATAAAATTAAAATTAATAATGTTATTAAGTTTTTCATATTGAATTTAGTATGTAGATCTTCCACCACTAATATCAAAAACAGCAGCAGTTGAAAATGTATTTTCTTCTGATGATAGCCAGCAAATTAAAGATGTAAATTCATGTATTTCTAAAAATCTTCCTCTTGGAACTTTTGAAAGCATTCTCTGAACATGTTCTTTACTCATTTGGTCTAAAATTCTAGTTTTTGCGCCTGCTGGTGTTACAGCATTCACTGCTATGTTCTTATCAGCTAATTCTTTACCTAGTGACTTTGTTAGACCTATGGCTCCAGCTTTACTTGAACTGTAAGCACTTGCATTAGCATTTCCATCTTTACCAGCAACAGAAGCGACATTTACTATTCTGCCATAATAATTTTCAATCATGTTAGGCACTATTGCTCTACAACAATTAAAGGTGCCAACTAAATTAATTTGTACAATTTTATTCCACATCTCCACATCATATTCCCATAATGGTGCTGTAGGCCCTGTAATTCCAGCATTATTTATCAAAATATCAATTTTATTTTGTGATGTTATGTCTGAAACAGTTTTTTCTATTTGTGAAAAATTTGATACATCAATAACATTATAACTAAGATTTGAATGGTTCACTTCATTAACTGCTGATTTAAGTAGTTCTTCATCTATATCCCATATAATAACTTTTGCTCCTGAATTTAAAAATCTTTTTGCAATATCAAGACCAAAACCCTGACCACCACCAGTAATTACAGCTGTTCTGTTATTAAAATCAAATTTATTCATAAAAATTATTTATTGGCCAAAAGATAATAAGTCATTAAAGAGATAAATGCACCTATTATCCAGGAAAAGGATTGTAAAAATATCAAGTTAGGATTCCAAATTGTAGAAGCAGAAAAAATAAAACCTATAAATATTGAGTAACAACCTTTTATGTGCCATCCGTTAGAAAAATAATAAATGCTACTTTTTTCTGTTGAGTAAATATCTTTATTGCTAATAAATTCTGATTTTATCAAATAATAATCTGCAATTATTACTCCAAATATTGGACCAAAAAAGGAACTTAATGTATCAACAAATGATAAAATACCAATTTGACTTAATACTGTTAGCCAAAAAATACCAACAAGAAAACCAAGAATTGAAATCACATAGCTTGCACTTTTTAAATTTAGAGAGCTCGGTATAAAATTAATAAGTGAATATTGTGAAGGAATAAAATTAGCTACCAAATTAGTTGATGCAGATGCAATAATAATGAAAAAAACGACAATAACTGTAATAGTTGTGTTGTCAAATTTACCAATTATATCGGTTGGACTGGTTAAAATTGAGCTCAAATCTAAAAATCTTAAATTTAAAAAAACATCTGACCCAACAACTATAAAAACTGAAAAAATAGAAAAGATAATCAAATTAGCAATTAAACTTAAATTACCTTTCGTTAATTCATCTTTATTTTTAACGTAACGAGAAAAATCTCCAAAACTAGTAATCATAATTGAAAAATATGCAAAAATTGTTCCTGCTACTGTCAATAAAGCAAAAATATTTTCAACTACAAAAAAATTTTTATAATCTAATAATTCTGAAAATGCTTGTGATGTTAATTTTACATCACTTAATAAAACTCCTAAAAAAAATATTATCATTCCTAAATAAACTGTAATAGCAGAATAATTAATCAATCTCTTATTGAAATTCATTCCAACGCTAAACATTAATGTTTGAAATATGATAACAATAGTAAATGAAATCCAATCAATGATATCAATTCCAAGTAAAAAAACTAAAAAAATATCTTTATTTAAAAAAGAACTATCAATAGAAAAAATTAAAATTCTAATCAAATAACCAAAAGCTTTTGATAAAAAGTATGTTTGAACACCAAACATAAAAATTCCTAGCAAGCCTCTTAATAAACCAAAATATTTTGCTCCTCTAAAACCTAATGAAGAACGAAACAATACTGTGAATGGTAGACCAAATTTTTGAGAGGGTTTACCTATTAAATTAGAAAATAAATAAACGAGAAAAGATCCTAAAATAGTTCCAAAAAATACTACAAGTGTATTTAAATCATACACTATGTATAATGATGCAATTAAAGAAAATGCAATTACACTCTGAATATTTATGCCCCAAAAACAAAACAAATCTTTCCAATTCCAAGTTTTATAGTTTGGGTTAACTGAAACTAGATCCCAATTAGAAAGTGAATATTTAACTTTTGGCTGATTCATTATTGAATAATAAACTAATTAATTATGTTACAATATCTTTTTTTTAATAATTTATTAAAAATTTCAAATGATTAATTTTTTTAAAAAAAATAGTGGTTATTTTGCAATGCTGCTAGCTGTACTAGGATTTGGTGCTGGGCCACCATTTGTAACTTTAGCACTTAAAGAATTCTATATTGTAGATTTATTAGCAGTAAGATTTTTTATCGCTTTTATATTAATGGTAATTTTTTGTCTTGTAATGAGAGTTGATATTTCAATAAAACAAGTTGGATTAAAACCCTTTTTAATGGGCTTATTAAACCCATTTTTAGTTACTTTATCTTTTCATGTTGGACTTCTATTAACTAGTCCAGTTAACGGAGTTGCTATAATAAGCACTTTGCCTCTTATGCAGCCTTTTGTTGCTAGAATATTTTTAAAAGAACAAATCGAAATAAAAGTAATAATTGGAGCATTTATAACTTTAATAGGAACTTATCTTTTGCTTACTAGTCAATCAAAATCGGGAGTTGGCAACTATTTAGGTGATCTGATAATTTTTTTAGGAATATTGTGTGCATCTACTAATGAAGTTATTGGAAGACGTTTTATGCAAACAAAAGTTAATCAATTATCAGTTAATACTTTTCAATATTTTACAGGGTTTGTTTTATCTTTTTTAATTCTGTTTATTATCTGGCCTAGCTCTAGTTTTAACTATACTTATCATCTTGAATTTACACCATCGGTAATGGCAGCTTTAATTTTATCTTTTATTACTTTTGCTGCTTATTTATTTTATAATTATGCATTAAGAAGAGTTCCGGTTGGAAGAATTAGCTTAATGTATCCACTAACAGGCCCTATAGGTGCAACATCAGCTTGGATAGTGATTGATGCTGAAATTACCTTAAAAATCTTTATATCACTGGGCATAATATTATTAGGAACAATTGTTCCATATATAAATCAAAAAAAGTAATTATGGAGATGGGTACATTACGCTTGGTAACCATAATGCAATTTGAGGGAATATAATTATCAAAATTAAACCTATAACCTGAATAACCATAAACTGCATCATACCAAGATAAATATCTTTTAGATCCCACTGAGGAACAACACCTTTTAAAAAATATGCAGATAAAGCAACGGGTGGCGATAGCCAGGCGGTTTGGAGATTTACAGCCACTAAGATAGCAAACCAAGTTAAATTAAAACCTAACTCTTGAACTAAAGGTAAAAGAATTGGAAGCACAATTAAAACTATTGGGACCCATTCTAAAGGCCAACCTAATAAAAATATTACTGCCATCATAATAGCTAAAATCCAATATTTATTTATTTCTAATCCTAATAAATAATCAGTAAGCAAAGATGGTGTGCCCAATTTAGAAAAAACTGCCCCAAAGAAATTTGATGCGGCAACCAAGAACATAATTAATGCAGTAATCTCTAAAGTTTTAATCATTGCTTCTTTTAAACCCTTGTAAGTAAATTTTTTATAAGCAAGAGCTAATAAAATTGATCCAAATGCACCCATACCCGCTCCTTCTGTTGGTGTTGCTAAACCAAATAAAATACTTCCAAGTGCAAAAAATACTAATGCAGCAGGCGGGACCAAACCCATAAAAAATTCATACCATACTTTTCCCATATTTTTTGGTCTTTCACTTGCAGGTAAAACAGGTCCAAGTTTAGGGTTTAAGTAACATCTCAAAGTTGTGTAGCCAGCGTATAAGGATGCTAACATTATTCCTGGAATTATTGCTGCCGCAAATAAATCTGTAACTGGAATTTCAAGTACAGGACCCATTACAACTAACATGATGCTTGGAGGAATAAGTATTCCTAAAGTACCACCAGCACAAATTAAACCTGCTGATAGTCTTGTATCATAACCCGATCTAATCATTGTTTTTCCAGCCATAATTCCTAGAATTGTAACTGAAGCTCCAACAATACCAGTTGCTGCTGCAAAGATTGTTGATACAAACATTACAGCATAAAATAGTGCACCTCTTGTCTTTGAAAGCATTAATTGAACAGAATTAAATAATCTCTCCATTAGACCAGCAGACTCCATTAATATTCCCATAAATATAAAGAGCGGGACAGCAACAAGAGTGCTTTCTGTCATAATCATATTGAATTGAAGTGTCATTAGGTAAAAAACTAACTTACCAAAACCCCAATAACCAAAAACAAGACCTAAAAATATTAATGTAAATGAAATAGGAAAGCCAATAAAGATTGAAAACAACATGCAACCAATCATGATTGCTCCAATTATTTCGGGACTAAAAAAATCCATTATGGCCATCTACCTTTCACGAATGCATAATAACTTTTTAAAATTTCTGAAAAGCCTTGAACTAAAAGTAAAAATGCACCAATAGGCATACAACTTTTTAGAGGCCACATTATTGGCATCCAAGTTGTGTCCATTGCTCTTTGAATTCTAGTCTTACCACCTATGCACTCCATTAAATCTGATCTTCCACATATTGATGTGTAGGCGTAATCAAAACTAACCCAAAAAAATACAAGGAAGCCTGGAAAGAAAAACAATAGATATAAGAATAAATCTACCTTAGCTTGGTTTTTAACTTTCCAATTTCTATATAAAAAGTCAGCTCTAATATGAATACCTTTAGATAAAGTATAAGCTGCCCCGAGCATAAAAAATGCTCCAGCCGACATTCTAGTTACATCATAAACCCATAAAGTAGGTCTATTAAAAAAATGTCTTCCTATAACTTCATAAACCATTGAAAATATCAAAGGAACACAGATCCAGCAAACAATCTTGCCTGTTAAAAGCATTTTTGCGTCTATAAATTCTATTGTTTTAGCCATCCAAGGAACCATGTCCTTAGGCATTTTTAAACTTGTTCTTCTTTCAGCTATCAGCTCATCTGTTATGTCTAAAGTTTCTTTTACTTTAGGTGCTAATTTTTTTTTGACCATAAGAAGATTTTAATTTTAAGATTTAATAAGATATTAATAAAAAGTGGGGACAAGTCCCCACTTTTAAATTTACAACTTACTGTTGGCTAGCAAAAGCAGTTCCAATTGATGCATCAGATGTTTCCATTTGAGCAATAAAAGGTACTACTATTTTTGCGTGAGCAGTCATGTGGTCATATACTTTTTTGAAAAATGCATTTTCTGCAGCATTTTTCTTAATAGTAGCTTGTGCAGCATTCATATACTCTGTGAAATAATCAGCAGGAGTATCATGAAGTATAACACCATGATTTTCTGTCAAATCTATAAGTGCTTTACCGTTTTCAACAGCTCTGTTTGTAATGTTTCTAGTGATCATCGCTTCAGATGCAACTTCCATTGCATATTTTTGATGGTCAGTTAGAGATTTATAAACATCACCGTTTATGTAAATGTCACCATTTACAACGTTTTGGTGTAAACCTTGTAAGTAATAGTTTTTCAATACTTTTTGAAAACCAAATACAGAGTCAGGCTTTGGACAACACCACTCAGCGGCATCGATAGTTCCTTTTTCAAGAGCTGGTAAAATATCTCCACCACCCATTGAAACAGAAGCTACACCAATATCTTTGTATGTTTGGCCAGGAATTCCTGGAGGAGTTCTGAATCTATATTTTCTAAAGTCAGCCATGCTGTTAATTGGCTCTTTGAACCAACCTAAAGCTTCAGGACCAGAAGATGCCATTACAAAACCTTTAACGTTCATCCCCATTTCATTCCATAATTCGTCGTAAAGAGCTTTACCACCATTATCAAAATACCATGCTAACCAAGATTTAGTACTTAAACCAATACCACCACCTGCAACTGGCGAACCAAATAACATTGCAGCTGGGTGATAGTTAGACCAGTAATGGGTCCAAGCAGCACCACCATCAACAAGACCTTTGTCAACAGCTTCTAAAGTTTCTTTTAAACCAACAACTTCACCTTTTGATAAAAGTTCAAATTTTAACTCACCTCGAGTTAATTTTGTTACTCTATCTGTCCACATCTTAACAATTTGTCCATCGTAAGAAGTTTTTGGAAAAGTAAGTTGGATTTTTAATGTTTTAGCAGAAGCAGATCCAATTAGAGATACTGCAAATACTAAAGCTAAAATCATTGAAGTGATTTTTTTCATTATATTTCCCTCTCGTTAATTATTAAGTCTTAATAAGTACTGGAATAAACCTTATATTTTATGAAATGTAAAACTTTTTATTTTAAATAATGTCAATTATGCAACTTCAAAGCTAATTTCTTTATTTAGTATGTATTTAATACTAGTTAAGAATTGTTTTAATCTTTACCTTTAGGATCAAAAGGATAATCCCAAGCATCACCGCCAATTTTTTTTGAAATACCTGAATAATCTGTTTCACTATCACCATCATCACAAAATTTTGAAAATATTTCTAATGCTGCTTTACCTAATGGTGTTGAGGCATCAACAGATTTTGCTGCATCGTTTGCAAGTTTCAAATCTTTAGTCATCATTGCTGCTGAAAAACCAGGTCTATATTTATTATTAGAAGGAACACCGTTAGTAAGATTTGGAATTGGAGTGTAAGTTGATAGAGCCCAATTATTTCCTGAAGCATTCTTCATAATTTCATGAACTTTTTTTAAGTCCATTTTAAGTCTTTTTGCCAACATCAAAGACTCAGAAGCTGCGATCATAGAAATACCTAAAGACATGTTATTACAAATTTTAACACCTACTCCACTCCCTTGAGGGCCAGCATGTAATATTTTTTGACCCATTATATCAAATAGAGGTTTTGCAAGATTTACCGCTTCATCTTCTCCTCCAACTAAAAAATTTAATTTACCTACTCTTGCTCCCATAACTCCACCTGTAACTGGAGCATCAATCATTTTTATTCCTCTGTCTTCAGCTTCTTTTCCGAGCAATAAAGATGTCTCAATATCAATTGTTGAACAATCAATTATTAAAGCTTCTTTTGAAATTTTATTGATAATACCTCTTTCACCAAGGTATAATGATTTTACATGTTTGCCTTCTGGCAACATTGAAATAACAAAATTAGCATCTTTTAAAACTTCATCTAATGTATCGACAACGTTTAATTTTGCTTCTTTGGCTTTTTGAATTACTTCAGGTGAAACATCATAAACTTTAACTTCTTTTCCAGCTTTTACAAGTTGGTCTGCCATTGGATTTCCCATATTACCAACACCTATGAATGCAATTTGATCTGTCATAATTAATTATCTATATTTGATTTTCCTCTATTTATCAAAACAGTTTTACTTTGGGTAAAATGATTCATCATACTATCAAAAGCATATTCTTTTCCTAATCCACTCATTTTAATTCCACCATAAGAAACATTGGCTCTTGGAGCAACACATTGATTAACTTGAACAAAACCTGCTTCTATTTCATCAACAAATTGTAAAGCTCTTGATAAGTCTTTTGTCCATAAAACTGCAGATAGTCCAAATGGTGTGTCATTAGCACTTTTCATCGCTTCATCAAAACTTTTAAAAGGAATAGCACAAGCTACAGGACCAAAAACTTCCTCTTGGCAAACTGGAGAGCTAACAGGTAATCCTGAAAGTAATGTTGGCTCATAATAAAAACCATCTTTATACTCTCCTCCTTTTGATTGATTTCCTCCATGTAAAATTTCTGTTGAAATATTTTTTTTTGCGATATCCATGTAATATAAAGTTCTGTTAAGCTGTTCTTCTGAAATAATTGCTCCAATATCTGATGTTTCATCAAGAGCATTACCCATTTTAAGTTTACTTAATTTATCAACAGCTCCTTCTAAAACTTTGTCATAAATTTTTTCATGAATATAAACTCTAGATCCTGCAGTACACGCTTGACCTTGTCTTGTATATCTCATTCCATCTATAACCCCAGGGATTGCTAACTCAAGGTCTGCATCACTCATAATAATATTTGGATTTTTTCCACCTAACTCTAATGTAACTGGACATAACTTTGGAGCAGCTTTCAAAGCTATAATTTTTCCAACAGAAAAAGATCCTGTAAATGTTACTTTTCTAACTTTTTCATGTGTAATTAAAGGTTCGCCACACTCTTCACCATAACCAGATATTACATTTAAAACTCCAGGAGGTAGTTCTTGTTGAAGAATTTCACAAACTAATAATGCACAAAATGGAGCTTGTTCAGCAGTTTTTAAAACAACAGTATTGCCCGCAACTATTGCGGGTGCAATTTTTGCAACAGTTAAAAATAATGGAGCATTCCAGGGAATTATTGCACAAACAACACCAATAGGATCTTTAGTTGTATAGTGTATTGTATTAGGAATATTTGGTGGATAGTTTTCACCTTTTATTTCCCCTGCAAGACCTGCAAACATATGAGTTAATTCAATTGAAGCAGTTGTTTCAGGTTTTGCCTGAGTTCTTAAAGCATTACCAGTATCTAGGGCTAGTAAAGTTTCTATCTCATCTTTTCTTTCTTCAAGTTTTCTTGCTGCAGCAGTCATCATTTTACCACGTTCACGTGCAGGAATTTTTTTCCATTGATGAAAAGTAGTTTCTGCTGAATTTACAGCAACATCAACATCGATTTTATCACATTGTGGAGCTTCACCAATTTGTTCTCCTGTACTTGGATTAACTACTTTAATTTTATTTGAAGATTTTGCAGAAATTAATTTTCCATCAATTAATATTTTATTTGATAATCTTTTTGCATTTCCTAAAGCTAAATCTATATTTTTTTTAAAATCGTCACTCATCTAATTTTCTAACTCACCTTTTCTAGTTTTGGCAGCTAACCAGCCACCATCTATTTTTATCTCTGATCCATTAATAAAATCTGAGTCATCGCTTGATAAAAATACTGCAGCACCAGATATATCAGAAGGTACTCCCCATCGTCCAACGATAGTTTCTTTACCCCATGCATCACCATACACAGGGTCTTCAGCAAATTTTTGATTAAAAGGAGTTGAAATCAAACCTGGGCAAATAGTATTAACATTTATATTTTTTCCCGTTAAGTCAACTGCTAAAGCTCTGGTTAAACCTAAGACACCAGTCTTAGCAGCAACATATGCAACTCTATCAGGCCTACCCATAAAGCTTGCAATAGAGCCAAAATTAACAATCTTACCTTTGCCATTTTTAATCATGTGAGGAATTACAGCCTTACAACAAAGATATGGCCCAGTTAGATTTACAGAAAGCATTTCATCCCACTGTTTTTTTGTATGATCTAATATATTATTAATATGTCTTATACCGGCGTTGTTAATTAAAATATCTATTTTACTAAATTTTTTGACAGCTTCTTCAGCCATTTTATTTGTACTAAATTCATCAGCAACATTAGTGTCCACTACAATAGCATCTCCCTCACTTTCTATAATTTTTTTTTGAATATTACTTCCACTTTCAATATCCATTTCAGCAATAACAATCTTTGCACCCTCTTTTGCTAATCCTAAACAAATTTCTGCACCAATACCTTTTCCACCACCAGTAACTATGGCAACTTTATTTTCTAATTTCATTTATATATTTTCTTTCAGGGTTGAATAAAAATTTAATTTGTTATGATATAATATTATTTCTCAGTTTTATCCAAACAATTAATCTGAATTAAAACTATTTGGTCAATTCTATAGACTAGTATATAAATAATACCATAATGAAGTATTCTCCGATAGCTAATGCCTTAAAATTAATTGGTGGTAAATGGAAAATAATGATTTTAGATAGTCTGCTATCAAAGCATATGCGATTTGGAGAATTAAAAAGGTCATTAAATGGAATAACTTCTCAAATGCTATCTAAACAATTAAAAGATATGGAAAGAGATAAACTGTTAATTAAAAAAATTTCAAAAGTAGAAAAACTTAATACTGAGTATTCTTTAACTGACTTTGGTAAATCTACTGTTCCAATTGTTAAATCATTAATCAAATGGGGAACTTTTAATAAAAAGAAAATAACTAAAGTTATAACTAATGATGTAGCACTGTCAGAGTCTTCTTTTTTACAAGAAAGAGTTATAGATTTATTTCATGATGAAATTAGATTAAAAAATCTTCAAAGAAAAAAACAAGTATAAATTAATTATTTTTTTTGTGTGAAACTAACTTTCTATCTTCTTTTAACCATTGAAGTATTCCACCTTTGAGAACTGAAACATTTTTAAAACCAAGATCTTCTGCAAAAGCGTTACCTAGTATTGCTGCAGTATCTCCGTCATGACTAATAAAGATAATTTCAATATTTTGAGATTCTTCAGCTGCAAGAGCTCTTACTTTATCCATTAAGTATACGTTAAATTTTCCATCTTTGTTAAAAGCAGTTTCTTGAAACGTTCCTTTAATAACACCATTTTCCCATTGGTTTTCTAATCTGATGTCTAAAGCAACAGCATTGTTGTTAATTTTTTTTATTAGTTCATCTGAATTAATCATTTTATAATGAGGGTCTAGTACATCAATAATTTCGAATTCAAATATCAAATCAGTGTTAGGGGGTATCACATCTCCACCACCTTTTTCACCATATGCTAATTCAGCAGGTATCTTAATTTTTCTTTTAGTTCCTTTTGTTGTTCCTATTATTCCTTGTTCAAAACCAGGTATTACTTCTTTCATTCCCATTTGGACAACTAATGGTCTATTTTTACCCACATTAGTATCAAAAACCTGACCGCTCTCAAATGAGCCTGTGTATTCAATTTGGACCCATGAGTGATGAATTATTTTTTTTCCTTCTCCAGGTTTATCAGAAATGATTTCAATTTCAGCAGCCGTTAAATTAAAGCAAATAAATAAACTTATTATTAGGAAATATTTTTTCATAATTACTTAATTAAAGCTTCTCTAATAATTATTGCATCAAAGTAAGTCAATTAACTTATTTTGTATGAATTTGGTAAATCTTATTTGAGGATTTATCCACTCCACTAATTAGATGTAATTGTCTCTGAAGCGAATAACCAATTTTATCTTCGATAACTTTGGCCCCGGCATGATCATAAAATGATGTTGCTGGCATATATCTATAAGTAAGACCTGCTCTTCTTTTTCCAGAATTATTTGCTCTAGATCCATGAAACAAATAAACATCATGCATTGAAAACATTCCTGGTTTTAGAATTACGGATTTAGCCTGATCTTTAATTTCATCTATATTTTTTAGTGTTTGATTTAGGGTAACATTTGTAGAATCTAGTGTGTTGTGCTCAGCGAGTTTTTTATCTAAATGAGAACCAGGTATATATTGTAATGGACCATTTTCTTCTGTCACTTCATCAATTGATAACCAAACCGTGACTGACTCAAGTGGTTTAATAGGCCAATACTCCCCATCTTGATGCCAAGGTGTTTCTTTTCCATTTTTTTCTTTTTTACAAAACAAAGAAGATCCCCAAAGTATAATATCTTCACCTATTAATTGTTTAACTTCACTTACAATTTCTGGGCACATTGCAAATTTTAGAAAATCTCTATCTCTTTCATATAACCCAGATACAAATTCTGTATTTTCGTCTTTATGTTCTTCTAAATATTTTTCCAAAGCTTTGTTTAATTCTTTGATCTTGTCCTCTGAAAGACATGTTGAGCTTTTAGTAAGACCTTCAGTTTTATATGTTGCAATTTGACTATCAGAAAGCATTTAAATTCATAACATGACTAAATATATATTTCTACTTATTATTAGATTATTAATTAAATTTAATTTATATAATTAATTAATGGAAACTTTTGACTATATTATTCTTGGAGCAGGTTCTGCTGGATGTGTGTTAGCTAATAGATTATCTGAAAACCCAAATCATAAAGTTTTGTTAGTTGAGGCTGGTGGTAAAGATAATTATCCATGGATTCATATTCCAGTTGGATACTTTAAAACTATGCACAACCCTGATGTTGATTGGTGCTACAAAACTGAGCCTGACGAAAGTATGAATAATATTTCTATTAGATACCCTAGGGGAAAAACATTAGGTGGAAGTTCATCAATAAACGGTCTTTTATATGTAAGAGGACAAAATAGAGATTATGATGTTTGGAGACAGTTAGGAAATACTGGTTGGAGTTGGGATGATGTATTACCTTACTTTATAAAAGCTGAAAATCAAGAAAGAGGTAAAAGTGAATTTCATGGAGTTGGTGGTCCATTATCCGTTTCGGATCAAAGAATTCAATTACCATTATTAAATGAGTTTCAAAACGCAGCTGAAGAATTTGGAATACCAAAAACAAAAGATTTTAATACAGGAGACAATCATGGTTGTGGATATTTTCAAGTTACAGAAAAAGATGGTTTTAGATGCAGCACTTCAGTTGGGTATTTAAACCCAATTAAACATAGAAAAAATTTAAAAATAATCACAAAAGCTCATGTTAGAAAAATTATTTTTGAAAATAAAACTGCAAAAGAAGTTGAGTATTGGCAGGATAATGAATTAAAAAAAGTTCAAGCAAATAAAGAAATTATTCTATCTTCTGGGGCAATAGGCTCTCCTCAAATACTACAAGTATCTGGAATTGGTAATTCAGATAAATTAAAAAACTTAGGTATTGATATGGTGCATGAACTAAAAGGGGTTGGAGAAAACTTGCAAGATCATCTGATGTTTAGGCCAATTTACAAAATTCATGGAATTAAATCACTTAATAAAAAAATTAACAGTTTATTTGGAAATTTAATGATTGGGCTAGAATACATTTTTAAAAGAAGTGGGCCTATGACAATGGGTGCAAGTCAACTTTGTATGTTTGCAAAAAGTGACCCTACTCTAGAACTTCCTGATTTACAGTGGCACGTTCAACCAATGAGCATGGACACCTTGGCTGCTACTAAAAACCATGACTTTCACGCATTTACTCCAACTGTATCAAATGTAAGGCCTTCAAGCAGAGGTCACGTTAGCATAGTAGACCAAGACTCAAGAACTTACGCAAAAATTAAACAAAACTATCTTTCTACTGATCACGATAGGATGGTTGCAGCTAGAGGGTTGAAATTAACAAGAAAAATTATTTTAGAATCTGAAACTTTTAAAAAATATGCACCAGAAGAATATAGACCTGGAATAAATATTAATGATGATGAGGAGTTAGTTAAGGAAGCATCAAATTATGCTCAAACTATCTTTCATCCTGTTGGTACTTGTAAAATGGGACAGGATAATATGGCTGTAGTTGATGAAAAATTAAGAGTTAAAGGAATAAATAATCTTAGAGTAATCGATGCATCGATAATGCCTAACATAACCTCTGGTAACACTAATGCACCAACAATAATGATTGCAGAAAAAGGCGCAGATATGATACTAGAGCACTAAATGTTTGCAGAATTAATTACACCAGAGCAATTAACAATTTTAGGTCAAATCATATTTATTGATCTTGTTCTTGCGGGTGATAACGCAATTATTATTGGAATGGTTGCATCAAAATTTCCAGTTAAGCAAAGAAAGAAGATTATCTTTTGGGGTATTGGTGGAGCAGTAATATTGAGAATAATATTAACTTTATTAACTGCCTATCTTTTACAAATTACAGGCCTTCGACTAATTGGCGGATTATTGTTACTTTACATAGTCTACAAACTTTACGTAGATGTTATCAAAGGATCAACTGAAGAAGATGACATTAAGGTTGATAATTCAAATTTTTTAAAAGCTATTTGGACAATTCTATTAGCTGACTTTACAATGAGCTTAGATAATGTTCTAGGAGTAGCTGGTGCTGCTGGAGATCATTATACTCTACTAATTTTTGGCTTGGTTTTATCAATAATTTTAATGGCAACAGCTGCAAATTTAATATCTAAATGGATTAAAGAGTATAAATGGATTGCGTGGGTAGGATTACTAGCAATATTAGTTGTTGCAGTAGAGTTGATTTACACAGATATTAAAATATTATTTCTATAATGTATTTACAAAAAATTAATTTAAAAAATAAATACGCTTTAGTTACAGGTGCGGGCAAGGGATTAGGGAAAGCTTGCTCTATTGCTTTAGCAGAAGCTGGAGCTACAGTTATTGCACTTAGCAGAACTCCGTCTGATCTTGATAAATTAGAAAAGCAAATCAAAAAAATTAAAGGAAAAATTATTAAAGTTCCTTGTGATGTAATGGACTATGAGGATTTGAAAAAAAAGATAGATAAGATTAAAATTATAGATGTCTTGGTAAATAATGCAGGTACAAATATTCCAGAACCTTTTGAAAAAATTAAACAGAAAAGTATGAACTACTTGGTCGATCTTAATTTAAAGGCTGCTTTTAACGTTGCTCAACTTGTTGTTAAAAAAATGTTAGAAAATAAGAAAAGACCAGGTTCAATAATTAATATGTCTTCACAGTTAGGTCATGTTGGAATGAGTGGTAGAAACGTATATAATATGACAAAATTTGGTATCGAGGGCTTAACAAAAGGTATGGGTGTTGAATTGGCAAAAAATGACATAAGAGTTAACACTGTTGCGCCAACATTTGTTGCAACACCAATGGTCTTAAACTTCTTTAAAAATAAAAAGTTTAAGAAATTAGCTTTAGGTAATATTCCTATGGGAAAATTAGCGACAGAAAGTGATATAGCAACCACTGTTTGCTTTTTAGCCTCTTCAGCATCTTCAATGATCACAGGTACATCAATAGTAATAGATGGCGGATGGACAGCTCAATAATTTATAGATTTTTCATAGTATTATTTATTTTTACAACATCACAAGTAAACGCAATTGAATTTCAGGGAAAATTTATACAAGGTCATTTCATATTAGGAAAAACTAATCCTGATGCAAAAGTTTTGATTGGTAAAAAAGATGTAAAAGTATCTCAAGATGGTTTTTTTGTTTTTGGAATTGATAGAGATAGAAAGTTTGATTTAACTTTCACCAAAACTTTAAATGGAAAAAAATCAATAATTACAAAAAAAGTTTTAAAAAGAAAATACAATATACAAAGAATTGATGGACTTGCAGAAAGTAAAGTTACACCACCAGAGTCGGTATATAAAAGAATTAAAAAAGAAAATAATGCTATTGGTGAAGCTAGAGCTATCAACTCTGATCTTATTTTTTTTAAAGAAAAATTTATTATGCCTGTAGAAGGGATAATAAGTGGTGTCTATGGTAGCCAAAGAATATTAAATGGCAAACCCAGATGGCCTCATTATGGAATTGATATAGCTGCAAAATTAGGAACAATGATAAAATCTTCTGGCACTGGTGTTGTGACAATGGCAAAAGATGATTTATATTATACTGGTGGTACAATCATCATGGATCATGGTCACGGTATATCTACAATTTATTCACACCTTGAAAATGTCTTAGTTTCTGTTGGTGATAAGATAAATCAAGGAGACATAATAGGAACTGTAGGTTCAACTGGGAGATCGACTGGACCTCATCTTGATTTTAGAATTAATTGGTTTCAGACAAGACTTGATCCAATGTCAGTATTAAAATAAGTATTAAAATTAGTTTACTCTTAATTTAAAAAAATTACTAAATGATAAATTATTTAAAAAAAAATAAAGAAAAAATTTTAAATTTATCTTTAAAAAAAATATATAGACATTTTTTTTTAAACAACATAACTCCCACTGGTTATTATTCATATTTAAAAGATCTTATATTTGAATTTCTACAATCAAAGTATCCTAGTTACAAAAAAGAAGATTTTGAAGAAAAAATAGATAAATTAATTTCTGAAGCAGATGACTATAGAAATTTAAATGATGAGCTTAATGTTTTATTTAATCCTAGATTCAATGAAGATTTAGAGTTTCATTACAAATATCAGGAGAGTTATATTTTTTTTAGATTCATAACATATTCAATGAATATTAAATTAATCTCAGATAAATATGCACAAGTTTATAACTTTGCAATTAATAATCTAAACCAGCCTCTTGATATTTTAGAAATAGGTGGCGGCCTACCTCATGGTCTTATCTATAATGTTTGGAAAAAAAATAAAACTTTTTTGGAAAATTTTACTTATGTTGATGCAAATTTGTTACATTCAGAATTTGTTAAATGGTATTGTAAAAAAATTAAGATAGTTCATGATATAAAACTATTTAGATCATCGAAAACTCCTATACTAGAAAATAGAAAATTTAATTTTGTATTTGCAAAAGATATTTTTGAACATTTAGATGCACCGGAGATTTTAATAGATTTTTTAATATCAAACACAAAAAATGATAAAACACTCCTCTGTCTTGATTTAGAGCATAAAGGGGAAAAAACAGTTCAACATATAAGTCCTAACCTTCCTGTTTTAAAAGATAGATTAATTAAAAATAATTTTAAGGTTATAAAAGAATTTAAAGAAATTCATGTTTGGAAAAAAATAAATTAATGAAAAAATTACTGGTTGAAAAAGTTTCAGATAAACTTGTTAATGCTTTTCTCAAAAACAAAACAATCCCTCCCATTCCAAAAAAATTTACGAAAAAATTAGCAGAAGCTGACAAGTTTAGAAAATTATGTGAAAATAAAATTAAAGAACCTGTTATTGGGTTTAAAGTAGGAGGAACTGGAATTTCTCTTATGAAAAAATTAAAAGAAAAAGAACTTTTTTATGCATCAGTTTATAAAAAGAAATATATTACCTCATTTGGAGATTTAAGCAGTGATTTCGGTAGAATTGCTAAATTTTTAATTGGTCAAAAGAAAAAATATAAAAGAATTAATATAGAAAATTTGAAAGCAAATATTGCTAACAAAAAAACTAAACAAAATATCACTGGAAATACTAATGCAGTTTACATTAACCCACTAAGCTCCCTAAGATTTGTATTAAATAAAATTAAAAAAGATAAAACTAAATTAAATAAAGATTTTTATGTATTTACAGGATCGACTGTAGGTGCCGTACTAATTCTAGGTAAAGGCCTTAATACTGGAAAGATTGAAAAGTTAGGATCTGTAAAAACAATTATTTCTTAATGGCTCTTCATTTTAGTAAAAAAGAATTTTCTAAAAGAAAACATGATGTTTTAAAGTCTATGAAAGAGCAAAATTTAGATGCTCTTTTAATGTTTAGACAAGAGTCTATGTATTGGCTTACAGGATATGATACTTTTGGATATGTATTTTTTCAAACTCTTGTGCTTGATCAAAAAGGAAACGTAATTCTTTTAACTCGTGCGCCTGATTTAAGACAAGCACAAAATACTTCTAATATTGAAGATATCAGAATTTGGGTTGATAAAGATGGGATTAATCCAACAGAAGATCTTAAACTAATATTAAATGAGCTTGAATTAAAGGGTAAAAATATTGGTGTCGAATATGAAGCTTATGGATTAACAGGTCGCAACGCAATAAGATTGAATAAGTCTTTTGAAAACTATTGTAAAGTTGAAGATCAGTCAGAATTAATAACAAAATTAAGAGTTATTAAATCAGATGAAGAATTAATTTATGTTAAAAAAGCAGCAGAGCTTGCCGATAGAGCTCTTGATGAAGCTTGGAAATATACAAAAGCTGGTGCTAATGAAGCAAAAATTTTAGCTGAAATGCAAAGAGCAGTTCTTGAAGGTGGTGGCGATTATCCTGCTAACGAATATATCATTGGCTCGGGAGATAATGCTCTACTCTGCAGATATCAAGCTGAAAAAAGAAACTTATCAGATACAGATCAACTAAGTTTAGAATGGGCTGGTACTTTTAAACATTATCACTCTGCAATGTTTAGAACTATCCCTATCGGAAAAGCTGATCCCAAACATATTAAAATGCATGAAGCTTGTATTGATGCATTAACAAATTGTGTAAAAACTTTAGTCCCTGGAAAAACTGCAGGAGAGGTTTTTGATGCTCATGCAACAACTTTTGATAATTTGGGATTTAATAAAGCAAGAATGAATGCTTGTGGTTATTCATTAGGTTCGACTTTTTCACCTAATTGGATGGACTGGCCAATGCTATACACTGGTAATCCTTATAAGATTGTACCAGGCAATGTCTTCTTTATGCATATGATACTTATGGATTCAGATAGTAATTTAGCTATGAATTTAGGTGAGACCTATTTAGTAACAGAAAACGGGAATGAAAGATTAGGTAAGCAGAAATTAGATTTAGTTGTTCTATAAATTATTCCTATCATATTATTCAATAAAGATTAGAAATCATAGGTGTTGATGAACAATTATATTTTATTTTTGATAACTCTCTTTTGCTGGTCACCTACCTGGTATTTAATCAAATTTCAATTAGGATATGTAGATCCATTAGTATCAGTTTTTTATAGATTCTTAATTGCAGCAATAATTATTTTTATCTATTTAATAATTAAAAATAAAAATCTAAAATTTTCCATTAATCATCATTTTTGGTTTCTATTTTTTGGAACTTGTCTTTATTCAATTAATTATGTTTTCTTTTATCTATCGAATACTTATCTAATAAGCGCATTTCCTGCGATTGTTTTTTCAACTGTTGTTATAATGAATATTTTAGGTGAGACATTTTATTTTAAAAAAAAACCTTCTTTAAAAACTTTAATTGGCGCAACAATTGGAATGATTGGAATTATAATTATTTTTAATGATGAGATATTTAATTTTAGCTTATCAAAAGGAACTCATATTGGTTTGTTTTTAGCTTTAATTGGAACTTTTTGTGCGTCAACAGGTAATATGGTGCATCAAAGGAACTTAAATAAAAATTTTCCATCAATTCAAACTATTGCATATGCAATGCTATATGGTTCTCTTATTACCTTATTTGTTACTCAAGTTCGCGGTGCTGAATTATTATTTGAAAATAGCATAAGCTATATAAGTTCATTACTTTATCTTTCTATATTTGGTTCAATATTTGCTTTTGTTTCCTATCTTAAATTACTTGAAAAAGTTGGTCCTGGAAGAGCTGGATATGTTGGGGTTGTTATGCCAGTTCTTGCATTAATAATATCAACAATTTTTGAAAAATTAGAATGGCAAATAGATTTAATTATAGGTCTTCCTATTCTAATAATTGGAGCAATTCTCGTTATTAATCAAAAAATAAAAGCTAACTAGACACTCTTAAAATTAAATATCTGATTTTGCTCTTAAACGCTCATAAATTAAACGTGTTTTGACACCTACATTTAAAAAGGGTCGTGGAGGCAACCTGGTTGGTTTATTTCTTGCCTCTATAGTTTCTATTTCTTTTGTATTTTCTTCACTTGCTTTAATAGCAATTTGCTCTCCAAATAAAGTACCTACACCAATTCCTGAACCATTATAACACCCTGCAGCAAAAATATTGTTATCAATTTTTTCAAATATTTGTGAACTATTTCTTGTTCTGGATACTACCCCTGACCATGATGATTGAATAATGTGATCTGGTAATTGTGGAAATCTTTTTTTAATTCCTATTCTTTGACTGATTGACCTTTTTTCTAAATTTAACTTAGACATTTTAAAAGGATTGTGAACCTCTGCTGTATTTCGTATCAAAATTCTCATATCTTTTGTCATTCTGATAGTTGCACCCATTGGTCTTACAGGTAAAACACCCCACTCTTTTGGCTCTCCGATAGACTTAAATTCTTCATTAGTTAATGTTCTTGTCATACTTGCGGTTAAAGTAATTGGAAAATTATAGTTTGATTTAATGCCTAAAGATTTTAAAAAGCCATTTGTAGCAAAAATAATTTTCTTTGCTTTAATTTTTCCATTTTTAAAATTACAGTTAATAATATCTTTGTCTTTATCCCAATTAAGTAAAGATGAATTTTCATATAAACAAACATTCTTTGGTAATACGTCAATCATTGCTCTAACTAATTTTCCTGGATGCAACAAAACTCCACCTTTGGTATGAAGTGCTATGTTATAAAAATTTGTACCTAATCTTTTGAATAATTCATTATTAGATAACAAATCATGTTCAAAATTTAATTTTGAAAGAGTATTTGAAAAATTTCTTAAAATCTTTTCATCTTCTTTTTTTGAAGATGCAAAATATTTTCCACATTCATTCCAATCACAATCAACTTGATATTCATTAATAAATTTTTTAACAAACCTTATGCCTAAATCGTAAATGTCAGTTTTTTTTTTATAATTATCTAACTCTTTATTGGAAGTAAAACCGTCATTAAGAGTAGTATCAACTAAATAACCCGAATTTCTGCTACTAGCGCCCTCACCTGCTAGTTGTGAATCTGCTAAAATAATTTTTTGATTAGGATATAATTGACCTAATTTTCTTGCAGCTGATAAACCAGTGTAACCAGCACCAATAATCAACCACTCACAATCATCATTCGATTTAAGAGTTTTGATATTTGTTCTGGGTATTAAGTCTTTAATCCAACTACAACCATTATCATTAGTCACTTCCATTAAGTGACTTTACGATAATTGGTGTAAATTTTAAAGTTCTTAAGAGTTTAAAGATGGTTGTTTAATCATATCAGCTTTGTTGATCCCAGCAACTTTAACTGGTTTCTTCATAGCATCTCTTCTAAATGGTTCACCAAGTTCTTGGTTTAGAATTACTTCTATAAACGTTGTAATTCCTTTCTTTTGATCTTCACAAGATTGTTTGATAGCTGCTGTAGTTTCTTCCATTGTTCTAACAGAAACTCCTTTTAATCCACATGCATCCGCAACTTTAGCATAACTTAATTCTGGATCTAATTCTGTTCCAACAAAATTGTCATCGAACCATAGAGTTGTATTTCTTTTCTCAGCGCCCCACTGGTAATTTCTAAAGATAACCATTGCAATTGCGGGCCATTCTTCTCTAGCACATGAACTCATCTCATTCATACTAATACCAAACGCTCCATCGCCAGCAAAACCTATTACCGGAGTATCAGGGCAACCAATTTTTGCACCTAAAATTGAAGGGAAGCCATATCCGCAAGGACCAAATAATCCTGGTGCTAAATATTTTCTTCCTTTTTCAAAAGTTGGATAAGCATTTCCAATTGCACAGTTGTTACCAATGTCACTTGAAATAATAACATCATCAGGCATCCCTGCTTGAATAGCTCTCCAAGCTTGTCTAGGAGACATTCTATCAGCATCTCTTTTTCTAGCTTCTTCATTCCAAACTGTACCTTTGTCATCATCTTCATGATCAAGACTTGATAATTTTTGTAACCAAGCAGATTTGGTTTGATGAATAATATCTTTTCTTGTTTGTCTATCAGTGTCACCAGCTGTTGGTGAAAGTTGAGCCAAGATTTGTTGTGAAACTAATTTTGCATCTCCACAAATTCCAACTGAAACTTTTTTTGTTAAACCAATTCTATCTGAATTCATATCAACTTGAATGATGCTTGCGTCTTTTGGCCAATAATCCATTCCATAACCTGGTAAAGTTGAAAAAGGATTCAATCTTGTTCCAAGTGCTAAAACAACATCAGCTTTTTGGATTAGTTCCATGCCAGCTTTTGAACCATTGTATCCTAATGGGCCAGCTGCTAGTGGATGACTTCCTGGAAAACTATCATTATGTTGATAGCCCGAGCAAACTGGCGCATCTAATTTTTCAGCAAGTTTTTTACAATCTTCTATAGCACCACCAATAACAACACCAGCACCTGAAAGTATTACCGGAAATTTTGCATTTGATAATAAGTCAGCTGCTTTTTTAATTGCATCAACACCACCTGCCTGTCTTTCTAATCTAACAATTGGCGGAAGATCAATATCAATAACCTGTGTCCAATAATCCCTTGGTACATTTATTTGTGCAGGAGCCGATCCTCTAATTGCTTTTTCAATTACTCTATTTAATACTTCTGCCATTCTTGAAGGGTCTCTAACTTCTTCTTGATAACAAACCATATCTTTAAATAAATTCATCTGTTCAACTTCTTGAAAACCACCTTGTCCCATAGTTTTATTTGCAGCCTGAGGTGTAACTAATAAAAGTGGAGTATGATTCCAATATGCAGTTTTAATAGGTGTAACTAATCCTGTAATTCCAGGTCCGTTTTGTGCAATTACCATTGACATTTTGCCAGTGGCTCTTGTGTAGCCATCTGCAATTAATCCACCATTAGTTTCATGAGCAACATCCCAAAAAGTTATTCCTGCATCTGGAAAAATATCTGAAATTGGCATAAAAGCTGAGCCAATAATTCCGAATGCGTGTTCAATACCATGCATTTGCAAGACTTTTACAAAAGCTTCCTCTGTTGTCATCTTAGTCATAAAACCATACCTCTCTAATGTATAAATTAAAATTTTAAAATTCGTTTGTTAATCTATACGATTAATATATAAGAATTTAAAAATTTCAAACAAACAAATCGACACAATAAATATGGCTACAGACATTATAATTCATGACAAGAAAGACAACGTTGGAGTAGTTGTTATTGAAAAAATAACTCCAAAACAAGACTGTGCTTGCTGGATAATGGAAGATGACAGTTCAACTAATATTCAATCTATGGATGAGATTCCTTTAGGGCATAAAATTGCGATGACTGATCTAAATGAGGGTGACACAATCCTTAAATATGGTCATGATATAGGTAAAGTTGTTAAGTCAATTAAAAAAGGTGAACACGTTCATGTTCACAACGTTAAAACAAAGAAGTGGTAATAATATGGAAATTCCAAAAAGTTTTTTAGGTTATAAAAGAGAAAATGGCAGAGCTGGTACAAGAAATCACGTAATTATTCTTCCAGTTGATGATATTTCAAATGCATGTGCTGAAGCAGTCGCAAATAATATAAAAGGAACAATCGCTCTACCCCATTCATATGGAAGACTTCAATTTGGAGCTGATTTAGAACTTCATTTTAGAACTATGATTGGAACTGGCTGCAATCCTAACGTTGCTGCAGTAATCGTTATTGGTATTGAACCAAAATGGACTAAAAAAATCGTAGATGGTATTGCTAAAACTGGAAAACCAGTTGAAGGGTTTCATATTGAGAGAACTGGTGACATTGGAACTACAATGAAAGCCTCTAAAAAAGCTCAAGAATATGTAATGTGGGCATCTGAAAAGCAAAGAGAAGAGTGTCCAATGAGTGATCTTTGGATTTCGGTGAAATGTGGAGAATCTGATACAACATCTGGATTAGCTGCTAATCCAACAGTTGGTAATCTAATGGATAAATTAGAGCCAATGGGTGTTCATTTATGTTTTGGAGAAACATCAGAGCTAACAGGTGCTGAACAAGTTTGTGCGACTAGAGGCGCAACTCCTGAGGCTTCAGATAAATTCATGAAAACGTGGAATTCTTATAATGATTTTATTTTAAAAGAAGCAACAGATGACCTTTCAGAAAGCCAACCTACAGCTGGAAATATTGCAGGTGGGCTAACTACAATTGAAGAAAAAGCGTTTGGAAACTTTCAAAAAATTGGAAATTGTAAATTTATAGATGTACTTGAACCAGCAGAAGAGCCAACTAAAGGGAAAGGTTTATACTTTATGGATACTTCTTCAGCAGCAGCAGAGTGTGTAACACTTCAAGCTGCTGCAGGATTTAATATCCACTTATTCCCAACAGGCCAAGGAAACATTGTTGGTAACCCAATTGAGCCAGTTGTTAAGTTAACTGCAAATCCATTAACTGTTAAAGGTATGGGTGAGCATATTGATTGCGATGTTTCAAAAATCTTAACTCGTGAAATGAATATGTCTCAAGCTGGAGATGAGTTGATCAAAACTACTTTGAGAGTTGCTAACGGAAGATTAACTTGTGCTGAAGCTTTAGGTCACAAAGAATTTGTGATGACTAAGCTTTATAGAAGTGCATAAGATCTTCTGTGCCTATTAATTTCCAATACCTAAAGTCTATTTTACCAGGTATTATTTTAGCTTTAGTTTTTTGTTTGTTCTCCCAAGGAATAAATAATCTTTTAGCTATAGAAATTTTTGGTACTCCTAAAAGTCCAATCTCAACTGTTCTCATTGCAATTTTACTAGGTATTTTAATGGGTAATGCATTCACACCAAGACCAGGCATGATGGTTGGTTTGGATTTTACACAACAATATATTTTAAAGTTAGGAATTATTTTTTTAGGAATAAGATTGAGCTTTGAAGAACTTATTAAATTTGGATCAATTGCAATTCCTCTAATCATTTGTTGTATAGTGGGTGTATTAATACTTGTAAAATTATTGATTAAGAAAGTGTCTATCTCATCAAAGATGTCATACTTGATAGCTATAGGTACAAGTGTTTGTGGAGCAACCGCTATTGTTGCAACAGCACCAGTTATCAATGCAAAAAAATCAGAGGTGGCGTACGCAATTGCAAACATTACATTATTTGGAGTAATTGCAATGATTGTTTATCCATATTTTGCTGAATGGTATTTTGACAATGATTCTTTAAAAATTGGTTTATTTTTAGGAACATCAATTCATGAGACATCTCAAGTTGCAGCAGCTGGGTTAATTTATGATCAACAATTTAATAGTCCTGAAACATTAAATGTTGCAACTGTAACCAAACTAATAAGAAATACTTTTTTAGTAATTCTGATACCTTTATTTGCATTTTTATATAATCGAGGTGAATTAAAAGGCCAAAATTACTCTATTTTAAGTATTTTTCCTTATTTTGTAATTGGTTTCATAGGAATGATTATTGTAAGAAATATTGGAGATCAGTTTTTTACACCCAATAACAACAGTTATGATCTTTGGATGAATTTAATTGGATATTTAAAAACTTTAGCAACAGTATTTTTAACAATGGCTATGGCTGCTGTAGGTATATCAATTAACTTAAGTGAATTAAAATCAATGGGTTATAAACCCTTTGTAGTAGGCTTGATTGCAGCTATTACAGTTGGTTTTATAAGTCTTATATATATTGAAACTTTAATTAAATTTATTTACTAAACTTAAGATTTCATTAACATTTTTTTCTTAAAGTTTGAAAAAAATCTTCTAATAAATGCCGCACCAACACCTAAAAGAATAGCAAACATAATTGAAAACAATCCATAAAAGAATGGCATATCATTTGAAAATTCTTTAATAAATTTTGAAAAAAAGTTTAAATCTAAATTAGATACATTTGATATTTCTGTTAGAGAATGTTCTGCAAAAAAAGTTTCATAGGCAATTGCTATACCAACAACTAATAGCAAGATTGCTAATAACGCTCTAAGTCCTGAGCTGTCAATTCTTTCACCTAACTTCTGTCCAATTTGAACACCAATGATAGATCCAACTACTAACATCGCTACTAACAATAAATCTATTGAGCCATAGTTAAATGAATGTAAAAAAGTAACAATAATACTTACAAAAATAGTCACAAATAAAGAAGTTCCTGGAACTAGTTTTGTTGGCATCTTAATAACATAAATCATTGCAGGTACTAAAATAAAAGCACCACCAATACCCATAATAGCAGCTATAAAACCAACTAATAAACCAATTATAATTGGAGTAAAAATACTTTCATATAATTTTGATTTTGGAAATCTCATTCTTAATGGAAGACCATGTATCCAATAATGAACATGTAATTTTTTTTTAATTACAATATTTCTTTTAGCTCTGTCTATTTCTCTAAGACTTTCGACAAGCATTAATGTTCCTATTATTGCCAGTATGTACATGTAGGCTAATGAAATTACCGTATCTATTTTTCCTAAATCTTTAAAATATGTGAAAGTTAAAATACCTAATGTTGTTCCTATTGATCCACCAATAACAATCATAAATCCCATTTTATAATCTAACGTATTTTTTAAATAATGAGTCGTAGATCCAGAAACAGATGTTGCTAAAATATTATTGGCTTCATTAGCAACCGCATATGCAGGCGGAACACCTAAAAAAATTAAAAATGGTGTCATTAAGAAACCACCACCCACTCCAAACAAGCCTGAAAGAATTCCAACTATTGCACTTAACAAAAGTATTTCGATTGGATTAACAAAAACTTGGGCTATAGGTAAAAATACTTCCATAAAAAATTAACAGTCGTTTAAAAACAACTTAGTTAAATGTGATAAAAGTTCCAACTAAAATAACACCCCAATAAGCTGCAAGGCTCATAAATATACCTGTTTTTATTAAAACAGCTTTTAGACTAATAATTTTGTTTATGATTTTTATGTTTGAAAGATGCATTAACTGCGTCAATACACCCGTACAGATATTTGTCAAACAATTATTTTAAACCTGGTTAAATAATTTGTTCTTAATAGATGGTAGCACCAAAGACTTTCACCACTCCTTCTTCCTCACCTAAAACTAGTCGACCAAGAAATTCTCCTGAGATTTCTTTGTTGGTCTGTTTGATTAAAACAGTTACATGAACACCTCTTCTAAGGCAGCCAAATGGTTCAAATGTTTCTTTTAAATTAGTAATTATCTTATTGTTAGCCCACTGCTTACCAAGCTCTACCTCATTAGCTCCAAATAGCATTTGTGTTGAAAAATCTTTGGTAAATCCACCATAATCTTTCAAATTAGATGACCTAACCAAATTATCCCAAATGGGCTTGGCTAGTTCATATATCTCATCATCATTTTTTGATAAAATATCCATATACTAAATATAAGAATTTACTAAGAGGCTTTTTTCTTCTCATTCTCATCTACGATATGGTAGACAGGAACTTTCTCCATACTAAATTTACCTGTTTTAGGATCTCGTCTTGAAACTGTTAAACAGTGCCAATTATCATCATCTAATTTCATGTGATCTCCTCGGTAGTAATATCCAGGCCATCTAGTTTCTTCTCTAAACATAGTATGTTCAGTAACACACTGAGAAGTAAGAGCTCTATGTTTAAGCTCCCAAGCTCTCATTAGCTGGTGATAATCTTCAGCACCTACTTTTTCAAGATCTTCTTCTAACCAAGCTAAAAGTTCTAACCCTCTTTTAAGCATATTAGCATTAGTCATGTAATTAGTGGCTATTCCACCCACATACTCATCCATAATTCTTTGTAAACGCTGTAATCCTTGAATTGGTGAAATATAACTTGGAGAAACAGTTCCTCCAGTTATTTCATTTTGGGCTACAGTATATGTCTCAAGCGGCTTAAAGATTTTTTCTTTAAAATCTTCACATTGTTTATCAGTTACTTTTAAGCCTTCTGCTTTTTTATCTTCAATATATTTAACAGCAGCTTTTGCAGCTAATCTACCTTCAGTAAATGAACCTGACGAAAATTTATGAGCACTTCCACCAACGGTGTCACCTGCTCCAAATAATCCATCAATTGTAAGCATTCTGTTATATCCCCAGAAATATTCAGGTGGAGATAAATCTTCTGGACCACTTACCCAAGCCCCTGAACATGTAGCATGAGAACCCATCACGTATGGTTCAGATGTTGTTAATTCTGGATTTGTATATTTTGGATCAATATTTTGAGATGCCCAAACAACTGCTTGACCAACTGTCATACCTAAGAAATTTTCCCAACCAACAGTTTCTAAATGAGGGTCTTGGAAAGCTTCGGTAGTAACCATATGAATTGGTCCACCACCAGCCATCGTTTCTTGAATAAAAGCATGATTTCTCAAACAAGTTGGAGTTGGGTGGTGATCAATGTATTCACCAACTAGCTCTTTGGTTTGATCATACCATTTTTTCTCATAGTTTTCACCATTAGCATTTTGAGTGTAAGTTTTTAAGTGTAAGAAATAAGCTCCAACGGGTCCATATCCATCTTTAAATCTACATAACACAATTCTATTTTCCATTTGTGTCATTTTAGCTCCAGCTGCAATTGGTAAAGCATAAGCTGAACCATTACTCCAAGGTGCATACCAAGTTCTTCCCATCCCTTCGCCAACTGCTCTTGGTTTGAAAATGTGTGAAGCACCACCAGCTGCAACTATAACAGCTTTTGCTCTAAATACATGGAAATCACCAGTTCTCATATTAAATCCAACAGCACCACCTACTCTATTTTCTTGAGACTCGTCCATCAATAGATGAGTGATCATAATTCTATTATAAATTTTATCAGCTGATTTTTTTGCAGCTTCTGCAACGATAGGCTTATAACTCTCTCCATGAATCATAATTTGCCATTTACCCTCTCTAAGGTATCTACCAGTTTCTTCATTTTTCATCATAGGAAGACCCCATTCATCAAACATATGAACTGTTGAGTCTACGTGACGAGCCATATCATAACCCAAATCTTCTCTAACCATTCCCATTAAATCATTTCTTGCGTATCTTACGTGGTCTTCAGGTTGGTTTTCACCCCACTGCATTCCCATATAACAATTGATCGCGTAAAGACCTTGAGCAACGGCTCCACTTCTATCAATATTTGCTTTTTCAACACAAATAATTTTCATGTCTCTTCCCCAGTGTCTAGCTTCAAAAGTAGCACCAGTTCCAGCCATACCACCACCAACAACTAGTACATCACAATCCTCGTAATGTGTTTTATGCTTAGCCATTAGTAGTAAACTCCTTTTTTAAATGAGTCTTTTGGAACAACTGGTAGTTCACCATCAATATTAAGTCCTTCAGGCTCAGTGTACAATCTTTGAGAATTAATTTCACCTTGATTAGGTTTGTCTCCATCTGCAAGTTTAGGAATAAATTTACCCCAAGGTTTTGTGGTAATTGGAGATACAAAATCTTTTGTAGTTCCGTTTCTAAATTTAATTTTCCAAGAAATAGTTCCTTTTTCCTCTTCTCTTCTTACTCTAACACTGTGTCCCATCGGAGCAAAATCAGCATAACCTCTTACATCAATAGCATGATTTGGACATGCTTTTACACAAGAATAGCACTCCCAACAAAAATTAGGTTCAATATTTTTTGCACGTCTAATATTTTCATCAATGTGCATTATATCTGATGGACAAATATCTACGCAATGACCACAGCCATCACATCTAGTCATATATACAAAAGTTGACATAATTTAATTTTTTCCTTTTCTAATTATCATATTAATAATGTTTTGGTTCTTCTCTTTTTATGCCTAAACCAAATTGTTCAGGTGCGTCTGCAGGAGGAGGAAGATTATCTCGTGATCCATCAGCTTCAGCTAAATTTTTCTGTATTGCAGCTCCTGGCTTATAAAACATATGTGCAAATTTAGACCAGTACACACCACCAAATAATATTAAATTTGATGTTACAAACAATGTTAAGAATAAAAACGATAGTCCATCTTGACCATTAAACTGAGCATAAGACCAAGCTAACCCAAAAGTTGAGCATGCTAATAACGCTAAAACAAATAAATCAGCTTTAATAATTCTATACCAAGGATGAGCTTCAGCTGAGACATCTACTCTTAAAAAAAACCAAAACCAATATCCACCTATACAAGTTAAAATTGCTCCTACATGCCATAGCATTGACCAAATTGTTGATGATGATTTATCTGCACCAGTATAGCAAAACACTAACATTGCTGATGAAATCCAGAATATGATTGTTCCATACATTCCAAGAACGTGAGACAATCTTCTTTTTCCAAACCCAAGCTCTGCAGTAGTTCCAATATCAACAAGTGTTGTCTTAGCCAATATAGACACTCTTTCACCAGTACCAATTTCTCTAGTTGCCTGGAGTTTTGCTTTTTTTGCATTGTTTAAAAAATATGTCAGATTTTTATGATGTATCATTTGAATTATTGTTCCTAATGCAATCAGTACAATCATAGCAATTATAAAACTTTGCATAGCAAAAGGAGATACTGTCTCTGCTAAAATAGAAAATGGATTTGTTCCTAACATTTTACCCTTGTTTTAAATTTTATAATTAATTAAAAGTTTTAATATTCTACTTAATTCTATAGTTCAACCCAAACTATTGGTCAATGTGTCTTTAATAACAACCTATAATTTATATTTTACGTTTATAATGCTGTTTTTTAGGTATTACAGATCTAACTCCACCTTGAGGATTATCAACATCCCCTTCTCTTCTTGGAATCAAATGAATGTGACAATGCATGATTGATTGACCAGCTATTTTTCCAGCATTGGTTCCGATGTTAAATGCTTTTACATTTTTATCTTTATCTAGAACCTCTTGTTTTACAATTTTAATCAAATCATTGCATGCGACAAGCTCTTCATTAGATAGTTCGAAATAATCTACCACATGTCTTTTAGGTATTATTAAACAATGTTGCTTAGATACAGGATAAGTATCATAACTTGCGTATGCTAAATTATTCTCATGAGCTATACCACTAGCTTTTGAATTACAAAATAAACATGGGTTATTAGGATCTCTCATAATATTTATCTAAATTTTTTGCAGTTACTTACGGCAGTTTTGTAATGTTTTGAAAGAATATTATAAAATTTTAAACTTTTTCTTTTCCACTTTATTTGATTAATAGTTTTTACAGAGGCAACTCCTTTTCCAGATCCTATTAAAAGAATTTCATCAAATTCATTTAGAGAATTAACTAAAATATCTTTTTTAATAATTTTTTTTATTTTTGATCTAAAAAATTTATAAGTAATTCCCTTATAAAATTTATTAGCTGGTGAAAAAAATTTATTATCTTTTATAAAAAGTAAATTAGAAGTTCCGGTTTCAAAAATTTTATTATTTGAACACAATCCAATATCTGATCTTGAATTATCAATTTTTGATAAATGTTTTAATATTTCTTTATATTTTAAATTTTTAAACTCAGGTTTTTTTCTTTTTAATTTAACTAATTTTAAATCAAAATTTAAATTTGGTTTAATACGTTTTCTTAGTGAAATTGATAAAGTGTCTTTATTAAGAGCTATTCTTAATAAGTGATTATATTTTGTTTTTGAATTTAAATTATCTTTTAATAAATTTAAGATATTTGATTTTAAAGATGATTTAATAATTGAGTATGCCTTAGAGGATTTTATCAAATTATTTATATGTTCTCTAAAAAAAAGAATTTTGGATGGATTATCAAATATCCACATTGTTGTGAACACACCATGACCACCCCAAAGATCTTTAAAATCAATTTCTTTATAATCTTTAAGCTGATAGGATTTTTTTAATAAGTAATTTACCATTTAAAGTTAAAAATGACTCAGGGTGAAATTGAAATCCATAAATTTTATCAATGTTATTTTCAAATGACATTGCGGAACCTGAAATAACACATCTCATCGTTATGTCAAAATTTTCTGCATTAAAAGGCTCTTTTAATTTTAAAGAATGGTATCGACCTACTTTAAACTTATCTCCTGCATTAAATAATTTACTTAATTTATTTACTAATACTTCTGATTGGAAGCCATGGTAAATTTTGCTTTGCTGAACAATTTTCGCACCTTCACTATATAATATTTGTTGAAATCCTAGACAAATTCCAATTATTCTTTTTTTTCCTTTAAATTTTTTATAGATTTTTGATGATAAGGGATAATCTTTAGGGGAACCAGGTCCTGGAGAAAAAACAATAGTAGATGCTTGATTTAATTTTGATTTATTAATTTTACTAAAGTCATCACATTCCACATCGTCAAATAATGACAATTGATGGACAACATTATGTGTGAAGGAGTCTTTGTGGTCAATTACATATATCATTTGTACAAATCTATTAATGCTTTTGCTTTGATAAAATTTTCATTAAATTCGTGTTTTGCATTACTGTCAATCACCACACCAGATGCAACTGAGATCTCAGAAATATTTTTATAATTTAATATTGATCTAATAATAATATTAAATCTCATATCGCCATTAAATTTTATAAAGCCAAAACTCCCAGTGTAAATATTTCTATTTTCTTTTTCTTGATTATTTAAAAGATTAAGAGTGCTTATTTTTGGACAACCGATTACAGAACCACCTGGCATCATGGCCTTTATAATATCAATATTCTCTACTTTTTTTCTGAGTTTGCCAGATATTAAACTTACATAGTGATAAAGATCCTTGTATTCCTCAACAGATTTTTCTTTTTTTAACTTTACAGTTCCATGAACACAAATTCTTGAAAGATCATTTCTCTCCATATCAACAATCATATTATGCTCTTTTGTTTCCTTAAGATTGTTTCTAAAAAAATTTAATGCTTTTCTTTTATTAATTTTTTTAGTCTTTCTTAAAGTTCCAGCTATTGGTTTTGTTGATATTAAAGAACCTTTTTTATTAATTAAATTTTCAGGAGAACAGCTAATAATTGAGTAATTTTTATCCTTAATCATAAATGCCTCAGGAGCTAAGTTTGTTTTTGCAAGTCTACAGAAAAAATCTAAGGGATCGATTTGTGATTTATTTTTATATTTTGTGCATATCTTTATTTGATATGTTTCACCTAATCTTATTTTCTTTTTAAATTTATCAAAAATTTTTGTATATGACTTCTGGTTGATATTTATTTTGAATTTACTATCTACTTTATTAGTAGATTTAAGTTTATAAATTAAATTTTCTTTTAAATTAATCTTTGTTTCTGGTTTGTAAAAAATTCCTTTAGGAAAATTAATACTTTTTTGTCGAGGTATTTTTACCCCAATTAAATTATTCAACAATTCGTAACCAAAAAATCCAATGAATAAATCTGTACTTTGATATTTTTTCTTAGTGTTATACTTTTGTTTTAAAAACTGTCTAATATTTTGATTATTTAAGATTATTTTTTTTGAAAAATTAGTAAATAAATCAAAACCTCTATTAGTTTTATAAATTATAAACGGCTTCTTTAAATTATTAATATTGTTTAAATAATTTTTTTTATTCAATTTATTAAGTTGTTTGAAGTCTCGGAACTTGTTTTTCTATTATTGGTAAATGTATTAAACCTGCAAAAATTGATAATGCTATAGATATATACCATGCATAATCATAGGAACCGTATAAATCATGAAACACACCACCCAAATAAGCTCCTAAAAAAGATCCTACTTGATGGCTTAAAAAAACTATTCCGTATAATAATCCAATATATTTAGTTCCAAAAATAAAACCAACTAATCCCATTGTTGGTGGTACAGTTGAAAGCCATAAAAAACCAAAAGTAATACCAAACATCACTGCTATAATTGGGTTTGGTGGAAGAAAAATAAATATAGCTATTACCAAACCTCTTGCTAGATAAATTGCGCTTAGAATTAATTTTTTACTTAATTTTTGTGCCAAATATCCTGATGTTAATGTTCCAGCAATATTAAATAAACCAATCATTGAAAGAATTGTTACAGTACACCACTCTGGTAAACCTCTATCATTAATATAAATTGGAATATGTGTTGCAACTAAAGCGATATGCCATCCACAAACAAAAAAACCTAAAGTTAAATATATAAAACTTTTACTCCTAAAAGCTTCTTTGAGTGCTTCACCTGCTGTTTGCTTGTCATCAATTATACCACCAGCAACATCTTTTGGGGTAGTTAAATAAAAAGCTAATATTAAACCTACACAAATAAATGCAGCATAGAATAAAAGTGTACTTTCCCATCCAATTTCAACAAGTGCATATCTTGTAAACACAGGAGATACAAAATACCCAAATGAACCAGCGGCTGTAACAATGCCAATAGCAGCAGTTCTGTTTGATTGGGGGAAATGTTTAGCAACAACAGAAACGGGAATACTGATTGCAGTTCCGCCAAGGGCAACACCTATTAAGACACCAATGCCAGTCACAAAATAAAGCCCAGTATTATATTCTGAAACCAACATCAAAATACCAAGTAGATAAAAAATAAAGCCAATAAATACTGCAATGTGTCCGCCATATTTATCTGTAATAACTCCAAACCAAGGTGCAAAAGCTCCCCATAAAAACATCTGTAAACCTAAGGCAAAACCAAATTGAGAAAGAGTTATTCCTAGATCAGTTGAGAAATCGAAATAAAACATTCCAAAAGTTTGTCTAATACCAAGTGAAATTATAACAATTAAACAAGCTGAAATTAAAGTAATTAAAACTGTTTTATTTTTAATAAATTTTTCAGAAGACATTTAGAGATTACTTTAAATGTTTTAGTGATTGCTTAATATCAGCGATAAGGTCGCTAGGATCTTCTAGGCCAATGTGTAATCTAACAAGATGTTCGTTTTTTGCTAATTTTAGGTAACTTCTATTTCCTTGTTCTCTTATATTCTGATGTAAAGCTAAACTTTCAAATCCACCCCAACTATACCCATGGCCAAATAGTTTTAAATTATTTACAAATTTAACAACTGATTTTTCATTTTTAGCTTTTATCATTAAACCCATTAAGCCTGATGCTCCAGAATAATATTTTTTCCACATTCTAAAATTATAAGAGTCTTTTTTATATGGATATAACAACTTAATATTTTTAAATTTAGATAAAAATTCTGCAACTTTTTTTGCATTTTCTCTATGTCGATCTAATCTAACATCTAAAGTTCTTAACCCTCTTGTTATCAAATAAGCGTCATCAGGTCCCAATCTTAAACCAGTTACTCTTTCTGCAGCTTTTACTTTTGCAAAAACTTTTTTATTAACAGCTAAACTTCCTCCCATTACATCAGAATGACCAGAATAATATTTTGTGGCCGACACAATTGACATATCAAAACCAAGTTTAATTGGTTTTAAAAAATATGGAGTTCCCCATGTATTATCTATAGCAGTTAAAATTTTATGCTTTTTGGCTATAGAGATAATCTTACCTAGGTCTTGAAAGTCGAAAGTATTACTTCCTGGATTTTCTACAAAAATTAATTTAGTTTTTTTTGTAATAGCTTTTTCTAATGTCTTAAGATCATGTGGATCATAAAAAGTCGTTTTAATACTAAATTCTTTTAAAAAATCTTGTGACAATAATCGTGTTGGACTATAAACTGGATCAGCTACGATAATTTCATCACCAGGTCTTGTGACACTAAAAATTGCAAGAAATACAGCTCCAAATCCTGTTGGAGTTAAAAAAGTAAAATAGCTTTCTTCTAATTTTGATAAAATTTGTTGCAATATATGAGTTGTTGATGTCCCCTGTCTTCCATAATCAAAATGTCCACCAGTAGGGTTTTTTTTTGCTTTATTTTGCATTTTTCGAATATCTTGCATCGATTTGAAAATAATCGTTGATGCTCGAACAATTGGTGGATTGACTGACTGATTATGAAAGTCTTTTGCAGTGTGTTTTAAAAACGTTTTAAAAGAATTGCTCATAATAAAATTTGATATGTTTAGAAGACAATGCTATATCCCGTAAAAAACGTCAATAAAATTAATAAATAGGACTTAATGAGTTATCCAAAGAAACATAGAGGCCGAAGAAAACAGGGCTCTAAAAAAAGAAGAGCAAAAAGAAAAAATAAGAAAAAGTAATTTCTTCTATTCTTTAATCCACCCACCACCAAGCACTTTATGGCCAAATTGGTCCTTGCTATAAAAGACACATGCCTGTCCTGGTGAGATACCATCTTCAGGATTAAGCAAATTTACATGTGCAGTATTATCCTCTTTAAGATTAACTTTTGCCTCAAGAAGATTTCCTGTTGATCTCACTTTTACAAATATATTTTGATCTAAGTCTTTTTTATCAGTCAATAAATTAAGATCTTTAAGGGATATGTTTTTTTTTCCAAGGTTTTCTTTTGGACCAACTATAATTTCGTTATTATCTGAATTTATTTTTAGAACATAAAGAGGCTCTACATCAGAGACTTTAATTCCTTTTCTTTGTCCAATTGTAAAATTAATTATACCGTCATGAACGCCAATAACTTTTCCCTCTAAATTTTTAATATTTCCTTTTTGAAAAGAATCTGGTCTAAATTTTCTAATAACTGAGGCGTAATCTCCATTAGGTACAAAACAAATATCTTGGCTATCAGGTTTGTCAGCAACATTCAAATCTAGTTCTTTTGCAATCTCTCTTGTTTTTTCTTTTAACATTCCACCTAATGGAAACCTCAGATAGTCTAATTGTTCACGAGTTGTATTAAATAAAAAATAACTTTGATCTCTATTTTCATCAATTGCTCTGTACATGTTGTTGGAATTATTTAATGTAACGTTTTTTACATAATGACCTGTGACTAATGCATCTGCATTTAGATCTTTTGAAACTTCAAATAAATCTTTAAACTTTACAGTTTGATTGCATTGAACACACGGTATTGGCGTTTCCCCATTTAAATAGCTATCAACAAAATTATCTATAACACCTTGCTTAAACTTATCTTGGTAATATAAAATTTTATGTTCAATGCCTAATTTATGCGCGACACGTTTTGCATCCATTATATCTTGTCCAGAACAGCATTGTTTAGATTTTGCAACTTCTTTTCCATCATCATAAAGCTTAAGTGTAATTCCAATAACTTTATAGCCTTCATTTTTCATGATGCCGGCTACAGTTGAAGAGTCTACCCCCCCAGACATGGCTACCACTACAGTAGTATCCTCAGGCTTTTTATTAATTCCAATAGAATTTAATTCTTTATTCATAAGGTGGTATTTATACTTATTTACAATATAAGTTAAATTAAATGATTTTAGATTACGAACCAGGTGACAAAGTCACTAATCCAAACAATAAAGACTGGGGTATTGGTCAGGTTCAATCCATTATCAATGATAAAGTAACAGTCAATTTTGAAAATGCTGGAAAAAAAGTAATCCATGCTAAAAATGTAGAATTAAAACGAATTAAATAAATTTGAAATGGATATAAAAATAATAGTAGAAAAATTAATTGATCCTTTTTTAAAAGCCGGAGACTTATCAATTTCTCTCAGAGAAAAGGGATTAAAAAAAGAAATTAAATCTGACAATACCCCTGTAAGTAATGGAGATCTTGAAGTTAATAAATTTATCACACAAAAAATCTCTGAAATAACACCTCATATACCAATTATATCAGAAGAAACTTCTGATAATAAAGATAACACTCAACTAAAAAATTTTTGGTTGGTTGATCCTATAGATGGTACGTATGATTATATAAATAATCTCGAAGAATTCACAATAAATGCTGGTTTAATTATTGATAACGTGCCTGCGGCAGGATTAATTTATGCGCCTGCAAAAAAAAGAATGTTTTATTCTTATGGTGAAGGTGATGCTTATGAATTAAGTGATGGAAAAACCATAAAACTAAATGAAAAGGATTCTGTTACTAGACCAATTAAATTTATTTCTTACTCAAACAAAATTAAACCTGAAATTCAAAAAATTTATCAAGATATTGGAGTAATTGAAAACATAAGAATGAAAAGTTCGCTTAAATTTTGTGTGGTAGCTGCTGGCGAATATGATGGCTATGTTGCGGAACCAAGAGCTTATGAATGGGATATAGCAGCGGGTCATGCAATATTAATACATTCAGGTGGAACTGTTACAGATTTTGATGGAAATGAAATTTTATATGGAAAAAAAGATTTAAAAAATCCTAGCTTAATTTTAAAAAATAAAAATATATTATAATGGATGAACAATTAAGAATTATATTAATTATAATAGTTTCGGTTTCTATTTTTGGATTATTAGTTTTTGTATTTGTTAAAAACTATGTAAGACAAAAAGTTAATAATTTAGTTGAAGAAGAAAAAGATAAAAAGACTAAAGTAGATTAATTATTTTAAGGTATTCATCTTTTTCTATATCCATTACTTTTCTGGAGGTCTCAAAATCGAAACCATTTCTTGCTAATAAAGATATATCTTTCTTATAAAATAATGTTCTGTTATCCTCAGCTCTAGCTGGACCTATTCTTTTTTTCTTACAAATTTTTATTGCTGAAAAAAAATCTTGATCAGAGTTATCTTCCTTAATTTTATCAACTGTATCTTTGATAAATTCATCGTGAATTCCTTTTCCTATTAAATAGTTTCTAATTTTATTTATAGAGTTTCCTCTTTGAATCATACTTTTTGCTTTACTTTCTGAATAAAATTGGTCATTGATAAATTTATTCTTTTCTAAATCAGACAAAACAATATCGATCAATTTATTGACGTCTTTTTTTTTTACATCAGAGGAAGAAAGTTTCATATATTTTTTTAGTAAATAAGTCTTTAACTGCTGTTTTGAAGGTGCATATTTTTCAACATAAGCAAATGCAAAGTTTCTCATCTCTTCAACAGTTACTTGGAGTGTTTTTTTTCTATTTCTTATAGGAATCATGGTTAGATTTTATATAATATATTTAAATGATCGAACAAATTTATACTTATTTTTCTATTGAGACACTTTATATGTGGGTCAATATTGGTGTATTACCTTTTTGGTTTATTTTAATTTTTTTTCCACAGTCTCATCTATGTAGATATTTTGTAGCCTCAATATTTCCAATATTCATTTTAAGTGGTGTTTATATTTTTGCTTTATATAAATCTTATTTACTTGGTTACGATTTTATTGGCAATTTTACATTATATCTAGGATTGAATGAGCTTTCTAGATTGTTTGAAGATCATTTGTATTTAATGCTTTTTTGGACACACTTTATTTCAATTAATTTATTTATAGGTGGATGGATAGTCAAAGACTCTCAAAAATTTTATATTAATAAAATTTTAGTGGCGATCCCATTAATAATCACCTATTTGATAGGACCAGTTGGTTTATTCTTTTATTGGATCATAAGAATTTTCTATGCCAAAAGAATGAGTTTTTATGACTAATCATATAGATTTTTATTTTGATATAATTAGTGCTTATTCTTACATAGCTCATAAAAAAATTAAAAGAATTAAAGACAATCAAAAAATTACTTTTAACTATAAGCCTATTTTTTTAGGTGGTCTTCACAATCTAGCAGGGATAAGTGCACCAGCTTTTAATAAATATAAAATGAAAAATATGCAAAATGATTGTGAGCTTGTATCAAAAAAAAATAACATATCTTTTACATGGAATTCTAAATTTCCAATCAACTCTCTTTATTTGATGAGGGGTTATTTATACTTATCTGATGATCAAAAAAATAATTACCTAAATACTTTTTTTGAGGCATATTGGAAAGATAATTTAGATTTATCAAATGATGAGGAGATCCTTAAGCTATTAAATACTTTAAATATTGATAATGAAAAATTTTTAAATGGAATTAAAGAACAGTCAATTAAAGATGCATTAAAAAATGCAACTAACGAGGCCTTTAAAAAAGAAGTTTTTGGTGCACCAACATTTATTGTAAATGATAAAATTTTTTGGGGACAAGATCGACTTGAATATGCTGTTGAAGAATTAAACTTTAATTAGATTATTTTAAATTTACTCTGATTGATTGCGGCAAAGCCGCCCTCTATATGTGATACTTTTTCATATCCCATATTATGCAACGCTTTAACTGCTAAAGCAGATCTTACACCACCAGCACAAAATAAAACCATTTCTTTATTTTGATCAAGTTTACCTTGTTGAAAAAAAGCGCTACTAGGGTCTAAAAAAATTTCCATCATTCCTCTAGAAATATGTACTGAATTTTCCACACTTCCAGTATTTTCTAATTCACTAGCTTCTCTTATATCAATTAAATTACAATTATTTTCTTCAACCATCTTGAAAGCTTCATCTGCATTAATAGTTTTTATTTCTTGCATTGCTTCTGAGACTAGTGTTTGAATTGATTTAACTGTCATAATTGTGTTTAAAATTACCTTAAAAATATTATATTGCTAGAAAATTATGTTAAAAATTAATACTAAAGCTCCTAATTTTATACTGCCGTCAACATCAAAAGAAAAATATTCATTAAAAGACTCACTTGGAAAATATGTTGTTATCTATTTTTATCCAAAAGATGATACGCCAGGGTGCACGATTGAGACTAATGATTTTAATAAATCACTATCAAAATTTAAAAAATTAGAGTGTGAAGTTTATGGAATTTCTAAAGATAATTTAAAAAGTCATGATAAATTTAGAAAAAAATATAAGATAAAATTTGATTTATTAGCAGATGAAGAATTAACAGTCCTTAAGAAGTATAAAGTCTGGGCTAAAAAAAAATTTATGGGTCGAAAATTTATGGGCATTCTCCGGACTACGTTTTTAATAGATAAAAAGGGTAAAATTATAAAGGTCTGGGAAAACGTTAAAGTTAAAGATCACGCAAAAGAAGTTTTGGAAACCCTTAAAAGCCTATCAAAAAATAAAAAAGGCCCCTTATTTCTAAGGGACCTTTAACGTTTAACATTATAGAGAGATAATTTTTTTAGTCTCTGATCGCGTAAGCTTTAACACCAACTTCTGCTACATCAGTTCCAAGTTTTTCTGCTTGGGCACTGATTCTAAGACCAATAAATTGTTTAAGTGCTCTAAATACTATGTATGAAAAAACAAAACTAAATACACAAACTGCAACAACACCCATTAACTGAGTTCCAAATGTTGTGTCAGGATTTGATATTGGAACTACCAATGTTCCAAAAATACCAGCAAACATATGAACTGGAATTGCACCTACTACATCATCTAAGTGTTTAGACTCTAAAAACTTTGTTCCAAAGTACATAATAATTGAACCGAAAGAACCAATCACCATTGCTAAAATTGGACTAGGATTTAAAGGTTCAGCAGTTATTGCAACAAGTCCTGCTAAAGCACCATTTAACATCATGATGATATCAGTTTTGCCACCAATCAATCTAGTGACTAATGCTGCGGTAACTGTTCCAGCAGCACCTGCTAAATGAGTATTAACTGCAATTTTACTAATCGCTGTTACATCATCAAAAGTTCCAACAGCTAATTGACTAAAGCCATTAAAGCCAAACCAACCAAACCATAATAAAAAAGTTCCAAGAGTTACAAGTGGAATACTAGATGCAGCAAAAGGAACTAAAGATTTAGTTTCACCTTTTTTTCCAAATCTTCCAGCTCTTGCACCTAAAACCATTACACCTGCTAAAGCAGCAGCACCACCACAAGCATGTACTAATGTAGAACCTGCAAAATCAGAAAATCCAGCAGTTGCTAACCATCCTCCACCCCACTGCCAACCCATTGAGATTGGATAAATAAATGCAGCCATAATTGCTGAGAAAATAAAAAATGGCCAAATTTTAATTCTTTCTGCAACAGCTCCCGATACAATCGATACCGTCGCACAAACAAACATTGCTTGATAGAACCAGTCTGAATAATCTGAGTAACCTGTTCCAATTTCCGAAGCATCACTCCAAATTTTAAATGAACCTATGTATCCACCTTCTGGTATTCCATAAGCAAGATTATACCCGCATAAGAAAAATACTATTGATGCTATTGCAAATTTACCAATATTTTTTGCAGCAATTGTGGATACACTTTTAGTGGTAACTAAACCGCACTCAAGCATACAAAATCCTGCAGCCATAAATGAAACTAATATTCCACCTAAATAAAAACCAAGCGTGTTAAATATATATTGTCCTTCAGCTGAGATAGTAGTTTCTGCTGAAGCTAATCCTGTAATACTAAAAATGATTACAAAAATAAGTGTTATTTTTTTAAATAAATTAATCATTATCTCTCCTTGTTATGGAAGTTCTTTTATTGAACTTTCCTGTTTAAAGAATTGCTGATTGATCAAAAGAGTTATGACGATAGAACATGTATGTAAAAAAAAGGCCCCTAAAAAGGGGCCTTTTACTAACTAACTATAAGAGAGATAAAGATAGTTATTCTGTTTTTAAGAGGCTCTCCAATGAGATAACGATATGGAGATCGAAGAGCCTCTTTATTGCATGCAATTAGTCTCGTATTGCGTAAGCAATTACACCTGTTTCAGTAACGTCTGTACCCTTAGTTTCAGCTTCTTTACTTAATCTGATACCAAAGATCGCCTTCATCACTGACCACACAATGTAAGACACAGCAAACACAAAAATGTTAACCGCAAGTACACCAATTAACTGAGCGCTAAAATTTGCATCAGCATTAGTTAGTGGAACTGCAAGTGTGCCCCAAATACCAGCAAATAAGTGAGCTGGGATTGCACCAACTACATCATCAAGTTTGAAATTAAATAATAATTTAGTTCCAAACACTACGATCAATCCACCCACAGCACCAATTAAGATTGCTGCAAATGGTGATGGTGCTAAAGGTTCTGCAGTGATAGCTACTAAGCCACCAATTGCTCCATTTAACATTTGAATTACATCTGTTTTACCATACATTAATCTTGTAATTACACCTGCTGCTAAAACTCCACCACAAGCTGCAAGATTTGTATTGATAAAGATAGTAGATATCGCAACTGCATCATCAAAAGTTCCTAATGCTAATTGAGATCCACCATTAAATCCAAACCAACCTAACCATAGGATAAATACACCTATTGTTACTAATGGAATTGAAGAAGCTGCAAAAGGTTTTAACGCCTTTGGATTTCCTGCAGAGTCAAATCTTCCATTTCTAGCACCTAACAAAATAATACCAGCTAAAGCAGCTGCACCACCTGTTGAGTGTACTAAAGTTGAACCAGCAAAGTCAGAGAAACCGATTTCAGCTAACCAGCCTCCACCCCACTGCCAACCCATTACGATTGGATAAATTACTCCAGCTAAAATAGCTGCAAATAAGAAGAATGGCCATAACTTGATTCTTTCAGCCATAGCACCTGAGCAAATTGAAACTGTAGTTGCACAGAATACCATTTGGAAAAACCAATCAGAACCATCCGCATAACCAGTATCAATTGCACTTGCATCTGACCAAGGTGTAAATGTTCCAATATATCCACCTTCTGGAATACCATAAGCTAAGTTATAGCCAACTAGCCAAAACATAATTCCAGCAATTGCATAAAGACCAATGTTCTTTGCACAAATTACTGAAACACTTTTTGAAGTTACCATACCAGATTCTAGCATTGCAAAACCTGCTGCCATGAACATGACAAGGAAACCACAAATTAAAAATAATAGAGTATTAAAAATAAACCCCACTTCAGCAGACACTGTTGTCTCTGCCATACCCGCACTACTCATGTTCAGTAAAAATACCAAACTAAGAAGTGGCGCAGTTATTCTCTTTATTAATTTAGTCATAAGACCTCCTGTTAAAGTAAAGACTTATAATTTTATTAATTTTAAAAACTAACGCTGATTAGGAAAAATTGGTATGCAGTTTTTGCATATAGTAACAGCCCTAGACGTGTTTTAAAAACGTTAGGGCTGTTAAAAAAAACTATTTATTGAATACTTCTTTTAAAGCTTTTGCTGGTAAGAATTTTACTTTTTGAGAAGCAGCGATTTGAATTTGCTCACCTGTTCTCGGGTTTCTTCCAACTCTAGCTTTTCTCTTAGCTACTTTGTAAGTTCCAAATCCAGCAATTTTTACTGAATCATCGCCTTTTAGTGCATCTAAAATAGTGTTGGTAATCGTATCAAATGTTCTTTCAGCATCGGCTTTGCTCAAATTTAAAGAGCCTGAAAGCTGTGCCATTAGTTGTTTTTTGTTCATTTTAGCTCCGGTTATGTTGATTAATTATCATACTTATCATAAACGTTGATAAATCAAGCTTTTTTTTAGTGTCTTAAATTTTTTTAGATACAATATCTTGTGTAAAGTTAAATAAGTATTGATTTTACTCGTATTTTACACAAATTAAATTGTGAAATTAATTGAACAAACCTAGGTCTTTAAGGTCATTAAAGGTTGTAAAAAACATCAATGATAACAACAAAAACATCCCGATTCGAAAAAAACCCTCTTGAACTTTTTGTGATAAAGGGCGCCCTAAAACTTTTTCAAATGCATAGAACATTAGGTGTCCTCCATCCAACATTGGAATTGGAAACAAGTTAATTAAACCAAGACTTATTGAAATATAAGCCATTATAGAAATAAATGGCAAAATACCTATTTCTGCTACTTGACCCGTTATTTTTGCTATCCTAATAGGCCCTCCTAATTGAGAACTATCACCTGTGCCTCTTAACATAGTACCAATATATTTGAGTGAGGAAGCACTTACAAAATATACTTCTTTAACGGAATGGATTAATGCTTGTGCTGGTCCTAATTTAACATGGTTGATTTCATTGTTATAAGCACCAAGTTTAATACCAACTATTCTTTTATTAACTTTATTACCTAAATTATCATCACTTAAAACAATTTTCGGTTTAATCTTAAGTAAGTATTCTTGATCAAAACGTTCAACTTTAAAATCAATAACATCTCCTATTGAAGTGGTAATAAACTTAGAAACATCCATAATACTTTCAACTTTGTTACCGTCAATTTCTAAAATGATATCATTATTTTTAAGCCCCCCAATCATTGCAGGACTATCTTTTTGAACTTCATTAATAACAGCAGGAGTGAAATCTTTTCCTATAAAAGTATATATTGAGAAAAAAATAACTATAGCTAATAAAAAGTTAGCTAATGGTCCACCAAATACAATAAGTGTTCTTTGATATAACGGTTTAATTACAAATAACTTTTCTTGATCCTCTTTATTATATTGTTTTAAAATTTTTTCATGGTCTGCTTGTGAAAAAACATTTCTATCTCCAAAAAACTTTACATAACCGCCAAGAGGGATCCAACAGATTTTCCATCTAGTGCCTGACTTATCATTCCAACCAAATATTTCTTTACCAAAACCAATGGAAAAATCGGTAACTCCTACCCCATATTTTCTTGCAAAATAATAGTGACCATATTCATGAATAAACACAACTACTAGTATTAAGATAATGAAAGGAATAATATATGTAAGCATAATTTTTTATTTTAATGAACCTTCTAAAACATATTTTAATATTCGAACAGCTTGTTTTTGATCTGTTACAACTGCTGAAGCTGATGCATCTACTTCTTTCAAAGCGTGCTGATGATCTTCACTATGAATAACAATAATAGATTTATTCAAAGCAACAGCATACCCTGCATCAAAAGCTGCATTCCATTGCTTATATTTTTCACCAAATTTTACAATTATCACGTCACTATCTTGAATAGATTTCTTAGTTCTAATTGAATTAATATTTGCACCTTTTCTGTCTTTCCAAAAATTTTTCTCTTCTGGTCCTAAAATCTCTACACCACAATTATCAGAAGACTCATGATTGGTTACTGGGGACAAAAAATGAATATCAAGTTTTTCTTTTTTACATGATTTTATAATTTCTTCTCGCCAATCACTGTGAATTTCACCTGCCAAATATACTTTTAACATTCCTTCTCCTATTAACTGTTAATACTTTTTCTTAGATAACTTTTATTATTATTAAACATTATATCAAATGTTTAACTTATCTTTAATTGCATAAAACCACACAGCTAATCTAAAATAAAAAATCCTTAATTGAGGAAAAATAAACTTTTTAGGTAATCCCTTATAGATTTTTGAAATATCTAAATCTTTACTATTTGATGAAAAAACTAGCTTGGATAACTGTTTTCCAGCCCAGGGAGCAGCGCTAACTCCGACTCCATTATAGCCAAATCCATAATAAATCTCCTCATTATCAATTTTACCAATAGATGGAGTGAGCTTTTGGGATAGGGCAATTAATCCGCGCCAATTATAATCAATAGTAACATTGGACCATTGAGGAAAAATATCTTTTAAAAACTTTTCCATCTTGTTTGACATAGCTAAATTTGACTGATCACTACCTTTCAAATCGCCTCTAGTACCAAACAAAATTCGATTATCAGGTAACTTTCGATAATAATATAAAAGGTTTTTAGTATTAGCAATGGGTGAAAATGTTTTAAAGTTATGAGCATTAAGCTCATCATCATTAAGCTTTCTAGTAACAATTATATTTGAAATAACAGGTAATACTCTTCCATCTATTTGCGGAATTAACCCTTCTTGATAAAAACCGTTAGTTGCAACTACAATTTTTTTAGATCGAATAGATCCTTCGTTAGTCTTTAAAATATAAGACCCATTTTCTTTATTAATTTTGTTTACTTTAGTGTGCTCGAATATCTTTAATTTTTTAGATATAGCATACTTTGCAATTCCATTAACAAATTTAAGAGGATTAATCGCAAAACCAGGTTTATAAGAAAATGCTCCAAATTGTTCCATTCCTCCATGACCAACTTCATTAAACTCATCTTTTGAATAAATTTTAGTTTCAATATCAAATTCAGATTTATAAACATCAGCTTGTTCTTTAATTTGCTTGAATTTATTTTTATGGTGGGCAACAACAAAATTACTATCTCCTGTTACATCGCAATCAATATTATATTCTTTAATGATATCTCTAGTGTGGTTTGAACCTTCAACAGAATTTTTGTAAAACTTTTTTGTTTCTTCTCTTCCATAAATAGATTGCATTTTTTTAAAAGGCATTTTACTTGGAGGTAAGCAATTAAAACCAGCATTACGAGAAGAAGCGCCCCAACCTATTTTACCAGCTTCAACTAAAATAACATCTAAGTTATGATTTTCTATTAAATTAATTGCACAAAGCAAACCTGTGTACCCTCCACCAATTATAACAATTTCTGAATTTATATCTTTAGTAAGTTTTTCTAAATTTAAATCTTCACTTGAAGTGTCTTCCCAATAACTATTAACTATTTTATCAAATTGATAAATATCTGGATGATAAATATTTTTCACTTATCGTTATTATTAATTTTTAAGTTAGATCTTTTTTTAAGTTTATTTTTTAATTTAATAAATAATGAAAAAATAATTAATGCAATTAATACTATTCCTACAAATAATCTTAGATATTGGTTTAAAATTAAATCTATTATGTCAATCATTATAAATATAGCTAAATTGGTTGAATTAAAGATGTGATGTTATTAGTAGGTTTATTTACATCTTTTGATATTTCATGAAATATAAGATCAGGTTTTTTACATTCTTTTAAAAAAGTTGAACCTTGTAACTCTAAATTTAAATATCGGTTAATATCTGTTTGGTTGATAATTACTGGTTGTCTGTGATGAATTTCACTAACGTTATCTTTAGCTTCCTCTGTAATTAAACAAAATTGGTCTTCTTCATAAATTCCTGCAAAAAATATTGCGTTCGTATCTTTTCTTGTAAAATAATGTGGAGTTTTTTCTTTCTCTTCTCTTTTCCATTCATAAAAACCGTCCGCTACAACAACACATCTGTTGTTTTTAATTAGTTTTTTAAATGAAACCTTCTCATCAATAGTTTCTAATCTTGCATTAATTAATGCTTTAAAATCTTTATCTTTAGCCCAACCTGGAATTAAACCCCACTTGAGAGCTTCTAATGTATTTCCATTTTTATATTTTTTAATAACTGGAAGTTTTTGATACGGATGAGCATTATAATTTTCTCCATCCTCTACTTGAATAGCTGACTTTACCAGTTTACTAGTTTTTGTGACAGGATTTTTAACCACATATCTTCCACACATATTTTATTTTAGCAAATAGATTGGATTAAGTCGATACGATGGTTTTAGGCATATTGGCCTGCAACATAACCTGAAGACCAAGCCCATTGAAAATTATATCCACCTAAATGTCCAGTTACATCCACAACTTCACCAATAAAAAATAAATTTTTATGTTTATTGGACATCATTGTTTTTGAAGATAATTCTTTAGTATCAACCCCACCTAAAGTGACCTCTGCAGTTCTATACCCTTCTGAACCTGTTGGATTGATTAACCATGAATTTATATTCTCACTTAGCTGTTTTAATATTTTGTTAGATAATTCAGAAATATTTCCATTTACCTTGTTTTCACTACAAATAATTTGAGCTAATCTTTTTGGTAAAATTTCACTTACGATATTTAAGATATCAAATTTTGGATTTAACTTTCTTTTTTCTTCTAATAAATCGTAAACATTTAATTTTGGTGAAAGATTAACTTTAATATTATCACCCTGTTTCCAATAGGATGAAATTTGTAATATGGAAGGACCACTTAAACCACGGTGTGTAAATAACATTCCTTCTTGAAATAAAACTTTGTTAAAAGAAACTATAGCTTCAACTGATAGCCCAGTTAATTCTTTGCATATTTCTAAGATCTTTTCATTAAATGTTAATGGGACTAAAGCAGGTAAAGTGTCAATAATATTATGATCAAATTTTTTAGCAATTTCATAACCAAATGAAGTTGCACCAATTTTTGGTACTGATAATCCACCTGTTGCGATAATTAAAGATTGTGATGAATATTTTTCAGTTTCAGTTGAAACAAGGTATTGATCATTTTCTTTAGAAACATTTTTTATAATAAATTTTTTTATAATAGTTACATTTGCTAATTCACATTCTTTAAGTAGCGTCTCAACAATTTGTTGAGCACTATGATCACAAAACAACTGTCCTAATTTTTTTTCATGAAATTTAATCTCATACTTATTGATTAAATTGATAAAATCATTTTGGGTATATTGACTTAGGGCTGATCTTACAAACTTTGGGTTTTGTGAAAGAAACTTATTAGGATTAGTGTGAATATTAGTAAAATTACATCTACCTCCACCAGAAATTCTAATCTTTTCACCTATCTTTTTATAATGATCAACTAGTAAGACTTTACGACCACGTTTTCCAGCCTCAATGGCACTCATCATACCAGCAGCACCTGCGCCAATAATAATGACGTCAAATTTTGTAGTCATAATTAATAAATTTATTTTCCAAGAATTTTCAACTTAACACCATAGTCAACTGCTAAACTATAATCTGGATCATCATCACTATCGACCACTAGTTGGCCTGTTTTACTTAATAACTTATGACAATCTTTAGTAAGATGTCTTAGTTTAATTTTTTTTCCAAAACTATTATATTTATGAGCAACATCTTCAATAGCTTTTAATGCTGATTGGTCAATTACTCTAGATTTTGCGAAATCAATAATTACTAACTTTGGATCTTGTTTTGGATTAAAAATTTCTAAAAAACTTTTTGCTGAACTGAAAAATAGAGGTCCTTCGATTTCATAAACTTTAGCACCTTTATCTGATTTTGACGGTCTTATCGTAGCTCTAATTCTTGAAGCAGTTTTCCACGCATAAACTAATGCAGAAACAATTACACCTACAATTACAGCTACAGCTAAATCTTCTAAGACAGTTACAACTGTTACAAGCACAGTAACTAATGCATCACTTTTTGGAACCATCATTAAAAACTTGATTGAATTCCAAGCAAAAGTTCCAATCACCACCATAAACATTACCCCTACTAGAGCTGCAATAGGGATCATCTCTATATAATTTGAAGTATATAAAATAAAAATTAATAAAAATATTGCAGCAGTAATACCAGCTAAACGAGTTCTACCACCCGATCTAACATTAATCATTGATTGACCAATCATAGCACAACCACCCATTCCTCCAAAAAAACCAGTTACTGAATTTGCAAATCCTTGGGCCAAACATTCTTGGCTAGCTCCACCTCTTTTATTGGTAATCTCACCTACTAGGTTTAGAGTTAACAAGCTCTCTATTAATCCAATCGAGGCTAAGATAAAAGCATAAGGAAAAATAATTTTTAATGTCTCAAAATTTAATGAAACGTTTGGAATTGAAAAATTAGGTAAACCTCCTTTAATACTCGCTAAATCTCCAACACTTGGAATATTAATTTTAAGAGCAAGAACTAATACTGTTGTTAAAAGTATTGCAACTAAGGTTGATGGAACTGCTTTTGTAAGTTTAGGTAAAAACCATATAACAAACATAGTAAGTAAAACAAAGACGATTGAATAAAGCAGTATATCTCCTGATATCCAAACCGATTGTCCAAGATCATTTATAGTTTTAAATTGACTAAGTTGTGAAATACCAATTACGATTGCAAGTCCATTGACAAACCCTAGCATCACGGGTTCAGGAACCATTCTTATAAATTTTCCAAGTTTAAAAATACCAGCAAACAATTGTAAAACTCCCATTAAAACAACTGTTGCAAATAAATATTCTGCTCCATGTTCGGTTACTAATGAAATCATTACAACTGCAAGAGCTCCTGTTGCACCTGATATCATTCCAGGTCTTCCACCAAATACAGCTGTAATTAATCCAACAATAAATGCAGCATACAAACCAGACAAAGGAGCAACTCCCGCAACAAACGCAAAAGCTATAGCTTCTGGTACCAATGCTAAGGCAACTGTTAATCCTGATAAAATTTCTACTTTAAATAAAGAAAAAGAAACCCCGCCTTTTGGAATATAGTTTTGAGTGTTAAAACTTAGAGATTTAGCAAGTTCCAACATTGCTTTAGATGGAGGTGTAGTTTTTTTCATCTAGTGATTTGATTTTAAACTCTTTAATTAATTAAATTGATTGTCTTTTAATTAACTCTTCAATTTGTTCAATCATTACCTTTGATGATTTCATTGCGGGGTAAATTTCTTGTGCTTTTTGATAGCTTCTTTTTGCTTTATCATAATTCTTAAGCTTTATATTTACCATTCCCTGCCCTGCTAAAGCTCCAAAATGTCTTTCTTCTAATTCCAACACCTTATCAATATCATCCTGAGATTTTTGGAATTCTCCAACCATATAAAGTACTGTTGCTCTCTTATTCCAAGCTTCTGCCCAGTTAGGGTCTAATTCAATTGCTTCAGTAAAAACATCGATTGCTCTATTTAATTGTTGGTCTTGAACTAATCTTGAGCCTTCATCTAAAAGTGATGTCAATTTTTGATCTGTAGGATGGGTGCTCCATAACATCCAGATTTGTTGAGCTATTCTTGATGATAAAGATGGAATATTCTTTTTTAATTCTAGGAATAATTTATCAAGCTCAATATCTCTATCATTCGCACTCACAGTTATTGTTGAAATAAATAAAATAATAATTGAAAGAATCTTTTTCATAAAAAACGATAACAAAAAAATAATATTAAGTCTTTATAGATTTTTTAAGATCGCTTTTTTTAAAGTGTTACCAATGATAATTGTGCCTTGGTCATTTGGATGCATGCCATCACTTAAATTAAATTCAGGTTTTTGAGCTACACCCTCAAGTAGAAATGGAATTAATTGTAACTTATATTTTTTTGATAAATCAGAAAAGATTTTATCAAAAGATTTTTTGTAACCATAACCATAAGAAGTTGGTGCAATCATTCCTGCTATAATCACTTTAATATTCTTATTTTTTGCAATTTTAATTATTTCTTCTAAATTATTTTTTGTCTCATTAGGGTTAATACCTCTGAGCATGTCGTTTGCACCTAGACACAAAATCATTAAATCAATATTAGTTTCTGATAAAGTCCAATCGGCTATATTTAATCCTCCTGCAGAAGTGCTTCCTGAAACACTGCCATTAACAATTTCTATTATATGACCTTCTAACTCTAAGCTCTCTTGCAAAACTACTGATAAATGTTGCTCATTAGGTAATCCGTAACCAGCCATCAAACTATCTCCAAACAATATTACTTTTTCTATTGCACTTACCTTTATGGTGACTAGACAGAGTACAATTATTTTAATAATAAAACTTTTATTCATGAGCATTCTTCTTAAATTAAATAAAGTAAATCTTAAATACCAAACTGGTAAAGATAATATCAGAGTTTTAAAAGATGTTAACTTAACTACCAAGAAAAAAGAGACTATTTCTATTGTTGGTGAAAGTGGATCAGGAAAAACTAGTCTTATAATGTTAATTGGAGGGTTGGAAAAAGCTACCTCTGGAAAAATTTTTTTTCAAAATCATGAAATAACAAAATTAAGTGAAGATAAAGTTTCGGAAATAAGGAGAAAAAATATTGGTATTATTTTTCAGTCATTTTATTTAATCCCTAATTATACGGCAGTTGAAAATGTAGCCTTAACTCTTGAATTGAATAGATTCAAAAATCCTGAAAAAGAGGCAAAACAGTTATTAGATAGATTTGGACTTAGTCATCGATTTAATAATTTACCAAGCCAACTATCAGGTGGAGAACAACAAAGAGTTGCTATAGCTCGAGCCATTGCAATGAAACCAGAGTTAATCTTAGCAGATGAGCCTACTGGAAATTTAGATACTGAAAATTCTGTAATGATTTCTGACATATTGTTTAATTATGTAAAAGAAGAAGGGTCCTCGCTAATTATGGTAACACATGATCCAAAATTAGCTAATAAAGCAAAACGAAAAATTAAAATTAAAGATGGAAAAATTAAATAAACCATCTGAACTAAACTTAATTATTAGGTATGCTTTAAAAGATTTAAGCAGAAATTATAAAAAATTATCTAGTATTGTCGTAACTCTCTTTATTAGTCTTTTTATTTTAAGTGCCATCTTCACAATCGAAGATAGTTTAAAAAAAGAACTAAATGATAATGCTAGATCTCTATTAGGAGGAGATATTGAAATAGATTATAATCGTAATGAAGGAAATCTTGAGCTGGTCAATCAAGTAAAAAAATTTGCAACTATTTCTCAAATGATTGAATTTAGTACAATGGTCTCGACAACAGATAGAAAAAAAAATAAATCTCTTTTTACAAGAATAAAAACTGTTGATATGAAATATCCTTTGTATGGTTCAGTTGATTATGAACCAGCTGGTGCATTCGATAGAATGCATAACGAGCCTAATACTTTGCTGATAAATGAAAGTTTATCCAAAAATTTAAACCTTAAAATTAATGAAAAAATTAAAGTCCAAAATCAAATATTTACAATTATAGGAATTGTAAAATCTGTACCTGATGTTAGTGGATTTGTTGCATTTGGTGATTGGGCACTTGCAGGTGATCAAACATTAGAAATTTTAAAATTAAATGGAATTGGTAGTTTTTTAAATTATGAGTACAAAGTAAAATTTAATGAAAGCGATGATACTAATAAAATAGAAAAAAGAATTGAAAATATATTTAAAGATGATCAAGAAGTTCAGATTAGATATCCTGAAAATTCTGCAAGTGGATTAAAAAGAATTATCAATAATTTTTCCCAGTTTTTATCATTAGTCTCTATTAGTGCTATGCTGATTGCAGGAATTGGAATTGCAAACACTCTTCTCTCTTTTATTAATCAGAATAACATGTCTATTGCGGTTAGAAAAGCAGTTGGATTTTATTCAGGAAACATTAAAACACTCTATTATCTTCAATTATTCATCTTACTTTTAGTGATCACAACTTTAGCTTATGCCTCAAGTTTTTTAATAGTTCCTATTGTAGATCAATATTTATCAGATGGATTGGGGCTTAATGTTTCTCCAGTATTTTCAATAGTAAATTTTATTAAGATATTTTTAGTTGGATTATTAGTTCTCATTATTTTTTCAATTCCAACCATAAGTTCAATCGATCAAGTCAAAGCCTCTAATTTATTTAGGAATGTTTTTCAAAATTTAGAATTTTATTATTCAAAAAAATCTATAGCTCTAAGTCTGATATTATTATCTATTTTGGTATTATTATTTAGCTTTGGATCTGAAAGACCCATTTATAGTCTTGGATATTTTGTGGCATTTTTTATTTGTTTAATTGTATTTTTTTTACTTTCAAAAATAATTATATATTTTTTAAAAAAATTTAAATCTACTTCCAATATATCTTTAAAAGTATCTATTAAAAACATAACACAAACAAAAAGTATTACTCCAATTACAATTATGTCTTTAGGTTTGGGAGTTACTTTGCTTTTAACGCTAGCACTAGTTGGAACTAATTTTCAAAGAGAAATTGCAAAATCTATACCTGATATCGCTCCTGATTATTTTTTTGTAGGTATTCAAAAAGGAGAAAAAGAAATATTTGAAAAAAATATATTGGATATGGATCCTAATGCAAAAATTGAGGTGGTACCGATGGTGTCATCTGGAATTATTAAAATTAATGGAGTAAATCCAAATACTTATATTCAGCCTGATAATGATAGCTATTGGGTTATTGGTAGCGACAGAAGATCATCATGGTCAGATGAAGTTCCAGAAGATAATCCATTGACAGAAGGTGAGTGGTGGGATCTTACCAAGCCTAATCAACTACAAATTTCTTTAGATGCTGAAGTTGCAAAAAATTTAAATATTGAATTAGGTGATGTGTTCACACTTAATATTTATGGTAGAGAAATTAATGGTGAAATAGTTAATTTTAGAGCTGTTGATTATCGTGATCTTAGTATTAATTTTGCAATGTTATTTAATCCTCAATTTGCAAAAAATATTCCTCATGAATATTTGGCTACTGCTAAATTTGAAAAAATTGAAAAATTTGATGAAACTTCAATGCTAGAATTTCTTCCAAGTTTATCTATGATTAAGATTGCAGATTATTTGAATAAAGTAACAGATGTTTTGAATAAAGTGTTTATTGCAGTTACCCTTATCTCAGCAGTTACAATCATCATAGGATTAATTGTAATTTCAAGTGCAATTATGGTTCAAGGAAAAGTGAAAGAATATCAAAATTTAGTATTTAAAATTTTAGGGTTTTCTAAAAAAGAAGTTATTTTATCTTCCTTAATAGAATTTATAATAATCTTTAATTCTGTAATATTGATAGCAACATTTTTTGCTGTAACTGCTTCTAAATTTATTATGGAAAATATTTTTCAATTAGTCTGGGCTTTTGATTTTAAAGTTTTATTAAATCTTGGATTAAGTATTGGATTAGTTACTTTGGCTTTAATAATGATTACAAATTTAAAATACCTAAGTCCTAAAGTTTATCCAATGATTAGGAACCAGTAGATTTTAATATTTCTAAAGGAAGTGGCGCATCAGGATATTTAACAATGCATAATTCCTCATATTTATTACAAAAATCCATTAAAACTTTGTGAACATTATCTTTATTCTTAATATTCAAGCTTTCAATCATTTGATCCCTTTCTTGTTCTAACTCTTTAATCTGATTATTACTTACAAACTCTCCAGTTTCAATTTCCCAAAAAGTATTTTCTAACTCTTTATTACTTAATTCTTTTAGTTTTTTTTGGAGTTCTTTAATTACTTCATCATCTGTTTCTTTATCTCTCATGGGTGAATTAATTAATTTAATCAGACATTTTTCATTTAACCCGTTAATAAAATGATCATAAGGTCTACCTTTGGACAAATCTCTAAAATGATTTGAGTTAAAATAGCTTTCAATTGCTACTTTGGTAGATACTTTTTCCTTACCTTTTATTACTGCTATTTGAACGTAAACTTCTTGATGAATATAATTATCCAAATGTTCTCTAATTTTCAAAGGGATCATTATTTTTATTAATTTAAAATTTTAAAAATTTAATGTTCTACTCGATATTTTGAATGACATGCTTTGCAATTAGCCCACATTAATTGTCCTAACGTACCTCTAATATTATCTGTTTCTTCGATGATTGATGTCAATTTAATCATATCATTTGAGGATTTTTGCATTAAAGAATTAAATTTATCCTTTTCTTCCCATACTAAAGGAGTAACTTCTGTTTTAAATCCCTCTTTAGTGTTGTCAGGAAACATTTCTAGTAAAGCTTTATAATTTTCGCTCATTTGTAGCATTAATTTTTTGGCAGCATCAAAATCACCGCTCGATGAGAGAGATTGAACTTTTTTGGCTGTGTTATAGTTTTTACTAAACAAAGCTTTTCTATTTTTAATTATGTCTTCAGCAGACAGTTCAGAGTTTGCGTGGGTAGAAATAAGCATTGAAATTAGTAAAAACAAACTAATACCAATATTCTTTACAATATGTTTAATTAAACTATGCACGTTAAGAATACTTTAACAGAATATGGTTTAATTTCAAAATTGTTGCATTGGATAAGTGCAATATTGCTTTTTATACAAATTCCACTTGGATTTTATTTGGTAGATTTAGATTTTGGACCTGAAAGACTAACCGTAGAAGATATTCATGTAACAGTGGGTTTATCTATATTTTACTTAGTGATTTTAAGGTTGCTCTATAAAATTTTTAACCCAACACCAAAGTTAGAACCAAGTGTTTTTAAAGGTCAAAAATTTTTAGCAAAGTTAAATCATATAATGCTGTATGTGACAATTCTATCAATCACAATATCAGGAATTTTTAAAAAATTATTAAATGGTGAAACACTAATAATCATTTTTAAAAAAATTAAGATTCAAGATAATTTTGAATTAGGGGAACTATTTTATGATATTCATGTTTACTCTAATTATTTGTTAATAGCTCTAATTGTGATTCATTTGATGGCTGTAGTTGTTCACAAATTATTTTTTAACGATAATTTGTTAAAAAAAATACTTTAATTATTTCTTTATAATAAAACAAATTAATCTGTCTTTAAATTTAAAGAATTTTCCATAATCATTTTTAATTTCAATAATCCCATTTTGTATTTGTTTATTAGAAATACTAAGTAAAGTAGAAATATATCTATTTCTAATCATTTGAAGATATTTTGTTTTTAGAATTCTTACCTCATAAACAAATCTTTTAATAATTATTTTAGATTGATTTTTTAAGATTAAATCAAATAGTTTCTCGTCTTTATTCAAAGAAAAAGTCAATTTTTTTTTCATTAATGAAAATGTTGGTATTTCATTTTTATTTGGATCTAAACTTAAGATAATAATTTTTCCATTTGGATTAAGTTTATTTTTACAAAGTGATAATAACTTAATTACTTGTTTTTTTTTAAATAAATGAATTGTTTGCTTTATTAAAATTAAATCAAAAGTGATTTTAGTTTTTGAAATAAAAGACAGTGCATCAATTTTTTTAAAAATCATTTTTTTACTTTTATCTTTATGATTTTCTATATCTAGACCAATAGGTTTGTTGGATAATCTTAATTTACTCGATAAATTTCCTAAAATTTTTCCTCTTCCACAGCCTATATCTAAAATTCTAGAATTTTTATTCAACTTTACTTGTTTTAATATAAATTGATTGAAGGAATTAATGTATTTTTGTGATGATAACCAAGTATTATTATCCCAATTTTTTAAAGGCTTCATATAAGTTTTAAAATTATGAATAAGTCTTTTTAGATTTAGATGTTAAATTTTTTTTATACAAATCAGCTCTAATCGAAATTAATATAATCAATAAAACTAAAGGAATGCATGCTAAATTAATTTCATTCCAGCTAAATTTTAAAATTGAATAACCTGCTATAAGACTAGCAATAGATTGTATTGAAAAAACTAAAACATCATTAAAACCTTGTACTTTAAATTTCTCACTTTCTTTATAACAAAGTACCAATAAACTTGTTCCTCCAATGAATAAAAAATTCCATCCAATACCTAGCAACACTAGTGATATTAAATAATTTATAAATATTTGATCATAAAAACTTAATAAAATGCAAATTAAATAAATTAAAGCTCCAGAATATATAATTTTGGAGTGTCCATATTTTTTAATTAATGATCCTGTAATCAATGATGGTAAAAACATACCGATTATATGTGATTGAATAACTATACTAGTTGAACCTAATGTAAATCCATGCATTTTGTACATACTGATTGGGGTAGCTGTCATTATGAATGACATTATTGAGTATGCAAATGCAGCAGTAACTATAGCTTGTAGAATAATCGGGTTTTGTATTAACTCAAAGTATGATCTTTGATTACCATTTATTTTTTCTTTGGGTTTTGGATTCTCATCTGTTCTATAAAAAAATAATAAAAAAACTGGTATAATAGTTAGTACTGATAAAGAAATATAAGATCCAGTATAAAGATGATCTACAATTATATCTTTTGTAAAGTTTGCAACATTAGGACCAATTAAAGCAGAAATAATTGTTGCAAGTAACAATATAGAAATTGCTCTTGAACTATCATTTTTTTTAACTGTTTCTGCTGCAGCAAATCTATATTGATGTGTAAATGCAATCCCAGTGCCAATTACAAAACATGAAATACAAAATAAGATAAAATTTTCGGTATAAATTGAATAAGCTCCAAGCAACGAGGCTAAACTCGAATATGTTGATGAAAACATAAATCCTTTTTTTCTTCCAATTTTACTCATTATCTTAGCCGCAAAAAATGAGAATACTGCAGTACCTACTATTGATAAGGATGTTGGAAGTGTTGCCAAAGATGCAATTGGTGAAATTTTTAATCCTACAATTCCACTTATAAAAACTGTAATTGGAGGTGCCGTAAAAGAGAAAACTTGGCAAATAGTAAGAATAATTAAATTTTTATTGATCACTTTATTCTTTAATAATTATTTTAGATTGTTAATGACAAACAATTCCGAATTTTTTCAAACGCCAATAATTATAAGGCCAAGGTGTTAAAAAACCTACTATTAACATAATTGGTACTACCCACCAAGTAATCATTGCTCCACCTGTCAATAGGTAGTCTGTTAAATTCATCGCAACTTCCATACTAACCATTGAAATAAAACTCATGCCCATTGCTGTTTTTAAAGCATTTTGAAATTTAAAATCTTGTTTCATTAAAATAATTGTCTCTAAAGTTATACTTGTAATTAAGCCATTAATGATTGCTAAAGTCATTATGCCAAGAATTGGTAAGGGAATTTTGGATAATTGAAAAAAAAGGATAGTTCCAAAGTCACCTATAGAACAACCTATAACACACCATAAAGTATTTTTTGCACTTACTTTCCAAGTGTGTTTGCAAGACCAATCAAATGTAGAGGTGTTCATAATAATTTGATATTAATATTATATGATTTTTAAACAAGTATTTGACAAAAAAACCTCTACTTATACTTATTTAATTGCTTCGGCAAAAGGTCGCGAAGCTTTAATAATTGATCCAGTTTTAGAAAATGTAGACGAATATATTCAACTTTTAAAAGAACTTGATCTTAAACTTGTAAAAGTCATTGATACTCATATTCATGCAGATCATGTTACTGGTGCAACAAAGTTAAAACAAGCCACAAACTGTACAACTCTCATGGGAGAACATACACCTGCTGATGCGGTTGAAATTAAAGTAAAAGATAATGAATTAATTAATATTGATAGCTTAAAAATTAAATCATTATATACACCTGGACATACCTCAGATAGTTATAGTTTTTTGTTAGATAATTATCTTTTTTCAGGGGATACACTTCTGATAAATGGAACTGGTAGAACAGATTTTCAAAATGGTAGTTCTAAAGATGCTTACAACTCTTTATTCAATAATATTTTGAAATTACCAGAGGAAACATTGGTTTATCCTGGTCACGATTATAATGGTAAGTTTTCAAGTACAATTGGTAATGAAAAAAAATTCAATCCAAGACTCCAAGTAAAAAGTGTTGATGAGTATGTTGAAATTATGTCTAATCTCAATTTATCTAAACCAGAAATGATGGACAATAATATTAGTAAAAACATTCAATTAGGTGCTAACTAAATACTACAAATATTAAAAACCAATAAGAAATCAATCCAGATATAATAGTTGCAATAATATTTTTTGAAAAATACCCAACAATAACTGCTATTATAGCTCCAAATATTTTAGGATCATTCATTTCTACAAATGCTCCATAATCATTAATGAAGATTGCTGGGAATATAATTGCTGGAAATACTGCTGAAGGGACATATTCTAATACAGCTTTAACTTTATCTCCAAGCATGTCTCTATCAATTAATACAATCATAGTCATTCTCATAAAATAAGTTAATATTCCTGCAATAATAATTGTAAACCAAGTCATTTTTTTAACCTCAATAATAATGAAGCTACAAATAAAGCGATAAATGGTGAAATTAATATATAAGACTTAAAAGGAGCGTCAAAAAATAACAATGAACTTAAACCGCAAGTAATCATAACTATTAAATGATCAATTTTTTTTAAATCTTGAACAACAATTGCTATAAAAGTAAGTGGTATTGTAAATTTTAAACCAAGTTCTTCGGGAACGAATGATCCTAAAATAATACCTGAAAGGGTTGCAATTTGCCAGCAAACCCACATTGTACAACCTGTACCAATCAAATGGTAATGTAAGTGTTGCTCATTTTTATTTTTTTTAAAAAATTTATTAGATTCTGCAAATCCTTGATCTACAACGAAATAGGAAATTAATAACTTTTTAATTAATGATAACTTTTCAAGATATTCAGATAAAACTGCACCATATAATAAGTGTCTTGAATTAATAATTCCAACAGATGTAACAGCAACTAAACTTGAGGCACCACCTGAAAGTACCTGTAAAAATACAATTTGTGAAGCACCTCCAAATATGATGAAGGACATTGCATAGACTAAATAAGGATTAAAACCGAGATCAACACCAATTGCTCCACAAATAATTCCGAATGGAATTACTGATATCATATGTGGAGAAATATCCAGCATCCCTCTGGTAAATAATTGTTTTTTTGAGAGCATTTATTTATTTATTTATTAAAAACAAACTATGTGATCAATATTAATTGGTCTCTTTATTCCAAATTTTTCTTCAACTTCATGTTGATGAACATGGTGAGAATGAACAAATACAGGTATTAGTAAATCACTTCCAGTCTTAAGAGTATAAATAAAATTTGTACCTCTAAATTTTCTATCAACTACCTCAAGTTTAAGATTACTTTTATCATCATGCTCTAAATCCTCAGGTTGTAGTAAAAGTTGGACATTGGATCCCTTTGGATAATGTTTTGTAAAATTCCCTTTAATCGTACCTAAATCTTTATTTTCTAAACTGTTTTCACCGGTAACCTTTGCAGGAATTAAAATTCCTCTATTCAAAAAATTTACAACTTCTACAGAATTTGGAAAATGGTAAACATTATAAGGATCATCAAATTGCTTTATTTGACTATCTAATATAATTGCACATTTATGACCAAGATAGAAAGCTTCATAAGAGTCATGTGTTACAATTATTGTTGTAATTTTTAATTTATTTAATATTTTTTTTAATCTTACTTGAATTTCCTCTTTAAAACTTTGATCAACATTTGACAAAGGCTCATCTAACAAAAGTAAATTAGGTTGAGTTAATAATGATCTAGCAAGTGATGCTCTTTGTGCTTCTCCCGCACTAATTTCATGGGGATATTTTTTTAAAATTTTTGATATATCAAGTAGTTTTATAATTTCTTTAAAACTTAATTTATTTTTTTTCTTTTCTTTATTTCTTTCAGAGCCAATAAGAATATTTTTTTCAACTGTATAATGGGGAAATAAACTATTATCTTGAAAGGCTAAAGACACGTTACGATCCTCTGGCTCGATATTTTTTTCTTTTGAGGATAATAATTTATTATTTAAATGAATTGTGCCTTTTTCAATTTTTTCTAAACCAGCTATTGTTCTAAGAATTGTTGTTTTTCCAATACCCGATGGACCTAATATACATAAGGTTTCACCTTCATTTTCAATTGAAAAAGAGGCATCTTTAACTTTCGTTTTTCCACCTATTCTAAAATCAACGTTTTTAATTTCTAAATAATTATTTTTCATTTTTCTTTTAAAATATATTTAGATGTAAACATAATAAATAGTGTTGCAATTAAAATTAAAAATAAAGATGGTACTGCTGCTACCTCCAATAAATCCTCAGATGCAGAAAGATAAGCTGTTGTAGCAAATGTTTCAAAATTAAAGGGTCTTAATATTAGAGTAATTGGCAGCTCTCTTATAATTTCTAACGAAATCAATATAGAAACAAACATAAGTGAATTTCTTAAAAAAGGTATGTGAATATTCATAAAAGTTTTTTTTTTTGAGTAACCTAACAAATAAGAACTTTCATCAACTGAAATATTTATTTTTTCATAACCTGACTTAATTCCATTAAACGCTAAAGAATAAAACCTGACAAAATAAACTAAAACTAGTCCAAGGACAGAACCTATAAAAATTTTTTTAATAGACAAAAAACCTAAACTTTTAACAACATTTTCATCAAACCATGCAACGAATGTAATAAAAGCTACTGCTAAAATAACTCCAGGTATAGCATAACCTGAGATAGATAGGGTTGATAAAAAATTTAAAAATTTATTTTTAGAAACTCTATTACCGTAATTAGAGATAAGAGAAAAAATAATTAATACAAAACTGGATAAAGTTACTAAGTAAATTGTATTTAGTGTAAGTGTGATTGCATCTATATCAAAAAAGTTTTCTGGAAATTTTATTGTCCAATATAACATTTGACTTAATGGAAATAAAAAACTTAGAAAAAAAATAATAAAACAAAACATGAATGCAAAAAAGGATCTTTTTCCGGAAAGTTTTGTTTTTTCTTTTTGTTTAAATCCACCTTTGGTATTCAGATGGTATTTAGCTTTTTTTCTAGATAAATTTTCAAGTATAAATAATCCAAATATAAATAATAATAGAAAAAAAGATAATTGATTTGAAAAAGCTAAATCATCAAATGCTATCCATGAATTATAAATTCCTGTTGATAATGTATTTATAGAAAAAAAATCAACAGCACCAAACTCAGCTAAAGTTTCCATAGCTACAAGTGATAATCCAGCAACTATGGCAGGTCGTGCTGAAGGTAAAATTAATGAATATAGGGATTTAAATTTTGAAAAACCAAGAGTTTTACCTAAATCAATTAAGTTCTGTGATTGATATAAAAACGATGCTCTTGAAAGAATATAAACATAGGCAAACAAAGAAAAAGATAGTGAAAGAATTGCACCAAGTAAATCATCAAACTTTGGAATATTTTTATTATAATTCCCTTCACCAAATAAATTTGTTAAAATCGTAAATGCTGTTCCATAATTTTCAAAAAAAGCTGTTAATGAGTATGCATAAATATAAGGAGGAACTGCAAATGAAAGAATTAATGCCCATTTAAAAAAATTGCTAAATGGAAAGGTGTAAAATGAAACTAAATAAGCACAGGTAGTGCCTATCAAAAAAGTTAAAACTAAAACACAAACTAATAATATAAAAGAGTTAATAATATACTCTAATAAAAAAGTATTTTTTAAAATTTGATAATAATTAGAAGTATCTTCAAAAAAACTTAAAGAAACAGTAATAATTGGTATTAATACACCTATAGAAATAATTAAAGATGATACGAACCAAATATTTAAATTCTTAAACATAAATTGGTTTTATAATATAAATTTATTTATTTAGTATAAATTTACTTTGTTTCAGAAAGATAAATAATTGAGTTTTCTGGTGTAGTCTCAATATAAGGATCATCATCAGATCCAGAATTATTAATACCTGGTTCTTGCCACCATTTTTCAACTATTCCATCGTTAACAATAGCCATATATCGCCAACTTCTTTGACCAAAACCATCATGATCCTTAGAAATTAACATACCCATATATTTAGTAAAAAGACCTGATCCATCGGGTATTACTTTTACATTGGAAATATTCATTTTTTTTGCCCAAGCATTCATCACATAGGAGTCATTTACAGAACAACAATATATGTCATCAATACCTAGATCTTTAAATTTAGCAGCATTTTTTTCAAACCCTGGTAATTGTTGTGATGAACAAGTTGGAGTAAACGCACCAGGTAGACTAAACAGAATTACTCTTTTTCCTTTAAAAAACTCATCTGAAGATTTATCAATCCACTTACCACCGATCGCACAAATTGCTTCATCATCAGAAGTATCTCCTTCTCTTACTCTAAATATTACTTTTGGTATTTTAAATCCTTTGATCATAATAAATTCATTATTTTTTTGTGCCCAAAACTAATTATTAGGAAAGGGTAAAGATCCTAGGAGAAAGATTTGAGCACAATCATTAAAAAGAAAAATATATCAATATTTAAACGGGGTAAGGATATTTAAAACCTCTTCATCATTTATATCTGATAATTTTCTATTATTTATTTTACTATTCATTTTTTCACACTCTGATGAGCATGGTTCACATGTTATCTGACCCTCAAGTGAACCACTCTCATTAGAAGAATTACTTAAATTAAAGTTAAATAAATTCTTTTTCACTATTAATTACTTCCAATTAGCTGCTAGCATACACTCTAATGCTTTTGCTTGATTTTTTCCGTAATTAACAACTTTAGTTTTTAAATCTTGATTATATCCAAGACCCATTTGTTTAACCAAATCATGAGGCTCAACACCGTCAATCATTGGGTATTCAAATGTATTATTAACTATATGACTCTGTGCTTCTTTAGTTAATAAAAACTCAAGTAATTTTTTTGCATTATCTGCATTAGGTGCAGTTTTTAAAATTCCACCACCACTAATGTTCATATGAGTACCTCTATCACCTTGATTTGGAAAGAAAGGTAAAACTTTTTTTGCTGCAGCTTGCTGTTCAGCACCTTTTTTTCCAGATAACATCAAAGCATAATAGTAAGTATTGGCTACTGCTAAATCAGCTTCACCTGCAGCTACAGCTAAAATTTGAGCTCTATCATTTCCTTTTGAGTCTCTAGCCATATTAGCAACAACACCTTTTGCCCAAGAGCAGGTTTCTGCTTTACCAACATTTTTAACTAATGATGCAACAAGTGATTGATTATAAATATTATTAGATTTTCTTATAACAACTCTACCTTTCCATTTTGGATCAGCAAGACCTTCATAAGTCATACCATTAAGTTCATTTGCATTAACTCTTTCTGGAGAGTAATACATAATTCTTGCTCTCTTAGCTATTCCTGTCCAGTTAGTAGATCTAAAGTTTTTTGGAACAGCAGCCTTAATTGCTGGTGTCATTGAATTTTGAAACATACCTTTTGCATCAAATGCACCTAATCTTCCAGCGTCAGCTGTGATATAGATATCAGCTTTAGAAGCTGATCCCTCTTCAGTAATTCTTTTCTGAAGGGCTTTATCTTTTCCAGATACAATGTTTACTTTAATGCCAGTTTTTGCAGTAAATTTTTCATACAATTGAGTATCTGAATCATAGTGTCTTGCACTAAATACATTTACCTCTGCTGCAAAAGCAATATTTGCAAAAAAGGCAAATATAATTGAAATTATTCCTATATTTTTCATTTTTTTCCTTGATTTTATTTGTTATTTTGCGAATGAGAATTATTCTCAATGCGAATGATTATCAATCGCATATATTGTCGCAGTTGTAAAGCTTTTTTTAAATAAATTTGATTTTTAAAAATTTATCTGGAAACAACTATTTCCAGTCACCTATTTTACTAAACAAGAAATTTCTAAAAGCTTGAACTCTTGCGGTATTTTTTAATGATTGAGGATAAACAAAATGAGCTTCTGTAATAGGTCCTTCAGACTTAGGTAAAACTTTAATTAAGTTAGCTGAATTAGAAACTAAATATTCTGGCAAAGCAGCTAAGCCTACTCCAGATTCTACTGCTAAAAGTAATCCCATAACACTATTTACTTTCATAACTGTTTTTCTTTTTTTGCCATCATGCATTCCAAGTTTTAAAGCCCAATCAGGATTATAAACTGGAGAAGGAGCACCTTTTCCAAAAGAAATAAACTTATGTTTATTTAAATCAGCAATAGTTTTTGGCATTCCAAATTTTTCTAAATATTTATTAGATCCATAAACATAATATTTGATATCAACTAATTTTTTTTGAATGTAATTCAATTGTTTTGGTCTTCTCATAAAAATACCAATATCAGCCTGACGCGTGCTTAAGTCTAGTTCTTTATCATCAAAAACCAATTCAATTTCAATTTCTGGATTTAATCTCATAAACTCTTGGATTCTAGGTGTTAGCCAGTGAGTTCCAAAACTTCTAACAGTTGTTATTGTTAATTTTCCTGTTGGTTTATTTTTTTGATCTCCAAGAGAAGTTTCAACTTCTTTAAGTTTACTAATTACTTCATGTGCAGTTTTAAAAACATACTCTCCATTTTCTGTAAGAGTTAATCCTCTTGCATGTCTTTCAAAAAGTTGAACTTTTAAATCTTGTTCTAATGCTTGAATTTGTCGGCTGATTGCAGACTGACTTAGATTTAAGTTTACTGTTGCGTTGGTAAAACTTCCTGCTTCAGCTACAGCATGAAATATCTTTAATTTATCCCAATCCATTATTTGTTTAAATCAACTATAACTCTACCAGAAATCTCACCTTTTAAAATTTTTGGATATGTTTCAATTAATTCCTCTAAGCTAACTGTTACAATTGATTTTTCAAGTAAATCAAAATCAATTAATTTTGATGCCTCTGACCATATAAACTCTCTTCTTTTAATACTACAATTTGCAGAGTCCATTCCCCAAAGTTTAATTCCTCTTAACATAAATGGTATCACGCTTGTATTTAGCTCATTATTATTTGCATTTCCGCATACTGCAATAATTCCATTTGGTTTTGTTTGAACTATTGAGTTAGCTAAAATTTTTCCACCCACAGTGTCTACTACACCATCCCATAAACCTTTATCAATTAATCTTGGGTCCTTGTCAAATTCAGACCTATTTACAACATTTTTAGCACCTAGTGATTTTAAATAATCTTCTTTAGAATCTTTTCCTGTAACAGCAGTAACATTGTAACCTAGTTTTGTTAAAGCCATTACCGCTACACTACCTACACCACCTGTAGCACCAGTGACCAGTACATCATTAACTTTTTCCCCTAACAAAATACTTTCTCTTGCTTGAATTGCAAAAGCACTCATTAAAGAAGTAAATCCAGCTGTACCCAAAATCATTACTTGTCTACTTGTTAAATCTTTAGGTTTCTTTACTAAAAAATCTGCATTAACTTTTGCTATTTGCGAATATCCACCAAAGAATACCTCTCCTACTCTAAAGCCTGTTAAAATAACTTCATCACCTTCTGTAAATTTTGAGTTTTCACTTTCTAAAACAGTACCTGAAAAATCTATTCCTGGAATATGAGGAAATTCTTTAACTAATCTTCCACCATTCTTTAGAATCATTCCATCTTTAAAATTAAGATCTGAATAATCTACTTTAATAGTTACATCACCATGTTTTAAAAAGCTTTTATCAATTGATTTTACTTCTCTAGTAAAATTATCACCTTCTTGATTGATGATTAATGCTTTGAATTGATCTGACACTTTAATCTTTTGTGATACTGATAAATCTTAAATATCTATTTTGATAACTTAGATCTTCTTTAAATTGACCTAAGTAGTAATTTGTAACAGTTGACGCTTGTTCTTTTTTAATACCTCTCATAGTCATACATTGATGGGTTGAGTCAATCGTTACAGCTACACCTTTTGCATCTAACGATTCCATTAAAGTTTTAGCAACCTGCATAGTAAGTCTTTCCTGAGTTTGTAATCTTTTTGAAAATACTTCAACAACTCTAGCAAGCTTACTTAAACCAACAACTCTTTCGTTTGGAATGTATGCAACATGAGCTTTACCAATAATTGGAGCCATGTGGTGCTCACAATGACTTTGGATAGAAATATTTTTCTGTATCACCATATCATCATAACCATCTACATCACCAAAAGTTTTGTCTAAAATTTTACTCGGATCAACTTTATAGCCTGAAAAATATTCTTTATATGCCTTCATTACTCTCTTTGGAGTTTCTAATAATCCTTCTCTACTAGGATCTTCGCCTAACCATGTTAAAATTGTTTTAAATGCTGCTTCTGCTTCTTTGTCAGAAACTGTATTCGCATCTAATATTTTACTTTCTGTGTCTTTAACTAATTTCATAGCGCCTTTTTATACAGTAATTACTTAATTTTAAAATATTTAATATATCGAGATTTATGCTAAATAATCAATCCATATGTTCAAAAAGAGAGAAAATGTCCTAGAAATAGAAGAGGGAAATCTTCTATCACCTAAATTTGATAATGATGGTCTAATACCTGTAATTACAATGTGTTCTAAAACAAAGGATGTGTTAATGCATGGATATATGAATGTCGAAGCTCTAAAAAAAACTATAGAGACTAAAGAAGCTCATTATTTTAGTAGATCTAGAAAAGCTATTTGGCACAAAGGTAAAACAAGTGGATTTACACAAAAAGTAACTGAACTAAGAATTGATGATGATCAAGATTCGGTTTGGATGACTGTTGATATTGGAGACGGTTCAAGTTGTCATGTGGGTTACAGATCTTGTTTTTACAGATCAATTCCAATGGGACCAATAGATAATGGTCGAGAAATTAAGATGAAGTTTGAAGAAAAAGAAAAATCTTTTGATCCAGAAGAAGTTTATAAAGGTCAGCCTAATCCAACAAAAATTTAAATGAGTGATAAACAAAAAAATGTTCTAGGCGAAGATCTAGAAGAGTGCTCAAATAATCCTTTAACAGGTTGGTATCGTGATGGTTGCTGTAATACAGATGAAAATGATCATGGCATTCATACTGTCTGTGCAAAAGTTACAACTGAATTTTTAGAATGGTTAAAAGTTGCAGGGAATGATTTAATCACACCTCACCCTGAATTTGGGTTTCCTGGATTAAAAGATGGAGATGGATGGTGTGTTTGTGCCAGCTGGTATGCTAAAGCAGTTGAAGCAGGTAAAGGATGTCCAATTTTTTTAAAGAGAACTCATAAAAACACTTTAAAACATGTGCCTATTGAAACATTAAAAAAGTTTGCAATAGATTTGTCTTAAACTACATATTTCCATATTTAGGTCCACCACTACCTTCTGGGGTAACCCAAGTAATATTTTGAGACGGCTCTTTAATATCACAAGTTTTGCAGTGAATACAATTTTGAGAATTAATCACAAATTTGTTTACATCATTTTCTTTTTGAACTTCATAAACACCAGCAGGACAATATCTTTGAGCAGGTTCGTCATATTTTTCCAAAGTATAACTAATAGGTAAATTAGGATCTTTAAGTTTCAAGTGAACAGGTTGATTTTCAGCATGATTTGTGCCTGTTAGATAAACTGAGCTTGTTTTATCAAAGGTAATAACATTATCATATTTTGGATAATCTATTTTAGACATCTCGTTTGCTGGTTTTAAAGTTTCATGATCAGCATGCTTGTGTTTTAGAGTAAAAGGTAATTTTCCTTTAAATAAAATTTGGTCAATTCCTGTAAATATTATTCCAAGTATTAAACCCCAACTAAAACTAGGTTTTACATTACGAGCTGCATGAAGTTCTTCATAAACCCAACTTTTTTTAAATTTTTCTTCATAAATTGATAAATTTTTATTCTCTTTAATGTTTTCAATTATTGTCTCCGCAGCAATCATTCCACTTTTCATTGCAGTATGAGAACCCTTTATTTTTGGCATATTTAATGTTCCAGCATCACAACCAACTAGTAATGCTCCCGGCATAAACATTTGAGGCAAACTTTGAATCCCACCTTCAATTAATGCACGCGCACCATAAGAAATTCTCTTCCCACCTTCTATTATTTTTTTGATTGAAGGATGTGTTTTAAACCTTTGAAATTCATCATATGGAGAAAGATAAGGGTTTTTATAATCTAAACCTATTACATACCCTAAAAATACTTGTTTATTTTCTGCATGATACATGAAGCTCCCACCATAGGTATTATTATCTAGTGGCCATCCAGCAGTATGCATCACCATTCCTTCATCATGGTTTTTATCATCTATTTCCCATATTTCTTTAAAACCAATTCCATACTGTTGAGGATCTTTGTCTTTTGAAAGATTAAATTTTTCAATTAATTGTTTTCCTAGGTGACCTCTACATCCTTCTGCAAAAACAGTAACTTTACCTAATAATTCTATACCTGGTTCATAACTATCTTTTTGATTTCCCTCTTTATCAATACCCATATCTTGAGTTGCAACACCTTTAACTGAGCCATCTTCATTATATAAAATTTCACTCGCAGGAAACCCTGGAAAAATTTCAACACCTAAAGCTTCAGCTTGTTCTGCAAGCCACCTACACAAATTTGCTAAACTAATAATATAATTGTTATGATTTTGTTGGACTTTGGGAAGTAACCATGTTGGCCAACTAATTGATTTAGTTTTACCTAAAAATAAAAATCTTTCTTTTGAAACTTTAGTTTTAATTGGTGAGTTTAGCTCTTTCCAATTTGGTAATAGCTCATCTAAAGCTCTAGTTTCAAAAACATTTCCACTAAGAATATGAGCACCTATTTCTGATGCTTTTTCTAACAAGCAAACGTTTAAATTTGGGTCAAGTTGTTTAAGTTTGATTGCTGTAGATAATCCAGAGGGCCCTCCTCCAATTATAACAACGTCATACTCCATCGACTCTCTACCCATGTGATATTTTTATCTTTAAGAATTATTTTTGTATACTATTTAATTTATTTAATTCTTCTAAGAATTGAGGAAGTGCTTCAAATAAATCTGCTTCTAAACCATAATCTGCGACACTAAATATTGGTGCTTCACCATCTTTATTTATTGCGACTATAATTTTACTTTCCTTCATTCCAGCTAAATGCTGAATTGCTCCTGATATTCCAACTGCAATATATAAATCTGGAACAACAACTTTACCTGTTTGACCAACTTGATGTTCGTTACTTATGTATCCTGCATCTACTGCAGCCCTTGAAGCACCAATAGCAGCATTTAATTTATCCGCAATATCAGTTATCAATTTAAAATTTTCTCCATTTTGCATTCCTCTTCCACCAGAAACTACTACTCTGGCAGTTCCAAGTTCTGGTCTATCTGATTTAACCTCTTCCCTTTTAATAAATTTTGATGATGTGAATTCTTCAGTTGGTTCAATTTTTTCAATTGGAGCAGATCCGCCAGATGTCTCACAAGGGTCAAAAGATGTGGGTCTAATAGTTACACATTTTTTGGTGTCACTACTTTTTACTGTCGCAAATGCATTTCCCGCATAAATCGGTCTTAAAAACGTATCAGGTGAGATAACTTTTATAATATCGCTTACTTGTGATGTGTCTAAATGAGCAGCTATTCTTGGCATTAAATTTTTACCAAATGTATTTGCCGAACAAACTATATGAGTATAATTTTCAGAAACTTTTACTACTAACGGAGCAAAATTTTCTGCTAAATAATTTTCATAATGAACAGCTTCAGCATATAAAACTTTTTTTACTACTGATATTTCAGATAAAGATTTAGCAACATCTTCACAATTATTACCGATTAGTAGCACATGTACATCAGCATCAATTTGTGATGCAGCGGTAATTGCATTTAACGTAAAAGGTTTTACTTCTTTATTATTATGCTCTGCTATTAATAAAGCTGACATTAAATTACTTTTGCCTCATTTTTAAGTTTACTAACTAATTCAGCTACATTTGCTACTTTAATTCCTGCTTTTCTTTTTGGTGGTTCTTCTACTTTAATTTGCTGAACTCTAGGTGTTGTGTCAATTCCTAGATCTGAGGCATTTAAAATTTCTAAAGGTTTTTTTTTAGCCTTCATTATATTCGGTAATGATGCATATCTTGGTTCGTTTAATCTTAAGTCACACGTGACAATTGCTGGTACATTAACCTCAATTGTTTCTAAGCCTTCATCAATCTCTCTAGTTACATTTAAAACTTTATCTTTTATCTCGATTTTTGATGCAAAGGTTGCCTGAGGCCAATTTAATAACGCACTTAACATTTGACCTGTTTGATTACAATCATCATCAATTGCTTGTTTACCCATAAAAACTAAATCTGGTTTTTCTTTATCGACAATTTTTTGTAATACTTTTGCTACCGCAAGTGGTTCGACTGTTCCTTCTGTTTTAACTAAAATACCTCTATCAGCACCAACTGCTAAAGCTTTTCTTACAGTTTCTTGAGATTTTTCTTCACCAACTGTAATTGCTACAATTTCAGTTGCCTTACCTGCTTCTTTAATTTTTACAGCTTCTTCAATTGCATTATCATCAGGTGGATTGCTAGACATCTTAACATTTTCAGTAACTACACCAGACCCATCCTCTTTAACTCTTACTTGGACGTTATAATCAATTACTCTTTTAACAGCGACTAAAATTTTCATTATGCTCTCAATAAATTATTTTCTGGATCGTATGGACTCTCATCTAATATTGTAGCATCATACATTTTTCCTAAAATATCAATTTTCAATTTTTGACCTGTTGTCGCAACATTTGGTTTAACCATACCTAATGCAATTGATTTATCTAATCTAAATCCAAAATCCCCACCTGTCGCACGTCCTACTACTTTATCATTTTCATAAATTGGATTATTCCCTAAGACATCAGCATCTTCCACGTTATGTATTTCCATAGTAACAAGTTTATTTTCAAAACCTTTTTCTCTCCACTTGTTGAGTGCCTCTAGACCAATAAAATTACCTTTATTTGGATGAACAAATCTATCTAGTCCAGACTCGTACGGTGAGTATTCAATTGATAATTCAGTTCCAACTAATTTATAAGATTTTTCAACTCTTAAACTATTCATTGCTCTAATTCCATAGGGCTTAAGACCTAAGTCCGTACCAGCTTCCATTAATTTATCAAATATATGATTTTGATATTCAATTGGATGATGAAGTTCCCAACCAAGTTCTCCTACAAAGTTTACTCTCATAGCGTTAACAGGTGCATTTCCTATATTAACATTTTTTGCACTTAACCATTTAAAGTTTTCAGCAGAGAAATCATCTTTTGAAACTCTGGTCATCAACTCTCTAGCTTTTGGACCTGATACAACTAGTACACCCATGCTGTTGGTTAAATTTTCAAACTGAACAGTTCCATCAGTAGGCATCCACTTTTGAATCCAATCATGGTCTAATCTTTGATTAGCTCCTGCAGAGACTAAATAAAAACTATCTGAAGCTTCTCTCATTATCGTAAATTCAGAATGAACTCCTCCTTTAGTATTTAATGCATGACACAATCCTATTCTTCCTATTTTTTTTGGAAGCTTATTTGCTACTAAATAATCTAAAAATTCTTCAGCTCCTGGGCCTTTAATTCTACATTTAGCAAATGCAGTCATATCTAAGAGACCGACATTTTCTTTTACATTTTGACATTCTTTTTTTATAGCCTCAAACCATTTAGATCTTCTAAAGGACCAGTCATCTTTTTGTTCCATTCCATCTGTTGCAAAGAAATTAGGTCGCTCCCAACCAAATTTTTGTCCAAATACTGCGCCCAAATTCTTCATTCTATCATAACAAGGTGATGTTCTTAATTCTCTTGCAGCTCCTCTTTCTTCATCTGGATAATGAACTTTAAAAACATGATTATAAGCCTCTTCATTTTTTTCTTTTAAATAAGATTTTGTTGCATAATCACCAAATCTTCTTGGCTCAACACCAAGCATATCAATTGTTGGCTCACCATCTACAATCCATTCAGCAAGTTGCCATCCTGCACCACCTGCTGCAGTAATTCCAAAACTATGTCCTTCATTAATCCAAAAATTTTTAAGTCCCCATGCTGGACCAACAATAGGATTTCCATCAGGCGTATAACAAATAGCTCCGTTATAAACTTTCTTTACACCTACCTCCCCAAAAGCTGGAACACGATGAATGGCACCTTCTATATGTGGAGCAAGTCTATCCAAGTCTTCTTGGAATAATTCATACTCTGAATCTTTTGATGGGCCATCAACATAACAAGCTGGTGCACCATCTTCATAAGGTCCTAATATCAAGCCACCTGCTTCTTCTCTCATGTACCATCTGCTATCACTATCTCTTAATACTCCCATTTCAGGTAAGCCTTCTTTTTTTCTTTTTTGAATCTCAGGATGTGCTTCTGTAACTATATACTGATGTTCAACTGGTATAACTGGAATATCTAAACCAACCATTTTTCCAGTTTGTCTTGCAAAATTTCCTGAACAAGAAATTACATGTTCACATTCAATTGCTCCTTTGTCAGTTTCAACTATCCACCCATCTTTGTTTTGTTTAATTCCAACTACCGCAGTATTTCTATAAATTTCTGCACCTCTATTTCTTGCACCTGTTGCCATAGCTTGTGTTAAATCGGCTGGTTGAATATATCCATCTTCAGGATGTTGTATTGCTCCAAGTAAATCTGAAGTATTACATAAAGGCCAAATTTCTTTTACTTGATCTGGAGTTAAAAATTTTACATCCACACCAATTGTTTGAGCAACGCCAGCATACTGGTGATATTCATCCATTCTATCTTTTGTACTTGCTAATCGAATATTTGAAACAACACTAAATCCAACATTTTGTCCCGTCTCTTCTTCTAATTTTTTATAAAGATCGACAGCATATTTATGAAGTTGTCCTACTGAATAGCTCATATTAAACAAAGGTAGTAATCCCGCAGCATGCCAAGTAGATCCTGATGTTAATTCTTTTCTTTCAACAAGAACAGCATCTGTTAAACCTTTTTTAGCTAAATGATAAAGTGCACTAACCCCAACTACACCACCACCTACTACTACAACTTTTGTTTTTGTTTTCATTCGCGATTCCTACTAAATTTTTTGAATTAACGAAACAAAATTGTATCTGTGGATAATTAAATTGAGCTACCAAGTGGGATCGGATTTGACACCATTGTGGTCAGCCAACAGTCATTTAGAGCACCATCAAGAGTATACTTTTCGACTTGCCAATTGAACTTATGATAGATTTTATTTTTGTCTAAGAGTATGACTTCAAATTGAGCCCATTTGTCACTACTTCCAAGCTCTGTAATTGTATGACTTAGGTGATTCAGCATCATTTGATAAGAGTCCCCTTTTAACATTCTTTTAAAGTTAGGTAAGGGACCAGTGACTTTTTTGTTATTTGGATGAGCGAAGTTCCAGGTTTGCTCTATACCACTATCTTTGAATTCTAGATCGTTTTTTTGAAGCCCTGTAAGCTGGATCTTAACTACTTCAGATGGCTTAATTTGACTATTAGGTTTTAAAATCTCGGCAACAGATGAAGTTATAAAAATAGAAACAAGAATAATTATTTTAAATATTATTTGTAGTTTATTTAACATCTTTTAAAAATTTTTTTTCCACTATGATCAATGGTACTTCAAAATATCTTCTATAGACAATGTTATATATGCCACACATATAATGCACTGCTCTTTTTATTATTTATTACTCTTTAGTTTTATATTTACTATTATTGATTATGAACACAAACACAATCGGAAGAATTAAAGTTAAAAGTGTTACAATAATCAACAAGACTCCAAGTTCAGAATAGTCTGCTGTTGTTTGTATTTCACCAGAAACTTTATCTTTAACTTCTCTAGTTACAGTAAATATTTCGTTTAAGTACTTTGTTCCTAATGCACTTGCTGATAAGGCAAGATTTGTAAAAGATGCAAAAACTGCAAAAAAAGTTGCTTTTAAATGTGATGGAGCATTTTTTGCTATCCAAGCAAGCAGTGGTATCATTGATACTTGGCCAAGCGGAGACTCTAATGCCGTGTTAATTAATGCAATAAACTTCGCATCGACTACTCCCCCTGTTAATGAAGATGTCCAATTATGAAAACCATAATACATTCCAACACTTGGTAAAAACAAAATTGCACCCGCAATACTTAAGACAAGAATTATTTTAGCAATTGAATTATTTGCCATAAATGGCCTTAACAAAACAATACCAGCCAATGTTAAAATTGATGCAAGCAACGATAGAATAGAAAAAAATTGCTCATTAAATCCCAAAACATCAATTTCAAACCATGTTAAACCTGGGCCAGGACCTGGCATAGCCCTAAATACAAAAATAATTACCGCTGTGCCCACGATAGTTAATCGCAATTCTTCAGGTAATTCTTTAATTAGTTTAAACATTAAAAACAAAATAATTATTACAGAGCCTATAAAAACAATTTCTTGTGCAAATGGTACATTGAAAGAACCAACTGATAACGTGAAAATAACAAAAACTAAGCTTCCCCCTAAAATCCACCAATTAATTTCTGTTTTTTTAGAACCTCTCTCTTCCTTAAATTCTAAACCTTTAGATTTTAAGCCCTGTATTTTTTTATTTCTTAAATATTTTGCTAAAATTACTCCTAAGATAGAAACTAAAGGTATTACAAGAGCGTAAATATAGATAGTTCCATATAAAATTATTTTATCAGCCTGCTCTAAACTTTCTACATTTCTAAACAAAACTACGTTAACTAATGCAACAAGGACAGTGCCACCAATAATAGCAAACCTTCCTAGTGTTTGCATTGTTGTGTGCATTATTTTTATTTGATCTTTAGAGTAATCTTTTCCTGTTTCGTCAATTAAAGGAACAGCTTCGACCGTCATGGCATCAGCTACAACATCTTGAACAACATAGCCAACTGGAGCTAAAATTACACTTATTACAAACCATGTCTCAACAGAAAATACTTCGGACATATCCTCTGTATGAATAATTAGTCCATACATAATGAGTAAACTTAGAGCGATCAATGAAGCTCCAAAATACACCATATAATTTTTTTTCTTCCAAATTAGATCTACTAAATGCCCTAAAGGCATTTTTAATGCCCAGGGTATCCCAGCCCAAAACCCTAATCCTGCAAGGAATGCAGCTGATAAATTTAAATAATCTTTAACAAAAAAAGTACCAACAATACCGGTTAAACCGGAAATACCTGCAGCCATATAAACCATTAATGGAGGTAAATAGGTCCATTTAAACTCACGTCCTAGATCTAAAAAAGTACTATCTAAAAACTTTAATAATTTATTCATAATTTATTTAATTACTCAATACTGGGAAAGCCTGTCTTTTTTTTAAAAAAAATTTTTGAAACTCCATTTTGGTACATTTGTTTTCAATATAATTAATATTGTTTTTATCCATTAATTTTTTTGACTCTTCATCTCTAATACCTAGTTGAAGCCACAAAACTTTTGCACCAATTTTTACTGTATCTTTTGCTATTTCATACGCTTCTTTTGAAGGCCTAAAAACATCTACTATCTCAACAGGTTCTTTAATATCAGTTATTTTTTCGTAAACTTCTTCTCCTAAGATTTTTTCACCTTTTGCTCTTGGATTAACTGGGATAACTTTAAATCCATATTTTTGCATATATTTCATAACTATTGTTGATGGTTTAGTGAGATCTTTACTAACTCCTATCATCGCAATAGTTTTATATTTAGATAAGATTTCTTTTATATCTGACATGAACTATTTATTTCTTTTAATCTGATCTTCGCAAAATTTTCGAGCTTCTTCTAAATCTGTAATTTTAGACTCTGATAATTTCTGACTACCAGCAAGACATGCATCAACGGCTCTTTTAAAATTATGATCATTGAAACTTAAAACGAAGATCATTGCTAAAATGATGAAGATGATAATTAGAATATTTTTTTTATTTATCATTATTTATTTTTCCATTTAGGTTTTCTTTTATCTAAAAAGGCTGAGATCCCCTCTTTTGCGTCCATTGACATCATATTTATTGTCATCATTTTACTAGTATATGCATATGCTTTTTTTAAAGGCATTTCTAATTGTTTGTAAAAAGCTTGTTTGCCAATTTTAATTGTTAAATTTGATTTTGATGCAATAACCCTTGCAACTTTTAATACTTCGTTATCTAACTTAGATTTTGAAAAATAATCATTAATTAATCCAATTTCTTTTGCATATTTTGCTTTAATGGGTTCTCCAGTTAGCAACATTTTCATCATTGGTTTTCTGTTAATTTTTCTACTAACAGCAACCATTGGAGTGCTACAAAATAATCCTATATTAACTCCAGGAGTAGCAAAAAAAGTGTCATTTGTGCTGTAAGCTAAATCACAACTTGCAACTAATTGACATCCAGCAGCAAACGCAGCTCCATGAACTTTTGCAATTACTGGTTTTCTTCCTTCAACAATTTGAAGCATTACTTTTGAACAAAGATTAAATAATTTTTGATATTTTTCTTTTTTATTTAATCCCCTTACCTCTTTCAAATTATGTCCAGCACTAAACCCTTTACCAGCACCTTCTAAAATAATTACTTTTATTTTTTTATCTAAATCAAGTTTTTTAAAAGCATTAAGTAAATCAGTTAAATTTTTAAAAGATAATGAGTTATATGTTTTTTGTTCATCAATTATAATTGATGAAATTTCATTAGTTATTTTCTTTATTTTAATATTGCTTGTCATATTAATCTGCAAGACCATCTGATCTAGCTTGATTTCTTTCTATATGAATTGGTAATACTTTTCCATAGATAGCTTCTGAATGCTCTGGAGTATTTACTCTCCATGGATCTAACACATAAGCTGGAATACAAAGATATCTTGAATTATTTCCTTTTACCTTAGTTACTCTATGCATCGTAAACCTTCCTTTAAATATCTGTAAATCACCAGGTTCTAATTTTAGCTGCCTAACTTTCGTTCTATCACCATCTAAAACTTTCTTAACTTCATCAAAATTTTCATTTCCAGGCTCTCTAATAAAAGGACAGTATTCAAAAATTCCACCCTCATCAGGTTTTTGTATCATTATACTAAGTGTAAATTCACAACTGTCAAAATGCCAAGGCAGAATACCTTCTGGTCTCATTACGTTATATGCATGACAAGCTAATGGGTCTGCCCATCTATATATTGGTGAAATACCCAAACATGCTGATACAAATTTTAAAAGCTCTTCTTGCTCATACAAAAATTTCATTTCGGATTCTATATCGAATAAATCTGAGTTTAAATATCCGTTATCTCTCTTCATAAAAGTTCTTTTAGGATGGTTTGATGATAATGAGGTATCATCTTTTGAGTTAAGATATGGATTAATACTTTTTTTAGACATAAAAACTTTATCAATTTGTTTTTCTAATTCAAAATTCATAGTTTCAATTGATTTTGGTAAAATGAAATTTGGAATAGTAGAGCAACTAAATTGATCTAAATCGTCTTTACATTTTTTAATTAATTTTTTTATCTTATTAGAAGATAAATTGTGAATGGGATAATTTTCTAAATCTACAATAGTTTTTAATCTATCGTTCATTAAAATTTATTTTAATTTTCCTTCTTCTCTCATCTTGGCTCTAATTTTAGTGGCAGAAATTTCTTGAATTTCTTTTGATAATTCAATTTCTTCAATTTTATATCCAACACCTCGTCCATAACAAATGTTTGTTATATTTGGCACTAGTATTACTTTAAATTGACCTTCAAACTCTGGGTTTAATCTTTCTTCAATATTTTTCTTAACTGTCTCAAAATCAAAAGGATTATCATCAACCCCTTGTACATCTCTGATTTGAATACAAACTTGACCTGTTTTTTTAATAATCTCCTTAAATAAAGTGTAATGACCGTCATGAAATGGTTGCCATCTTCCTAACATTTGTGCAGTTGGTTTTTTGTTATCCCATTCGTAGGCCATTATTTTATCTCCTTTATTATTTTTTGTGACCAGTTTTTAGCATCTTGTGTAGTGACATGATAGTCAAACTTGTCTGGATCGACAAACATCTTGTTTGTATCATCAAATCTTCCTTCTTTGATAGTATCAACCCAAATTATGAAATCTGCAGGAAACAAAGCTCTTGCTTCAGGTGTTGGACAGATAAAATCTGCTACAACATTATTTCCATCTTCTTTCAATTTTAATGCAAAATCTGCCATTCTTTTTGCCTGTCTTTTTCTTCCTTCATAAGAAAAATCCCAATCATTTGCTTCTTTTCTAACCTCATCTGCATTTAATCTTTTAGCATTAAGTAATGGAGCTAATTCCCCAGCTAATGTTGTTTTTCCTGAACCTGGCAGACCCATTATTAAAATAATTTTCATTTTTTTATAATAAACTATTTGCTACCCATTTATGGAATTGATGTGTTGGTTGATCCATAACTGGTGAAAAGTTTCCTCCATTATAAGCAGGTGAACCTCTTCCTTCCTGCATTCCTTCAACTGCATTTATATCTTCACGCATAACATCTTTCCAAAATCTTGAATTTTCTTTTCTTAATTCCTTAAGCTCTTCACTGTTAGCACTTTCGTCACCAACATAATAAATTTGCATATGTTCTTTTGTTTGATTAGTTGCAAGTGGTTCCAGCCAAAAAACATAAAAATGATCTAAGTGTAAACCAATCATTACATTAGGAAATAAAGCAACATATTCAGAATTTTTTAAAGATTTTTTTTCCCAATTCTTAAAAGTTTCAAATTTTCTATTTCCTATTACAGGTTGTTCGTATTTTTTACTTCCTTGTCCTGCAAACCGATTTGGTAAACCTTGAATGTGATAATGGTCACTAATATTTGAAACTTTGTTTAATTCAGGATGAATAGTTGGTAAATGATAACTTTCACAATAATTTTCTATAGCGAATTTCCAATTGCTTTCGACCTCTAAATCAAAAGAACCATAATCTTTTGAATGAACTAGTAATTTTTGATCATCCCGATCAATGAATTTAGACCATCTTTGTTCAAGTGGTTTGATATAATCTTCAAATTCAATTTCATTGGAATTAATATTAACAAAAATTATATCCATCCATACTTTAGATCTTACCTCTTTCAAATTACTCTGATTCTTTTTAAATTGATCTGATGTATGCTTATCTAAGCCTCCTATATGAGGGGTAGCCACCAAATATCCTTTAAAGTCATATGACCATGAATGATAAGGGCATCTTATTACATTTTTCAAAGTACATGGTTTGTCCAATAATTTGAAGCCTCTATGACTGCAGACATTATGAAACACTCTTATTTTAAGATCTTTGTCTCTAACAATCATTAAAGGAATCCCGAGCAGATTGTATGGTTTTGCATCTCCAGCTCTAGGTATGGAGCTACCAACTCCTATAACTGACCATTTATCAGAAAAAATCTTATTTCTTTCATATTCTAAATAATTTTCGCTAGTGTAACACTCGTTTGGTAGTCCATTTGCACTTTCAATGGGTTTAATTACATTCATCAATTTCTTGATATCTAGGATCTCTGAGAGAGATTTGTTTTTCTTATTTTGGTCCACAAAAAAAATTACCATGGACATAATTTTTGGCAACAAATTTCAATTTTGAGCCGTGTTGAATTTCTTTGACAGCTTTTTTAAAAAGGATAATGATCTGAAAAAAATGAATTTTTCACTGGAAATTGGTCCTCATACCGACCTTGAAACTTTACCTTCTGTTAAGGACGTTTACGTTACAATGTTACCTGGTGGAGATTATAAAGATACTGCTGACAAGTCAGGTGATCTTGTAAAAAAAGGTTTTAATCCTGTTCCACACTTTCCAGCTAGATCAATTAACAATGAAGAAGAATTAAAAGAATATGTCTCAAGATGTAAAGATCAAGGTGTTAAGCAAGCTTTAGTAATTGGTGGAAGTAGAGATCCAATTGGTAAGTTTGATAGCTCTTATCAAATTTTAGAAACAGGTTTTTTTGACGGAATTAAAATTGGTATTGCGGGCCATCCAGAAGGAAGTCCTGATATACCAGAACAAAATTTAGAAAAAGCAATGGTAGATAAGAAGCCTTATGCTGATTACATAGTAACACAATGGTTATTAGATAGTCAGCCTATTGTTGATTTCATTTCTAAACAAAGCGTACCAGTGCATGTTGGAATTACTGGGCCAATGAAAATATCTAGCTTAATAAAATTTGCTAATATTGTCGGAGCGAAAAATTCCATTAACTTTCTTAAATCTAATTTTACTAAGGCGTTAGATTTATTGAAACCTAAAGACCCTAATGATTTAATTGGGAAAGTTAAATCACATACTGATAACTTCCACATTTATACATTCGGCGGCTTGAAGGAAACTAACAAGTGGTTGAAGGAGAATAGTTATGTCTAATGAATTTGACTATACTAAGCTAAAACATGTTACTTCAGTAGATCAATCAGATCGTGCAGTACCATATAATTTAAGACAAAGTGGGCCAACCAAAGTTGAAATGCTTATCTCAACAAGAGTAAGAAAATCACCTTATTGGCATTTATCAATGCAGGCAGGTTGTTGGAGAGCAACTGTATACAATCGTATTTATCACCCAAGAGGCTATGTAAAACCAGAAGATGGTGGAGCAATGGTTGAGTATGATGCAATTGTAAATCACGTTACTATGTGGAACGTTGCTGTTGAAAGACAAATTAGAGTTAAGGGTCCGGATGCAGAAAAATTTACTGACTATGTAATAACTAGAGATGCTACAAAAATTTCTCCTATGAGAGCAAGATATGTAATCTTGTGTAACGCTTATGGTGGAGTTTTAAACGATCCAATTCTTCTAAGAATTTCTGAAGATGAGTTTTGGTTTTCTTTATCAGACTCTGATATTGGTATGTACCTTCAGGGTGTAAACGCTGATGGAAGATTTGACTGTACTATTGAAGAGATTGATGTGAGTCCAGTACAAATACAAGGACCAAAATCAAAAGCTTTAATGAAGGATCTTTGTGGTGATCAAGTTGATTTTGACAATATGCCTTTCTACGGTTTAGCAGAAGTTAAAGTAGGTGGAAGAAGTTGTGTAATTTCTCAATCTGGTTTCTCAGGAGAAGCTGGGTATGAAATTTACCTAAGAGATTCTACTTTATATGCTGAGGATATGTGGAATGCAGTTCTTGAAGCAGGTAAAAAACATAGCCTTATGGTTATTGCTCCTGCTCACCATAGAAGAATTCAAGCAGGAATTCTTTCATGGGGTCAAGATATGGATGCTCAACATAATCCATTTCAGTGTAACCTAGGTTATCAAGTTTCATTATCTGGAAAAGGTGAATGGGCTAAAAAAGGTGACTATGTAGGTAAAGCAGCATTAGAAAAAATGGGTGCCGAACTTAAAGATGGTAAAAAACCTTATAAGCTACAATTGGTTGGACTTGAATTAGGTGGAAAACCAATCGAGGAGTATGCTCCTGATTTTTGGCTAGTGTCACCTGAGAGTGGTGGAGATCCAGTAGGATTTATTACTTCTCCTTGGTATCACCCAGAAAAAAAACAAAACATTGCAATGGGATATGTGCCATTTGATGGAACATTGAACTCAAATGGATTTCCAAAAGGTAAGGTTGGAACAAAATATAAAGTTCATTTACCAGAAAAATACTCTGACACACCAGGAACACCTGTTGATGCGGTAGTAGTGGATATTCCTTTCAAAGAGTCTTTCAACGCAAATACAAGAGAGGTTGTTAAAGGCTAAATTTATTTTGGGGGAGCCTATTAAAGCTCCCCCATTTTTTCAATGAGTAAAGGTTTTTTAATCGTAATTTGCATTATCATTGCGATTGCTTTAATAATATTTCCATTATTAGTTTCATATAGAGCTCAAAAAAATAGAAAAGATAAGAATTAATGTTTGGTGAATTTTTAAATATAGTTTTTAAGTCAATTAAACTTGATAAATCTCTATATACAGATAATAAAAACTTTGGTGAAGCTTCAGTTTATTTTGCTGGACTTATAATGATCTTGGATGGAATTGCAGGTGCTGTAGCTGCAAATACAGTTATTAAAACTGCAGTAGCAATGTCTGGACTTACATCGATATTGACATGGTTAGTGTGGGGAGTCTTTATTTATGTAATAGGTGTTAAACTTTTTCCAGACAAAAATACAAAAGTTCCTTTTAAAAAAGTGTTAACTGCTGTCGGCTTTGCTCATGCTCCAGGTTTGTTAAGATTTTTTGCAGTAACACCAAACATGATGATCCCAATAATATTTCTTACACAATTTTGGATTTTTGCAGGGTTAATCATCTCTACAAAACAAGTATTAGGTTTGAAATCCAATATTAAATCTTTTGGAATTGTATTTTTGTCATTCTTGATAATCGCATTTTTATCTATTTCTTTTGTAATGAGTAGAATGAATATGTTGCCTGTTAATCAAATCAGCTAAATTGGAAAAATAGTTTTAGAAACTCTACAAGAAGAACATAATTTATAACTAGTTAAAATTAAATTTTGTGAAACACTCTCGTCCTCTTTCTTGCACTCATCACATATATTATTTAATTCTCTGATAATTTCTTCATCATATTTATCCTCTAAATTATCAGTCATTATCCGTAAGTCCTGCACCAGCTGCACCTTGTTTTAAACTATCACTTTCCTCGACAAAAGTATCTTCTGCTAATTTATAAAGACTATTCCAATCTGATGCACTAAAGTTATCGTTATTATTAATAAATTTAATATTAATTTCGTTAACAAATTTAGGAATTTCTTTGTTCAATAAATTAGAAGAAATATTCACATTTAAATTAAGTAAAATTTCATTCTGATCAAATGTAACATGTATTTTTTTTCCACTAATTTCTGAAGCTCTACTCAAGAATGATAAAAAAAGGACTGGGTATGCAATTTTTTTAAATTTAATTGTTTTAAAATTTTCTACTGATTTAATTTGGTCTAAAAAACTAATACCAAGTATAATTGGACAATAAGCTTCTAATGTAGCCTCATTTGACTCATAAATTAAATTTAAATCTTCAAATTTTTTTGTGGTTCTATCTTTATAATATTGATTTAAATTTTTAATTCCTTGTAACCCAAACAACTCTAGCTGACGGATTGATTTTCCAACTTCTTCAGAGTTACCCCATGAAAAACCAACTGCTCTACTTGCTCTTTTTACTGCAGTTTCAATTTCACTCAAAGATCTCATTATTAATTTATTGTTTTATATACCCATTGCTCATCATAATTTTTTAATTCACTTGGCAATGGTGCGCCTTGGAACATGCAAATTCTTAACCATTTATCTGATCTTGGATCAAACTTTAATGCACCAAAAAAAGATAATTTAAGTCTAAGCATATCTATTGGCACAATACTTTTGCTGATTGTATTGTCTTGAATTTCAGAATAAGGAAATTTTTCAATAATAAATGCTCTTCTTACAACATGTCTTAGTTCTGAATTGAACGTTAAAAATTCAGCAATAGTTAAATTGTCTTTTAAAGACAATAGTTTTTCGTATAATTTTTTAATGTCTCTTGCAATTGCAAGTGGTTGTTCAAGTTCAGATCCGTGCTCTTCAAACCTATCTGCTAATCTAGGCTCCTCTTTATTTTTAGATATAAACCAAAAATTTTGACAATTTTCCTTTTGATCAAAATTTATTTTTAAAATATTTGAATACCTAGTTTCAATAATGTTTTTTAATTCATTGGTTGTTCGATTGGTTGGAATATTGAAATACTTGTCTTCATCAGAGCTCATATTTGCAACTAAAGGCTCTGTTATATCATTGTAAGGTTCCATCATTATGGAAACAATATATTCTATACATTCGTCACATGATTTTTTTTCTAACCACAAATATATTTCATTAAAAGGATACTCAATTTTAAAATCAAAATCATTTTCAATAAATCTTATAAATTGTTCAACATCCTTTAATAATGATTTTATCTTAGATTGTTGATACTCACTATCTGTATTCCAGCTTGTAATATTTTTTAAAGATTTTTTTAAACAATCTTTAAAAAGGTCACTTTCTTCTGTCTTTACAACTTTTATTTCTCTAATTTTTTTTAAAGCTGTTTCTCTACTAAGTATCCAATTATTTAATAATGTTGGGTGATTAACGATAAAAGGAGCCATACCAAGGCCAGTCGAATTTCCAATGCCTAAATTTTTGCAAATTTGTTTGTCTAATTTGACTGCTTTTTTAGGGTTTTTATGATGAGCTACATGATTGACCTGATCAAAAGTAAATTGTCTAACTAGATACACCAACATCATTTCTAATCTAAAAGGACCATTAATTTCCTCTCTGTTTTTAATTCTAAACCTGTCAGCAAGTCCAAATTTTCCAGACCCATATACTGCTGTAGTTCTATATAAATAACCAACTTTTAATAGCAAATTCAAATCAGGCTGATTACCTTCACTTAAACTTTCTACAACATGATTGAAAACTCTTACAGATTTATTGGCTCTTGATAAAGTTAACTCTTTAAATGAAAGTCTACCAATCTCCTGTTTTGGAACCTCATCTTTTAATCTTTTAATATCCTCTGAACTTGGAATACCATCATGTAATGTAAACGCTGCATCCCATTTAGTAGCTATAACTCTATCAGATCTCTCGTCATCTTTAATTTGATTAGCAAAACAAACTAATGAATAAACTCTATCTTTTTTTTTAAATGAATAAACTGCCTCTCCATACCCGTTTTGATCAAGATTAAATAAATCTCTTTTATAATCCCAATCTTTAAACTCACTTAAAAAACTTCTTAAAAACGATAATTTTGACTGATGAAACGACCCCAATCTTGATAACTTCATTATTACATTTGGATCTCTTAACTCTATTTTCATAATTAGATTGATTTATAAAAATTATACCAGTTATTTCCTAGTATTCCTTGTGTCTCACTATCCGAAAAACCTACTTTTTTTAGGCCAGTTTCGATATTTGCAAACCCTCTAGCATCTTTGAACCATTCTGGTTGTTTAGGAAAACCAGGTTTGTTTTTAGATCCTTCTCCATAATTTTTACTTTTAGACCAAGAGCCATTTCTCATCCATTCAACAACAGTGTCGGGTTGATCTAAACAAAGATCTGAACCAATGCCAATATTTTTTAGGTCCATAACCTCAGCTGTTCTAGCGATCATCTCACAAAAACTCTCAATTGTGCAATTAGTGTTATCTTTTAAATGATGAGGATATAAGGATAAACCCAACATGCCGCCACTTTCACTTAATGTTTTTAAAAGTTCACTAGATTTATTTCTTTTTGCTGGATGCCAAAATGTGGGATTTGCATGGGTGATTGCTATTGGTTTTTCACTTAATTCAATGGCATCAAACGTACTTTTTTCTGCTGAGTGAGACATGTCAACAACTACACCTACTCTATTCATTTCTTTTATTACTTCACGACCAAAATTTGTAACTCCACTATCAATTTTTTCATAGCAACCTGTTGCTAGCAATGATTGATTGTTGTAAGTGAGTTGCATAAATCTGCACCCTAGGTCATGTACTTTTTCAACTAAATTAATGTCATCCTCAATTGGAGAACAGTTTTGAAAGCCAAAAAAGATTGCTGTTTTTTTTTCAGAATTTGCTTTTTCAATATCTTTATGGTCTTTTCCAAGGAATATTAAATCAGAGTTTTCAAAAAAAAGTATTTCCCATTTTTTAATTTCTTCTAAAAGTTCATGATAATCCTCATGATAAACTATCGTTACATGAACCGCATCAAGTCCAGCAGCTCTATTATATTCAAAAATTTTTCTAGACCAATTACAGTATTGTAAATTATCAATTTTAAAATTCATATTATAAGTAACTTTAATCAAAATGATTTTTAAATACTATTAATTTTATTGAAATTTTGAGTTAATTTTGAAATAAGACTTTTAGTATTTTTCATGAAAAAAAATAAACCTTTAAAAGTTTCAATAGTAATGGGTAGTCAATCTGACTATAAAACCATGCAACTAACTGAAAAAACTCTTAAAAAAATTGGAGTTTCTTTTGAAACAAAAATTATATCAGCACACAGAACTCCTAAAAAAATGTATGAGTTTGCGACCACATCTATAAAAAATAATATTGGTGTTATTGTTGCTGGTGCAGGTGGATCTGCTCACTTACCAGGAATGATTGCTGCGTTGACACCTTTGCCAGTATTGGGTGTGCCGATAGAAAGCAAAAAACTTAAAGGACTAGACAGCCTTCTGTCTATTGCTCAAATGCCAAAAGGTATTCCTGTTGGCACACTTGCTATAGGTGAAGATGGAGCAATTAATGCAGCTTTATTGGCAGCTTCAATTATTGCAAACACTAATCCTGCTATAAAAAAAAAGTTAAATAACTTTAGATTGTTGCAAACTAAATCTGTTAAAAAAAAACCTAGATAGAATGTCAGATATAACTCTTGGTATTATTGGGGGTGGCCAACTTGGCAGTATGCTTGCTATTTCAGCAAAAAAATTAAATATTAAAACTGTTATTTATTGTGATGATACAGATGCTCCAGCTCAAAATTTTTGCAATAAATTTATTTCAGGTAATTACAATGATAAGGAAAAGATTACTAAATTTGTAAATCTAGTAGATTTTGTCACTTATGAATTTGAAAATATTCCATTTGAAACATTAAGTGAAATAAATAAATTAAAACCTGTTTTACCCAAACCCTCGGTAAATAGACTGATCCAACATAGATTGGCAGAAAAAGATTTTGTTAATAAATTGAATATTAGAACGACAAGGTATGCTTCTGTAGAAACCGAGTCTGAAATTGAAGCGCTTAAAGATCTTTTACCTGGTATTTTAAAAACAACTACACTTGGTTATGATGGTAAAGGACAGTATCCTATAAATTCGATTGAAGAATTTAATTCATTAAATATCGATTTTTCTAAAGGTTATATATTAGAAAAACTAGTTAAATTAAAAAAAGAGATTTCGATTATCATTACAAGATTTAATAATCAAAAATATGAAATTTACGAGCCCATAGAAAATAAACATGAAGATCAAATATTGAAATTTTCAAAAATACCTGCAGAGATTGATTCAAAAATCTTTGATCAATCTAAGGATTGGGCTATGTCAATTGCTGAAGAGCTTAAGTACGTTGGAACACTGTGTGTAGAATTCTTTATTGATAGAAATGATAATTTATATGTTAATGAAATAGCTCCAAGAGTTCATAATTCTGGCCATCTAACAATTAATGCCTACAACGTAAGTCAATTTGAAAATCATGTAAGAGCTGTATGTGGTTTAGAACAAGTACCATTAAAAAAAATATCTAATGCAACAATGGTTAATTTAATTGGTGATCAAATTTCTGAGTATAGAAAATTGTCTAAATTTAAAGAAAATGAATTCTTTTTCGATTATCTCAAAAAAGAGATTAAGAAAAAAAGAAAAATGGGTCACATTACAACTTTAATATAAATGTTAAAATCAGTAGAAGGTAATTTTAATAATCCTGAAGTGCACGAACTGCTCACAAAACATTTTATTGAGTTAAGAGCTGCCTCTCCAGAGGGAAGTGCTCATGTATTAGACATTCCAGGATTAAAAGATAAATCAATAAAATTTTGGAGTTTATGGCAAAATAATATGCTTATGGGCTGTGGTGCTTTAAAATTTTTAGACAAACAACATGGAGAGTTTAAATCAATAAGAATTCATGATAATTTTAGAAGAATGGGAAACGGAATAAGTGTAATAAACCACTTAATTAATGAGGCAAAAAAACTTAATATTAAAAAATTAAGTATTGAAACTGGATCAGGTAATTTTTTTAAGCCTGCTAGAAAATTATTTCAACAATGTGGTTTTGACTTATGTGGTCCATTCGCTCACTATAAAGAGGATATAAACTCTGTTTATTTCACAATGATGCTATAAAAAATAAGTAATATTCAATCAATTTAGTTGACAAAACCCTAATAATTCTAAACAAAGCCAGAATTACTTAATTATAAGTAATAAATTAATACAACGAAAAGTAAGAAGAAAAATATGAGTCTACAAGGAAAAGTAAAATGGTTCAATCCAACTAAAGGTTTTGGTTTTATTGAAAGAGAAGACAAAGAAAAAGATGTGTTTGTACATGTTTCAGCAGTAAGAGATGCTGGTATGAACGGTTTAGATGAGGGTCAAGCTTTGACTTTCGATGTTGAAGATGGTCCTAAAGGTCCTTCAGCAGTTAACTTAAAAACTGCATAATATTCACACTTTCTATTGGCTGAAATAATTAATTTTAAAACAAGAGTTTTAGATAATTTATTTTAGCCAATACCAAAAACTAAAATCAATCTTTAAACACAATTTTCAAATACACAAATTAATTGTACAATAAGTATTATTAATATGAGTAAAAGATTAATTAAAAATATAGAAGATCTAAATTTCATGCCATTCGACAATTATGGCAAACCTGTGGAAGGAATGAGTTGGCATAAAATAAGCTATGACAAAAATAATGGTGGATTTGGCACTTACATACTAAAAATGGATCCTGGTGCTAAAAGTTTACCTCATGTACATCAAGGTTATGAAGAGTTTTATGTAATAGATGGCGAACTTCAAGATGCAGACGGTAAAATATTTAAAAAAGGTGATTTTGTAACTTTTGAACCTGGTACAGAACATAACTCTCATACTAAAAATGGTTGCCTACTTATTGTTTTTATGAGAGGTATAAACAAATCAATCTAATAATTATTATTCAAAAAAATATGATCGGCATTTTGGGTGGAATGGGAACACAAGCAGGTTTAGATTTTTGCAATAAACTTGCTATTTTAAATAGAGGAAAAATTGATCAAGAATACCCTCTGTTCATTCTTTATAACAAATCTAATATTCCGGGGCGACCAGAGTCTATTGGAGTACAAACTAAAAATTTATCAAATAAATCTTCAAACAATACAAGTAAAAAAAAATATAACGATGTTTTAAAAAGTTTACTTCATGGTTGTAAATTATTAGAAAAAAATAAATGTAAATTTATTGTAATTCCATGCAATACTGCTCATTATTGGCTCGATGATTTACAAAAGAAAATTAACATTCCTATTGTAAATATGCCAAAAGAAGTTTTTAAATTTACAAAAAAAAATTGCAAGAAAAATTCAAAAATTGGATTATTAGCTACTGAAGGAACTCTTAAAACTGGTGTTTACGACAAAATTTTTAATAAAGATTATAATTTAGTTAACCCATCTCAAAACCTTCAAAAGAAATCTGTAAATAAGGCAATAAAATTAGTTAAGATGGGAAATGTTAAGGCTGCAGCAAAGGCAATACAACCTGCAATAAACGAATTGACTAAAATAAAATGTAGAAAAATAATATTGGGCTGTACTGAACTTCCAATTGCAATTTTTGCCTTTAAATCATTTAATAATATCAGATCATCTAAAATTTTTTTAGACCCAAACTTAATTCTTGCACATTCTACAATGGCTAAACACAGAGGGTAATTTATGTCAGTAGATAGTGATAAACCTTATGTTCTAAGAGTTGCAGAATTAATTTATTCTAAAGTTGTAAACATTAAAAAAGAAAACTCTGATATGACTAATATCCAGGCATTTGAAGTTTTCATGACAACAAAGGAATATGATTTAATTAGTTCGGGAGAATTTCATGACAAATGGTTCTCAGATTTAAAAAATAATGATTTTAAAGATAAAATTACTGGTAAAAAAGTAAATGATGAAACAATAAGACTTTTGGAGATTCAAAAAGACTCTATGGTCAAGTTTTTGATGAAAATACCTAAACTATATTACACAAAAAGTCATTTTCCTTTAGAAATATCTCAAAGAGCTTTCGATCATTTATGGAGAGTTTGTGAGAGCTATGAAATGTGGTGCAAAGAAACTAAACAAAAAAATTTAATAACTCTTAATATTTTAGATTAATTAAAATTCAACTTTTCTCTAGTAAGTTCGAATTTTTTTTCTACCAGGTTTGTAAATTTTTCATGAAATTTTTTATTTTTATTCTGATTATCAACAGCGTTTTGTAAATGTTCAAAAGTATTTTTTCCTGTTTCTTTCTCAATAACTGAATTTGCGCCATATTGAAATCCTGCTTCTAGAACATTTCCTGTTGTTGCTATAGTTACTCCTGGTCCCAATAAAGCAGTAGTTTGAAGACAACCATTTAAAAAAATTAGAGAAGAAAAAATAAAAAGTATTTTTAAAAAATGCATAAGCTAAATAAATTAATACATATATGATAATACAACTCAAGCTAGAAATAGTTCAATTTAGGTATTTTTAAGAAATAAAGTCAAATTTAAATTATAAACAAATAATGATAAAAATTTTTCCATTAATATTTATTTTATTATGGTCATCAGCGTTCATTACTACAAAACCAATTATTGATAACAGTGATCCGTTTTCTGCGCTTGCTTTCAGATTTGCTTTTGTAGCTATTGGATTTTTTTTATTTGCTCTTTACTCAAAAGAAAAAATTTTAGTTAGCAAAAAAAACTTTCTTGAATCTTTTTTAAGTGGAGTGCTTTTTCATGGATTTTATCTTGGTGGTGTTTTTTATTCAATTTCAATAGGTATGCCTACAGGAATTGCTGCATTGATAGTAACTTTACAACCAGTTCTTACAAACGTCTTGAGTGGCCCAATCTTAAACGAAAAAGTTTCTCCAAAACAATGGGTAGGTGTTTTATTGGGATTTGCTGGTGCAGTACTTGTTCTTGGTTTTGATATAGGTTCCAAAATACCAACTACTGGATTAGTAGCAACAATTATAGCATTACTAGCAATTACATTTTCTACTTTATGGCAAAAAAAATTAAGTAATAATTTACCTCTATCGGTAAGCAATATGAACCAAGCGCTTGGTGGATGTTCGTTTCACTTATTAATATTAATTTTATTTGTTGATCCTTATATTGAATTTACTCAAACATTTATATTAGCGATGAGTCACCAAATATTATTAGTTTCATTTGGTGCTTTTACAATATTGATGTATCTGATTAAAAATAACTCAGCTAGTAAAACTGTTTCAATATTTTTTTTGATACCAGCCACGTCTGCTTTTATGGCTTGGTTATTTTTAAATGAAAGCTTGACTAATTTTGATTTAATTGGATTTTTAATCACTTCAATAGGTGTTTATATTGCAACAAGAGATTAAAAAATTAAATAAATTTATAAAGCTTTAAAACCAAACTCTAATGATGCATCTGTAATTGAATGATACAAAGACTCGCCAAAACTTCTAAGACCAAACAATCTTACTTTATCTGGATTGTCATCTAGCATATCGACCGTAAAAGCTATTCCATTATAAATAGAATTTATTGAATTATTTTTTTCTAAAGTATTAAAATTAAAAGGGCACCCTTTTTTTAAAACTTCTTTTACATCATGTCCTTCTATTTCAATTATAGCTCTTGAGTGGGATATGTCTGTTACAGCAAAATCTGTTTCTTTTAAAATTTGCAAAATATTATTAAGTAAATCTTTTTTTGTTGAAACTAAAAGCCAATTTTTTGGCCCATTCCATAAAATTCTTGTTTCATTATTATTTGATACTTTTAATGGTTCGTCTTTTAATTTTAAACCATCAATATCAATACTTTCAATTGAAACTATAGAGTTTTTATATTGAACTATTTGAACTATTAGTAAATCTTTTATCTCAAAGATTTTTAAAAGATTATTTTCATTTTTGCCTTCATGATCGCCAAATTGACCTGTTGTATGAATATTTGCTAAAGCTGACATTAAACTCATGCTCTTACCCTTTCACCTTTTGGGTCAACATAGTGGGAAGAAACTATTTCAACTGGAATTACTTTATTTTTAAGCGGTGACATCACAAATAACTTTTCTCCAATCATGTTTTTTCCATCTTTTAATATCGCTAAAGAAAAAGGATTATCGTGTTCAACACTCCAACAAGAAGCTGAAATATATCCTAATTTTGGATTTGGCAGTGGTGCATTAGAGTCTTTCACTAAATGTGAACCTTCTGGAATACTTGTTTTTTTATCCAAAGGAACAACACCAACTACTTTTTGTCTATCTTCTGTGGTAAATGCATCTCTTGTTAATGATCTTTTTCCAATAAAATCTTTCTTTTTACTTAATAAACCTTCAAGAGAATTATCATATGGTATTGTTCGTCCATCAAGCTCAGATCCTGCAACGTGCCCCATCTCAATTCTTAGTGTTGATAGAGCCTCTGTTCCATATGGTTGAATTTTAAATTCTTGACCAACTTCGATAATTTTTTCCCACATAAAGTTTCCATTATCAGACTCAACATTTACTTCATACGCGAGCTCACCTGAGAATGAAATTCTAAAAATTCTAGCTCTAACTCCAAATAAATCTCCTTCCATATAACCCATAAAAGGTAATCCTTCATTTGATACATCAGAATTTGGAAATAGTTTTTGTAATAAGTCTCTAGACTTAGGTCCAGCAATAGCGGCTCCTGCCCATTGTTCTGTAGTTGAAACTACATTTACATTTAACTCTGGCCATACTAATTGTAAATAATATTCTAAGTGAGAAAGAACGTTTGCAGCCTGTGCTGTAGTAGTTGTCATGTGATAATGATTTTCTGAAATTCTTGTCGTTGTTCCGTCATCCATCACAATTCCGTCTTCTCTTAACATTACACCGTATCTTGCTTTACCAATTGGTAACTTTAACCATGCATTTGTATAAACTCTGTTAAGTAATTCTGCTGCATCAGGTCCTTTAATATCTATTTTACCTAATGTGGTTACATCACAAACTCCAACATTTGTTCTTACATTTTTTGCTTCTCTTTTTGATCCTTCAAATAAATTTTCGTCTCCTTGTTTATAATATCTTGGTCTTAACCACACACCTGCATCAACAAAAACTGCATTATTTTTTTCATGCCAAGAGTGTATTGGAGATTTTCTTGTTGGTTTTGAATGTTTTCCTACTTCTCTACCAACAATTGCTCCTATTGAAACTGGTGTGTATGGAGGTCTAAAAGTTGTGTGACCAACATTTGGGACTACTTTATTCTCAATTTTAGATACTAATTGTAAACCATTTAAATTACTTGTTTTACCTTGGTCAGTTGCCATTCCAAGTGTTGTGTATCTTTTAACATGTTCAATTGATCGATAACCTTCTTTAAGTGCAATCTCTACGTCTGAGACCGCAACATCATTTTGAAAATCTAAAAATCTTTTATAATTTTTTCCCTTTGGTAATGGTACACACCAAAACTTATCATGTGTTGTAGATTTTTTCTCAACTACGTTTGGAAATGAAATTTCCTTATTATTGTTAGTAATTTGTTTCGACAACTCATGACCGGTTTTAAAAGAGCTCTTTAATGTTTCTTCCAATGTATAAATTCCATTTGCAGCACCTAATGTTTTTTCGTTTTGCTTTGATGTTCCTGGAACAAATGCATCAATATCATCATTAAATTTTGTTTTATTTCCTGATTGCGAAGCTAAATGGATGGTAGGCGTCCAAAAACCAGAAACACAAATACAATCACATGTAATACTTTCTACTGTTCCAAGATGTTCTTTATCATCTGAGATTTTAGCAACATCAGCTGATTTTACTTTTTTATAACCTTGAGCAGCTACTACTACATAAGAAAACTTAATATTTATTCCTAAATTTTTTGCTTCATCTACTATTTCTGATTGTGGGTTTTTTCTTGTATCTAAAATAATTGGATCAACCCCATTTTTTTTAAACTCAATTGCAGTTTCATATCCACTATCATTATTTGTAAATATTAAAGGATTTCTACCAACTAATACTCCATAAACTTTAAGATATTCTTTTGCTGCAGATGAAAGCATAACACCTGGTGTATCATTGTTACCAAACACGATTGGTCTTTCTATTGATCCTGAAGAAATCAACACTTCTTTTGCTCTAATGTACCAAAGTCTTTGTTTTGGATGAAACTTTTTTGTTTTTGGAAGATGATCGCTAATTCTTTCAGACATTACTAACATATTATGATCATAGTAACCAAAAACCTGTGATCTATTTTTAACAATCACATTTGGCATTTCTTTTAGTTCTGAAATTATTCCATCAGCCCATTCCTTACCTGATTGATTTCCTATGTTAACATCACTAGTTAACAAAGTTCCCCCATGCCTAGCTTTGTCTTCAGCTAAAATAACTCTTGCCCCATTTTTTGCAGCTGCATATGCACTAGCCAAACCTGACGGTCCTGATCCTGCAATCAATAAATCACAGTATTCATATTTGTGTTCGTATCTTTCCTTATCGTGTTTAGTTGAGGCTACACCAAGGCCCGCTGCTTTTCTAATAAAAGGTTCGTAAACTTTATACCAAAAGCTTTTTGGCCACATAAAAGTTTTGTAATAAAATCCTGCAGGAAGAAAAATTTTTAAAAAATTATTTATAGCACCAATATCAAAGTTTACACTTGGCCAGCAATTTACACTCGTCGCTTCTAAACCCTCAAAAAGCTCTTGTTCTGTTGCTTTAATATTCGGTTCAGTTTCTCCGTTTCTAAATAATTGAACTATCGCGTATGGTTCATCGACCCCTGCCCCAAAAAAACCTCTTGGTCTATGATATTTAAAACTTCTTCCAACTAAATGAACTCCATTAGCTATTAATGCTGAAGCAAGAGTGTCACCTTCGTACCCATTATAAGTCACACCATTAAATTTAAATGAGAGCTTCTTATCTCTATTGATTAAGCCAACATTATCTAATCTATAACTTTGTGACATTATAAAATTTCCTCATTAGCTTTAAGAGTATTAAAAATTTCATGAGTAGATGTGTCTCTTTCAACTTTTATCCATTGTCTACAACCAGATAAATGTTGCCATAATTCCCAATGTTTTCCTCTTGGGCTTTTTCTATTATATACAAAGTTATCCCAATCTTGATCTGATACTTCTTTGTTAAGCTCTGGTCTTTTAACAGTTGCATCACCTCCATAAGAAAATTCATTTTGCGATCTCATTCCGCAGTAAGGACATTTGATATATAACATTTATGAAATCCAAGTTTTTGTTCCAAGTCCTTTTTCATCAAGCAAGTGACCTGTGCTAAATCTATTTAAACTGTATCCAGAATTTAATTTATGGACTCTATCTTGAGCTATTGTGTGAGCAAATGTCCAACCAGATGCTGGTGTTGCTTTAAACCCTCCGTAACACCAACCGCAATTTAAATATAATCCTTCGATGTGTGTTTTATCAATTATTGGAGATCCATCCATAGACATATCCATTATTCCACCCCAAGTTCTAAGCATTTTTAATTTACTAAGAAAAGGCATCATCGCAATACCTTCTGTTAAAACGTGTTGTAAAGTTGGTAAGTTACCTCTTTGTGCATAACTGTTATATCCATCTAAATCTCCACCCATTACCATTTCACCTTTGTCAGACTGACTTATATAAAAATGGCCAGCACCAAAAGTAACAACTCGATCTAGAATTGGTTTAACTGGTTCTGAAACACATGCTTGAAGAAGATGTGTTTCAACCGGTAAAGTCATATTTAATTTTTCTGCTAAGACGTTCGTGCTACCTGCAACACACAAACCAATTTTTTTAACTTTAATATCACCTCTTGACGTTCTTACTCCATTAATTTTTCCACCACTTACATCAAAACCTGTAACTTCACAGTTTTGAATTATATCAACTCCCATTGAGTCTGCTTGTCTTGCATATCCCCAAGCAACAGCATCATGTCTAGCTGTTCCAGCACTTGGTTGCATCAATCCACCAAAAATAGGAAATCTTACATTTTCAGAAAAATCTGCCATAGGTATAATCTCTTTTACTTGCTCTCTATTAAGTAGAACTGCATCAATTCCATTCAATCTCATTGAATTTCCTCTTCTCGCATAAACATTCATTTGAGCATCAGAGTGCGCAAGATTAATAATTCCTCTTGGAGAAAACATTACATTGTAATTTAAATCCTGACTCATCTTTCTCCATAAATCCATTCCAAACTCGCTGAAGAGTGCATTGTCATCATGCATGTAATTCGATCTTATAATTGTAGTATTACGTCCAACATTTCCTCCACCTATCCAACCTTTTTCAATAATTGCTACATTGGTAATATTATGTTCTTTTGCGAGATAATAAGCAGTAGCTAACCCATGACCACCTCCTCCAATAATCACAACATCATATTCTTTTTTTGGAGTAGGATCTTTCCAAGCTAAATCCCAATTTTGATGCCCAGAAAAAGCATTTTTAACTAGATTAAATATAGAATATTTTTGCATGAGATATTTTTATCTCAATGAATATAAATAGTTCTTATTTTTTTTATATATATTTTTTAGAAGTTTCCAAAGATCTCAAAAAGGGATATGAAGACTTCATTAAAAATTAATAACTTTAGGATTTTAAATGAGTGATGTGAAGTCAGATATTCAAATAGCTAGAGAAGCTAAAATGCAACCTATAAATGATGTTTTAGCAAAGATAAATGTTCCAGATGAAAGTACTGCTTTCAGCCCAATGGGAAGACACATCGCAAAAATTAACTTGGAATATTTAGATACTTTAAAAGATAAACCTGATGGTAAATTAATTTTAGTTACTGCAATCACTCCTACTCCAGCTGGTGAAGGTAAAACTACAACTTCAGTTGGATTAAATGATGGGTTAAATAAAATTGGAAAAAAATCCATCGTATGTTTAAGAGAACCAAGCCTTGGTCCATCGTTTGGAATGAAAGGTGGAGCTGCAGGGGGTGGGTACGCTCAAGTAGTTCCTATGGAACAAATTAATTTACATTTTACTGGAGATTTTCATGCAATAACTTCAGCCCACAATCTTCTATCAGCTTTAATTGATAATCATATCTATTGGGGAAACAAATTAGATATAGATGTTAGAAGAATTGTTTGGAAAAGAGTAATGGATATGAATGATCGTTCATTAAGGTCTATAAATATAAACTTGGGCGGTGTCGCGAATGGTTTTCCAAGAGAAGATGGTTTTGATATCACTGTTGCTTCTGAAATCATGGCAATCTTTTGTTTATCAAATGATCTAGAAGATTTAGAAAAAAGAATTGGAAATATAACGATTGCTTACACAAGAAATAAAAAACCTGTTTTTGCAAAAGATTTAAAAGCTGAGGGTCCTATGACCGTATTGTTAAAAGATGCCATCAGACCTAATGTAACACAAACTTTAGAAAACAATCCTGCAATTATTCATGGTGGTCCTTTTGCAAATATTGCACATGGATGTAATTCTGTAATTGCAACAAAAACTGGATTAAAACTTGCTGACTATGTTGTAACTGAAGCTGGTTTTGGTGCGGACTTAGGAGCAGAAAAATTTCTTAATATAAAATGTAGAAAATCAAATTTAAAACCAAGTTGTGTAGTTATTGTAGCAACAATCAGAGCTCTGAAGATGCATGGTGGTGTTGCAAAAGATGATCTTAAAAATGAAAATGTTGAAGCTCTTAAAAAAGGACTTGTTAACCTTGAAAGACATATTGAAAATGTTCAAAAGTTTGGTCTGCCGGTTGCTGTAGCGGTTAATCATTTTATTAAGGATACAGATAACGAGGTAAAAGCTTTGATAGAATTTTGTGATGGAATGGGTGTCAAAGCAAGTCTATGCACTCATTGGTCTAATGGTGGAGAAGGTACAAAAGAACTTGCGGCTCACGTTTCTGACTTATGTGAAAAAAATGAAGCTAAATTTCATTTTTTATACGAAAGTAAAACTCCATTATTTAAAAAAATAGAGACTATAGCTAAAGAAATTTATAGAGCTAACGAAGTAATCGCTGATACAAAAATTAGAGACCAGTTAAAAGGTTTTGAAGAAGTAGGTTTTGGAGAATTGCCTATATGTGTTGCTAAAACACAATATAGTTTTTCAACTGACCCAAATCTTAAAGGTGCTCCTTCAGGATACGCTTTACCAATTAGAGAAATCAGACTTTCATCTGGAGCTGAATTTATTGTTGTAGTTTGTGGAGCTATTATGACAATGCCAGGACTACCAAGAGTTCCAGCAGCAGACTCTATAAAGCTAAACAAAGATGGTGAAATTGAAGGCTTGTTTTAAATTAGTTTTTTATATAATTAAGCCAATTTCTAACTTCACAAGATCTATCATTAAAGCTCAATAATTCGCTTTCAGACTTTATGTATGAGATATGTTTTTGATACTGTTCTTCATTAAAAAAGTTTTTATTGTTAAATAATCGTTCTTTACGTCCAGCTATAAGATTAAGCATTTGAAAATATTCATAATCAGGATGATATTGTAAACCAATAATTTCAGAATTACCCGCATCAAACTTAATACCCATTACATTATTTACTTTGTCACTTGATAAAAGAATAGCATTTTTTGGTAATTCACTTACCTCATCAAAATTGAAGGCTGGTGATGTGAAAGTTTTTTTTTTATTTTTATAAATAAAATGCTTCTCACCTTCATTATTAATAATTACATCCGATGCTATTCCAATATGGGCACCATTTTTTCCAGGATTTACTTTACCACCAGCTGCAGTTGAACAAACTTGTAGCCCCCAGCAAATTGCTAAAATTTTCTTTTTTTTATTAAAACAATTAGAGGCAAATTTAATATGCTTCTTAATTACATCCGTCATATCATTTATTCTCATAGCACCACCAGTAAAAACGATGCCATTATATTTACTCATATTTTCTAAAGCATTTGCAGTCTCATCATCGTGCCCTGGATTTATGATATCTGTATTAGTTGATGGCTCTAACTTTAATATTAAATTTTTTAAATTATCTGCTGCAGAGGCTCCCGCTGCTTTAATAAAAAACTCACTATCTTCTCTAATATTACCCTCAACAATTAAAATATTTAAATTACTCATTCAAACAACTCACCAGTCATACTATGTTGATACATAACCTTCATGTCATTTTCACTTAATTCTTTTGGATTTCCTCCTGTAGAAGGATCTGCTAAAGCCATTTTTGACAATCTATCAAGATCAAAATTTTTTTCGTCTATCACTTCTGATAATTTATGAGGCATATTAAGTTTTTTTCTTAAATCTAAAACCCAATTGATAAAACCATTAAAAGATTGATCTTGAAGTTCTAGATATTCACAAATTTTAATTATTTTTTTTTCAATTACATCTTTATTAAAAGTTAAAACATAAGGCATAAATATTGCATTAGATAAGCCGTGATGAACATTATTTAAAGCATTAACTGGATGACTTAATGAGTGAATTGCGCCTAAACCTTTTTGAAATGCTGTTGATCCCATGCTGGCTGCTGTTAACATATTTTGTCGTGCTTCAATATTTGATCCATTATTGACAGCTTCTAATAACCAATCATTAATTATTCTCATACCTTCTAAAGCAATTCCGTCAGCCATCGGATGATATCCTGGTGCACAATAGGCTTCCAGATTATGGGCAAGAGCATCCATACCAGTTGCCGCTGTAATTTTTGAGGGCAAACCAATTGTTAGTACTGGGTCTAAAATAACTATTGATGGTAAGAGTTTAGGATGAAAAATTATATTTTTAACACCTGTTTCTTCATTTAATATTACAGAAGCACGTCCTGTTTCTGATCCAGTTCCTGCAGTTGTTGGTACAGCTATAATTGGCACTATTTTGTCAGAATTTGCTTTAGTCCAATTATCTCCTATGTCCTCAAAATCCCATATGGGCAATGTCTGTCCTGACATAAATGCGATTGCTTTACCAACATCAAGGCCACTTCCACCTCCAAAAGCTATTACACCATCACAGTTATTTTTATTATAATAATCAATACCCTCAGTCACGTTTGTACCAGTTGGATTGCCCACTACATTAGAATATAGCTCCACTAAAATACCATGTTCTTTTAAATTGATTAAAACATCAATTACAATTTGTGATTTAGCAAGCCCATTATCGGTTACCAATAATGGTCTATCAATATTTAAAGTTTTGCAAGCATTACTTAAATCTTTAATTCTGTCTTTTCCAACCCACATAGTTGTTGGATAATTCCAATTTGATTTCATTTACCAATTAATTTCTAATTTTTTATTTTCACAAATAGTATTTAACATATTAAACATTAGTGGAAAATTTTTACTATTTAAGTCTTCAAGAATTCTTGGTCCAATTTCCAAGGCAAGTTGAGCACCTTCTACGGTTACATCTTTCATAAATTTTTCTTTAGCGTCATTATATAAGTATCCTTCACCCAAATATTTTCCCATTAAACTATTTCTTCCACCAATGGCACTTACATATAAATCACCAAGACCTGCCAAACCGTATACTGTTTCTGGTTTACCTCCATAGTGAGAAACAAATTCAACCATTTCTGAAATTGATCTATGAATTAATGAGGCCGCAGTATTTAAAAAATATTTAGATTGAATTTCTTTTGTGGATTGAGAATTGCTTAATCCTTCAGATGCACCAATTAGCATTGAATATATATTTTTAATTGCCCCTGATAGCTCTACTCCGGTAATATCTTCTGATATTTCAGTAGAATAGTAATTTGTTGAAATCATTTTTTTCAATAGCTGACACTCTTTTATATCTCGATTGGCGATAACTGTTCCAGTTCTCATTTTATTTGCTAAGCCAGCAGCTAAACAAGGGCCTTTAATTGCAGAGATATTAATTTGTGAATGACCATCTTTTTCTAATAGATTTTTAATTTTATCAGATAAAGTTATAAGTTCATTGTCTACTATAGATAAGCCTTTTGTTAATAAAACAATTGGTAATTTTTTTTTATAATTTTTAGAAATCTGATTAACAAACCATTCAATTCCTACTGAGCTAATTCCTGCAACAATTAAATCTAAATCTTTTTCTAAAAGGGGCTGTAATTCCTTGAATTGGACAAATTTTATTTCTTTTGGGAGCTTTGTTTTTAATCCAGGATGAAGATGATCATTTGAAATGATATCTTTTATCAAATTATCCTCTAGATGAGTTCCTACTATCGTTACATCATTTTTATTTTCAATACATGGTACTGCAAAAGCAGATCCCATTGCACCAGCTCCTATAATTACTATTTTTTTCATAAGCTAAAATTAAGCTAAAGTTTTTCTAATTGCTTGTTGCCACCCTTTCAATAAGTTATTTCTTAATTTTTTGTTAATTTTAGGTACAAAAATGGCATCTTTTTTCCATTTATTTTTTATTTCATTAAGGGATTTAAATTCACCTGCTTGATACCCAGCAAAGAAAGCTGCTCCTAATGCTGTAGTTTCTTGAATAACTGGTCGTAATACTTTTGTATTCAATATATCTGATAAAAACTGAGCAAACCATTTGTTAGCAACCATACCTCCGTCAACTTTAATAATTTTAGGTCTAGATCCATCTTTTTTCATAGCATCAAATAAATCATAACTTTGATAAGCAACAGACTCTATTATTGCTCTAACTAAATTTTTCCAGTCAGTGTTTCGAGTTAATCCAGTGATTAAACCTTTGGACTCTGCACTCCAGTATGGAGCTCCTAAACCTGTAAATGCTGGAACAATATACACTCCATCATTATTTAATTTAGATTTTGCAATTTTTTCAGTTTCATAAGCATTATTGATTAATTTAATTTTATCTCGTAACCATTGGACACCAGCACCAGCAATAAAAATCGAACCTTCTAAAGCATATGTATTTTTATTATTTAATCTATAGCAAATTGTAGTTAATAATTTATTTTTTGATAAAATTTTTTTATTTCCTGTATTGATTATAGCAAACGCACCTGTCCCATAAGTGCTTTTAACTGAACCTCTATCAAAACAAGCTTGTCCTACTGCGGCTGCTTGTTGATCTCCTAGCACTGCATTAATTGGTATCTCTTCACCTATAATCTTTTTAGACGTTATTCCAAAATTATCTGCAGAATTTTTTACTTTTGGTAAAATAGATTTTGGAATATTCAATTTTTTTAGGATTTCATCATCCCATTTATTTGAATTAATATTATACATCATGGTTCTACTAGCATTTGTTGCATCAGTTAGATGATTTTTTTTATTAGTTAATCTCCAAATTAAAAAAGTATCTATTGTTCCAAACATTAATTGTTTATTTTTTAAAAGTTTTTTTGATATTGAGATATTATCTAATATCCATTTCACTTTTGTTGCTGAAAAATACGGATCAATAAATAATCCTGTCTTGCGTCTAAATAAATTTTCTAATTTTCTTTTTTTTAAATTTGAACAAATTTTGTTTGTTCTTCTATCTTGCCAAACAATTGCATTATAAACTGGCTTACCCGTATTTTTATCCCAAAGAATAGTTGTCTCTCTTTGGTTTGTTATACCAATTGAGATGATTTTAGTTTTTAATCTTTTACTTTTCTTTATCGCCTCTTTAATAGTTCTTAAAGTAACTTTCCAAATTTCTTCAGGATTATGTTCAACCCATCCTAAATTTGGAAATATTTGTCTAAACTCATACTGAGATGAAAAGATTTTTTTTCCCTTAAGATCAAATAAAATAGATCTAGATGATGTTGTTCCTTGGTCTATAGATAATATTAATTTTTTCAAAAAATTCTCACTTTGGTTAGATTTTTTTCATTGTAATTTTCAGAAAATTGTTAGTAAAGTAGAATTATAAAATTATTAAATTGGAGTTCATAATTTATGACTAAAGTTGCTATAATCGGCGCTGGACCTTGTGGTTTATCAATGCTTAGGTCTTTTGAACAAGCTGAAAAGAAAGGTGAAAAAATACCTGAAATAGTCTGTTTTGATAAACAAGAGGACTGGGGTGGCCTTTGGAATTATAGCTGGAGAACTGGCTCTGATCAGTATGGAGATCCTGTCCCAAATAGTATGTATAGATATCTTTGGTCAAACGGACCAAAAGAATGTTTAGAATTTGCAGACTATTCTTTTGATGAACATTTTGGAAAACCTATTCCTTCTTTTCCTCCAAGAGAAGTTTTATACAATTATATATTAGGTAGGGTCAAAAAAGGTAATCTTAAAGATAAAGTAAAATTTAATCATACTGTAACAAATACATTATTTGATGGTGAAAAATTTGAAGTAACTTACCGTGACAAGAAAAATAATAAAAAATCAAAAGATATATTTGACTATTTGGTTGTTTCAACTGGTCACTTCTCTGTTCCTTTTATTCCTGAATATCAAGGAATGAAATCTTTTCCTGGAAGAATTATGCACTCCCATGATTTCAGAGATGCAGAAGAATTTAGAAATAAAAATGTTATAGTTTTAGGCAGTAGTTACTCTGCTGAAGACGTTGCTCTTCAATGCCATAAGTATGGAGCTAAAAGTGTAACAATAGGTTATAGACACAATCCAATGGGATTTAAATGGCCAAAAGGAATGAAAGAAGTTTTTCACCTTGATAAACTTGAAGGTAGTAAGGCAATTTTTAAAGACGGCCATGAGCAAGAAGCGGATGCAATAATTTTATGCACTGGTTATCTTCATCATTTTCCATTTTTATCAGAAGATTTAAAACTTGAAACTACAAACAGATTATATCCGCCAATGTTATACAAAGGTGTAGTATGGCAAAAAAATCCTAAACTTTTATACCTCGGCATGCAAGATCAATTTCACACATTTAACATGTTTGATTGTCAAGCGTGGTTTGCAAGAGATGTGATAATGAACAAAATTAAGATTCCTAATAATTCTGAAGTTGAAAAGGATATTAATAAGTGGGTAGCAATGGAAGAAAAATTAGAAAATCCAGACCAAATGATTGATTTTCAGACTGAATATACTAAAGAACTTCACAGCTTATCTGACTATCCTAAAATAGATTTTGAATTAATTAGAAAACATTTCAAAGAATGGGAACATCACAAAGTTGAAGATATTATGACTTATAGAAATAAATCTTTCTCATCGCCTGTTACAGGCTCAGTAGCTCCTATGCATCACACTGCTTGGGAAACTGCAATGGACGATTCTTTGAAAACTTTTTTAAACAAATAAATTAATTTTTTAGATTTTAATCTTAAATTATTCCAAGATGTTTTTTTCTTTGATCTACCCAAGTTCTAATTAGATTATCAAAGATTAATCCTATAAATGCAACGCAGATTCCTAAAGTAAGTCCTATGCCAGCACCTTTTTTATCGGATAAGGCTTTTAAAATATATTGTCCTAAATCTTCTGTACCAATAAAAGCACCAATAATTACCATAAATAGAGCAAAAACTATGGTTTGATTTAGTCCAAGCATCATATGTGGAAAAGCTAGTGGAAATTCTATTTTAAATAATCTTTGAAATTTTGTTACACCTGACATTGTCGCTGCATCATGTAATGCTGCTGGAACACTTCTAAGACCCTCAATAGTATATCTTGTTGCAGGTATGGTTGCGTAAACTATCACTGCAATTAATACAGATGTATCTGTTATTCCAAAAAGCATCATTACAGGTATTAGATAAACAAATGATGGAAAAGTTTGAAAAATATCACAAACTCCCAACATGAAACTTGCTGAACTTTTATTCTGAAAACACAAAGTACCAACTGTAAATCCGATTATACAAGATATAATAACTCCAAAAGTTGCCATGTAAGTTGTAACTAAAGCTCTATCCCACCATGGGCTTAATGCTATAAATAATGTTAATCCGCAAACAACTAAAGCAGAACGAATACCACCTATTATATATCCTGCTCCTACTACTAAAACTAAAGTCGCTACAGCAGGCATTCTTAAATATAAGGCACGCATTGGCTGAAGCACATCTACAATTAACCACGTGTTAAATGCTTTTATATATACAAAGAAAGTATCAAAAATCCAATCAACACCTTTATTCCAAAAATCTGCTGTTGATATACCTTTGTTGTGTGGAACTTCGAAAAGATAATTATACCCATCTTTAAAATAAAAAGATCCTAAGTATGCAAACAATATACCTAATACTACTGCTGCACTAAAAAATAATATATTTTTATGACGTTGAAAAAATGTTAAGTTACCAAAATAATCAATTTGCTTATTAGCCCAAGCTAAAGACATTTTATCTAAAAGTATTGCAATTAAACTAATACATAATCCAGCCTCTAACGCTAATCCAATATTTAACTGATTTAATGCTAACAATAAATTAAATCCTAAACCTTTTGCACCTATAAAAGCTGAAATAACCGCCATTGAAAAACAAACCATGATAACCTGGTTAACTCCAATCAAGATATCTCTTCTAGCTGTTGGAATTAATACTTTAGACATCAATTGCCAATTACTACATCCGCTCATTTTACCTGCCTCAATAACCTCTGGAGATATTCCTCTAAGACCTAATAAAGTTAATAGTATCATTGGTGGAACTGCAACAACCATGGTTATGATTACGGCCGCATGATCGCCCACTCCAAAAAGAACAATTGCTGGAACTAAAACTGCATATTGAGGCATTGTCTGCATCACTAAAAGTATTGGATACAAAGCTTTCTCAACTCTTTTACTTTTAAATGCTGCTACGCCTAAACCTAACCCAAAAATAAATGATAATGGGGCTGCCACTAATATAAAAGAGAGTGTTTGCATTGAAGGTTTCCATTGACCAAAAATGGAAATATAAATCATTACTAAAGCAGCAAATAATGCAAGTCCTTTACCGCTAAGTTTATAAGCCAAAATTGTTGCGCCTGCTGCTACGATTGTCCATGGTAATCCTGGTAATTCTGCCCACGGATTTGCATCGATCCAATCCCAACTCGAAAATGCAACAATAGTATTAAGCCCACCTAATAAAATTTCTCTTATTAATTCAATGAGAAAAGTCATAAAAGAGGTAACATTTCTTGTGATTTGCAACACTAAGGGACGTGTTTTAAATTCTTGAGTATCTTCGTTCCAAAACTCTATTGGCATCCACTCATTCATTAAGAAAAATAAAGAGTCATTTATCCAAATAGGGAGCCACCCAAGAAGTGGTGGTAATCTCCAAAACACATCAAAAGCATAATATCTTACTTCTTTACCAAATAAAACGTAGGAACTTTGGTTTGGGTCTTTAATAAATTCTGCTTGTCCCCTTATAAATTTGTATGTTTCAGGAACATCAATTGCAAAGCAAAGTGCAAAAAATACAATTAATAAAAATAACCACTGAAATAATTTGGGGTATTTTTTAATCAATTCCATAATCTAACTGTTATTTTTACGTCCCCCAAAAACTGTATTGATTATTTTTGATGGATTGATAGAGCCTATAATTTGATTATTTTCGTCTACTACAGTTACTGTTTTTTCTTGAGTAAGAATTTTTTCCGCAACATTTTCAATGATTTCATCTTTGGAAACTTTCAAATCGCTTAAATTATCGTTAGTAGTTGCATCCATAACATCTTCGATTAGTAAAACTTTTTCTCTAGGAACTTCTTCTGTAAATTTCCTCACATATTCTGTTGCTGGATTTAAAACAATATTAGCTGGTGTATCTAATTGCTCAATAATGCCATCTTTCATAATCGCAATTCGATCAGCTAGCTTTAGAGCTTCATCAAAATCATGAGTAATAAACATAATTGTTTTTTGTAATTTTTCTTGAAGTCTTAAAAACTCATCTTGCATTTCTTTTCTAATTAATGGATCTAGTGCTGAAAAAGGTTCATCTAAAAACCATATGTCTGGTTCTACAGCTAATGATCTAGCAATTCCTACTCTTTGTTGTTGACCTCCTGAAAGTTCTCTTGGAAAATAGTTTTCTCTTCCGTCAAGACCAACCAATTTTACCATTTCCATTGCTTTACTAATGCTTTCTTCAATTTTAATCCCTTTAATTTGAAGTGGAAAAGCAATGTTCTCTACAACTGTTTTGTGAGGTAATAGAGCAAAGCTTTGGAAAACCATTCCCATTTTATTTCGTCTTAGATCAATTAGTTCTTTGTTATTTAACTGAAGTAAGTTCTGACCTTCTATAAAAATCTTTCCACCTGTGGCATCTGTTAATCTGGAAATACATCTTAATAAAGTTGATTTACCTGATCCAGATAAACCCATAACAACTAACATTTCTCCTTTTGAAACCTCAAAAGAAGCATTATTTACGCCTACAATGCATCCATTTTCTTGAAATGTTTTTGCATCTACATTACCATTTGCTTCATCAAGCATTTTTTTGGCATTTTCACCAAAAATTTTATAAACACCCTCACATTTGATTACTGAGTCAGACATAAACTGTAAACAGGTTATACGAAATAAGAATAAAATAAAATCGATATAATTTGTTTTTCCTCCTTAAAAATTTTTAATAAAATAAACTCTTGTATCAATACCTGTGCTTAAAAAACTTAAAGCTTCGCCACTTACGGTAATCGTTTCATCTACACCAACATTTTTTCCACTTACCACAAATCCTGCAAAACATTTGTTTTTTTCTGTATCCCATTTAACAAACGTTTCACTAATTTTATTACCATTCATCATATATAGCTCATGAGCTCTAAAATTTAGAAAATTAGCTCCCATAATTGCACGCTGTGGAATAAGTTTTGTAGCATTACAAACCTTTTTGTATACTTCATCGGTTAATCTAAAGTGATCAGTTCCATCAAAAGATACTAAAATACCTGAGGGAAGACTTGAAATTAATTTATCTAGTTTTCTTGCTTGGGCTATTCTTTCCTCTTCAATTTTCATTTTTGCAACTAACTCATCACCTTCACCAAAAATATTGTTCAAGACAGCAAAGGATAATATTACAATTATTATCATTACCACTAACCCACCAAATTGTTTGGTGGTTTCTGGTAACTCTTTTATTTTATGAAAATAATTTTCTTTTAACATCTATTCTTGTAACTTTCCATTTATCCATATTCCTGTTATTTGTTTTCCATCAGTCCAAGTAAAAGTTCCTTTTCCATTCATAAAACCATTGTCCCATTGTCCTTCATAAGTTGAACCATCAGGAAAATTTAAAGTTCCTAAACCACTCCACATACTATCTTTAAATTCACCTTTATAGATATATCCATTTGGCCAGGTTTCAGTTCCTTGACCATGTTTTTTTGTTCCAACCCACTCACCTTCATAAGTTGTTTTATCTGTATATACCCATTTACCATAACCATTTTCACAATTACCTTCTTTACATCCAGTGCTTCGAGCTAAGGCTGAAGATGTAATTAATAAACCAAAAATTATGCTAATTAAATATTTTTTCATTTTAACACTTTACACAAAATTATTAAAAAAAATTAGACTTTTTTCTCCTTTTTACTGCATGAATAAAATGAAATATCTTTTTCAGAGTTTTCACTTTTAATATTTTTTGTAATTTCATGAATTAATTCGCCAGAATTTCTATCTATGATAGCTGACTCAGAATAATTTTGTTTTTGATCGATTGCTTTAAATAAAACTACATCTTTATTTACAATTTTAACATTTAGTCTATCTGATTTTGAAAGGAACAATGACAATCCTTTTATAAAAAGTTTTTCAGGTTTAATTGCTTCAATCTCAAATTTATCTAAACCTTTTTCATTTAAGTCTTTAGCTAAAAAAGTTTGATAATTATATTCTGAATTTTTAATTATTTTTTTATCTAAATCACATTTAAAACTTAAATTAATACTCTCTTGAATATTTATATCCTGTGCTAATGATAAATTAATAAAAAATAAACCAAGGAACGAAAATAAAAAATATTTTAATGTAAAATTAATTTTTTTTGTAATCATAAAAAAATGAAACTTTAAAAAAAAATCCCCCCCAACTTTGTTGGGAGAGATTTGTTAATTTATTACAACTTGACCTTAATGATCGTGTGTAAACTCTTCCCACACTTTCTTGTTATCAGCTAACCATTTTTTAGCTGCATCTTCATGAGTCATTTTGTCAACGTCAACTAAAGCTGCCATTGCACCAATTTGACTTGTAGAGAAAGACATTTTCTTAAATGCTTTAGCCGCTGCAGGATGAGTTTTTGGAAAATCACCATTTACAGCTTTTTTCAAATAACCATCTGGCGAGCCACATTTACCGTCACCACCATCTTCTGGTCTACAACCAGCAGTGTATGGAGGAAAGTCTATAAATGTAAAACCAGCACCATCTGTGAAGTTTGGTGTCCAGTTAAAGATAATTGTTCCTCTTCCTTCTTTTTCAGCAGCTGATAATTCTGCCCAAAGCGCATCAGCACTTCCAGCAAATTTAACCATCCAAAGATCTCCTAAACCTAGAGCATCAACCCTTTGTGGTATTAAATCTCCATGCCAAGTTTGTGGACCTTCAAGCATTCTTCCTTTTCCACCTGAGTCAGGTGTTACAAAATTCTTCGCACATGCTGGATTTTTTAAAGCAGTCCAATCTGGTAAACCTGGGCACAACCCTTTTTCAGTAACCCAGTTAGGATAACCCATATCCTCTAGAGTTCTTGCTTCATGATCACCCCAATCAAGCAAACCACCTTTATCTAGAGCTGTAGTAAATGATTTACCAAAAGCAGATTCCCATACTTCATGAGAAATAGATACGTCACCAATTCTAATTGACTCGTATACTGCTTGTGAGTCAGCATTTACATAACTAACGTTGTTTCCCATACTTTCAAATATTCCACCAATAACATAAGCCATTACAATTTGGCTTGACCAGTTATGAGTTGGAATAACGATGGGTTTTTTGCTATCTGCTGCATTAGATACTCCTGTAAAACTTACTACAGAAATAATCAGAGCAGATATTAATGATGTTATTTTTTTCATTTTTTCCCCTCTATTAATATTAATGCTCAAAGTATGTTATGAATTAAACTTCTAGTCAACTCGTTTTGATTGGAATAAACTTATATAAAATATATATAGTTTTGGTAAAATGTTAGGAACTAGTAACGAAATTAGAAATCCAGGTTTAAGAACTTTACCACCAGGAGTTGAAAGATATTTTGTTAAAGGTGGTGGTTTATCTGTAATAGAGGTTTATCCAGAAGATAAAATTGAAATCATAAACGACGAGGGTAAACAAATTTGTGAAATTATAGTTTTTAACAATCAAGGGAAACCAGATTTATCAATTCTAAATTTAAAAGAAAATGCTAATGCAGAATTTTCTAAAAGAGTAGTTGCAAAAGATGAAAAAATTAAAAAGATTTTTAAAAAAAGAAATTTAGATCTTCATAAAGCTAAATCATCAATTATGTTTGAGGAAGATTGTTTGATGGGTGAAAAAATAACTCTTTCATCAAAAGATAAGTGTTTTATCTTAATCGCTGCTCCAGGTGATCCATTAAATGTTCATGAACAAAATCCACCAACTGATTTAACTATTTTTATTTATAGAGCAAAATTTTCAGAAACAGATGAACAGTTTATTTTACCTGACCCTTTAAGTGATCCATTAGTTGAACAGCTTGTTAAAAGAAGAACCGCAGAAACATATGAGGTAAAAGCTGGTGAATATATTCAAATTATTGATACAGGAGGAAGGCAATGCTCTGATTTCTTGGCTTTTGACACCCATAAATTAAATGATGGTATTGAAAGTATAATTGACGATAAGGCAACAAGAACATTTATGGGGAGTGCTTATCCTGGTCCAGGTTTGTTTTCAAAATTTTATGATGGAAATCATGAAGCAATGGTTGAGGTTGTGAGAGACACTGTTGGAAGACATGATACATTTAATTTAGCGTGTACTTCTAAATACTATGAAGATCTTGGCTATATGGGCCATATCAATTGCACTGATAACTTTAATAATGGATTAGAAAAATATGACATTAATGCCAGAAAAAGCTGGTCAGCAATAAATCTTTTTTTTAATACTGGGATTGATGCAAACAATATAGCTACATTTGACGAACCATGGTCTAGACCAGGTGACTATGTTTTGTTTAGAGCTTTAAAGGATTTAACATGTATATCATCAGCCTGTCCATGTGATGTAGATGCTGCTAATGGCTGGAACCCTACTGATATATTTGTTAGAACTTATGCAAAAAATAACAAGTATTCAAAAGCTATTGCATTTAGAATGAAAACAGACTCAGAACCAAAACTAACACAAGAAACAGGTTTTCATAAAAAAACATCTGAACTAACTAGAAACTTTGTAGAATATAAAGGTTTTTGGTTAGCAAATAATTTTACTAATTCAGGAACAATAAAAGAATACAATGCTTGTAGAGAAAGTGCTATCGCAACTGACCTTTCTCCTCTTAGAAAGTTTGAAATACTAGGTCCTGATGCTGAAAATTTAATGCAATACACTTTAACTAGAAATGTTAAAAAATTATCAGTGGGTCAAGTTGTCTACACAGCGATGTGTTATGAAAATGGATGTATGTTAGATGACGGTACTCTCTTTAAATTTGGACAAGATAATTTTAGATGGATTGGTGGGGATGAGTACAGTGGAGAGTGGTTAAAAGAACAAGCTAGAAAGAAAAATTATAAAGTATGGATAAAATCTGCAACTGATCATATTCATAATATTGCTGTTCAAGGTCCTAATAGTAGAAAAATTTTAGAAAAATTTGTATGGACAGCTCCTATCCAGCCATCAATAACTGAACTTGAATGGTTTAGATTTAATATTGCGCGAATTGAACATGAAACAGGAACCCCTATTGTTATTTCAAGAACTGGTTACACAGGCGAGCTCGGCTATGAAATATGGTGCCATCCAAAAGATGCCAATGAAATATGGAGTAAAGTTTGGGAAGCTGGAAAAGAATTTGAAATAACACCTTTAGGATTAGAGGCTTTAGATATGGTTCGTATTGAAGCTGGTTTAATTTTTTATGGTTACGAATTTGATGATCAAACAGATCCTTTTGAAGCTGGAATAGGTTTTACAGTTCCTTTGAAAACTAAAGAGGATGATTTTATTGGTAAAGAGGAGCTAATTAAAAGAAAAGCAAATCCACAAAAAAAATTAGTAGGCTTAGAATTAATTGGTCACGAACCTGCTGTTCATGGTGACTGTGTTCATGTTGGTCGTGCACAAATTGGGATAATAACTAGTGGAATGATATCTCCTAAACTTGGAAAAAATATTGCTTTATGCAGAATAGATGTAAAATATTCCGAAATTGGAACTGATGTTGAGATTGGAAAATTAGACGGGCATCAAAAAAGAATTGGTGCAAAAGTTGTATCTTTTCCTTTTTATGACCCAACAAAATCAAGAGTTAGAGCATAAATGAAAGGAACAAAAGATTTATTGGAATTTTGGGAAGATCAAGTGAGGCACTCTCATAGTTCCAGTAATTATTTTTTTCGAAAATCTCCGTCACATTATCACATGATGTTGTTGGTTATGAATTCATATAGACAGGGTGAAAAGTTATCAGTTGAAGAGCTTAAGACAAAATTATTTAAAACTTCTAGACCTAAATCAGCATTAATAATTAATGAGGCATGTGAAAATAATTTTTTTTATTTAGAAAAAACTTCGACGGATCAAAGAAAAAAAAATATCAAGCCAACTGAGTCATTTGTTAAAGAATTTGATGAATACATACAAAAATTAAAAAATTTAGAACTTTAAATATTTACTGTAGAAGTAATCGTAAGATTAATTTATTTACTATTTAAGACTTGCTTAACCGTTTCACCCATAACTGATGGATTTTTAGAGATAGTTACACCACATTCTTTTAAAAGTTCTACTTTCTCAACTGCACTCTCTCCATAGGCTGAAACTATTGCACCAGCGTGCCCCATTACTCTGCCTTTAGGTGCAGTTAAACCTGCTATGTAACCTATTATTGGTTTTTTCATATTTTCTTTTGCAAATTCACCTGCCGCAACCTCTTGCGGACCACCTATTTCACCAATCATTAAGATTGCATCCGTTTCTTCGTCAGTTTCAAATTTTTCAATAATATCTCTAAATGAACTACCATTTATTGGATCGCCCCCAATACCTACACTTGTTGAAACTCCAATATTTAAATTTTTTAACTGTTGTGCTGCTTCATACCCCAATGTTCCAGATCTGCTAATAATTCCAACTCGACCCTCCTTATAAATGTGGCCTGGCATAATTCCTAACATTGACTTACCAGGACTTATTATTCCTGCACAGTTAGGTCCAACTAAGGTCATTTTTTCTTTTCTAGAATATCTACGCATATATCTTTTAATCTTAATCATGTCATGTGAAGGAATTCCATCTACAATAGCAACACATGTTTTGATACCTGCATCAGCAGCCTCCATTGCAGAGTCTGCAGCAAAAGCAGGGGGAACAAATAAGATTGATGCCGTTGCCCCAGTATGCTTAACAGCATCTTTTACTGTATTAAATACAGGTTTATCCAAATGTTTTTGGCCACCTTTCCCAGGTGTAACACCTCCAACAAGATTAGATCCATACTTTATCATTTCTTCAGCATGGAAAGTTCCCATTTTTCCAGTAAACCCTTGAATTAAAATTTTTGTCTCTTTGTCAATAAATACTGCCATCTGATTACTTTAATGCTGCAACTGCTTTATTTGCTGCATCCTCTAATGTATCTGCTTCAATGTATTTTAATTTACTATCTTGAAGAATTTTATTTCCTTTTTCTACATTTGTTCCAGCTAACCTTATTACCAATGGAACATTGATTTCAATTTTTTCAAGTGCCTGCACTATTCCTTCTGCAACCCAATCACACCTATTTATTCCTGCAAAAATATTTACTAAAATTACTTTAACTTTCTTGTCCATTGTAATTAGCTTGAAAGCTTTAACTATTTTTTCAGGGGTTGCCCCTCCACCAACATCAAGAAAATTAGCTGGCTCTCCTCCTGCCAATTTAATCATATCCATAGATGCCATAGCAAGACCAGCGCCATTTATGATATTTCCAATATTTCCATCTAAACTCACATAATTTAAACCTCTATCAGATGCATAAACTTCTTTCTCATCCTCTTGAGTTTTGTCCCTTAATTCTGAAACTTTATCTCTTCTAAACATTGCATTATTATCAAAACTCATTTTACAATCTAAAGCTAAGATTTGTTTTTGTTTTGAGATAACTAATGGATTCACCTCAACCATCGTGGCATCTAATTCGCTGAATGCTTTTGCACATCCAACAATTGTTTCTGATGCTCTTCTGATTAACTCTGGTTCAATACCTAATCCAAATGCAAGCTCTCTTGCTTGAAAGTTCTGGATACCAACTGCAACTTCAATTTTTGATCTAATAATTGACTCTGGTTTATCTTTTGCAATTTCTTCAACACTCATTCCTCCTTCTGTTGAAGCTACAACCATTATACTTTCAGAACTTCTATCGAAAACTAGCCCAAGATATAATTCTTTTTCAATATCTGTTGCTTCCTCAATATAAATTCTATTTACTATTTTGCCCTCAGGTCCTGTTTGATTTGTTACAAGTTTTTTTCCTAACAATTTATCAGTTGCTTGAGCAACTTCTAAAGGAGAATTACAAACAATTACTCCACCCGCTTTTCCTCTGGCTCCAGAATGAATCTGTGCTTTAACAACCCATTTCGATCCACCTATTTCTCTTGCTTTATTTTCAGCAGTTTCCGGACTATAAACAATACCTCCTCTTGGTATTGTTACTCCAAAACTGGATAAGATTTCTTTTGCCTGATATTCGTGTATATCCATTATTTATTTTTATTAATTAATTTATTAATATTCACAACATTCTCAGCCATTCTAGCTGATGCTGCATCAATCATTCTGCCATCAAGTTGAGCTGCACCTTTGCCTTCTTTAGCTGCTTTGTCTAACTCTTCTAAAATTCTTTTAGCTTTAGTAACTTCAGTTTCTGGGGGTGAAAAAACATTATTAGCAAGTTCGATTTGTGAAGGATGAATTGCCCACTTACCTTCTATACCAATTGCTGCTCCCCGTTTTGCAGCAGCCACATAAGCATCAGGATCATTAAAATCTCCAAATGGTCCATCTATTGCTCTAAGCCCATAAGCTCTACAAGTCATTACTAATTCTGATAATCCATGGTGCCACTGATCTCCAGGATAATCAGGATTCAATCCTCCAATAACAACCGTTCTAGCTCTTAAACTAGCAGCATAATCTGCCACACCAAAATGCAAAGCCTCTAATCTTTCACTAGATTTTGCTATCTCTTTTATATTTGACATTCCTAAAGCGGTTTCAATTAAACATTCTATTCCAATTTTATTTTTTAAATTTTTATTTGTCTCTATTTGTGTCAACAAACAATCAACCATATATACATCGCTTGCAGTTCCAGCTTTAGGGACTAAAATTGTATCAATATTTTCGCCTGCTTGTTCAACAATTTCTATCAAATCACTATACATATAATGTGTATCTAAACTATTAATTCTAACTGAAATTGTTTTTCCGTTTTTTCTCCAATTCATTTCATTGAGAGCTTTAATTACATTTGATCTTGCTGATATTTTATCGTTTGGAGAAACTGCATCTTCTAAATCTAAAAAAATATAATCAGCTGTAGAACTCAAAGCTTTTTCAAACATTTTTGGTGAAGAGCCTGGAACTGCAAGTTCGCTTCTTTGCAATCTAGATTCAGCCGGTTTATAATATTGATGGCTCATGATTTATAAATGCTATGTTTATTTTGGTACTATTTAAAGCTTATTTTTTATATCCATTTTAATTGTATGATTTATATATATATTTTTTAGTACTATAAATAATACTTTCACTGTCTATTCATTTTGTTACTAATAATATCAATTATGACAAAATTACCAAATAAAGCAAAAGTTGTTATTATAGGTGGTGGTATTCATGGTTTAAGCACAGCGTGGAAGCTATCAGAAACTTACAAAAATCCAGGTGACATAATAGTTCTTGAAAAAGAAGATATAGCAGCAGGTGCAAGCGGTATTGCTTGTGGTGTTGTTAGAAATAATTATTTTCAACCAGCTATGAGAGAATTAATGGCTCATTCAGTTTCTGTTTGGGAAAGTGATCCTAAAGCTTTTAAGTATAATGCAGTCGGATACCTGCAAATCTCACCAGAAGTAATGCATGAAGATGTTGCAACAATTTATGAACAACAAAAAGCTATTGGATACGAATCAGAATTTATTGAAGGTGAAAAAGATTGTATGAATTATATGAAGGGTATGTTTGATGATTGGCAGGCTCAAGGAATCACATCTGTTCTTCATGAAAAAAAAGGTGGATATGCATTTAACAAGGATTCGATTAAAGCTCTTGAAAATAAATCTACTTCAAATGGTGTTCAAGTAATGAAAGGTGTAACGGTAAACGGATTTAAAAGAGGCAGTAATAGTAAAGCTGTAACTGGAGTTGAAACTAATAAAGGAACTATAGAGTGTGAACAGGTAGTTATTGGAGCAGGTCCGTGGGCTAGAGATTTTTGGAATATGTTAGAACTTCCTAAAACTGCAAACATCAAAGGTAAAGATGGTAAAATGCACGAAACTGATATGTGGACTTATTGGATGCTTCAAGAAGGTGTGATTGGTGTTGAGCCAGACTTTTTAAAAATGAATAATGGAGAACAACCTCCAGTAATTCACGTAGACTCAACTGCACCATTATATTCAGACAAAACGAAAAAATTAATTACAGATAAAATTTGGGGAATTTATTATAAACCTGATATTGAAGGTTTGGGTGTTCAAGGTGGAACTTCACCTTACATAGTTGATAAACATTTTGATAAAGTTAATGTTGATCCATACGGTTTAGACTCTCCCGAGTTCCAAACTACTGAAGCCTTTAATGATATGTGGTGTTCTGCTTTAGCTCATTGCCAGAAAAGATTTGAGGGAAAATCTGACTTGTACAGAAAAGGTCCATCAGGAGGTCTTGGATGTATGACTCCAGACTCATTTCCAATCTTTGATAGATTTTTAGAAAATGTTTACATGATTGCAGATGCTAATCACGGTTATAAAATGATTGGTGTTGGGGAGCTTGTTGCAAAAGAAATTCTAGGACAAGAGAGTGATTTATTGAAACCTTTTAGATACAACCGTTACGAGAAAGGTGAGCTTCACCCTACATCGAACAGTCCGTTCCCCTGGAGCTAATTCATAAACACTACTTATAAAAATTATATATAATTATTATAATCAAGTCTCCTAGACACTATAATATTTTTCAGTTAACGTTCGCTATAAAAAATTTCATTAAAGGGGAATAAAATGACTGACCTAGAAAAACACGTTAACCAACCCGGTAGAGCTAAACTAGTTAAACAAGTTAGGGCAAAAATTAATGAGCTTGGTATCGAATATATTTTTTTTCAATTTATATCTGTTACAGGTAGAGTTGTTGGTAAAGGAATTCCAACAGATCATTGGGAAAGAACGTGTGAAAAAGGTTTTCAATTAGTTTATGGAGCTACTGCAAACTTATTTACAGATCGTCATGGTAATTATATTGGTTACGGACCTGAAGCAAAAGAGCTAGTAGGTATCCCCGATCCAGAAACATTTTGCCAACTTCCCTGGGACAAAAAAGTAGCAAGAGTATTTGTTACTTGTTTTAGAAATAGAGAAGAAAGAGAAAACCCAGGCGCTCACTTAACATCTGATTGTCGGGGTAATTTAAGAATTCACGCTCAAGAATTTAAGAAAAAACACGGCTATCAGTTAAGAGTTGGAACTGAACCAGAAATGATGTGGTTAACTAAAAATGAGGATGGCTCTCCAACTGGTAAAGGTTTTTCTAAACCATATTGCTATCACATAGATCAATTTGAGTCTTTAAGACCAGTTTTCATGAAAGTTTTTGAATATGCTAGAGCAATGGGATTTGACATGATCCAAGGAGATCATGAAGATGCTCCTGGACAACTAGAATTAAACTGGATGTATGATGATGTTTTAAGAAATGCAGACAGGCTTTCTACTTACAGACAAATTTGTGCTCAAGTAGCTAGAGAATTTAACTTAATTGCTTGTTTTATGACCAAACCTTTTATGGGTGTGTCTGCAAGTGGTTGTCATACAAATATGTCTTTATGGAAGGGTGGAAAAGATAAGATTAATAAATTATCTCATAAATCTTTACCTGCTATGGATGAAGTATTTACTTACGTAGAAGGTGGAACAAACACATTTATGCCAGACACCAAAGATGTTCAGCTACCTGGTAAAGTTGGCTTAAAAGCAATTGGTGGTGTAATGAAACATTTAGGTGCTTTAACTGCAATTGGATCTTCAACAGTTAATTCTTACAGAAGATTATGGGACACTGGTTTTTGGGCGCCAGTATATGCAGACTGGGGATATCAAAATAGAACTTGTGGATTGAGAGTATCTGCACCTGGAAGATTTGAATACCGTTCAGTTGATTCAATGCATAACCCCTATTTAATGGGATCTGGATTACTAAAATGTTTTGATGATGGACTTACAAATAACATCGACCCAGGTAAACCTGAGTCCAGAAGTATGTATGAGGCTCAAGCAGCTGGTAAAGAAGTTAAAAAATTACCTTTGAGTCTTGGTCAAGCACTTGATCGTTTAGCTGAGGATGAAGTTATCAAATCAGCTATGCCAGATGAAATGTATAAAGTGTTTCATTGGTACAAAAATGATGAATGGGAAAGATTTTTAGGAGCAACAACTCAATGGGATCTGGATACTTATCTTGATTGTCTACCATAGGTCTTAAATTAAATAGAAGGGGTAAAATATATGTGTGGAATTGCAGGTTTAATTCATAGAGGAAAATCTTCAAATGTTGGAAGCGAACTACAAGGAATGCTTCAAGCATTAAAACATAGAGGTGAAGACTCAACAGGTTATGCTTTGTACGGTGATACAGATGGTAAAAATTTTATTATGCGTTTCAAAGTTGGAGAAAATGTTGGTGAAGGAAGTTCGTCTGTTATGGAAGATGTTTCTGTTTATGATGAAAGAAAAAAAATTGTAGATCAGTATTTAGCTGAGATGGGTGCAAAAGTTTTAAAAGAAGAAAGAACTTTACCCTATTCTCTTAGATATGAAATTTCTTATGATAAAAAAGATCTATTAGATTTCTCTCAAAAAATTGAGAGTATTCCAGGTGTTGAAATCCTTTCAATGGGTAAATCATTGGAAGTAATTAAAGATTTAGGGAATGCGAAAGCAGTGTGTGACCGATACTCTTTAGATAAACTTGTTGGCACTCATGCAATTGGTCATGCTAGAATGGCAACAGAGTCTGGGGTTGATATTAAATCAGCTCACCCTTTTTGGGGATATCCTTTTAGTGACGTATCAGTGGTACACAATGGACAACTTACAAATTATTGGAATAATAGAAGACAATTAGAAAATAAAGGCATGAGATTTATGTCTGAATGTGACTCAGAATTAATTGCAGTTTATATTGCTCAAAAAATGAGAGAGGGAGCAAGTCTTGAAGAAGGTATGAGAGACTCTTTAACAGGACTTGATGGGGTATTTACTTATTTTGTTGCAACAAAAGATTCATTAGGAATGGCAAAAGATACAATGGCTGCAAAACCATTGGTTCTTTACGAGTCAGATGATTTAGTTGCAATGGGTTCAGAAGAAATAGCGATCAGATCAGTTCTTCCACAAGAAATTGATACATATGATCCATTTGATGGAGAGGTAAAAGTATGGCAAATATAAAAACAGTTGAAAAAAAATCAAAAGCCCAGTCAATGGGTATGCACACTGAAGTTTTAACAGGAAGAACTCAACAAAAGTTTTTTAACCCTGATGAGGCTGAAAACTTTTATTATTTTGGAACTTATGATGTTGATTTTAACAAAAGAACAGATCTTGATGTTAAAGACATGTCAGCTCCAGAAGCTAATAAAGAAATAGATAATTTAATGAGCCAAGGGTATGGAACAATTGTTATCAAAAACCCTCAAGGAAAACACAGTTTGGGTGTCGGTATTTTAAATAAATTGAACTTAATTTTTGAAGGAAGTTTAGGTTATTTTGGTATGGGTTCTTGTGATGGTCCTACTGTAAGAATTAACGGTAGAGTTGGTTGGTCTTGTGCTGAAAACTTAATGGCTGGAAAAGTTGTGATCGAAAAAAATGCAGGATCTTGTTTTGGTGCAGCTATCAGAGGTGGAGATTTAATTTGTAAAGGTAGTGTTGGTGCTAGAACTGGTATTGATATGAAAGGTGGAACTATCATTATTGGTGGAGATGCTGGTGCATTTACAGGTTTTATGATGCAAAGAGGAAGAATAATTATTCTTGGTGATGTAGGGATAAATTTAGGTGACTCTATGTATGATGGGACAATTTTCATAGGTGGCAGCATTGGTTCATATGGTAGTGATGCTGTAGACTCTGAACTTACAAAAAGCGACCAAGATTGGTTAAAAAGAAAATTAAAAGTTGCTGAAATTGGTGAAAAGTTTGATGTCAGCAAAATGAAAAAAATTGTAGCTGGTAAAAAATTATGGAATTACGATAATTTAGAACCTACAGAGAAGAAAGGAGCAATTTAATGCCTAAGAAAAAAACTAAAAAGAAAAAAAGTAACGGAAGCGTTGGTGGAAAAGCTGATGTACACACCTATGAAGAAGGAAAAAGAAATAAAAGTTTATTAGGTCATAACGCTATTTTTACTCCTGAAGTAATAGACGATATTCATATTAAAGCTCAGTTAGGAAGATACAGAATGCGTGGAATGGCATTAATGAAACCAATTCCAACATTTGATGATTTAGTTTTCTTACCAGGAACACTTACAAGATTTGTAATCGAAGGATACAGAGAAAAATGTGAAACTAAAACTGTCATTGGTCCAAGATGTGAAAACCCAATTGAATTAGATATACCTGTTTATATTACCGGTATGAGTTTTGGGGCACTCTCATATGAAGCAAAAACTGCTTTAGCAAGAGGAGCTACTATGGCTGGTAGCGCAACTTGTTCTGGAGAGGGTGGGATGATACCTGATGAAAGAAGATATTCTGAAAAATGGTATTATCAATGTATCCAATCAAGATATGGATTTAACCCTCATCATGCTCAACTTGCAGATGGAATTGAAGTATTCATTGGTCAAGGTCAAAAAGTTGGAATGGGTGGTCACTTAATGGGTCAAAAAGTAACTGACCAAGTAGCTGAAATGAGATCATTACCATCAGGTATTGACCAAAGATCACCTGCACGTCACCCTGACTGGTTAGGTCCAGATGATTTGGCTTTAAAAGTTGAAGAATTAAGACAACTAACTAAAAATAAAGTTCCAATTCAGTTAAAACTAGGTGCGTCAAAAGTTTATGATGATGTTCGTATGGCTGCGAAATGTGACCCTGACTCTATTTATCTAGATGGAATGGAAGGTTCAACTGGAGCCGGACCTCACATTGCTGCTGCAAATACTGGTATCCCAGGAATTGCTGCAATAAGAGAAGCAAGAAGAGCTATCGATGATGTGGGTAAAACTGGAAAAGTTACTTTGATCTACGCTGGTGGTGTAAGAGATGGTGCTGATATGGCGAAAGCTTTAGCTTTAGGCGCTGATGCAATAGCAATTGGTACTGGATCAATGATGGCTTTAAACTGTAACAAAGACATTCCAGAGGCTAACTTTGAAAAAGAAATGGGTGTAAAAGCTGGAGAGTGTTATCACTGTCATACTGGTCGTTGTCCAGTAGGTGTTGCAACTCAGGATCCAAAACTTAGAGCGAGATTAAATCCTGATGCTGCTGCATTAAGAGTATATAACTATCTTCATGCAATGACATTAGAAGCTCAACTTTTAGCAAGAGCATGTGGTAAAACTAATATCCACTCTCTAGAGCCAGAAGATTTAGCTGCATTAACTTCAGAAGCATCTGCTTTAGCAAAAGTGCCATTAGCAGGTACTAACTATACAGTTGGTGTTGACAACTATCACAAAATATAGAGGTAAACATGGCTAAGAAAAAAACTAAAAAAATAAAAACCTCAAAAGCTGTTAAAGATCAACAATTAGGAAAAAAAAAAGAAACAGCTAGAGAGAAAATGATCGGTCAATCTATTGGTTATAGATATGATGTTAATCTTCTTCCAGACTATACGAAAATAACTCCTTTTCTAAAAAAATATGTAGAAGCTATGGGATGGGATGATTTGAATTGGTTAGAAGATGTTCATATGGGATATGAAGAAGGTAGGCCTGCTGTATTCTGCAGAAATGCAAATGGTTGGGTAACTATTCCAAGTTCAATTAAACTTCCAAACAACCAACAAGACAGAGATATGATTGCGAGAGAACTTTTAGTGAAGTTTCAAATGTCTCCAAAGCACCCTCTTGTTGATTTGAAAAAAGCTTACTTAAAATTCTAATTACACAATCAGTAGTTGATATTTAATTAAAAACTCAGTGTTCACACTGGGTTTTTACGTATTCTTTATTTGTAACGAATCACAAAATTTTATAGGGTTTCAAAAACTAATATGGGAGAGAGAAAATGACTGATCAGTTAGGCGCTCTTACAACTATATTTACAGAATTTTACTACTGGGTAACAGTGGTACTGATGTTTTTAATTCACGTCGGTTTCTGTATGTATGAGGTCGGAGCTTCTCGATACAAACACCATCAACATACTCTTATGAAAAATACAATGCTGATACCATTGGTAACAGTAACCTGGTTTTTCTTTGGTTGGTGGATTTACTGGGCATTTCCGACAGGACCTGGAATTGCACCTTCAATAATGACTGAAAGTACAGCGTTGATTACTGACGATAGTACTTTTAGTGCTAAATGGTATTTAGCAAACTCAGAGTTTATGGCGGTCAATTTAGGTGATCACATAAGTGGTGTTTTCTGGGCTGCATTTTTACTATTTTCATGGACAGCTGCTTCTATTGTTTCAGGAGCGATCATTGAAAGAATTACAACTTTTGCATTTGGAATTTTAGCAATTGCAATTGGATCTGTGTTTTGGACAATTGATGCTGCTTGGGGATGGCACTTTGATGGATGGATGCTTAAAATTTTAGGGTACCATGATGCTTATGCGTCAGGAGTAATTCACGCAATCGCGGGTGGATTTGCTTTAGGTGTTCTAGTGGTTTTAGGACCAAGAATTGGAAAATTCTCATCAAGTGGTGAGCCAAGAAACATAGGACCAAGAAATCCTTGGCTAGTTACGGTTGGATTATTTTTAATCTATACTGGTTTCTGGGGATTCTATGCGGCATGTAATATACCGATATTTGATCTTGGACCTGAGTATGGAATGGAAGGTGTCACTTACTGGACAGCTACAAACATATATGTAACCCCTACTACACTGAGTGGTATAACCTTTAACTTCCTGATGTCATTGTCAGGTGGATTATTGGCTGGATATGTGGTCGCCAAAGGTGATCCTTTCTGGACTTACTCTAGTGGACTAGCAGGTGTCATCTGCGCTTCAGCTGGAAATGATTTATATCATCCAATTCAAGCAATGATCATTGGTATGATCGGTGTTGTGATTGCTTACAAACTACATTACTGGGTTGAACGAAAGTTCAAAATTGATGATGCAGTTGGTGCAGTAGCAGTACATGGTTATGCTGGTTTTGTTGGCCTTGTGATTTGTGGATTTGTTTTAAATGGTTATCCTGCATCTGGATACAGTGTAGGAGCTATGTGGGACGGTTCAACTTATGCATCAATCAATCCATTGGGGCAATTCTTAGGAGCAGTTATAATGTTCGGTGTTCTAGGAATGTTACCAGGCTATATCATAGCTAAAGTGCTACATGGAATGGGTAAATTAAGAATCCCACGTGAAGTAGAAATAGCTGGATTAGACTATGAAATGATGGAGTCTGCTAAAGAAGATGAAAAAGCAGTTTCATCAGCAACCAGGTAAAGGAGGAAAAATATGGCTACAGTTACAAACTGGATAGATCATTTAAGTGCGAAGGAAGTTGTTGGTGCAGTTTATCCGGGAGCTGGATCCACTGAAACTTTACTGGTTATTCTTGGTATAGTGATCTGGATCGGTTGGCATGTCATTACTAACAAATCTGAAAGTGAAGAGCTTTCAAGATTAGCTAAGAAAAGACATAGTGCAAATGATCATAAAAGCAACATTACCGATTGGTAATATAAAATAAAAATTTGGGCGCTACTTAATTGTGGCGCCCTTTTTTTTTAAATTATAAAATATGGATAACAAAGAAAAAAATGAAGAATTAAGACCTACCAAAATGAGAGGGGTGGCTTTTCCAAAAGCCAAGTATGGAGTTATAGCGGCTATTATCATCATTGTAGTAGTTAATCTTATCTACTATAAAGATTTTTTATTATCATTAATTTAACTTAACTAAAAACTTATGTGTGGAATTGTTGGCATTTATCTTAAAACAAAAAAGTTTGAAAAAAGTTTAGGTAAAATGTTATCAGGCATGCTGAACAATATGGAGTCGAGAGGTCCTGATAGTGCGGGTTTTGCAATTTACAAAAATGAAAAAAAAGATATTTTAAAATATTCTCTGTGTATCAATGATCTAAACTTTAAAAAATTTAAAAAAGATATTTCTAATAAAATTAAAAAAATAGAATTGAGTCAACATGCGGACCATGTAATTCTTAAAACCTCAATTGAACCTAATATTATAATTAAAATTATTAATGAGGATTTTCCTGAAGTTTCTATAGTAGGTTACGGAAATTCTATAGAGATATTTAAACAAGTTGGAAATCCAAAAGATGTAGTAAAAAAATTTAAACTAGACTCATTTAGTGGCACCCATGGAATAGGTCATACAAGAATGGCAACAGAAAGTGCAATTACAACTGATGGATCACACCCCTACTCAACTGGAAAAGACGAATGCCTAGTACATAATGGTTCTTTATCAAACCATAATAATTTAAGAAGAGATCTTGTAAAAAAAGGAAATATTTTTAACTCCGAAAATGATACAGAAGTTGCAGCAGGTTATGTATCTAATAGTTTATCAAATAAAAAATCATTGAAAGACACTCTCACTTCAGGCTTAAAAGATTTAGATGGTTTTTATACTTTTATTACTGGAACTAAAAAAGGATTTGCAGTTGTTCGAGATGAAATAGCTTGTAAGCCTGCTGTAATAGCCGAAACGAAAAACTATGTTGCGATCGCCTCAGAATTTCAAGCAATGGCTCATTTGCCAGATGTAAATAGTGCTAAAATTTTTGAACCAGAGCCTGGTATAGTTTACTCATGGGGAAATTAATGAAACTTGATCTTAAAAAATTAAAATTAAGAAATGTTAATGAAAAGTTACAAAACTTAGATCGAAAACAAAATGATCGTAATTTCATAATTACAAACCCTGAGGGTAATCACGCAGTTTGTGCTGGATTAACCGAAGAAATGAATGTTAATATTAAAGGACATGTAGGATATTACTGTGCTGGCATGAATCAAAAAGCAAACATTGTTATTGATGGCAATGTAGGCACTGGAGTGGCTGAAAATATGATGTCTGGTAAAGTTCATGTTAAAGGAAATGCTTCTCAATCAGCTGGTGCTACCGCTCATGGCGGGCTATTAGTAATTGATGGAGATGCAAGTTCAAGATGTGGTATTTCCATGAAAGGGATCGATATTGTTGTTAAAGGGTCTGTTGGACATATGTCTGGTTTTATGTCTCAATCAGGCAACATGGTGGTATGCGGTGATGCTGGTGAGGCATTAGGTGATAGCTTGTATGAAACAAACATATATATAAAGGGGAAAGTTAAATCACTTGGTGCAGATTGTGTTGAAAAAAAAATGGATAAAAAGCATATTAAAAAACTTAACTTACTTTTAAAAGAAGCAAATATAAAAAATTATAAAGCTGAAAGTTTTAAAAGATATGGATCGGCAAGAAAATTATATAACTTTAAAATAGATAACCTATCGAATTATTAATTATGAAAAAAAATAAAACTCACCCCCGTCAATCCTGGACCTTTGATGAATACACAAATTCTGAGATAAGAAGAGCTGCAGCGACAGGAATTTATGACATAAGAGGTGGTGGTTCAAAAAGAAAACTTCCACATTTCGATGACTTATTATTTTTGGGAGCATCAATGTCCAGATATCCTTTGGAAGGATATCGTGAGAAATGCACAACAAATGTTACACTTGGGACTAAATACGCAAAAAAACCATTGGAATTAGATATTCCAATTACAATTGCTGGTATGAGTTTTGGAGCTTTATCAGGTGCTGCTAAAGAAGCATTAGGAAGAGGTGCTAGCGCTGCAGGAACATCCACAACTACTGGAGATGGAGGAATGACACCAGAGGAAAGAGGTCAATCAAAATATTTGGTTTACCAGCTATTACCCTCAAGATATGGCATGAATCCTGATGATTTAAGAAAAGCAGACGCAATTGAAGTCGTTATTGGCCAAGGCGCAAAACCTGGTGGTGGTGGAATGTTACTAGGTCAAAAAATTAACGATCGTGTAGCTAAGATGAGAACGCTACCAAAAGGAGTTGATCAAAGATCCGCTTGTAGACATCCCGATTGGACAGGACCAGATGATTTAAAAATTAAGATTTTAGAATTAAGAGAGATAACTAAATGGAAAGTTCCAATATTTATCAAAATAGCTGGGGCAAGACCTTATTATGATACAGCTTTGGCTGTTAAAGCAGGAGCAGATGTTGTTGTGCTAGATGGAATGCAAGGTGGAACAGCTGCTACCCAAGAGGTATTTATTGAGAATGTTGGTCAACCAACTCTTGCTTGTATTAGACCGGCTGTAAATGCTTTACAAGATTTAAATTCTCATCGTGAAGTACAACTAGTTATTTCTGGAGGTATTAGAAACGGAGCTGATGTAGCTAAAGCTTTAGCTTTAGGTGCTGATGCGGTATCTATTGGCAGTGCAGCTATGATCGCGATTGGTGATAATGATCCTAAATGGGAAAAAGATTATAATAATCTTGGAACTACCGCTGGAGCTTATGATGATTGGCACGAAGGAAATGACCCGGCTGGAATTTCAACTCAAGACCCCAAATTAATGAAAAGATTAAATCCTGTTGAAGCAGGAAAAAAATTAACTAATTATTTAAAAGTAATGACTCTCGAAGCTCAAACTCTTGCAAGAGCATGTGGAAAAAATAGTCTGCATAATCTTGAGCCTGAAGATTTATGTGCTTTGACAGTAGAAGCTGCAGCTATGGCAGGTGTTCCTTTAGCTGGTACAGATTGGACTCCTGGAAAAAAATAATTGATTAAAACTTTTTAAACAAGTAGGATTAATTATGCCAAAAAATCTTTCTCAAATTGCTAAACAAAAAAAAATAAAATATTTTTTAATAAGTTTTGTAGATTTATTTGGAGTTTTAAGATCTAAATTAGTTCCTACTCAAGCTATAACTGACATGCAAAGAAATGGAGCGGGGTTTGCAGGGTTTGCTACTTGGTTAGACATGACGCCTGCAGATAGTGATATGTTTGGAGTCCCTGATCCTGAAAGTTTAATTCAATTACCATGGAATAAAGAAATTGGTTGGTTAGCATCAGATTTATACATGGATGGCAAACCTGTAAAAGCTTCACCAAGAGTAATGCTTAAAGAACAAATTAAAAAAATGTCTCAAAAAAAATTACAGATGAAGTCTGGAGTTGAATGTGAGTATTTTTTAATTTCAGAAGATGGTTCATCAATTGCCGATCAAAGAGATATTCAATCAAAACCTTGTTATGATCAATCAGCCTTAATGAGAAGATACGATTTAATCAAAGAAATTTGTGATTGCATGATTACTATGGGTTGGAAGCCTTATCAAAATGATCATGAAGATGCTAACGGTCAGTTTGAAATGAATTGGGATTATACAGACTCATTAGTTACAGCAGATAGACACGTATTCTTTAAATATATGGTTAAAAGTTTAGCTGAAAAACATGGTTTAAGAGCAACTTTTATGCCAAAACCTTTTTATAATCTAACAGGTAATGGTTGTCATGCACACGTATCGGTTTGGAATGGTAAAGATAATAAGTTTTTAGATAAAAAAGATACGCTTGGTTTAAGTAAGTTAGCATATAATTTCTTAGGAGGTGTGATGAATAACACCCAAGCCCTATCAGCTTTTTTTAATCCAACAATTAATAGTTACAGAAGAATTAATGCACCACCAACAAAATCTGGTGCCACTTGGTCACCAAGTAGTATTTCTTATACCGGTAATAACAGAACGCACATGATTAGAATTCCAGATCAAGGAAGATTTGAATTAAGGTTAATGGATGGGTCTGCAAACCCATACTTGCTTCAAGCAGGAATAATTGCTGCTGGTCTTGAGGGGATTAATAAAAAATTAAACCCTGGAAAACCTTTACATTGTAATATGTACAAAGATTATAAAAAATATCCAAAGCTAAAAAAACTACCTAATGATGTGGGCCAAGCAATTTCAATGCTTCAAAAAAGTAAACCACTTGCTGATGCTTTTGGAAAAGATGTTATTGAAAGCTACATCAAACTTAAAAATTCTGAAATAAAAGATTTTAAAAGCAAATCTACTTTTAATAAGAAAAAACCAGTCACTAAGTGGGAAAAAGATAATACTCTAGACTGCTAGAATGACAATTTTATCTAATGGTCATCAATGGAAATTTTCAGAATTTTTAGATAATAAAGATTATTTATTTAATAAAAAACACATTCTAAGTTCACTATCTGAAAAAGAGATTGATGATGCTTATTCAAGTATTTCAAAATGGGAGGGATATGCCCCTACTCCCTTAGTTTCTTTAAATAAACTGTCCAAAGAATTAAATTTAAATAATATTTACTACAAAGATGAAAGTAAAAGGTTTGATTTAAAATCATTTAAAGCTTTAGGTGGTGCTTATGCGGTTGAAAAAGTAACAAAAGGGAATAAAGATATTGTAGTTGCAACTGCAACAGCTGGTAATCATGGGAGATCCGTAGCATGGGGTGCTAGAAGATTAGGTCTTAAATGCAAAATTTTTATCAGTGAATTTGTAAGTGATGCTAGAGGCAAAGCTATGGTAGATCTTGGTGCAGATGTAATTAAAGTAAAAGGTAATTATGAAAAATCATTAATTGAATGTATTAAACAATCTACTGAAAATAATTGGCAGATAGTTCAAGACGTTGCCTGGAAAGGCTATCTGCAGGTTCCGACTTACACTATGGCAGGTTACACGGTAATGATGAAAGAGATTATTGATCAAATTGCTAATGAAAAAATCTCTCATATTATTTTACAAGCAGGTGTTGGTGGAATGGCTGGAGCAATGGTTGCAGGAATAGCAAGATACTTAGATAATATACCTGTTACTTTAGTGGTTGAGCCTGATAGTGCGGCTTGTGTCTTAGAGAGTATTAAAACTGGAAAAATAGAAAAAATAGATATTAAGAGAGAGAGTTTAATGGGTGGAATGTCATGTGGAGAAGTATCATTAGTCCCATGGGAAATTTTAAAAAATTCAGTTAAACATTGTATAAGTCTACCCGATGATGATATTGCAAAAACTATGAAATTATTAGGAAATTCAAGCTTTAGTGATGAGCCGATAATAGCTGGAGAAAATTCAGCACCAGGAGTAATTAGTTTAATTACGAGTTGTGAGGATGAAAATATTAAACAAAAATTGAAATTCAATCAGAATTCAAATGTATTAGTTATTGGTTGTGAGGGCGACACTGATAAAGAAATGTATCAAAAATTAATTAACCAAAATTGATCATATGTCTGATGCTGGGATTTTTTGGATAAGAGATGATTTTAGATTAGAAAATAATCCAGCACTATCTTTTGCAACTCAAAATCATGAAAGCGTAATTGCATTATTCATCTATAATAATAAAAATTTTGATAATCAAACTGAAGCTCAAAAATGGTGGGTTTCAAAATCATTAGAAGTTTTTAAATCAGACTTATCAAGATATAATATTAATCTCCAAATAGTTAAAGGAGATGAGTTGGATATTTTCTCTAAAATTAAAAAGAAAGATAATCTTACAGTATATTGGAATAAAGTTTACGAACCAGATGTAATTGCTAAAGGAAAAAAAATTAGAGATATTTTTTTAAAAAATGAGATCAATTTTAAATACTTTAAAGGAAATATTTTAAATGAATTTCAAGAAGTAACTAAGAATGATGGAACACCTTTTAAAGTATTTACTCCATTTTGGAGAACTGCTGAACAAAAATATTTAAGTTTACCTCCTGCTAAAAGCTATATTGTTAAAAAAAATACCAAAGCAAAAACTTTCTTTAAAAATTGTATAGAACCTAAAAATATTTTACCTAAAAAAGAATGGTATAAAAAATTTGATAAATATTGGAAAATATCTGAAAACGAATCTAAAAAAATTCTTAATGAATTAATAGAAAATAAAATTAAAGATTATGGAACCACAAGAGATATTCCTTCTGTTGAAGGTACCTCAAAACTTTCACCATATATAAAACATGGTCAAATTCATGTATCGAGTATTTGGAAAAAATGTAGTGAAATAAAATCTAAAGGGATTGGTTACAGAAAATATATTAATGAACTTGGATGGAGAGAATTTTCTCATAGTTTGATTAATTATTTTCCTGAATTTTTAAAAGGAAATTATAGAAAAGATTTTGATAAATTTCCCTGGGTTAAAAATGATAAATATCTTAAGGCATGGAAAAATGGAATGACAGGATATCCAATAGTTGATGCAGGTATGAGAGAATTATATGAAACAGGTTGGATGCATAATAGAGTTCGAATGGTAGTTGGATCTTTTCTTGTTAAGCATTTAAGAATAAATTGGACTGAAGGTGAAAAACATTTCAGAAATTGCTTGTTAGATTTTAATAAAGCTAATAATGTTGCGCAATGGCAGTGGGTTGCTGGATGTGGGGCAGATGCTGCACCTTATTTTAGAATATTTAATCCAATTTTGCAGGGTGAAAAGTTTGATAAAGAAGGTCTTTATGTAAAAAAATGGGTTCCGGAATTAAATAAAGTCCCCAATAAATTTATCCATAAACCTTGGGAGATGGAATTGAAAAACCAACAGTCTATTAAAACTATAATTGGAAAAGATTATCCTCAACCAATAGTTATCCATGAAAAAGCTAGAGCTTCTGCTTTGGAGGCTTTTAAAACCTTAAAAAAATAAACTATTTTAATTACTCTCCAATAAAGTGGTGAATAACAACTCTATTTTGTTGATTTATTCTGTGCTCAAACAAATACAAACCCTGCCAAGTGCCAAGTAGCAGCTTACTATCTTTAATGCTTAAAGAAATTTGATTGTTAGTTAATGCAGATTTTATGTGAGCGGGCATGTCATCTTTACCTTCCGTGGTATGAACATAAAGTTTATTATTCATTGGCACTAATTTATCAAAATAATTAATTAAATCCTTTTGAACATCTGGATCAGCATTTTCTTGAACAATTAATGAGGCGCTGGTGTGCTGAATACTTAAATTAAGCATACCGTTTATTAAATGGTTTTCATTGATCCATTGAATTGTTTGATCAGTAAATTCATATAATTTCTGACCATTGGTGTTAACTTGAAGGCTGTAAAATTCTTGCTTCATCTTAAATTATAACTTATTGAAGTTAACTCATGCAATCGACTAATTGTTCTCTTAAATACATCTCTTAAGCTATTTGAGGAAGTGATAGAGTCTAATTGAGATTTTGACGATACCAATAATGGTATTTTTTTTTCATATAAAATATCAATTAAAGTAGTAAATCTTTGTTGTTGGTTTGAATTTTCATTATTAAAATTAGGAATATTTTCGATAACTATAAACGTACTTGAACCTGCAATTTTTATATAATCTTCAGCTCCAATATTTTTTGCACACAAATCATTAAAATCAAATCTTAAGGTTCCATTAAAATAATTTTTAATAATAAATTTTCTTCCTTTAATAGACAAAGTTTTTTCTTTGTTGTGAATATCTTTTGTTATTTGTCGATAAAATTTATTAATTTTAAAATTAGTAATTGAATTTAATGGATAAAAAAATCTTTTATTTTTATCACTTTGAGATTTTCTATAGTCTTCTTCAATAATAAGTTTTTCCTGAAAACACTTATTTTTTAAAATCTTTACGAATGGTAAAAACTGATCTCTTTGTAATCCATCTTTGTAAAGATCATTAATTTTTATATTTGAAGAAAATAAAACTTTTATATTTTCATTAAATATTTTTTTGAATAGGTTACCTAAAATCATCGCATCAACAATATTGGTAACTTGAAACTCATCAAAATAAATTAATTCGTAATTTTTTTTTAATTTTTTGACAAATTTATCAATAATATTTTCTTTTTTATTCTCTTTGTTTTTAAATTTAAAATCATGAAAACTAATCATAAATTCATTAAAATGAATTCGTTGTTTACGTAGATAAAAATTTTCATAGAAGAAATTTAAAATCATAGTTTTGCCAACACCCACATCGCCTTGTAGATAAAAACCAGGCTTTGTATTTTTATTAGAAAATATTTTTTTTAAAAATGACTTGTTAAAATTTAAATTATAAAAATCATTCAGTTGATCTACTAGCTCTAATTGATTAGGATTAATCTCTAAATTATTTTTTTTACAATGATTTAGAAATAATTTTTTTAAATTCATTTTTTAGTCTTAAAATCTATACCATATTCAGATCTAGAACCTTTTCTTAATCCAAAAGGTCCTGGTATAAAAATTGTCATAGGGTTTGTACCTTCTTTTAAATCTACTCTATGATGAGCATTTGCTGATCGAAACCCTATGTAACCGGGCTTTCTCCAAAATTTACCTTGTTTTGTGGTCTCCCAATATCCTCCTCTTAAAATTATTGTTATATATGGACATAAGTGATTATGTACACCTTCGCCATGATCATCGGCTAACATTTCATGGATCAAAATATTAAAAGGAAACCATTTAGGCCTATATCTAAATAAAACATAGTATCTATTCATCCAAGGTTTAGCCTCATTATATCTAGGATGGGAAGGCCCTCTATCTAAAACAACTTTTTTTCTTCCGATCTTATCCAAAAAATTCAAGATCATTTTTAGTTATACTGAGCAATAGATCCGTTTTTTATGACAAATAAATTTTGATTATGAATAAATGGTTTTGATACCAAATTTCCTGATATTTTCTGAATATCAATTACCTTACCTGAGTTTAAATCTACAATAATCATTTTTCCATCATTATTTGTAAGATACAAATTAGTGTTTCCAATTGAAAATCCAATTGGTTTAATTTTTTTTCTTATCTTTAATTTATAATTCTCAAATAAGTAATTAATACGAATTATATTTCCTTTTATTTTATCCAACACATATAAATAACCTTCATCAGATACTGTAAAAATAAAATTATCATTTATTATAGGTGTTAGATTTGAATTAATTTCATTAATCCAATTTATAGTACCAGTTTTATAATCAATAGAGTAAAATTGATTCTTATTATTAGAAAAATATATGGAATTTTCATCAGAAACTAGTTTTGAGATTTTAAAATTATAGGTTTCATTTAAAATATTACTGCTTTGAGTAGGAAGTTGCCATTTTATTAAGCCAGAATTAATATCAACAGCAGTAATGTCTCCTATTGAATTACTAAATATTACATCATTTTTAATTATGATTAACGAAAATTTTGAATTTGCCATTGTGAAAGAATCTTCTGTTTTTAGCTCCCAACATTCTTTTCCATCACTCAAATTATAACATTTTAAAGTGTTTTTATAATCTACTACAAAAAATTTATTATTAATCTTTTTAATTTCAGAGTTAAACGGGTAAGAACTATTTTGCGACCAATTTAATTCTCCTGAATCAATATTTAATGAATAAAGTTTTGCAATGTTATCAGCTATTACTAAATTTTTACCATCAATAATAAAATTAAGCTTTGGTTTTAATTTTTTTTCTGCTTTAGAATAAAAATTTTTTTTCCAAAGTATTTTTTGATTATCAGTATATCTAATAATTGTTCCTTTTTTATCAAAAAATACAAGTCCATCTTTTAAAAAAATAGGTTTAAAGTTTAGTTGATTAATATTCTCTAGCTTCGCAAATTTATAATTGCCAATTTTATTAATCAACCCTTCATAATCTTGGATTCCAAAATTATTTCTGTTATCTACAATGTTATTGTTGGTTTTAATATTTTTTAGATCTAATTTTAAATTTTTGTTAAACTCATTAATTATTTTTTTATCATTTGTTAATATTTTTTTTATCTTTTTTACTTTTTCTGTTTTCTTTTCTCCACCTTTCCATGGATTTAACTTCTCACTTACTGAGCATTGTGTTAAAAAAAATATCGATATTATTAAAACAATTAATCTATTCACTCAAATCTCTATTCAATCGTTTTTCTGCTTGAAGCATTATATCTGAATTAGGATTTTCTAAACTTATTATTTGATTGAAAAATTCTTTTGACTTTTGTTTTTGATCTTTTGCATAAAAAAATTCAGCCATTAAATATAAAGCATGTGATTTCCAAACACTCTTAGAATTAATGAGTGGATTTAAAATATTTAATAGATCATTTTCTTGATATTGATCGGCGTTAAATAATGCTTTTTTATATATAACTAAATTTTTTATTTCTTTATCTAGTGCTGTTTTTTCAATCAAAATATCAAAATAACTATTAATCTCATTCTTATTTAAAATTAATTCATTATCGATGATAAAATAGAGAGATAATGGTGAATACGTTGGGTCTTGCACATTAATAATCTTCACTAAATTTTGTACTGTTTTTTCTTTAGTGTTTTCTGAATGAGTTAATGTAGTTGAATTAAATTTATTTGAAATTTCTCTTTTCTTATTAGTTTTATAACTATCAAAACTGTAAGAACCTACCAAGATAATAATCAAAATTACTATTACTGAAATAATCTTATTTTTATTATTAACAAAAAAATTTCTTACTTTTTCATTTCTTGTATTGCTATTTATGATTGAAAAATCTTCTTCCATAATTAAATCATGTTCCTTAAAACATATTGGAGTATGCCTCCATTTTTATAGTATTCTAATTCATTTTTAGTATCAATTCTGCATAAAGTTTTAACTTTTTTGATATCCCCTGAGGCATATTTTATCTCAATAGTGACCTCATCAGATGGGTTAATACCTTTTTCTACATCAAGAACACTAATTAATTCTGAACCAATTAAATTAAGGTTTTTTCTATTTACATCATTTGTAAATTGTAGAGGCAGAATTCCCATGCCTATTAAATTTGATCTATGAATACGCTCAAAACTCTCAGCAATAACTGCTTTAACACCTAATAATTTTGTTCCTTTGGCTGCCCAATCTCTTGAAGAACCAGTTCCATATTCTTTTCCTCCAATGACTACTAAATCAGTTCCTCTTTTCTTATATTCTACAACAGCATCATAAACAGGTAATACTTTTTCTTCAGGATATAATTTAGTAAACCCACCTTCAGTTCCAGGTGCCATCTCATTTCTAATTCTAATATTTGCAAAAGTTCCTCTCATCATTACTTCATGATTTCCTCTTCTTGATCCGTAAGAATTATAATCTTTTGGAAGTATTTGGTGTTCCATAAAATATTCTCCAGTTGGACTTTCTTTTTGGATATTACCCGCTGGTGAAATATGGTCTGTTGTTACCATGTCTCCTAAAATTAATAGAGGTCTTGCATCTTTAATTTCTTTAAATCCTTCTGGTTCATCTGATAAGTTATCAAAGAAAGGAGGTTTTTTTACATATGTCGATCCTTCATCCCAACTATAAATACTGCTTTCTTCTGTTTTAATTTTTTGCCATTGGCTGGGTCCCTCTGAAACATTTGAATATCTTTTAATAAACATTTCAGCATTTAAAGATTTTTTTAGAGTATCTTCTATTTCTTTATTAGATGGCCAAATGTCTTTTAAGTAAATATCATTTCCATCTTTGTCTTTTCCAAGAGCGTCTTTATATAAATCAAACTCCATGTGTCCAGCTAGTGCGTAAGCTACAACTAATGGAGGAGATGCTAAATAATTTGCTTTAATATGAGGGGATATTCTTCCTTCAAAATTTCTATTTCCAGATAAAACCGAAACTGCATAAATATTTTCTTTTTGAATTGCATCTACTATATTTTCAGGCAAAGGCCCTGAATTTCCAATACATGTAGTACAACCATAGCCCACAAGATTAAAACCTAGTTTATCAAGATAAGTGTTTAATCCAGCTTTTGCCAAGTAATCAGTTACTACTTGAGAACCTGGTGCTAAAGATGTTTTAACCCATGGTTTTACTTCTAACCCTAATTCAACAGCTTTTTTTGCAAGTAACCCAGCTCCAATTAAAACATTTGGATTTGAGGTGTTGGTGCAAGAAGTTATTGCTGCGATTAAAATTGAACCATCTTTAATTTCATAATCTGTATTTGAAACTTTTGAAACTGAGTGATCTTTCTTATTTGTTGAATCTTCTAAAACTTTTTTAAATGAAGTTGGTGCATCTGTTAGTAAAACTTTATCTTGGGGTCTTTTAGGTCCAGAAATTGTTGGAACCACCGTAGACATATCTAAAGAGATAGTATCTGTAAATTCTATTTCTTCACTTGCCCATAAACCTTGTTCTTTTGCATAATGTTCAACTACATTAACTGTATGCTGATCTCTTCCAGAGAATTTTAGATATTTTAAAGTTTCGTCATCAATTGGAAAAAAACCACATGTAGCACCATATTCTGGAGCCATATTTGCAATTGTTGCTCTATCAGCAAGAGTTAAGTTTTTTAAACCTTCACCATAAAATTCAACAAATTTTCCAACTACACCTTTATCCCTTAACATTTTAACAACTGTTAAAACTAAATCAGTTGCTGTTGTTCCTTCTGGCATTTTATTTGTCACTTTAAAACCTACAACTTCTGGGATTAACATTGAAATTGGTTGACCCAACATACCTGCTTCAGCTTCTATTCCTCCAACACCCCAACCTAATACGGATAAACCATTAACCATGGTAGTATGGCTATCAGTGCCAACTAAAGTGTCTGGAAATAAATATTTATCTCCTTCAAATTCTTCTGACCAAACAACTTTTGATAGATACTCTAAATTTACTTGATGACAAATTCCAGTTCCTGGCGGAACTATTCTAAAATTATTGAATGCTTGTTGCCCCCATTTTAAAAAAGAATATCGCTCTCCGTTTCTTTCAAATTCTATATCAACATTATTTTCAAAAGAATCTGATTTAGCAGATTGATCTACTTGTACAGAGTGATCGATTACAAGATCAACAGCTGACAATGGATTAATAGTGTTCGGGTCTTTATTTTTATCTTTTACAGCTTCTCTCATTGCCGCCAAATCAGCTACAGCTGGGATACCAGTATAATCTTGTAGCAAAACTCTAGCTGGTCGATATGCTATTTCAGTATTTGATTTTTTTGATTTTAGCCACTCTTTGATCGACTCAATTTGGTTTTTATTTACTGACAAATCATCTTCATATCTTAGTAGATTTTCTAAGAGAACTTTTAAAGATTTTGGTAGTTTAGATATACCATCAAGACCATTTTGTTCAGCATTTTTTAGAGAATAAAATTTATAATTTTTATCACCAACAGAAATATTGGCTAAAGATTTATAAGAATTTTTTGTTCCTGGTGTCATGTTATAAATAAAAAGTTATTATGCTTAATAAAAGAAGCAGTGACATAGCATAATTAAAATAATTAATAAATTTCTGATTTGTCGCGAATATCCTAAGAAATTTACCTAAAAATGTCCATAGGGTGATGCTAGTGACAGAAACAAGTAAAGCTAAAATAATAATTTGAGTCGTGTAATTTACAAAATTTTCTCCTGGATTAATGTACGTAGAGACAACAATTATTGAAGCAACTAAAGCTTTAGGGTTTAAAAATTGAAAAATAAATGTCTCTATAAACCTTACTGGATTTTTATTATTGTTTTCTTGACCTTGAGATCCTGAAAATGAAATTTTATATGCTAAATAAATTAAAAATATTGTTCCTAAATATTTTAATATAACCTGAATTAATGGATAAAGTTTAAATATATTAATAAATCCTAAAGCCACACAAAGTAAAAGAAAAGGGAAACCAAAGGTAACACCAAGTATATGTGGTAGTGTTCTTTTTATCCCAAAATTGAAACCAGAATAAAACGCAACAAAATTATTTGGGCCTGGAGAGAATGCAGCTACAATTCCAAATAATGTTATAGATAAAATTTCTGGATGCATTTATTAAGCGATTGGTAATCCATTTTCAGATTTTTGAGAAGGATGAACTAATATTACCTTTCCCTCTTTATCAATTGATCCTAAAATTAAAACTTGTGAAACTACACCAGCAATATTTTTTTCAGCAAAGTTGCATACTCCAATCACTTGTTTGCCCTTCAAGTTTTCCTCTGTATAATAATGCGTAATCTGAGCTGATGATTGTTTGATTCCAATTTCCTCACCAAAATCAACTTCTAACACTAACGATGGTTTTCTAGCTTTTTCATTTTTTTTAACTGAGATTACTGTTCCAACTCGAATATCTACTTTATCAAAATCATCAAAGGTAATTTGTTCTTTCATATAATTAATATATAGTAGATGAAAAATATGAGTACAGAAAATAATTCAGATCTTTTATTTAATAATTCTGTTAAAATTTTAACAGACTTAATTCGTTTTAAAACTATATCTGGAGAGGATAATACTGCTTTAATTGACTACTGTGACGATATCTTAAAAAAATTAGGTGCTACTTCATTTAGAACTTACGATGATGAAAAAAAAAGAGTAAATCTATTTGCAACTCTTAAAACTAAAAATTCAAGTAATAAAAAACCAATAATTTTATCAGGTCATACTGATGTTGTTCCAGTTTCAAAAGGTTGGAGCTCAGATCCATTTATTGCAACAATTAAGGAAGATAAGTTATTTGGAAGAGGGTCTTGTGATATGAAGGGATTTATTGCATGTGCTTTAGCTTATGCACCTATCTACTCAAAATCCAATCTAGATAGAGATATTCATTTTTCTTTTACATTCGATGAAGAAACAGCATGCATAGGAGCACCTATATTAATTGAAGAATTGAAAAGACGAAATATTAAAGATGGTATTTGTATTGTTGGAGAACCAACTAATATGAAAATTATTGATGCCCACAAAGGGTGTTACGAATATACAACTTATTTTAAAGGTTTGGCAGGACATAGTTCTGCACCCCACAAAGGTGTGAGCGCTGTTGAATACGCATCAAAATATGTAAATAAATTAATTGAATTGAGAGAAAAACTTAAGGAAAGAGAACCAAAAGACTCTATTTTTGACCCACCTCACTCCACACTATCAATTGGTGGTATATTTGGAGGTATTGCTCACAATGTAATAGCTGATAAATGTCATATTAATTGGGAAACAAGACCTGTAGTTAAAGAGGATGGAATATTTTTAAATCAAGAAATAGATAATTATGCAAATGAAGTATTGCTAAGAGATATGAAAAAAGTTTTTCCAAATGCTTCAATTGAAAAAAATATCATTGGTGAAATAGTTGGATTTGATAGACAAGATAAATCGGATGCTTGTGAATTTATCTCAAGCCTAACAGGTGACAATTCTAGACAAGTAGTTTCTTTTGGAACAGAAGCAGGTTTGTTTCAAGAAATTGGAATTAGTACTGTTGTTTGTGGTCCTGGATCGATTGAACAAGCTCATAAAATTGATGAGTTTATAGTTTTAGATGAATTAAAAAAATGTTTAAAACTTCTAGATGGAATTAAAGAAAATTCTACTTTAAATTAACTCCAGCCACCTACTGCTTTTACTTCCAAAAATTCTTCTAGACCATGAGCTCCTGCTTCACGACCTATTCCTGAATGTTTAAAACCACCAAAAGGTGCATCAACAGCAATTCCTGCTCCATTTACATCAACCATTCCAGATCTTAATTTTCTAGCAACTCTCTGAACTTTTTCTGTATCTTGCGTTTGGATATAGTTTGTCAATCCGTAGGCAGTATCATTAGCAATTCTAATTGCATCTTCCTCTGTTTCAAATGGGATAACAGATAGAACTGGTCCAAAAATTTCTGTTCTTGCTACTTCCATATTATTATTAACATCAGCAAATACTGTTGGTTTTACAAAATAACCTTTATCTAATCCCTCTGGCTTACCTGTTCCTCCAGCAACTAATTTTGCACCTTCATCTATACCTTTTTGTATTAAAGTTTGTATTTTAGAATATTGAGCCTCTGAAATAACTGGACCAATATGTTCACCTTCTTTTTTAGGATCACCAACTTCAAAACTCTCAGTATATTTTTTTAATCTTTCGATAGCTTCATTATACATTGATTTTTCTACCAACATTCTAGTTGGAGCATTACAGGATTGACCTGAATTTCTAAAACATCTAAGAGCACCTCTTTCAATAGCCTCTGGATCAGCATCTTTAAAAATTATATTTGCTCCTTTGCCACCTAATTCTAAACTTACTCTTTTAAAATCTTTAGCAGCATTTTGCGAAATTAGAGCTCCAGCTCTTGTTGACCCTGTAAAAGAAATCATATTGATATCTGGATGACTTGTTAGAGCATCTCCTGTTGTTGCTCCATCACCATTAACTAAATTAAATACTCCTTTTGGAAATTTTACTTCATCAATAATTTCAGCAAGTATCATTGAAGATAGAGGCGCTAACTCAGATGGTTTTAAAACCATAGTACATCCTGATGCAATTGCAGGCATTACTTTTAAACAAACTTGATTCATTGGCCAATTCCATGGCGTAATTAAAGCACAAACACCTTTTGGCTCATAAATTAGTCTTTGGTTAGGAGCATGTTCACCCAATGGTTTTTCAAATTCAAAATTTTTTAAATATCTTATAAAAGATTTTATATGGCTTGCCCCGGTACCTGCTTGTAATTTTGTTGCAAAATCTTTAGGTGCACCCATTTCTAGAGTTATAGCCTCAGCAATATCTGCCCATCTTTTCTTATAGTTTTCATATAGTTTTTCTAACAATCCAATTCTTTCTTCTTTAGATGAAAAGGCCCAAGACTGATAAGCGTCTTTAGCTGCATTAACTGCCATATCAACATCAGCTTTATTTCCTAACGTGATAACTGCACAATTATCCTCTGTTGCAGGATCAATTACTTTAATTACCTCAGAGCTATTTGGTTTAATCCACTGCCCATTTATATAAAAATTTTTTTTATCCAACATGTTTTGAAACTATCCTTTCTTTATGTTTTTGCAAATAAATTAGTCAATTCGTAAACTATTGTTGCAGCAGCTAAAGAGGTTACTTCAGCATGATCGTATGCAGGTGAAACTTCAACCACATCTGCAGAAACTAAATTTAATCCTGAAAGACCTCTTAAAACATTAACCATTTCTCTAGTAGTCATACCAGCAATTTCAGGTGTACCAGTTCCTGGTGCAAAAGCAGGATCAAGTACATCTATATCTATTGACAAATACAAAGGATTATCACCAACTCTTTTTTTAATTCTTTGAGCAATTTTATCTGTTCCTTCTGTTTGAAATTCATCACAATGAATTATCTTAAAACCAAAACTTTCATCATTTTTAATATCATCTCTACTATAAAGTGGTCCTCTAATACCAACATGCATTGAAGCATCATCTAAAAACAATCCTTCTTCTCTTGCTCTTCTAAAAGGTGTTCCATGTGTATAAGGAGCACCAAAATAAGTATCCCAAGTATCTAAATGTGCATCGAAATGTACTAATGAGACTGGTCCTTTGTTTTTTTTATTTATTGCTCTAAGTAATGGTACTGCAATTGTGTGATCACCACCCAAGCTAATAATACCTCCTACTTTATTTAGTAAATCTGTAGCTCCAGCTTCAATTTGCTTTATTGCTTCATCAATACTAAATGGATTGCAAGTAATATCACCTGCATCTGCTACTTGTTGAACTTTAAAAGGCTCTACATCATAACTAGGATGATAGTTGGTTCTCAGATGTCTAGATGCTTGACGAATACTTTGTGGGCCAAATCTTGCACCTGGTCTGTAACTCGTGCCAGCATCAAATGGAACTCCTACAATTGCAACATCACAACTTTCAACATCTCTTAACTCTGGTAATCTTGCAAATGTTGATGGACCTGCAAACCTTGGGACCTTGGTTCCACTAACAGGTTGAATCGGATTTTTATTACGTTCTTTTTTCATTTATAAACAAAATGTACCACATTCTTTTTAAATCGAATATCATCTAAATTATGTTTATGAAGATTTTTAAGCTAGTTTTAATATCATTTTTTTTAATAACACCAGTTAATTCAAATTCTATTTATAATCTTATTAAAATACCAAATTTAGAAATATATGAATTAAAGACACCCAATAAACTAAAATATTTTTATGCTACAAAACCATTTAGACTAGGGGTTCAGAAAAATATTTCTTGCATTAACTCAGACAAAAAAACTTACGATAAAAAATATCAAATTATATCTAAAAATTTAAGTCAATATTCAAAAGAATTTTTAAAAAAAATTAATCTTAAGTATATTGTTATGTGTGAAAACCTATCTATTTCAGGAATAAACACAGCAGGAATTCCAGATCATGTAATGAAAACATTAATTATAGACTTAAAATTTAACGAAAAATATTTCGAAAGAGTAATTCACCACGAATTATTTCATATTATTAGTGAAGGGTTTAAAGATTTATTTGATGAAGATGAGTGGAAAAAATTTAATAAGCCAAGTTTTAAATACGCAGATTGCTCTACTTGTTCAAAAAAACTAGGTTTGAATACTTATAAAGATACTAATGGTTTTTTTACTGAATATTCAATGACAATTCCATCTGAAGATATGGCTGAAGTATATTCACATTTAATAACTGGAAATTATAAAATTTCAGATGACAAAATTCTTAATAAAAAGATTAAATTTATAAAAGATAAATTAAATGAAATTGATAGTACTTTTGTATTTTAAGCATGATAAAAAAAGTTAAAGCCTCATTTCATGAAAAATTAATTTTTATATTTTTAATACTACTAGGAATTTTTTCTATAACTTTTACTATTATAATAAAAAATAAATGTTTATTTGTAAAAAATTTTGACCCACAAAAAATTATTTTTGAAAAACCAAATAATATTGTCATCCTTAATGCTGAATGTGGGAATGTAATAATTGAACTCTATCCTGAAATTTCTCCAAAAGGAGTTGAAAGATTTAAAAAATTAATTAATTTAAAATTATACGACAATGTTGCTTTCCATAGAGTAATTAAAGATAAACTTGTACAAGCTGGAGATCTTGAGTTTGGAAAAAAAAATAGATTAGATTATGGAAGGATCGGAACTGGTAAATCTGGTCTTGGACTGATTAAATCAGAAGTTGATGCTAAGTTTAATTTTAAAAAAGGGTCAGTTGGTTTAGCAAGATCTTTAAAATATGATACTGAAGATAGTCAATTTTTTATAATTCTTGATGATGAACCATTATTTGAAGGTGAATACACTCCTATAGGAAAAGTAATTTTTGGTATTAAGGTATTAGAAAAAATTAGATATTCTCGTAGATCTGAATATGTACTTAGGCCTGATTTTATAAATACAGTTAGAATGCTAAGTAAAAAAATTAATTAACTAAAGGCTTACCAGTTGCTAGTGTATGTTTAATTCTATCTTGAGTTTTCTGAGTCTCAATCAATCTCATAAAGGCATCTAATTCTAATTTATATAAATCATCTTCAGACAAAGTCTTATCTATTGTAGTATCTCCTCCACTTAAGACATTGGCTAGCTCTTGAGCTACTAATAAACCATGATCAAGTATAACTTTTTCATTGTATAGATTTTCTAAAATTTTATTCATCTCTTCTTTAACCACTTTTCCAGGAAGTTTAAATTCTGTCTCTAAAGGAACTTTAAAATCTTTATTATTGTTTAAAATTTCTTTTGATACTTCTAGAAGACTATTTCTATTCATTATTTTTTTATCTTCAGGTTTTAAATATTTCATGGGCTCAGCTTCAACTGGGGAAGTTGCAGTTTTTCCGTATCCAATAATATCAAATACTTTTAGAGGTGCATAATGAGGATCATTTCTAGCTTCATCTGTATCAAGCCATCTTGCCAGCATTTCCTTACATCCACCACCTGCAGGAATTAATCCAACAATAGTTTCAACTAAACCAACTACAATGTTTGTATGTGATGCTACAAAATTACTTTGCACCATAACCTCAAAGCCACCACCAAGAGTTAAACCCGAAGGTGCAGATACTACAGGATGATCAGAATACTTAAGATGTTTGCATGTTTCCTGAAAGTATCCGACAAATTTTTCTATAGACTTAAAGTCACCTTTATTTGCAAATTCCATTGTATAACTTAAATTTACTCCAGCAGAAAACTGCATACTCTCATTAATTATTATCAAAGGTTTATCAGTGGCTTTTTTTAAAGCATCCATTGAATCATAATCAAGAGCATTTGCTTTAGTAGTAAATTCAACAATATTGTAATCATTGAATCTATAAATAGAAGCTGAGCTATTACCATCAATATTTGATGCTGTTTTTTTAACTTTTCCTAAAGTTTCTATATCAGTATATTTTTGTCTTACACCATGAAAGTTCTCATTTTTGGTTTCAGCTAAATTCTCTAAAAATTTATTCCCTTCAAAGTTTTTGAACTTACTAAAGAAATTAGCAACACCAATTTCCTCTAACATTTCAAATGGTCCTTTGCTCCAGTTGAAACCTAGTCTCATTGCTTCATCTATATCATTAAATTCATTTGTAATTCCCGGTACTAATGAAGAAGCATAATTAATAATTTTTGAAATTACTGACCATGCGTATTCACCATATCTATCATTTCTATTAATTAAAGCTTTAAGATCTACTTTTTCAGACTTAATGTTTATCTTTTGTGTTGGATAATATTCTCCAGTTTCTAAATTAATTGCCTCAAGAATTTTTTTATTATCGACTTTATTCATTCTATAGAAACCACCCTTACCTTTACGTCCCGTATACCCAGTTTCTATTAATTTTTTTACTAGAGGTATTTCTTTAGCAACTTCTTGAAATTTATCTGTCTCATGCAGTTCTTTTATAAAACTTTTAAGAACATCGGCCATTAAATCTATTCCAATTAAATCGTATAATCCAAATACTCCTGTTTTAGGGATACCCATTGGTCTTCCAAAAATAGCATCCGCTTCTTCTATAGATAATTTCATTTTAAAAGCTTCTGTCATCGCAACTTGCATTGCAAAAACTCCAATTCTGTTTCCTAAGAAACCGGGAGTATCATTGCAGACAATTGCACCTTTACCTAAGCTTATTTCACAGAATTTCTTTAGTGAATTAATTTTATCTAAATCATTATTTTCACTTTTAACAATTTCAAGCAAATCCATGTATCTAACAGGATTAAAAAAGTGAGTAATACAAAAATCTTTTTTATCGTCAGTAGATAATTTTTCAGAAAGAATGCTAATTGGAATTGAAGATGTATTAGATGATATTATAGATCCAGCTTTTCTTTCTCTAAAAATTTTTTCATAAATATTATGTTTAATATCAATTCTTTCTACAACAGCTTCTACAACCCAATCTGCTTCACTGACAACGTTAAAGTTATCATTGATATTTCCAACATTAATATTGTCAATTTTTGATTTATCAATTAACAGAGGAGGTCTTGATTTTTTAATTCTCTCCCTGGCTTTCTCACTTATGTCTGTAGTAAGATCTAATAAAGTAACAGGAACATTTGCATTACATAAATGTGCTGCAATCCCACTTCCCATTGTCCCTGAACCAATAACTACAACTTTTTTGATATCCATAAAATTAGATTTTTCTTATATTAAAATTAAATCAAACTTGAAATAAATAAATAGTCTCATTATTAACTTTGCTGAATTTTTAATTCTTCAATATCTATATGGCATCGAATTGCATTTCCATTATCTCCAAATTGCCATGGAGGAGTTTCATTTCTGCATTTATCTCCAATAATTCTTGGACACCTTCCTTGAAATGAACAACCAATTTCAGGAGGTTTTTCCTCTACTATGTCTTCTGCGACTAGCTTGGGTTTTATATCTGGGTCAGGTTCTAAAACAGCACCAATTAAAACTTCTGTGTAAGGGTGAGAAGGAAATTGATAAACATTTTTTGATGGACCAATTTCACATAATCTTCCTTGATATAAAACAGCTACTCTATCACTGATAGCTTTTACAACTGCAAGATCATGAGAAACAAATACATAAGTTGTGCCCAACTCTTCTTTTAATTTATGTAATAAATCTAATACAGCAGCTTGTACTGATACATCTAAAGCTGAAGTTACTTCATCACATAAAATAATATCTGGTCTTGCTGCAAAAGCTCTTGCAACAGCTATCCTCTGTTTCTCTCCTCCAGATAATTGTCTTGGATATCTACTCATGTAAAAAGCACCAAGTCTTACTTTTTCAAGTAATTCTTTAATACTTGATTTAAGCTTACTACCTGTCAAACCAAAATATAGTTTTAAAGGCTGGGATAGTATTTGTTCAACAGTATGATTTGGATTTAATGACTCGTCTGGATTTTGAAAGATTAATTGAATAGATCTTAAATCCTCTGAATTTCTTTTTTTTAGATCGCCAGATAACAATTTTTCTTTATCAAATTTTATATGCCCATCTTTAGTTTTTAATAACCCAGCAATAGATTTTAAAATTGTAGACTTTCCACTTCCAGACTCACCTACTAATGCAATGGTCTCTCCTTTATTAATATTTATATTTATATCTTTTACTGTTGGATTAGCATCAGTCACTTTATTCAAGAATTGATCTATAATACCTTGTTTTGCATAAGATATAGAAACGTCCTTTAAATCTAAAATTTCATCTATAGTTATTTCTTTTTGTGAATGATTTTTTGTTTTTTGTTCACTAGTTTTAGTAATTAATTCAGAATGATTAAAACATCTTACACTTGTATCCATTTCAGATAAATATTCTAATTTAGGAACATTAACTTTACATTCATCATTTGAAAAATTACATCTATCATAAAAACTACAGCCATTTCCAATATTACCTGGTTGTGGTTGACTGCCTGGCATTGAGTCAGGAAGACCTGCTAAAGAAAGTTTTGGAATTGATTTTAGTAATCCATATGTATATGGATGAATAGGTTCTTTTAAAATTTTTCTTACAGGTCCTTCAAGTACAATTTCACCTGCATACATTACAATTACTCTATCACAAACTTGAGCTATTGCTCCAAGATCATGACTTACATAAACCATGGATGTTCCTGTGTCTTTTGCTATATCTTTTAAAAGTTCTAAAACATGTGCCTGAGTTGTTACATCTAATCCAGTAGTTGGCTCATCTAATAACAATAGCTCTGGGTTACCAGCTAAAGCCATAGCAACTGCAACTCGTTGTTGTTGTCCTCCTGAAAGTTCATGAGGATATCTAAGTGCCATTATTTTTGGAGAAGGAAGTCTAACTTGATTTAATAATTCTGAAATTTTTTGCTCTCTCTCAGTTTTGCTATAATCAGTATGAAGTTTAAGAGCTTCTTCAATTTGATAGCCAATTTTAAGATTTGGAGTTAAAGCTTGCCCAGCATTTTGTGGGATCATTGCAATTTTTCTGCCTCTTATGTCCTCTAATTCCTTATTATTTAGACTAAGTAAATTTTGAGATTTAAATAAACATTCACCACCAGTAGTAAAAAGGCCATGTTTAATATAACCCATCATCGCAAGCGCAAGTGTACTTTTTCCTGACCCAGACTCTCCTACTATACCTACAGTTTCACCTTTTCTAATATTAGTAGTTATATTTCTAAGTATTGATATTTGTTTGCCTTTTTGACTTTTAAAACCAATAGATAAGTCTTTAATTTCTTGAATATTAGTTTTCATACTTTAAAAAGGAGCTTTTGTTGATCTGTCAATTCCTAAAGCCTTAGCAAAAGCATCAGCAGTCAAATTTATTCCAATAATCAATGAGCTTAGCCCGACAATAGGTGCTATTACTGCCCACCATGCAAAAGACATTAATCCTCTAGCATTAGATATCATTAATCCCCAGTCGGGAGTTGGAGGACTTACTCCAAATCCTAAAAAAGATAATGAGCTAAATCCAAGAAGCATCCAAGACCATCTCATTGCTCCTTCAACTAAAATAGCATCTCTTACATTTGGTAATATTTCATTCCAAATAATTGAAAGATTACTATGGCCTCTAGCTTTTGCAGAAACAATAAAGTCTTTAGCTATTACATCGTGAGTAGCGGCTCTTGCAACACGCACAATTCCTTTTCCATAAAAAAACCCTAGAGCAGGTATTAGTACTTCAGTAGTTGTTCCAAGAAGTGAAACTATTAAAAGCATAGCTAATATCCAAGGTATTGATAAAAATGCATCTACTATTCTCATTACAATATCATCAATTCTTCCTCCTACTAAGCCACAAAAAATTCCTAGAAGACCTCCCCACAGTAGAGCAATAATTGATCCAAAAAAAGTTATGGTTAAAGCAGTTCTTCCACCTAAAATTGTTCTGGTAAAAACATCTCTACCTAAACTATCGGTTCCAAACCAAAATTCTGATGATGGTGCATTTAACATTAATGAAGGATTGATAGCCTTATAATCATAAGGTGCAAACCATGGACTAGTTATAGCTAAAGTTATATGAAAAACCAAAATTGCTAACCCTATAAATCCAGACGGTTTTGAAGCCATTGTAGATATTACATCTAAAGTTTTTGCTAAAGGACTTTTAGGATTTTCATTAAATATATTTTTAGAGTTTTCCATTTTTATTTTCTAGTTTGCAATGTCTTTAATCTTGGATTTAACATTAACGTTAATAAATCAGCTATAAAATTTATACTGACATAAATAGATGCAAGAATAATACCTAAAGCTTGAACGACTGGTAAATCTCTATTAGATATCGACTCTATTACTAATCTACCTAGTCCTGGATAATTAAATACTACTTCAGTTACAACTACCCCACCTAATAGCCAAGCAATAGTTAAAGCAACAACATTAATTGCTGGCAATAATGCGTTTGGCAGCACATGTTTGAAAACCATTTTCCAATATGGCACTCCTTTTAATATTGCCATTTGAATATAATCACTTGCCATTACTTGGATAACACTTGAGCGAACCATTCGAGCCATATGAGCGGTCATTATCATTGCAATTGCAATCACTGGTAAAATGATGTTAGGAAGTAATTCAAAAAAAGTAACGTCTGTTGGTACAATTACTATACCAGGTAACCATTCTAACCAAATTGCTACTATTAAGATCAGCAAAGTAGCGCTTATAAATTCCGGAATAGTCATTGAAAATATCGCAACTGTTGAAATTATAATATCTGGCATTCTATCTCTCCAAAGAGCTGTGATTATTCCCAATATTAAAGCTAATGGAATACCAATAATTATTGCTGCAGAAGCAAGAACCAATGAATTTTTTATTCTTGGTCCTAAGACTTCATTAATTTGCATTTGACCACTTAAAGAATAACCAAAATCTCCCTGAACAACATTATAAGCCCATAATATATATCTTTCATGAGCCGGAACATCTAATCCTAGTCTTTTTATACACGCAGCTAAAGCTTCGCCAAAAGCTTCTCTCTCTAGATAAGAAGTACAAGCATCTCCAGGAAGAATTTCAACGCCAATGAAAGTAATTAAAGATACAATAAATAATGTAATTAAACCTAATACAAATCTTTTAAAAATCAAAAAAAACATATTTCAGTTTATAAGCCTAAATTAAAAATTAATTACTGATAAATGAAGTAAATTTTACAGGCCTATTTAAAGGCCTGTAAAATATTATTTTATATTAATCTACTTTAACTTTATGCCACTGAACTGAAAAAACCTCAACTTCATCAAGGTTTTTTACTCTAGAATTAGTAACAACTAATTTAGAAACATGGTATGGAATCATAGTTCCAGATTCTTCCCATAAAGTTTTTTGTGCATTTCTATAAGCTGATCTTCTCTTATTAAAGTTTAGTTCAGCTCTAGCACTTGCTAGATTTGTATCAAAGTCAGAACTTTTATAGTAAGACTCATTCCATTTTGCACTACTGTGATAAACTTCATGAAGTACACTATCTGCAGATCTTTCATTCCAACGTGTCATAGCCACATCTTTTTTCATCCAAGTTTCTTTCCAGTAACTTTTTGATGGAGTCATTTTAATGTCAACTTTGATTCCAGCTTTAGCAACTTGTTGTTGAATTACTTCAGCTATAGTTGGCCATGTTGGTTCTTTAGTAGATACATGAATTACCATTTCAATACCATCAGGATATCCAGCTTCTTTTAAAAGTTTCTTAGCTTTTTTGATGTTCTGAGGACATTTCATTTTAAGTCGATATTGATCTGCTGGTGATACAGGTGTATCACATGATACAATTGCTTCTCCGCCCATAACAGTATCAACTAACTCTTGTCTATCAACAGCTAAACGAACAGCTTTTCTAACTTTTGGATCATTAAAAGGAGCCCGTTCAGTATTCATAACCATTCCTCTCCAGTTACCTGTTGGTATCACTGCAGTTTTGAACTTAGAATTACCATCAAAGATTTTTTTCTGGCTAAATTGCACATATCTATTCATATCAATTTGACCAGTTAATAGAGCTTGAACTCTAGCCTCTCCGTCAGGTATCGCTATTACTTGAACTTCAGCAAGTCCAGGTGCACCTTCCCAATAATTTGGGTTAGCTTTTAAAATCGTAGTTCCTTCTGCATCAAATTTTTCAACTATAAAAGGTCCTGTTCCAATTCCAGTTTGTCCAATAGTATCTCCAGATCCTGAAGGTATCATTCTTAATCTGTAATCAGTTAAATTAAGAGGAAAGTCTGCAAAAGAAGTACTTAATTTCATTTTTACTGTATGTGGGTCAATTACCTCAATATCAGTAACAACACTTAAAGTTTTCTTTGCAGGTGATCCAATTTCTGGATCTTTAACTCTCATTAAAGAATATTTTACATCTTCAGCATCAAAATCTGATCCATCATGAAATTTTACTCCTTTACGAAGATTAAAAGTCCATTCTGTTGCATCTGCATTAGCTGACCATTTTGTAGCCAATTCTTCTGATACTTTCCCTTTAAGATCTTTTCTGACTAAACGATTTTGAGTCATTATTACAACTTGAAATAATCGACCCTTAGTTATTGCGTCTAAGTTTGTATCTTTTCCAAATCCAAGATCATGTGAAATTTTAAAAGTTCCACTCGATGCATTTGCAGATGAAAACAATACTAATAAAGATACCAAAGAAATTGATATCAATTTAAAAAAGTTTTTCATTATTAATTTCCTCTGTTTGTTTTTTTGAAAGGCTAACATCTTAAAAAATTTAGAACAATACTAATAAAGTATTCAATCAAAGGTTGTACCTATTTTAGGTTTTCACATTAATGATATAACTGGATTAAAATCTAGTTTTAATTTAATAAAAAATTCTATGCATAAATCTTTAAGAAATATTAGGTTTTCTATCAAGCCTCAAAGAGAGGAAGGCGATAGACCTGTTGAGCTAGCAAGGACTATGAGTATTCATCCTTTGACTTATCAAGAGCTACCTTATGACCCAGAGTATTCACATTATGCTGGTCGATTAACAACTGAAAAATTATCTAATGCTACCCCAGATGAGCAATACTGGAAAACGAAACAAGAAATTATTCTTCGACATACAGGGGAGCATCCGTATGAAATTTCAGGACCAGATGCTCTTAAATTATTACAAAGAATTTTCCCAAGAGATATTTCAAAAGTTAAAAAGGGAAGATGCTCCTATCAGTTTGCCTGTTACCATGATGGTGGAATAATTACTGATGGTTTACTTTTAAGAATTGATGATAATTGTTATTGGTTTGCTCAAGCAGATGGTGACATGCTCTCATGGTATAAAGCAAATTCTGAAGGACTTGATGTTGAAATTAAAGAACCAAATGTATTTGTAAGTCAAATTCAAGGACCTAAATCAATGGAGCTTCTTAATCATTTAATTGATGAACCAATAGCAAATACATGGAAATATTTTGACTGGGTTGAGATTACTATGGCTAGTGAAAAGGTAATAATTAGTCGAACTGGTTTTACAAATGAACTTGGTTGGGAAATTTATTTTCGTCCTCAAAATGATATAGAAAAATTAGGTGATCTTATTCTTGAAGAAGGAAAAAAAATGGGAATGATTATTACTGCAACGCCTTCATTTAGAGGCAGAAGAATTGAAGCAGGGTTATTATCTGCAGGTCAGGACTTTTCAAATGAAACAAATCCTTTTTCTGTAGGTCTTGGTCGTTTTGTTGATTTAGAAAAAGATAACTTTATAGGTAAAAAAGCTTTGATAAATGCAGATAAAAAATGTCGAAGTTGGGGTATTAGAGTAGTTGATGGAATAGCAAAAAAAGGTAGGTCTATTAAGTTGAATAATCAATGTATTGGAAAAGTAACTTCTAGCACATGGTCTCCTTTCCAAGTTTGTGGAGTTGGTATTGTGTTATTAGATAAATCAGACTTAGGGCCTGAAACAGTAGTTGATGTTATGTGCACTGACGAAAAAATTCACAAAGCTGAACTTTGCAGATTACCCATGTATGATCCAAAAGGTGAAATAGTTAGAGGTATAGATAAAAAGATACCCACAAAAGCTGAGCCGTGGTCAGGAATTAAAAATTAACAAATTTTAGGAATGCTTAATTTGTTTTGAACGTTATGTTTTTTTAATAAACTTTCTACATAACCCTCTTTAATAAGTTTGGAAATAAAATCATTTAAAAACACTAATATTTCAGGATTACCTTTTTTAATACCAATTGATTGTTTTATATAAGTAAATGGATTTGATATTATCTTAAAATCATCATTAATTTTAAGTTCTTCCAGAAGCTTAGGTTTTAAACCAGCTAGAACATCTACATTACCCTCTCTAAATAATTTATGTGAGCTATCTATTGTTTTTACTTTAATTAATTCAGCATTTTTAAAATTATCTGACAACCATAAATCATATGCACTTCTTTCAACTACTGCTATCTTAATACCTGGGGAATTAATCTCTTCATTGCTCTTAAAGTTGTATTTATTTCTAAAAATAAAATTAGCATCAATATTCACATATGGATTGCTAAAATCTATAGATTTACTCCTTTCCTTCTCATAAGCTATATTGCCAATATCCCATTTATCATCATCAACCGCATCAGCTAATAACCCTGGCCTATCAAATTGAACTAATTTACAATTTAATTTTAGTTCTTTAGCAAGTTTTTTTCCAATATCTGGGGATACACCATCTGGTAATCCATTTTTATCTATTGAATTAACAAGCAAAAAATTACTCATATTTAAACCAACACGTAGTTCTCCTTTTGGAGCTATTTCTTTAGATATAGTTTTCATCATTAAAAACTTTTTGTAACTGTTATTATATATTATTTTAAATTTTAAATTTAATTAAATGAACAATATAGAAAAAAAAATAATTGCAATAGGCGGTGGTGGTTTTACACATCAGTTAGATCTAAGTTTAGATCAATTTGTGATAGATAAATTAAAAAGTACAAATAATAAAATAGGCTTTTTAGCAACAGCTAGTAAAGATGATGAAAAAAAAATAAGCTTATTTTATAAAAGATTTGAAAATACTGAATTTGAATTATCACATTTTAATCTAACATCTAATATAAATGGATTTTCCGAGTGGCTAATGAGTAAAGACTTAGTTTACATAGCAGGTGGTAATACTGTCTTTATGTTGGAGATTTGGAAAAAAAATAAATTAGAACATATTTTTAAAGATGCTTATGAAAAAGGGACTATTTTATCTGGCATTAGTGCTGGTGCAGTATGTTGGTTTGATTGGATATTATCAGACTCTGTTGGCCCAGGATTTAAACCCTTGCGAGGAATTAATTTGATTTCAGGGAGCTGTACCCCCCATTCATCAAATATTGAAAGAATAAATCAGTTTGAATCAGATATTAAAAATAACAAGTTGCCTCAAGGTATTGCTATCGATGATGGTGTGGCAGTAGTTTTTGTTGACGGAAAACCATCTGAAGTTTATTCTTCAAGAAAAAATCACACAGCTTATTTTTTGGATAAAAATAAAAAAGTTAATCTAGAAGAATATATAAAGAATATATGACCAACATAACAGCAAGCCAAAAAATTCATAGTTTAGATGATGCTAGAAATTTAGCAAAGAAAAGAATGCCAAAATTAATGTTTGATTTTGTGGATGGAGCTTCAGGTGATGAAAAACTTTGTGAAATTAACAATACAGCCTTAGATCAAATTAGACTTGAACCAAAAGTTTTAAGAAATGTTGAAAATAGAAATTTAAAAAAAAAATTTTTAGATATTGAATTTGATCAACCATTTGGTTTTTCGCCAATGGGAATGTGCAACCTAACCTGGGCAGGTGCAGATAAAATGTTAGCTAAAGAAAGTATTGTAAATAATGTACCTACATGTGTATCTATGGCTTCCTCAACATCTTTAGAAAAAATGTATCAATTATCTGAAGGTCGATCTTGGATTCAATTATATAATTTCCAAGAAGATTTTGTGATGGAGCTTTTACAAAGAGCAGAACAAACTGGTTATAAAGTGGCAATACTAACTGTAGATGTTCCAATTCAATTTAGGAGAGCTAAGGATAATAAAAATGGTTTTACTGTCCCTTTTAAAATAGGTCCTAAACAAATTTTTGATTTTGCAACTCATCCTCATTGGTCTTTATCAACTTTACTAGGTGGTATTCCAAAACCCATGAACTATGAAACATCAAAGAGTGGTAATAAATTTGTAAGAAGTGAAAGCAGAGGAGCTACAGATTGGGTAACTCTCAAAAGAGTAAGGGATGCTTGGAAAGGAAAATTGATAATTAAGGGAGTTATGTCACCGGAGGATGCTTTAAAAATTAAGGATGAAGGAGTTGATGCGATACAAGTATCCAACCATGGTGGAAGACAATTAGATAGTGCAACAGCAGCAATTGAAGCATTACCATTGATAAGAAATGCATTGGGCAAAGAATTTCCTCTACTATTTGATAGTGGTGTTAGAGGTGGAAGCGATATTATAAGAGCTTTAGCACTAGGTGCAGATTATGTAATGCTTGGAAGACCGCTAATGTATGGTATTGGAGCTGATGGTGAAAAAGGGTTAAGAAGAATTTTAGATATAATTAAAGATGAATTAAGTACCGCACTAGGTTTAGTTGGTTTAACAGATATAAATGACGTGACATCAGAAATAATTGCTAAAAAATTTATTGAAAATATGAAATACTAAAAAAATGTCAGAAAAAAAAATTAGAGGCGGATCGCTTATCGCTAGAGCTTTAAAAGATAAGGGTATTCAACATGTTTTTACATTGTCTGGAGGGTTCTGTAATCCTGCTTTAGAGGGGTTTATGGAGTGCCAAATGGAAGTAATTAATTGTCCTCATGAACAGGTAGCAGGTCATATAGCTGACGGTCATACAAGAATTACAAGAAAACCAGCGGTTTGTCTTGTTGGTCCCGAAGGGTTTGCTAATGCAGTGCCATCAATGATGGAGGCTTGGGGTGAAAGATCGCCTGTAATATTCATAACTGGTTCAAGTAGTTTAAAAAGACAAGGATCTGGCGGATTTAAAGAAATTGATGATGTTGCAATTGCTGCACCTTTAACAAAGTATAGTGCAAGTATAACTGATGGAACAAGAATTAGAGAATTTGTAGATAAGGCATATAAGATTGCAACAAATGGATATCCTGGTGCAGTGCATTTAAGTATGCCTGTTGATATTATGTTTTCATCTTTTTCTGAAGAAGCGGGACTTGAAGAAAGACCGTTTTCACATCAAACAAAACCAATTGTAAAAGCTTGGCCTGATCCAGCGCAAATGTCAGAAATCTTAGAACTAGCATGTAATTCAAAAAAACCAGTTTTAATTGGTGGTCATGGAGTTTGGTGGTCTGGTTCTGAAAAGAAATTAGAGGAAGCTGGAAATAATTTAAAGATTCCAATTTTTAATATTCCTTATCATCAAAAATTACTTGGAGAAGAAGCTAATGCTTATATGGGTTTAGCGGATATTCATCAATATCCTCCTTCAAAATTTGCATTGCACGAATCTGATTTAGTATTGATGGTCGGAGCTAGATTGGATAATCAAATGAATTTTGGAAACCCTCCACTTTTTCCTAAATCAACAAAACTTGTATGTATTAATGGGTCTCATGAGGAAATAGAACTTAATAGAGCTGCTGATATTAATTTATTATGTGATCCAGGAGTTTTTTTTGACACATTAAATAAACTCAAATCAAATAATAAATGGAACTTGAGTAATGGATGGTTTGATCTTAACAGAACAAAAAAACAAGAATGGGTCGATAAGACTTTAGCGGATTTAAGTAAAGAGACAAAAGAAGCTGAAGCTAATGGGGGTAAAATGCATCCACTTCAATTGGCTTTAGATGTGCAAGATGTAATTGGTGAAAAAGATTGGCTAGTCATTGATGGAGGTAACACTCATTTCTGGTCTGAAATTGCAATAAATATTGCTGGATCAAAAGGAAAAAAAATAGGTGGAATTCTTCATCCTGGTACATTTAGTATGTTAGGTGTTGGTGTTCCCTTTGCACTTTCTGCAAAAAATATAAACCCTGACTCAAATGTTATCTTGATTAGTGGAGATGGAGCTTTTTTATCTGGAGGATTATCTATAGAGGCTGCTTTTCAAGAAAATAAACCTATTGTAGTAGTAATTGATAATAATGGTGGTTTAGATTGCATTTCTCAACAACAAGAAAGATTATTTGAAAGTGGAAAACATTTTGCAACTGACTTCAGAGATATACCTTTTCACAAAATTTTTGAGGGTTTTGGAGGTCATGGAGAACTAGTTACAAAAAGAGAACAATTAGCACCAGCATTGAAAAGAGCAATAGAAAGTGGAAAAACTGCATGCATCAATGTAAAAGCAAAAGGTGTTATAAGCCCAATAGTTGCTGCTGTTAGTGACAAAAGAGACAAAGCTTCAATAGAATAAATATATGGCAACTTTATCATCACACTTACTTAACTCAGTAGATGGAACTCATGCTAGCGGAGTCAAAGTAATAATTAATCAAATTAATTCCTCAGGAATTAAGAAAATATTTTTTGAAACTGAAACAGACGATGGAGGAAGAATTTTAAAAGATTTTGAACTTTCGAATGATGACTGTGCATGTGATTATGAAATGGTTTGTAAAACAGCAGATTATTTTTCTAAAAAAAAAATTGTTTCTGAAATAATAATAAAATTTAGAATGGAAGATCCAAAAAAAAAATATCACTTACCAATAATTATATCGCCAAACGGTTATTCAATTTGGTGGTCTCAATAATTATTAAATAATTAATTCCTTATGTCACAAAATATAAAACTAAATATGTCTCGAAGAATAAGAAGAACTCCATATACAAATCGAGTTGAAGAACATGGTGTCTCAGATTTTACAGTCGTAAATCATATGCTTTTACCAAAAGGGTATAAAAATACTGTTGAAGAAGATTACTGGCATTTGAGTAAAGAAGTTCAAATTTGGGATGTATCTTGTCAAAGACAAGTTCAGGTAAGTGGTCCAGATGCTGCTACATTGATTCAAAAATTAACACCTCGTTCAATTAAAAATATGGAGATAGGAAAATGTTTTTATATACCAATGCTAAATGAAAATGCTGGTATGATAAATGATCCTGTTTTACTTAAATTAGATGATGATATGTTTTGGATCTCAATAGCTGATTCTGATGTCTTATTATGGGCTAAAGGATATGCTTTGGGATTAAATTTAGATGTAATCATTAAAGAACCTGATATTTATCCTTTGGCAGTTCAGGGACCAAAATCAGAAGAGCTTCTAGTTTCAATATTTGGTGATGAAATAAAAAAAATTAAGTTTTTCAATTTTCGAATAGTTGATTTTGAAGGAACTAAACAAGTTATTGCAAGATCGGGATACAGCAAACAAGATGGTTTTGAAATTTATTTTAAAGTACATGATAATTATTTTGATAAAATTGAAATGGGTGAAAAACTTTGGGATACAATTTGGGAAGCTGGTAAAAAATTTAATATTTCACCAGGTTGTCCTAACTTAATTGATAGAATTGAAGGAGGGCTTATGTCTTATGGTAATGATTTTACAGGAGAGAATAATCCCCTTGAATGCAATCTAGAAAAATATTGTAAAGATGATGTATCACATGACTTTATTGGAAAACAAGCTTTAACAAAAATTAAAAATGAAGGTGTTAAACAAAAAATGATGGGAGTTATTTTTGATGGTGATCCATGTCCAGCTACTGGGCAGCCATTAAAAGTACTCTCAAAAGATAATAAAAAAATTGGACAAATAACTTCAGGTATTTTTTCTCCTAGAATTAAAAAAAATATTGGTTTATCTATGATTTTGAAAGAATACTGGAATATTGGAGAAAGTGTATTTGTTCAAACTCTTGATGGAGAAAAAAGAAATGGGACGATAACATCTTTGCCATTTCCAGATTAAATAGCTATATATTTCTTATGTTTAAAGCAGTTATAGCAGGTTATTCAAGATCACCTTTTACAATGGCAAGAAAAGGAGAATTAATTGATGTAAAGCCAGTTAATTTGCTTGCTGAAGTTGTAAACAATCTTGTTTCAAAAACTAAAGTTAATAAAAACGATATAGAGGACATTGTAATTGGATGTGCATTCCAAACTGGAGAACAGTGTTTCAATATTGGTAAATTAGTAACTTTTTTAACTAATATGGATATCAAAACTTCTGGGATGACAGTTGATAGATGGTGTGGATCATCTATGGAAGCTATTCATATTGCGGCAGGAAAAATATCAATGGGATCTGGAAAAGTTTTTATTTGTGGAGGTGTTGAAAGCATGACTAGAGTAACTACTGGTTTTGATCCTATGCCACATCCTTATACTGAAAAAGAAAATCCAAATGTTTATTTCACAATGGGTACTACTGCTGAAAATGTTGCAAAACAATATTCTATTTCAAGAACAGAGCAACAAGAGTTTGCAATATCAAGTCATAAGAAAGCATTTGATGCACAGTTAAAGGGTAATTTTAATAATGAAATTGTCTCTATTGGTAATTGTTCTCAAGACAGTAATATAAGACCTAATAGCAATCAAGAGAAATTAGATAGTTTAAAATTAGCATTTGATCAAAATGGAACAGTAACTGCTGCTACATCCTCACCTCTTACAGATGGTGCTGCTGCTACTTTAATTTGTGAAGAAGAATATGCTAAAGATAATAATTTAGAAATTTTAGCAAGAATTAAATCTACTGCTGTTCAAGGATGTGAAGCTGATACAATGGGATTAGGACCAATTGGAGCTTCACAAAAAGCATTGGAAAGGGCTAAATTAAAAATAAATGATATTGATATTATAGAATTAAATGAAGCTTTTGCATCTCAATCATTAGCTTGCATAAATGATTTAAAAATTGATCAAAAAAAAGTTAACATAGATGGTGGTGCTTTAGCATTGGGTCATCCACTTGGAGCAACTGGAGCAAGAATTACTGGAAAAGCAGCTCAATTATTAAGAAGAGAAAATAAAAAATACGCATTAGCTACCCAATGTATTGGCCTAGGAATGGGCATTGCAACAATTATTGAGTCTGTAGAATAAATTTTCATATGCAACAATTACCTTTTGATAAAAGATCTGGAAAAATTTGGTTTAATAATGAATTATGTGAGTGGCAAGATGCTAGGGTTCATATAATTAGCCATGGAATGCATTATGCTAGTTTAGTTTTTGAAGGTCTAAGAGTTTATAATACAAAAATTTTTAAGTTAGAGGAGCATACTGATAGGCTTTTTAATTCTGCAAAAATTTTAGATATGAAAATTCCTTATTCATATAATGAAATTATTGAAGCTACAAAAAAACTTGTCTCTGACCAAGATATTCAAAATGGGTATATACGACCTTTTGTTTGGAGGGGTAGTGAAATGATGGGTGTTTCTGCTCAAAATACTAAAATTAATGTTGCAATAGCGATATGGGAATGGCCAACATATTTTGATCCTGAATTAAAATTAAAAGGTATAAAATTGAATATTTCGAAGTGGCAAAGACCACCACAAAATTCATCACCTTGGGAAAGTAAGGCAGCTGGTTTATATATGATTTGTACTCTTTCTAAACACCAAGCTGAAAAAGATGGTTATACAGACTCATTAATGTTGGATCATGAAGGTAATATAGCAGAAGCGACAAGTGCTAATATTTTTTTTAAAGATAAAAATAATGAATTACACACACCAATACCAGACTCATTTTTAGATGGTATCACTAGAAAAACTGTTATTGATTTAGCAAAATCAAAAAATATTAAAATAAATGAAAGAAAAATTTCTCCTAAAGAGCTCTCAAATTTTAAAGGTTGTTTTATAACAGGTACTGCAGCAGAAATTACGCCTGTAGGAAATATTCTAGATAATAATTTTGAAGTCTGTGATTTAATTAAAGATTTATCTACTAGTTACGAAACTCTTGTTGGTAAAAATAATTAATTTATATAACTAAAATTGAATTTTAAGAGTTTAACGGTTAATTCCTCTTAGTCTCTCAGATCTTCTTCTTAAAAGTTCAGCAGTTACCAATATTAATGTAGACATAACAATCAAACATGTGGCAACAGCCATAATAGTTGGGCTTAACTGTTCTCTAAGTCCAACCCACATTTGAATTGGGATAGTAGTATTTTCTAATCCAGCTAGGAATAGTACAACTACAACCTCATCAAATGAAGTAACAAATGCAAATAAACCTCCAGAAATAACACCAGGCATAATTAATGGTAATGTTATTTTCATAAATGTATTTACTGGATTACTACCTAAACTTGCAGCAGCACGTGTTACGCTATGGTCAAAGCCTGATAATGTTGCTGTAACAGTAATTACTACAAATGGGGTTCCTAAAATAATATGAGATAATACTATTCCTGTATGTGTAGCTGCTAAACCAACTTTTGCCATGAAAAAGAAAATTGCTGTACCAGATATAATTAAGGGTACAATCATTGGTGAAATTAATAGCGCCATAAAAGCAGCTTTATATGGCATATGCCTACTACTTAAACCTAGGGCAGCCACTGTTCCAAGAATTGTGGATCCGATTGTTGCAAAGAAAGCAATAATCAAACTATTTTTAGTTGCTAACCCCCAAGGATTTTTTGTACCGTAGATCATGTCTTCATACCATCTTAAAGAGAAACCTTCTGGGTCGAGCGCAAGCATCTTTGCTGAAAAATGGATGTATTGCTCTGCATTAAATGAAAGTGGCAATATTACAAACAAAGGAGCAATTAAAAAGAAAAATACCAAACCACAAAAAGTTAAATATGTGTAGTGCCATATTCTATAATTTAACTGTGTATGATTTGGTAACGCCATAATTATCCTAATTTAATATTATCTATTCCTACTAGTTTATTATAAATCCAATAAATTGTTAAAACTCCAACTAATAACATTGTTCCAAGAGCTGAAGCAAAAGCCCAATCTAGTGAACTTTTCATATGATAAGCAATATTATTACTAATTAAAGATCCACTTGCTCCACCAACTAATGCGGGTGTAATATAATATCCTATAGCTAAAATAAATACTAGCAAACATCCAGCGCCAATTCCTGGGATTGTCAATGGAAAGTAAATTTTTACAAAAGATACAAGTGGAGTTCCACCTAACGATTTTCCAGCTCTCATTAAGCTTGGAGAAATAGTTTTCATAACACTGTAAAGAGGTAATACCATGAATGGCAATAATATTTGTGTCATTGCTACAAAAGTACCAATCACATTATACATTAATTCTGGTCTATTATCGTCTGCAGCTAAACCTAACCAGACAATTAAATCATTAATTGGACCTTGCTGTTGGAGCAATACCATCCAGCTTGAAGTTCTAACTAATAATGATGTCCAGAATGGAAGTAGCACGCAAATCATCAGTAAATTACTGTATTTCATTGGTAGTGTGGCTAGTAAATGTGAAATTGGGTAAGCAAGAACAAAGCAAAAAATAGTTACCCAAAAAGCAACATTGACCGTTCTTAACCATAGAGTTTTATATATCTGTCTGTCCTCATCTTGCTGAATAATATTCCTATCTTGATCAAATTTTAAATCTACACCTTTGAGATATTTTGCATATGACCAATTGGGTGCCGTATTTTTTAAAGCAACTAAATATTCGCTTTGACCCCATCTTTTGTGAATTTTAATAAATTGCTCTTTATAATTCCCCTCTTCAAGTTTGTTTATTTTTCTGACCGTTTTTTTAATTAAACTACTAAAACCAGATTTTTCATAATTTAATCTAGCTATAATTTTTCCATAAGTTTTATTCTTCTTTAAATATGTTAGGTCTTCATAAAGACCTTGGTAAACTAGCTCTTCTGGTAAATCTTTTCCATCCCATTGCTCCATCGCTTTAAATGTTTTAGGGAGCATTTTTGTGATCATTCGATCATCAACACTTCTAAACAACATGTCGCCGATTGGAAATATATAGATAACCAGGATGAATAAAAATAATGGAGCAACAAGTAAAACTGCTTTTAATTTATTTTTACGTTCAGCCTTTTTAAGACTTTCCTCAAGAGGAATTCCGTCAGATGATAAAATTTTTTCTGTACTCATAATAAAAAAGGGCAGTTATAAATAACTGCCCTTTTAATATAGTATAAAAAACTATTCTATAAAACTAAATTATAGTCCAGCTTTCATTGCTTCCCATTTCTCATTTATCTCGTCCTGGTTATCTGCCCAGTAGTCAGGATTCATAAGAATGTGGCTTTTCAAGTTAGCAGGATTTGTTGGCATATGTGGTACCATGTTAGTTTTACCATCTTTAAACCAAGGCTCTCCAGCTTCCATTATAGCAATTGAAGATTTTCTCCAAGGAGCGTAAGCAATATACTTGGCACTTCCAGCTAACATTTCAGTACTTGTCATTTCAGCAAGTACTTTTAAAGCACTTCCATCTGCATAACCTGGACCATCTTTAACTAATGCAAAATATTCATAGTCAAGAATTTGTGCATCCCAAACTTGAACTAATGGAGTTCCTTCCATTTGCGCATTAAAGAATCTACCGTTCCAACCAGTTGCCATTACTACCTCACCGTTAGCTAATAGTTCTGGTGGTTGAGCTCCAGCATTCCAGAATACACATCCACCATTTGGATCTGTACATAGTGCTTTAATTTTATTTAAAGCTCTATCAATTCCAGCACCTTCCATTTTTCTGTAAAGTAAATCACCACCAGCTTGTCCACCGCTAGCTTTTACTCCATCAGCAACTAATGCGATCTCTAAGTTAGACATTGCACCTTTATAGATTGCTCTTTTTCCTGGAAACTTTTTAGTATTAAAAAAGTCTTTAATTGTTTTTGGCTTTTTGTCACCGATTGTTGAATCGTTATAAGCAAAGTTCCAAGAGTACAGAATGTTTCCAACTGCACATTTTGAAGGCATGCCTGTAAAGAAGTCTTGACTTGCAGGTGTTCCATCTGGAGCAGGCAAGAAGTCTTTATCAAAATCGAATTCATGGAAAATACCTTCGTCACATCCAATGATTGTGTCTTTTGCGTACACATCAATTATGTCCCAAGTTATTTTTCCAGCTTCTTTTTGAGCTTTAATTTCTGATAATCCACCAGTGTAGTCTACCCAATTTACAGGTATCCCAAGTTTTGCTGCTGTAGGATCACCATAACCCAATTTTTGTGACTCTGTGTAAGCTCCACCCCAAGACACTACAGTAACTGCAAATGCTGAAGTTGTTACAGAAAGTACAAAAGAAAGAGCAAGTAATAATTTACTTAATTTTTTCATTTATTCTCCTAATTTACGTTAACGTTTTTTTATAAAGTAAAAGTACAACAAAATTGACTACTTAAGTCAACAGGTCAATTTAACATTGATTCAATTGAAATTTTTGAATTGTGGATAATAATTATTTTGGATCTAAAGCTCTACAATCAACACTGTTCCAACCAATATTAATCTCTCTACCCTCTTTAATGTCTATTCTATTAGAGCTATTTGGAACTTTAAGAATAAAATCTTTGTTACCCAATAAATCTACCCTTAGCCTTGTGTGGTCACCATGGTAGATTACTTCTTCAATTTTTCCTTTGTAATTATTATCCATTTTAGTTTCTGGATCAATTAATGCTCTCTCAGGTCTTAAAGATACTGTAGTTTTTTCGCCTTTTGATTTAATAACTATTGGGTTTGCAAGAATCTCTGTTCCAGAATTTAATTTTACTTTGCACTTATCCCCAGACACATCTGTTACTTCACCTCCAAAGGTATTATTTTCTCCAATGAACTCTGCAACAAATGAATTAACTGGTTTTTCATACAATTCATCAGGACTTGAAAGCTGTTGAACTTTACCATCATTAAAAACAGCAATCCTATTAGACATCGTTAAAGCTTCCGTTTGATCATGTGTTACATATACAACTGTTACACCAATACTTTCGTGAATATGCTTAATCTCATATTGCATACTTTCTCTTAAATTTTTATCTAACGCGCCAAGAGGTTCATCCATTAAAACTAATTGAGGATCAAACACCAATGATCTTGCAACTGCAACCCTTTGTTGTTGTCCACCTGATAACTGCATTGGCATTCTGGCTTCGAAACCTTGAAGGGATACCATTGATAATGCTTTATCAACTTTTTTATCTGCTTCATCTTTTGGAATTTTTCTAACTCTTAATGGGAAGGCTAAGTTTTCATAAACAGTCATATGGGGAAATAAAGCGTAATTTTGAAATACCATACCAATTCCTCTTTTGTGAGGAGGAATATCCGAAATAACTTTATTATCTAAATAAATTTGACCGTTAGTTGGAGTTTCAAATCCTGCTAACATCATCAAGCATGTAGTTTTTCCAGAACCAGAGGGTCCAAGCATAGTAACAAACTCACCTTCAGCGATATCTAAGTTTAAACCTTTAACAACAAGTTGCTTACCATCATAACTCTTGTCTACATTCTCGAATCTTACAAAGTGATCATTACCCATACGACTTTAAAACATTTGTTAGATTGATAATCAAGCTATTTATTTAATATGTAATTCCTTACTCATATTACAAAACAATTCACTGCCAGTTTCTGTAACTCTTATGGCCTCGGATGCCTCAACTCCCCAATCACCAAACTGCATCACTGCAATCATATGAAAACAAACATTGGGTTCTAAAACAGTCATGTCTCCTTTATATATATTAAGAGTATGTTCTCCCCAATCTGGAGGATATCCAATTCCAATTGAGTAACCAGTTCTTGATTTTTTATCGATACCGTATTTATCTAATATTTTCCAAAAAGCCTGAGCGACATCATCAGCTGTATTCCCTGGTTTTACAGCACTTATTCCAGTTTCTAGAGCTTCTATAGTTTTCTTCATAGTATCAATTTTTAATTGATCGGGTTTTCCAAGTAATACTGTTCTTGCCATTGGAGCATGATATCTTTTATAAACTCCAGATAATTCAATAATAGTTGCCTCACCTTCTACAAATTTATCTTGTGTTGCAGTTAAATGTGAAGCTGAAGTTCCTTTTCCTGTTGGAAGTAAAGTTGCAATACTAGCATACTCACCTCCAAATTCTTCTGTTCCATAAAATAGAGATTTTTGGATTTCTCCTACTGCATCGCACTGCCTAACTCCAGGATTTATAACATCAATAGCAGTTTTCATCGCCTTTTGAGAAATTAATGCAGCCGACTTCATATAACTTATCTCTACATCTGATTTAACTAATCTTGCCCAATTAACTAATCTATCACTATCAATTATTTTAGTATTTGGAAGACCTTGCTTAATTTTTTCATGACAGAACGCAGTATAATAATGTGCATCCATTTCTACACCAACGCAAAGCTTGTCCCATTTTTTTTCTTTAATTACTTGAACCAAATAATCATAAGGGTGTTTTGGCCAAGTATGGATGTAGTTTTCATCATAAACAATAATATTTTCATCTTTTAAATATGTTCTAATATAAGCACCACCTGAATCTTGAGCTCTTACAAAGCACAAGGGCTCTTCAGCATTCACATGGACTATAGCGCATTGAGCATAATAAAAAGACCAAGCATCATATCCGGTTAAATAATTTAAATTATTCGTATCGTGTGAAATTAATAATTCGATGCCTTTTTCTTGCATCATTTTTTGAACTTTTTTTAACCTTCGCTGATATTCTTCTTTTGTAAAATCCATAAAATTAATTTTTAAACAATTTTCCAAAACCTTCTATTGAATTATTTTTATTTATTTTTACAAGAGTATCCCAAATTAATGTCTGATTGCTAGATAAAACTGTTGTGTTTAATTTTTTTTCTAATTTATCAATTATTGGTAATACTGGTAAAGCAGTACAAGAAACAAAGAGTGCCTCTGCTCCATTTAAATCAGTTTCAGATAGAACATCATATAAATAATTCTGATCAACTTTTCCAATATCGTAATCAGCTTCTATATCAAAGTAAGAATTTGACGTAATTTCAAAACCTTCATCTTTAAAATAGTTCAAAACTTCATCGTTAAGTTTTTTACTATAAGGTGTAAACAGACTTATTTTATTTATATTTAATTTCTTTAACGCCTTGATTGCAGCAGTGCTTGGGGTTGTTACTTCTGCCATAGGTTTTGCAGCTTTTACTTTTTTCTCAATAGATTCATAGCCTGCAGCTATTGTTCCAGATGTACAACCATAGACAACACAATCAATATCTTGATCTGGCAATATATCTTTTGTTACCTCGGTAACCTTATTTGACATTTTGATCAAATTTTCTTTTGTCAGCGGATTATAGCATTCAATACGATTTACAAAAAAATCTACTTCTCTATCTTTAATTACGTTTATGAAATCTTTTTCAATCATAAAATCGCTAGCCAGTGCAATAAGCCCAATTCTTGGATTAGATTTGGTAATATATTTAGGATCTATTTTTGTTGAATTCATATTTTAAAAAGTGAATATATCATAAGTTCTTTAATAATCATTAGTATTAAAAATAGCGACATGAATTTAAAAGATACTTTTATTGCATCCTTAGTGCCTATATTTTTAGGCTTTGGTTTTGTCATAGCTAAACCAGCTTTTGAGTCTTTCCCTCCTATTCTTTTAATGGGTATAAGATTTATGTTTGCTGCATCATTATTAATTTGGTGGTTTCCAATTCCAAAAGGATATTTAAAAAAGATATTTTTTGTGTCATTAATTGCTAATACTTTGCAATATAGCATTACGTATACAGGGTTAGATTTAATAGATGCTTCTGCAGCTGTTCTGCTTGTTCAAACAGAGGTTCCTTTTGGAGTTATTTTTGCCTACTTTATGCTCAGAGAAAAACCAACTATTAGAGCTTTGATAGGGATTACAACCGCGTTTGTTGGTGTTTATATTTTAACTGGATCACCTAACTTAGATGGAAAGTTTATTGGAATTGGTCTTACAATTTTAGGGTCTGCTATATGGGCTCTTGGACAAGTTATGGTTAAACCTTTAAGCAAAGAAATAAACCCTTTAGCTTTAGTTGCTTGGTTAGCATTATTCTCTGGACCAATTTTAGTAATACTATCTGCAATTGTTGACGGAAATACAATTAATTATTTAACAAATGCCAAAGTTGATCATTGGATCATTGCTATTTATATTGGTTATATCATGCAACCAATTACTTATGGTTGTTTCTATTATGTTTTAAAAAACAACCCACTTTATAAAGTGCTTCCAATTGTTACTATGGGCATACCCCCAACAGGTTTACTAGCTGCTATTTTTCTTTTAGGTGAAAAACCAACTACAGAATTATTTATAGGTGGTACAATAATAATAGTTGGTGTGATTTTAATTGTATTTACAAAAAATAAAAAAGATGAGGTAACAAAATGAAGATAGGATTTATTGGTTTAGGCAATGTTGGAGGAAAACTTGCTGGTAGTTTATTAAGAAATAACTTTGATCTTACAGTAAGAGATTTAAATAAAAGGTTAACAGAACCATTAAAGGATTTAGGCGCTAAGGTTGCAAATACTCCAAAAGAATTGGCGGAACAAGTGGATTTGATAATTACTTCTCTTCCTTCTCCTGAAGTATCTGCAAAAGTAATGGAATCAGAAGATGGAATTATTAATGGACTATCAGAAAACAAAATTTGGTTAGAAATGAGTACGACAGATGAAAATGAAGTTAAGAGACTTGGAGAAAAAGTTATTGCAAAGAAAGCTATACCTATGGATGGGCCTGTGAGTGGTGGTTGTCATAGAGCAGCAACAGGCAATATAGCTATATTTGTTGGTGGAGAAAGAAAAGCATTTGAAAAAATTTTACCCGCTTTAATAGTTATGGGCAGAAAAGTATTGCATACAGGCGAGCTCGGTTCTGCAAGTGTATTAAAAGTGATTACAAATTACTTAGCATCTGTTCATTTAGTGGCTCTTGGTGAAGCATGGACAGTTGCTAAAAAATCAAATTTAGATCTTGCTAAAGCTTATAAAGGAATTGCTATTTCATCTGGAAACTCTTTTGTTCACGAAACAGAAAGCCAAATTATATTAAATGGTTCTTACAATATAAATTTTACTATGGATTTAGTTTTAAAAGATACAGGTTTATTTGACGATCTTGCAAAAAAATTAAATGCTCCTTTAGAAATTTCACCACAAATAGTTGAGATTTTTAAAGATGGTCAAAAAAAATACGGATCAAGAGCATGGTCATCAATGATTGTAAAAAGAATGGAAGATTTAAACAATATTAACTTTAGAGCTAATGGTTTTCCTGATGAGCTAATTGATAATGAACCAGAGGAAAAAGGATATGAAATTTAATAAATGTGTTAAGATAGAAAATGTTAGATAAAAGAAAATTTTATATAAACGGTCAATGGGTTGATCCAATTAAAAAAAATGATTTAGAAGTAATCAATCCATGTAATGAAGATCCTTTTGCTGTTATTTCTTTAGGCTCAAATGAAGATACAGATTTAGCAGTAAAATCAGCAAAAACTGCTTTTGAGACCTGGAAAGAAACAGGCAAGGAAGAAAGGTTAAGTTTACTAAATAAATTATTATCAGTTTACAAAAAAAGATTTAGTGAAATGGCTGAGGCTATTTCTTTGGAGATGGGTGCACCTATGGATTGGGCAACAGACGTTCAAACAGCTTCTGGTCGGGATCATTTAGAGGATTTTATTATAAGATTAAAAGATTTTAAATTTGATGAACATTTTGATAATAAATCAAATAATCACATCTATTATGAGCCAATTGGAGTTTGTGGATTAATTACTCCATGGAATTGGCCTATTAATCAAATAGCACTTAAGGTAGTGCCTGCGATTGCAACAGGTTGCACCATGATTTTGAAACCTTCAGAAATAGCACCTATTTCTGGTATGTTATTTGCTGAAATGATTGATGAAGTAGGTTTTCCAAAAGGTGTCTTTAATTTAGTAAATGGAGATGGAGTTGGTGTTGGATCTCAAATTTCAATTCACCCTGATATAGATATGGTTTCTTTTACAGGATCTACACGAGCTGGAAGATTAATTTCAAAAAATGCAGCTGATACAATTAAAAGAGTATGCCTTGAGCTTGGTGGCAAAGGTGGAAATATAGTTTTTGCTGATAGTTATAAAGATGCTGTTAGAGATGGTATTCGAAATGTGATGAGTAATTCAGGTCAATCTTGTGATGCTCCAACTAGAATGTTAGTTGAAAAATCTATTTATGAACGAGCAGTTAATGATGCAGTAGATGAAGCAAATAAAATTGAAGTGGATCAAGCTTCAAAAAAGGGAGATCACATTGGCCCTGTAATTTCAAAAACACAATATGATAAAATCATAAGTTTAATAGAAAGTGGAATTTCTGAAGGAGCAACATTGGCAGCAGGAGGGTCTGAGCTACCTAATGGATTAAACAAAGGTTACTTTATTAAGCCTACAATATTTACCAATGTTACAAATGAAATGAGAATCGCAAAAGAAGAAATTTTTGGTCCAGTTTTATCAATCATTCCATTTGATTCAGAAGAAGAAGCTGTAAAAATAGTTAACGATACTTCTTATGGTTTAGGTAATTACTTACAAACACAAGACAAAGTTAAAGCTCACCGAGTTGCACAAAAATTAAGATCTGGCTGTGTTTATATTAATGGAAATCCAGCAGATGCTGGAACTCCTTTCGGAGGATATAGACAATCAGGAAATGGACGTGAAGGTGGTGTGTGGGGTTTTGAAGAATATCTAGAAGTTAAAACTGTTACAGGCTGGAAATAACTTATGATTGGGTTTGTAATGGTTGGCACCAACAATCTTGATAAGGCAATTAATTTTTATGACAAACTTCTTAATACAATTGACTTACAAAGAGTTGTTACAAATGAAAAATATGCTGGCTATGCATTAAAAGATAAACCTGATGATGTTGAGTTCTATGTTACTAATCCTGTCAACAAAGAAAAAGCGACTTTTGGAAATGGTACCCAGATTTCTTTTTTAGTAAATTCCAAGGATTTAGTAAATAAATTTTATAATACTGGAATAAAATTAGGTGGAGCAGATGAAGGAGCTCCAGGTATTAGATCGGGTGATTATTATTGTTACCTTCGAGATCTTGATAAAAATAAAATTTGTGCATTTGCTAAAATAAATAATTAAAATGCATTTGATACATAGAGGAATAGTAAACAAGCACTTTAAAGAAAATCTTTTAAACTCATTTAAACAATCGTTTAAAAAAGGTTATGGAATTGAAACAGATATTCACGCAACAAAAGATAATGAATTTATCTGTTTTCATGATTTTACACTAAAGAGAATTTTCAAAAAAAATTTAAGTGTTAAAAATCTAAATTATTCAAAAATAAAAGACATAAGCATCAAACTTAGTAAACCTGTACCGCTACTTAAAGATTTGCTTAAATCGTCAAATAATAAACACCCTATTTTTATTGAAATTAAGCCATCTTTTTCAAAGCTTCTTTTAAAAAAGCTTTTAAAAGAAACATCAAAATTCACAAAATGCGTGTTTATTTCTTTTAAGCATGAAAATATTTATAAGTTATTAAATATCAATAAAAATACTAAAGTCGGTCTTTCTTTTTGTCCGCCAACAAATGTAAAAAAAATAATAGAAAAATCAAAAAATAGAAAAATTAATTATTTAATATTAGATAAATTTTATCTTAATAATAAAAAAATAGTGAACTTAAATATTAAAAAATATTATTATACAATAAGAACAAAGTCTGAATTTAGTGAATTTAAGAAAGATAATAATTTAATATTTGAAAATTTATAAAATTATTTTTTTAGATAACTTAATCGTCCAATAATTTCATCTCGATCCATATAATAGCCTTGTAAGTGTCTGTGACCTGAGTTTGGATCAAACTCTGTTCTTCCATGCAAAAGTCTTCTATTGTTAAAGGAAAATATATCACCTGGCTCTAGCCTAAAATTAATTTGATATTTTTCATCATGCAATAAATTACCAAATCGATGAAGAGCTTTATAAACTGAATCCATTTTGTCTGGATGACAATCTAGTGCATCTAAAGTTGCAATACTATATCTGATATCATTATAGTCACCATCTTTTGTGAGTGAAATTGCTGATCCATAAAAACTTCTAACAGCTTCTTGGGTGTAGTCTTTGTCTCTGAATTTTAGAGGTGTGTTTACTAAAATATCAAATATCTTTTCTTCATTTTTTCTTAAATAATCTGCAACAGCAAATGCATCTACAGCTGAGGAATTTCCACCCTTAGCAGAGTTAATTAGACAGTGTAAAAATTGATAACCTGGAGGATTTTCAAACCATGGAAGATCCATATGATTTCTCAAAGCATGAGCTGTATAGGCTGAATTATTTGGTTTTGGAATATTAATTACTTCAAATGGAGTTTTAAAAAAAGTTTCTCTTGTATGGCTAATTCTATTTAAGATCTTAAAAGCAGAGTTTTTTTCTACTGGTGCATTTTTAACAATTGATATTCCTGTATAATGTAAAAGCTCCAACCATTTAACTAATCCATCTTCTGAATTAATTATTTCGTCATAATCTACTTCGATTGATTTTAAATTATTTTGTAATGAATTATCCCAAAGTTTATATGGTGAAATATATTTGGTTTTATTTTTTATCGTGTAACAATTTTCTCTTAGCCATGAAGGATCATATGAGCTTTTGTGACTCCCTTCGCTCCACTCTATTTCTAAGCTTCCATTATTATTAACATTGTAAGTTTTTGGATTAATATCTGTTGAAATGTTCAAAATATTGAACATTCTATGACGAGAATCTTTATCGTGTGCAGATGGACAATTATCTCTTAACCATAAATAGTTAAACTTGCTTACTTCGCCATCATCCCAAACAATTTTTAAATAATTGGAATTTTTCTCTAATTTTGAAATTGAGATCATAATTAATCATTATATATTATGATTAAAAATTCAATTCAATTTATAGTTGTAAATAGGATTCAGCTCTTGTGTTTTATCCTCATTCATTATTAGATATTAATATTAAAACTTAACCTTAAGGAGATAATTTAATGAAGTTTTTTAAAAAATTAATTTCTGCAGCTTTCTTTGGATCATTTTTATTAGCAACTACTGCTAATGCAGGTGACTGTAAAGCAAGACTGGGGGATTTTGACTGGAGTAGTGCAAATATTCATACTGCTATTGCTTCTTTTATTCTTGAAAAAGGATATGGATGTGAAGTTTCAGTAACTAAAGGAAGCACAACTCCTATCATGGCTGCTCACTATGATAAGCAGTTAGATGTAATCACTGAAGTTTGGTACGATAATATTATTGCAAACTACGAGCCTCATGAAAAAGCTGGTACTATCAAAAATATTGGTGTGAACACTCCAGACTCTCAGCAAGCTTTCTACGTAGATAAAACTACAGCTGATAAATATAATTTAAAGTCAGTGATGGATATGAAAGATCCTAAAATAGCTGCGCTATTTAAAGATCCAGAAAATCCTTCTAAAGGTAGAATGACTAGCTGTATTTCAGGTTGGACTTGTTACACAGTAAACTTAGTAAAACAAAAAGAGTATGGTCTAGATGCTTTCTATACAAACTTTGACCCAGGTTCTGGTGGCGCATTAGATGCTGCTATCGCTGGTGCTTTTGCTAAGAAAAAACCTATCTTTACATATTACTGGGCACCTACTGGTTTAATGGGTAAAGTTGATCTTGTTAGATTAACAGAACCTAAATTTGATTCAGATTGCTGGAATAACATGTCTGCAGTTGTTGAAAAAATCAAAGCTGATGGTCCAGATGCATACACTAAATCTTGTGCATGTGAATATAGAGATATGGCTTTAACAAAGTCTGTTTTAACTGATTGGGCAAAAGCTCATCCAGATGAAACAGCTTTCTTAGAAAAGTATACTATTCCTACAGCGGTAGTTAACACTATGTTAGCCTTCTACGAAGACGAGTCTGATGGTGATATGGAATTAACAGCTAAAGAGTTCTTAAAAACTCAAGCAATGTGGAAAAGTTGGGTACCTGCAGACGTAGCTTCAAAAGTTACAGCTGCTTTATAATCCAATAATATAATATAATTTTGAGAGCCCTTCGGGGCTCTCTTTAAAGAAAAATTATCCTTATGTTAAAAAATAAAAGAGATTTATTCAATATTGGCTTATTGGTAATTTTCATATGGCTATTAATTACAAGCTACGGTTCATCAAAAAGAAAACCTGAGAATATTGGGGAATTGTTTAATGACTACTCTTGGCTAAGTGATTGGCCTAAGTGGCTTGATCTACCTTTAATGCCATGGATTAATAAAGCCTTTAAATCTCTAAATGAAAATTATGGTTTTATTTTTGAAGCGATAAACAATGTTTTACTTGCAATGTTAATGGGCCTTAAAAATTTTTTAGTTCAAGCCCCCTGGCCTTTAGTAATTATAGGTGTGGTAATACTTGCATATTTTGCAAGTGGAAAAAAAATTAAAACCACAGTCGCGGTGGGGTTTTGTACATTTTTTATAGGTTTTTTACATCCAAGATTTTGGGACAAAGCAATTGAAACAACATCCATAATGTTGATTAGTATTTTCTTATGTCTTGTAATAGGTGTGCCAATTGGAATTTGGATGTCTAGAGCAAATAGAGTTCGGGAAAAAATTCTTCCTATACTTGATTTAATGCAGACCATTCCTGCTTTTGTATATTTGATACCAGGAATTATGTTATTTGGTTTAGGTGCGGTACCTGCAATTATTGCAACTTTTATTTACGCTGTTCCTCCCTTAGTTAGATTAACTGATTTAGGAATTAGGTTGGTTGATAGTGAAGTTACTGAAGCAGCAGATGCTTTCGGTGCAAGTAAAAAACAAAAATTATGGGGTGTTCAAATCCCATTAGCTCTTCCAAATATAATGCAAGGAATTAACCAATGTACAATGATGGCTTTATCAATGGTTGTTATCGCATCAATGATTGGAACTAGAGGTTTGGGAGATGAAGTATTATTAGGTCTTCAACAATTAAATGTGGGTCGAGCTGCAGAGGCGGGAATTGCAATTGTGCTATTAGCAATTGTTTTGGATAGAATTACTCAATCTTACGGAGAAACTCTTCAAGAGAGAAATGCTCCGACTAAGAAAGAAAATAAATAATGTCAAAAATAGAAATAAATAATATTTATAAAATTTTTGGTAACAAGCCAGATTCCATAATGCCTATGGTTCAAGATGGAGCTACAAAAGATGAAGTTCTAGAACAAACAGGTCATACTGTTGGGCTAGATAATGTTTCTTTAAATATTGAAGAAGGTGAAACTTTTGTTTGTATGGGGTTATCAGGTTCCGGAAAATCAACACTTATAAGACATTTAAATAGATTGATCGATCCAACAGCTGGGGAAATTTTAATTGATGGTGAAAATGTTATGAGTTTTAATCCTGAACAATTAATAGATTTTAGAAGACACAAGATGAGCATGGTCTTTCAAAGATTTGGTTTATTTCCACATAAAACGGTAATGCAAAATGTTGGTTATGGTTTAGAAATGCAGGGAAAATCTGAAGAGGAAAGAGATAAAGTTGCTATGGAAAAAATTGAAGCAGTTGGACTTAATGGTTTTGAAAACCAGTTTCCAAATCAATTATCTGGAGGAATGCAGCAACGTGTTGGCCTAGCTAGAGCGTTAGCTACTAATTCAGATATCATGTTAATGGATGAAGCATTTAGTGCATTAGATCCACTTATTAGAAGTGATATGCAGAAACAATTAATTGATCTTCAGTCAGAATTAAAAAAAACAATTGTATTTATTACTCATGACTTAGACGAGTCACTTAGACTTGGAGATCACATAGGAATATTAAATGCTGGAAAATTAGTTCAAGTTGGAACTCCAGTTGATATTATTATGAATCCAGCTGATGATTATGTAAAAGCTTTTGTAAAAGATGTTAATAGAGCAAAAGTTATTAAAGCAAAAATTATTATGACAAATGCTAATGAAACAAATGGTATTGATAAATCAAATCTAGTTAAAGTAAATGAAGATCAATTTATAGAGGAATTTTTGCCTCAAATAGTTTGTACTAATGCCAATTGTGAGGTAGTTGATAAAAGTGGAAACACTAAAGGCTATATCACTAATAAAGAATTACAGTCCTCGTTAACAAAATCATAATTAATGGTTAACCATTCATTAAAAAACAAAAAAGTCATCATATCTGCAGGAGCATCTGGAATTGGTCTAGCAACTACGAAAATATGCCTTTCAAGAGGAGCAACCGTTTATCTTTGTGATATAGATAGTAAATCACTCAATAAATTAAATAAGCATCCACTTAAAAATAAAAGACTTTTTTCATATCTTTGCGATGCATCAAATGAATATCAGGTTTCAGATTTTTTTGAAAAAGTAAAAAAGAAAACAAAAAAAATTGATGCTTTAATTAATAATGTCGGTATTGCAGGGCCCACAGGCTCACTTGAAAAATTAAAATCTAAAGATTGGGAAAATACTTTGCATGTAGATGTAAATAGTCACTTCTATTTTACAAAAAAAGCCATCCCTTTAATAAAAAAATCTAAAAATGGTTCAATTATTAATATTTCATCCACTGCTGGTATACTTGGTTTTCCACTTCGTTCACCTTATGCAGCAAGTAAATGGGCAATAATTGGTGTTACTAAAACTCTAGCTATGGAACTTGGTAAATTTAATATTAGAGTTAATGCAGTATGTCCTGGAACAATTAAGGGTGATAGAATGAAAAGAGTTATAAAAGATAAAGCTAAATTTACTAAAGTTTCAACAAAAGCTATTGGGAAAGATTTTATTTCAATGAGTTCAATGAAGCAATGGATCTTAGAAGAAGATATTGGAAAGATGTGTTCTTTTCTAATTTCAGATGACTCTAGCAAAGTATCAGGTCAGGTGATTTCTGTTGATGGTCATACAGAAAGAAACGATTAATTTATCTTAATTTTTTTTCGTATTTCTTTCTTAACTTTTGTAATTCAACTAAGTATGAATCTCTAATATTTGAAATTTTGGTAACTGATTTTCCTTTAGATTGTTTTTTAGTTCCTTTAACTAATCTATCAATTAATTTTTTTGATAACTTTGGAGCCTTAAGTTTTGTCCATGGAAGTTGTAAAGCTGGTCCAAATTGTTCTAACATATGTCTCATGCCAGCTTTTCCTCCAGCTAAATGAAAAGTTAGAAAGGTTCCCATCAATGACCACCTTAAACCTGGTCCATCTTCAATTGCTTTATCTAATTCCTCTGTGGTTGCGTGACCTTCGTTAATAATATGTAAACCTTCTCTCCATAAAGCTTCTTGTAATCTATCTGATAAATAACCAGGCAACTCATGCTTTACCATTATTGGGTTCATTGATATTGATTTATAAAATTTTTTTGCTTTTTCTAAAAACTTTTTTGATGTTTTTTTTCCTGGAACAATTTCAACAGCAGGCAGTAAATAAACTGGATTAAACGGGTGTCCAATCATTGCTCTTTCAGGGTTTTTGCATTTAGCATAAATTTTTGTTGGTAGCAGTCCTGAGGAACTTGATGAGATAATTGCGTTTGGTTTAGCATATTTTCCAATAGTACTCATTAACTTAGTTTTTAAAGCATAATTTTCACTTGCACATTCTTGAATTAAGTCTGCATCTTTTAATGCTTCATCAAAAGAGGTAAAATATTTAAAATTTTTTAAATTGAGAGTATTTTTATTAAAAAGTTTTTTTACGTATGGCCAAGTTCTTTTAATCTCATTAATTAAACTTTTCTTTAATTTAATATCTTTATCATAAGCATGAACAATTTTGTTGTGAGCTAAACAACGAATAATCCATCCTGCACCAATTACCCCTGTTCCAATTACCGCTACTTTATTTATTTTTGTCATTTCAATTTAATAATTCTTTAATATTTTTATCTAGTTTTTTTTCAAAATTTTTATCGTTTCCAGGATTTGCAGCACAGTGCCCAAAAGATGAGTCAATTGGTCTTAACGATGAATGAGGAATAAATTTTTTTTCATATCTGTTATCTTCAGTTCTAAAGTAAAGATCTTGATTACAAGGCATCAAAATTGTCTTTGCTCTAATTGATTTAAGTGCTTTGGTATAATTATCATTATAAATTGGTCCTTTACTTATATCGTTAAGTTGCCATGTTTTAAGTTTTGATAATAAATTATTTGCGTCCCAATTATTAGCATGGTCATTTGCCCAATCTTTTAATAATTCTTCTGAATTTTTATAACCAAGTTTTTTATATAATTTTTCTCTATAAAAATTTTGAGAAAAAGCCCACCCTGCATAAACACGTCCAAAAGCTTTTAAACCTTTGGAAGGTTGTTTTTTATAATTACCTTTGTTCCAATTTTTGTCAGCAGTGAGTGCGGCTTTAACGCCTTCTAAAAATACATGGTTATGGATTGATGTTTTAGATGAAGCACAAAAGGGAAGAATAGCTTTAACCATATTCGGATATTGTGCTGCCCATTGATAAGCCTGACAGCCAGCCATTGACCAACCTGTAACAAGTGCTATCTTTTTTATATTTAGTTTTTCTGTAACAAGTTTGTGTTGGCAATAAATATTATCCCATAATGTTAATGTTGGAAATTTTGAACCTGATTGATTTTGAGTAGAGTTATTTGGAGATGATGAAAAACCATTTCCAAACATATTGATAGATACAATAAAATATTTATTTGGATTTATAGCTCTATTTTTTCCTATAAACCCTTCATTTCTAATATGACTTCCAGTATAAAAAGTTGGAAGAATGATAACGTTTGAGCCATTTTTATTTAATTTACCGTAAGTTTTATATGCCAGTTCAGCTGATTTTAAGATTTTACCAGATAAAAGTTTAACGTTTCCTAATTTAAACTTCTCATAGTTCGACATGAATTAATAAAGTCTTAGATATTCTTTTACTTCCCAATCTGTGACTGCTTGATGGTATCTTTCCCACTCATCATTTTTATAAGCAAGTAAAGATTTCTTCATTACAGCTCCAATTACCTCGTCAGATAATTTATCATTTTTAAGAGCCTCTAAAGCCATAAGTAAATTTCTTGGCAGTCTTTTAATTCCAAGTTTTTTAAATTCACTTTCAGTCATGTTGTATAGGTCTTGATCTGTGGGTTTTCCTGGATGAATTTTCTTTTTAATACCCTCTACTGCTGCTGAAAGTGTCATTGAAAAAGCTAAATATACATTCATTGTCATATCTGCAGCTCTATTTTCAATACAATATCTATTTTGTGGTAATCTAAATTGGGCAGATCTATTGTTATGTCCATAAGTGATATTTGTTGGCGCCCAAGTAACTGTACCTCCTTCAAATCCACCTACTCTTGGCACTAAACCATTGTATGAATTAACTGTTGAACATGTAATTGAAGTTATTGCTTCTGCATGTTTCATCAGTCCTCCAACAGCAAATAAAGATTCTTTAGACCATTTATTTCCACCATCAAAGATATTTTTTCCATTTTTATCAATCATTGAAAAATTTATATGAGCTCCTGATCTCCAATCGCCTATAGTAGGCTTAGGCATAAATGTAATAAACATATTATGCTTTTTTGCGACTTCTTTTAAAAGAATACGAAGAAAAACCAATCTATCAGCCATCTCCAAAAGATTTGTATAATGAAAATCTAATTCAAATTGTGAATATGCCCCTTCAGCCACCACATCATGAAGTTTCCATCCTAATCCATTAAGGATATCTATTAATTCTTTTAGAAAATGCATTGAATCTAATGAATGTTCAACGTCATAACCAAAAGCTTGGCGTCTTGGTCTTATTCCTTTTATAGGATCTGTATCAATAGCTTTAATAGGTTGACCATCTTCATCATATTTCATAGCAATAAATTCAGGTTCTACACCAGCCATACCTTTGTACCCTGCATCTTGAGCTTTTTGCATATTTCGTTTTAAAGCTTGTCTTGGACAAACGTTATAAGGTTTGTCTTCCCAAAAAAGATCTGCAAAAATAATTGCTGTCGATGTATCCCAAGGACAAATGTAAACAGAGTCTAAATCAGGCAACATTACTTGATCGGAATCTGCAGGTGTAAGTTCTGGAACAAAAGATATTGAGTGCACAGCAAATTGTGGCCCTTTTCCTAAACATAAAGGTTCAAAATCAGACATTGGAACTGGTTTTGATTTTGGAATACCATGGAGATCAATCCAACTGGATAAAACATATTTTACTCCAGCATTTTTTAATTTTTTATGAACAGAAGGAATTTTTTTTCTATTACGATCTACTGCATCTTTAAAATTTTCATAATAAATTTTTTCATTTTTGCTCATATTAATCTCCTTAAGTCTTTATTATTGTGGCATATCCTCAGGATCAATTCCAGGAACAAATGTAATACCTGCTTGTTGCTTCCAGTCATGTGGGTAGGCAGCATAAAATATTACACATTTTTCATCACATTCGTAAGCTATATGATTATCTTTTGGTATATAGAGAACATCACCTGGGTTACAAATATAAGATTGCCCATCACATGTAAGTCTGAATGTTCCTTCCATACAATAGATAATTTCATCACAAGTTAAATCCCATGGCACAGAGACTTTATTTAAAAAATTTAATCCTCCACACATTGTGTTACTTACTTTGCTTGTGACAAATGGTTTAATATAACTTTTACCTGGTTCTAAAGTGTGTAGTCTATTTTCTATATCTTTAAACTTATATAATTGAGGTTTGTTTGACATTATTAATTCCTTTCGTTTTATATTTTTATTGGTTCGTTTAATTCAACTTTATATCCATCTGGGTCTTCACAAAATGCTATCACTCTAGTGCCGTGCTTCATAGGACCTGGCTTTCGAGTAATATTTATACCTAATTTTTCAAGATCTTCACAAGCTTTATAAACATCAGGTGTTTCAATACAAACGTGTCCCCAACCATTTCCCTTGTCATAGTCTTCTTTTTGATCCCAATTACAAGTTAGTTCCAAACAAGGAGACTCTGTCTCAAGGCCATAACCTATAAATGCATTTGTAAATTTTCCCTCTGGATAATCTGTTTTTCTTAGAACTTTCATTCCTAAAGTTTTGCAATAAAAGTTAAAAGATGCTTCTAGGTCTTTTACTCTTATCATTGTATGAGCGAGACGATATCCCTCAAGATTAGTTTCTTTAGACATTTTTTTTCCTTTTTATTGATTTTGAAGATTTAAGTGTAGCATCAACTATAAGTTTTTGAAATGCTTGAACTCCTTTTTCCCAAACAGGAGACAAGAGACCCCCTTCATATGATGCTGGAGAATATCTACCTTCTTGAAGTCTTTCACACATTTCATGATCTTCTTTATGAACACTCCACCATATGTTCTTAACCATGTTAATTTCTTTTTCGCTCATATCTTTACCATCAGTAGTATAGATTATTCTTTTTTGTGAAGTTACACCTGGGCTTATAGGAATATTAAGATAGACCCCAATCTGGTTTGGAAAGTAAGTACCAATTATAAAATTTGGAAAAAGAGATAAATATCTTGATGTTACTGATAAAGACTCACTATTATCAACGTCCTCTTCATCAACATCAACTCCACTTCCATAGCACATACCATCAACAACAGTATAATGATCTTTTAAAGGCTGATTAGTAGTAGTTTTATGAACAAATTGAACATGATAAGGTTCTATAAAATTTTCAATTAAAAATTTCCAATTAGTATTTATTTTTCCAAAATCTAAAGTTGTTGCATATTTTAATTTTGTTAAATCAATATCATCAAATTTTTTGATAAGTGGTTTTGCATAATCTTCAAATTTTTTAGCATTTCTATTAAAATTAATAAATATCCAATCGTGCCAAACATGTATTTTAATTGGTCTTAATCCGTGATTAGAAAAATTAAAACCCTTAGGCTTATGTTGATCAGTTCCTCCGACATGTGGGGCTGCTTTTAATTTGCCATCAAGGTCATAACTCCATGCATGATAAGGACAACGAATAATTTTTCCAACATTCTTTTTTTCATCTACAAGTTTTAAACATCTATGACTACATACATTATGAAAGGCTTTGATTTCATTATTAGTATTTCTCAAGAGCAGTATAGGTTTACTAGCAATAAAAAGAGGGATTATATCTCCTACTTTTTTAAGTTCATGAGCTAGACCAACAAATAACCATCCGTCAGATAAGACTGTTTCACATTCTTTTTTCCAAAAATTTTGATCAGTATAACATTTAGCTGGTAGACCAAATATAGTATTTGGATTTTTTGGTTTTTTAATTTTTACTAAGTTTTTTTCTTTAGGCATATGCTCACCAAAAAGTTATTCACATTAAAAATCCTATTTTAGAATTCTAAGATTTACAATAAAATACTGCTAATAAACAAACTAATATGTGTAATGATTATCTGATTTATTTATGCTTTGTAAGTTTAAGTTTTTCTCTAGTTTCGGCAGGTGTCATTGGTGCATATCCAATTTCATCAATAATTCTTAATGCTTTTTCAACTAATTGAGCGTTAGTGGCGAGCTTACCTTTTGACAAATATAAATTATCCTCTAATCCAACTCTTGGGTTTCCTCCCATTAATACTGTTTGAGCAACAAAGGGCATTTCATTTTTTGAAATTGCAAAGCCAGACCATACACCCTCTTTTGGCATTATATCTTTCATCGCTTGCATTGCTAATGTGGTTGCAGGCGCTCCCCAAGGTATTCCTAAACACATCTGAAACATTGGTGGATCACTTAATAATCCTTCTTTATATAGCTGGGCTCCAAACCACATATTGCCCAAATCAAAAGCTTCTATTTCTGGTTTAACACCAATTTCTTTTAATTTTTTTGCAGCTTTTCTTAGATCGTTTGGTGTATTGACAGTAATAGTGGAACCGTCACCAAAATTTAAAGTTCCTGCATCAAGTGTGCAAATCTCTGGAAGAAATTGCTCTGCGTTTGCAATTCTTTCCATGACATTTGCCATATCAGTCATTGGTCCAAAATCTAATGGGTTATCACCCTGACCTATATCAAGATCTCCCCCCATACCTGTTGTTAAATTTAAAATTACATCAGTGTCGCTTGATCGAATTCTATCAACAACTTCTTTATATAGCTCTAATCTTCTGCTTGGAGTGCCATCTTCTTCTCTTACATGAATATGTGCTATTGCAGCGCCTGCTTTTGCAGCTTCTATAGATGCTGTTGCAATTTGTTCTGGGGTTTTTGGCAAATCTGGATGTTTGCTTGCAGTATCACCCGAACCAGTTACTGCACATGATATAAAAACCTTATTGCTCATAATTTATAATTTAAATATAGTTTAATTTATTAAAAATGGAAATAACAGAATTACAGAAAGATTTAGCAGCAACATTTAGATGGACTGCAAGATTAAATATGCACGAAGGTGTAGCAAATCACTTCAGTGCTTGTGTTCCGGGTTCAACAACTGATTTTTATGTGAATAAAGCTGGTATTCATTTTAGCCAAATTAAAGCTAGTGATTTAATTTTAGTTACTAAAGAAAACATTAATGATTTAAAAAATGAACCTGATTTAATTGATCCTACCGCAATCAATATTCATGGAACTATCCATCAAAAAGTTCCTCATGCAAAATGCATTTTTCATGTGCATTCAAAATATGCAACAGCTTTATCAACTTTAAAAGATCCTATCATGAAACCAATAGATCAAAATACAATGATATTTTATAATAGAGTTTCTGTTTTTAATGAGTTTGGAGGATTAGGATTTGAAGACGAGTCTATCAAAATGGCTAACGCACTAGGAAACAAGCAACACATTTTATTAGCCAATCATGGGATTATCACAACTGGTGAAACAATTGCAGAAGGCTTTAATTATTTATATTATTTTGAAAAAGCAGCAGAGACTTATTTAACTGCTTTGGCTACTAATAAAGAATTAAATATAGTGAGTGATGAAGTTGCTGAAAAAACAGCTCAAGAAACAGCAAATTACCCTATTGATTTAGCACAGTTACATCTTAAACAAATAAGATTAATTTTAGATAAAGAAGAACCAGAATATAAAAACTAAATGTCAGTACATATAGCAAATCAAATAATCAAAAAAGAGTGGACGGACTACAACAACCACATGAACATGGCCTATTATGTAATGGTTTTTGATCAAATTTGGGAAAACATGCTAGAAAAATTTAAGATGGGAGAGAATTCAGCAAAAACTAATAAGCGTAGCACTATGGTTGTGGAAACTCGTACAACTTACAATAATGAAGTTAAACAAGGTGAAGAAGTGGAAATTAATCTTACTTTTTTTGACCATGATAAGAAAAGACTACATTTTAAAATGGAAATGATTGAAAAAAATTCTAGAAAACTATCTGCAACTCTTGAGTCCTTGTCGCTATATATCGATTTAGACAAAAGAAAAGTAACAGAATTTGAAGATGATAAAGTCAAACTTATGGATAATTTTATTGAAGAAAATAAATCAATATTTAAAAATGATGATTTATTAATTAATGGAAAATTAAAAAAATAATGAAAATTAAATTATTGTCAGGAGCTTTAGGTGCAGAAATCAAAGGTATTGATTTAACTGATGTTTCAAATGAAAATTTCAAAAAAGTTAACGATTTACTTTTAGAACATAAAGTAATTTTTTTTAGAGAGCAACCAATTACAAAAGATCAACAGGTAGCTCTTGCAGAAAAATTTGGGCCTCTTGAAACTCATGCTTATGTTAAAGGCTTAGAAAATTATCCAGAAATTGTAAGAATTATAAAGGGTAAAGAAGAAAAAAATCAATGGGGTGAGAATTGGCATAGCGATGTGAGTTATAATGCTAAGCCAACTAAAGCTGTAATATTGAGATCATTAAAAATTCCTCCAGTAGGAGGAGATACTTGTTTTTCTAATATGGAATTAGCTTGGGAAACATTGGATCCAAAAATTCAAGATAAAATTAAAAATAAAAAAGCTATTCATAGCTCACTTGGAGCAGAGTTTTTTATTGATAATTACAAGTACATGGAAGGCAATGAAAAAAGAAACTACGACTCTTATTCTAACGAACACCCAATTGTTAGAACTCATCCAGAAACAGGCAAAAAAATTCTTTATGTTAATTGGACTTACACAAAACAAATTATTGGTATGAATAAAGAAGAAAGTGATCAAATATTAAAAGAAATATTTGAACATCAAGCAAGACTAGATTTGACATGTAGATTTAGCTGGACTGAAGATACTGTTGCTATCTGGGATAATAGAAGTGTTATTCATTACGCAATAGCAGATTTTTTTCCTGGAAGAGGTTTGGGTTACGAAAGAATAATGGATCGTATTGCAATTGAAGGTGACCACCCTCATTAGTCTAAATGCAAATTGTAGATAAAATAATATCAAATTTCATAAATAATAAATCTCTTTACATTGGCGAAAAAGTTACAATGTCAGAACATATGATACAAACAGCAATGCTAGCTGAGAAAGCAAAATGTAGTGATGATTTAATTTGTTCAAGTTTATTACACGATTATGGTCACTTTATTTTAGAAAACCCAGATGAGTTGGTTAAACTAAATGTAGACGGACAGCATGAAAATATAGGTTATGAGTATTTAAAAAATTTTTTTAAAAAAGAGATATTAGAGCCCATAAAATATCATGTTTTAGCAAAACAATATTTAGCCAATGATAAAAAATATTTTGATCTTTTATCAGAAGCTTCCAAAACAAGCTTAAAACTACAAGGTGGAGCATTAAATCCCAATGAGTGTAATAAATTTGAGTCTCAGGAATATTTTAAATCTTCAATACTTCTAAGAAAGTTTGATGAGGCAGCAAAAAGAACTGACCTTCAAATGAAATCTATTCATGCCTATAAAAAATTGCTAACGTCCAAACTTATATGAAATTTGATTATCTAATTATTGGAGCTGGTTCCGCTGGGTGTGTGCTTGCCAATCGATTATCAGAAAATAGTCAAAATGATGTAGCAGTTTTTGAAGCTGGTAAACCAAGTGATATATGGAAAGTTAACATGCCACTTGCAATTCTTTATACAATGCATGATCCAAAATATAATTACAAATATTATTCAGAACCAGAACCTCATCTACATAATAGAAATCTTTTTTGTCCAAGAGGAAAAATGATTGGAGGTTGCTCTGCTCACAATGGAATGGTTTATGTAAGAGGTAATCCAAATGACTATCAAAGATGGGCTTCATTTGGATTAAAAGACTGGTCTTATGAAAAAGTCCTACCTTTCTTTAAAAAAATAGAAACTTGGTCTGAAGGTGAAAACGAATATCGTGGTGGAAATGGAATTCTCCCAGTAAATCAATCTAAAAATAAAAATCCATTATTTAAAGCATTTGTCAATTCAGCAGGAGAAGCTGGATATAAAATTAATGATGATATGAATGGTAAAGATCAAGAAGGTTTTGGAATGTATGATGTAACTATCCACAAAGGTGAAAGGGCAAGTGTATCAAAATACTATCTAAATCCAGCTAAAAAAAGAAAAAATTTAAAAGTTTTTACTGATGCTTTTGTGGAAAAAATTATTTTTGATGGAAAAAAAGCAATTGGTATTGAAGTAAAAATTAAAAATAAAATTGAAAAAATTTATGCAAATAAAGAGGTTATCCTTAGTGGTGGTGCAATAAATTCTCCACAACTACTAATGCTTTCAGGAGTTGGACCAAGTGAACATCTTAAAGATAAAGGGATAGATGTAGTTCATAATTTAGAAGGTGTTGGTAGAAATTTACAAGATCATTTAGAAACATATGTTCAGCAAGAATGTAAAACTTCAGATACTTTGTACTCTTATGTAAACAAGCTAAATATGATGAGAATAGGTATTCAATGGTTTTTATCTAGAACTGGTCCCTGCTCTACTTCATTTTTAGAGGCGGGTGGTTTTTGTAAATCTTCTCCTGAAAGAGAATACCCAAATATACAATTTCATTTTTTTCCTGCTTTTGTAATAGATCATGGGTTAGTTGATCCTGACCGTCATGGTTATCAACTTCATGCTAGTCCTAATCATCCAAAAAGCAGAGGGCATATTACTTTAAATAGTTCTAACCCTTATGATTATCCAAAAATTCAATTTAATTATTTAGAACACGAGGATGATCTTAAACAAACAATTGAATGTATTCATGTAGCAAGAAATATTTTAGGTCAAAATTCATTAAAACCTTTTGCAGGAAAAGAAACTGGACCTGGAGAAAATATTCAAACAGATGAATTATTTGAAGAATATATAAGATCCAAAGCTGAAACAGCTTATCATCCATCATGCACTTTAAAAATGGGTACAGACAATATGTCGGTCGTAGATGAAAAGTTAAAAGTTTATGGATTAGAAAATTTAAGAGTTGTTGATGCATCAGTCATGCCTGAAATTACAAGCGGAAATCTTAATGCACCTACATTAATGATTGCAGAAAGAGCATCGAATTTTATTTTAAATTCATGACAACATCAAAAAATAACTCTAGAGGTATCCTATTTATTTTGATGGGAATGGCTTTATTTTCAATTCAGGATGCTTTAATTAAATTTATTTATGAAGATGCAGCCTTGTACGAATTATACTTTGGTAGAACCTTTGTTGCATTAATTTTGCTAGTTGGATATTTGAAATTTTCAAAACAAGAAATAAGTTTAAAAACTTATTATCCTTTTTTAACAATTATAAGAGTTATTTGTTTCTTTTTTGGGTTCAGTTTTTTTTATATTTCCCTAACATATATGTCTCTTGCAATGGCAAATGCATTGTTTTTTTCAAGTCCTTTCTTTGTTTCAATTTTGGCAACTATTTTTTTAAAAGAAAAAGTAGGGATAAGAAGATGGTCAGCAATTTTTATAGGTTTTTTTGGGGTATACATAATTTTAAATCCTAATTTTAATAATTTTGATTATATGAAGTTAGCTCCTGTTGCGTGTGCACTTTGTTACTCAATATCAATGACAATTACGAAAATTACTTCAGATAAAGATAATGTATTTACACAAATGATACATTTATATTTTGGTGCACTTTTAATCAGTATTTTATTTTATATTTACACGGGTGAGGGACAAATTAACAATTTCAATGATCCTACTTTTCAATTTATTTTTAGAGAATGGTTTACAAATCCATCCTATGCTTGGCCATATATTGTGGCAATGGGATTTATTGGCGCTTTTGCATTTTATTTTATTTTAAATGCATACAGTATAGCTTCACCTTCGGTTGTTTCACTTTATGAATATTCTTTAATAATTTGGTCAATTTTAACCGGGTTTATTCTGTTTAATAATATTCCTACAACAAGAACTTTTATTGGTGTTTTAATAATAATTGGAGCTGGAATTTATATTTATTTTAGAGAAAAAGTAAAAGATCAAATGATTGTTACAGACTCTCCAAACAGATAATGAAGAGTTATATTCCAACTATTAACATTTCATCATTACTTAAATTAAATTTTAATTCTTTGTTAGCAAAAAATACTATTAAAGAAATTGAAAGGGCTTGTATAAATGTTGGTTTTTTTCAAGTTACTGGACATGGAATTAATATTAAAGAAATTAATAATGTCTGTAAAATAGGTAATAAATTTTTTAACTCATCTAAAACAAATAAAAATAAACTAGCACCAAAAAAATGGAACAAAAAAAATAAGAATATGTATAGGGGTTATTTTCCAGATAGTGTTAATGGTAAAGAAGGTTTGGATCTAGGTGATCATCAAATTAAACCTTACAATTTAAAAAAATATAAGTCTAAATATGTTGAATATCTAGATTTGACCAAATCTTTTAATAAACATTCTGTTAAGAGTTTATCAAATTATTATGATGATATTTTTTCTTTAAGTGAAATATTGTTCAAAGGGATAATTAGGCTTTATAAAAAAGATTTAAAGATCAGTAATAATGCTTTTTCAAGAAAAAAAACTCTTAGTACTTTAAGATTTAATTATTATCCCAATCAAAAAAAACCTGTAGAAATTTCAAAACAAGATGGTGTTGCTCTTGGATGTGAAACACATGTTGATAGTGGAGTTTTTACAGTCCTTTATCAAGATAAAAAAGGTGGTCTTCAAGTTCAAAATAGAAATAACAAAAAATGGTACGATGTGCCATTTAACAAAAAAGCACTAATTGTAAATACTGGTCTGGCTTTAGAATACTTAAGTAAAGGAAAGTTTAAAGCTACAAATCATAGAGTTTTGTGGAATAAGACAAAAAGAATGTCTATTCCTTTCTTCTTTGAGCCTTCCTATGATTTTAAAATGCATCCATCTTTTTTGGATGGATCTAAGAGTGTTAAAAAAGGCATATTTTTTCAAACTTTTTTGAATAATTCTTTGAAGAAATTTATTGAATATCAGCGATAAGATTAATAATATTAAAATTTAAAGCGATACATAACTCGTCGTTAATTCCAATACGAAAGCGGGATCAGGTCGTCTTTTTTAAATAATTATTTAAAGGAGGCTTAATGAAATTTGGATATTTTTGTAATACTACTAATTGGAATCACAAACCATACGATAAACTTTTAGACGAAACTAGAGAGATCACTGAGTATTGTGATCATAATAAGTGGGACTCTATTTGGTATACAGAACACCATTTTAATCATGAAGGCATGGAGTCGTTAACTAACCCTTTAATGATGGGTGTTGATGCAGCAGCTAGAACTAAAGATATAAGAATTGGTCAGGCTTGTAATGTAATCACATTTCATAATCCAATAAGAATGGCAGAAGATATTGCTTTATTAGATCAATTATCAAAAGGCAGAGTTGAAATCGGAATTGGTAGAGGAATTTATGGTAGAGAAGCTATAAATTTAAACAAAGAAGCCGACATGAAAGATCAGGCTAAAAACTTCAGACTATTTGAAGAAACTTTAACAATTTTAAAAAAAGCTTGGAAAGAAAAATTTTTTAATCACAAAGGTGAATTTTATACATATCCAGCACCTAATTATGTATGGCAACATGATATGAGTCCACCAAATAAAGATTTGGTAAACCTTGAAACTAATGTTATGGAAAACATCAGTGTTCTTCCAAAACCTTATCAAAAACCTTGTCCTCCTATTCATCAAGTTGTTGATGGGATTCGATCTATTGAATGGGCAGCTCAGCAAGGTTTAAATATCATTATGTGGATACCGACAGTTAAAGCGTTGAAAATTAAATTTGAAGCTTTCAAAAATTCAAAATCTGAAGCTGAAAAAAGAAATGTACCAATGGGTGAAGGAATTTCACTGGTAAGAGATATGTTTGTTGCTGATACAATGGAAGAAGCAAAAGAAAAAGCTGGCGAACATATGGTAAATTATATGAGATGGGTTTGTCACTGGAGAGGATTAGGAAATCATATGGATCCGGGTGAAGAATTACCAGTTACTAAAGGAAAGTTGGATTTACTTAGCTACGATTTTTTACATAAACGAAATATGCTTTTTGGAACTCCTGAATATGTAATTGATAAAATTCATGAATTAAAATCTGAGTTAAACTTGCAAAATTTACAAGTTTGGTCAAATTTTCCAGGTATTAAGCATGAAGATTGTATGAAAAGTATAAAACTTTTTACTGAAAAAGTAATGCCACACTTTAAAGATGATGTTGATACTGAAGTCAAAAAAGTTTCGTGATCAAAACCCATAGGAAGATTACTGGTGGGGAAGCTGCCGTTAAATCATTAAAGAAAGAAAAAGTTGAGCATGTTTTTGGTCTTATTGGCTCTGCTACAATGGAGATGTTTGATGCTCTTTATCATGAAAAAAAAATCAAATTTATTGGAGTAAGAGATGAGAGAACTGGAACCCATATGGCAGATGGGTATGCGAGAGCTTCAAATAAACCGGGTGTTATAATAGCTGGACAAAATGGACCTGGTGCTACAAATTTAGTAACTGGTGTTGCTCAGGCAAAAGCTGCTTTTTCACCTGTAATTGCAATTGCTGGGTCTTATTCCACAAAAGATAAAATGGAAGATGCATTTCAGGGGCTTGATCAACAATCTTTATTCACTCCAATTACAAAAAAAACCTGGACTGTTAAAAATTCAAAAATAATACCTAATGTTATGAGTGATGCTTTTAGCCTTGCAATGAAACCTAGAAGAGGTCCAGTTTGCGTTAATCTCCCAAGAAATATTTTAGCAGCAAAAAATACTTATAAAATCAATGCAAATAAACCCTCTTTTGAAAGTGGGAGCAGTATCAAAGGTGACAATGAAAAAATAAAAAAAACTACGAAAATTATAAATCAAGCCAGTCAATTTGTAATAATTGCTGGTGGCGGGATTAAATATACCGCTAAATATAAAGAAGTGATCAAACTTGCTGAATTGTTAAATGTACCAATTGTTACGGCAGCTGGCCATGGAGATGCTATTCCTTTTAACCACAAACTTCATGCAGGGCAAATGGGGCCTCGTGGAAACCCTGTTGCATCAAGACTTGTTAAAGAAGCAGATGTCATTTTAGCAATTGGAACTCGATTGGGCTTTAACTCTACTTTTTACTCATATGATAATATAAATAAAAAAGCAAAAATTATTCAAATTGAAATTGAAAAAAAAATGCTTGGAAAATATTTTCCAATAGTAGTTGGAATTAATGCCGATGCAGCAACAGCCACTAAACAAATATATAATGAAATAAAAAAACAAAAATTAAAACTAAACATTAAAAATTGGACTAATTTATATTTGAAAGAAAGAAAAGATTTTTTAATGAATAGAGAAAATAATGATTTAGGTAAAAATTTTCCTATTCAACCAAAAGGCTTATTCAAACAACTACGAAAAGTTTTACCAAAAGATACAGCTATTACTTTAGATGCAGGAACATTATGCCTACAAGCAACAGATGCTCTAGAATATTATAATCCACCATCTTTATTTACACCACTAGATTTTGGTTTAGTTGGTTTTTCTTTTGCATGTGGTCTTGGAGTAAAAATTGCAAAACCCAAAAAAACTGTTGTGAGCCTTATGGGTGATGGTGGTTTTGGCATGACTATATCTGAATTAAGTACTGCAGTTGAATATGGAATAAACACAACAACTATTGTAATGAATAATCAAAGTTGGGGAGCAGAAAAAGCTTACCAAAAAGATTTTTTTGGGAAAAGATATTTAGGTGCGGATATTACTAGCCCTTCATTTGATAAAGTTGCAGAATTATATGGTGCCAAAGGTTTTAAGGTTAAAAAAATATCTGAAATAAATGAAGCTATTAGAGCAGCAATTAAATGTAATAAACCTGCAGTAGTTGATGTTGATGTTGATCCTAGCGCATTATATAGTTTTAGAAGAGATAGTTTTAAACATAGGCAAAAATAAATGTCACAAAAAGATATTGGTAATAAAATTCCAATTTACAAATTAAAAGCAGGTAAAGAAGTTGAAAATTATTATGATGAATGGACTGTTAAAAATAAATATGACAAAGATATGGTTGATTGGAAATATTCTGGTCCTCAAGAAACTGTAGATCTTTTTAAAAAACATATTCCTAACAAAAATATAAAGATTTTAGATGCTGGTTGTGGGACTGGTCTAGTAGGTGTTGAGCTCAAGAATAATGGTTTTAATAATTTTGATGGAGCAGATTTTTCACAAAAAATGTTAGATTTAGTACCAGAGAATATTTATCAAAATTTATTCAAAATCGATCTTAATAAAAAAGTTGATATAAATGATGATGTTTATGATGGAATAACCTGTGTTGGGACTTTTACTTTCGGCCATGTGAACCCCCCTGCATTAGATGAAATGGTAAGAATTTGTAAAACTGGATCATTAATTTGTTTTACAATTAATATTGGAATTTATGAAGAATATGGATTTGACAAAAAGATCAAAGAATTAGAAGATAAGAATTCTTGGAAAATAATTGAATTCTTTAAATCAAATTATATTGCAAGCAAAGGAGTAAATGCTTGGTTAGTATTAGCTCAAGTAACTAAATAAAAAATTATGGATATTAATTTAAGAAAATTTACAAAATTTGTTGATAAAACTTTTATTGAAGGTGGTAAAAAGGCTAAGGAACCAGTTTTATTAGTCTCGGTTGCTGCAGTTTTTAAAAATCCATGGCATGGACAAGGTTTTGTTGAAGACTTAAGACCTACAATTCTAGATTTAGCACCAAAGCTTGGTGAATTATTGGTCCCAGAACTAATTAAAGAAATTGGATCTCCAGAAAAAATATTAGCGTACGGTAAAGCTGGTGTAGTTGGTTTAAATGGAGAAATAGAGCATGCCTCGGCTTTTATACATACGTTAAGATTTGGTAATAAATTTAGAGATGCTGTTGGCGGAACTTCTTATTTAAGTTTCACAAATACTAGAGGACCAGCTGGATCAAAAATTTCTATACCAATGATGCACAAAACAGATTCGGGATTGCGACCTTATTATTTAACTCATGAATTCACGATACATGATGCTCCATTCGATGATGAAATTGTTATAGCCATTGGTGGCGCTTCAAGCGGAAGAGCTCACGCAAGAACTGGTGACAGATATCAGGATATGAAAGAAATGGGTATCGAACCCAAGTAGTATTTGATGGTAACCGGAAATACTGCGTCAGGTACATTCTATGTCTTTAATAAAAAAGAGCAATCAATCCCGGTAGTTTTTATTCATGGGGTTGGCTTAACTTATGAAATTTGGCAACCTCAATTAGATTTTTTTAAAGATTACTCTAATCTTTCATACGATATTCTTGGTCATGGAAAATCACCTTTAACAAAACAAAATATAAGTTTTGATGATTTTTCAGAACAACTTATGGAATTAATTGATGAACTTAAAATTGAAAAAATTCATTTAGTTGGTTTTTCAATTGGATCTTTAATAGGTAGAAATTTTGCAACTAGATATAGTGACCGATTACAATCATTAATTCTTTTAGGCTCAATATATAAAAGATCTGAGCAACAACAAAAAATAGTTAATGAAAGATTTAATCAAGCTAAAAAAGAATTAAAACTCTCAAGACAAGCATTGAAAAGATGGTTTACTGATAAGTATTTAGAAAACAACCCTGGTACATATGAAAAAATTAGATCAATTTTATCTGGAAATAATATGGCTAATTTTTTAAAGGTTTATGAGCTATTTGTTACACATAAAAATGATGAAGATTTTGAAAAGATCTATTGCAAAACCTTAGTAATGACTGGAGAAAATGATATTGGTTCTACAATTGAAATGTCACAACAATTAAACAATATAATTAAAAATAGTGAATTAAAGATAATCAAAGATGGTAAACATCTTTGTGGTATTGAATGTGCAGATGATGTAAATTTGGCAATTAAAAATTTCGTAGACAAAAATGACTAAACTAAAACAATATAAGATGTTCATTAATGGAGAGTGGATTGACTCGGAAAGTAAGAAAACTTTTGAAACTTTAAACCCAGAAAACAATGAACCTTGGGCAATTGTTCCTGAAGCCAGTGCTAAAGATGTAAACAAAGCGGTTAATGCTGCGCAAAAAGCATTTGAGGGAGATTGGCCAAAATTACTTCCTAAAGAAAGAGCAAAATTTTTAAGAATGATTGGGCAACAATTAAGAGACAATGCCGAAATGCTAGGTGAGATAGAAACTATTGATACTGGTAAAATTATTAGAGAAACTAAAAAACAAGCAATTTATATCGCCGACTATTATGATTATTATGCAGGCCTTGCAGATAAAGTAGAAGGAACTGTACTTCCAATTGATAAACCAAACATTCAAGCAATAACAACTAGAATTCCAATTGGTGTAATTGCAGCAATCATTCCCTGGAATTCACAAATGTTTTTAACTGCAACAAAGTTGGCTCCTGCTCTAGCAATGGGTAATACTGTAGTGATTAAATCTTCAGAACTTGCTCCTGCAGTCATGTTTGAATTTGCAAAACTTATAGAAAAAACTGGCCTTCCTAAAGGAGTGGTAAATGTAATCACTGGCTTTGGTGATCCATGTGGAAAAACACTTACAACACATGATCTAGTTGAAAAAATTGCTTTCACAGGTGGTCCGGAAACTGCAAGACATATCATTAGAAATTCTGCAGATAATTTATCTGAAGTAAGTCTAGAACTAGGTGGGAAAAGTCCTGTAGCAGTTTTTAATGATGCTGAGCAAGAAAATGCAATTAATGGTATTGTTGCTGGAATATTTGGTGCAAGTGGTCAAAGCTGTATAGCAGGATCTAGACTTTATATTCAAGAAGGTATTTACGATGAGTTTCTAGACAAACTATCTAATCGAGCATCTAAAATTAAAATTGGAACACCCATGGATCCAGAAACTGAAATGGGACCGTTAAGTAGTTTTAAACAATTAGAAACTATAGAAAAAAATATAAAAGATACAATTGACCAAGGTGGAAAAATTAAATGTGGTGGAAAAAGAGACTCTTTTTCTAACAAAGGATATTATTTTCCTCCAACAATTATTGAATGTGATAATCATAATTTACCTGTTGCAGAAAATGAGTTATTTGGGCCTGTTTTATCAGTTATGAAATTTAAAACAGAAGACGAAGTAATCGATAAAATGAATGATAATCAATATGGATTATCTTCAGGTGTTTATACCAGTAATCTGTCTCGAGGGATGAGGGTTTCTAAAGCAATAAGAGCAGGAATAACTTTTGTAAACACTTATAGATTGATTTCTCCATCAGCTCCTTTTGGAGGTATTAAGGATAGTGGTTATGGTAAAGAAGCAGGAATCGATTCAATTAAAGACTATACAAGAGTTAAAACAACTTGGTTCTATACTTCTGATGAACCATCACTAGACCCTTTTTCAATTAGGTAATATTTTGTCTCCAAAACATACGGCATTAATTGTTTTGGTAATGTTTTTTCTTGGTAGTGCTTATCCACTTGGTAAATTTGGATTAAATTCATCAATGAATCCTATTTTCTTTGGCGCATTAAGAATGGGCTTTGTTTTTTTATGTTTATTACCATTTTGTAAAATAATTATTCCTAAAAAAAAATATATATTACCTTTGATAGGATTTTCTCTTTGTATGGGTGCTGGAGTAAATATGTTTTTATACTTATCTATCAATGCAGTGACTTTATTAGCTCCTATAACGATTGGTGCACAATTATCTATACCATTTGCAATATTAATAAGTTCTTTATTTTTAAAAGAGAGTATTAGTTTAAAAAAATGGGTTTTTATTTTTTTATCATTTTTAGGGATACTATTTATAGCCTTTGATCCAAATATTTTAGATGAAATTGTTGGGACCTTTTTAGTTTTTGGAATGGCCTTTTTTTATGGACTATCTCAAGTTTTCTCAAGATACATAAAAGATTTAGATGTAAAATTTACTAATGCCTTTATGGGGCTGGTAGGTTTTTTAGTTTTAATTATTTTTTCTCAGATATTTGAAGGAAACATTGTTGGACAAATAAAGAGAGTAGAAACAAGCGGCTGGCTTGCAGTTATGTATGCTGGAATGATTATTTCAATTTTAGGACACATGATGATGTTCTATCTTTATAAATTTTATCCAGTAGGAATGGTAATGCCTTTTTATTCACTATTTCCCATTTTTGGATTGATATTAACTTTTTTTGTATTTGGTGAAGTGCCCTCATTAATAACAGTATTTGGGGGAATAATTGTAATAACATCAATATATTTACTTCAAAAAACTAAGTAATTTTTCATTGAATTGTTAAGATAATAATCATTTAATTATCTTTTTATAAATTGTTAACAATTAAAGAGGAAGATAATGAAAAAACTATTTATTGCTGCATTTATGCTTGTTTCAAGTTTTGGAACAAATGTAATGGCAGATGGACATGCGATTAAAATGGGAATTATTTTAGGATTTACTGGTCCTATTGAATCTCTAACACCAGCTATGGCTGGATCTGCAGAACTTGCTTTTAAAGAAGCATCAGACTCAGGTTCACTTTTAGGTGGAAAAAAAATTGAAGTAATAAGAGCAGACTCAACTTGTGTTGATTCAGCAGCAGCAACTGCTGCAGCTGAAGGTGTTATTTCACAAGGTGTAGCAGCTATCATGGGTGCTGACTGTTCAGGTGTAACTGGTGCAATCGCATCAAACGTTGCTGTACCAAATGGTGTAGTAATGATTTCACCTTCAGCTACTTCGCCAGGATTAACAACTTTAGATGACAAAGGATTCTTTTTTAGAACAGCTCCTTCTGATGCTAGAGGTGGACAAATCTTAGCTGACGTAACTAAAGATAGAAAAGTTAAAAGTGTAGCTATAACTTACACTAATAATGACTACGGAAAAGGTTTGGCTGATGTTTATAAAGCTGCTGCTGAAGCTCATGGTATTAAAGTTACAGCTGTAACTGCACATGAAGATGGTAAAGCTGACTACTCATCTGAAGTTGCAACACTAGCTTCTGCTGGTGGTGACGCTATGGCTGTAATTGGTTATCTTGACCAAGGTGGTAAAGGAATGATTCAAGCTGCTCTAGATTCAGGTGCATTTGATAAGTTTGTTTTATCAGATGGTATGATTGGTCAATCACTTGTTGATGCATTCCCTAAAGGTTTAAAAAAATCTTTTGGTACTATGCCAGGTTCAACTGGAAAAGGTGCAGGAGTATTTGCTGATGTTGCAAAAGCTGCTGGTATAGACTCTTCTGGTCCATACACTGGTGAGTCTTATGATGCAGCAGCGCTAATAGTGTTAGCAATGCAAGCAGGAAATTCTGCTGACAGAGCATCAATTGCAAAAAATGTAATGGGTGTAGCTAACGCTCCTGGGACTAAAATTTATCCAGGTCAGCTTAAAAAAGGATTAGATTTACTAGCTAAAGGTAAAAAAATAAATTACGAAGGTGCAACTGGAGTAACTTTTACTAATGTTGGTGAAGCAGAAGGTTCTTTCTTAGAGCAAGAAATAAAAGGCGGAAAATTCAAAACTAAAAAACAAAGATAATTATTATCAAATTAAAAACCCTGGTAATGAAAATTACTGGGGTTTTTTTTATATTAAATACTTCCTAAAATTCTCAAAATACCGAAAATTGAAATAATTATTAAGAAATAAAAAACTACTCTTCTATATAGTTTTTCCTTACTCTTAATAAAAAATTTATTACCGATAAAAACGCCTACAGGTAAAACTACTATTAGAGGGAGAGTTCGATAAACAGTGGTCATATCAACAATTCCTCCAAAATAACTTAAAATAAAAGCGTAGATATCTGTTAAAAAAAATAATGCAGCCAATGATCCTCTGATTACAGCTGGCTGAATACTAGTTACTAATAAAAATAATGCTACAGGCATCCCTCCAAGTGTTGTTAATCCATTTAACGCTCCTGAAATTATACCAGTAAATATTTTTGATTGGTTGTTATTAATTTTTTTATTTTCATATCCCTTCATCAATAAAATTGAAAAAAAAATAATTATCAAACACACATACAAATGTGTAGTTTCAGGAGACAAGTATTTTAATAAAAATAATCCAATTGGTGACCCAATAGCCATTCCTATTAAAAGTTTGTAAACAAATTTCCAGTCTATTTTATTCCATATATATGGAACCATAAAAATACTAATAAAAACTTCTAGTATTAATATAATTGGAACTATTTGAATTGCAGGTAGTATAAAAGAAAATCCTGAAATACATGTTGCAGAAAATCCAAATCCATTAAATCCTCTAATTATAGATGCAATAAATACTATAAATAAAATTAGTAAAAACTCAGATAAGCTAAAATCAAAATAAGTTAAAAATGTCATTTATTTTTTTAAAATTTTATAATCGATAATAATTAAAGATTTTTAATTACTAAAACATATATTTGTCAGCCATATACATGGCCCAAGCAATGGCAGCACCTAGTATAATATATTTCATAATAGAATTACTTTATTTCTATTTTTTCTGGAAGTATACCTTTTGGGCGATATCTCATTATCAATAGCAAACCAAGACCCATCATCAAATATCTAAAATAAGGAACACTCTCAATTAAATGAATTTTAAGTGCGTGAGTATCTGACATACCAGATGTGAAAAGATTAATTAAAAATAATGCTATAGGTGCAGCCTCAATCCATAAAAACCATACTGCAAATCCACCTAAAATTGCTCCAAAATTGTTACCACTACCTCCAACAATAACCATTACCCAAATAAGAAATGTATATCTCATGGGTCTATAACTACCTGGTGTAAACAAACCATCTTGAGTCACCAACATTGCTCCAGCTATTCCGACAATTGCTGAACCTAAAATAAATATTAACAAATGTTGTTTAACAACATTTTTTCCCATTGCGTTTGCAGCTTCTTCATTGTCTCTAATTGCTCTCATCATTCTTCCCCAAGGAGAATAAAGTGCTTTTTGAGTAACTATTAATAAAGCTATAACTACAATTAAAAATAATCCTGAGTAACAAAGTTTCACAAAAACTGATGAACCTTCAATAACTAACTGATTGAGTGCAGCCTGTTTATCTGTAACATTAGAAATTATTTCTAATTTACTTGAATTAAATTTTGCAACCAAATTTATGAACCAATCCGTAGTCTGAAGATTAACTTCATAAGGTACGGGCCTATCCAATCCAATTACATTTTTGACGCCTCTTGATAACCAATCTTCGTGTTTGATTATTGCAATGACAATTTCAGAAATTAGCAATGTAGCAATTGCTAAATAGTCAGCTCGTAACCCAAGAGCAACTTTTCCAACCACAAATGCAAGTCCTCCTGCAAAGAAAGCTCCAACAATCCATGAAAACATAATTGGCAACCCAAAGCCTCCAAGAAATCCTGTCTTTGCAGGATTAACAGCTTCAATTGCTTCAATTCCAGGTTCGGCAGTTACTCTAATGATTATAATTCCTGCAATAATAATCGCTGCAATTCCATAAGTTCTAAAATTTGATTTATCAAAATTTTTTAGGATAAAGCGAATTGCTAATATCATTACTATGATTAACCATAAGCACATTAAGATATCAAAACCTCCAGCTCGCCATGCTTCTTGAACTGGATCAACTGATATTAAAACTGCAGCTAGTCCACCTAAGGCTGCATATCCCATAAGACCAAAATTAATTAAGCCAGCATAACCCCATTGTACATTCGCTCCCATTGTCATTACTGCAGAAATTAAGCACAGATTAAAAATTGAAAGAGCGACATTCCATGATTGAAATATCCCAACCAATACAATTAAACCCATCATTATTGAGTAAGCCACAATTATATTTAGATTTTTTCTCAAAGCACCTTCCCTTTAAATATGCCATTAGGTCTATACAACAAAACAATCACCAGTATGGAGAACGACACAGCGAATTTATAATCAGTTGATAGTAATTGAACAAGAGTTTCTGGTTCCATACTTTCTGGCAAGATATACATAAAAAATTTTTTGTATGCATACGTTATGAATATCTCTGAAAAAGCTATAACGTAACCTCCTAAAAATGCTCCAAAAGGGTTACCAATACCTCCAACTATTGCAGCAGCAAAAATTGGAAGCATGTTGTTAAAATATGTAAAAGGTTTAAAACTTTTATCTAAACCATACAGAGCACCACCAATTGTTGCCAAAATACCTGCAATAATCCATGTGATCATGACCACTCTTTTAGGGTCAATTCCTGATAATAAAGCTAGATCCTCATTATCTGAGTACGCTCTCATACTTTTTCCTGTTTTAGTTTTGTTTAAGAACCAAAATAAGATGGAGACCAATATGAGAGTTACAAATATTGTTATTACTTGGCTAGATTTAATTGCTAATCCTTCATTAAGTCCTGTCATTTCTTTAAACTCACCTGCTTTAATAATAAATTTTTCTCCATCAAAAAATCTTCTGTCAGATGGACCAATTATTATCCTTACTACTGCTTGAGTTACAAACATTACACCAATGCTAACCATTGCAAGTTGGACAGGTGGACTTTTGTTAACCCTATAATATCTAAACACAAATTTATCTATGAAGAGCATGTAGCCAATCATAAAAATTATAGCAAATGGTATGGCAAGAAGAGCTGTTGGTAAAACACCTAAAGAAATACCCAGTGATTGAAAATACCATGTGAATAAAATAGTTACCATAGTTCCAAATGCCATCATGTCTCCAGTTGCAAAATTTGCAAACCTTAAAATTCCATAGATTAAAGTAACAAAAATTGCACCAAGAGCTAATTGTGAACCATAGGTTAGAGCTGGAACAAAAATATAATTTAATAATAAAATAATTGCGTTTATAAAATCCATGCTATCCTCCCAAAAAGGAGCTCCTTACTCTTGGATCATTTAATAATTCCTGACCAGTTCCTGAATATTTATTTTCTCCAGTTACAAGTACATATCCTCGATCAGAAATATTTAGTGCTTGTTTGGCATTTTGTTCAACCATTAAAATTGCAACATCTGTTCTTTTTACTTTAATAATATGATCAAATAATTCATCCATAACTATTGGAGAAACTCCAGCAGTAGGCTCATCTAACATTAATACTGATGGTTTAATCATTAATGCTCTTCCAAGTGCAACTTGTTGTCTTTGACCACCTGATAATTCGCCAACTAACTGACTTCTTTTTTCTCTTAATATAGGAAATAGATCATAAATTTCTTCTATAACATTTTGAAAATTATCGTCTCTTAGATAGGCTCCCATTTCTAAATTTTCTTCAACTGTCATTCCAGCAAAAACATTTTTTGTTTGAGGTACAAATGAAATTCCAGCCTTAACTCTTTCTTGTGGAGAAAGTTTAGAAATATCTTTTCCATCAATTACTACGGAACCAGACTTTAAATTTAACAAACCAAGCATAGCTTTCATAGCCGTTGATTTTCCAGCTCCATTAGGACCAAGAATTGAAACTATTTCTCCCCTATTAACATCAACTGAACAAGAATTAATAATATCTGGACCATTGCCATATCCTCCAGTCATTTTTATACCTTCAAAAAATGCCATTAATTTTCATCCTTAAGTTTTGATCCTCTACCCAAATAGCTTTCTATAACTTTCTCATCTTTTTTAACTTCTTCAGCAGTACCTTCGAATAAGACGGATCCTTCAGCCATGACAATAACAGGATCACACAATCTACTAATAAAATCCATATCATGTTCGATCATACAAAACGTATACCCTTGTTCTTTATTAAGTTTAAGAATTGCAGTTCCAAGTTCTTTAAGTAGTGTTCTATTAACTCCAGCTCCAACTTCATCAAGTAATACTAATTTAGCATCAACCATCATAGTTCTTCCAAGTTCTAATAATTTTTTTTGACCACCTGATAAATTTCCAGCTAATTCATTTGATAAGTGAGTAAGGTTTAAGAAATCAACTACATCTTGAGCTTTTTGTTTTACAGCTAATTCCTCAGTCCTAACTAAGCTTGGCTTTAGTAAAGCAGTCATTAATTTTTCACCTGATTGATTTGCTGGAACCATCATTAGGTTTTCTAAAACTGATAAATTTGTAAACTCATGTGCTATTTGAAACGTTCTTAAAATACCTTTTGAAAATAATTCATATGAAGGAACATCCGTTACATCTTCATTATTAAACAAAACTTTACCTTGTGAGGATTTTAAATTTCCAGCAATTAAATTAAATAAAGTGGTTTTGCCCGAACCATTCGGTCCAATAATTCCTGTTATAGATCCTTGTTTTATTTTTAATGAACAATCAGAAACTGCAGCCAAACCTCCAAAATATTTAGATAGATTTTCAATTTGCAAAATATTCTGTTGTTGATCCATGAAATTTTATTTATTTAATCTTTTGTGTATACTATTAAGAGTTTTCTCCAAAGATTTATAAAAACCAGCTTTTGTTAGTTCTTTAACACCTTGCTCATTTAACCCCTTAGGTGTCTGAGACTCTTTTACCAAATATTTTAAATCTTTTTTTGAATTAACAACTGCATCTTCTGATAAAGCTAAAAATAAAGAAGTTATATATTTTTGAGCATTATTTCTTTTAACACCTCTCTTAACTAACCAGTCTGTCATTGAACTTAGCAATTGATAAAAAGGTGCCATCATTCCAGATGTTGACCAAAAATTAATAGATGATTTTTCATTTTTTATTTCAATAGTTGTTCCAACTTTATCAAAGAATGCTTTAACTTTTTTATTAGGAGGACAAATAGGTACCGGTCCTTTTTTTAATGAAATTGGTGGCAAAGGAATAGCTCTTACAATTTGTGCTTTAACTTTTATAGCTTTTTTTAATTCAGATAAAGTTATTGTAGAAATAAAGCTAATTATAGTTTGCGTTGATTTAAATTTTAACTCTTTAATTATTTTATCTCCTACAGTGGGTGTAACTGATAAAAATACCCAATCACACTTATCAACTATTTGCTGATTATTTTTAGTAATTATTACTTTTTTAAATTTTTGTTTTAAATTCTTAGCAATACTTTTGTTTCTTGGTGAAATAATAATTTTGTTAAATGAAATTTTAGATGTGCAAATACCAGTGATTACCGATGATGCTATTTTACCCGTACCTATAAATCCTAAATTCATAAATTTTGGTTACTTTATATTGATTATATTGAATTAATTAATAAAAAAAGAGCCTCTAATCCTCAATAATTCTCTACTTAATTCTTCATTTTCTTTAAAAGGTTTTCTTCCATGTAGCCAAAAGTAATTGTTAGCAATTATTGAAGATCCAACAGGTAATTTAGTAATAGCTTTGTTTTTGCTTTCCTCTAAACCATCTGATAATCTTTGTAAAAAATTACCCTGTTCCATATTTTTAGGCTCAGGAAATTGATCAATGTAAGAAATAGTAGGTTTGTCATCAGCGTCAGAAGAAAATACTGGATGCTCCACCTTGTAATTTATATTTTTACTTTTTGGTGAGCCCCAAATAAAATTCTGTTTGCCAACAGGATCATTATATAAATCTTCACAGTGCTCCCAATCATCAAGATGTAACATTGCAGTCTCTCCACCTTCTACATTCTGTTCATCAATTTTAGTCATTAATAACCAGTCTGTTACTTCTTTGACATATGTCCCATCTGTATGAAGATCCATATTTGTATAAGCTTTTCTTAAATATGAGTCACTTTTATCCTCGTGCTTAACAGTAAATCTTGCATAATATTTTCCTGCCATAGAGTCATGATTAGGAATTCCAATCAAATGAGCAATAGCAGTGGATAATTTAACTAAAAAAGTATGATCAATTTTAGAATTAATATTCTTAGGACCAATAATAAAGCAGCCTGTTTCTCGATCTTTTATTATTTTAGTCATTAATTTGCTTAGTTTATTAGAAGTAAGATCATCTAGACTTTTAGCTAAAGTAAAACGTGTAAATGGTTTGTATTCAAGAGCAGTGATATCAAATTTATTAAAAGGAAATATCAATTTATCTAAAATTTCGTCTTCAATATTAATATTGATTATTCTTTTTGATTTATCGTGCTCTGAAATTGTTAGACCAGCAATTTTTTCCATTATAAGTACTCACTCAGTAATGCCATCATGATAGCAGAAATTACTGTTGGATAAACAAAATTTCTTTTAGATACAAAGAATATAAATAAGCAAAATAATACTACTGTTGCTCTACTTATGTAGCTTGCATCAGATAACACTCCAACTGGAAAAATAATTGTTCTAGCAATCAAGGCTGCTAAAGTTGAATAAGCTAAACAATTAAACCATCTAAATAATTTTGACGTTTCTTTTATTCCTTCTGAGGAAACTACTCCTAAAAATCTAGAGGAAAAAGTTGCTAATGATGTTACTAAAATTGCAAGAACTACACTAATTGACATTTAGCTCTCCTATGAAATAGGCAATAGTGCCGCCCACAAGTCCACCAAGTAAAATTGACCATTCTGGAGATAAAAAATAAAATATTGGTCCCAACAACAAGCCTAATATTACTGACGCTCCTATTTGGATGGTTTTCATTGCCCCTACCATCATACATAAAAAATAAATTGGATTTAAAATTGCTAAACCCATCATCATATTTTTATCTAAATAATTAGATGCATAAAATCCAATAAATGTGCCAATTACTGCAGTAGTCCATGTTGCGGTGCCAATTCCAATCCAAAAATCAATTCTGTGTTTTTTATCAATATTCTTATAATTACTTTTCATTATCAGCCATGCGGACACTGCAATAAAATGACATGAGAAATAATATTTCCACCTTGGTTGATTTTTGTGCATCATTAATGGAAACAAAGAAACAGTCATTGGATATAATCGAGCATTAACGAACCAAACAGCTAGAAATATATTTAATAATGATGCTCCAACTAATAATGACTCAGCCATTACAAGAGAACCTGGTAAAGCATAAGTAAGCATTGTAGAAAAAATGCTTTCTTGAATATTAAATCCTAAGTTTTTAAGAAGTGCTCCAATCGCTACAAAACAACAACCAAGTGCTATGGCTGGGCTATCAGGAGCTAAAATTGATTTAAATCCTTTAAAGAAAAACCTTTTATTAATCATTAACCGCCAAGGAATAATCTACCAACATCAGGATTACTTAATAATTCTTCACCTTTTCCAGCAATAGCTGTTTGGCCCGAAACTAAAACATAACCTATATCAGCAAATTCTAAACCTTTTTTAGCGTTTTGTTCTACAAGAATGATTGTTTTTTTTTCATTTTGTTGAAGATCTTTTAAAATTTCAAAAACCATATCAATGTATCTTGGCTCTAAACCAATTGAAGGTTCATCAACTAACAACACTGACGGTTTCATTACAAGAGCTCTCGATATTTCTAATAATCTTCTCTCACCTCCAGATAATACTTTTGCTGGTTGATTTCTTCGGTTTCTTAATCTTTCATACTTTTCAAAAATTTTTTCCGCCTCTTCATAGGACTCATCAGTTTTATCCTTGATGTACCCACCCATTAATAAATTTTCTTCAACCGTCATATCTGGAAATACAGAATTATCTTGAAGAATATAAGCTATTCCTACTGACTTTAATTTCTCAGCTGGAGATAAATTAGTAATTTCTTTTTCATCAATTTCTATTTGACCTGAAAAAATATTTGTAAATCCATATATAGAATGAAGTATTGTAGATTTACCAGCTCCATTTGGACCAATTAGACATAATGATTGTGCTTTGTTTACAAATAAATCAAAGTTGTGCAAAATTTCCATTTTACCATAACCAGCATTTAAACCTTTAATAGTTAAATGAATTTCGTTTGGAGATAATTTTTTTAAGTCATCTGGAGTTGGTGCTTTCCCTAATACTTCATACTGATTTGACATTATTGTGCTCCCAAATAAGCATCTATTACACGCTTATCATTTTTAATTTCATCTGGCGATCCATTGGCTAACATTTTTCCATGTGCTAGACAGAAAATGTCTTCAGCTAGTTGCATGATTACCTTCATATTGTGTTCGATAACTAAGAGTGTAATACCAAAGTCTTGATTTACTTTAATTAATCTATCTATAATTCCATTGATTAAAGTTGGATTTATTCCAGCAGTAGGTTCGTCTAATAAAAGCATTTCTGGTTCATTCATTAAAGCCATTGCTAGTTCTAATAATTTTTGTTGTCCAAACGACAAATCTCCTGCTCTCAATTTTCTTTTTTGATAAAGACCAACAAAACTCAATAAATTTTCTGCTTTATCTGTTAAATCTTGAGGAATTTTAGAAAATATTTTAATTAAACTTTCATCACTTCCTTTATGGCTAATTAGCATATTGTCTATACAATTTAATTTTCCATAAATTCTTGTCTGCTGAAATGTTCTAAGTAATCCAAGTTTTGCTATAACAGGAACTGGTAATTCAGATACTTCTTTATCATTAAATTTAATTGATCCAGTATCTATGGGATAAGTTCCAACAATTGAGTTAAATAAAGTTGTTTTACCTGATCCATTTGGTCCAATTAAACCGACAATTTTTCCTTTTTCAACTGACATCGAGATATCAACGTTAGCTTTTACGCCTCCGAAGGATTTACTAACATTGTTTACTTCTAAGATACTCATTTTAGTTCCACCTGTGCTTTACGATCGGCTTCATCTACTACCTCGCCAAATCTCTCTGGGTATTTTTCTCTAAGCCATCCCATTAATCCCTCTGGGAAATAAATTACAATTACGACAATCAGTACACCTAACGCAACATACTGCCAGCCTAAAAAATAAGTCCAAAATCCTTCTTTAAATAAATGAAATAAAGTTGCACCAATAACAGGTCCCCATAGTGTTCCTTTACCACCGAGTATTGCCATTAAAACCATGAACACACCCATTTCTCTACCATCAAAAGCAACATCAGTAGAGTCAATATAACCAACTAATCCACCCATGATGCCCCCGGCTAACCCACAGAAAAATGCAGAGATCATCCATCCAATAATTTTATATTTCATTGTCTGAATACCCATTGCTTCAGCCTTGTCTTCATTGTCTCTTATTGCATTAAGAACTAATTTAAACCGAGTTGAGTAAACTGATTTTACTGCAACAAAAGTTAACACAAGAACTAAAAAGCTTAAAAAATAAAAAAATTGTCCTCTAGATTCTAAGTTTCCTGTCTCTGGAAATGGAGGAGTTGTGAAGCCTTGCCCTGCTCCAATAATTTCAATCCCACCCGAAATTTCACCAGCAGCTACACCTAAACCTAATGTACAAATTGCGAAATAATGTCCTCTTAATCCTAAAATCGCATATCCAATTAAACCAGCAACTATTGTTGGTACAATTGCTGCAGCTAAAAGTCCAAAAGCCATACCTTGAAAAAACTGACTAGGCGAATGTACAAAAGTTTTTTCCCCACCACTTTCTGTCCACTCTGCTAATGGAAAAAACATACCTACTTGAACAGAAGCACAAATATACATTCCTAGGCCATAAAAAAGAATGTTTCCAAAAGAGTTATAGCCCATTTCACCACCTTGAATATTCCAAGTTAAGGATAAAATAATTAATATACAAAGAATAGATAACTGAACCTTAAATGCTGGAAGCATAAATGGTGCAAGAACACCAAAAATCAATATTGCAGCATATAAAATAATATTATTATTTTTCACTTTAAATACTCTCTTTTTTTAGAAAGTTTAAATCTTCTATAAACTAAAATTAAAACTAACAATAAGAATACAGATCCAATTCTAAACTCTGTTCCCAAAATATAATCAGCAAATTCTTCAAACACTCCTAAACCCATCCCTGAAACTGCAACGCCTGGTAAATTTCCTAATCCTGCAATAATAACAATCATGAAAGATCTAATTGTATATGGCAATCCCATATAAGGATGAATTGTGAATGTAATAGCAACCAATGCACCTGCAACACCACAAAGTGCTGCATTAATTCCAAAAGTAGCTGCATAGACTTTTTCAGTATCAACTCCTAAAATTTTTGCTGCTCTTGCATTTTGAGCTGTAGCTCTAATTGCTCGACCTAACTTTGATTTTTTCATATAAACAACAAGCCCTATTGCAAAAATAATACTTATAATAGCTGAAAATAATTTAGAATTCGGAAGTGTAACTGAATTATTAAATAACATAGTTGTTCCAAATTCAGAATTAGCAAGAACAACATCTGCACCAAATGCAAAGTTCATTAACTGCATGAAAAGGATACTTATGCCAAATGTAGCGAGTATTGAGATGAATAAATCTCTATCTACAACTTTATTTATTACTAACTTATAAAGACCTACCCCTACAAAATACATTATCACTGGTGCAACAATCACACCTAAAGCTGGATGAATTCCTGAAAGGTACATAAAATAAGCAATATAACCACCTAGAATTACCAAGTCCCCTTGAGCAATATTAATAATATTCATTACTCCCCATTGAAGAGCCATTCCATAAGCTATAAGTGCAAACAAAATTCCAAGCAATATTCCATCTAATGATGCTTGCACCATTAATATTGGTACTTGAAATATAAGTAGATCCATAAGTTTTTTGAAACTTTCTAAATAAAATTTAAAAACTTTTTATATAAAAATGCCCCCTATTGCTAGGGAGCATTTTGCATATTAGATATTTATCTTTTAGACCAAGAAGGAATTGGGTGTATCAACTCAGCTGAAGCCCATTTAGTAGGAGCTACAACTTTGTTTTCACATTTATCCCCATCACACATAACTTGGAATAACACCATTGGCTTATCAACATTCTGACCGCCAGCTGCAAATTTTATGTTTCCATAAAAAGTTTGCATATCAGTATCAGCAAGAGCGTCTCTAACTTTTACTTTGTCAAAAGAATTTGCTCTTTCAAATGCATCTTTAAAAACCAATAAAGCTGCTGAAGACTCAGCTGCTTGATATGGTGGTGCATAATCAAATAATTTTTTAAAGTCAGCATCATAAGTCATACCATCTTTAAAAAAATCATCCTTGTAAGTTAATGTTTTATGCCATTGTGAAGCACATAATGCGTACTGTGAATTTTTACCATGTTGTTTTGATAATTTCGCAGCATCACAGTGTGTCATTGCAAGCATTGGTACATCAACTTTCATTTCAGCAATTTGTCTAACAGCTGTTAAAGCACCTTTAGTGTGACCTGAAACTACAAGAACATCTGGTTTAACAGCTTTAACTTTTGCTAAAGTTGCAGCCATATCATTTAGTTCTTTAGGTAGCTTGTCATCTATTACTTTTTTAGATCCTGTTCTTTCGATTGCTTCCAAAACACCTAATCTAACATCTTGTGAAAAAGCATCTTGTTCAAATGCCATTGCAACAGATACTGGTTTACCACCATTTTTTTCAACAGCTAAATCTATAGCTACATCAAGATATAAGTTTGCAGGCGCAAGTACTGCAAAAAGATATTTGTAACCTTTTGTAAACAATGATCTTGAAGCTCCATTAGCTTCAACCATTGGTACACCGTATTTTTCTGTAACAGGTGCGATTGCTTTAGTTAGTCCTGAACTGTATGGGCCAAGCATATATTCAACACCATCTTGTTTGATTAATCTTTCTGCAAGTTGCGCTGCTCTTTTAGGGTTTGACTCATCATCATAATAGATAATTTCAAACTTATAAGTTTTTCCACCAACTTTAACACCACCCATGCTGTTAATTCTGTCAACAGCCATATTGTAACCGTTTTGAGTATGAACACCATTAGATGAATATTTACCAGTTAATGAAATAGCAGAACCTAAAACTATCTTATCACCTACAACTTTTGCAAAAGATGTAACTGATGAAGATAATAAAATTGCTAATGCAGAAACAAAACTTAAGATTATTTTACTTAATTTCATTTTATTTCCTCTTGTTAATAATTAATTATTTTTCAATTAAATAAAGAAACGTAACTTATTGCAAGTGGCAATAAAGACCACTCACTAAGCCTAATATTGTTGTGTAATAACAATTATTCCTGCAATAATAATTAGAACACTCGCAGAAATTGTATTAATAGTTTTTGGATTTGCCTTGATCCAAGTAATTAATTTTTGTGCAAGTAATGCATAAGCAATTAAAGATAGAAAATCTAAAACAACATAAGTTGTAATTAAAATTATAAATTGAACTAAATAATTTGAATTAAAATCAATAAATTGAGGAAAAATTAACGGAAAAAACATCCAAGCTTTTGGACTTGTGCCCGCAACTAAAAAACCGTCTTTAAAAAAAGAAAAAAAACTTTTTGAAACAATATTCTTAGAATTTATGTCTTTAGGAGTAGAATTATAAAGATCATAAGCTAAATACAAAATGTAAGCTACACCAATCCATTTAAATATGTTTAGCAGAGTAGAATTTTCTGAAAAAAAAGATCCTATTACAAAAATAACTAATGTTGCTTGAATAATATTTGCAGTAACATCTCCTAAAGCGGTCCAAATACATTTTTGAACACCATAATTCATTGAATATGAAATAATTACAATTCTAGGAGTGCCTGGCGTAATAAACAAAAAAAGAATTATCTGTAAAAATAGGAAATAGTTTAGGGGGAACATTTTAGGTTAGATAGTCCAAAAAAACCGGGAGCTAAAGATGGCTAAGATGGACTATCAAAATACATATTAGCATATACTAAATAAAATGCATTAATCATTTTTTTAAAATATAAAGGATTTATGAAAAAAAAAGGTCACACCCCTATCACCAGAGTTAAAAATCCCGAGCCAGAGGTAACAGACCCAGATTGGGTTATATGGGCCGCTTGGGCTGATCGGATCACATTTGAAGAAATAGAAAAAAGAACAGGCAAAACTGAATCTGAAGTAATTAAGATTATGCGAAGATCTGTAAAACCTACTTCATTTAGATTATGGAGAAAAAGAGTAAATCAAAAAAGCATCAAACACAGAAAAAAATTTGAATACTCTAGAAAAGAAATAACTAGTAAAATTAAAAAGAATGACTATTTGTAAGATATGAAATCAGTAACTATTTATACAGGTCCTCTTTGTAACTACTGTGATGCTGCTAAAAGATTATTAACTAGAAACAATGTTGAGTATAAAGAAATTGATATTTCAACAGTTGATGGTGCAATGGACGAAATGATTAAAAAAGCAAATGGTAAAAGAACCATTCCACAAATTTTCTTTGATGATCAACACATTGGTGGTTACGATGAAACTAGAGCTTTAGAAAAAGAAAATAAACTACAAGAACTTTTAAAATAGTTTGATACTATCTCCAAGAACCTCTTGCTCTTGCAGTTTTAGCAGTCATAGTAAAATCAAAAAAAGCCATATCCCAGAAATAAACCCGGTTAGTACCACCACCATCGTTTAATCTCATACCTCGAGAATTATTGTATTTGATTTCTATTCCTGCTGTTCTCGGTCCAATAACCATTGGTCCTAATTCCATTATACCTTGAATTTTAGAAACCCCATTATCACTTCCAGATTTGCATCCAGTCAAACCATTTTTTATTTGATCTGTGTCTGTTGCGCCAACACCCGTCACTAATGTGTCATCAGATTCTAATAAGTATGCTGCAACTGTTCCATTAGTGCCAGGAAAATTTAATAAATGATTGCAATCGTCATTACCATCCATTGTCATTGTATTTATCCCAACAGAAATTTCTGACGCTACTGCGCCTTCAGCACAGCTAACATTAGCTTGAGCTGCACTTGCACCATCTGTATAACCATAAAGAGGAGAAAAGGTACCTTGTCTAGTAACACAAGTATTTGATCCAGTGTTGCTTTCATCTGTCATATCACCATTGAATGTTACACTAGAAGTAAATTTAAACACACTCGAAAAAGTAGCTATACCATATGTATAAGTTCCATGCGGAACAGCTGAATAATTTCCAGAATTACCAATTGGGGTACCTTCTCCCAGTTTTACTGATACCTCTGCCCCATCATCATCTCTAAAAAATGTTGTACAATTTGATCTGTCAACTGTAGTAGATACTGTTGGTCCAGTTGGTTTTTCAGTACACAAATCAATCCTTAAGAAAGTTAACTTTTGTTCATCTGGCTGAAGCTCGCAATTTTGTGTTCCAGGTGTTGCTAGTACCCCTGGAGAAGCAAAAGTACATGCAGGTTCACGAGTATCTTGAGTTCCTGATGGCTCTAGAGCGTTTGAGTTTGTTGGATAAAATGAAGATGCTAATAATACTAAAAAAAATGCACTAAATAATAATCTTAAATTTGTATCAAATTTCATAATTTAAAATCCTATCACTGACAAAGTCAAATCTTGTTGTTTTACTATTAAATTTTGTCTTCTAACTTTTTGAAATCTTTGGTCAGCAACTGAGGTTAAACTGTAAGCTTTGTCACTTATACCAAAAGTTTGTTGATCTGATTTATAGCAACATTTCCAGGTCAAACTTACAAACTCCCTATCTTTTGTTGAATTATCATTACTTCTTTTTCCAACTTCGACATTAAGACCAAAAGGTAAGTTTGCTTCTAATGACATTTCATCACCTTTTAAATCACCAACACCACTCGCACCCTCCCATTCAAAAGTTCTGTAGTAGGCCTTAGTCCAAGGTAAATATGGCAAAGGCGCTCCAACCTCCATATCATGTCCATCTAAAGCTTTTTCTTGAATATCATTTACTGTTTTCCAGCCAGACAAACCATAGTATTGATTGGCTCTTAAAGAACCAACACTAGTGATTGCCTCAAGTCCAAAACTAGCTCTTCGATGCCTTGAAGTAAATTCTTCGTCAAAAAACATATTAGCTCCTACCATCAAATTTTCATTATCAAGCAATCTTCTTTGACCAACACCCAAATTCAATGTTTCTTGGTCATTATCAGAAAAATAAATACTACCTTGGGTAAATGTTACGTTTTTTTTATCATCGATATCTGAGAAAGGCATTACAACTAAAATATTACCTTTAACTTTTTGGGTTTTACCTGAGCTCAATGATACTTCCGCGGTTGGAAAAATTTTTCCTAAACCACTAGTTAAACTTTTATTTAATTCACTAGTTATTTTATTAGTTGCTTTATTTTTTAAATCTTGCGCATTTGCATTAAAGGCAAATAAAGAAGCTAATAATGCTATGGCAAATTTTTTTAACATATTCCAAATTTATAATTGATCTTCAATTTAATATAAAAATCTTTGATGTAAATCAAAATTAAACCTGATTTGGGTTAATATTTTTACTTTCATTAATCACCAGTAAAATTTGTGGCAACTGTATTTGCTGTAGCGCTATATCTAACAACTCCATCTATAAAATCAGCAGCTGAGGCATTATGAGCTGCATGTGATGCCTCAAAAGATGCAGTAGATGTTCCTAAAGTTCCTTCTCCAGGAGTTGTAAATCTTGCTTCAATAAGAACATTTTCTGATCCACCAGTTCCATGGCTAACATTTTTTTGCATAGCTAACCTTTCAGAATTATCCCAGAATTCAGCAGGCTGACCATCCTCTCTAATAAAACTAGTTATAGAATGTTTGCCATTTGTACCACTACCACTTTCATCAAACCATGGAAATGGATCATTTGCACCAACACCAATTTGTCCTGTGCTGGTTACAAGTGTTTTGGTCAACTCCTTATCAATAGGGAATTCTGTATCACCAAGATTTGCCGCCCCACCTTTTGCAAGAGTAGTCATCCCGGACCCGTTATGTAAAGTAACCGTTGACTCAATTTCTCCAAAAAAAACATTTCTTTTAAAATCAACATAAACTTTTATTCGTGCTTGTTGAGCTCCTGGTGTTGCATCAAAAATTGTATTGGTGTTATCATTATTATAGTTGCCTCCCTCTTTTGTTAAGGTCATCATACCTGTGTCATAAACAACAGTATCCAAGTTAGGCTCTAGGTCTTTTTTACCTAAGAGTTCATTTTCTTCACCACCAATTACTACTAGCTGGGTCTCACCACCTGAAAATACAGCGAGTGCTTCCCCATCATTCTGTTGTCCAAATGTTTCTGCGTCTTGTTGAACGGTTTCTAAAACTTCATCAGTATTAATAGCTTCACTTGTAGCATTTTGAACTTGATCAGCACTGTCAGCTGTATTTTCGTTAATTGATGAAAAACTTGTAGCAGATGCAATCGATTGAATAATATTAGTTGGTGCACTTGCAGTTAAATCTGAGAAAGCAAAAGAAGTTTTAAAAAATAAAAAAACTATTACTAAAAATATATATCTTAAGTTTTTCATTCAAAAACCACCGATTGAAATCCAGGAGTTGAAATATTTACAGTGTTAGATCCATCAGAAACATTTAAGATCCCAGGTATCATTCCTAGAGTATTTCTTTTACCTGGGCCTAAAAGGACTACAGTACTTTTTTTATCAGACTCGGTTACTACAATAAATTCTGTTCCTCTTGCACCAACTGAGCCTGTTGGAATGTTTACCTCTAAATTGTCAGGATTTTGTTTGCTTATCTCCCCTGTAATAACTCTTACAGTGCCAACTTTTATGTTTGAGACAATTTTTCCAACTTTTGTTTGAGGATCATAAACAAAATCATCGATGGTTAGCTCTGATTTTTCACCGATTGTTAAAGCTGTTTCATCTAAAAGTAATATTTGAGCATTAGATTGTTTGCTTACAATAATTGTATCTCCAAAATAAATTTTTGAACCAGTTATTAACTTTTCATTTTTTTGATTAGAAATATTTCCAACTCCAACAGCCACTACACCTATAAATTCATTAGCAATTACTAACGAAAAAGAGAACAAAGATAACAATAACGAAGTAAGTAAAATTTTAATTCTATTCATTTAACGAAAATCTTTTTATTATATTAAAACTAGTATTTTTTCTTATAGCAGAGTTATTAATTAAGGTCGATTCTGAATCGATTTCTACATACTTTAAACTATAAAAAGTCTCACCATTTGGATCTAATTCTTTTAAAAATGGCAACAATTTTGATAGTCTGCCGGATAATTGAATTTGAGACGTTTCAATTTCGTCCTGTCGATTGATTACTGAGTGAATTAATTTATTTTTTCCTCTATAGCTATTTTTTTGGTAAGTTTTGTCTAATTTTAACATTCCAAAAGGTAACACTCGTGTATATCCAATATTTAAACCAGGACCATCATAGCTATTGTAACCTATCTTTGCGTCTTTTCTTGTATAAGAGATTTTAGTACTAATTAAATTTACATCTGAAAATGTGTAGTTGTAACCAAGGCTACCAGTTGAAGTATCATTATTTTTGTCATCTGAAACAGCTTTTGTACTCGCTTTTTCATCATATTTTGTTGAGATAAAACTTGAGCTGTAACTAATACTATTATTTTGATTGATATTATAAGTATTATTAAAACCAATTCCTCTACTATTAAGGTCATCTTCAGATCTTTCGTTAGTTCTTGAGTAAAACGCATAGGGAATAAAATAATTTTTTCCAAATATTTTTGAATAACTCACAGAACTAGAAGCTAGATCATTCACAAACGTCTTACCTTTATTTTGTGTATTAATTTTTAAACCAGCATTAAAACTAATTGCTGAGGTTTCATCTATATTTTTTCCAATCGTTAATGATGATCCTCTTACATATGTTTTATCATATCTTTGTAAGTTATTAGGAAAAGGACCTATCTGATTTTTTGAGATTAATTTATTAGATTTAGTATATCCATCAATATTAGAGTTATCTGTTTGAGAATAATTAAGATCTAAATAAGCAAACCATTTTGGTTTAGGGTTTGATTGTTGTCTTATCGTTTTTAAGATTTCTGCAATATAGTCTCTTGTTTCTTGACTGGTATTTGGATCTTGCAACATAGTTTCGATCATTAACTGTAGCTTTGCAACAGAATCCATTTTTAATAAAATTGAAATTAAATAAAGTTTAATATCTGTGTTTACTGGATAAAGCATACTTAATCTCTCTAACGTTGAAAGCGTTGCTTTGTATCTACCTAGAGCCTCTTGCTCGGTCGCGTATTTTAAGTTTATTTTTAAATCTGCTGGGTTTTCTAAAATTTCTTGAAATGTAATTTCAGCTATTGATGGTTTAATACAAAAAATTGATAATGATAAAAAAACAATTAATTTTTTGAAATTTTGGCTCATATATTTTAATGAGCTTAACAGCTTCTGGAGTTATCGCCAAGCTCCTCTTCTTCTTTTTGTTTTGGTCTTAACTTGAATTGTAAATGGATCTGCACCCATTTTAGCTGCCCAAATTTTATTGTTATCACTAGTATCTATTGCCATATCAATTGAAACGGATGAATATGTAGTTATAAATAATTTAAAGCTAGTTGTGTTTTCACTTATTATAATTGGAGATGAATACTTAAAAGTACCATTAATTCTTCTAGCTTCGTTTGCATTTGCTGCAATAGAAGTGTTGTCCGTCTTAAGTAAGGCTCCAGCCATTTCAAGCCCTGTAATTCCAGTATCATTCTCTACGCTAAAATAACCGCCAGTATCTGCCGAAAATGGATCCTCTTCTGGATTATCTGCAAGATCATCTATAATTTCTGTTGCCCATCCTATATCTGATGCAGATGGTTCATCCGAACCACATTCTAAACGTGCATTTGTTGTACCAGTTCCAGACGCTACCAATGTTACACCATGAGCAGTATTATAACTTGCAGCATAATTACCAGCCGAACCGTCTGCAATTCTATTTGCATAAGTAGTTACTGCCGCTTTTGACCAGCACCATGCTCCATTTCCGGTGGTGTTTCCAAAAATATTCGCAGCATTACCATTCGATAGAAGATACTGCTGTTTATGTTTAAGATTTAAATGATTATGAACAATAACTGTAAAATAAGTATAGCTACCAATAGGAAGTACTAAATCTTCTCCATCTAATAGATTAGTATCAACACCTGGCTCAAGAATAACTTCTTTTTCAGATGACAAAATATCAATACAACTTTCAAAAATAGGATCAGCACTACCTTTATAAGGATCATCTGAGCATAGAGCAGCCTTATAAAATTTAATCTTATATTGGTCTGGTTCTTGACTGCATTGGTCTACTGTCGTAGATGTTCCAGCTAAAGTAAATGGTTTTACTCCAGGTGTTGTCACGATTGCCGTTCCATCAGCATTCTTGGTGCATCCTACTGCAGCAGCTTCACTGGAAGATTGTGCCAACAAGTTAAAGATTACACTAAATGCAATGACGACTATAAAAAGTGATATTTTTTTAATCAATTAAAAACCACCAATGGATAAAAAGTAGGCTAAATTTTTCATAATGTTATAAATATTAATACTTTAATCTAATAACACAATTATTTTTTGTATAATAATTAATACTTAAAGAAGGTTACTTATCTCCAAGCCCCTCTTGTTCTTTTAGTTTTTGTTTGAAATTTTACTCCAAAAGGATCCACACCCATTTTTTTTGCTTCTAGGGTTTGTGGATCTGCTCCACTTCGATGTACATCTAAAGATACAGTTGAATTAGTACTGATTAAAATTTTAAATCCTGTAATTCCTTCTGTTATATTTATTGGAGTTGGTAACTTTGCGATATAAGCAATTTTTACTGCATTAGCTCTTGATGTAGCAATTGTTTCATCAGCTTGTATAAGAGTAAATGCTCTTTCTGTTCCATCACTAGTATTAGGGTCAGTAAAATAATCAGAGTGTGCACCAAAGGTAGTGTCGCAGTTGTTTTCAGCATCACAAGTATCACTTATTGAGTCAATTATTTCATAAGCAAAACCATATTCTTGATCATCACCTTCTGTTGTTACCACAGATGATCCACACGTTAAAGTTAGCGTTGTCTCTCCTCCAGGGGTAGGACTTGTAAATGCTCTTGTGTCACCTTTTGCGGTAGTATGGTTACTTGCAGAAATATTATTATAGGTTGTTGCTTTATCCTTAACAGTCCAACATTTTACACCAGTGTTTGGTCCACCGGTACCTGGTTTATAGCCGTCCATTGTAAACCCTTCGGCGTTGTCATCGTTTCGAACAAACTCTACATTGTGTTTTACTGCAAGATGATTTCCACCAATTAAAACTGCGTGTGAATAAGTTCCTACTGGCAGTATAAGTTCTTCTCCATCTAACAAATCTACTTCTTCCCCTAGTGGAATAATTATATCCTTTGGATTATTGTCTGTTCTTGAAATTATTGTTGCAGGGCAAACTGATAATATTGGTGATGCGCCCGATCTGTAAGGATCACTTTCACAAAGAAAAATTTTATAACCTTCCATTTTATAAAATAAAGGAGACTCCATACAAAAGTCTGCTACAAAAGAAGTTCCCCCATCAATTGATAATGGTTTATCATCTGCTGGAAGTGTGCCTGAGCCAGTAGAATTTTCAACAATTACTTTACCATCTGCTGTAGTATGACAATCATCTGCAGCAAAGCTTTCTGTTTGAAAAATTAAGACACTACTAAATAAAATAGTAATAAAAAATATAACTCTAAGCATATTTTTATTGATTGAATTAATTAAATTAAAAACCACCTACGGATACACCTGAAGCAGCAATTTTAACAACTCTAATTTTATTTTCACGTTTTATTGGTTGATAAAGTTTATCACTAACATCTGTTAAACTTGTAGCACTTTTTGGAGCTTCATTGTTATTGTCTCCTCCAAAGTTTATTAAATATTTTAGGTTCCCATAATAATTATCAGTATTTTGATTATTATTTTCCCAACCAGCTTCAATTGCAAAATTACCTATTTTAGCATCAGCTCCATATCTATTACCTTTATCTTCAAAAGTACTTAGATCTTCTGGATTTTTAAATTTATAAGCACTCATATATAAGTTTACATCATATTTTATTGGTAAATGATAATCAGTTCTTAAATCCCAACCATCCAATGCTCTTTCGGTGTAACTTCCTTCTTTATTTACTTTTCTTCCACTCATTGCATTGTAATAATTTCCTCTTAAATCAAATATGCTTGTGATAGCTTCAACTCCTAAACCAACTCTTTTATGACTTTCAGTAAACTGATGATCATAAAAAGTATTCGCACCAATTATAACTTTATTATCATTTAAAAGTTTTCTAACTCCTAAACCAATATTGATCGTTTCATCACTATCGTGTGTGTTTAAGCTAGTTTGATTAAAAATTGTACCACCATTATTTAACTCTAACAGTTCATAAACGCTCATAATGCTAAAAGTTGGCTTGTAATACTCTTGAAGTTTTAGGTCAAAATCAATGTATTTTAGACCCCCCAAGCTATCTCCAGCAGATACTCCGCCTAGATTATTTACATAAGAATTTATTCCACTTGTGATTTGGTTACTTAATGAATTAATTTTTTTATCTTTTAAAGATAAAAGTTTATCAGTTGCTTTTAATTTAAGATCTTGAGATCCTACATTGGTCGCGATCAACAAACTTAGAGTTGCTGGTATCAAGTAACGTAAAATTTTTTTCATGTATGTCATTCTTTTGTAGTAGATTTAAGATGATTGTAAACTAAATAAAGACCCAATTTGAGTTTATATTGTTACTTTAATTAATTATCTTTAAAATACTGGGTTAATATATCTATCTCCAAGCTCCTCTTCTTCTTTTTGTTTTAGTTTGCACATTAACAAAAATTGTATTTCCATTTACAGCTGTTGCTTGCAAAACTTGATCATTAGCTCCCGCTTCCTCATAAACAGCCATTTCAATCGAATTGTTAGTTTTAAAGTTTAATTTAAATCCAATTGTATTCTCTGTAATACTTACAATGTTATTAGTATCATCTTGTATGAATAAAATTTTTTCAACTGCCGAAGAGCTCGTTGCAGGAGTGTCAGAAGAGTTGTATAAATAGTACGCTTGTCGAATTGTTGGAAAATCAAGGTGGAACCCTCTGTCTTGTCGAGCTGCATTTCTAAAATTAGAAGCAACTCTACTGGTTGGAAGACCATCACCGTCCTGTCCAATAGCCATCCTATCTCCAAAATTATCTACTATGCTAATAGCCCAATCGTTTTCAGCTATAGCTTCACTCATTGTTCCGCAGTGAAATCCTGCTGAAGGTTGTTTTCCTGTAAAATTTGTTGGGAGAGTATAACCTCTTAATGTTGTAAATCCTGCACTTTGACGTTCTTGGTTGGTAGTAAAAACAAATTTTTTATCTGCACTATTTAATCCTGTATAACAAACTTTACCCGTACCTGTTGAGCCATCATTGTTATCTGGATCATAACCTCTTATGACGAAATTGGCATCCCCTCCTGTTGCTGCTGCATATTCTTGAATATGTTTAATCTGAATTACATTGTCAATTAAAGCAAATGTAAACGGGTAGACACCGATTGGAATTGTAAAGCCTCCAGTTAATAAATCAACCTCAACACCTGGCTGTATATTTACATCACTACCTGTCGAATTATCAAAAATGCTTATACAGGAAGTTAAATCAGCACCAATTGTATTACCGGAACCACTATCAGGTATTCTATAAGGATCTTCGGTACATAAACCCATTTTAAACATCTTAAGTTTATAATTATCAGGCGTAACTTCACAGTAACCTCCCCTGTCTGGGTCACTAGAATTTGCATGAGAAAAATCTGTAGGACTTGATGCGAGTGCAAAAGAAGTGTTATCACCATCTTCTTCTTTAACTAAAATCGCTCCATCAGCGTTTGTTGCACAGATGCTATAATCATTTGCATTAGCAAAATTGTTACTTGATAAAAGAACGCTCAAAAAAAAGGTTATATAAAATAATTTTTTCATAATTTTATATCAAAGGAATAATATAAAAAATTTTGATGTAAACTAAATAAAAACCCAATTTGGGCTTATATTGTTAATTTGGTTTAAACACTAAACAAACACCATTATTACAGTATCTTTTACTAGTAGGATTGGGACCATCTTCAAAGATGTGACCATGATGACCACCACATTTTTTGCAATGATACTCTGTTCTTGCATAACCTAATAAGTGATCTGTTTTGGTTTCAAAGACATCTGAAAGGGATTGATAACTCTTAAAATAGTGGTGAACCTTATTATCTCCAAGCTCCTCTTCTTCTTTTTGTCTTGGTTTGAATATTTCCAATAATCGTTCCACCATGTATCTGATTTGCCATTAATACTGTAGGGTTATTTGCATCTTGATGAATTTGCATTTGCATTGCATTGTTAGTTTTAAAGTTCATTTTTATACCTGTAGTAATATCTGTAATATTTACAATATTGTTTGGATCATGCTGAATCCACAATATTCTTGTGACATCGTCTGGATCAGTTGCGATAGTGTTATCATCTTTAAGCAAATAATATGATTGTGAGATATCTGGAAAGCTGGTGTGAAATGGAGCATCTTGTTTACCTGCATTTCGAAATTTACTTTCATCTCTAGTGCAAGAGCCTTCTGGTTGATAGGTACACATTGGAGCTCCGAAGCTATTTAGTATAGTTGTAAACCAATCAAGTGCATCTACGCCAGATCCCACAGCGTCTCTACATCTAAATAAGGCCGATGGTTGTATTCCTGTTAGTCTTGTTGGAAGATCAAAACCTCTCAATGTAGTAGCACCCCCACTTTCTGAAAGTTCATTTGACTGGACCGAAACAAATTTTTTACCAGAGTCATTAGTAGAGGTATAACAAACAGTTCCCTTATGCTCTGTATCATTTAAATCATTTGGATCTGGATTATAGCCCAATATTTCAGCATCACTACCATCAGTATTTATAAATTCTTGCGTATGTTTAATATGAACTCTGTTATCTAATATAGCAAATTGATATGGATAGACACCAAGTGGAACTACAATGTCACCTTCTAATAAATCTACTTCTTCACCTGGCCTTAAATTAACTTCTTTACCATCACCCTTATCAAATAGAGATACACATGAAGTTAAACTTGCCATTTTTGTATTGCCTGCAATATCATCAAATTCTATATAGGGATTTTCTGTACAAAACCCTAATTTAAAAAATGTCATTTTATAATTATCAGGCGTAATATCGCAAGAAGCCCCCATATCTACATTTTCTACATTATTAATTGTTCCTTTATCTAAAAGATTAAAATTGTCTGGGTCACTTGCTAGCGCAAAAGAACTAAGGTCGGGACTTGCCTCTTCCTTAACTAGTATTGCTCCACTAGCATTTGTTGCACAAATTACATTTTCATTTCCATTTACATAATTCTCAACAGAATAGCTTGGAACTACATAAAAAATATTAAATATCAAAAGTAAGAAAAGTATTTTTTTCATTTTAGTTAATTTTTTTAAAAGAGTATTTAATTTGTGTAATAGATTTAAGATTATTGTAAACTAAATAAAAACCCAATTTAGGTTTATATTGTTACTTTGGTTTAAACACTAAACAAACACCATTATTACAGTATCTTTTGCCTGTTGGATTGGGTCCATCCTCAAAGATGTGCCCATGATGACCACCACATTTTTTACAATGATACTCTGTTCTTGCATAACCTAATAAATGATCTGTTTTGGTTTCAAAGACATCTGGAAGGGATTGATAAAATGAAGGCCAACCTGAACCACTTTCATATTTAGTGTTTGAGTCAAATAATTTTTCTCCACAATTAGCACAGTGAAAACTTCCATCTCTTTTCTCATGATTGAGTTCACTTGTATTTGGTGGCTCAGTACCTTCTTCAAATAAAACTAGCTTTTGCTCAGCTGATAAGGAATTGTTTACTTTTTTAACCATAGAACTAATTATAAATTATAAATATATAATTTAAAATAAAAAATAAGATGTTTACAAAAAATATTTATTATAGGTTAAAATATCAGTTTTCTAAAAAAGCTATTATACAAATTTTATTTTTGTATGTTTTAGATAGATTAAAACACCCCTTTATTTCTAAAATAAAAAAACAAAAAAAAGAAGGTCATAAAAATTATTTAATTTCAAAAAAGACTACTACGGATTACTTCTCATTAAATGCCTATTATTGGGATTTAATTATTAATAAAAACTTTAAAAAATTCTCTTACTTAGAAATTGGCTCCTGGGAAGGAAATAGCGCGATGTTTGTGCTTAAAAATTTTAATACAAAAAGTGTAACTTGTGTTGATATTTGGGACTCAAATGACGATGCACATAAAGATAAACAATTAGAAAATTTTAAAAATTTTCAATCAAATTTAGTTGAATTTAAAGATAGATTTTTATTTTATAAAAATACATCTAATGAATTTTTTTTAAATAATAAGGAAAAATACGATGTAATTTATATCGATGGATGGCATGAGGCACCTCAAGTTTATGAAGACATAAATAATTCTTGGAATTGCTTAAACGAAAACGGGATTATTATATGTGATGACTATTTTTATGGAGATATAATAAATAATAAAGACAGCAATCTTCCTGCAAATAGTATCAATAAATTTATTTTAGAAAATAAACAAAAATTAAAGATTATTAACGTAAATAATACTCAAATATTTTTTAAAAAGTTACCAATTAAATAATATTTTTTTATAAATATAAATTTTTAGATATTTTCTAAATAAATTTAAAACATGATTTATGTAATAAAGAATGTAATTCTACCAATTTATTAAAATCTTTATTATATCCTCCACCTAAAACTCCACAGATAGGTATTCTTTTTGAGGAAAAATTTTCAATTACTAATTCATCTCTTAATCTTATACCTTCATCTGAAATTTTTAATTTACCTAATCGATCATTAAAGTGAATATCAACACCTGCTATATAAAAGACAAAATCAAAGTTTTCATTATTTAGTTCATTTAAATAAAATTTAAGCGTCTTAATATAAGCGTCATCTTCAAGATTATCTTCAAGCTCCACATCTAAATCACTTAATGATTTTTTTGCTGGATAATTAGTTTTTGAATGCATACTGAAAGTAAAAACATGCCTATTATCCTTAAAAATATCTGAATTTCCATTTCCTTGATGAACATCTAAATCTATAATTAAAATTCTATTTGCAAATCCTCTATCCAATAAATAATGGGCAGCAACTGCTACATCATTAAAAACACAGTACCCAGCACCTCCGTCATAGTTAGCATGATGACTTCCTCCAGCAGTATTGCAAGCAATTCCATAATTTAATGCAAGTTTTGATGCTAATACAGTTCCTCCTGTTGCAACCAAAGATCTTTGAACAACGCTATCAACAAGAGGAAAACCAATCTTTTTAATTCCATTTGTATCCAAAGTTTTATTCCTTATATGATTAATATAATTTTCTGAATGAGCTCTACTTAATGTTTCAAACGAACAAGCTGTTGGATTATGAAATTGTTTTACTACTTTTTGGTTAATTAAATATTTAGCTAGTTTACCAAATTTATTAATTGGAAACTTGTGATCATCACCAATTTTAGCAACGTAATCTTTATGGTTAACTACAGGTAGCTCCATTATTTCTCAATAACACGAATAGGCTTACCATTTACACAAGCCTCAAGATCTTCAATCATCTGGGTATAAAAAATACTATAATTTTCTGCAGTGACATAACCAATGTGTGGGGTAAGTAATGCGTTAGGTAAAAATCTTAATTTATTTCCTTCTGGCAATGGTTCTTTATTATAAACATCAATTCCTGCTCCCATAATAATATTTGTTGATAAAGCAATAATTAAATCATCTTCATTAACTATAGGACCACGTGATGTATTAATTAAAAAAGCTGTCTTTTTCATTTGGTCAAATTCTTTAATCGTTATGCAATCTTTGTAACGCTCACCCCCTTGAACATGAATTGAAATATAATCAGACGTTTTTATTAAGTCTTCCTTGCTACATGGAAGTACATTCAATTCTTTACATTTATCTAAATCTAAATTCTCACTCCAAGCCATAACCTGCATTCCAAAAGCATTAGCAATTTTTGCAACTTGTGCACCCACTCTACCAAGGCCAATTAAACCAATAATTTTTCCTCTTAATTCAAAACCAACTGTAGTCTGCCAGTATCCTTGATACATGTTATCAATTTCAGTTTTTAAATTTTTGGATAAACCTAATATTAAAGCCCATGTCAATTCACAAGTTGGGTTAAAATTAATCTCGGTTCCACAAACAATAATTTTTCTTTTTTTCGCAGCTTCTAAATCAATTGATTTATTTCTTGAGCCACTGGTAATGATATATTTAAGATTATTTAAATTATCGATTAAATTTTTTGTAATTGGAGTTCGCTCACGCATAATTAAAAGAGCTTCAAAATCTGCTAATTGTTCAATTACATCAGCCTCATCTTCAAAGGGCTCACTAAAAATTTTAAATTCATACTTTCCTGATAATTTTTTTAGATCCACAAATTCTTGTGAAACATTTTGATAATCATCTAGTATTGCAACTTTAAGCATTTAAAACCTTTTTGTTCGATAGTAAAATTCCTGTTATAATAAAACAAGCGCCCAACATATGATAAAACATAAATTTTTCATTAAAAATTATCATTGCCATTATTGCACTCATTATAGGCATCAAGTGTAAAAAAACACCAGATCGATTTGCTCCAATAATAGAAATTCCCTTAATCCACAATATAAAAGAAGCAAGACCTGGAAGCAAAACCACATAAGATAAAATTAATATAAATGGTTTTTCAAGAGTTATTCTAAATCCTAATTGATATTCAATGAAATAAATAGGAATTAAAAAAATCAAACCAAAAGACATAACAACTTGCAATAAGCTTAGTTGTGAAATTTCATATTTTTGTTTTTTTAATAATGTAGAGTATAAAGCCCAAGATAACATCGCAATAACCATCGTAATGTCTCCTTTATTAAAATTTAAATTTTTTAAAATTTCAAAATTAGCTTTTGTAATAATAATAATAACACCTAAAAATGAGAGAATTACTCCAATTACTTGAAATATATTTGTTTTTTCAATTTTTAAAATTGATGAAAAAAACATAATCATTACAGGGATAGTTGAAATCATTAAAACTCCACTTATTACCTGTGTGAAATTCAATGAATAATAAACAATTGAATTAAATATTGTAATACTCGTTACTCCTAGAACTATAAAAAGTTTATAATTACTTATTATATAATCTTTTTTTTTAATAATTTCAGGTATCGTAAATGGTGCTAAAATTAGCCATGCAAAGAACCATCGATAAAAATTTAATGAAAAAGGTGGCACTTCATATATGCTCGCAAATTTTCCAACTACAAAATTTCCTGCCCAAAAAGTTACGGTTAACAACAAAAAAATGTATGCTAAAAAATTAGGTTGTTTCTTCATTGAATATAATTCTTTATTAAAATAGAGTAATTTTCAATATCAAACAGTTGCGTTATATTAAACAAAAAGATATAAATTAATAAGTTAAAGATAGAATTGCTCTATCAAGAGTTTTAATGATCCTCTGTATCTTTCTTTTTCCAAATAAAATAGAATAAATAAGGAACAGTTGCTGGAATTATTCCAAACCAAAACCATTCATCCCATCTAAAACTTTTATCTAATGACATACTTTTAAGACCATTCCACCAAGTTAAATAGCCTATAAAAATTATCCAACCTAGACTAATGGATATGTATGATTTACTTTTTTGTGTTAATTTTTCCTGAAAAGTTTCAGTTAAAATTTTTTTAATAATTTCAAAATTCATTATTGAGGACAGCCAGATCTATCTATAACGCCATTTTCATTAATAATTAAAGTACAAACTATATTTGATTCTGTAGTAGCATCTGCCGTAATCAGAAAACCATTTGTACCATTTGCATCAGCACAATAATCAAAATCGTGTATAAAGTCTCCATCTGCATTAGTCTCTGTAATGATATCATCATCTACAAGATCAGTTGAAAGTTGTGCTGATGTGTCAGAGGTTGCTGGGCAATTAACATCTGCATCAACATTATAAATTCTATTATCAGTAAAAAATTCAGTTTGTGCTAAACTTAACTGAAGCAAAGTGTTTTCGGCATTTTTTATTTTAGCATTACTTATATAGTTTGAATATGCAGTTATAGCAACTGCAGCTAAAATTCCAATTATCGCAACAACCACTACAAGCTCTATTAAGGTAAAACCAGAGCTTCTAGTGGTCATTAAAAAATTTAATATTTTTTTTTATTATTGGTTGTCAACCCTGAACTCATTTTCCATACTTTCTTCTGGATCCAACTGCCAACAAGTAGTCATTTCCATTACACCTGCTGTTGAATTGTCAAGATACGTTCGACCAAGACTATAAGCAGCATCAGTAGTACCTGTTGCACAAGCTACTACAGGACCAGCTACTATAGCAACTGCCTGAGTTCTAAATGGGTTAGCAAAATCTGCAAGAGCAGTCGCTGTAGCTGTAGCTACCGCGTCAGCATCATCTATTTCGTCACAAGCTAAGTTGTTATTCATTACATTGGTTTCACCAAGCTCACATTTTGTAGTCTCTGCTGCAATATATTTTGCAATTGTTGCATGATTAGTTTTTGCTGCTTGCGCTTTAGCACTAGCCGTATAACCTGAGTATGCAGTAACACCAACTGCAGCTAAAATTCCAATGATTGCTACAACAACCAATAACTCAATAAGAGTAAAACCTTTGTTATAATTTTTTTTCATATTTTTCCTTCTATAGTTAATAGATATGTTCAATTAAATTTTAATATTAAATACAATAATATTCAATATAGTTTTTACACTAAAAATTACAAACAAAATTAGGTTATTATTGATAAAAATAGCATTATTTTTAATAATTCTTGATTTTAGATAATAAATATTAAATATGGATAATTATTATGACTTATAAAATTACACGGGATGGAGATATCTCGACAATTTATTTAACTGGTGAAATTGACATGGATGTCACAGAAAAGGCAAAAGAGATTATAATGCCAGTTATTGACGAAAAAAAAGAAGTTCATCTTAATTTAAAAGATGTTGAGTATATGGACTCATCTGGAATTTCGGTTTTAATCGAAAGTCATCAAAAGGCAATGGAATTAGGTACAAGAGTTGTGCTTAAAGAGATTAGTAAGTCAGTATTAAAAGTCATTATGATGGCAAAGTTAGAACAAATATTAATACTTGAATAATATTTAATGGATTTTACTGAAATCAAAGATTTTCCAGTAAACACAAAAAGTTTAAAAGAAGTTCGAGACTTTTCAAGAAATATAATAAGTAAATCTCCAATACTAAAAGAAACTAAAGATGAGCTAATTTTAGCAATATCAGAGGCTGCGCAGAATATAGTTAAACATGCCTATAAAGATAATCATGAAACAAAAGATAAAATGCAAATTAAAATTTCTTTTAAAGATAAAAAATTAGAGATTGGATTTTTTGATAAAGGTAAACCTGTTATTAAAGAAAATATCAAACATCGAAGTTTAGATGATATTAAACCTGGTGGATTAGGAACTTATTTTATTCAGCAAATAATGGATGAGGTCGTATTCAAAGAAGCAACTGGGTGGCATAATAATTTAGTTTTAACAAAACATTATTAAAATTATTTAACCCATTATTGCACCAACGTTAAATATTGGAGCGTACATGGCTATCATTAAACCTCCAATCATTCCTCCCATAAACACAATCATAATTGGCTCAATTAAACTGGACATGTTATCAACTGAAGTATCAAATTCTTCCTCATAATATGATGACACAGAAGTAAACATTTCATCTAGACTTCCCGTTTGCTCTCCAACAGAAATTAATTGGGCAAAAGTTGGTGGGAATATTGGTTCTTTTAAAAAAAGTTTAGTTAATGTGTCGCCTGAAAAAACACCTTTTTTAACATTTTCTAATGCTTGAGTAACTACATCATTATTACTTACTGATTTTGCAATCTCTATACTCTCTAAAAGATTAACACCTGCTGAACTTAGGTTTCCCATTATTAAAGCAATTCTTGCAAGTAATGATTTTAAAATCATTTCTCCAAAAACTGGTAACTTTAAAACTATACCGTGCCATTTGTATCTAATACTTTTAATTTTTGTCGTTGTGTATTTAAATATTATAAAAGTAGTAATGGCTACAATTCCTAAAGTCAGACCACCAGTTCCTCTCATAAAATTACTTGCATTCATAATAACAGCTGTAGGTGTTGGAAGAGGTACACCCATTCCTGTATACATCTCAGCAAATACTGGAACAACTTTTATCAACATAAAAACCATCACAGTGATTGCAACCGTAAACATAACTGTAGGATAGGTTAGAGCACCTTTAATTTTTTTCTTAACTTTTTCCCTTTTTTCAAGAGAGTCTACTAACTTTAATAAGAATAAATCTAATTTACCACTGGCCTCTCCTGCTTTAATTAAATTTATGTATACGTTATCAAATATTTTTGGATATTTTTCAAAACATTTTGAAAGAGTAACACCACCTTCAAGACTTCTTCTAATATCTTCAACAATTTCTTTAACAGTTGGGTGATCAATTTGATCTCGGATCATTGATAATACATTTAAAATCGGCAAACCTGCTTTTACCATGGTTGCAAATTGTTTAGAAAATATAACAACATCTTGAGGCTTTACTGCTTTCTTACCAAAAGAGAAGCTAGATTTTTTTGATTTTTCTTTAGCTTTTTTTTTAACTTTTTCTTTAGAAATATTGGTAATTATTATTTTTTTTTCTTTTAATTTAAAATTTGCTTCTTCTTGACTAAGTGCCTCAATCACTCCTTCAACATAAGCACCTGCTGAAATTCCTTTGTATTTATAATTATCCATGATCTATTCCATTGATAAAACACGATCAAATTCTCTAAAGTTTAAATCTCCATTTAAAATTAAAGTACGCCCCATGTCTTGCATTGTTCTAAATCCTTCTGATAAAGCAATCGCTTTCAGTTCTGGAGTAGTTGCTTTTTTTAGAATTGCCTCTTTGATAGGTTTTGTCACACTTAAGATTTCATAAATACCCATTCTACCTTTGTAACCACTATCTTTACATTTTGAACAACCTTTTCCTCTTGAAACTTTTGCAGTTGAAATTTGTTCTTCTGTAAAATTCATTTCTTTTAATACATCTTTAGTAACATCTGGATCTGGTTCTCTACAACCAGAGCAATTTTTTCTTGCTAATCTTTGTGCCAAAACTACAGTTACAGCTGCACTGATAAGATAATCTGGTGTTCCCATATTTTGTAATCTAGTAATTGTGCTTGGCGCATCATTAGTGTGAAGTGTACTAAATACCAAGTGGCCTGTTAATGCAGCTTTTAAACCAATATCAACTGTCTCTTTATCTCTCATCTCACCAACAAGAATTATTTCAGGGTCTTGCCTTAAAAATGATCTTAAAGCTCTTCCAAAATCAAATCCAATATCATCTTTAATTTGAACTTGTCCTACTCCATCTAATTCATACTCAACAGGGTCTTCTGCTGTTAAAATATTTAAGTGAGGTTTTGATACCTCTTTTAAAATACTATATAATGTAGTTGTTTTACCAGAACCCGTTGGACCAGTTACCAAAACCAGACCTTGTGTAGAGTGAATTGCTTTTCTTAAATTTTTTAAATCATTTTCCTCAAAGTTTAATTGCTCCAAACTTATATCTCCTGCATCTTTGTTAAGAACCCTCATTACAATTCTTTCATTTGAGGCAGTGGGTAAAATTGAAAGACGAAGATCAATTACTTTTCCGTCTATTTTAAAAGGAATGGCACCATCTTGGGGTAATCTTCTTTCAGCAATATCTAATTTACCCATAATCTTAAATCTAGTAACTACCGCACCATAGTTTGAGTGTAAAAATTTTGAAAAATGCTCTTGTTCTTTGAGCATTCCATCTAAACGGTACCTTACTCTTGAGCTAAATCTATAAGGCTCTATATGAATATCTGATACTCCAGATTTTATAGCCTCTGCCACCACAGCAGTACTAAACTTAATAACTTCTGATTCATTCTCAATTGCCTCAATATCTTCTTCAGTATCTTCTAAAACTTCAGCTTGCTCATCAACTTCATAATCAAATGTTTTAGTTTTTTCTGTACTTGCATTTGCCTCTTTAATTGAACTTATTGTCGTCTCACCACCCTCTTTAAGTAAGTTTTCAATAAATAAAGATATTTCAGATACTTTTGCAGCATGCAATTCTATATTTTTTTTAGTAATTGTTTTAAGATTTCTCATTAAGCTTAATTTTGAACTATCAGAAATAGCTATATGAAGAGTGTCATTTTCTAATTTAAATGGAGCAATAAAATTCATATTGACATAGTTGGAAGGAAGTATGGATTTAATCTCATCTGTAATTCCAACAGTTGTTAAATCAATCACAGACAGAGATTGTTCTTTAACTAAAAGGTCTAATATTACATCTTCATTGGTTAAGTTTAATTCGAACACTGCATCAATTTGGGATTTCTCACCATCGGTTGATGCTTTTTTAATATTAGGTAAATCCTTACCTGAAATAATATCCTGATCTATCAAGATATTAATTAAATTTATTTCTGACTCTCTACTTATTTTCAACATTATAAAACTCTTGGTGCTATAAAAATTAACAATTCATTTAAAGTATCTTTTTCTCCTTTTCCTTTAAATAGATTTCCAATCACTGGAACATCACCCACACCAGGTGTTTGTTCTTTGGTGTTACTTTCAATTTGTTTTTTGATACCACCAATAACTACTACATCACCATCTGCAACTAATAATTTTGTAATTATTGACATAGTGTTAATTGGAATACCTCCTGCAACTGGTACACCTGCACTATCATTTTTTAAATCTATATCTAATAAAACATTTCCATCACCTACAATACTAGGAGTAACTTTTAATTGCATCGTAGCATCTGCAAACTCTGTTCCACCATTTTCTCCTGTTGACGCAAATGGTATTTTAGATCCTTGAATAACATTTGCAGGCATGTTGTTTAGAGTAAATATTTTTGGGTTAGATACTTGTCTTACAATTCCTTGTTTTTCAAGAGCTTGAATATTAGCTGATATTACTGCTGATCCAGTTCTTTTTATAATTCCGATACCACTAGTTCCAGCAACATTACCAAAATTAGTGAGTGCATCATTAGTTGTGCCAAGTCCACCTGTTGCAGCTGCAATTGTATTATTTGTTTTTCCAGTGCTAGTACCCATAGTACCACCAATTGTTTCCCCTTGTCTGTAATAATATCCACCTAATTGAGTACCTAAAGCCTTTTCAAATTCTGAGCTAGCCTCTACTATAAATGCTTCTATAAGAACTTGTTGTGTTTTAACGTCAATCTCTTTTAAAACTTCATTAACTGTATCAAGATCTTTTTCTTTTCCTCTTACGATTATAGATCTAGTAGTATCTTCTTCAGTTATTTGAATTGCGGATGTCTTTCCATCAGCAGAAAATAGTGCTGAGATTGTTTTGTTAGCTTCAGATGGTGATATATAATATAGTCTAAAAATTTCTGAATAAATTGGATCATTATTATTCTCAGCTTCTACTTTCTTTTTAATTATATCTGCCCTAGTAGATTTATAACTTTCTTGTTTAGTCAATGTGTCTGGTAAATGTACTCTTATTAAGTTACCAGTAGCATCAATATCTGCAGCAAAATTTTTCATGTCAAGCAATGCTTGAAAGGCTTTATCCCAGGGAACATTAATTAATTCTGCTGAAATTGCTCCTGCAATTTCCTCTCCAACTAAGATATTAATTTCTCCAATTTTACCCATTAACTCCATGGCCTCTTTAAATTCTATGTTTTTCAATTTAAAAGTAACATTTTGTTTCAGTAATGGATATTCATCTGGAATAGATAAATAATTCTTTTGAATTTCAGAGGATATTTTTTTTCTTTTTTGTTTTCTTTTAGAATTGTCTTCAACAGGTTTTGGTCCTAACTCAACTGTTTTTTGAATTTCTGATTTTCCTTTTGTTTTCATATCAACTTTAATTAAAGGAGTATTATGTTTAAAGGGTTCTTTTTTGTTTTTCATGACTATTTTGCCATCTTTAACAACACAACCACTCAAAATCAGAGATACTGCCAATAAAACTAAAAATTGATTAATTTTTTTAATATTCATTTGTCTCTCTAATTTGGTTGTTAAAATCAATTATTATAAATTTTCCATCCTCTTTTTTAAAAATAACTTCAGACAGTCTTAAATCTACTAATCTTATTTTTCCTAAATATTGTCCTATTGTTAAAGAAAAAGGTTCTCCATCAGATTTTACCAAAGAAACATAACTATTAGATTTTCCAGCTATCAAACCTACTAATTTGAAATTATACAAACTCATATCATCTTGCATTTCCTCTTCAGAGATTTGAGCATTTGCATTACGATTGTTGCTTGAACTTTGTCCTGCAAAAGGATCATTCAAAGGCATTTCTTCATCTAACGAGTCTAATTGCTCAGTTATTTTTTTAACCTCTTTATTTAATTCCTCTTTTTTACTGTGATTATCAGCAATAGATATAGAATTGGAAAACAATAGAAAAATAAATATGGTAATTAATTTAATCAAATTCATTTGGTAAACCTACTATAGTTAATTGACCAGTGGAAATTATTTTACCACTTGTTTTGTCAACTTTGATTGTCTCCTCATCAAAGTTTAACATTTTTTTTGATTTTGCAATAGCTCTTTTAAACTTAATGAAATCTAAAAAATTTCCTGAAATTTCATATGAGACTGGTATTTCAAAATAAGAAACTTTTGAGGCTTTTGCTGATTTTTTTTTCTTCTTTTTCTTCTTTTTTTTCTTTTTTGATCCACCGATAGGTATAGGTGGTTTTTTTTCAATCTTAGTAATTTGTAAATTATAATTTGTCGCAAATACACTCAAGCTATCGTAAAGATCTTCAACTTCAGCTTTGGAGTGAAACAAACTTGAATTTTTTTTATAATCAGGTGTGACTTTTTTAATTTTCTTTTTTAATTTTTTAATTTCATTTTTAAATTTTTTTGTTTCTTTTAGTTTAACTGTTTGATCCTTTAAAATATTCTTCTTTTCATCTACAATAGGTTTTAATATTGCGAGATAGATTATCAAAAATACAATCAAAGAGCCAAAGCCAATTCCAAACTTAATTAATGTTTTTCTATCAAGCTTTAAGAATTTTTCTTTGATATCTTCAAAATTTATATTATTTAAATCCATAATTTTTTTTATTTAATTTTACTAATAATTTTAAATCCTTTTAAATTTTTACCATCAGATGTATTTCCAGAACTAGATGAGCTCATGGTTGCAAGTGTTGCTTGCTTAATCAGTTTTTTACCATTTAAATTTCTAATTAATTGCAAGATATTTTGATCATTGGCTGATGAACCTTCAATAATCAATCTTTTTTTACCGTCATAATCAATTGAAGTAAATTTTACACCTCTAGGTACAGATGAAGCAACTTGAGATAAAATTCTAAAGCTTATAACTTTGTTTGATTTTATCGACTTACTAAGATCTAATGACTTGGTCATTTTTCCCAATTCACTTTTATACTTTTTTCTTTCCTTATCGGTGGCTTTATGAGCACTTACAATTTTCTCATAATTAACAATTTTTTTATTCAAATCTGTAATTTGCCAAAATGAGATCGAAAATAATATAATGTAGATTATTGCTATAATACTGACTGCTCCTTTAAATGCAAAATTTGAAAAAAATTTTGCTTTTTTCTCTGCAATAATATTGTCTCGATTTGGAAGTAAGTTAATGTTTTTTACTGCAGTAACAAATTTATAATATCCAAAGACATCTAGTTTTCTAAATGCCAATCCAATTACAGATGTGAAATAAGATCTATTTGTTTGCTCTACTCTCTCTTTTAATTGAGATTGAACATTTAAATCTTTTATTGGATCAAATAATACAAAACCAGTGTTAACTAAATTTTTTCTAAAACTTTCTAAATAACTATCTATTTTATCTAAATTTGAAATTATTCTAATATTTCGAACTCTTTTTTCATATTTAGTTTCAAAATCTTGGATGGCTTGTTTAACTTGATTGACATATCTTTTTACTAACCCATCTATATCTTCTAGGTTATCTGAGTTCATCAATATTTCTCTATCCTGACCTCTAATAAAAATGTCTGTTATAATTGGATTGTTATCGTAAAGTATCATCACATAATTTTCATCTAAACCAAACTCTAATAGAACTGTTAAATTTTCTTCTTCAGAGCCAGATGAAATTTGATTTATTTGATCTACTGCAGATTTTAATGAGAAACATTTTACATCAATTATAACAGGATTTAAGCCACCTTTTTCTATTATAGATGTATAAGCATTTACATCAGATAGTTTTGAAGCAACAAATAAAATATCCATAGTATTTGCAGTCTGATTTCTATTGACTACTTGATGAAATATTGAGTAATCAGATAAATTATCTGTCAACTGAACAAGGTTTTCCCAAAGTGAGTCTGATTTAATTGCGGTAGCTAATTCTTCATCCGTCATGAGGGGGCTTGTTACAACTCTTATAATTGCTGAGGTTACAGGAATAGCTACAGCTGCATTAGTTGTTGTAATTTTTGATTTTTCAATCGCTATTTTTAATTGCTCAGATACAACTTCTGGAAATTCAGTTATATTTCCATCTTGAGGCATACCTTCAATTTTATGAACATAAAAATTGTTTAAATTCCATTTTCCTGAACCACCTTGGCTAATTTGAGCCAACCTTATTTCACCTCCACTTAGCTCTACGCCAACAACATCTTCACCTTTTGCTTTATTACCAAGTCGTTTTTTAAAAAATTTTTCTAAAATAACTTTAAAATCCATTTTAGATTTTTTAACAGGTGCCTCTGCTCTTGATTCAGAAGTTTTTTTTTTAAATAAATTTGATAGTGGATTTTTCATTATTATATAAGACAACTTTTACACGAATCTACTCTTTCTGCACTAAAAAATAAACCCATTGTGAGCTCCGAGTATTGTTTAATATTTATTACTAGAGTTGTAAGTTATAAAGTATATAAAATTAGTATATGTTTGAAAAATTAGAAGAACTAGCAAAAAATAATCATAAAATTTCAGATTTTCATCTAAGATCAGGTTCGCCTATGGCTTATAGACAAACAGGAGAGATAATTAAAGTCAATGAGGTTCCTGTAACTGCTCAAGATCTAAAGGATTTATTGTCTATGAATTGTAATGAAGTTGAACTAGAGAGATTTGAAAAAACTCACGAATTAGACTCTGCGGTGATGCTAAGTGGACTAAGATTTAGAGCGAATTTTTATAAAACAATTAACGGTCCTGCTGCAGTGTTAAGAAGAGTTGAAAGTAAAATTCCTAGTATGGATGATTTTAATTTGCCACCTTCTTTATATGATATTATAGATTTTCATAAAGGTTTAGTTTTAGTTACTGGACCTACTGGCTCAGGTAAATCAACAACGCTTGCAGCAATTGTAAATGAAATTAATAAAACTAAAACTCACAATATCTTAACTGTTGAAGACCCAGTTGAATTTATTCACAAAGATGACAAAAGTATTATTTCTCACAGAGAAGTTGGTAAACAAACACAATCATTTGCTAATGCTTTAAAAGCTGCATTGAGAGAAGATCCAGATGTAATTTTGGTTGGAGAGTTAAGAGATCTTGAAACAGTTAGTTTAGCACTTACGGCTGCTGAAACAGGTCACTTGGTATTTGGAACACTTCATACAAGTGGTGCCCCTGCTACAATCAATAGAATTATTGATGTATTTCCACCTGACCAACAAGAACAAATTCGTGCACAAATTTCGACATCATTAAAAATGGTAGTCACTCAAAGATTATTAAAAACAAAAGATGGACAAGGTAGATGTGCTGCGTTTGAAATTATGAAATGTACAGCACCTGTTCAAAACCTAATCCGTGAAGCAAAGATTCATCAAATACCTAGTGTCATGCAAACCTCTGTAAAAGATGGAATGATTACAATGGATAAATCTATAGAAGCATTAGTACAAAGTGGAAAAATAAATCCAGGTGACGCAAAATCTGAACACTAAGGGTTTTACTTTATTAGAATTAATAGTTGTAATAGCTATAATTGGAGCAGTAACAGCTGTGGGTATTCCAAATTATATAACTTGGAGTGTAGATAGAAAAGTTCGTAACGCTAGTGAAAATACTGCTAGCTTAATTACAACTTTAAATACTCAAACTCAAAGAGGTGTTTATCCATTTACCCAAATATTAATTACACCTCAAAATGATGATACTGTCAGAGTTCAAGCTAAAGGGAAAAATAAAAGATCAATTAACACTTTGATAAATGGTGGAGGAATTTTAACCTGTGATACAGCTGACAATACTTATTGGGATGAAACTGTAAGCACACTTACGTTTGACGTATTTGTTCACCTTGAAAATGAAAATGCAATTTGTTTTTCTAAAGATGCCTCTAATTATAGTGTTACAACTGATATTAATGATAATGATGATCTTGTAACTAGTGACAATGTAACGACCGCTAACTATTTAATTTTTTGTTCTTCTGATGATGATTGTGATATCAACCCTCAAAGACCAGCCTATATGGTAGTTTGGTCAAGATTTGGTAATGTTAGCAAATTTAAGTATAGTTCAGGTAATGAATGGATAATGCAATAAAGTTAATTAAACAAAGAGGAACAACTCTTTTAGAAGCATTGGTTGCAACTGCAATTATTAGTGTTGGTTTTATTGCAATTTTTCAAATGGTTACATATTCGGTAAGTTCAATCGATGTTTCAGGTGAAAGAACAAAAATAAATTATTTAGCTGATATGGTTTTAGAAGATTTAAATGCTTATAAAAATTCAGAAAATGCCACTTCTGAAAAACTATATGATGCTTTAATTGATAATAGATTAGGACCAGGAAATGCTTTTTGGGAAGGGGTTGGTTGTGCAGCAGGTCCTGGAATTGCTGCCTCAGAAAATAATGCAGAGGTAAATATTGTAAATATTTGGGATAATAGATTTTCGCAAAGACGTCTAAACTGTAATCCAGCAGTTGTAAACAGTCAAAGGTTAAACACATATACAATTTGTAGAGATAATACAGAGTGTTCAAATCAAAATAATGATATTTTAAATAAAATGTATTTTGGTCAACTTCAAATTACTTTTGGTACTAAATCTAAAAATTTATATTTTAGAATACATTAATGAATAAGTTAAAAAATCATTCAGGAGTTACATTGATTGAAATTTTAATAGGTATCGTTATTTCGATAATAATTATGGGAGCTATGTATGCTTCTTATACAGCTATCAATAATTCTTATTCACAAGTTACAGATAAAGCAAAAGCATCTCAAACTGGAAGAAATATTATGGGTATGATGATGAGAGATATTAGGCAAGCTGGGTTTAGAGTTTTTGAAGATAACATACTGAACGACGATGAGCCTATTAACGTTACACCAGGTAGAGGTGGACCTGACGCTACTATCGTTAGTGATTGTGACCATATTAGAATTGTTTATGGAGATGCCAGTCTTGATGGTAATGGAGATGAAGAGTATACAAGATATAGAGTTACTTACTTTTGTAGAGCTTCAGAACTGTTGAACCCAAATGGAGTTGTTGAAAATACTAATGCGATCTATAAACAAAAAGAAGAATTAGAAAATGGGGGATGGGTTTCAAATACTAATAACTCTTATCCTGAACAACTCATTACAGATTATGTTGATGATTTAATTTTCATTGTTAAAGATGTAAATGGTGAAGCTATTGATCCTCCTCCTCAAAATGATGCTGGAAATGCAAACAGATTAAGAGTTGATGATATTAGAGCTGTAGAAATTGCACTAACAACAAGGTCAAGAAAAAACTTTTACAAAAATACAACTACTAATGACGGAGAAGATCGTACTGTTTTTGATATTGATAGTGATGATGAAACAATAATTGGTGATCTGTTTTTAAGAGAGACCGTTGTTCTCTCAGTTAACACTAGAAATATTGGATTAGAATGAGAAAGATAAAAGAAAAAGGTTTTGCATTAATTTTGTCATTAGTTTTATTGTTAGCCATGTCTTTAATGGGAGGATCTTTAATTTTAATTACTTCTGAAGATCATAAAAGTAATAATCTAGTCGATGTTGAGCAACAGACTTTTTATGTGGCAGAAATGGCTTTACTAGAAGGTGAAGAATATTTATTTGATCAATATCGAGGTCCTTTAGAATGGGATACAGGAACAAATACGGCTTCGAGAAACTTAACATTAAGAAATTTACCAAATAACTTAAACTCAGTATTTACTGGGGAAATGAGCTCTACAACAAATGGTAACATTTGTATAAATAGTTTTCGTAATTTGCCAGCTGATCTAGAGGTAATTGATTTAGTCCCAGCATCACCCGCAGTGTCTGAAGGTTTAAGTTTTAATTTTGGTACTTTTCTAACGGCATCAAATATTCCAACAGGTAATGATCAGGATTTTTTAAATAATTTTCATTATGAATATTTCATTACAAGATTGGGACCTGCAAAATTTAAAGGTACTGGAACTAGTATAAAAAGAGGCAGTGGTGGCTCAGGTTCTAATAGAAATGGAATAGCCTTTAGAATATATGGCTGCGGCATTTATAATCCAGATCAGAATGCTGAAAATCAAACTGTTGTTACCCTTGAAAGTGTTGTTATATTACCCTCATCATGAAAAATGGTAAGATTTATAAAATATTAATATTAACCTTTTTTTTCGTAATAAATTTTTCAAACTTTTCGTTTGCTTCTTGTGATTTTAAAATCAAGATTGGTCAAAATATTTCTAAAATAAAAAAATTTGTAGATTTTAATTCTTCAGAAAATAATGAACAAACTAATAAAGAATTAATAAATTACTTTATTTCATCAAAAGATATTTGTCCTAATGAATTTTCAAGTGAAGAATTAAATATAAATTATACTTTTATAGATAACGAACTTGCTAGTATTAAGGTTTCAGTAAATAATGATAAAGATAACTCTGCTTCAAATAAATTAACATTGATGAATTATGTCAAACAAACTTATGGCAATTTTGATACAGGTAAAAACCCTAAAATTTATAATTATTTCAATTCATGGAAAACAAATGGCAAAATAATTGTTTATTCAAGATTAAAAAATCAATTTAAATTAATTGAAGAAGAGCTTTTAATTACTAACAAAAAGTTTAGAGATAAAATGAAACTTATTATTTCAAAAATAGAAAAAGGTGAAATTAAAAGATAATATTATATGAAATTATTATTCTTAATCAAAATTCTCATTTTATTTTTTATATTTAACAATAATGTATTTGCTAAAGGTTTGCCGCCTGGAACAGGGTCTGGTGATATTCCGGCTAATGTTTTAATACTACTAGATAAATCAGGTAGCATGAACTCAACCGTTAGTACTGGCGGTATAACTAAACCTCAAGCTGTAGCTGTAGATAGTGCAACCAGAAACTCTTATGTTGGTATGTCATCTTCAATTGTTAGAGTGAAGTACGACGATATGTCGGTTGATGATGCATGGACATTTAATAATTCAGGAACATGTGAAATGGGAGATATTAAAGAACTTAGAGTTCATGGTAATTTCTTATATGTGCTTGATTACTCTAAAGATAGACTTTTTAGACTCACATTAACAGGTGCGCCTGCTACTTGTGATTGGTCAGTTGCAATTGATAATCCAATATCAATGGATATAAAAAATGATATTTTATATGCAACTGGTAACGAGATATTAGTTTTTGACTTATCTAATGTAACACCTTCATCTATTAGCTGTAGTTATAGTGGAGATTTAGAGGATGATGGTAAAAATGCAAAGGCTTTAGCAATAGATTCTTCAGGTTCTAATTTATATTTTCATAGATCGGGCAATTTAAAAAGGTATCAAATTCAAGGTGATAATTGCCCAGAAACATCAAGAAGCAATTCAATTAGTACTTCTGGAGTAAGCACTAATCATGGATTTATTTTTAAACCTGGAAGTGACACCGAAATATATATTCCTGATTATAATGACGAATTTTATAAATTTACTTTAAATGCCTCATTAAGTGGTATGGCATCAACAGTTAAAGCAAGTGCTGGTTATAGCGGTAATGTTGCTTCAACAACAAGCCCCAATAGAACTAATGTAGATTATCCATATGGGATTGATGTTGATACTGCCAATAATCAACTTCATTTTGTAAGCAGAGGATGCTGTAAACATTCAATGCACGTTATTGACTTTGATATGCAGTTTGTAAAAGAGTCAGGTGGTGGGCAAACTATAACTAGAATGACTGGGGCAGTAGAGGCAATCCAAGACATAGTAACTGACTCTTCTTTAACTTCTCATGTTGATTTTGGTTTTGGAGTTTGGTCTGAGTCTGGTGCAAGTTTTACTGGATGGACTGGAGATATTACTACTGGTTCACCAATACCTGATCATGATAAAAATTCTTTAAAAGTAAGAGTTCATAGACAAGGAGCTGGAAGAATTAATGTGGTCGCTCCTACTATTAATGCAAATGGAGGCTCTACTGTATCTAAATCATTTGCCGATCTTGCTAATGATTATTACTTAGGAGCACTATCACCTGTTGATGCAGATCTTGACTGTCAAAATACTCACATAGTTGTTATTGGTGATGGAGCTTTTACAGACAATATTACTAATGCTCTAAGTATAATTTCAAGTTTAAACAATACTCACGATATAAAAACTCACATAGTTGCATATGGTGGCGGTATTAGTGGCGGCGACTTAGATGAATTTGAACAGTTTGCTGATGCTGGGGGGACAGAGGATGTAATACTCGCTAATACACCCAGTTCTCTAAAAACTCAATTAAGATCAAAAATTTCGCAAATTGTTGCTTCCAATTTTTCTTTTACTGCTCCGTCGATATCCCCAAACGCAGATACAAATTCACTTTTTCAATCATCATTTAAACATAAACCAAACCAATCATGGCGTGGACAATTAATTAGAACCGCAATAGATGATAATGGTAATTTAATTGAGAATGATCCCGGTAATTGGGATGCAAAAGAAGTATTACCCAATCCAGTTGATAGAAAAATTTGGTCTGTTATCCCGAATACTGATTATAAAACTGACTACAATAATTTTGTAGATACCAATGCTGAGGACATAGCAAGTATTTTTAGAATTTTTAATTTTGAAGTTCAAGATTATCATAGTGTATCTGGTTCACCAGATGATACTCAAAGATGTGCAGGTACTGCAGGTGTTGCAGATGGAAATGCTGATGACCTTAGAGGAGTTATTAATTTTTTAAGAGGAGAAGATTATTTCGATTATAATGCAGATTGCAATTTAACAGATCCAAGGTTAGACGACGAACTTAATAAAATTTATTTAGGAGACTTTTACCATTCAGAATTATTAGCAGTGGGACCGCCAAATGCTAACCAAACTTTCTCAAATGAAACCCAAGAAGGTTATTGGAGATCTAATAATGATTATGATATTTTTAAAGAAGATAATAAAGATAGAAAAGAGATAGTTTATGTGGGTGGTAATGATGGTATGCTGCATGCATTTAATGCAGTTACTGGTGTAGAAGAATGGGGCTTTATTCCTCCTTTATTAGCAGGCACTATACCCACAATGGTTGATAAAGCATTAAACAAAAGTGCTGGTGGGGGAACCAATGCAATCTATGGTGTAGATGGCTCGCCAATTGTTCATGACATGTTTTTTAAATCACCCCTTGGTACTGCTAAGGCTTGGCATACAATTTTAATGATACCTTATGGCAGAGGAGGAAAGGGTTTTTCTATTTTAGATGTAACAGATCCTGATGGCCCTCTTCACTTATTTTCAGTTTATAATGACTCTACCACAAAGATTGTTCATATTATAAATCACCTTGGTGAACATGATCAGCTTGAATATATTGGTCATTCTTATACAATAAATCAATTAAAAGAATCTATTACCGTAACATCAAATGCTAATGCTAGTCCACCCGTAGGTGGTCAAACTTGTGAAGCTACTCCAACAGAACACTGTTATGAGTCAAATGTTTGGACCCTTCAAACTAACCCTAAAGTTCCTGGATTGACCAAAGATGACTTTAAAGTTATGAAGGATGGAGTACAGTACAATGCTTTTAATATAAATTACGATGGTGCTGGAGATATTGTGTTTACCTTTGGTGATGATATGACATTTCTTACTTATGATGATCCAAATAAGAGTATTTCAGATTTACGAATAAGTTTTGTTGCTGGAAGTGCTTTACTGGGAGTGCAATCAGAACCAGGATATGACTATAGTAGACTTGGTGAAACATGGTCTTCACCTAGAATATTAAGAATACCTAATGACGGTGCTGGAGATGATAATATTGAGGACGATATTTATGCAGCTGTACTAGGTGGTGGATTTGGTGCAAACAACCCTGAAATTGGATCAAATTTATTTGTTATTAATCTTGAAGAAGATCCAGTTGATGAATTGTTTGCAAAAATTGAAAAACAAATACAAATTGAAGACCTAGATAATTCTATTCATAATTCTACGCCCGCTCATCCAGTTGTTGTAACTTCAGAAGAGGTTACAACTAATTTCACCGGTGGATTAGTTTACTTAAATGATCTTGAGGGAAAAATTACTAAATTTAATTTAACAAATATGAGCTTTGATAATCAAAATCTACCAATAGAAATGTATGATAGTACCACATTATTTAATGTTGGTGCTACACCACAAAATGGAAGATATATGTATCATTCAATGGATGCGGGATTTAATAAAGGATCAAACAATTTATGGATGTATGTTGGTACTGGTGATTATGAAAGATTAACTACAAAAGATGATGATACTGCTGTTCCACCTATTATAGTGGACAATGTTCTTTTAGGAATAAAAGATATAGATTTTCCATTTTATAGAAATGTGAATGATGGTGGAGATATTGATGATTTAACTAATTGTAGTGATACTACTACTGATGTTGATGGTGATCTGTGCCCTGGTGATGCTGAATTAGGTTGGGTAGTTCATTTAGATAATGCTAGAAAAGTAACTGCTGAACCAACACTTCATAGTGGTAGAGTTGTATTTCCAGTATTTGAACCAACTCTATCTGTCAATAGCTGTACAACTGGATTAGCTTATATGTGCAACTATCACGCAAAATGTGGTAGTCCACAAAATAAAAGAATTGGTAGTGATACTGATTTAGATTGTGTGTTAGTTGGAGAAGGTGTGCTGTCAAAAATTGTTATATTTGGTAACAAATTATTTGCAAATATAGCTGGAACAGCAGTGGCTGGGTCTTTTCAAGGTTCAAGAGATGACTTGGTTTCTATTAATTCTGGTGCTGTTGATATTGAAAGCTTTAGAAATAGCTGGAGAGAAAACTATTAAGTCTAAAACCAGAATAATTTAAAGTAAAAATAAAAAGCCCATAAAAATCCTGTTATCATTGATGAAAAGATAATTGCAAGGCCAACTAAGGAATCCTGTTTGATCTTTTTTTTCCATTTACTTGGAAAAAAATTTAAAGAATATGAATAAATAATTATAAATGCAGTTAATAAAGAAAATATTAAACATAAAAATAATAATTTTGTCATTAGATATTAAATTTTTATTCCAAGAGCAGTAATATCATCCCTTAAAGTAAAACCTTTTTCAGTTAATATTTTGGATGCATGACTGATAATCTTTTCAGGAGAAGTTGAGTTTAACTTTTTAATTTCATTTTCAAGTCCAGCAACTTCAAGCTCTTTACCTTCGTCAATATAGCCTTCCGTTACCCCATCGGTGTAAATTAAGATAGTCTTATTAGTGATATCCATCACTGTCGTTTTAAAAAAACTTTCATCTTTAACTGGCATTAAACCCATTGGAGGTAAAGTAGATTTTATATATTCAAAATTAAATTGTGGATCAAGAACCATCATTGGTTCATGACCCATATTGATAAATTCCATTTCTTTTTTTTCTAAATTAATTCTACCCAGAATTGCTGTTATAAACATTGCTTGATAAGACGAATCTTTTACTTGATTGTTTATATAAAGTGCTGTTTTAGCAACAGATGAATTCATTTTTGTTAGAGATCTAAATACAGCAGCTGCATTTGCCATTAGTATTCCTGCTTTAATACCCTTGCCAGTAACATCCCCTAATATAAAATAAATTTCATTATCGTTTACTTGATAATAATCATAATAATCACCTGAAACATCTTTAGCAGGTGTGTTTTGTGCAAATATATATTTTTCAATTTTTTTATTATTTGGAAACAGCTTCTTTTGAACTTCTCCAGCTATCTCTCTTTCTTTTTTTAAAATTGATTGTTTTTTTTCATTTTCAATAGCAATAGAATTTTCCTCTAAATATCTAAAGTAAAGTGAAGTCATAAAAGCTAATGTGCCTGCAATACTTGAAAATAAAAAATCTATATAAAAATTAAATTGATAAATAATGATACTAGACAAATTAATTAAAAAAATTGATCCTACAAAAAATATAATACTAAATTTTGGTTTAATCTTAATAGGTATAAGGATCAAAAGTATTACAAGTATTAAAAAAATAATATTTTCTGCTAAGTGAGTATAAATATTCTTAATAATACTCTCATTCTTTAAAATGTTATCAATAATATGAGCATGAACCTCAACTCCAGGAACTGTTTTTCCATTTGAAATTTTAACAATATCAAATAAAGCTTGAGCAGAGGATCCAATAAGAATTATTTTGTTTTTAATTCTTTTTTCATCGAAATCGTTATTAATAACATCAATAGCTGAAACATAATTTTCTTTAGAAAATTTATTAAATTTAATATTAATTACTGCATTTTGATCACTTGGAATTGAATTTTTTCTAGTCTTAATTAACTCAATTCCATTTTTATTACTTTTAACCAATAAGTTTTTTTGGTCTGTTGCAACCCGAACCGTTTCAAGAGCTAATGAAGGCCATATTCTATTATCTATATTATAAAGTACAGGCACATTTCTAATTATGCCATCAATATTAGGTATTAAAGAAATTGAACCAATACCACTTGCAGCATTACTAATTTCTTCAAGAGAAATTATTTTATTTTTAAATTTATATATAAAGTTTTTTGGATCTTCTCCCTTAGTAACAATTCTTACTTTAGGTTCAGAGTCGTTTTTAACAAAATTATCATTTGGCTCCCCCAATATAGGTAAGATAATTTTTGAACTTTTAATACTATCTACAAAAATCTTATTTGTATCAGCTACCTCTATGTCTATTAATTGACTACTTTCTTTTTGTAATTTTAATAATAAATCTTTTGGGTTTTGTTTATCCTCTTCACTAAAAACAATATCAAATGCAATAGCTTTAGGATTGTGTTGGTTTAAATTTTTTAAAATTATAGAATATATATCTCTACGCCATGGAAATTGTCCAACCTTTGCTATACTTTTTTCATCAATATCAACAATAGTAACATCTTGTACTTCACCTCTATTAAATACTTTTTGATAAAAATCATAATTAATAAATGAAATTTTTTGAACAATAGGAGGGTTGGTAAATTTAATTATTATTAAAAATAAAAAAATTACACTAAAATAAATATATTTTTTATCAATCATCCAAATAATAAATTTTTATATTGTTCTATAAAGATTATATACAAAATACACCCTATAATAATATAAGGACCAAATGGAATCTCGGATGAAAATCTTTTACTTTTATTTAATAAACTTGGAAAAACTACCAGCAATGCCACTATTGAAGAGCTAAATATTACAAATGGTAATGCAATCCAACCAAACCAAAATCCTATTACAGCTAATAATTTTGCATCTCCAAGCCCCATTCCCTCTTTATTTCTTAAAATCTTATATAAAAAAATAATTAACCAAATAATCCCATAGCCAAAAATACCCCCTATTAGAGAGTTAATGTAATTTGGAAATAATTCACTTAAATTTGGGTCAAATGATTTTACAAATCCTAATGCCATTAAAGGAAAGGTTAAACTATTTGGAATTATATAATGTTTTAAATCTATAAAAAAAATTATTATAAATGCTAAAGCTAAAATTAAAAATAAGACTGTTGTAAGAGATATTCCATGAATAAAGTAAATTAATCCAAAGGATAAAATACTTAAAAGTTCAACAAGTGGATATTGTTTAGATATATTTTTTTTGCATTTTCTACATCTCCCTTTAATGAATAAATAAGAAAGAACTGGTATATTATCATACCAAGAAATTTGTTTTTTGCATTTAGGACAGTATGATCTACCTGCAACCACTCCTTTGTCTAATGGGATCCTATAAATACAAACATTAGCAAAACTACCCCACAATCCCCCCATTAAAATGATGAAAATAAAATCCACTTAAGAAATAATATTAATTATATTTTAAATTGGCCCGCTAATTCAATAAAACCATTTATCAACAAATGAACCACAACCACTGCATCATTAAGATGTACATAAAAATTTGGTGAATATAATATGATTTCCATATTTGGTAAATTTATCAAAAAAAGGTTAAAATACTAGCTAATAAAATGCTCTTTTTTAAAACAAAAAAACCTATTCTTGAAGAAACGAGAAATGAAGCTCAAGATAATGTTGACCTACAAATTGTGAATAAAATGAATCAAGAGTTTGCAATTTCTCTTGATTTAAATGAAACCTTAAACACAGCTTTAAAAATAATTATTACAAGATTAAATGCTGAAGCAGCTAATATTTTTTTAATAAATAATAAAACAAATAAATTTGAATGTATTGCATCTCTAAATCAAGATCATCTGGACGAATATCAACTTAATTTAAAAGATGGAGTAATGGGAAAAGCAGTTGATCAAAGAAAGTGTATTCGTGTTGGAAATGTTAGAAAAGATGTAAGAGAAATTGCTGAATTTTATTTTGATCTTGATAATAAAACTAATTTTATGACTTATTCAGTTTTATGTTCTCCATTAATTGCAGCTAACGATTGTATTGGTGTAATTCATTGTTTAAATAAAAAAACAAATGAGAAACTATTTATTGAAGATGATCGAAAACTTTTAGAATTATTATCAACCCCTGCCGCTCTTGCTATTCGAAATGCAAAAATGGCCCAGGAAATGGTAGAACAAAATAAAATTCAAAAAGAAATAGAGATAGTAGGAGAAATTCAAAAATCACTTTTGTCTTCAAATAAAAAAGAACCTTTTCCATTGGCTGGTATCAATATTCCTGCAAAAGTTGTATCAGGAGATTTTTATAATTTTAATGATTTGGGTAATGGTAAATATGGATTTAGTGTAGCAGATGTATCTGGTAAGGGAATTAAATCATCTTTGCTTATGTCTAAGGCATCAAGTTTATATAGTTATCTTAGTAAAACTAATTTTTCACCAGCTAATTTATTAACTCAACTAAACAATGAAATTTGTGAAACAATTTCTAGAGGGATGTTTGTGACAATGTTGATTGGAATTTATGATCGTAATTTAAAAGAACTAACATTATCTAGTGCTGGCCATGAACCCCCAATCATATTAAATCAACAAAATGAATTTTCAAATTTTAATGAAGCTGGACCTCCCTTAGGAATAGTTCCTAAAACAGAATATAAAGAGCATACTATTAGTTTTAATAATTCATCCATGTACGTTTTTACTGATGGTATTACTGAAATTAAAAATACACAGGGTGAAGAACTTGGCTCAACTGGATTTCAAAATTATATAACAAAATTTAAAGAAAAACCTAATAGTGAAAGACTTCAAGAGATTGTCGATAATATATTAAACTCTAAATATATCCAAAAAGATGATTTAACAATTGTAGTTTTAGACTCTTAAAATTTAGGAAAATCTTAATGAACTATAGGGTTTCAAATCTAAATTGGTATTTTCATTGGCAATCATTCCAGAAACAATCTTTCCTGAAATAGGCCCTAAAGTCCAACCTAGGTGGTGATGACCAAAACAATAAAAAATATTTTTATAATTTTTAGATGGTCCCATTACTGGAAGAAAATCTGGCAAAGATGGTCTAAAACCTAACCATTCATCTTCGTGTTCTGGCAAGTCTCCAAGCATATATTTTGCATTATCAATCAAATTTTTAATTCTAGATTTAGATAATGGATTATTTAATCCACCAAACTCAACAGTGCCTACTACTCTTAGGCCTTGTTCCATAGGAGTTATTCCAAACCCACGATTTGAAAATATTACTGGTCTAGATAATAAATGATCACAATTTTTAAAATGCACATGATAACCTCTTTCAGTGTCTAATGGTATTTTCTCATCCAAATTATCTGTCAATTTTTTAGAAAATGCCCCACAGGCTATTACTGCCTTATCAAAATTAAAACTTTGATTCTCAGTTTTAAAAACAGGTTTCTCATTATCAAAGTTTATATCTTTAATATTTAATTTATTAAATTTTCCGCCTTTTTTTATGAAAAGATCAAAAAGTTTTAAAAGAATTTTTTTTGGGTTTCTTGCATGTCTAGCATATGGATAAAAAACCCCTGCATGATAAAAATTTTTTATATGTGGTTCAAGATCATGAATTTCTGCTTTATTAACCAGTTGTTGCTTAACACCTAGTTCGTCTCTAATCTTAATCTCTAATTCTCTACTTTTTAAATCTTTATCATTCCAAATATAAAGAATTCCCTTATTTTCAACCAAACCCTCTAAATCAATTTCATCGAATAATTCATCATAAGCAGGCAAAGCTAAGTCTAAAATTTGATGCATATTTTTTGCAGTGTGCATCATTTTTTTTGAAGTTGAATTCATAATAAATTTTAAAAACCACGGAATCATTTTTGGTACATAATTCCACTTTAAAGCTAAAGGTCCTGATGAGCTCATCAGCATTGAGGGTACATCTCCTAAAACGTCGGGTCGATTAAGAGGAACTGAAGCATAAGGAGAAAAATGGCCAGCGTTACCATAAGATGCAACATGACTTCCTGGTATATCTCGGTCAAAAATAGTTACATCAAATCCTTTTTTTTGTAAAAACAAAGCATTAGATACACCCTGTATTCCAGCACCAATTACTCCAATTTTTAAATTTTTATTCACAAGAGTTTTATACAGACTAAAATTTAATATTTAAGAGCGACAAATTATACATAATTTTAATAAAAATTATTAAGCTATCATCTGCTTACTATGAACTTTGGCACTCATTACAATACCAAAACCAATCATTGTTGCTAACATAGATGATCCACCGTAAGACATTATTGGCAATGGAGAACCTACTATTGGTAATAAACCTAGAACCATAGATAAATTAACGGTAATATAAATAAAGAGAGCAAAGGCAAAACCAAAACAAAATAATCTTGCAAAACTGCTTCTACAAATAGTTCCTATTCTTATAACTCTCAGTATAATAATCGTATATAATATTATTAATCCAATTGATCCTAAAAAACCAAATTCTTCAGAAAATAAAGTAAAAATAAAATCTGTATGTTTTTCAGGAAGAAAATCTAAATAACTCTGTGTTCCATTTAAAAATCCTTTTCCAGAAAAACCACCAGATCCTATAGCTATTTTTGATTGAATAATCTGATAGCCAGCACCTAAAGGATCTCTATCTGGATCTAAAAATGTTAAAATTCTTAATTTTTGATACGGCTCTAATACAGTAATAATAAAAGGCAAAGAAATTAAAAAAGTTATAAAAGAAACAATAAAATATTTAATTTTAACTCCTCCTAACCATAATATAATTAGTCCACTTGAAGCAATCAATATTGAAGTCCCAAGGTCTGGCTGTGCTAAAACTAAAATAATTGGTAGGATGATTATAACTAAAGAAATTAAAATACTAGAAAAAGTATTAACTTTTTCAATACTTATTCGATGATAATACTTTGCAAGACACAATATAATTCCAATTTTCATTAGCTCAGAGGGTTGCAAAACAATCAGATAAAGGTCTATCCATCTTTGTGATCCTGATACTTTTATTCCAAATATAGATACCCAAATTAATAATAAAATAATCAAAAAATAAAAAAAATAAGAAAAATAATGCCAAAGTTTTATGTTAAAAAAAGAAATCATTAACATCATCATAAAAAAAGTAGATAATTTTAAGAGATGATTTTTTGAATGTGATAAAAATTCACCCCCATCTGTTGAATACATTACAAAAAAACTTATTATTCCTAAAATAAAAAGACTAATTAACAAAATGTAATCTAAATTTTTTATTTTTTGAAATAAACTTAGATCTGAATTTAATCTTGTGTGTTGAAACATCTAAATATTAAATTCTTTATAATCAGGAGATTGTTTCCTAATTTGATGTTTATCTATTATAAGCTTAAATAACTCCTTTGCCATCGGTGCAGCAGCAGCACTTCCTGATCCACCGTGCTCAACAATAATACTCAAGGCATATCTCGGATTAATATATGGACCAAAAGCAACATATAAAGCATGATCTCTTTCTTTATAAGGTATTTGAAAAGTTTTTAGATCAAGTTCTCTCTCTCTTTTACTTATACGCTTAACCTGAGCAGTTCCAGTTTTTCCAGCAAATTGATATTTTGGATCATCTATTCGTGATTTATATGAAGTTCCTCTTAATTCATTAGTTGAACTAAACATTGCTTCTTGAATAATTTTGATATTTTTTTGATTTAAAAATAATGGTTCGTAAAAGTTGTTTAATTTACTACTTTCCATAGCTTTAGTGACTTGTTCAGAAGTTAATCGATTGTCATCTGTTAAAATTTTAGGTTTAATTTTGTAACCTCCATTTGCTATTTGAGCTGTCATTAAACAGAGTTGAATTGGAGTTGTTTGAGTATACCCTTGACCAATTCCAGTTATTAAAGTTTCACCAAGAACCCAGCCTTTACCAAGGTTGTTTATTTTCCATTGAGTGTCTGGAAATTGACCATTTTTTTCATTTTCAAAATATTCACCAAGTACTTTTTTCCCTAATCCAAATTTTTCAGCAGTCACTTTTAATTTATCAACACCAAGTTTTCTTGCAATTTCATAAAAATAAGTATCACAAGATTGTTTCATTGCATTATTCAGACTCATCCACCCATGTCCTTTTTCTTTCCAGCAGTGGAATGTTTGGCCATGCAGTTCCATTTTACCCTTACATTGAACTTTAAAATTGGTATCCATTATTCCATTTTCTAAAGCAGACAAAGCGACAATTGGTTTTATTGTTGATCCTGGAGAATAAAGTCCTGAAAGTGTTTTATTTATTAATGGTTTTAACGGATTATTTCTAATTAATTGCCATTCATCTTGACTAATACCAAAAAGAAAGGAATTTGGATTGTACGATGGAGAAGAATACATTGCAATAATTTCTCCAGTAAAAATGTCCATTACACTTATTGATCCAGCTTTATCTTTCAATAATTCTGCAGATAATTTTTGAACATCCGTATCAAGTGTTATTCGAATTTTTGAGCCCTGTGCTCCTTTTTGATAATCAAGCTGATTAATTCTTTTTCCATATGCATTTACTTCATATCTTTGAATATCATTTATACCAATCAAGTCGTTTTCAAGAGTTTTTTCTAAACCTAATTTGCCAACTTTAATTCCTGGTACAAACTTTTCTTTAATGACATTATTTGACAAAAGATCATTTTCGTTAGGTTGGCTAACATATCCAAGTACGTGAGTATAAACTTCATCAAAAGGATAATCTCTTGAAATAGTCATGACAGGTTTAACACCTACTAATTCATATAAATAATTATTTATAACTAAAAATTGATCCCAACTTAAGTTTTCAGAGATAATTAAGCTTTCCCAAGGTTTTAACTGTTGCTTCTTTTTTTTTATTTGCTCAACTCTTTTATTGCTTAGTTTTAAAATAGTTTTTAATCTTGAAAGTAAATAATTAAAATTTTCAACTTGTTCTGGAATAACATGAAGCTGATATACTTTTAAATTTCCTGCTATAATATTTCCAAAATAATCAACTATATTTCCTCTAATGGGTGGTAATTTCCACTCTCTTATTCTATTTTTGTCTGAAAGTGTTAAGTATTTTTTATTATCATTTATTTGCAAAGAAAATAATCTAGTAATTAATCCTCCAAATATTATTAATTTAGCTATACCAATTATAAACATTCGGCGATTCATGATATCTGATTTTCTTATTGTAAAATTACGATCAATCATTTTTCTTTAACTTGATTTTTTTTTCTAAAATATTGAATAAAAAAATAAAAACTGGGTAAAAGATAAATGTAAACCCTGAGTTAATAAAATATCTCATATAACTTACTTCGATTGAAAAAATTAAATCTAAACTAATAACCTGAATTGAGTTAACTAATAAGATTGTAATTAACAAGAATATCCAATCATTTAAGAAATTTGGAGTAATAGTAATATTTCTTAAATATGCTGTAACAACACATATTAGTAAATAACAAAAGCTACTTACTCCCATTGGAATCCCAATCACAACATCATTAATTAATCCTGCTATAAAAATTGCACCATAATTTAAGTATCGTGGGCTTTTCAAAGTCCAATAAAATATTAAAGTATAAACAAAATTAAATGAAAAATATTCTATCTCTAAATAGTTTAGATCAATTTCATTTAATACAGATAAAAACAAAAAAAATGATGGAAAGTAGAATAATAAAGATTTTAAAAAATTATTCTTATTTAAAGAAGACATTAATTAGTAACTCCTGTTTTGTAGGAAACTATTTTTATATAATTTAATTGTTTAAAATCTGAAAAAAAGTTGACTATATTTTGTCCAGTTGCTTTGTTTTCAGTAATTTTACCAACAGGCATTCCTGACTTAAACAAATCACCATAACCAGATGTATAGACTATGATTTCTTTACCATTAATTTCTTCATTATATTCATCCTTTGTATATTCGATTAAACCAAAATCTTTACCCGAGCCGGATAAAACTGCATGAATATCTAATGGTTCTAATAATACTGGAATTTTACTATTAAGATCAGACAAAAGTAATGCCCTTGAATTGGTATAGTTTACCTCTATTATTTTGCCTACCAGATAACTATCATCAGCTATTGCCATTCCAATTTTTACATTATCTTTTGACCCTTTGTTTAAGATAATTGACTTTAAATAAGGGCTATTTTTATCAATTAATACTTTTGCGTAAATATCCTCAGATTGTGAACTTTCATTAATTAAATCTCGTAATTTTTTATTTTCTAAAATTAAAAAATCATTTACTAATTTTTTTTTTCTTAGTTCATTTAATTCATTTTCATTTTTTTTAAATTCATTATAAATCTCAAAATGTTCTTTCATTCTTACATTTAGATTTTTAATATAATTTTCTGGAGCAGAAACAATAAACGAAGATCGATATACTACTTCATTAATACCAATCTTTATGTATTGAATTGTTTTAAAGTTTAGACTACCTAAAATTAAAATTACTAAAGATAAAAAAATTAAAGTAAGTAATGAAAATTTTTGTTGGTAGCTTTTTTTTAGAAAAGCAGATCGTATTGCTATAACAAAATCATCTCTGCTTGAAGCCATTAGTCTTAATATTCAGATAACATGGTAGAAAATGTCTCTTCTTGATCTAAAGCTTTTCCAGTACCAACCGCTACACAAGATAATGGATCTTCTGCAACATGAACTGGCAAACCTGTTTCTTTCGAAAATCTTTTGTCAATATTTTTTAATAAAGCTCCACCACCTGTTAGTGTTAATCCCATATCAACTAGATCAGCAGATAATTCTGGTGGAGTATTTTCTAAAGCTTGTTTAATTGCATTAATCATTTCTCTCATAATGTCATTTAATGCTTCTGAAGTATCTTCTTCAGTAATATTTACTTCTTTTGGAGTGCCTGATCTTAGATCTCTTCCTTTGACTGGATATGTATTTTTTCCTGTTGCAATAGCTGTACCCATTTCTTTTTTAATTTTTTCAGCTGTGCTGTCTCCTATTAGTAAATTGTACTCTTTCCGCATATAGTTAACAATTGCAGTATCCATTGCATCCCCAGCAACTCTTAATGATTTAGAATAAACTAGTCCACCTAAAGACATCACAGCAATCTCACTAGTCCCACCACCAATATCAACAATCATTGATCCAGTCGCTTCAGAGATTGGTAAGCCGGCTCCTATTGCTGCTGCTATAGGTTCCTCAATTAATTGAACTCTTCTTGCACCTGCTGCTAGTGCACTATCTTGAATTGCTTTTCTCTCTACAGGTGTTGAACCTGTTGGTACACAAATTAAAATCCTAGGATTTGCAAATGTGCTTCCTTTATGAACTTTTTTTATAAAGTGTTTAATCATTTCTTCAGTCACAATAAAGTCAGCAATCACACCATCTCTTAAAGGTCTGATGGCACTAATATTTCCTGGTGTTCTTCCAAGCATAGTTTTAGCTTCATCACCTACTGCTAAAACATTTTTTTTTCCACCTTGATCTACTATCGCAACAACAGAGGGTTCGTTTAAAACTACACCTTGTCCTTTTAAAACAACTAGTGTGTTTGCTGTTCCAAGGTCGATTGCCATATCTTGGCTCCAGATTTTTTTAAATTTATCGAAAATTCCCATTTTATATACCTCTCATCTTTTGATTTTCTTGCTCTATAGGAGCAGTTTTATCTCGTTTAATTATCATTTTATTTAAAGCATTTATGTAAGCATTTGCTGATGCAACTAACGTGTCAGTATCTGCTGCTTGCCCAACTGTTGTTTTTCCTTTTTCTTCAATTTTAACACTCACTGTTGCTTGCGCATCTGTTCCCTCTGTTACAGCGTGAACTTGATAAAGTTGTAAATTAACATCGTGTGGATAAAGAGTTTTAATACATTTGAATATAGCATCAACCGGCCCATCACCTGTTTCTGAAGCTTGTTTCATATCTCCATAAACATCTAAAGTCATCTCTGCTCTTTGAGGCTCACCTGTACCTGCAAAAACCTTTAACGATTTCAAATTAATTGCATTAACTTTATTATCAGTGATTAAACTATCATCCACCAATGCAATAATATCTTCATCATAAACATGCTTTTTCTTATCTGCTAGAACTTTAAATTTTGCAAATGCATTACTTACTACATCATCTGTAAGATCAGGGTAACCCAAACTATTCATTTTATCTTTAAAAGCATGTCTTCCAGAATGTTTACCCATAACTAAAGAAGTTTGTTTAACTCCAACACTTTCAGGTGTCATAATTTCATATGTCTGTCTATTTTTTAACATCCCATCTTGGTGAATTCCTGCTTCATGAGCAAAAGCGTTTTTACCGACGATTGCCTTATTGTACTGAACTGGAAAACCAGTTGCGTTTGATACAATTTTTGATGCTTTATTCAATAATGTTGTATTAATTCCAGTATCATAAGGCATTAAGTCTGGTCGTGTCTTAATCGCCATTACAACTTCCTCTAATGCTGCATTACCTGCTCTTTCTCCTAACCCGTTTATTGTACATTCAATTTGTCTTGCCCCTGCTTGTACACCAGCTAAAGAGTTTGCGACTGCTAATCCTAAATCATTGTGACAATGAGTAGATAAAATTGCTTTATCAATATTTGGGACTTTGTTTAATAATGTTTCTATTATCTTTGTAAATTCTGAGGGTATTGTGTATCCAACAGTATCAGGAATATTTATTGTAGTAGCTCCACTTTTAATCGCAAGCTCAACTGTCTTACACATATAGTCCATGTCAGTTCTTGTTCCATCTTCACAAGACCATTCTACATCATCCGTAAATTTTCTTGCATAAGCTACATGTTTTCCAATCGACTCGTATACATCCTCTGGAGACATATTAAGTTTATGTTTCATGTGTAAAGGACTTGTCGAAATAAATGTATGAATTCTAAATCTTGGGGCATATTTTAATGCTTCATAAGCTCTATCAATATCTTTCACTGAATGTCTAGAAAGACCTGCTGGAATAGAATTTTTTAAAATTTTACTGACTTCTGAAACTGCTTCAAAATCTCCAGGAGATGCAATTGGAAAACCAGCTTCGATAATATCAATGCCCAATTCATCAAATACTCTTGCGATTTGGATTTTTTCTTCCAAACTCATAGATGCACCTGGCGATTGCTCACCATCACGCATAGTAGTATCAAATATAAAGACTCTATCTTTGTCAGCCATAACTTAAAATTTTTGAAAAAGTATAATACAATCTATAAGTGAGAATGCAAAATAATTAGTTAAATTAGGTTTAAAACCAATCTATTTTTGGGTCTTCAAAATTAATTATAAATAGACTCAATTTTAGGCATTAAATGTAAAAGTTTTTTTGTGTAATCATGTTGAGGCTTCAAAAATATATCTTCGGTATTTGCAACCTCACATAATTTACCATCTTTTAATACACCAATCCTATCACACATCTGTCTCACAACAGGCAGGTCATGGCTGATAAACAGAATTGTTAAATTCAATTGCTCCTGAAGATCTTTTAATAAGTTTAAAATTTGTGCCTGAATACTAACATCTAAAGCTGAGGTTGGCTCGTCACAAACTAGAAGTCTTGGTTGTGTAGCTATCGCTCTTGCGATAGAAATTCTTTGTCTTTGACCACCAGAAAATTCATGAGGATATCGATCTGCAGATTTTTGTGACAGTTCAACTGACTCTATCAGATCATAAATATAATTATTTAAATCATTAGCTGATATTGAAGGATTGTGAAGTTTAATTGGTTCTGAAATAATATCCTTAACTTTTAATCTTCCATTTAAAGAAGAATATGGATCTTGGAAAATCATTTGTATTTGTTTACGAAATTTCATCATTTCTGACTTATTTTTAATTTTGGTAATACAAACATTATCAAAGAATATATCTCCAGAGGATGGTTTAAATAAATTTACAATCATTTTTGCAATTGTAGATTTTCCACTTCCACTTTCTCCTACCAGCCCAAAAGACTCTCCCTCTTTTATTTTAAATGAGACACCATTTACCGCCATTACAGAATTTTTTGAATTTTCAGTAAAAAAATTATCATCAAAACTTTTATTTAAGTTTTTAACCTTAACTAAATCTTGTTCAATAATTTCTTTTTTATTCCATCTATTTAAAATTTTTAAATTATTATTTTGATTATATTTGTTTTCTTTATCAATAATTACAAATCGAGAAATTTTCTTATTAGTTGGAGGCACTGAACTAATTAAACTTTTTGTGTAAGTTTCATTGGGCTTTGTTAATATTTGTTTTGTTTCATTAATTTCAATGAGATTTCCACTTTTCATCACAGCTACTCTATCTGCTGTCTCTGCAATCACTCCCATATCATGAGTAATTAAAATAACAGCAAGATTTCTTTCTTTTGTAAGTCTCTTGATTAAATCAAGAATTTGAGATTGAATTGAAACATCTAAAGCTGTAGTTGGCTCATCAGCTATTAAAAGTTCTGGTTCACAGCACAACGCAAGTGATATTACTACTCTCTGTCTCATGCCTCCTGAAAACTGATGAGGATAATTGTGAAATCTTTTTTCAGCATCTTTAATTCCAACTTCTTTTAAAAGATCTATTGATTTATTTTTTGCTTCATTATTTGTTAAATCAAGGTGTGTTTGAATAGTTTCAATTAGTTGTTCGCCTACAGTAAGTATTGGATTAAGTGAGGTTTGTGGATCTTGAAATATAAGTCCAATTTTTTTTCCTCTATATTTATAACTATTTTTTAGATCTTCATGGATATTTAAATCACCTAGCGTTACTGACCCACTTGAAACTTTACCAGGCGTATCGATTAAATTAATAATTGCATTTCCAACAGTACTTTTTCCAGATCCAGACTCTCCAACTAATCCTAAAATTTCTCCTTTATTTACCTCAATATTTACTCCTTTAGCAGCATATATAGTTTCTTTTCTCATTGGATAATCAACGCTTAAATTTTTTATTTTTAAAAAACTCATTTTTTTAACCTTGGGTTTAAAGTGTCTCTCATCCAATCTCCTAAAAGATTTATAGAGAAAGCTAAAATTACTAAAAATATTGCTGGAAAAAAAGTAATCCACCATTCACCTGAAAATAAAAAATCATTACCTAATCTAATCAATGTTCCTAGAGACGGAGTTGTAGGCGGTACACCTACGCCTAAAAAACTTAAAGTTGACTCTGCTATGATTGCAAGAGCTAAACCAATAGTTCCTATGACTAATACTGGTCTTAAGATATTTGGCAAAATATGCTTGAACATTATAATTAAATTTGAAACTCCAATTATTGTTGAAGCTGAAACATAGTCTTTATTTTTTTCAACTAATGTGGCTGCCCTTGATACTCTTGCAAATTGAGGCCACTCAGAAATTCCTATTGCAAATATTAATACATAAATAGCCATTTCATCATGCATTTCTCTTGAAATTAATCCTCTTGCAATTCCATCCACTAAAAGAGCCATTAAAATACTTGGCACTGTAAGTTGAACATCAGTTAATCTCATCACTATCATTTCATATTTGCCACCAAAATAACCTGCAGTTAATCCCAAACCTACTCCAAGTATCAAACTAAAAATGATTGCTGAAAAGCCTACTATTAATGAAATTCTAGAGCCATAAAGAATTGTTGATAACATGTCTCTACCTTGTCCATCTGTGCCTAAAATAAATTTTGCAAGTCCATCTTCTGTCCATGATGGTGGGGTAAAAGCTTCCATCAATGATAATGATGAAGGATCAAATGGATTGTATGGAGTGACGAATTCTACAAAAAATGAACAAAAGAAAATTATGAATAAGATGATAGATGATACTATTGCTGTAGGAGATTTTATAAAGCTATGATAAATATCACTATCTTTAATTCTATCCCAGGTACTGATAATGTTATCCATTTACAACATCTCCTTTAACCCTAATTCTTGGGTCTATAAAATAATAGAGAATATCAACAATAAAATTTATCATTACAAAAACAAAAGCAATAAAGACTAAGTAGGCTGACATAATTGGAATATCAACAAATTGAACAGCTTGAATAAATAAAAACCCCATACCTGGCCACTGAAAAACTGTTTCGGTTATAATTGAAAATGCAATTAAAGTTCCAATGTTAATTCCAGCAATAGTAATTACGGGAATTAATCCATTTTTTAATGCATGTTTATATTTTATACTATTTTCACTAATTCCACGCGCACGAGCAAACTTTATGTAATCTGTTTGTAAAATTTCCATCATCTCTGCTCTTACAAGCCTAATAATATACGTCATTTGAAAAAGGCTTAGTGTTACGGATGGAAGTATAATTGCCTTTAATCCTGATATAGTTAAAAATCCTGTGGTCCAAAAACCAAGATCAACTACCTCACCTCGTCCAAACGAGGGCAAAATTCCCAAAATTACAGCAAATAAATAGATAAATAATATACCAATAACAAAAGTAGGAAGTGATACTCCGAGTAGTGAGATTGCTAAAATCATATCACTTAAAAACCCATCCCTATGTATTCCGGTATAAACACCTAATAATGTTCCAGAAATTAATGCAATTAATGCAGAAATTACAACAAGTTCTATTGTAGCTGGCAATCTCTCTGTTATTAACTCGGAAACTGGTCTTCTTAATTGATAGGAAATTCCAAATTCCCCTTTAGACGCATTTACTACAAACCTCGAGAATTGAACATGAATTGGATCCATTAATCCTAATGTTTCTCTTAATTCAGCTCTTTCTTCATCTGAAGTTTCTTCACCAACCATATTGTTAATAGGATCCCCAACAAAATTGAATAAAGAGAAGGAAACAAAAGCAACAACAAGCATCACCAAAGCAGATTGAAACAAACGTTTAAAGAAATATTTTATCAATTTAAGAAGATATTATTTTGATACTAGCCCTTTATGATTATAAAGGGCTAGTAAAATATTATTTAGTTAAAGCTAGCAGCCTTGAATAACGGTTCGTTATTTGGTCTGATAGGTACGTTAACATTATTTTTTGCTGCCCAAGAAATTACTTGATGATGTAATGGAAGATAAGAAATATCATCTTTTACAATTTTCCAAGCATTTGCTATTGCAGCGTTCCTTTTATCTAAATCAACTTCACCTTCCATAACTCTTATAGCAGCATCTACTTCTGAGTTACTAAAGTTAACTTTGTTCCAGCTAGCACCACTTTCATATAAATAATGAAATACATAGTGACTATCTAGAGTAGGAACACCCCAACCAAGCATATAAAAATCACCTTGATTATCTTTTAGCTCTTTGAAGTGTTTACTTTTAGTTTGCGCAAACAAGTTCACATTAACACCAATTTTACCAAACATTCCAACAACAGCTGTGCAAATTGCTTCATCATTTACATATCTGTCATTTGGGCATCTTAGCTCAACATCAAAACCATTTGGATATCCAGCGTCCGCTAATAGTTTTTTTGCTGCATTAACGTCGTAAGGTAATCTCTTATCAAGATCTGCTGTGTAACCATTTACACCAGGAAAAGTTATAATTCCTGCTGGTTCACTTAAACCTCTCATAACTTTTTTCTTGATCGCTTCTATATCAATTGCTTGATAAAGAGCCTGTCTTACCTCTTTTTTCTTAAATGGGTTATCACCAGTATTACCAGTTCTTAATTTATCAACAGCTTGATCCATTCCTAAGAAAATAGTACGCATTTGCGGAGTACTTTCAACTTTATGAGCTGATGATGAACTAATTCGAGCTAAATCTTGAACAGGTGCATCAGTAACAACATCAATTTCTCCAGATAATAAAGCTGCAACTCTTGTTGCTGCATTTTTAATAGGAAGTAATTCAATTTGAGTTACTTTTTTATCTTTCATCTCACCCCACCAATGTTTATTTCTTTTAAACACAGTTTTAGTGTTTGGTTCTCTTAAAGTAATCTTAAAAGGACCAGTTCCTAAAGCATTAGTTGCTGAGAATGTTTCTTGTCCAGCATCCCAGTTTTGTGGAGACATAGCAAAATTCTTTTCAGACCATGCTTTTGACATTATAAAAATATTTGAAAGTTGGTTTAAAAGAATTGGATTTGGCTTACTGGTTGTAATTTTAATTGAATAATCACTTACAGCTTCAACTCCTGAAATTGTACTAATGTATTCTTTAAAATCAGATGTTCTTTGTTTAGCTCTTAAGACACTAAAAACAACATCTTCTGATGTCATTTTTGATCCATCAGAAAACTTTACATCTTCTCTTAATTTAAAAACCCAAGTGTTAGGATCTGTTGTTTTCCATTCAGTAGCTAAAGCTGGCTGAATTTTCATATCTACAGCTCTTTCAACTAAAGCTTCATATATTTGTCTTGAAACTTGAGTAGTTGGACCTTCGTTTTGTGCGTGTGGATCTAGTGTTAAACTGTCTCCTTGCATTGACCATTTAATAGTCTTGGCCCATGCAGAAGAAAATCCAAATACTAGAACTACAGATAGCAGAACTCTTATAAAATTCTTGATTTTCATTATTTCCCTCTTTTTTAAATTTATTTAAAAAAGTATAGGTGAAATAATAAAATTTTTATAGTTAAAATTTATAGTAAAATATTAACTTTTATCACTATCTACTAATTTTTTCTTACCGATCCATGGCATCATAGCTCTTAATTCTGCACCCACTTTTTCTACTGAATGCTCAGCTAATTTTGCTCTAGTAGCAAGAAAATTCTTTTGACCATTTTTACATTCATCCATCCACTCTTTAGTAAATTTTCCTGATTGTATGTCAGCCAAAACTTCCTTCATTCTTTTTTTAGTTTCTTCTTTATTTACAATTCTAGGTCCTGAAACATATTCGCCATATTCAGCAGTATTAGAAATAGAATAGTTCATGTTTGCAATTCCGCCTTCATAAATTAAATCAACAATTAATTTAACTTCATGCACAGTTTCAAAGTATGCCATTTCTGGTTCATAGCCAGCTTCAGTTAAGGTCTCATAACCATTTTTAATCAACTCAACTAAACCTCCACATAAGACAGTTTGTTCTCCAAATAAATCTGTTTCAACTTCATCCTTAAATGTAGTTTCAATTATTCCAGATCTTCCACCACCTACTGCAGACGCATACGACAAAGCAAGATCTCTTGCTTTACCTGAACCATCTTGATGAACAGCAAACAAACATGGAACTCCACCACCTTTTTCATATTCACTTCTTACTAAGTGACCAGGTCCTTTTGGAGCCACCATAAACACATCTAAATCTTTTCTTGCTTTAATTAAATCGTAGTGAACATTTAAACCATGAGCAAATGCAATACTTGTTCCTTCTTTAACTCTTTGTTCAATGTGATTTTTATAAATTTCAGCTTGCAATTCATCTGGAGTTAAAATCATTACTACGTCTGCCCAAGCAGCAGCATCAGATAAATTCATGACTTTCAAACCTTTAGACTCAGCTTTTGGTGCACTTGATGATCCTTCTCTTAAAGCAACAACTATTTCTTTAACTCCACTGTCTTTTAAGTTTAGTGCATGAGCATGTCCTTGGCTACCATAACCAAAAATTGCAATTTTTTTTCCTTTAATCAGCTCAACGTCTGCATCTTTTTCATAAAACATTTTCATTTTTTTTTCTCCTTAATTAATTAGTTAAATATTTTAGCGCCTCTAGTCATTGCAACCGCTCCCGTTCTTGAGACACTTATAAGACCGTGCGATTTTAAATTTTTTGTCATTTTATCTATTTCTCTTCTAAGTGCCGTAATTTGAATTACTGCAGATTTGTTAGTCTGATCTAATATAACCGGATTGAAATTTTTACAAGCATTTAAAGCTTTTTTAATTTTAGCTAAATTTCCAACTACTTTAAATAAAGCCATTTCTTTAAAAATTACATTTTTATCTTCTCTTTTAAAGTTACCGACTTTATGAACTGGAACTAATTTTTTTAATTGTAAAACAATTTGTTCAATTACTTCTGGAGTTCCTGTAGTTACGATTGTAATCCTTGAAAGATTATTTTTTTGATCAACTTCTGCTACTGCAAGAGACTCGATATTGTATCCTCTTCCAGAAAAAAGTCCTACTACTCTAGACAAAACACTTGCTTCGTTATCTACCCAAACAACAATTATATGAGTTTCGACTTTACTAACTTTAGTTGGAGTGCTGTATGCTGATTTAGATTTTGGCATTTAAACTAACGCTTTTCCTTTACCTGTAATTTTATTATCTTCTTGGTCTTTTGGACCTAGTAACATTTGATTATGAGGTTTCCCAGATGGGATCATTGGAAAACAATTCTCTGCTTGATCAACATGACAATCAAAGATAACTGGTTTATCCACATTGATCATTTCTTCAATTTTTTTATCTAATTCATCAGGATGTTCTGCTCTAATACCAACACATCCGTATGCTTCAGCTAATTTTACAAAATCAGGTAAGGCTTCTGAATAACTCTCAGAATAATTTTTTTCGTGTAGCAGCTCCTGCCACTGTCTAACCATTCCCATATATTGATTATTTAAAATAAAAATTTTTATTGGTAAGTTATATTGAATTGCAGTTGAGATTTCTTGCATAGTCATTAAAATTGAAGCCTCTCCAGCTACATCAATAACCAACTTCTTCGGATTTGCTACCTGAACACCTATTGCAGCAGGTAAACCATATCCCATAGTTCCCAAACCTCCTGAAGTCATCCATCTATTTGGTTTTTTAAATTTATAGTGTTGTGCGGCCCACATTTGGTGTTGACCAACTTCCGTTGTAATAAAAGTATCTTGATTTTTTGTTAGTTCATAAAGTCTTTGAACTGCATGCTGTGGTTTAATTATATTATTGCTATTAATAAAGTTTAGAGATTGTTTAGATTTCCATTTTTGAATTTGTTGCCACCATTTTGAAATTTTTTGTTTATTTGATTTTTCTAAATTTAAATTTTTCTTCTTTAAAGTTTTAGTTGTTGATCTAATAACATCAGTTACGTCTCCAACAATTGCTAAATCTACTTTTATAATTTTATTAATTGATGATGGATCAATATCAATATGCACTTTTTTTGATTTGGGGGAGAACTCATCAATTTTACCAGTAATACGGTCATCAAATCTTGCGCCTATATTAATGAGTAAATCACAATCATGCATTGCATTATTAGCTTCAAAAGTTCCATGCATTCCAAGCATGCCTAAAAATTGATTATCATCACCAGGATATGAGCCTAATCCTTGAAGGGTTGAAGTAATCGGAAAACCAGTTAATGCAACTAATTCTCTTAGAAGTTCACTGGCTTTTGGTCCAGAATTTACAACACCACCACCAGTATAAAAAATTGGTTTTGATGCTTTATTCATTAACTCAATTAGTTGATCAATATCTTTTTGATTAAATCTATTTTTATTTTTTACTTCTATTTTCTTATCTTTTTTTAAAGAAACATATTTTGTTTTTGCGAATTGAACATCTTTTGGAATATCAACTAGTACTGGTCCGGGTCTTCCTGTGGTTGCAACTTCAAATGCCTCATACATTATTCTTTGAAGATCATTAACATTTTTTACTAACCAATTATGTTTTGTACACGGCCTAGTAATTCCAGTTGTATCACATTCCTGAAATGCATCGGTTCCAATTAAATGTGTTGGTACTTGTCCTGAAATACAAACTAATGGTACTGAGTCCATGTATGCATCTGTTAATGCAGTAACAACATTTGTTGCACCAGGTCCTGAGGTAACTAAAACAACACCCGGCTTACCTGAAGATCTTGCATAACCCTCTGCTGCATGACCTGCTCCTTGCTCGTGTCTTACTAAAATATGTTTAATCGATGAATGATTTTTTAATTCATCATAAATTGGAAGAACTGCTCCTCCAGGATAACCAAAAATATGGTTTACCTTTTTATCTTCAAGGCACTTAAATACAATTTCCGCTCCAGTATATAATTTTGGCATTTCGCAATCTAGCTGAAGTTGTACTGATTGGTCAAGTTATAGAATGAATTATTTAATTTTTTTTAGAAAATTATTTAAGTTCTGTGGTGTCAGTTTTAACCAACTCATCATGTTTCCTCTAGCCCAAGTGCTTTGTCTTTTTGCATATTGTCTAGTCTTTATTGATATTTTTTCAATAACATTGCTTATATCTTTTCTTTTTTCCAGATATTCTTTGATCTCATGGATGCCAATGGCTTTATTGACGCTTTTGTCTTTTTTAACTTTTAATTTGAGAAACCTTTTAACTTCGTTAATTGCTCCAATCTTAATCATTTGTTCAGTTCTTTTGTTAATTCTTTGGATTAATTCTACACGTGGATAATCAATATAGATTTTATAAAAATCATCCTTATCAAAATACGATTTTGTGTTTTCAAACCATTCATGAAGTGATTTTTTGGTAAATAGTTTAACTTCAAAAGCTCTTATTGATCTTTGAGCGTCAGTTGGATTTATTTTTTCTTTAGAATTTGGATCAAGTCTTATAAGTTTTTGATAAAATCTTTTTTGACCTAGTGTTTTATGCAAAGTTCTTATTTTATTTCTAAATCGAATTGGAATATTAGGAATTCTTACCAATCCATCAGTTAGAGCTTTGAAATATAATCCTGTTCCACCAACAAAAATTGGAGTTTTTTTTCTTTTTGTCACTTCTTTTATTTTTTTTATTGCAAATTTTAACCAATCTCCTGTCGAAAAATTATTTCTCACATTGTGAAAACCATATAAATGATGTTTTATTTTTTGATAATCTTTGGGGTTAGGACGAGCTGATAAAATTTTTAGTTCTTTATAAACCTGCATACTATCAGCATTAATAATTTCACCATTAATTTTTTTAGCAAGTTTTACTGAAAAATTTGATTTTCCTGAAGCTGTTGGTCCTGATACTAAAATGATCTTGGATTTTAAATCCATGATTAGTCTAGCTTAACACCTATATATCTTCTTTGATTTTGATTATTGTATATTGCTAGTAAAATTGTTTTTTGATTTGATTTTAAAACCTCTTTAATAATTTTTTCTAAATCTTCAGCACTTTTAATTTTTGTTTTTTGAGCCTCAACTATAATACTATTAACCTCTATTGAATTTTGTAATGGGCTAGTATTTCCTATATTTGTTACAACTAATCCTGAAATTTGATTGGGAAGTTTTCTAGTTTTAATATCTTCTTTTGTTAAATTTCTAACAGTAATTTTTAAGTCTTCTATTATTATATCTTTTGTAACTTCAGGTTTCTTTTCACTAACTTTAAAATCGTCTGAAGTTTCTAATCTTCCTAAAAGAATACTTTTGGTTATTTCTTTTTTATTCCTCCAAATTTTAACTTGAACCCTTGTTCCAACTTTTGTTTTAGCAACAATTGCAGGCAATTCTTTCATTTGATTTATTTTAACTCCATTAAACTCTAAAATAATGTCTCCTGCTTTTATTCCACCTTTATCTGATGGACTGTTTTCCGCAACACTTGCAACTAGCGCTCCTCTAGGCTCATCTAATTTTTCTACATCAGCAATTTCTTGAGTAACATCTTGAATTCTTACTCCAAGCCATCCTCTTTTAGTTTCTCCAAATTCTATAAGCTGATCGATAACTAGTTTTGCACTATTAGAGGGTATGGAAAATCCAATTCCAACTGAACCACTTCTACCTAAAATTGCAGTATTTATTCCTATTACATTACCATGCATATCAAATAAGGGTCCACCTGAGTTTCCAGAATTTATAGATGCATCAGTTTGAATATAATCTTCATATCTAGATAATCCAATTGATCGATTTCTTGCAGAAATAATTCCTGATGTGACTGTTCCCCCAAGTCCAAATGGATTTCCAATTGCAATAACCCAATCTCCAATTCTTGCTTTATCCGAGTCTCCAAAAGCAACTGGTATAAATTTGTCTTCAGTTTGTAATTGAAGCACTGCTATATCCGATAAAGGGTCTGCTCCAATTACCTTTGCTTTAAATTCTTGATCTCCATTTACTATTACTAGAATATCTTCTGCGTCCTGAATAACATGATTATTAGTTACTACTAAACCTTTTTCATCAATTATAAATCCTGATCCTAATGCTGAAGATTTTCTTTCTTGAGGAGTTCCAAACTCTCTAAACATGTCTTCAAACGGAGACCCTGGTGGGAATGTGAAGGGAAATGGGTTATTATTTGTAACCACAGTTTGAGTAGTTGAAATATTTACCACAGAAGGCATCAATCTTTCAGCTAAATCAGCAAAAGACTCTGGTACAGATTGTGAATTTGAGTAAACAGAAAAACTGAAACAAAAAAATATTGATAAGAATAATAGTTTTATTTTTTTCATACTAGCTCTTAATATAATAAATAATTACAAATCCTAAAATTGCAAAAATTAGTCCACCTGTTCTCAATTGACTATCATTTACAAGTTCTAACTTCTTTAACATACTTTTCATTTTTGATGGAAATATGGCATACAAAATTCCTTCTATAAAAAGAAAGAGACCAAATGCTATGATCAATTCCTTCATAAAAATAGGTTATTGTGATTTAGGTTTTATATTTCCAAAAAACTTAAAAAATTCACTATCAGGAGATAATATCAATGATGTATCTCCACCAATTAGAGCAGTTTCATAAGCTTGCATTGCTCTATAAAATGCAAAAAACTCAGGATCTCTACCAAAGGCTTCAGCGAAAATTTTATTTCTTTCACCGTCTCCTTCCCCTTTCATAATTTCAGAGTCTTTATTTGCATCTGCTAAAATTATTGAAACTTCTTTGTCAGCTGTTGAGGTAATAGTTACTGCCATTTCAGCACCTTTTGCTCTAAACTCTTTTGCTTCTCTTTCCCTTTCGGTCTGCATTCTTCTATAAATTGCATCACTGTTTGCTTGAGGTAGATCTGCTCTTTTAATTCTTACATCAACAATTTTAATTCCAAACTTTTTAGCTTCTGTATTCACTCCTTCTTGGATTAAAGACATTTGCTTAGATCTATCTTTAGAAAGTAAAGTTTGTAATTCTTGTTGCCCTAAAACATTTCTAATTCTTGAGTTTATAATTGTTGCCAATCTTGATCTTGCAACTCTTTCATTTCCAACTGAAATATAAAATTTTAATGGATCTACAATTTGAAATCTTGCAAATGCATCTACGATTAATCTTTTTTGATCAGAAGCAATTACTTCAGCTGGCGGAGTATCTAGATTTAAAATCCTGCTGTCTAAAAATACAACGTTTTGGATAAAAGGTAATTTAAAGTTTAAACCTGGTTCAATTATTATTTTTTTAGGATCACCAAATTGAAGAACTATTGCTTGGTTAACCTCTTTAACAATAAATACTGAAAAGAAAACTAAAGCTCCTAATACAGCTACTATGGGAAGTAATATTTTTTGTGCTTTCATTTAATTAGTCGCTTTCTTTTTATTCAATTCTGGTAATGGAAGATAAGGTACTACTCCTGATCCTGCATTTTTCTCTATTATAACTTTTTCAATATCTGCTAAAACTTTCTCCATTGTTTCTAAATACATTCTCTCTTGAGTAACTTCTTTTGCTTTATCGTACTCATTAAAGATTGACACAAATCTACTCGCTTCACCCTCAGCTTTTGCAACAACTTGTTTTTTATAAGCTTCTGCAGCTTGTAAGATTTTTTGCGCTTCCCCTCTTGCTCTCGGGATAACATCATTGGCATAAGCTTCGGCTTCGTTTTTAGATCTTTCCATATCTGCTCTTGCAGCTTGTACATCTCTAAATGCATCAATTACTTGATCTGGTGGATCTGCTTTTTGAGTTTGTACCTGTGTAATTTGAATACCACTATTATATTCATCTAAAATTGATTGAATAATTTCTTGTGTCTCAATTTCAATTTTTGCTCGTCCTTCAGTTAAAATTGGTTGAATATCACTTTTTGCAATTACTTCTCTCATAGCTGTCTCTGCTGCAGCTTTAACAGTTCCTTCTGGATCTTGAATTTCAAATAAAAATTTTCCCGCATCTTTAATTACCCAGAATACTGAAAAGTCTATGTTCACAATATTTTCATCACCTGTTAACATTAAACTTTCTTGAGGAACATCTGCAACTCCACCACCTGAAGAAAAACCACTGTCTCTCTCAGATCTAAAACCAATATCCATTCTATTAACTTTAGTAACCTTCGGAGTTTCAACTGTCTCTACTGGGAAAGGAATATGATAATTAAGACCTGGTTGAGTTGTTTTTATAAATTTACCAAATCTTATAACTACACCTTGTTCATCAGGTAGTACTCTATAAAGTCCACTTGCTAACCACACAAAAAGTAGAATAACTAAAATTAAACCAATTGGTTTACCACCTGATTTACTTCCACCTGGTAAAAATTTATTAATTTTGTTTTGAATATCTCTAATTATCGCATCTATGTCTGGTGGTGTTGGTCCTCTTCCGGAACCATTTCCTCCTCCACCTGGGGGTGAGCCCCATGGACTTCCACCTCTACCTTTGAAATCATCTGACATATGCCAAAGTATATAGTGTCTTTATTATAAAAAACAAGTAATGATGAAAATATGCCTGATAAAAAACCAGAACTTAGTGACGCAATGAAAAAAAAGCTAGAGCCTAGAAAATTCACAAAAAATCCAATTCTAGGAACTAAGTTTACTATTGCAATTTCAAGTGCAAAGGGAGGAGTTGGAAAATCTACATTTGCAACGAATCTTGCGTTAGCTTTGAAGCAAATTGGTTGTAAAGTTGGTTTGCTAGATGCTGATATTTATGGTCCATCAATTCCAAAAATGTTTGATATTAATGAAAAACCAAAAAGCGATGGTCAAAAATTAGATCCTATTACAAAGTATGACATTCAATGTATGTCAATAGGTTTTTTAGCAGATCAACAAACACCTATGATATGGCGAGGCCCTATGGTGACAAGTGCAATTAAAACTTTTACCCAAAAAGTAAATTGGAAAGATTTGGATTTTATTATTGTTGATATGCCTCCAGGAACTGGAGATACTCAACTAACTTTTTCACAAGAAATTAAAATGGATGGAGCAATAATAGTATCTACCCCTCAAGAAGTAGCCCTTTTAGATGTAAAAAGAGGAATAAAGATGTTTGATAAACTCGGGGTAAATATTCTAGGACTCGTTAATAATATGAGTCATTTTATAGGTGATGATGGAAAAAAATATAATTTATTTGGTGATAATGGAGTTAAAAAAACAGCTGAGGAATATAAAAAAGAATACTTAGGAGAAATACCATTAAATCCCGAAGTAGGAAAATCTGGTGATTCTGGAAAACCTATAGTTGAAAAAAATCCAGAACATGAAATTTCAAAAATATATTTACAATTAGCAAAAAAAATTAAAAAAGCTTATTTTTAATTTCGGAAAAATTATTTTCTTAATCTAACTCAAAAGATTTTTTATAATCTTTTTTAAGTGATTGGTCTTGATCAATCTTCCTTAAAATATAATTTCCAATCACTAGTGTGTCTAACTCCGTTCCCATGAAACAGTTAAATGCATCTCTTGGTGTATTAACTATTGGCTCACCTCTAATATTAAACGATGTGTTTACTATTACTGGACAGCCTGTAATTTCCTTAAATTTTTTAATTAATTCAAAATATTTACCATTTCTATCTTTATTGATAGTTTGGATTCTTGCAGAATAATCTACATGTGTTACTGCTGGAATTTCTGATCTTTTTACATTTAATTTATCTACACCAAATAAATTTTTTTGTTTCTCAGTCATTGATAAACATTTACTAGAATTAATATTTGAGACTAAAAGCATATAAGGACTATCATTATTAATATTAAACCATTCAGATAAATCATCTCTTAAAACAGATGGAGCAAATGGTCTAAAACTTTCTCTATATTTAACTTTCAAATTTAAATTTTTCTGCATTGAGGATGATCTAGGATCAGCAAGTATTGATCTTGCACCAAGTGCTCTTGGTCCAAATTCCATTCTTCCTTGAAACCAACCTATTGCCATGCCTTTGGAAAGATCATCAGCAGTTTTCGATATTAATTCTTCATTGTTATAAAATTTATAGTTAGCACCTATTTCATTTAAATATTTTTCAATTTGGTTATTGTTAAACTCTGGACCTAAATATGAGCCTTGCATATCATCGTTAGAGTTAACAATTCTTGGATTATTTAATTCATTGTACCATAGTGCCAGAGCAGCACCTAATGAACCACCGGCATCACCTGCAGCTGGTTGGATCCAAATATTATCAAAGATTTTTTCTCTAAGGATCTTTCCATTAGCAACACAATTTAAAGCCACACCACCTGCTAGACACAAATTTTTAATCCCATAATCATTACGAATACTTTTTGCTAATTTTATCATTATTTCCTCGGTTACTTTTTGAATTGAGGCAGCAATATTCATATGAAAATTCGTTATTTTTTCATTTACTGGATTACGAGGTTTAGCACTAAATAAATTATGAAAATTATCATTGGTCATAGTTAAACCAGTGGAATAACTAAAATATTTTTGGTCTAATCTAAAAGTTCCATCATCTTTTATATCAATTAATTTTTTAATTTTTTCCACATAAATAGGTGAACCATAAGGGGCTAACCCCATAAGCTTATATTCTCCACTATTAACTTTAAATCCTGTAAAATAGGTAAATGCAGAGTAAAGAAGACCTAATGAATGCGGAAAATGAATTTCTTTTTTAATTTCCAAACTATTTCCCTTGCCGATTGCAACTGTAGTTGTGGCCCATTCACCAACACCATCGGCAGTTAAAACAATAGCTTCCTCAAATGGAGAAGGGAAAAAAGCACTTGAAGCATGACTTAAATGGTGGTCTGAAAACAAAATATTTTGATCTAATTTATAATTTTCATCATGGTCTTTAAGTTTATTAAATAGATAATTTTTCTGAAAGAGTTTCTCTTTAATCCAGATGGGCATAGCTTTGCTAAAAGATGTAAATCCTTTTGGAGCAAATGCAACGTAGGTTTCTAATAATCTTTCAAATTTTAAAAAAGGTTTTTCAAAAAAAATAATTTGGTCAACTTCACTCAATTTAATTTTTGCAAAATTTAAAACAAATTCAATTGCATAAAATGGATAACTCGAGTCATGTTTTTTTCTTGTAAATCTCTCCTCTTGAGCTGCAGCTATTATTTTGCCATCTTTAAGAATAGATGCGGCACTGTCATGATAAAATGCTGAAATTCCTAGAATATACATAATTCAAAATTTATAATAATTTATAGATAAATAAGAAAAAAATAAAGTATTTTACAAAATTAGAAATCAAAATAAATAAATTTTTGAGATTGACCACCAGTTAAGAACAAGCATAAGAAAACTAGAGTAATAGATATTGTAAGTTTAATTTTTACATTCTTTGAAAAAAATTTTATGAAAAACTGAGTTTTATCATACTTTTGAAAAAAAATTAAAATTAAAGAAACTACAATTAATAATATAAAATTTAGATAATTTGTAATTAGATTGAATTGATACATCTTGATATAAAAATTAAATATATCAAATAAACTTTCTGCTCTGAAAATTACCCATAAGTTAAAAATAAAAAATAAATTTAAAAAAATTAAAATATATTTTATATAGACCGTATCATCTCTGATTTTCAAAAATTTCTCTAAACAGATTATAAAACCATTAAGAAAGCCCCAAACTATGAAAGTGTAATTTGCTCCATGCCATAATCCAGATAATGTCATGGCTATAAGAATATTCAAAATGTTTCTTGAAAAATTAACTCTTGATCCTCCTAATGGTATGAAAATATAGTCTCTAATCCATCTAGATAGCGTCATGTGCCAAGATTTCCAGAAATTTGTAATTGATGTGGTTAGGTAAGGTGAGTTAAAATTTTCTGGAAGTTCAATGTTTAAAATATATGCTAACCCAATTGCCATATGCGTATAACCGCTAAAATCAAAATAAATTTGCTGAGGAAATAGAAAAAAGGCAATCCAAAGGTCAAAACTAGAAGCAGCATCGATACTAGCAAAAGTTGGGTCCACAATCTCGCCAATTGTATCTGCAAAAATGACCTTTTTGATCATACCAATAGAAAAAATACCAATCCCCAAACTTATTTTGGATGTATCAAATTTAAATTTTGTTTTAAGTTGAATAAGTAATTCACTAGGCCTTAAAATTGGACCTGCTAATAATTGAGGGAAAAAAAAAATATAATTTAAACAATCAATGTTAGTATGTGGAATCTCAAAATTTTTTCTAATATCAATTAAATAAGCTATAATTGTAAAAGTTATAAAAGACAATCCTAAAGGGATGCTTCCTAAATAATAATATTCCAACTTAAAATTAAATATATCATTCAATATACTTAAAAAAAAATTTATATATTTATAAAATATTAAAGGTAATAAAATTAATAATAAAATTAAAATGATATTATAATTTTTTTTTTTTTGAATTAATGTAACTAATGAAAGATAAATTAAAATAAAAGAATGAAATATATTGTTGTATGCATAGAAAATATAACTTCCAATTAAAATTAAAAATCCGAAATATTTACGATCAATCTTAATGGAAATTATTGAAAAAACTAAAAAAAAAATGAAAAATTCTATTGAAGAAAATAGCATTAAAAAATTTTAAAGATTCCATTTGCAATTATTTCATGGCCTCTTGCATTAGGATGAGGATCGTTATATTTATTCCATATAGACTTACTTTCTATTCCAATAAATTCATCCAATAAATCTAAATACTTAAATCCTAAATCCTCAGATATTTTTTTCATTTTTACATGTATAAACTTAAGTTCATAATTCTCCAGGTTATGAATATCTGGTACCATTACAATTATACATTCTAATTTTTTATCTCTACAATTATTAGATAATTTTTGTAAATTTTTAAGAGCAATTTTTAAACCTAAATAGTTTTTATTATACTTTTCTTCATAATATTTTTTTAACGTTTTCTTTACTAAATTATCATTAAATGTCTGAAAATATTTCCAAATTAAAACACCTAAATGAAAATTACGAGTAAAAAAGTTTCCATCATTATTAGATAGTATCTCGGTATCATTAACAAAAAATAATATTAAAATTTTATCTAAAGGTATTTCTGAATAATATTCGAAGTAATTATTAATATATCTTTGAGTGTTATAGTTACCAGTACCAGTATTAAAAAAAATTACTTTTTGATTTTTTTCCTTGTAAATTTTTTTTTTTAAAATCTCAGTGAAAATTTGATCTTGTTTAACACCCCATCCTAAAGCAATTGAGCTACCCAGTATCATAATTTTATCATTATATATATCTAGATTTTCCAAATTAACATCATCACCTCTCATGCCTAAATTATTAATTCTAATTTTTGTCTTTTGTAGTTCAGCTGTTGTGTTTTTTTTATGAATATGACTAATTTTTGGATTTTCTACTTTTTCTTTAAGAAGTTTTGAATACTTCCACATTTCAATATCATAATTAATAATAGATCTATTTTTTAAAATTAGAAAAACTTCAGCTAAAATTATAGTTATTAAAATGGAAGTTAAAACTAAAACGGAATTTAATATTATTTTTTTCACAAATCTAATTTAAATTTATTTTAAATCATTTAATCTAAAATAATGTATAAATAAAAGGGGCTATAGCTGAACCTTGAGTTAAAACAATTAAACCACCAAAAATGAATAAAACTATAATTATTGGAAACAACCAATATTTTTTTCTTACTTTTAAAAATTCCCAAAATTCTTTAATAAAACTCATTTTAAAATTGATTTTTCATTTTACTTTTTTGTTTATCTCTTTCAATCCAATATGAATTTGTTTTACTGAATTTTAAATTTAATAAATCTTTATTTAATGCTCTCATTAACAAACCAATAGGTGTAACTATCAAAAAAAATATTATACCCATAACTAATGGTGAAATTATTCTACCTAAAAGTATTCCAAGCTTCATCCATATTAGATTTAATGGAGTCAGGATTTTTGAATTAAAGGTGCCTAAAATCAAAAATATTAAAGAAATAAATAATGACCATAGACGTAAATTTTCTCCTTGCAAAGTTGGCCACAAAGCAATCAGAAGAAAAACTACAAAAAAAACAAAACCAAAACTACGATTAGTTGGTAATTTAAATTCTTTCATTATTAATAATTAAGCATTAAATTGATCTCGACTTCTATACAATTTAATTTAATAAATCAAAACAAATTATTTTGATAATAAAATTTTAAAATATTTAGTGACGAAAACAATTTGATAAAATGCCTAAACTTATAAAGTTATTTTCAATAAATTTAATTGTCTTTCTTTTTTTAATAATTTGTAGTGATCTTATTTTTGGTTACTGGTTTAATGATTATAATTTTGGTCCACAATTAAGAGGTAAAAGAATTCAAAAAATTGTTTTTAGTCATAATGATCAAAAAACTATTTATCTTAGAGATTTTTATGGTTTTAGAGAGGACAAAAATATTTATGAAAAATATAATGCCTCAAAAATAAAGATTATTTTTAATGGTGGTAGCGGAGGTGACGAGATGTATCTCAATTACAATGATACAATCGTAGGAAACATAAACAATTATTTAAATAAAGATGATATAAATCTAAAAGTTTATAATGCAAGCTTATCTGGAAAGTCTTTAAAAGGACATATTCAAGAGTTTCGATCTTGGTTTCAAAACATACCAAATTTCAAACCAGACATCATTATATATTATTTTGGACTTAATGATAGAAGTATCAAACCAGATCGTTGGCATGATTTCAAATATGAGTTAAATTTTTTTGAGAAAATTTACTGGAATATCACTCAAAAAAGCTTCTTTTATGAAAAGATAAAATTCATTAAAGACAGTTTTTTTTTCTCTGAGAGGGATAGAGGTAAATATTTTACTGATGATCAAGAGTTGATAAAAAAACTTAAAAGTAACGAATTTGTTTCTTATGATTTTGCAAAAATAAATTTCAAGTTAGATACTATTGAAGAAAAAAAAATTATTGATAACTATAAAAATAATTTAGAAAAATTAAAAGATCAACTTAACTTATTTAAAATTAAGCCAATTTTTATTACTCAAATAACATATGATATTAATGGACAAGAAATATTATATCTTTTAAACAAAGAATTAAAAAAATTTTCAAAAAATAATGACTATGATATAATTAAGCTAGATGAGTTAATTACTGCTCCATTGAATAATTCATTTGCTGATACTGTACATACAAATAAAAAAGGTTCGAAAGAGATATCTGAATTTTTATACCCAAGATTAAAAAAAATACTTGTTGAATATTATAATAACTAAATTAAATTATCTTTTAGATCAAAAGCAATCATAAGTTCATTCCATTCCCTTTTTGAAAGTCCCGAACTATCTACATCCACATTTTCACCTTTAATAAGTTTTTGTATAATTACTTTTCCTTTAGCTGAAACTTCAGTGCCACCAACCCTATAATCTATAAACGCATCATAAGTTATTGGTACCCATTTCTTTAAAGTATCTAACATGATGTCAGCATAAACTCTAATTTCATATTGAGCATGACTGTCAGCTCTTAATCTTAAAAAATTCATCAAATTTAATAAATCAGTTTTCCAGTACCACTGTGTATAAGTATTTAAAGTTAAATTCATTCTAGCAAGTTCCCTGGCAAGCCCTTTTTTATTTTCATCAATAGTTGAACCATCAAATCTTTCATTCAACATCGTCTCGTAATTATCATAAGTTCTTTCAGCATCATTTTTTAAAAGTTCCAAAACCTCTTTGGCCTGTTCTCCTTCTAAAACATCTCCCCTTCCTTGTCTGTTGCTTGTTGATTGAGCGGCTAAATTATTTTGAGATGGTAAATAAAATTCTTTATCTAAAATTGAATATCTCGCTGAGTACTCATTTACATTAGCTGTTCTATGTCTAATCCATTGTCGTGCAATAAAAATTGGAAGTTTCACATGGTATTTAATTTCACACATTTCAAATGGAGTGCTATGCCAATGTCTCATTAAATATTTAATAAGGCCGGCATCTGTTGAAACTTTTTTAGTTCCTTTACCATAAGAAACTCTAGCTGATTGAACAATCGATGTATCATCTCCCATATAATCAACAACTCTTACAAAACCATGATCTAATGCTGGCATTGCTTCGTAAAGAATATCTTCAAGCTCAGGAGCAGTAACTCTTTTTGTTTTATTCTGTTGAGATTGTTGTTCTTTAATCTCTTGAGCTTGTTCACTAGTTAATTTCATGATTTTTATTGAATCTCTTCTAAATGCTTTTATATTAATAATGTTGGATTTCCAACTATGACGATAAACGAATTTCGTAATAACCATTGCGGACGTGGGGGCAGTACCCACCACCTCCACCATACAACTTATGGGGGTGAACTAGATTCGACGGGTGACTAAAGGCTATTCTTTTGTTCGGAATTGTTCCACCGTAACGGGCTAATTTATAATTGCTAACGAAAGTTACGCACTTGCTGCCTAATTAACTTTGTTAATTAAGTAGACGGGGTTTGGGGCACCTGGCAACAGAACGCCCCTATAAATTATCTAAACATATATTTATTTTTTTATTTCTGCTTGAGCAGCAGCTAATCTTGCAATAGGAACTCTATAAGGAGAACAAGAAACATAGTTTAAGCCAACTTTAGAACAAAATTCAATACTTTTTGGATCGCCCCCATGCTCACCACATATTCCAAGTTTCAATTTTTTATTTTGATTTTTTCCTTTATCAACAGCAATTTCAACTAATTCTGCAACTCCATCATCTATAGACACAAATGGGTCAATTGAAAATATTTTATTATCAAGATAGTCATTTAGAAATTTTCCACTATCATCTCTGCTAATTCCAAATGTTGTTTGCGTTAAATCATTAGTTCCAAAGCTAAAAAATTCTGCATGTTTAGCTATTTCTTTTGCTTTTATTGCAGCTCTCGGTAGCTCGATCATTGTTCCAACCATAAATTCTATTTTAATTTTACTCTGTTTTTGAACCTCACTTGCAATATTTATCACTAAATCTTTCATTATCTTAATTTCAACCTCAGTAGAAACTAAAGGAATCATAATCTCTGGAAAAGCTGATTTTATTTTTTTCTTTTTAAGTTCTGTTAAAGCTTGAAAAATAGCTCTACATTGCATTTCATAAATCTCCGGAAATGATATTCCAAGTCTACAACCCCTGTGTCCCAACATTGGATTTTGTTCATGCAGCTCATCTATTCTGGTCTCAATTTCTTTTGTTGAAAGTCCTACCGTAATTGCAACTTCATTAATTTCTTTACTTGTTCTTGGTAGAAACTCATGAAGAGGAGGGTCTAATAGTCTAACTGTAACTGGTAGACCACTCATAATTTTAAAAATTTCTACAAAATCTTTTTTTTGATGTGGTAAAAGTTTGTCTAGAGCTTTGGCTCTATCTTCTTTAGTTTTCGATAAAATCATTTCACGAACTGATAAAATTCTTTCCTCATCAAAAAACATATGCTCTGTTCTACAAAGACCAATACCTTCTGCTCCAAAATCTTTAGCTGTTTTAGTATCTTTGGGTGTTTCAGAATTAGTTCTAATATTTAATTTTCTAAAACTATCTGCCCATAACATTAGTTTTGAAAAGTCACCTGACATCTCTGGTTTAACTGTTGCAACACTTCCTGATATAATTCTGCCTGTTGATCCATCAATCGTTATGACATCACCTTCTTTAATTTCTAAAGATGAAGTTTTGAATGATTTGTTTTCATAATTAATATCAATTTCGCTAGACCCAGAAACACATGGTCTTCCCATTCCTCTTGCAACAACAGCTGCATGGCTTGTCATTCCTCCTCTTGCAGTCAAAATTCCTTTAGCAGCATGCATTCCTTGAATGTCTTCTGGTGAAGTCTCTACTCTAACTAAAATTGTATCTTGCATCATTCCTGTCAATCTTTCAGCTTCCTCAGAAGTAAAAACAACTTTTCCGCTTGCAGCGCCTGGAGAAGCTGGTAAGCCGTTGGCAATTACATTTATTGTACTTTTTTCATCTAAAGTTGGATGAAGCAAAGTATCTAAAGAATTAGGATCAATCCTTAAAACAGCTTCTTTTTTTGAAATTAATTTTTCTTTAACCATATCAACTGCAATCTTTACTGCTGATTTAGCTGTTCTTTTTCCAGATCTAGTTTGAAGCATCCATAGTTTTTTATTTTCTACTGTGAATTCTACATCCTGCATATCTTTGTAATGCATTTCTAATTTTTTTAAAATTTTGTGAAGTTGCCTATAAACATTTGGCATAACTTCTTCCATTGATGGAGCTTTTACTTTTGCTTGTAGTCTTGCTTTTTTGGTTATGTATTGTGGTGTTCTAGTTCCAGCTACTACATCTTCACCTTGGGCATTAATTAAATATTCACCATAAATTTCATTTAATCCATCTGAGGGATTTCTAGTAAATACTACTCCTGTTGCACAATCTTCACCCATATTACCAAAAACCATTGATTGAACATTTACTGCTGTGCCCCATTCAGCAGGGATTTGATTTAATTTTCTATAAATTTTTGCTCTGTTACTCTCCCATGACAAAAATACTGCATTAATTGCTCCCAATAGTTGCTTATAAACATCTTGGGGAAAATCTTTTTTGGCTTTTTCTTTAACAGTTCTTTTAAAATCAACTATTAAACCATCCCAATCATTTTCATCAAGATCTGTATCTAAAAGAACTCCTTTTGTAAGCTTATAATTTTCAATTAATTCCTCAAAATGATAACCTTCAACTCCCATTACTACATTTCCATACATTTGAATAAATCTTCTATAGCTATCTTTAGCAAATCTTCCATTAGAAGTTTTTGAAGCCAGGGCATTAACGGTCTTATCGTTTAAACCTAAGTTTAAAATTGTGTCCATCATGCCGGGCATTGAAACTCTTGCTCCAGACCTTACTGAAAGAAGTAATGGATTTTTTAAATCACCAAAATTTTTACCTACATCTTTTTCAATGATTTTTAATTCTTTTTTTATTTGGGCTACTAAATTTTTATTCAATTTTTTTTTATCTTTATAAAAAAGCTCACACACTTTTGTTGAGATTGTAAATCCTGGTGGAACTGGAAGACCCATTTTTCCCATTTCAGATAAATTTGCACCTTTTCCGCCTAAAAAATTTTTAGGCTCTTTAATTTTTTTACTATCTTTAGATTTAAAATTTAAAATTAGCTTGTTCATTGATTGGAATCGATTGAAGAAAAATTAACATAATAATCGAATGTTTTACATAACATTTGGATTAGTTCCAGTCTGTTTTTTTTAATTGTGATATCATCCCCATTAACAATCACGTTATCAAAAAAATCAAAAATTACTTTTTTAGACTCTGCTAAATTATTGATTGATAGATCAAAATCCTCGTCTTTATTAATATTTTGAAAATATTTTCTTAATTCATTAATTTTTTTATATAAATTTTTTTCAAACTCAGTTTTGAAAATACCAGGGTCAGTTGTATTTGATAATTCGAATTTTTTATCTCTTAGCTCACTTTCCAACATACTTGAGGCTCTTTTGAAGCTTGAAACTATATCTATTCCATTTGGTTTATCGATAAACTTATTTAAACTTTTAGCCTTACCAAAAATAATTACCGATTGATCTAAATTAAGGAAGCTTGTAGAGGCGAGAACAATATCACTACGAATTTTCTCCTCTTTCATATAAAATTTTAATCTATCCATTAAAAAATTTACTAGTTCTATTTGTAGTGATTTATTTTCAAATTCAAAACCTTGATCTAAATACAATCCAGCTGAATAACTAATAAGATCTCTTATTTTAAAATCTTTTTTATTTTCAACTATTGTTTTGATTACTCCTGAAGCCAATCTTCTTAAGGCAAATGGATCTTTTGAACTTGTTGGTTTTTGATTTATTCCAAAGAAACCTACTAACGTATCTATTTTATCTGCTAAAGATAAGGCTATGCTGTATGGCTTTTTAGGCACTTTTGAATTTAGTCCAACTGGTAAATAATGTTCGCTAATAGCTTTACAAACATCTTTTTCAAAACCCTGGGCTTCTGCAAAATAACCTCCCATAATACCTTGAAGTTCGGGAAATTCTCCAACAAGTTCAGAAACTAAATCAACTTTACAAATTGATGCCGATAATTCAACTTTATCTTTACTAATTAATAATTCATCAGAAAGCATTCCTCCTAGCTTTCTCATTCTTTGAACTTTATCAAAATACGTACCGAGTCCTTTGAAATAATTCATAGATTTAAGCATTGAAACTTTTTTAACTAAATTTTGAGATTTATCTTTTTTCCAAAAAAACTCTGCATCGTTTAATCTAGCCTCTACAACTCTTTCATTTCCAAGTTTTATTAGTCCATTTATATCTTTCTTGTTTGTTACGACTAAAAATTCATTAGTAATATTTCCTTTCTTATCAAAAGTTGGGAAGTATTTTTGATGGTGTTGCATGGTAATTATTAGAATTTCTTTAGGAATATTTAAAAATTTTCTATCAAATTCACACAAAATAACATTGGGTTGGTCTGTTAAATCAACGACTTCATCAAGTAACTTGGGATTGTTTTTAATTGTTATATTTTTCTTACTTGAAATTTCATTTAATCTTTTTTCTATAAAATTTTTTCTTTGATGATGATCAATCGTTATATTTAATTTTTTAAAAAAATTATTATAATCTTTAAAATTAATAAATATTTTTTTTTTCTCCTCAAATTCTTTATCAATAAAGGTTGAGTTTGAAGAAGTTAAATGATGAAAATTAAAAGTTAATTTTTTTTTATCAAATATTGCTAAAATTGATTTCAATGGTCTTCCCCAATTTAAACTAAAATCACTCCATCTCATAGATTTATTCCATTGAATTTTCTGTAATATTGATGGAACTAACTCTTCCAATAAATCTTGAGTATTAAGTTTTTTTGATTTTATTTTAAAAAAATAAAATTCACCCTTATCTATTTTTTTTTTAAAAAGATCTTTTTTTATAATTTTATTTGACCTGATAAATCCTTCTATTGCTACTTCTGAGGCTTGTGTATTCGGACCTTTTATTTCTTCTGATTTTAAAGTTATTACTTTTTGTAAACCTTCAAATAAAATAACTAATCTATTAGGTGTGGAAAATGATGAGTTTTTTTTAAATGAAATAGATTTTTCATTAAATGATTTTATAAAACTATTTAACAGGTTTTCTCTTAAACTCTTTTGAAGAGATGATGGAATTTCCTCACTAAATAATTCTAAAAAAAATTCTGACATTTAGCTTTGACTATCTAACCAAATACCAGCAGCAGCTTTAGTGATATCTCTAATTCTTCCTATATATCCAGCTCTTTGAGCGACACTTATTGCTCCTCTAGCGTCTAGAATGTTAAATACATGGCTTGCTTTTAAGCATTGGTCATAAGCTGGTAATGATATTTTTTTTTCTACAAGAGATTTGGCCTCTTGTTCAATCATATCAAACATTTTTAATAAACTTTCAACATTTGCATGTTCAAAGTTATATGCAGAAAATTCTTTTTCTGCTTGATGAAAAACGTCATGATATTTTACTTCTTCATTATTCCATATTAAATCATAAACATTCTTTTGTTGTTGGGTAAACATGCATATTCTTTCTAACCCATATGTAATTTCTACTGAAACAGGTTTACATTCATACCCTGCCATCTGTTGAAAATAAGTGAATTGTGTAATTTCCATACCATCACACCAAACTTCCCAACCTAAACCTGCCGCACCAAGTGTTGGACTTTCCCAATCATCTTCAACAAACCTAATATCATGTTCATTGTGATCAATACCAATCACTGACAAACTATTGAGATATAGTTTTTTTATATTATCTGGTGAAGGTTTAATTAAAACTTGAAATTGATAATAATGTTGTAATCTATTTGGATTATCACCATATCTTCCATCCGTTGGTCTTCTTGATGGTTGGACATAAGCAGCTTTCCAATGTTTTGGGCCTAGTGATCTAAGTGTGGTTGCAGGATGAAAAGTTCCAGCACCAACCTCCATGTCGTATGGCTGAAGAACAATACATCCCTTTTTACTCCAAAATTTTTGAAGATTTAGAATTGTATCTTGAAATGATTGAAATTTTTGTTTTGGTTTTTTTATTTTAGAAACCATATCTTTGCCAGATTGACCTTTCGTCTAAAATATTAGCTAATTGATCTACTTTATTATTTGAAGAAGAAAGTTTTTGACTTAACCAACCTTTAGATTTTTCAAATTTTTTAATAACAACATCATTTCCAAATTTTTCTTTTAGAACTTGATGGGCATCTCCTATTCCATCTACCAATCCTAAATCTTTAGCTTTACTACCTGACCAAAACTCTCCAGAAAAAAGTTCTATTTCAGATTTTTTTAACTTAGATCCTCTACTTTTTTCTACCACATCAATAAAATCTTTGTGTAAATCTAGCTGAATATTTTTTAATCTTTCTATGTCCTCATTTTTTTCCTCTAAAAAAGGATCTAAAGTACTTTTGTTTTTTCCAGCTGTATGCACCCTTCTTTCAACCCCTATCTTTTTTATTAATTCTGTAAAACCAAACGAAGAATATATAACTCCTATAGAACCAATTATTGAGCTTGAATTTGCATAAATTTCATCTCCAGCACATGAAATTAAATATCCACCAGATGCAGCAACATCTTCAGCAAATACAATTACCTTTTTTTTATTATTTGTAGCTTCTTGTCTAATAAAATTATAAATCATGTGTGATTGAACTGGAGATCCGCCTGGTGAGTTTATGGTTAAAGCTACACAAGAGGCTTTTTTTAGTGAAAAAGCCTTTTTAATAAGTTCTTCTTGACCAGCAAAGTCAATACCCTGTTTAAATTTTCCAGCATTTCCGATCACTCCATTCAGTTTTATATGGGCTACGGTCTTTTTCTTTTTAAAAAAAGAGAACATTGTTATTCCTTATAGAATTATTTATTGAATATATAAATTACTTATAAATGAAGAATTAGGTGCGTCAATTGATAAGTAATATATATAATTCAAATATATTAATTTAAAATCATTATGGGAACTGTAGTTCAGCTTAAAAATCAGATAAACGACTCATACTTTCAACTTAAGGATTTTGTTGAGGATAAGCTAATTCTTACTGAAGAAAAGATAAAATCTAAATTAGTAAGTGATGTTGAGTTAGTTCAAAAAATGACTGACTACCATATTCAAACTGGCGGAAAGAGATTAAGAGCGCTGTTAACTCTTGGATCTGCAAAATTATGTGGATACTCAAAAGGTTCAAGAGATATTAATTTAGCAGCTTGTATTGAATTAATTCATAGTGCTACACTAATGCATGATGATGTAATTGATGAGGGAACTGTTAGAAGAGGCAAAGATACATTAAATAAAATTTGGAACAATCATTCATCTGTTCTAATCGGAGACTATTTATTAAGTCGATGTTTTGAAATGATGGTAGAGGATGGTAATTTGGAGGTTTTAAAATTATTATCATCAACTTCTTCAAAAATTGCTCAGGGAGAAGTTTTACAACTGCAACATAAAGGTGAAGTTGATATGCTGGAAGAGACTTACCTAAAAATAATATCGGCAAAAACTGCTGAACTTTTTGCAGCTGCAACTAAAGTAGGTGCAATTTTATCAGAAGTTGAAACTAAAGAAAAAGATGCACTAGAGTTCTATGGAAGAAATCTTGGATTAACTTTTCAAATTGCTGATGATACCCTTGACTATAATTCAGATTTAAAATTATTTGGTAAAAAGATAGGTCAAGATTTTTTTGAAGGTAAGATTACTTTGCCTATAATTTTACTATTTCAAAAAATAAATATTGAAGAAAAAAAATTATTAACAGAATTTTTTAAAAAAGATTCAAGAGAAAAAGATGACTTTAATAAGATAATTGTTTTAATAAAAAAATATGAGATCATAAATGAATGCTATCAAAAAGCTCAACATTATATCAATTTGGCTTCAAACTCTCTTACAGTATTTAAAGACTCAAAAGAAAAAACAATTCTTAAAAACCTCACTTCATTCAGTTTAGCCAGAAATTTTTAAGGACTTAATAAAGATTTTATCCAGTTACCACTTTTATTAATTGTGTAATTTAATCTTTCATGAATTCTGTTATCTCCATCTAACCAAAATTCAATTCTGATTGGTGACAAATTCCAACCAGACCAATGGTTGGGTCTAGGCACATTGTTTTCATCATTAAATTTTTTTTTAAACTCTTTAATTGAGATTTCAAGTTCATCTCTATCTTTTAATACTTTACTTTGTTTTGACGCCCAAGCTCCAATTCTACTATCATAGCCTCGTGAATTGTAATATTGATCAGCTACATCGTCCTCTACTTGAGTTATCGTTCCACTAATTCTTATTTGTCTTAAAAGACTTTTCCAATGAAAACACATTGCAGCATTTGGATTTTCTCTAAGCTCATTTCCTTTTTGACTATTTAAATTAGTATAAAATACAAATCCATTTTGATTAAACTCTTTTAATAAAACCATTCTGACTGATGGCAGGTTGTTTCCACTAGATGTTGCTAATGATAGAGCATTAGGATCATTGGGTTCTGATTTTTTTGCTTCATCTATCCACACTTTGAACAGTTCAATAGGATCATCTAGATCTAAGAAACATTTATTGAGACCAAGTAAGTTTTTTTGATTCATAATTTAAACAAAATAATCTATACAATATAAATAATGTCATTTAATACTTTTGGAAAGCTATTTCGTTTCTCAACTTGGGGAGAGTCTCACGGACCTGCAATAGGCTGTATGGTAGATGGATGCCCACCTAACATAAGTATTAAAGAACAAGATATTCAAATAGAACTGGATAAAAGAAAACCAGGACAATCAAAATTTACAACTCAACGTAAAGAAGACGATAAAGTTCAAATTCTGTCTGGTGTGTTTGAGGGAAAAACAACGGGGACTCCTATATCGCTCATAATTTACAACAAAGATATGAGATCTAAAGATTATGGGAATATAAAAGATAAATTTAGACCAGGACATGCTGATTTAACTTATTTTAAAAAATATGGAATTAGAGATTATAGAGGTGGAGGAAGATCTTCTGCAAGAGAAACTGCAGCTCGTGTTGCAGCAGGTGCAATAGCTAAATTAGTTCTACAGAATAAGTTAGGTAAAAAGTTTAAAGTTATCGGAGCCGTAACTCAACTAGGAATATTGGGATGTGATACAAATCAATGGAACGATAAAATAATCACAAAAAATCCATTTTTTTGTCCAGATAAATCAATGATTAAACTTTGGGAAAAATATTTATTAAGTGTTAGAAAATCTGGCTCCTCTTGTGGAGCTGTAATTGAATTAAGAGCAAGAGGAGTACCTGCTGGATTAGGTGCCCCAATATATTCAAAATTAGACTCTGATATTGCTTCAGGTTTAATGAGTATTAATGCTGTTAAAGGAGTAAACATTGGATCTGGTATGAACTCAGCTCAATTAAGTGGTGAACAAAACTCAGACGAAATTTCTCAAAAAGGTAAAAAGTTAAAATTTAACTCTAATAATGCTGGAGGTATCTTGGGTGGTATATCAAGTGGACAAGAAATTATTGCCTCGTTTGCTGTTAAACCTACATCATCAATTTTAACAACGAGAAAAACAATTAATAAATTTGGGAAAAATACAACTATATCTGTTAAAGGAAGACATGACCCTTGTGTAGGTATAAGAGCTGTTCCTGTTGGTGAAGCTATGATGAATTGTGTTTTATTAGATCACTATTTAATGCACAAAGCTCAGTGCAGCTAAAACTATTTTTAATTTTTAACTACCTTGATTGAGTCTTTTGTAAACAAAATATCTAAAACTTTCTTTGAAATTTGTGAAGCATTTAAGCCAGCTACGTCATACATTTTATTAGGATTATCCTGTTCGATAAAAGTATCGGGTAGTGTCATTGCTCTAAACTTCAATCCTTTGTCAAATATTCCTTTCTCAGCTAATAAATTTTTAACATGAGAACCAAAACCACCTATTGATCCTTCTTCAATAGTGATCATTATTTCGTGTTGTCTGGCACATTGCAAAATAAGTTCTTGGTCTAAGGGTTTAGCAAATCTAGCATCAACAATTGTTACTGATACACCTTTATTCTTTAATCCCTCAGCTGCTGATTTGCACTCTTCAAGCCTAGTACCCAAACTTAAAATACAAACTTGATTTCCTTCTTGAACTACTCTTCCTTTACCTATTTCAATCTTTTCCTCAATTGAAGGTAGATCGAGACCCACTCCTGTTCCTCTAGGATATCTGATTGCACTTGGTTTATCGTTAATATCCACAGATGTGTTAATCATTTTTACCAACTCAACTTCATCGCTTGCTGCCATTACAATAAAATTAGGCAAAGTTGATAAGTATGTAATATCAAATGAGCCAGCATGTGTTGACCCGTCTGCACCTACTAGACCTGCTCTATCTATTGCAAACCTTACTGGTAAACTTTGAATAGCCACATCATGTACTACTTGATCATAAGCTCTTTGTAGAAAGGTAGAATAAATTGCAGCGTAAGGTTTATAACCTTCTGTAGCTAGACCAGCTGCAAAAGTAACAGCATGCTGTTCTGCTATACCAACATCAAACATTCTTTTAGGAAATTCTTTTCCAAAAATATCCATACCTGTACCACCTGGCATTGCAGCTGTAATTCCAACAATTTTACTGTCTTTTTGAGCATGTTTAACCAAAGTATTTGCAAATACTTTTGTATAGGCTGGAAGATTGCTACCACTTTTAACTTGCTCACCTGTTTTCACATTGAATTTTGAAACACCATGGTAATGATCAGTTGCTTTTTCTGCATAAGAATAGCCTTTCCCTTTTTGTGTTTTAATATGGATCATAATTGGTCCTTCATGTTTAGAGTCCCTTGCATTTTTAAGAATAGGAACAAGGCTATCTAAGTCATGACCATCAATTGGACCTGCATAATAAAAACCTAATGAATTGAATAACGTGCCTCCTGTAACAGCAGATCTTAGAAAATCTTCAGCTTTACCAGCTTTTGCACTAAATCGTTTTGAAAACGAGGACATTATCAATTTAATAGTTTCTCTCAGACTAAAATAAATTTTTCCCGTAAATAACTTTGCTAGATAAGTTCTCATAGCGCCCACTGGTTTTGCAATTGACATATCGTTATCATTCAAAATAACAATCATTTTTGTTTTTGATGCTCCAGCATTATTCATTGCTTCATAAGCCATTCCTGCACTGATTGCACCGTCACCGATTACAGCAATTACATTAGAAGATTTATTTGCCAATTTATTTGCTTCAGCAATTCCTAGTGCTGAAGATATAGATGTTGAGCTATGAGCAGCACCAAAAGGATCATATTCGCTCTCTGATCTTTTTGTAAATCCTGACAAACCATTTCCTTGTCTTAAAGATTTAATCTTATTTTTTCTTCCAGTTAAAATTTTATGTGGATAAGATTGATGTCCCACATCCCAAATCAATTTATCATTAGGTGTGTCAAAAACATAATGAAGAGCAACTGTTAGCTCTACCACTCCTAAACCTGCACCTAAATGTCCTCCTGTTTCAGAAACTGCACTGATCATTTCTTCTCTAACTTCATCAGAAACTTTTTGCAAATCATCTTCTGATAGCTTTCTTAAATCAGATGGAAAATTTATATTATCTAAAAATTTATAATTTTTCACTACTTCTCTCTATGCAAAATATAATTCAATGTTTCTTTTATATATTTAGAACTTGTGCCGTATTTTTTTAAATTTTTATTTATTTTTAAGATAATCCTATCACAATATTGAATTGCATTCATATAACCTAATAAACTTATTAATGTTGCTTTACCTTTTTTTTGATCTTTTCCTGTTTTTTTTCCAGCTATTTTAGAGCTACCTTTAAAATCAATTAAATCATCAGCTATTTGAAATAATAAACCAATATCAGAACCAATATTTTCAAAAAATTTAATTTCTTTGACATTTTTTTTATTAATAATTGCAGGTGCGGCACAACAAAAACTAAATAATTTCCCTGTTTTTTTAATTTCCATTTCTATAATCTTATTTTTAGATATCTTTTTTTTTTCGTAACTGAGATCTAGATATTGACCACCTGCTATACCTAAATGACCTGAACATTCAGATAATTTTTTTATTAAATTAATCTTAATTCTTTCACTTATTTTCATAGTAGGACTTGATAAAATTTCAAATGCCATTGTAAGTAATGAGTTTCCTGCAAGGACTGCTGTAGATTCTCCAAACTTAATATGTGCAGATGGTTTTCCTCTTCTAATTTTATCATTATCCATACATGGTAAATCATCATGAATTAGGGAATAAGCATGAATACATTCTACAGCGGCACCAATAGCAATTAATGTTTTATAATCTATTACTAATAACGAACCAATATCAATTAAAATTTTAGATCTAATTTTTTTTCCACCAGGAAATAAGCCATACTTCATGGCTGGAAGTAATTTAGATTTATTTTGCTTGATAAGAAACTTCTTTAGAAAAATGTTTGTATCACTTGCAATCTTATTAAGCTTGTTTTTCATTTTTTTTTAATAATTTCTTTAACTTTTTTATTGGTTTCTTCACCTATAGATCTAAAACTTTTATTAAATTTTTTTTCAATAATAATATTTAACTTCAACAATTGTTGATAGCTTTCAACAGAATTATTTAGATCTTTTTCATTTTCCAAAGACTCTATTATTTGATTTGCTTGGTCTGTTAGCTCTTCGATAGTACTATCATTATTATCAGGTAGTAAATTTTTATCTTTCATATAATAATAATTATTAATACATGAAATCTATTCAATCAAATATCAAAAAAGCTAAACAATATTTAGATAAAAATCATTGTGTAGCCGTTCCCACCGAAACTGTATATGGATTAGCTGGAAATGCTTATTCAGACGTATCTGTAAAGAGAATATTTAAATTAAAAAAAAGACCTACGAATAACCCTTTAATTGTTCACTACTCAGATATTGATAAGCTTAAAAATGATTGTGTTATTAATGATAATTTTATTAAGCTATATAATAAATTTTCCCCTGGACCAATTACATTTATTCTGAAATTAAAAAAAATTTCTAAAATTTCTAAATTTGTCACTAATAAACAAAATAGCCTTGCTGTTCGTTTTCCCAAACATCCTTTATTTAAAAAATTACTTAAAAGTTTAGACTATCCATTAGCTGCTCCAAGTGCAAACATATCAACTAGATTAAGCTCTGTTAAAGCAACTGACGTTATTGAAGAGTTTGGATCAAAAATTAAATATATCTTAGATGGAGGAAAATGTCAGATTGGTTTAGAATCAACAATTATCAATCTTTTAGGAAAACCAACAATACTTAGATTTGGCGGATTAGATGTTTCAAAAATAGAAAAATTATTAAAAAAAAAAGTTTTAATAAAAACTAATTCAAAGAAAAAAATTACACCTGGTCAATTTCCATTACATTACTCTCCTGGTATTCCATTAAGAATAAATGCTAAAAAACCAAAAAAAGATGAAGCTTTTGTGTTAGTAAAAAAAAGAAAAGATAAGTTTAAAAATTATTACTATTTAAGTAAAAATAATGATCTTCAAAAATCTGCTAAAAATTTATACTCATTACTTAGAAAAATTAAAAAAGATGGTTATAAAATGATTGCAGTTGAAAAAATTAAAAACAAAGGAATTGGCAAAACAATAAATGATAGATTGAACAGAGCCTCGAAATATTAAATGTCAAATTCAATTGAAGTAATTAATTTATCTAAAAGTTATAAGTCAAAAAAAGCTGTAAATAATATTAGCTTTAAAATTAACGAAAATGAAATTGTTGGCTTGTTAGGACCAAATGGATGTGGAAAAACCACTACAATTGGAATGATGTTAGGCTTGTTAAAACCAACTAGTGGTAAGGTATTAATAAATGGAATGGATATTGAAAAAAACAAAATTTCTCTTCTTCATAAAATGAATTTTATTTCTCCATACATAGAATTACCAAAAAAACTTACCGTCAGACAAAATTTGATGGTCTATGGAAAATTATATAATGTGCATAACTTAAATGATCAAATTGATTACTTATCGAATAAATTAAGATTAAATAAACTATTAGATAATGTTACAGGAGAACTTTCTTCAGGACAAAAAAATAGAGTAAGTTTAGCAAAAGCATTAATTAATAATCCCACTGTACTTTTGCTTGATGAGCCTACTGCGTCTTTAGATCCTGAGACTGGAGATTTTGTTAGAACTTTTTTAGAAAATTATAAAAAAGAAAATAAAATATCGGTATTACTTGCTTCACATAATATGGATGAGGTTAAGAGACTATGTAGCTCTGTTTTAATGATGAAAGGCGGCGTAATAGTAGATAGTGGTACCCATGATTATTTAATAAGAAAGTATGGAAGAAAAAATTTAGAGGAAGTTTTTTTAGAACTTGTGAGAAATAAAAATGAATTTAACTAGAATATATGGTCTTTTTTTAAGACACTTTTATTTAATTACAAGATCATTTCCAAGAATTTTAGATTTAATTTACTGGCCAACTATTCAAATCACACTATGGGGTTTTATTTCAAATTTTTTTGCAAATCATAGCACTTACTATGATGGTGCTGTAGGTGTGATACTTTCTTGTGCAATTCTTTACGATTTTTTATTTAGAACCAGTATTGGGTTTAACATGCTATTTTTAGAGGAGATTTGGAGTAGAAATTTTACTAATTTGTTTATTGCTCCAATGAAAATAAGCGAAATTATTGTATCACTTGTTTTTACTGCTTTGATTAGAGCTCTAATTGGATTGGTTCCTGCAATATTATTAACATCTCCTATATTTGGAATTTCTTTGTTAGATTTAGGTTTACCTTTGGCATTCCTTTTTTTAAGTTTATATGTTTTTGGTATTACTTTAGGTTTATTCGTTTCTGCAGGACTTTTAAGATTTGGTCCATCTTTTGAAAATATTGCATGGTCAACTATGTTTTTGCTAGCACCTTTTGGATGCATCTATTACCCTGTTGAAACTCTTCCAGAAATATTTCAATCTATAGCTTATGCTCTTCCGTTAGTTTATATCTTTGAGGAAACAAGAAATATCTTGGTTAATCAATCTGTAAATTATGAAAATATCATTCAGGCTCTTTATTTGAACGGTGGATATCTAATTGCTGCAATATCGGTATTTTATTATTCTTTTGATAAAGCTAGAGAGAAAGGAACTTTAATTAATATCGGTGAATAAATTGGCGCGCCTGCTAGGAGTCGAACCCAGAACCTCCTGATCCGAAGTCAGGCGCTCTATCCAGTTGAGCTACAAGCGCATATAGTATTAATATTACATTTTATGGAAAAAATCATTAATTTTATAGTTGAAGAAATTGAAAATAATCTAAGAGTTGATGTTTTAATTAACAAAAGAGAAGAGCAGATTAGCCGAACTAGAATTAAAAATTTAATCCTTAAAGAAAAACTTAAACTAAATGATAAAATCATTAAAAGTCCTTCAAAAAAAGTTTTAGCTGGTGACAAATTAAGTCTTAATATCCCAAAACCTCAAGAAGTTTCCCTAAAACCCTACAACTTTAAATTAAATATAGTTCATGAAGATAATGATCTCTTAGTAATTAACAAGCCCGCTGGAATTATTATGCATCCAGGAGCTGGAAACTATGATAAGACAATTGTTAATGCTTTAATGCATTACGATGAAAACTCACTATCAACTATTGGGGATGAACTTAGACCGGGGATTGTACATAGAATTGATAAGAATACTTCAGGTTTACTTGTTATTGCAAAAAATAATGAAACGCATGAAAACTTATCAAAACAATTTAGTGATCATACAATCACAAGAGTTTATCAACTTTTAATTTGGGGCAAATTAAGACCTTCATCTGGTAGACTTGACACTTTTATAACTCGAAGCTCAAAGAATAGACAATTAATGGAAGTTAGTCGATCCAAAGGTAAGCAGGCAATTACAAATTATAAGACCATCGAAATTTTCGAAAACGATAAAACTCCAACACTAAGTTTAGTTGAGTGTAAATTAGAAACTGGAAGAACTCATCAAATTCGAGTTCATATGACTTATCTGGGAAATAGTATTGTTGGAGATGATAAATATAAAAAGAAATATAAAAAATTAAAAAATATTGATATGGGAATAGAAAGCTCTATTTCAAAATTAGATAGACAATTTTTACATGCAAAAACTCTTGGATTTATTCATCCTAAAACTAATGAGGAAATGATTTTTTCCTCAAATTTGCCAAAAGAACTAAATAATTTATTAAAAATGCTCAGAAATACTAGCAATTAAATCATTGAAAATTAAATATAGTTAATTAAATAAATACAGCCATGAACGCAACATTTAATAGTAATGTACCAGCTCTTTCAAATGAGGGTGGTCTCTCTGCATATTTAGAACAAATAAAAAAGTTTCCAATGTTAGCTGCAGAAGAGGAATACATGTTAGCAAAAAATTGGAAAACTACTGGAAATATCAAGGCAGCTGAAAAATTAGTAACAAGTCATTTGAGACTAGTTGCTAAAATTGCAATGGGCTATAAAGGGTATGGGCTTCCTGTAAATGAAATGATTTCTGAGGGTAATGTTGGTCTCATGCAAGCAGTTAAAAAATTTGAACCTGAAAAAGGTTTCAGATTAGCTACATACGCTATGTGGTGGATTAAAGCATCTATACAAGAATATATATTAAGATCTTGGAGTTTAGTCAAAATAGGAACCACAACAGCTCAAAAAAAATTATTTTTTAATCTTAAAAAAATTAAAAATCAAATCTCCCCTCAAACTGAGGGTGATTTAAGAGATGAACATGTAAATGAAATAGCTAATAAATTAAATGTAAGTAAAGATGAAGTTGTTTCAATGAATAGAAGACTTTCTGGTAAAGAGTTTTCATTAAATGCTCAAGTTGGCGAAGATGGAGATGAATGGCAAGATTGGTTAGTTGATAAAGAACTAGATCATGATTTAAAGTTTGCACACCAAGAAGAAATGGAACAAAGAAAAGATCTATTAAAAAATTCTATCAAAGTCTTAAATGAAAGAGAAAAAGAAATTTTATACTCCAGAAGACTAAATGATAATCCAACAACTTTAGAAGATTTAAGCAAAAAACATAAGATTAGTAGAGAAAGAGTAAGACAAATTGAAAATAAAGCATTTGAGAAGTTACAAAAGCAAATGCTATTAATGGCAAAATCTAAAAATTTGTTACCAGTAAATTAAATATCAAAAGGATTTTCAACTAAAATAGTATCATCTCTCTCGGGGCTAGTTGATACACTAGAAACTTTAGCACCGATAAACTTTTCTACTGCATAAATATATTTTTTTGCGTTTTCAGGTAAAGAGTCCATATCTTTAGTTCCATTTGTAGATGTTTTCCATCCAGGATAGGTTTTATAGACTGGTTTTATTTTTAATTGATCTTCTACTGCAGCAGGTAAATAATCAATTTTTTTTCCATTAAGCTCATATTCAACACACATTTTAATTTCATCTAATTCATCAAGAACATCAAGTTTAGTAAGTGCAATACCATCTATCCCTGAGATTTTTATTGTTTGTCTAACCAATACTCCATCAAACCAGCCACATCTTCTTTTTCTACTTGTGACAGTTCCAAACTCTTTTCCTCGAATACCTAATAATTCTCCTACATCATCTGTTAATTCAGTTGGAAAAGGACCCTCCCCAACTCTTGTTGTATATGCTTTTGTAATTCCTAAAACATAATTAATTGAGTTGGGACCACATCCTGTTCCAGTTGCAGCGCTAGATGCAACCGTGTTAGAAGATGTTACAAAAGGGTAAGTACCATGATCCACATCAAGTAAAATTCCTTGAGCCCCTTCAAATAAAATTTTCTTTTTTTCTTTTTTAAATTCATCGATCTTAAGCCAAACTGGCTGAGAAAACTTCAGTATTTGAGGGGCAATTTTGAGTAAGTCTGATTTTAATTGTTCTTTTTCAAAAATTTTTTTTCCAAGTCCTTTTCTGATTGCATTATGGTGAACTAAGACTGACTCTAATCTTTGATCTAAATTTTTTTCAGACCTAAGATCCATTACTCTAATAGACCTTCTTCCAACTTTATCTTCATATGCTGGGCCAATTCCTCTTCTTGTAGTTCCAATTTTACCTTTACCTGCAGCATCTTCTCTGATTTCATCCATTTCTCTATGAAATGGTAAAATTAAGTTTGCAGCTTCAGAAATAATAAAATTATTGATATTTACATCAACACCTTTTGATTTTATCTCCTCAATTTCTTCAAGTAATGCCCACGGATCAACTACGACTCCATTTCCAATAATTGAAATTTTATTTTTTCTTACAATTCCAGATGGCAGTAATCTTAATTTATAAGTCACACCATCAATTACCAGTGTGTGACCTGCATTATGACCTCCCTGAAATCTAATTACTACATCTGCTTGCTCTGAAAGCCAGTCTACAATTTTACCTTTTCCTTCGTCTCCCCACTGTGATCCAACTACAACTATATTTTTCATTACCTGAATTTTCTTTCTATATTAATTGGATGAAGATGATTAATTGGGCCATGACCTTTACCGTATTTAGGATTAGTTTTTATGCCAAAACTTACATATTTAATCCCAAGCTCACAAGATTTCTTTATAGGTTTTCCACATGATAAAAAAGTAGTGATTGCACTAGATAAAGTACAACCTGTCCCATGGGTATTTTTAGTATTGTATCTCTTACTATTAAAAATTTTAATATCAGATTTTGAAACAAATATATCTTGGACAGTATTTGAAGATAGGTGACCTCCTTTAATTAATACATTATTTGCTCCAATTTCAATTAATTTATGGGCTGCAAAAATCATATCCTCTTTATATCTTATATTCATATTAGTTAATATTTCTGCTTCAGGGATATTTGGAGTTATTAATGATACTCTTTTTATCAATTTTTTTTTTAATAAATTAATTGCCTTATCATCTATTAATTTTGTTCCACCTTTTGCAACCATTACTGGATCAAGAACTATTTTATTAACTTTAATATTTTTAAGAGAATTAATAACTGACTCTATTACTTTAGTAGAATGTAACATACCAATCTTAATTGCATCAGGCTTAATATCTTTAGCTGTAAAAAAGATCTGATTTAAGATTTCTTTTGGTGAAATTGGAAAAATTGATTTAACACCTGTTGTATTTTGAGCCGTAACAGCAGTGATGGCGGTCATTGCATAAGATCCAAGTGCAGTAACAGTTTTTATATCAGCCTGTATTCCAGCCCCACCTGATGAGTCAGATCCTGCAATAATTAATACTTTAGAATTAGGCTTCACTTTATTTTATTTAAAATAATATTTAGACACTTCTCTAAAAGTTTTTTGTTTTCACTTTCACCCATAACTCTTATTTTTGACTCTGTACCTGATGCTCTCACTAATATTCTTCCATGACCATTCATTAATTTTTCAGCTTGTTTGATAGACTTTTTTACATCTGAGTTTTTAATTATTGATTTATCTTTAACAAAGACATTTTTTAAAATTTGAGGAGTTTTTTTAAACTTATTGAAGAAAGAACTGGCTTTTTTTCCTTTTCTAATTGCAAATAGTACTTCTAATGCCACTAACAACCCATCTCCTGTTGTTGCAAATTTACCTAATATAATATGTCCAGATTGTTCACCACCAAGGTTAAAATTATTTTTTTGCATTTGTTCTTTTACATATCTATCTCCAACATATGCTCTAATAAATTTTATTTTATTTGATTTAAAAAATTTTTCCAAACCATAATTAGACATCAAGGTTCCAATAACTCCACCTCTTAACATTTTTTTATTTTTCCATCTTGTGGCTATTGCTGCAATTATTTGATCTCCATCAATTATATTTCCCATTTCGTCACTCATAATAATTCTATCGGCATCTCCATCTAAAGAAATACCAAGATGAGCTTTGTATTTTTTTACTGCAAACTTAATCTTGTTAGGATGAGTCGAGCCACAATTTTTATTTATATTTATTCCATTTGGATTTATACCAATTGCAATCACTTTGGCTCCTAAAGACTTCAGTAAATCTGGTCCAGCTTTATAACCTGCGCCATTTGCACAATCGATTACTATTCTTAGCCCTCTTAAATTAAATTCTTTTGGAAAATTTTTTTTTAATATTTTTAAATATTCTTTTGTCCCATTCTCTAATCTTTTTACTCTTCCTAGCTTTTCAGGACTAGAAAGATTTTTTGAAATTTTTTTATCTATTAATCTTTCAATTTTTTTTTCAATTTTATCAGATAATTTCATTCCATCTGGACCAAATAATTTTAAACCGTTATCATTATGAGGATTATGGGAAGCTGTAATCATAATACCCATATTGGCTTTTATTGTTTTAGTTAACATGGCCAAACCATTTGTTGGCATAGGCCCAAATGTATAAACATGCATTCCAGCTGAGGCCAATCCTGAAACAAGCGCAGGTTCAAGTGTATAACCAGATAATCTAGTATCTTTAGCTATAATTGCTATTTGTTTTCTTTTTTTTTGGGATTTAAAGTAAGTTCCTGATGCTAATCCAAACTTAAAAAACATATCTCCGTTAATATGCTTACTATTAATTGCACCTCTTATTCCATCAGTTCCAAAATATTTTTTTGTCATTAAACTTTTATTGTTTCTTTAAAGACTTTTATACCCTGAAGCAATTCATTTACATCATGAATTCGTAAAATTTGTACACCTTGCATCATTAGATAAATTGAAGATGCTATCGTACCTCCAATTCTTTCCTTGGTATCATTTTTTTTTGCTATCTCTTTTATAAATCTTTTTTTTGAATTACCCACAAGTATAGGAAAACCCAATGAATGAAAAATAGAAATATTACTTATTAGATTAATATTATGTTTCAAATTTTTTCCAAAACCTATACCAGGATCAATGATGATATTGTTATGTTTAATACCAATTTTTTTTAAAAAATTTATCTTCTGCTCAAAAAAATCATATATATCTAATAATTCATTCTTATACTTTGGTTTATTTTGCATATTCTCAGGTGTTCCTTGTGAATGTTGGATAACAAAAGGAATTTTATGATTCTTAAGAACATTAATAGTTTCAGAGTCATATTCTAATCCAGAGATATCGTTAATAATTTTTACACCATACTTAATTCCTTTTTTCATAATTTCAGACTTTCTGGTATCTAATGAAATTGGAATCTTTTTACTCAGCAATTTAATTATTTTTTCAATTCTTTTCCATTCTGTTTTTTTGTCTACCGCTTTTGATCCTGGACGAGTGGACTCCCCACCTATATCAATAATATTTGCCCCAGAGTTAAACATTTCTAAAGCATGTTTTAGACCCTTATTACCTGTGTTAAACTTTCCTCCATCAGAGAAACTATCTGGTGTAAGATTTAAAACTCCCATAATATTTGGAATTTTCAAAAAATTTAAATTTGAAAAATTTTTTTTTTTTGATCTTATTTTTTTTAAATCTATTTTAATTAATTCTTTTAATGATTTTGTTAGACTGTTAATTTTATTTATTGAAATTTTTTTTTTTGAGGTTCTTGATATTATTTCGATATGATCAAATGAAATATTTTTATTACCATTAAGAGGTATTGATCTATTGCTATTGATTAACAATCTTGAATCATTACCATAGTAGAAATTACACGCCCTAGTGTAATATTTTCTCATTTTTTTTGTTAATGAACTATTTTTGGTTTTAAACCCATTGCACCTAACGCAGAGTTTTGGTCATCATTTTCTTCTGGTTTTTCAACTATTTTATCTTTTGGATATAAATTTTTATTAATTATATTTTCAATCTCTTCACCTGTTAAAGTTTCATAAGTAATAAGAGCTTTAGCAATTTTATGTAGGTCATCAATTTTTTCGGTTAATATTTTTGTAGCCTGGCTATACCCCTCATCAACTAACTTTCTAATTTCTTTATCTATTTTTTGAGCCACTTCTTCTGAAACAGATTGTGTTTGTGTAACTGATCTTCCTAAAAATACTTCTTCTTGGTTTTCACCGTATTCAATTGGTCCCATTTCTTCACTCATTCCATATTTTGTAACCATAGCTCTAGCAAGTTGTGTTGCTTGATTAATATCTGATCCGCTACCGCCTCCTGCTCCTGTAGAAATATTATCTTTTCCAAAAATTAATTCCTCTGCAACTCTACCTCCAAAGCACACAGCCATTCTAGCTTTTAAGTATTTTATTGAATATCCATGTTTGTCTCTTTCAGGTAAATTCATAACCATTCCTAAAGCTCTACCTCTTGGAATTATAGTTGCTTTGTGAATTGGATCATAGCTTGGCATATTAAATGAAACTAAAGCATGTCCACCCTCATGATATGCTGTTAATTTTTTTTCATCCTCTGTCATCACCATCGATCGTCTTTCAGATCCCATCATTACCTTATCTTTAGCTTCCTCAAACTCAATTAAGGTTACAATTCTCTTATTTTTTCTTGCAGCTAATAAAGCTGACTCATTTACCAGATTGGCTAAATCAGCTCCAGAAAAACCAGGCGTTCCTCTTGCAATAGTTCTTAAATTTACATCTGGTGCCATCTTAATTTTTTTAACATGAACTTTTAAGATTTTTTCTCTTCCAATAATATCTGGATTTGAAACAACTACCTGCCTATCAAACCTACCAGGTCTTAATAGAGCAGGATCAAGAACATCTGGTCTGTTAGTTGCAGCAATTATAATAACACCCTCGTTCGTTTCAAACCCATCCATTTCTACTAATAATTGATTTAATGTTTGTTCTCTTTCATCATTTCCTCCACCCAAACCAGCACCTCTGCTTCGACCAACAGCATCTATTTCATCTATAAAAATAATACATGGTGAATTTTTTTTACCTTGCTCAAACATGTCTCTTACTCTTGATGCACCAACACCTACAAACATTTCTACAAAATCTGAACCTGAAATAGTAAAAAATGGAACTCCGGCTTCTCCGGCAATTGCTCGTGCTAATAAAGTTTTTCCTGTTCCCGGAGGCCCTACTAGCAATGCTCCTCTTGGTATTTTTCCACCAAGTCTACTAAATTTTTTTGGGTCTTTTAAAAATTCTACAATTTCTTCCACCTCTTCTTTAGCTTCTTCTACCCCAGCAACATCATTAAATGTAACTTTGCCCTTAAGTTCATTCATCATTTTGGCTTTAGATTTTCCAAATCCCATCGCACCACCTTTTCCACCTTGCATTTGTCTCATAAAGAAAATCCAAACAGCAATTAATAGAAGCATAGGGAACCAAGATAAAAGAACTCCAAACAGTGAAGGCATTTTTTCATCTAAAGGTGCTGCAGAAATACTAACTCCTTTATCTGATAGTTTTTCAATTAAATTAGGGTCATTAGGAGAGTATGTAGAAAAAGAGTTGCCATTAGAAAAAACTCCTTTGATATTGTTCCCTTGAATTTCAACTTTTAAAACCTCTCCATTTTCAACTGATGTTAAAAATTCTGAAAATATAATTTGATTTCCACCTCTTACATTTGGTTGTGGATTCTTAAACATGTTATATAGGCCAATAGTCAAGAAGACTATAATTCCCCACATAGCAATATTTTTTAGATTCATGATGTTAAGATAAGAATTATTACAAGATTAACAAGTGACAAAATATCATTAAATATTTATGTTTTATTACTCTTTTGACAATATGATGGTCTTATTAACCTTTTTAATTAAACATCCTCCCAATGTAACTTTAAATGAGGATTTGGCTTTTATTAAGTCAATAACTTTATCAATTTTTTTTCCTCTAACAGCATAATATTTTTTTCCTACAATTTTTAATACTTCAGTAAATGATCTAAATACAACCTCATCAGATTGAGAAAAAAAATTTTCTTTTAAAATAACCATATTTTTTTGATTCAAACTTGTTACGTTATCTTCAAAATTTTTTTTAATATAAAATTCAATATTTTCATTGGCAAATTTTAGATTTTTAATTGTTAAAAAAAACTTTTTTCTATCAAGACCTTCTAAACTTAATTGCTTTAAAAAATTTCTTATTTTTACTCTTTTAAAATTATCATTTTCATTTGATGGATCATTAATATAAGATCCAAAAATGTAATCAGTTATATATACTAAATCCTTTTTATCTATTTTGATTAAGGGTCTAATCAAATTAACCTGATTTTTATGTGTCTCTCTATCTAATGAAATTAATCCCTTGAGACCACTTCCTCTTAAAATTCTTATAAAAAAATTTTCAAATAAGTCATCCAAATGATGTCCAAGTAAAATATTATTTATTTTATATTTTTTTGCTATATCTGCTAATAGCTTGTATCTTTTTTCTCTGGCAATAGATTGAATATTTTTTTTCGGCTTTATTCCCTTCCAGGTAAGAATAGTTAATTTAATAAAAAAATTTTTTAATTTTTTTTTAACATATTTGGCTTCTAATGTTGAATTTTTTCTTAATCTATGATCGACAATAAAATATTTTACATCTAAAGATTTCTTAATTGAATAAATTTTTGTCAAAAAAGATAATGCAAGACTATCCGGACCACCAGAAACAGCTACAATGAAATTTTTTTTAATAGGAAGATTACTTTCAAATTTTTTATAAATTTGAAGAGTTCGTTTATCTTTTAATTTATCTAATAAAAACTTATGAGTCTTCTTTGATACATTCAAACTTTTTAGACTCATATTTTGCTTTTTGAATTACTGATTGATTTGCCTTAGGATATTGCAACTCTACTCCATTTATCATTTTACACCCTTGGTCTTTTTCTCCAATCTGAACCATTGATACACCAAGTTTTAACAAATTTATAGGAGCCTTATTACCTTTTGGATATTTTTGATAACCCTCTAAATAAGCTGACGCAGCATCAGTGTAGAGTTGTCTTATTCTAAATGTTTCGGCATACCAATACTGAGCACTACCAGCTAATTCATGTTCACTATTAGAAAGCACAAATTCTCTAAAAGCTCTTTCAGCCGTACTATAATCGCCCACTTTTAAAAAACTTGTTGCAAATTCATATTGTTTTTTTGGAGATAACTCTTGAGGTAATATTTTTTCCTCAGCTTGAAAAGTTTCAGTCACAACAGTAGCGGTAGTATCTACAGATTGAATTTGTTGTGATGTTTCAGATGTCTCAGTATCTTTGTAAGATATAGAGCCAAGATCTTGAGGTTGGGAACTTCCAGGTAATATTTCACTTTTTGAATCTGCTTTGGGTTTTGAGGATAATTTTGTTGTAATATCGCCAGAACTAATTGCAGTCTCGATATCCTGAAATCTTATTTGATTATCTGCTTGAATTTTTGATAACCTGTTTGATAATTTATCAAGTTTAAAATTTATCTCTTCAAATTTATTCGTTAATTGCCTAAATTGATCTTCAACTTCAGATAATTTTAATAGATGTCTTGTAAGTACATCTTCTGAGTTACTATCTAGCTCAATGTTTGACTGTTCACTTGTTGATGTATTAACTTCAATAGAGCCTGAATAAACTGCTCTTTCAAGAGTTTTTAGATCATTTTTGATAATTTCTAAAGTTTCATAAATATTATGATTATCTGAAAAGGAATTTTGAAAAAAACTCAAATTAAATAAAATTAATAATATTAGTTTTAATGTAAATCTCATTAGTATTTAGATTTATGGTTATAAAAATGGCAAAAAAAAGACCCTAAAATTTTTACACTTTAGGGTCTTTAAATTTAATTCTTTAATTTGCTTTAACAGTTACAGATCTTCTATTTTTTGACCAAGCTAATGGGTTAGAACCAGCATCAACAGGTCTTTCTTTTCCATAACTTAATACTGAAATTCTGTCTGAAGAAATTCCATAAGTCATCAAATAATCTTTCGCAGAATTAGCTCTTCTTTCTCCAAGTGCTAAGTTATACTCCCTAGTACCTCTTTCGTCTGCGTGTCCCTCAAGAACAACGTTAATGCTTGAGTTTTTTCTTAACCAAGCTGCTTGTGCTCTTAACGTCTCTCTTGAAGCGGTTGTTAATATAGTTTCATTTGTTGCAAAGAAAACTCTATCTGGAACACCATCGGCTAAATATTCAACTGTGTCAGTTCCCGTGTAAACATCACCTTGCATCTGACCTTGTATAGCATCAGTAGTTGCTACTTCTTTTTTTGTTGCACATGCAGTTAATACTAGGCAGGCTGCCAATATTAAAAGTGTGTTTTTATAAATTTTGCTTAATGTCATTAAATTGCTCCTTGCTGCTAATTTCAATTTCATACTTTTTCACAACTAATTAGAGGTTTCAAGTCAAAAAATCAAGTAATTTAAACTAATTACTCAATAAAGATGACCATGATGGGTCAGAAGCATCAGTCTGAGTTTCAACTAAACGTTCATTATAGCCCGTTAAATCTATCGACCATAGCTTGGCAGAAAATCCTTCACCTTTTGCGTTAGTTTTTGTTTCTCTATAAAAAATCAAAACTCTACCATTTGGAGACCATGATGGTGCTTCTTGGTAGTAATTTTCAGTAAGCAATCTTTCTCCCTTACCATCAGTTCTCATTACACCTATATAAAATTTTCCTTTATGCAATTTTGTGAAAGCTATTAAATCTCCTCTGGGTGACCACACAGGTGTTCCATAAATACCATTTCCAAATGAGATTCTCTTAACGTCACTACCATCACTTTTCATAATATAAATTTGCTGGTACCCACTTCTATCAGAATTAAAAGCAATAAATTTTCCATTTGGAGAATAAGATGGCGAAGTGTCAATTGAAGGATGATTTGTAATTTTTTCAACTAACCTATTTTCTAAATCCATCGTGTATATGTCTGATTTTCCATCTTTAGCTAAACTCATTATTATTTTTTTGCCATCAGGAGAAAATCTTGGTGCAAAAGTCATCCCAGGAAAATCACCTACAACCTCTTGGGTTCCTGTTTCAATATCTAACAGATATACTCTTGGTAAATTTTTAAAGTACGACAAATATGTAACCATTTGACTGGTTGGATTAAATCTTGGAGTTAATACAAGCTCATTTCCAAGTGTGAGAAATTTATTATTTGCCCCATCTTGATCCATGATTGCTAATCTTTTTTTTCTTTGTGTTTTTGGGCCTTCCTCAGCAACATAAATTATTCTTGTATCAAAATATCCTTTTTCTCCTGTTAATCTTTCATAAACTTTATCTGATATAATGTGACCTACCCTCCTCCAATTACTTGGCACTGTTGTAAATGCTAACGCCATCATTTCTTTAGCTGCCAAAACATCCCACAACCTAAACTCAACTCTTAATTTTTCATCAATATATGTTACTTTGCCAGTAATAAGTGCTTGAGCTTTAATTAAATTCCAATCTTCAAATCTAGGTTTTAAATTTGCAATATCTGGTGCTTGTAAAAATGCTTCTTTGCTCAATGGATTAAACAAGCCCGATGTTCTTAAATTATTTTCAACAATACTAGAAATCTCAGATCCAATATTTTCTTTTTCAAGAATTTTTTCAAAACTTTTTTTGGATTTATCATTAATTGATAATGGTGAAACTGCTAGTGGAAGTGGGTTTAAATTTCCTCTTGTAATATCAACTTCAATCAAAGCAAAGGCTTTAATTGGTATTAACAATATTAAAAATAAAATTAAAAAATTTTTTTTCATATCTTTATATTAACCTTCTAACATCTCTCTTGCATCAAAATTTAATTGTAATTCTTTCCATCTTTCATAGCCTGTTGTTGGTACTCTTAAAGGCTGACATAACTTTACAGCCCTCAATGCACTTTCGGCTAATACTTTATAAAACCCCTGACCTGGTTTGTTCATTCTAGCATGATCTAAAATTTCAGTTTTTGCCACCGAACCATCTGGCTCAAGCATTAGCTTAATTCTTACCAATAAATCTTCATTATATGGTAACCCAAGAGGAATACTCCAACATCCAAAAATTTGAGCTTTTAAAGCGTCTTCTTCACTTAGAGTTAGTCCTGAAGTTACAATATTTTTATCTTGATCTTGAGTAATATCATTATTTTTTTTAATCATTTCTACGTTATCTTCTTTTGCCTTATCAATCAATTTCGCAATATTATCCAAATCAACAAATTCTTTTTTTTCAAATTCTGAAATTTGTTTTACCTCTTCATCTAACTTATCTGGGTTTTGTTTATTTTCTTTTTTTGTCTCAATTTTCTTAACTGTTTTATCAGGTAATGGGACTGCTTCTGGAGTTTGATTGTCAATTTTTTCTTTTTTTTCATCTAATGAAACAACCGTTTTAGTTTTCGTTTTTTTAACTTTTTTTGGGGGTGCTTGTTCAGATACTAATTTTTTTTCTTTTTCTTTCAATTTTTTCTTCTTCTTTTTTTCAATTATTTTTTTTGCTTTTGGAGCAAAAGGTATCTTTGTCTTTTCTGTGATCTGTATCAGTTCAACCGATACTATTGGTGGAATATCAAGTGGTTTTTTTGCTAAAAAAGGTAAACTCATAGCTGTAATTAAAATTAAAACACCATGTAAAACAGAAGAAATAATCAAACTTCTATTCACGTAAACTACCTTTGTTTTAATGGTTCTGAAATTAGTGCAACTTTAGTAAAACCAGAGCCTGATAAGAGACCCATTATTTCAAGCACTCTTCCATAGTTAATGGTTTTATCACCTCTAACATAAATTCTTGTGTCAGTTCTATTTTTTGAAACTGCCAAAACTTTTGCAATTATATTATCAAATTCAACTTTTGACTCTTGAATAAATATTTCACCTTTTGAGTTAATAGATAAAGTGAGTGGTTCTGACTCTTCCGGAAGAGAATCCGCTGAACTCTCTGGTAAATCTACTTGTACTCCAACAGTTAACAAAGGTGCCGTAACCATAAAAATGATAAGTAATACTAACATTACATCAACAAACGGGGTAACATTGATCTCACTCATAGGTTCTTTTGATGAGCGGTTTAACTTAAATGCCATTAAATTATTGTTAAAAATCTTTTTGAAAAATTTTCTAATTTTTGAGAATATTTTTGAGAATCTGTATTAAATTTATTATAAGCAACTACAGCAGGAATTGCAGCTAACAACCCTAATGCCGTAGCGAATAAAGCTTCGGCTATTCCTGGGGCTACGATTGCTAAACTTGTATTTCTTGAAATCGCAATAGATTGAAATGAATTCATTATACCCCACACTGTACCAAATAATCCAATAAAAGGTGCTGTGGAACCAACTGTTGCTAAAAAAGTAAAACCTTTGTCAATTTTAGACATCTGTTTTTCTATTCCAACTTCTAAAAAAGTGCTCATTCTTTCAGTTAAATTATTTTTGGATTTTTTTTTTAATAAACTTTCCATTGCATCTTGAAATACTTCCGCCATGGGATCATCAACTTTGGCCGGCAAACTATTATAAAATGTTTCTGCCGACTTAGAATTCCAAAACTTTTCCTCGAACTCTTCTGATGATTTATTTATTTTTTTAAATAGCCTAAATTTTTCTATAATTACTGCCCATGAATAAATTGAGCAAACTATCAAAATAATCATTACTGACTTTACAATTATATCTGCTCTTAAAAATAGGCTAGTTAAAGAAAAATCAGTATTGGTCCCTAATCCAACTGCTTGTGATGCGATATCAGCTTCCATATTTAACTCTTCACACTTAAATGTGTCATGAATTTGTCTTATATTCTTAATCTATTCCTCAATTTTGTAAGTTTCGTAATAAAAACTTGCTATTAAAATAGCATCAGCTTTATTGGAATCTTTTTTTCTTGATAAATGAGCAGAGAAATATGGGAAAATCTCAATTGCTTTTGTTCTACTTGCATCTTTTTCGGAATTTATAAGATTAAAATATTTTTTCCATTTTGCAGGTCTAACAAAATACATTGGTAATTGCATTGCCGAACATATCCCCTTTAAAATTCCAAATGACTGACCAAAGTTAAACATGCTTGTTACACCCTGACCCGGCATCGCTGATACTTGTTCAATAACTACTTTTACTTTCATATCGTTTTTATCCAACTTTTTAATTCTAACTGATATTTCATTAAAAATTTGAGAACCATTGACTTGTTTTTTATTTTTTTTACCTTCGGCCATAGTTGGCATTTCTACCACATCAATTATTTTTCCATCTTGAAAGAAACATATTGAACCTGAAATACCTGGGTCAATTCCAATTATAAGCATTAATTATTACTAAAATTTGCATTTGAAAAAATATTTTGTACATCATCGTCATCTTCTAATGTTTCTAAAAATTCTATTACACTTTCTTGCTTATCTTTTTCAACATCGGCATTATTTAATGCAATCCACTCTATTTCAGTTGAAATAAAATTTGCAACAACCGTTTCTAACTTTTTCTTCACATTATAAATATCACTTATAGGACACTGAATTTCATGAAATTCGTCATGAGAAATACATTCATCAGCACCTGAGTCAATCGCAAGTTCAAAGATGTTTTCATCAGAAATTTCTTTTTTATCAATTTTAATAATACCTAATTGATTAAAATTATGTGAAGCCGAACCCTGTGTACCTAAACTTCCACCACTTTTTTGAAATATAGTTCTAATATTTGATGCAGTTCTATTTTTATTGTCTGTTAAAGTTTCAACAATTACTGCTATTTTATCTGGGCCAAATCCTTCATATCTAAGATTTTCGAAATTAATACCTGATGCAGCTGAAGATTTGTCAATAGCTCTTTCAATATTATCTTTTGGCATATTGGCAGATCTTGCAGCTTGAATTGCAGACCTTAATCTTGGATTCATTGCTGGATCTTTATCACCAAGTTTTGCTGCTACACTTATCTCTTTAGATAATTTTGAGAAAATTTTAGATCTTTGTTTATCTGCTTTTCCTTTTGAATGCTTAATACTTGCCCACTTTGAATGACCTGACATAATTTTTTCTAAGTATTTTTTAACTGACCTCCAGAAATATAACTTTCAATATTATTTGCTAATCCAGTTTTTACATTACAATCAACAATTACACCACACAAAGTAGCATCTCCAATAGCTGGAAAATGTTTAATTGAATTTTTTTTTAAAAATCTATTCAATGAGTTTTCAGTATTCATACCAATAACAGAATTATAATCTCCACACATTCCAGCATCTGTTTGATATGCCGTGCCACCATTTAATATTCTTGCATCATTAGTTGGTATATGAGTGTGTGTTCCTACAACTAAAGAGGCGTTACCATCAAAAAAATGTCCAATTGCGTTTTTTTCACTTGTTATTTCACCGTGAAAATCGACTACTAGCAGATCATAGTCTTGTTTTAATTTATACTGTTCCATAAATTTATGTGAAACCTCAAAAACATCATCACATTTCTTCATAAAGACATTGCCCATTAAGTTTAACACTCCAATTTTTATATTGTCTTTAGTTTCATAAATATTAAAGCCCTTGCCTGGAGCTGGCTCAAAAAGATTTTTCGGACGTAATAATTTTTCCTCTTTGTCTATGAATTCCATTATTTCTTTTTGATCCCACACATGGTTACCAGTAGTAATAACGTCAACTCCACAATTAAAGAAATCATTGCATATTTCTTTAGTTAAGCCCACACCTTGAGCAGCTGCATTTTCACCATTAACAATTACAAAATCTATTTTTTTTGATTTAATTTCACTTAAAAGATTATTCATTATTTTTGAACAACCTGCAATTCCAACAACATCTCCTAAAAATAATATTCTCATTTTAAAATTTCTTTTTCTGTAATTATAAAATCTAATTTTTTATCATATTTACTAAATGGCATATTCTTAATTTTTTGATATGAAAATGCTAAACCAATTTTAATAACTTTTTTAATTTTTTCAATTTTTTCAATGTAACGATCATAAAAACCTCCACCATAACCTAATCTATTTAAATCATTATCATAACCTACTAATGGAACTAGTAAAATATCTGGATAAAATTTTTTTGAAGAAATAGGTTCAGGTATGCCAAACTTATTTATTTTTAATGGATCATTATTTGACCACTTAAAAAAGTCCATCTGATTATTTTTTCTTATTACTGGTAATGATATTTCAAAATTTTTTTTTTCTAATAAATCTAAAATTTCTAAATCATCTATTTCATGATTTGAGGGATAATATCCACCAAGATTATTAGTACTATCAGTATTTAATTTTAAAAAAGAAATAAAGTTATTTATATTAATTTTAAGATTTTTATTAAAATTATTTTTTCTAATTTTTAAAATTTTTTTTCTTATTTGAGATTTATTCACAGAAATTTATTGGGAAATATTTTTTAATTTTGTTTTCTCAACAAAATTAGATATCTCATCTGCAGCCTCATCAATTAATTGTTCATATTTTTTTTGATTAGCCTCAATTTCGTTTTTAAAATTTAAATGATTAGTATTCAATTCGTTAATCTCTTCGTGTTTTTTATCTCTATAGTCATAAATAAGTGATTTTAATTCTCTAAATTTATTTGAAAGATCTTTTAATTCATTTTTCTTTTGATCCACTTTTTTTTTGGTTTCATAATACTCATCCATAATTTTAACAGCGGTAATTAGGAGCAATTTATTTTCACCTAAATTTCCTAGATTATTTTTTAAATCATTAAACTTTTGATTGATATGAATTAGTAATTCTTCAAGATGCTCTTCCTGACCGTCCTCACATGACAACAAAAATTCTTTATTATTAAATTTAATACTTACATTTGCCATTTATCTATTTCTTCTAATAAAGTATCTGTTTCCTGATTTAATTCATCAATTTTATCAGAGAACTCTGCTTGTTTTTTTTCTTCTAACTTTTCTTTATCTTTAATTTCTTGAAGTTTTTTTGCTAAATTTGAGTGTTCCTCTAAAAGAGATTTATATCTGTCCTCTAATTGAGTTTTTTCAATTTCTAATTGAGTTTTTTGAAAATTCAAATTATCAATATTATTTTTTAAATCAGGACTGCTAAGATCTAAATTTTTTAACTCTAAAAGAGCTTCGTTTAATTTTTTTTCTTTTTCGATTATAGAATTCATATATATATATTTATATTATTAAATAGATTCTTCTTAGTCTAGTCAGGATAATTTTGAGCAAACTACACAATGATTTGGCAAATTGCATCAGATTTCTTTCAATTGATGCTGTGCAAAAGGCAAATTCTGGTCACCCTGGTATGCCAATGGGTATGGCAGATGTTGCAACAGTTTTATTTAAAAGTTTTTTAAGATTCAATCCTAAAAATCCAAATTGGCTTAATAGAGACAGATTTGTTTTATCAGCTGGTCATGGATCTATGTTACTTTACTCTCTTCTATACTTAACTGGATATAAAAGTATTTCACTCAATAGTATAAAAAAGTTTAGACAACTTAATTCAATTTGTGCTGGTCATCCAGAATATCATCCTAAAACTGGCATTGAGACTACAACAGGACCACTTGGTCAGGGAATTGCAAACGCAGTTGGTTTTGCAATTGCTGAAGAAATGTTAAAAAAAAAAATCGGTAAAGAAATTATAAATCATAAAACCTACGTTCTTGCTGGGGATGGCTGCTTAATGGAGGGAATAAGTCATGAAGCTATGAGTTTGGCTGGACATTTAAAACTAAAAAATTTGGTGATGCTCTTTGATAACAATTCAATATCTATCGATGGGCCAACTGACTTAGCAGTATCAGATAATTTTAAGAAAAGATTTGAAAGTTATGGCTGGGAATATGTTTTTATCGATGGTCATAATGAAAAAGAAATTTTTAAGGCTTTAAAAAAAGTTCAAAATGCAAAAAAACCAACTGTTATTTCCTGCAAAACTAAAATAGGTTATGGATCTCCAAATAAATCAGGCAAATCATCATCGCATGGAAGTCCTTTAGGTTTAGATGAAATTAAACTTGTGAGAAATGCACTAAATTGGAACTATAAACCCTTTGAGATTCCAAATAAAATTTTAAATGAGTGGAAAAAAATTGGTAAAAAGGGTCAGAAGCTTGAGATTGCTTGGAGAAAGATTTACGAAAAGAAAAAAGTAATAATAAATAATTTACTAAAAAATAATTTTACAAAAATTTTAAAAACTGAAAAAAAAAATATAATTAAAGAATTAAAAAGTTTAGCCACAAGAAAATCCTCAGAGCTTACTTTGAGTGCATTAACTAGTGTTGGTAATAATTTAATTGGAGGCTCTGCAGATTTAGCAGGATCGAATAACACTAAAACCAAACATCATAAAATAGTTAAGCCTGGTGATTTTAATGGTAATTACATTCACTATGGTGTTAGAGAGCATGCAATGAGTGGAATAATGAACGGGCTTGCACTACATAGCAGCTTTATTCCTTATGGTGGAACATTTTTAATATTTTCAGATTATTGTAAACCTTCAATAAGGTTGTCAGCATTAATGGAGCAAAGAGTTATTTATGTCATGACGCACGACTCCATTGGTCTTGGAGAAGATGGTCCAACTCATCAACCTATAGAACAATTGTCGGGCTTAAGATCTATTCCAAATCTTAATGTTTTTAGACCAGCAGATAGAATGGAAACTATAGAATGTTGGGAGCATGCGTTGAAAAGTTCAAAAACACCAAGTGTTTTGTCTTTAACTAGGCAAAATCTTGATCCAATAAGAAAAAAAATATCTAACATAAATAAATGTTCTCTTGGTGCATATGAAGTTTTGAGAACAAATAAAAAAATTCATTTAACAATGCTTGCAAGTGGTTCTGAAGTTAATTTAGCAATCGAGATTTGTCATAAATTGGCCAAAGATAAGATATATTCAAAAGTAATATCGATGCCTTGCCAAGATCTTTTTGATGTACAATCAAGCTTATACAAACAAAAAATAATTAATGAAACAAAAATAAAAATTTCCATAGAAGCAGCATCAACAGATTGTTGGAAAAAATATGTAGGCAACGATGGCTTATCTTTTGGAATTGATACATTTGGAAAAAGTGCACCTTATAAAGAAATTTATAAACACTTTGGTTTGACAGCTACAAATATTTCTAACAAATTAAAAAAAATGGTTAGAAGGATAATATGACTATAAATGTTGGAATTAATGGTATGGGAAGAATTGGTCGGATGGTAATAAGAGCAATTATTGAAAGTCAAAATAAAGATATCAAAATAAAACATATAAATAATAGGTCTAATTCTGAAGCAAGTTGCACGTTAATTAAACACGACTCTGTACATGGAAAATTTAATGCAGATCTTGATTACGATGAAAATCATTTAATTATAAATAAAAATAAAATTACTTTCTCTCAAGAGTCAAAAATTGAGGATATTAATTGGAAAAAATTTGGTGTTGATTACGTTTTTGAATGTACTGGAAAATTTAATTCTAAAGAAAAATTATTAGCACATATCAGTAATGGTGCAAAAAAAGTTATAGTTTCTGCCCCATGTAAGAATGCAGACAAAACCATTGTTTTTGGTGTAAATGAAAAAGAATTAACAAAAAATGATTTAATAATTTCTTCAGCATCGTGTACCACAAATTGTTTAGCACCAGTTGCAAATGTACTTCATAAAAATTTTGAAATCGAAAAAGGTTTTATGACCACCATTCATGCTTTTACAAGTGATCAAAGAATTTTAGATAATTCTCACAAAGACCCAAGGAGAGCAAGATCTGCAAGCCAATCGATTGTTCCAACATCTACAGGAGCCTCAAAAGCTATAGGGGAAATAATTCCATCATTAAAAGGTAAATTAGAAGGTGTTGCTATGAGAGTTCCAACTCCAAATGTTTCTCTTATTGAATTAGTTTTTTGTACTAAAAAGGAGATAAACAAAGAAAAAATCAATGAGGCCTTTAAAGAAGTTTCAAAAAATCAGTTGAAAAAAGTATTAGAAATAACATCTGAAAAACTAGTGTCCATTGACTTTAATCATAATTCTGCTTCAGCGATTATAGACTCGTCACTTACTAGCGTAGTAGGTAAAAATATGGGAAAAATTTCAGCCTGGTATGATAATGAATGGGGATTTTCAAATAGAATGTGTGACTTAGCAGAATACGTCCATAACATTTCTTAATGAAAAGTATAAAAAAAGAAAATAATCTTAATAATAAAAAAATATTATTAAGACTAGATTTAAATGTTCCTTTACTTGGTGATAAAATAACTGACACAACGAGGATTGATAAAATTCTACCTACTTTAAATTTTCTAATTTCTCAAAATGCAAAAATTATAATTATTTCTCATGTAGGAAGACCTAAAGGAAAAGTTATAAACGATCTTTCACTTAGACCAATATGTAAAGATTTAGAGATGAAATTAAGTCAAAATATAAAATTAATCTCTAAAGATGTAAAAGAAATTGTTCATAAAGATTTATTTGATAATGATGATGGAAAAATAATCATGTTAGAAAATATAAGATTTTATCCTGAGGAAGAAGAAAATAATCAAGAATTTGCAAAACAGCTTGCTAACTTAGCTGATATTTATGTGAATGATGCGTTCTCATGTTCTCACAGATCACATGCGTCAATTGATAAAATAACAAATTTTTTGCCTTGTTACTCTGGATTACAACTTGATTTAGAAGTTAATGCTTTAAAAAAAATTACTTCTGAAATTAAAAAACCTATAACCTGTATAATTGGTGGCTCAAAAGTCTCAACTAAAATAAATATAATTAAAAATTTAATTCCTAAATTTGATAACATTATAATTGTAGGTGGAATGGCTAACAATATAATTAAATATATGGGTAACAATATTGGAAAATCATTACAAGAAGAAAACTCTGAGTTAATTATTGAAGAAATTTTTTCACTTTCAAAAACAATGAATTGTAAAATAACATACCCTGAAGATATTGTTGTTGGAAAAGATTTAAATGGAAATCCTCAAATAAAGGAATTGAGTGAAGTTTCATCAGATGAAATGATTTTAGATATTGGTCCAAAAACTATAAAGGTTATTAGCAATATTATTGATGAAAGTAATACAATTTTATGGAATGGGCCCGCAGGATATTTTGAAAATCCAAGCTTTGCTAACGGTAGTATTGAAATCGCCAAGAAGATAGTTGAAAATAATAAATCTAATAAAATCTACTCAGTTGTTGGGGGAGGAGATACAGTTTCATTATTAAATAGTTTAAATTCGATAGAAGATTTTAATTTTGTTTCAACTGCTGGTGGAGCATTCTTGGAATATCTTGAAGGTAAGGAACTTCCTGGTATAAAAGTTTTAAATTAAAATGTCCGAACTTAATAAAATTGCTTTAAAAATTCTTTCAAACGGTAAAGGCATACTTGCTGCAGACGAAAGTAATGGAACTATGACTAAAAGATTGGATAAAGTAAATATTCAATCATCACCAGAAAATAGACTTCTTTTTAGAGAAACACTTTTTACAGCAGACAGTATGAGAGACTGTATTGGTGGTGTTATTTTGTATGACGAAACAATCAATCAAATATCAAATGATGGAAAAACAATCCCTTCTATAATCTCAGAAACAGGAGCTATTCCAGGAATTAAAGTAGACACTGGTGCAAAAGATTTGGCAAATTCATCAGAAGAAAAAATTACTGAAGGTTTAGATGGACTGAGAGAAAGGTTAAAAAGATATTATCAACTTGGAGCTAGATTTACCAAGTGGAGAGGTGTTTATAATATTTCAGAAAAATATCCCAGTAAACTTTCAATTAACTCAAATGCACACGCGCTAGCAAGATATTCAGCTCTAGTACAAGAAAGTGGGATGGTTCCAATCGTAGAGCCAGAGGTATTAATGGATGGTGAACATTCTGCAGATGAATGTTTAACTAAAACTTCTGAAGTAATTCAAAAATGTTTTGAAGAATTAATTGCTCATAAGATTGATTTAACAGGAATAATTTTAAAACCAAATATGATCCTTGCAGGAAACAAATCAAAAAATAAAATCTCTAACAAAGAAGTGTCATCCAAAACAATCGTGTGCCTTAAAAAATCTGTTCCACATGAAGTTCCTGGAATTGCTTTTCTATCTGGTGGTCAGTCAGAGTTAGAAGCAACAGAAAATTTAGATCTAATCAATAAAAATAATGATACTAATTTTATAATGACTTATTCATACGGAAGAGCTCTTCAACAAAGTGCTTTAAAATTCTGGTCAAAAAATATTAAAGACATCGAAGGAACTCAAAATATTTTTAATCATAGAGCAAGAATGAATACTCTAGCTGCTCAAGGCAAATGGTCAAGCAAACTTGAGAATAAATAAAAAAAGATTTATTTATCTTATTTCCCCAAACAAAATATATCCTCAATTCTATAAGGATTTAAAAAAAATATTTGAAACTGGTAAGGTTGGTCTTTTTCAACTGAGACTTAAAAAATATTCACTTACACAAAAAATTATAATTGGAAAAAAAATTCACCTAATATGCAGAAAAAATGGTGTAAAATTTTTAGTTAATGATGATCCTTTGCTTTCAAAAAAACTTAATGCTGACGGTTGTCATTTAGGGCAAAAAGATATGAGTTTAAAAGAAGCAAGAAAAATAGTTGGGGATAAAATTATAGGAATTACTTGTCACAACTCTGTGAAATTAGCAAAAGTAGCTATCAAAGATAAAGCTAGTTACATTGCCTTTGGTGCTTTTTTTTCTACTTCAACAAAAAAAGTAAAGTTTAAAGCTACAACAAACATTTTAAATAAAGTAAAAAACTTAACCAAAACCCCAATAGTTGCTATAGGAGGGATAAATTTTAACAATTATAAAAAACTGTTATTGAACAATGCAAATTTATTAGCTATTTCAGGCTACGTTTGGAATAATAAAAAATATAAACCTATAGAAAGTATAAAAAAACTTAAATGAAAATTAATGCAGGAGAAATTAGAGTAGGAATGCTTTTAGAATTCAAAAATGATCTATGGCAAGTTCTAAAAACTCAACATGTAAAACCAGGTAAAGGCGGAGCATTCGCTCAAGTAGAAATGAAAAGTGTAGGAAAAAACACAAAATTAAATGAGAGATTTAGATCTAGTGAAACTGTTGAAAAAGCATCTCTAGAGGAAACAGATTTTAACTATCTATATGAAGATGAAAATAACTATATTTTTATGAATCCTAAAACATATGACCAGATTGAAATTAAAAAAGATATTGTTGGAGAAAAAGGAAAATTAATGACTGAAAATCTTGACGTCTCAGTAAGTTTTTATAACGATAGCCCAATTTCAATTGAACTTCCAAACCAAGTCAAATGTAAAATCGAAACAACAGATGTTGCGCTTAAAGGCCAAACTGTTTCATCATCATATAAACCAGCCACTCTAGATAATGGATTTAATATTCAAGTTCCACCTTTTATCGAGTCAGGCGATGAAGTAATTATTGATACAAGAAGTTTCGAATATATAAAAAAGATATAACTTAAATGATTTCTATATCTGCAAATCTAAATATAATGATCAAAGCTGCAGAAAAAGCTTCTAAATCTGTAATCAGAGATTTTGGTGAGGTTGAAAAATTACAAGTATCCAAAAAAGGACCCTTTGATTTTGTTACAAAAACAGACAAACATGTAGAAAAAATTTTAATTGAAGAATTATCAAAAATTAAGAAAAACTACTCTTTTATAACTGAAGAAACTGGAATAATTAAAAATATTGATAAAGAAAATATTTGGATTATTGACCCAATTGATGGAACAACAAACTTTTTGCATGGAATACCTCACTTTGCAATTTGTATTGCACTTCAATCCAAGGATGAAATTGTAAGTGGTTTAATTTTTGACCCAATCAAAGATGAAATGTTTTTTGCTGAAAAAGATAAAGGAGCTTTCTTAAATAATCAAAGACTAAGAGTTTCAAAAAAGAACTCCATTGATGAATGTCTATTTTCAAGTAACCATGAAGGTGTTAAATTTAGTGATCTTAATATGAGATATAGCGGGTGTGCTGCATTAGATTTGGCTTACGTTGCTTCTGGTAGGCTTGATGGTTTTTTTCATAACAATATTAACCTTTGGGATGTTGCGGCTGGAGAGATAATGATTAAAGAGGCAGGAGGAATAGTAAACGATATTCATAAATTTGAAGTAAATAAGATTGATATTAAGGCTTCAAGTGCTGCAATTAATAGCAAAATGTTGGAAAATTTAGTTAACTTTTAATTGTGTTATAAAATTCTTTTGCTATAAGTCTCGATATGAAAAAAGACATTCATCCAAACTATCATACAATTAAAGTCGAAATGACTGATGGAACACAGTTTGAAACAAAATCGACTTGGGGCTCCGAGGGTGATTTACTAAAATTAGAAATTGATCCAAAATCTCATTCTGCATGGACAGGTGGTAAGCAGAAGTTAATGGATAAAGGTAGAATAAGTAAATTTAATAAAAAATTTCAAAACTTTAAATCAGATAAAAAAAATTAAATGTCAAATGCACCTCTGATGCCGATGGCTACTGCTGTTTGGCTAGTTGAAAATACAACTCTCACTTTCAAACAAATTGCAAATTTTTGTAACTTACACGAAGTTGAGATCCAAGGTATTGCTGATGGAGAAGTTGCTAAAGGCATTAAAGCCTATAACCCCATAATCTCAGGTCAACTTTCTAGAGAAGAAATTGAACTTTCATCTAAAGATGAAAATAGGCCATTGTTAATTAAAAGCACTGATATTGAAATATCAAATAATGAAAAAAAAATTAAAAAATATATACCTTTATCTAAAAGACAAGATAAACCAGACTCAGCACTATGGTTAATTAGGCAGCATAACTTGTTAAAGGACTCTCAAATTGGAAAACTAGTTGGAATAACAACAAATTCTGTCACTTCGATCAGAAATAAAAGCTATTGGAATTATAACAATCTTAATCCAAAAGACCCTGTTGCCCTTAACTTGTTTGCTCAAAAAGATTTGGTTGAAGCATTGGAAAAAGCTGAAAGAAGAATTAAGAGAGAGAAAAGAGAAAAAGAGAAAGCAAAAAAAGCAAAAGAAGTTTCAAACAATGAATAAATTTAATAGACATTAAAATCTTATGATGGTAGTCAGTCATCTTTAGAATTATATATGAAAATAGAAGTTAAAGATAATAATATTGAACAAGCTTTAAGAGTTCTTAAAAGAAAACTTCAAAGAGACGGTTTTTTTAAAGTAATTAAACTCAAAAATACATACGAAAAACCATCAGAAAAAAAGAAGAGAATTCTTCAGGAAAATATTAAAAGAGTTAAGAAATTAAACAAACTTAAAAATAGAATTTAAGTATATCGCGGGGTGGAGCAGTCTGGTAGCTCGTCAGGCTCATAACCTGAAGGTCGGCGGTTCAAATCCGTCCCCCGCAACCAATTAATTAATGATCTTAAAAAAAGAGTATTAATGAAAAAAAAATTATTGGATCAATTTGGTATTTTTTTACTTTCAACATTTCCAGTATCATTAATTGTTGGAAATTTTTTAATTAACATTTTTATCCTTTTACTTTCAATAAATTTTTTTTTAAATTTGAAAGAAAATAAAATAATTTTTAAAAATCAAATATTTTATTTAATGATTTTTTTTTTAACATCATTAATAATAAATGTAATTTTTAGCACAGATCCAATTAATTCGCTTCCTAGAGTAGTCAAAATATTACTTGTTATATTTTTTGTTTTTGAAATCAATAGATTAATTCAGAGTTACAAAACAAGTTATATAAAGTATATTTTTTTATCATGGTTTTGTATATTTCTTATTATTATTTTTGATATTGTTTTTGAATTAATATTTGGGCATAACATGACTGGTAACTCATCTAATATCCACGGTATGCAAGGGAGAATAGCAAGCTTTTTTGGGGATGAATTGGTTGTGGGTGCCTTTTATCACGGATTTATTCTTTTTTTCTTAAGCTATTGTTTTTTAGAACTTAAACCGAAGAATAATATTTTAATATTTTTAATTTTGGGAACTTTATTAATTTCTTTTTTAATCGGTGAAAGAACTAATTTTATTAAATCATTTATATCAATAATTGTGTTCGTATCATTATCAATTAAGATTAACTTAAAAGCAAAGTTTGCTTGTTTAACACTATTATTGGCTCTTATATTTACTTTTATTTATTTTAATCCAAGTTATAAACTCAGATTTGTTGATCAATTAAAACCTTTATTTACTTTAAATGGTTACTCAAATTTTTTAAAAGAAACACAGTATGGAGCTCATAGAAATGCTTCGGTAAAAATTTTTAAAGATAATTTATACTTTGGTGTTGGCATAAAAAACTTTAGATACGAAGTATCCAAAAAAAAATACGAAAATAAAGAATATAAAATGACTAACATGAGGCAATCAACTCATCCACATCAAATTCACCATGAATTTTTATCAGAAACAGGGTTATTTGGGTATGTATCTTTTCTATTATTTATGTTTTATTCTTTATATTTAGGCATTAAAAATTATTTAAAAGAAAAAAATTTATACCAACTATCAAGTATAATATTTATTACTACAACTTTAATGCCAATCCTTACATCTGGTAGTTTTCTATCTACGTTTACTGGTGGTATTTTTTGGCTCAATTATGCTGTTATGGTATCCTTCATTCAAAAAAATAAGGTGATCTAAAAAAAAATTTTTATATTTTAAAATTAGATTTTTTACTATCAACTAGGAATGCTTTAACAGTTTCCTTTGTAAGTTGGTCAAATGATTTTCCAAAATTTTCAATTTTTTCAATTGTTACTGGAGGCACTGTAATAATATGACAACCCAATTGTTTTGCTTGTAAATAGTTATAAGGTTCCCTAACACTTGCCCATAGTATCTCTACATTCTTAAATTTTTTAGCTAAAGAAATACTTTTTTTAAATTCTGGAACTGGGTCTTTACCTGTGTCACCTGCTCTCCCAGCAAATATAGAAATTATTACTTTTGTTTTTTTATTGATTAAGTTTAAAATTTTTTGAGTTTGTTTGGCACTATATACTGCTGTTATATTCATTTTAATGTTTTGGTTGTTTAATTCTCTAATAATTTTACCCATAAACTTACCTTTTGAATTTGTAATTGGCACCTTTACATAAACATTTTTCCCCCACGTATTTATTTGGATTGCTTGATTTTTTATCCCAGCATACTCATCGGCAAAGACTTCGAGTGAGACTGGCTTACTATTACATATTTTTAGGATTTTTTTTGAATAAGACTTATAATCTTTTGCTCCAGCTTTTCTCATTAAGCTTGGATTTGTAGTAAATCCTTTTACAATCTTTTTTTTATTAAATTTTTTAATTAAATTTAATTCTGCATTGTCACAAAATATTTTAATTTTCAATTAATTTCCTATAAGTTTTTAGTAATATCTTCAGTCATTTTTTTAGCATCTGCAAACAACATAAGAGTATTTTCTTTATAAAATAGATCATTATCTATCCCAGCATACCCAGGGGATAGACTTCTTTTTACAAATAAAACTGATTTACATTTTTCAACATCGAGAACTGGCATTCCATAAATTGGGCTTTGAGGATCCGTCTTTGCAACAGGATTTGTCACATCATTCGCGCCTATTACAAATGCAACATCTGCATTAGCAAAATCATTATTAATCTCTTCCAATTCAAAAACTTCATCATAAGGCACATTCGCTTCAGCTAACAACACATTCATATGACCAGGCATTCTTCCAGCAACTGGATGGATTGCATAAGAAACTTTAATATCATTTTTTTTTAATGTATCTACCATCTCTCTTAAAGCGTGTTGTGCTTGAGCAACCGCCATACCATAACCTGGTACAATGATGACTGATGATGCATTTTTCATTAAAAAGGCAGCATCATCTGCATTTCCACTTTTAACTGGTCTTTGTTCTTTACTTTGTGACGATGATGATTGTTCAGTTGCACCAAACCCACCTAAAATAACATTAAAGAATGATCTATTCATTCCTTTACACATTATATATGATAAAATTGCACCAGATGATCCAACTAATGCTCCTGTGATTATTAATGCAGTATTTTCCAGAGTAAAACCAATTCCTGCAGCAGCCCAACCAGAATATGAATTTAGCATTGAAATCACAACTGGCATATCTGCACCCCCAATTGGAATTATTAATAAAAATCCAATTAAAAATGATACAGCTAACAATATCCAAAATAAATTAGAAGATTGTGTAGAGCAAAGCAAATAAGTCAGAACAATTATTGAAATTAAAATTAAAGCATTTAGTGGATGCTGTCCTTTAAAGGTTATAGGTGATCCAGACATGATTCCTTGAAGTTTTAAAAAAGCAATAATTGATCCTGAAAAAGTTATTGCACCAACTACTGCACCAATCGACATCTCAATTAAGCTTCCAAGTTTAATTTTACCTGGAGATCCCAAATTGAAAGCATCTGGATTTAAAAAAGCGGCTATTGCAACAAATACAGCTGCAAGTCCTACCAGACTATGAAAACCAGCAACCAGTTCTGGCATCGCTGTCATTGGAATTTTATAGGCAATAAATGCACCTATTAATCCACCAATTAAAAGAAAGATTAATACAACAACGAATCCAGTTGAAAAATTACCAATTGATAAAAAAGTAACTGTAATTGCAATAATCATTCCCAAAATTCCAAAAAAATTTCCTTGTCTTGAAGTTTCTGGTGATGAAAGTCCTCTTAAAGCTAAAATAAATAATACCCCTGAAATTAAATAAAATATTGCTGATAAATTTGCTGATAACATTATTTATCCTTTTTCTTTTTTTTGTACATTGCAAGCATTCTTTGGGTTACAAGAAAGCCCCCAAAAATATTAATTGCTGCTAAGGATATTGCCAAAAACCCAAATATACTTGAGGTATTAAATATATTATCAGAATTACCTGCTAGACCTGCAATAATTGCTCCAACAATAATCACAGATGAAATTGCATTAGTTACGGACATTAAAGGTGTGTGTAGTGAAGGAGTTACACTCCAAACTACATAATATCCAATAAAAATAGAAAGGATAAAAATGCTTAATCTGAATATAAAAGGATCTATTTCCATAATTTTACTTTATTAAAGTTTTTTCAATTATTTCATCTTCTAAATTAATATTTATTTTCTTATTTTCTTGATCATATAAATTTGAGATAAAATTAAATACATTTTTGGCATATAAATTTGATGCAGAAGTAGGAAGTTGATTTAAAATATTACTTTCTCCCATTATTTTAACTCCATTTTTATCTACAATCTCATTAACTTTAGTGTAGGCTGTATTTCCACCTTGAATAGCAGCTAAATCATAAATAATTGAACCAGAAGTCATATTATTAATCATATCTTCTTTAATAATTACTGGTGCTTTTTTTCCAGGAATTAAGGCTGTACAAATTACTATATCAATTTTCTTCAACGTCTCTGATAACAAATCTTCTTGTTTTTTTTTAAATTCATCTGATGCTTCCTTTGCATAACCCCCTTCTGTCTCTAAATTTTCTGCACCTCCAACAGTTAAAAATTTTCCTCCTAGACTTTCTACCTGTTCTTTTGACGCCATTCTAACATCAGTAGCAAATACAATTGCTCCCATTCGTTTTGCAGTTGCAATAGCTTGAAGTCCTGCAACTCCAGCTCCAACAACTAAAACTTTTGCAGCTGGAATTGTTCCTGCTGCAGTCATCATCATCGGAATAGCTTTTTCAAATTTAGCAAAGGACTCTAATACAGCTTTGTATCCAGCTAGGTTTGCTTGGGATGAAAGTATATCCATAGACTGTGCCCTTGTAATTCTTGGAAGTAACTCAAGTGAAAAAGTATTAATCTTTTTTTCAACTAAATCGTTAATTTTTTCTTTATTATCATATGGATTTAATACTCCTATAAATGTTTGATTTTCTTTTAATAAAGAAATTTTATCATTATCTAATAAACCCAATTGAACAATAACATCTGCGTTTTTTATAATTTCACTTTCATCTTTTGAAATAGATACTCCAAATTCTTTATATTTTTCATCCTTAAATCCTAAATGACTTCCATAATTTTCAGGTAAAAAAACTTCAATACCCAGTGATATATATTTTTTTACAATCTCAGGGGTGATTGCAATACGTTTTTCAACTTTTTGATTTTCTGATATAGAAGCAATTTTCATACATTGATCTTATAATAAGAATATTGCCATTAAAACTAAAACTCCAATAACCGCGACAGATCCCCACAACACAAACTTTGTAAAATTGTTCCAGGTGCTTTTATGGTTTTCATTATCCATAAAAATTACTTCTGTCTTGCTTTAAATTTTGGATTAGTTTTATTGATTACGTAAACACGACCTCTTCTTCTTACTAATTTAGAATTTAAGTCTCTTTTTTTAATTGATTTAAGTGAGCTTTTTATTTTCATAATTATTTTTTAATGCCGGCAATGTCCTACTCTTCCGTGCCTTAAGACAAAGTACCATTGGCGCTGTAGGGCTTGACTTCCGAGTTCGGTATGGGATCGGGTATAACACCTACGCAATAATCACCGGCGTGTGTGTTATACCTAATAAATTTATATTGTAAACAAGGAAATACTTAAAATTATCTATTATTAATAAAGTCTTTTATATAATCTTTAAGCTGAATTGAACCAAATAACTTATAAACTTTATTAGATAAATTCATGCTGGTTAGAGCAGATGCATATCTTTCACCTAATCTTGTTGGTAAAAATTTAATTTTACGATTAAACATTTTTGCAACTTGTAAGACACTATAACTTTTTTTGTTAGAGATGCTATAATGTCTAGATTTATTTTTTTTCCATGCATAGTAACATGCTTTAACCGTATCATTTATGTGGGTGAACCTACGAGTTTGGCTTCCCGGCTTTACAACTGTTAATGGTTTATCTTTTAAATATTGATTTACAAAAATTCCTATAACTGTTGCCATGCTTCCTGAGCAAATTTGATTAGGTCCATATACATTATAAAAGTAAACTACTTCATATTTAAATTTAAACCATTTTTTTAAATTTTCTAACATTTCAAGATTTTTTGATTTTGTGAATGCATAAGGTGATAGATTTTTGTCTTGACCACTATTTCCTATGCTTGCAGATGTAGCTGAATAAATTAACTTAATCTTATTTGATAAGCAAAAATTAAAAACTTCATTTGAACCAATTGTATTTGAATCCATACATAAATCCATATTTACAAAACTTTGATATATTCTTGAAAATTCTCCAAAATGAAAAATTGAATTTATTTTATTTTTGTAAGGATTTAAAGTTTTAGAAATATTTTTTGTGTTTGATTTTAAATATTTTACCTTTGAATTCATTATATGATTTTTTTTTGTTCCTGATGAATAGTTATCTATACTTATTATTTTAAAATTTGTTTTTTTAACTAAAAATTTTATTAAATTAGAACCTACAAATCCTGCACCACCAGTAATTACTATAATTTTTTTTTTCATTTTTCTATTTTTAAAAAGTGATCATAGGTTTTTAAAATAGCATCAGTAAGTTTTGTTTTTGGATACCATCCATACTTTTTAGCCAAACTAATATCTAAAACTTTTCGTGGTGTTCCATTTGGTTTTTTTGTATCATATCTAATTCGTATTTTTTTATCAGATATAATTTTACTCAAAATTTTTATTGCATATTCTTTTATTGTATAATCTTTGCCAGTTCCAATATTTACTACTGTCTCTTTTATTTTTTTTTTCATAAAATGTATACATGCATCAGCAATATCATCTACATATACTACTTCCCTCTTTGCTTTTCCATTACCCCATAAAATTAATTCTTTTTTATTATTTATTTTTACTTGATGTATCTTTTTAATTAATGATGGAAAAAAATGACCATTTAATAAATCATAATTATCGTTAGGTCCAAAAGTGTTGGTTGGCATTAAACACTTATAATTTGTATTATATTGAAGATTATAACTTTCACACATTTTTATACCTGCTATTTTTGCTACAGCATATGCATCATTAGTTTTTTCAAGTTCGCCTGATAGTAAATAACTTTCTTTAATTGGTTGGTTGCAATTTCTGGGATAAACACAACTTGAACCCAAAAAAATTAAATTTTTTATTCCATTTTGATACGCTCCATTTATCAAATTAGATTGAATAGAAATATTATCAAAAATGAATTCCGCCTTATATTTATTGTTCGAATATATCCCACCTACTTTCGCAGCTGCTATAAAAATAAAATCTGGTTTCTGTTTTTTTAGAAAATTAAATACTTTTTTTTGATCTTTTAGATCAAGTTGTTTTCTTGTTCTAAAAATAACATCTTTATAACCTTCTTTTTTAAGTCTGCGTAAAATAGCACTTCCCACTAAACCATAGTGACCAGCTATATAAATTCTTGAGTACTTATTGATCACTTTATAATCTTTGAAATTCTGAATTAATCATTTCTTTAACTAATGTTTTAATATTTGTTTTAGGTCGCCAATTTAGTTCTTTTCTGGCTTTTCTGGAGTCACCTAAAAGTGTATCAACCTCAAGAGGTCTAAAATATTCTTTTTTGCATGCTACTATACAATTTCCTTTTTCATCATAGCATTTTGTGTTAATTCCCTTTCCTCTCCATTGATATTTTATTTTTAATTCATTAAGTGATAATTCAACAAATTTTTTCACAGAGTATTGATTGCCAGTTGCAATAACATAATCTGAAGGAGTTTTTTTTTGTAACATCTTCCACATTGCTTCCACGTAGTCTTTGGCATGACCCCAATCACGCTTAGCATTCAGGTTTCCTAAATATAAAGTTTTTTGAAGTCCTAATTTAATCTTACAAAGTGCAATAACAATTTTTCTTGTAACAAATGTTTCACCTCTTACAGGGCTTTCATGATTAAACAATATTCCATTACAGGCAAAAATTTTATATGCTTCTCTGTAATTAATAGTTATCCAGTGAGCATATACTTTTGCAACACCATATGGACTTCTTGGATAAAATGGAGTTTTTTCTGACTGAGGAACTTCCTGAACTTTTCCAAACATTTCTGATGTTCCTGCTTGATAAAATTTTGTAGTTTTTTCTAAACCATGGAATTTTATTGCTTCTAAAATTCTCAAAGCTCCTATCGCATCAGCGTTTGCTGTATATTCGGGAACTTCAAATGAAACAGCAACATGAGATTGTGCTGCTAGATTATAAATTTCATCAGGTTCAATATTTTTAATTATAGTTGAGACTGACAAAGAGTCAGTCACATCACCGTAGTGAAGTATAAATTTTCTGTTTTTAACATGAGGATCTTGATAAATATGATCTATTCTGCCAGTATTAAAAGATGAAGATCTTCTCTTTACACCATGAACAATATAGCCCTTACTAATTAAAAACTCAGCTAAATATGATCCATCTTGCCCAGTAACTCCAAATATTAGTGCTTTTTTAATTTTCATAATCTTTATTTTAAGTTAATTATATCTCGGTTTCTAGTAGTAAAGATGATGATTGTAAAATGTTATAATTTAAATGACCTATTTTGATAAATATATTCAAAAGTTTTTCTAAATGGCATTTTAGATTTATATATTTGTTGAAAATTATTATCCTTTAAAAACTTATGTATGTCAGAAAAAAAATAATTTTTAACAATCATGTCATCATAGTGGTGTTCAAATAATATATACTTTGTCTTAAATAGTATGTTTTTAGCACCTTTTAAAACTTCTAATTCATACCCTTCAGTATCAATTTTTATGAAATCAACACTTTTAATATTATTTTTTTCAATATAATCAGATAACAAAATTTGTTGGACTTCTATTTTTTTAAATAGATCTTGACTATTAGAGTTTTTAAGAAAAAAAAATTTTTTTTTGAAATATTTTGAGTCAGTATTTAGTTCTCTAATAGTTGAAGAAGAGGACTCACTAATATGTTTCATAAATATTTTTTTATGCTTTGAACCTAAAGCAATATTTTCTGGAAATATTTTTGTTTTTTTAAATTTATCTTCAATTGTAGTAATATTTCTTATCAAAATTTTAAATGAAATAGGACTTGGCTCAAATGAGTAAATTTCATTAATATTAAAATTATTAGTAAATAATTTAATCGACTCTCCTTCGTGAGCTCCGATATCTAAAAGTATATTTAGGTTATTTAAACCTTTTTTTTTTAAAAAATTTATCAATTTTTTTTGATAAAAATAATCAAAAATATTTAAAATTTTTAAAGTAAGAAATTTAATCATCAATTTTTAAGGCTATTATTTTATTTTTCTGTAGAAAATTTTATATCCATATATTTCTTTTACATCAACGCCATCGTTATTAACACATTGATTTTCACTAGAGTTACAAAAAAATTTATTATCAATTATCTCTCTAAACTTATTGTGAACTAAAAAATGATTAGCAGTTAATCTATAGGCTGGATTGATAAAAGGATTAAATCCATATTTAATATTTTCATTTATTAATCTATCTATATTTCTGCCAAGAAAAACCGTTAAAGCTATTAACAGTAATATATTTGTTTTAAACAAAATATTTTTTAAATCATTTTTTCTACTTAAAATATTTGAGACAGGCAAAAAAAGTAATAGACATAATAATTGATAACCACCATACCTTAAAGCAGGATGATTATAAAACCACTCAAAAAATAAAATTAATATTATAATATATATAAATTTCTCACCTTTATAAATGAATAATGGTTTTTTTTGTTTCGATCTAAACAGTATTAAAAAAATTAATGTTAAAAAAAATATTCCAAATAAAAAATCTGAAACCTTTGTAAAAAAATATTCTTCAAACCAGTTATTTACCCAATTAAAATACTGGATATATTCTTCAGGATTTTCGACTCTAAAATTTGGATTTGCACCAGCTTTTGACCATTGTTCATACCAATCATTCATAGCTGAAACTTCTTGAAGAGGTATAGACCAACTAAAATGATCAAAACAAGTTATAGAAACAGGATAAATTAAACATCCACTATTAGCAAAATTAACAAATAATATATTGGTAAAAAAAAATAAAAAGAAATAAAAAAAATAATTCTTAAATATTAATTGAATATTAATAAATTTTTTATCTTTAATAAAATAATAAAAAACTGGAAAACTAAAAGCTAAATAAAGTACATAAAATGATTTTAGAGAAATTACTAAACCCAGAATTATTAATATTTTAGCAATATTCTCCTTTATACCATTATCAAAGTTAATTATTACCAATAATTTAATGATTAATAAAAATATGAGAATTTGTGCAGATCTATCTGTACCATGTTCAGCTATTCTATAAAAAAAGACAAGTGTAAAAACAAAAAATAATAAAGATAAGAAGAAAAATTTATCATATTTTCTTTGTTTTAATCCTTCCTTTATTAAATAAATAAGATGATAACAACTAAATCCCATTATCAAAATTGCTCCTATTTGAAAAAAATAATATTTTATTATTGGAAGATAAAATAATGAGTTTAAATAAAAAATAGATGAAGGTGTCCTAAAACCATGGTTAAAATTCCCTATACCTAGTACAATCTCTGTCTGTGTTAGGTAATAAATATATGGAAAATGATAGTATGAAAAATCATCATGAGATTTAAAGATAATAAATGAAATAAATAATAACAAAAAAAATAAATTTATTTTTATTAAACTACCCCTTTTTTTTTCTTTAAAAAAAAAATAAATAAAAGATAAAATTCCTATTATTAAAATTATTGAATTATGAACATAATCATGAGCAACGAATATATGAGAGACATAAGAGATAAGTAAAAGAACAAAAATTCCCAACAAACCTAAAAATGAGCTATCAAAAAATTTAAAATCAATTTTAGTAAAATGAGCAACTAGATATCCATAACCGATGGTAGAATTTATTATTATAAAATAAAAAAATAAATATATTAATAAATCTAATGACATAATTACTAAATATAGTATTTATATTAAAATTAATATTAATTTTTACATTTGAGCCAAAATATCAAAAATATTTATTATGGAAAACTTAACGCTATTAATTCCAGCAAAATTTGAATCTGAATCTTTACCAAGTGTTTTAACAGAATTAAAAAAATTTAATTACAAAATATGTGTAATATTAAAAGAAACTGATTTAGTGACAATTAATTCCATTAAAAATTTTAACATAGAGGTGATTTATCAAAAAGGGGTTGGCTATGGTAATGCTTTAATTGAAGGTATAAATAATTGTAAGACAAAATATTTTTGTATTTTTAATGCTGATGGATCCTTTAATCCTAATGAGATAAGTGAAATTATGAAAAAAATTAATACAAACAAAACAGATTTTATATTTGCTTCAAGATATGAAAAAAAAGCAGGAAGTGAAGATGATACATTTATAACCCTTATTGGAAACTATTTTTTTTCTTTTGTAGGAAAAATTTTTTTTAAATTAGAAATATCTGATATTTTGTACACTTTTGTTGTTGGAGACACATCTAAAGCTAAAATATTAAATATATTAAGTACCGATTTCCAATTTTGTGTAGAGCTACCCATAAAAGTAAAGAGAAAAAAATTTACAATGGATGTCTATCCGTCTTTTGAAAGGAAAAGGATTGCTGGTAAAAAAAAAGTTAACGCATTTAAAGATGGAAGTTTAATTCTGAAAAAATTAATAGAATTATTTTTTACTAAATAGTTATTTACTTAAATTTTTATTAAATCTATATAGAAATATATATAAACAAATATAAACAGTTATATTAATTCCTAATAAATACAATTGCACATTTGTTAGATTAATACTTTGAATTCCAACATAAAATATTAAAAAGTGATAAGTATTAATTATTAATGAGGTTAAATTATTTGCAGTTAATTTATTTTTTATTTTACATTTTTTTAAAATAAATTGAAAAAATAACTGATGCAAGTGACTATTATCAGGATTAGTTGCCAAAACTTTTGTTATTTTTTTTCTTATAATAGAAAATAGATTTTCAAAACATGGGTACCATAACAATAAAATTATAAAATATGGAGAAACACTTGAATTTACTTGATGAACTTTAATTAGATAAATTGAAAATAAAAATCCAATTAGATACGAACCATTATCTCCTAAAAAAACCTTGTTTAAAAAGTTTACTAATAATAAAATAATCAAAACAATAACAAAATTTACTAATAAATTACTTTGAAAATATAAATCTAAATTCAATTCATAATTTAAAAGTAAAGTTATAATTATTAAGTAATAGCCGGTAACTAATCCATTTAAACCATCTATAAAATTTGAACCATTAATTACAATTAAGATACAAAAAGTAGTAAAAAGAACATTTATTATTTCATTCATTAATAAATAATCAATAAAATCAATTCTTGTTGAAGCAATTCCAATTTCAGAAAAAGAAATACTAGTTAATATTACAAATATTTGAAAAAAAAGCCTTTTGATCGGAGAGTTAAATATCTTGATATCTGACAGAATACCTAAAAAAAATATTGTAAATAGAAAGAACAATTCTAAATAATCTAGATATAATTTAAATAGTATTATAAAAAAAAAAATCACATAGCCACCCATTGGGTTACCCAAAAAATCTGAAGAATATTTTTGATGTATATAAGTTTTCTGATAGGTAGATCTTAAAAATTTTATGTTAAAAAAGTAAACTAGACTACTTATCAAAAATAAGAGAATAAATTTATAAAAGTCTATAGTCATTTTTTTTCTTTATTAAAAAATTAAAACTTAGAATTACTGTTCTATAAATTGAAATTATAAAATTATTCTCAAAATGATAATATAATCTATATGAGTCAATTAACTTTTGAACTATCGAACTAGATAAAGAATTGTGAGTTTTTCTCCAATAAGAAAGAGGATGTTTTATATAGTAAAAAATTTCCCCATGATGAGCAATTTTTAGCCATAAAAAATAATCCTCTTTGGTTTTAAAATTTGAAAATAACCTGTCTTTTTTTAATATTTTTTTTTTCACTACAACGGTAGAAAGACCAACATCACATGAGTTTTTTAAATTTTTTAAATTTAAATTTTTAGATTTTCTTAATGCTAGCTTGTTATCATTTTGATCAATTATATAATAGGCTGTGTGTGATATGTTGTAATCAAATTTCTTCATTATATTTATCTGAGTTTTAAGCTTATTTTTTTTCCACAGATCATCACTATCTATAAAAGCAATATATGTTCCTTTAGCATATTTAATTGCTTTATTTCTTGATCTTCCTGCTCCAATATTCTTTAAGTTATGAATTATTTTAATTCGTTTATCTTTTTTTTTTAAAGAAGATAATATATCTTTAGATAATTTTCCCGGCTCATCATTTACGATAATAATTTCAAATTTTTGATAGGATTGCTTTAAAATAGAGCTAACTGTTTTTTTAATATAAAACTGGTTTTTATAATATGGAATAATTATACTTACTAACATATAATCATTATGTATTAAATAAACTTAATAAAATCAAAATAAACTTTCTTTAATTTTATGAACAAAGAGATAATTATTTTTATGCCTTCCATAGAAGGTGGGGGTGTTGAAAAAAATCTTTTTCTAATATCTAATTTTTTATCTAGAAAATTTAATAATGTCAGCTTAATAACAACATCTCGTGAGTTTAAAAATAAATTCAAGTCACTTAAGTTTATCGCGCCTTATTTTAATTTAAATAAATATGGTAGAAAAATTAAATATATATTTTGTCTTTATTTACTTTTAAAACAAATAATTAAAAATAAAAATATTGTTGTTCTTTCTTTTCAAGCAAACCTTTATTGCATTTTAATTTGTAAATTACTTAATACTAAAATTATTGTGCGTTCGAATTCTTCACCATCAGGGTGGTCAAAAAATTTTTTAAAAAAAAAATTATTTAAATTATTACTTGGATTAGCCGATACCATCATAGTTAATAGTAATGATTTTAAAAAAGAATTTAAAAAGAGTTTTAATCTAAATACAGTAATGATTTATAATCCGCTTAACAAAAATGAAATTTTAACACTTTCAAAAAAAAAAATCTTTTTTCCTTTTTTTGATAATTCAAAAAATTATCTCAAAATAATTAACATAGGTAGATTCACTGACCAGAAAGATCATTTAACATTATTAAAATCTGTTAATGAATTAAAAGATAAAATTAATATACGGCTCCTAATTATTGGTAGAGGGGTAAATTACAATAAATTAATTAAATTTATAGATATTAATAAAATGAATAAAATTGTAAAAATTCTAAATTTTAAAAAAAATCCATTTCCATATTTAAAAAAAGCTGATCTTTTTTTACTAACATCTAAATTTGAAGGTTTACCAAACGTACTACTAGAAGCAGCAACCTTAAAAAAAAATATTATTTCAACAGACTGTCCTACTGGACCAAGAGAAATACTTAAAGATGGTAGATATGGTTTTTTGTGTGAAATAGAAAATTACAAACAAATTTCAGAAAAAATTGTTCAATATTCATCAAAAAATAAAAAAGTTTTAAACAAAATTACAAATTCATCTTACAAAGCTTTAGACAGGTTTGATTATAAATTTAATCTAAATAAATACTATTTAGAAATAAAAAAATTATATAAATCATGACAAAAAACACTGTAATAATTACAGCTGAAAAAAAAGATAAAACAATAATTAAAACTATTCAATCTTGTCTTAATCAAACAGATAAAGATTTAGAAATAATTGTAGCATTTTCAAAACTTGAAAATGAAAATAAAATTAGAAGGAATTTCAAATCAAAAAAAGTTTTTTTTTTTAAAATAAAAGAAAAACTAAAGAATAAAGTTCAAGATCAACTTTTTAAAATAAAACAATCATTAAAAATTTCAAAAGGAAAAAATATATTTTTGTTAGATGGAGATGATATATTTGGTAAAAACAAAGTTAAAATAATAAGTAAAATTTTAGAACATAAAGAAATAATGATATTAGATAATTATTCTATCTTTAAAGATAATAAAAAGATTAAAAGCAAATATTCAAATCACAAAAATAATTACTTTTATAAAAAACTGATTAATGATTGGCCTAAAAATGTTTGTACTAGTGCTATCTCTATAAAAAAGGAATTACTTTTAAAATTTTTTAGTGAGATTAAAATCAAAAAATATAAATTCTTAGCAATAGATATTTTGCTCGCAATCTACTGCAATAATAAAAAAAAATTAATTAAAATTAATAGATATTTTACAAACAAGGTAGAGTTAAGTGACTCTGTTGATAAAGACTATACTGGCTTTAATAATAGATTATATTGGCAAAGAAGATTAGAACAGCATAAGTATAATTTTTTTATAAATAAAAGAAGATATTTCAATTTAGATTTTTTTATCAGTTATTTAATGTCTTTGATATTAAAGGTCTAATTTAAAATTTTTTCAAAATTAGAATAATGATTAAATAATGTAAATTCACTTGCTTTTTTTTTAGCAAAAACTTTTTTTATAAATATTTGATTTTTATTTAGATTACTTACATCTTTAAATTTATCTATTAAATCTTTAGATGAATTATTTTTAAACAAAATACCTCCATCATTATCTTGAATAAATTCCCCAGGTCCATTTTTACAATCACTAGAGAGTATTAAGATATCTGATATTGCTGCTTCTATTAAAACCCATCCTGGATCTTCCCAAAGAGATGGTAAGATAAATAAATCTGAATTTTTAAAATATTTAAAAATATTTTTTTTAAATCCAACTAATCTAATCTTATGTGATAATTTTTTTTTATTAATTAGATTCTGTAAAGATATTCTATCTTCTCCCTCGCCAATTATAGTTAATTTACTATTTTCTTTAAATTTGAGAAATTGATCAAAAGAATTAATTATCAATTTAAAATTTTTTTGTTTAGTTAATCTTCCAACACAAATTATATTATAATCTGTTACATTAACTATACTATTTAGCATCTCATTTTTTTTTTTATTAGTTTCGTTAATACTAAAAACAGGATCTTTTAATAAAACTAACTTTTGTTTTTCAAATAAATTATTCAAATTTAAATCATTTAATGTACCATTTGTGGGACAGGTAATTTTAAAAATTTTTTTTCCTAACCTTTTCCAAATAAATTTTCTTAATAAATTATATTTTGGTAAACCAGATATTCTCAAAATATATTTTGTCTCACTTTTTATTAAATTTGAGATAATTATTGGTAATGAAGTAATTAAATGTAAAATTAAATAGTCAGGTTTTTTTGATTTAATAAAATTCATAAATGGAAAAAAAGTAATTAAAAAAATCAACATAAAAGAAAGTCTGCTAAAAAAAAAACCTTTTGATGGTAAAAATTTATGAACATTAAAAGATAATAAATTTAGAACCTTAATTCCCTTATTATCTAATTCTTTCTTGTATTTGTTAAATTCTCCACATGAGTTTATAATCACAGGATCAAATTTTTTTGAAAATTTTTTTAAACTTGTAGCTGAATTTATTACTGCTTTAATTGTTGCAACATTAGTTAAATATGGAGACCAATAATAAATAGATTTCATTAATTCAATTTAAATAATTTTTTTATATTTTAAAAACCAATTAAATGTTTTCTTAACTCCTTTATTTATTGGCAAAAAACTATTTTTAAGATTAATTTTTCTCAAAATTTTTTGATTTGAACCATAGGTTTTATACACCTCATGTTTATTCATAGAAATATTTTTGATTTTTTTAAATTTAGTAATTTCTTTTAAACTCTCAACTATATCATTTACCTTTACTGGCTTAGAAGAACATATATTGAAAATTTGATATCTTTTTTTTATTTTTAACTTAATAAGAGGTTTAATCATTTTAATTGCAGATTTGATATAAGTAAAATCTCTATACATGTTTCCTTCACAATTTAATTCGAATTGTTTATTTTGGTTTGCTAATTTTAAAAATTTCAAAATTAACATATCAGGTCTTCCCCATTCACCGTAGATAGTAAACAATCTTAAACCAATAACTTTAATATTGGTGCTTTTAAATTTTTTTTCAGCATAATATTCATTAAATTTTTTTGTTTTTGCATACAAATTTTTAGGCTTTAATCTATTATTTTCTTTTACAGGATATTTTTTTGCATCTCCATAGACAGAACTTGATGAAGCAAAAATAAATTTTTTTGGATTTTTGTGTTTAACAAATTTTATTAAATTCTTAAAACCATCAACGTTGCTATGATAATATGACTTTGGGTTTTTTGCAGCATATCTTACTCCAGCTTGTGCTGCAAAATTAAAGATAATATCAATATTAATTTTTTTTGTTTTATTAGTTATTTTTTTATGATTATTTATGTCACATAAAATGAATTGAAAATTTTTTTTTTTTTTTAAAATACTCAATCTTTTTTTTTTAAGTACTTTTGAATAATAGTTGTTGATATTATCAACTCCAATAATATTATTATTTAGCTTAAGTAATTCTTCAGCAAGAGAAAAGCCTACGAAACCACATACTCCTGTAATTAATATATTCATTAGTTAATGATAAATTTATTATTTTATTAAATCAAACTAAATCTTCAAATTAATTATTTTTAAAAATTTGATCCAGATTTCTAAAAAATTTATTAAAAAAAATTAATGCTAATAAAAATATATTTTGATGGTTGTCATATCTTATTTTTATTTCTTCATTTAATTTTTTCCAAAAACTTATTTGACTTGAAAAACCACCCCGTCTAAACACTCCAACTAATTCATTTTTTTTTGTAGAAACTCCTTGTTTTTTTTTCTTTACAATTAGTCTGTAAAAATAATCATAATCTGCATGATACTTATATTTTGTATTGTAAAATCCTACCTTTTCAGCAATATCTCTTTTTATGAAAAATCCAGTAGAATGACTACTATAAAATCCCCAACTGTATTTTATTTTATGTGGTCTATATCCATGTAATACACCCCAATGCTTTTTCACGCTCCCAAAAATAAAGTCAAAATACTTATTATTTAAATAATAATTTGAAATTATTTTTAACGCATTTTTTCTATAAATATCATCTGAATTTATGAATCCTATAAATTTGCCTTTAGCTACTTTCATTCCTTTATTAAAAGCATCATAAATACCCTTGTCTTTTTCGCTTAACCAGTAATCAATTCTTTTTTCATATTTTTTTATTATATTAAGAGAATCGTCTTTTGAACCACCATCAATAATTATGTATTCAAAATTTTGATTGCTCTGGTTTAGTACACTTTTAATTGTTTTTTCAAGGTATCTATCGCCATTATAAACTACTGTTATTATTGAAAATAATGGACTTTTAATTATTTTTTTTTTTTT
>NZ_KI421440.1:1091355-1395018 GCF_000472605.1 Candidatus Pelagibacter ubique HTCC8051
CTTAAGTTTTTTGATTTTGGAATATAATTTAATTTCCATATTTTTTTTTTTACCACCTTTTTACCTTATGCCAAATGTATATATTGTTGAGTCTTTTTCCTTATAATCATGATATGCTCCGCCAGTTGATATTATTGACAAATATTGTTTTCCATTAATTTCATATAAAATTGGTGGAGCACTTCCGCTTGCTTTCATTTTATAATTCCATATCTCTTCTCCAGAAGTTGAGTCTATCGCATAAACAAAATTATCACTTGTTCCTGTAACAAACAAAATACCAGCTTTGTTAAGCGCAACCCCACCAAATATTGATGAACCAGTTTCAATCCATTCACCATTTATGAATTTTTTTCCAATTGACTTTTTCCATTCTAATTTTCCGTTACTTAAATTTACTTTAGAAATATATCCCCAAGGAGGATTTGATGCTGGCATGTCGTCACTAGTTAAAAATTGAGTCCATGAGTTTACATTATTTTCAACTCTTATTAATTTATTATCATACAAATAATTATCCCAATCTTTAAATAACTTCTTAAGTTGCTCTAAATCTATATCTTTAAATTTTTCATTATGGGCAATGTTCAATTTAACATTTAAATCCTCTTCTCCAAAGAGTGGTTTAGACATTTTACCTGATAACCCAACTAATGAAGGAACGTACTTAATTAATTTTTCACCATCCTTTATTTTTTTACCATTTCTATTTTTCCCATGACAACTAGAACAATTTTTATAATAAGTTTTCAATGCTTTTTTATTTTTTATGAAATATTTATTAGGATTTTCCATTGATTGTAAATATAATCTTAATTTCCATGGAACATTATTGGTTGGAATGAATAATTCATGCTTATAAGGATCTATTGCTGCTCCAGGCCATTGAGCACCTCCATGTAAGCCAAAAATGATTAAATCTTTTTTAAAAGAAGGAGCTTCAAACCATCCTATTTTTGATTGATTAACAATTTTTTTTATTTTCTTAATCTTTTCATTAGAAAGCTTATCAAAATCTTTTTTGGTAAATTCAACTTTTGAAAACTTTTCTGGCTTTTCTAAATCTAATTGATATTTAGCAGTAATCTCATTTGGAACATCCGAAGTTGGAGCTTTCCTATATCTTAAATCAAAAATAGGTTTTCCATTATTTCTATCTAATAAAATAACATTTCCCGTTTTAGTTAAAGCTATTATGGTTTCAAATAGTTTGCCTTCTATTTCCAAATTATGAATTATAGGTGGACTCGCAATATCATAATCCCATAAATCGTGACTAACATCTTGAAATGCCCAAAGTATATTTCTTGCGTTTAAATCAAAGGCAACAATACTGGACGTATTTTTATTTGCACCAGGTCTGTTTACTCCATAAAGAGATGGAAGAGGATTTCCTGTAACAATATAAACTATTCCTTTTTTTTTATCGAGTGCTGCTCCACCCCAAGGAGCACCTCCACTAAAATTTCTTTTATCATGAACGGAAATACCAAATTTTTTTACTCCAGAGTTTATATCAAAAACGTCAACTGACCTCATAATTGATACACTAACTAATGAATCTTTATAAACCATTGGAGCAACTATGGTTAAGCTACTAATAGATCCCTTGTCGCCAAAAGATTTTACTAATTTTCCATTTTTAGCATCAATTTTATAAATTCTACCTCCAACTGGTACAAATAAATATTCTTTATTTTTTTCATTAATATAACTAACAATACCTCTTCTTGAGGGTTGGAAAATTGTATCAATATCCCATATTTTTTTTCCAGTTACACCATCTACTGCTTCAATTTTCCAATCTGAGGTAATATAAATTAATTTTTTATTAATAACTATTGGGTTGATCTCAATATTTTGCTTGTAGTATGATTTAAAATCATCTTTTTTGATAGATGTTCGTTTCCAAATTAAATCTAATTTTTTTATATTTTTTTTATCTATTAAATTTGAATTGCTAAAATGTGTATTCCAATTGCCACCGTGAGACCTGGTCCAGGAAGAATTTTCAGTAGTTTGTTCGTTATTATTAAATTTATCTAATTGCTTGTTTTCTTTGAAGAGTAAACCTTTTTGATATTTATATTTAGGTAAATCATCTCTATTTTCTAATAAGTTAGAATTATCTTCAAAAGAAAGAATATCTTGATTAGATCCTCCGAAACGATTTCTTTTTATACTTCTGGCATATTCAAAAATTAATGGGGATTTTTTAATTACTTTTTTAATTTTATTATTCAAATTTCCTTTTGAAAAACATGGCCTAATATGCTCAATACCAAGATCTTTGTATGCTGAGAAAAACTTTAATGACTTACAATTGTCGTTTACATAAAAAATATAAATTAAAGATCCTATGATTATTAATAGAATAAAAAACAAATATTTAATAAATGGATTAGTAATTTTTTTTTTAATAAATTTTACTAATTTTAAAAATTGTAGATTCATTTGATATTATTTCTATATATTAATTGTTTTTTTATACGAGTCTAAAATAATATCATTGGAAATAGGACCTGGTATATTTTGATCTACAAAGGACATCCCTATCCCATAAATATTAGGATGTATTTTTTTAATTATTTTATTAATCGAAATCTTATTAATTCTCAGGTTACAATAGTGAATTGATTGACCAAAATTCTGAATTGATCTTGAATAAATTTGCTCATTAAACTCACCATTTTTGAGTAATAATTTATAATTTATTTTTTTTTTATAAAAACATTGATCAACACATAATGGAATAAAATTAAGTAATTTCAAAAATTTAGAAAAAAATTGTATTCCTAAATAGTGTCCAATTGCTCTTGATAACTTATATCTGATGACGGTAATGTTTTTTCTTGGAATTTTTGAATAAATGCTTCTAATCTTATATTTATGGTAAAATTCTGAATACTCTACTAGATCTCCATTTTTGAGAATATTAGACCTATAAAGTAAATCTAAAAATTGAACTGCTCCCACACATAGGAATAACTTATCAACTTGAGTTTGATGTAATTTATTATTTTGTTGGTTGATCCAACTAATATAAATCTTATTTTCTTTTACAAAAAAACTTAGAATATAACCATCTTTAATTTTGTTTAAAATATTATTAGAACTTAAAATTTTTCCAGAATATGTTTGCAATTGATGTATGTTATTATCATTAGATATAGTGCCTGTTTTTGAATAATCTAATTTTACAAATTTAGCTTTTTTTTTAATTAGAATTATAATTTTATTTGTAAGTTTTCTTAAATTTAAATGTCCACCCCAAATAGTTGAGTTACCACCTAGAATTAATCTATCATGCAACTTTCCTTTCTTTAATCTAAATTTTAATGTGCCATATGATAATGTCTTTTTTGAAAAAAATTTGTTTATATCAAGTGATTTTCTTCTTAAAAAATTTTGATTATCAAATAAATTTTTTTTTTTAAAACCTATTACTTTTGAATTTTTTCCTAAAAATATTTTTGTGATTGCTGCTGAAAATCCTGAGCCTATTACCAAATTTTTAATCATAAATAAATCTTAATAGTCTATCTAAAAATAAACTTCTTGGAATTGATAAACCTAAAGGCTTAATTTTAAAAGGGTTGATTTTTGTCTTTGTGTTAATCGAGTCATTTACCATTTTTTTTAATTTTGATATTTTTACAGAATTAACAAGATCTAAATATAATAGAATATTAAACAAAATAATCATAAATTTATTTCCAAATATATCAACTTTATTTTTGTTATTTTTGATCACTGGAATATTTAAAATTTTTAAATTATTAAATTTTTTAAAAAGTTTATAAGCTAATTCTTTCTTAGCATATTCATATCTAGAAAATGTATATCTTTTTTTGATTTTAGAATTTTTTTTTACTTTATATATTGTATCAATGTATAAAATTATAGTTTTATTTGTAGATATAGAATCAATTAATTTTAGTGGTAAGATTACATTCACATTATAATATCTTCTAAATGAATACCAATGACTTAAAAAATCATATCCACAGACTAAAATTAAATCCACTTTTTTTTCAATAATATTCTTATCTAATTTTAATTTTTTTATTGACCTCCACGAAAAAACTTTTATGTCAGATTGATAAAATATTGATGAAATAATTTTTTTAAACTTTGTACTTTTTCCTATAATAACTATTTTTTTATTTTTTTTTTTCACTAGATTGTATTTATGATGTATTATTTATATTATGAATATACATTAATAATTTAGATATTTAATCAATGAATTATAAAATTAGAAATTTACTATATGAAAAAGAAGTTTTAAATGTTGATGTAAATAGCAACGAATTACTAAAAATTCATCTATCAATCCTAAGAAAAAAAAAATTACTTAATTCTGCATTTTTAACATTTTATAAAGATATGGCAAAAATTTGTGACAAATATTTTTTTATTGATGGTTTGGAGGTAGAACTAGGATCGGGTGTTGGTTTTTTTAAAGATATTAGAAAGAATATTTTAACATCAGAATTTCAAAGAAAAGGTATAAAATATGATTTAGAGCTTGATGCTACTAAATTGAATCTTAATAACGACTCAATAAAATGTATATATGGAATTAATGTTTTTCACCATATTCCCTATCCAACAAAATTTTTTGATGAATTAATTCGTGTTTTAAAAAAAAATGGTGGTTGCATATTAATAGAACCTCATAATGGTTTTTTTTCTAGGGTATTGCATAAAAATTTACATAAAGATGAATATTTTGACACTAATAAAATTGAATGGGATAATAGCGAAACATTTGGACCACTAGCTAATGCCAATCAAGCACTAGCGCATAACATTTTTGTGAGAGATATTGAAATATTCAAAAAAAAATATGGACAAAGATTAGATATTATACACCAACAGTATGAAATAAATGGATTAAGATATTTATTTTCAGGTGGTTTAAATTTTAAGCAATTTTTACCTTCTTTTTTAAATTCTTTTCTAAAAATGGTGGAGGCTTTATGCTCACCTTTAGCGAAATATTGGACACCATATAAGATGATAGTGATAAAAAAAATTAAATGAATATAATTAATTATATATAGATAAATAATAATAAAAAATTTAATGAAATTATCAATAATAATTCCTTGTTACAATGAAGATAGAAGTATTGAAACCGTTATCAATAAAGTCCTAAATCAAGAATATAAAAATATAGAAATAATTGTAGTAGATGACTGCTCTCAAGATTCAACGGTAGATATTTTAAAAAATAGATTAAACGAAAAAATTGATAAAATAATATTTCATTCCTCTAACCAGGGTAAAGGTGCTGCCCTAAGAACTGGAATAATGGAAGCAACAGGCGATATAATATTGATCCAAGATGCTGACCTAGAATATGATCCTAATGAATATATGTCACTTATTAAACCTATTTTATCTGGTAGAGCAGATATAGTTTATGGATCAAGATTTATCGGAAGCAACCCCCACAGAGCAGTTTACTTTTGGCATAGAGTAGCAAATGGGTTTTTAACAATTCTATCAAATATATTTTCTGGTTTAAATTTAACAGATATAGAAACTTGTTATAAAGTTTTTAAAAGTAAAATCTTAAAGGACATAAAAATTGAAGAAGACGGATTTGGGTTCGAGGCTGAAATTACTGCAAAAATTTCTAGAAAAAATTATAAAATATATGAAGTTGGAATTTCATATTATGGGCGAACATACCTAGAGGGTAAAAAAATAACATGGGTTGATGGCATTAAGGCAATTTATTTTATTATAAAATATAATATTATGAATATTTTTAAAAAAAATTAATTCATATGAGTTTCAAAGTAAAAAATTTAATTGATAAAGAATTAAAAAAAATAAAAAAGCCTAGAATTTTAGAGTTTGGTGTTGAATATGGTAATTCTACAAAATATTTTTTACAAAACATTAAAAAAGGTAATCTGATATCTGTTGATACCTCTGATTGCAGTCATCTTTTTAAAAATAAACAATGGACTTTTATAAATTGTAGAGATGATAATTATAAAAAAATAGATAAACATTTAAAGAAAAAGATAGATATAATATTTGTAGATACAACCCATACAGCTGACCATGTTGAGAAAATTTTTTACCTATATTTTAAAAAATTAAAAATAAATGGGATAATGTTAATAGACGATATCTCATGGCTACCATACTGTAAGAATCATTATAGAGATAATTATTGGGTGGAGCGAAATAATAAAGAAACTTTTTTTAGAATGCTTGAAATTTACAACTCAAATACAGATAAATTTCATATAAGTTTTAATTTTCTAGAGTCTGGCCTCTGCAAGGTTATAAAAATAAAAGATAAAAAATTAAAAATAAGAGGTAAAATTTATAATAGAAAATTCATTATAAACAATATTTTAAACTTTATTAAAAAATTTTTTTCTTTTTAAAAAATCATAAAATAAAGGAATCAGAATTATATATAATCCGCTAGTTTCAAAAATTATTCGACTCAATGACACCCATAAAACCCACTCTAAAGGGAAAGATGTCAATAAAAATGCTGCCATAAAAAATCCAAAACCTAGAACTAACATGAACGAAAAAGGAAGAATAAATATGTTTTTCTTATCATATTTTAACATAACTACCGAACTAATAATCGATACAGGTAAAATCAAATTATCAAGAGAATAAAAGAATATATACTTTAAAGTTAATATAGCCCTAGGAAAATTGATAAAATCAAAAAAATTAGATATTTTAAAATATTCATAATTTCCTTTTTGTATTTCGTGTGACAAATCTAAAAAACCAAAAATATAAAATTTATTTAGTAGTAAAAAAATAAACACTAAAGTCATCAAGATTTTAATTTTAAAATTAATTTCTTTTACTAATATTAATGAAAATAAAAAAATTATTATTAGAACAGTACTCTCACTTTTAATCCAAATTATAGAATTAATTAAAATAAATAAATAAATAAATTTGTTATCAAATTGTTTTATAGGTATTTTTTCAGTTAAAATTTCATAAAATATTTTGGTTAATAAAATTAACAATGAGAAATTTAAAATTTCTTGATAGCCATTGAATAACTCAACTTTATAAATTAAAAAAATTAATACAAAAATTAAGATAATTTTTTCAAAAGTATTTACCTTAATTATTGATGCTATAGAAAAAATAGACAATAAAAATAAAAACAAATAAAATAACCTTCCAAAATATTCATATCCTAAAAGGCTTAATTTAGAGTAAATATGCCATAAAAATGATCCTAAGTATGGATAATCGTCTCTAGGAGTATTTTTAAGGTCAAAAAAATCTCCACCATTTGTAAAAACTAATTTTTTAGCTAGCCAATAATTTTGTGCGTCCCACCCTAATTTAAGATTATTTGATAAATCTATTGAAAAAATAAAAAATAAAAGAAATAACAGAAAGAATATATAATTAATTTTCAATAATTTAAATTTATAATTAACAAATAAATCTTTTAGTAAAAATAATAAATTTATCAAAAAAATCATTATTAAAAAATAATATATAAAATTTGAACCACTTCTTAAAATAAAGGAAAGTATTAAAAGTAAAAATAAATTAAATACTAATCCAACCTCTAAACGATTAATAATATCTAGATTTTTTTCACCTTTTATAAATGAACATACAAAACTTGGAGCATAACAAAATATTGTAATAACAAGAAAATGTAAAATTATTGATAAAGTTTCAATCATTTGTTTGCAGAAAATAACAATTATTATATTTATAAAGTATCTTGTATGAATTTAATCTATGTGAATATTTATTATTTTTTTTATAATCAAAATTTTTATTATCTAAACTATAATTTAAGAATATTACCTTGTTAGTTTTTATTTTTTTTAAACCATTAAAATACCAACTTGAATTGGGAGATGTTGCATAGTTAATTATTGGTATTTGATAATCAATATTAAATTGTTTTTTTATTTTACTCAGAAACCCAATCGATTCCCTACCACAAAATTGATATTCATTAATCAATCTTGTTTCATATGACCTGCTTAAGGTAAAATATAGTTTTTTAAAAAAATCAGTTTGATATAATATGATTAATATAATTATTAAGATTATAATTATTTTGTTATAATTTTTTTTTTTAATAATTTTGATGTTCATTAATTATTTATGTAAAAGTTTAAGTTTAATTAATTATATCAAAATAATTTATTTTAAAGTTAATTATTGCTCTTATAAAATATGTCTTTATTTGAATATAATATTTTATTTCTTCCAAAGTGAACATTTAAAATTATTCTTGAATTTTTTTGTGGTGTTTCACCCTTGTGTAAACCATACCCATCGGTAAAAAAAATAGAACCAGCCTTTCCCTTATATTCAATTTTTTGATCGTAAGAGTTATAAATGAAATTATCATCATATAGTCTTGGAAGACTACTTTCTAATTTTTTTTTTTTATGTGATTTTGGAATATAAATATGGGGACCCGAGTCTACATCAACATCTGTAAGATAAATATATAGTTTTAAAAATTTTGAAAAATCATTATCCCAATGAAAAAATTGTGCGTTACCATATTTTTCTTGATTAGAAATTTTAATTGGATTTGATACAAAAAAGGATGCACTAATAGAGAAATTTTGGCTATTCAAATAATTTTGTACAAGGGAAATAATTGGCCTAGATGTCAAAAAAGTTTTAACACTACTATCTTTTTTCAAATCAATAAAACCTGTTACGCGACTTATATTTTTATTTATTAATCTATTAATATAATCCTCTAAATTTTCTTGTTCTTTTTTTATTAAAATATTTTGATCTATATGCCTGTTTTTTTTATATTCTAAATCATTATTATTAATTGCTTCATTAAGAAATTTTTCTCTTAGATTATCTTTCAACATATATGTTTTAGTACAGCCATCTTCATCAATTTTATAAGTTAAGTCTTTAGAGCAGATACCTTTTTTGATAAAATATTCATCAAAAGATTGATTATTGTGTATTTTAATTTTAATTAAATTTCTAAAAAAACTTAGTGTACAAAATAATCTGATCAAAAAAAGTTTAGGTATAATTACAAAGCCATTTAAGGCAACTAATCTAAAATATTTAATGATTCTTTTTGTATCTCTATAAGCATCTAAAAAAACTTTTATAGCGAATATTACAATTTTCATAATTTATTATAACTTAATTACATATATTATTTTTATATGTAATTAAAATATGTTAATTAGCCTACAAAATTATTTAATATCAATATTAGGCAATGGAAATATAAATTTTGTACCTTTTAATCTAATTTTTTTTTCTCTTTTTATAATCTCATCTTTGAAGTGCCAAGGTAATACAAGATAGTAATCTGGATTTATTTTTCTAGAATACTTTTCATTCTTAATGAGTAATTTTGTTCCTGGTGTGTAGTATCCATCTTTCAGTGGATTTCTGTCAGCAATTAAATCTAAATGATTTTTATTAATATTAAAAAATTGTAATAATACATTTCCTTTTGTGGAAGCTCCATAACCATGAATAATTTTACCATGTTTTTTAATATCATTTATTTTTTTATTTAATCTTTTTTTAATATTAACTATTTTTTTAAAGAAGTTTCTGTATGTATTTTTATTTTCTAGTTTAAACTTTAGCTCATATTTTATCACTTTTTTAATTTTATTTTCTTTTATTTTATAGTTTGCTTTTTTATGACAAATATAAAATCGAGTACTTCCACCGTTTATTTTATTTTTTTTAATATCTAAAATTTTAAGATTATTGTTTTTTACCATTTTAAGGATTATTTTTGTTGAATAATAACCTAAATGTTCATGACAAATTGTATCAAAAAGATTATTTTTAATAATAGATAATAGGTCTTGGAATTCTAAAATAAAAATACCTTTTTTCTCATCAATTATTTCACTTATATCTTTCAAAAATTGATTGGGATTTTTTAAATCATAAAAAACTGCTAATGCAGTAATAGCTTTAAATTTATTATTTTTTAATACTTTAGTAAGTCTTTTTTTTGAAAAAAAGTTACTGATTTTAAAATCAATATTATTATAAAACTTTCTATATTTATTGATAGTTGGGTCTATACCAACACGAGTCAAATTTTTTTGATATGAATTTAATAATGTTGCATCATTACTTGCAATATCTAAAACATAATCACTTTTGTTTAAAAAGTTTTTTTTTAAAGATAGCTCATTAGTTATACTTTTCACATGACTTGTCATTGTATGATTTATTCCAGTTCGATAACCATAATTATTGTCGTACATATAATTAAGATCAAATTCTTTACTTACTTGGACTAACTTGCAGTTTTTACAAATCACTAATTTAATCTCTGATTTAGGAATATTAATTTTTTTATTTTTTGGAAATTTTCCTGTATAGCTTAATTTTCCCAAGGAAAATAACTCATAAAAATTATTTTTTTTGTTACAGTTTCTGCAATTTTTACAGTTTAATGATTTCATTATCTTGTTTATTAATAGCAATTTTCAATTATCAGATACAGTAACTTGAGTCATAAGTATATTATTTTTTATCATTGACTCAGACTAATATTTATTAATAACAATAAATATCTATAATTATTTTATTATTGCTGTTAGATTTTATAAATTCAATAATTTTCAAATAACTTTCATTTTCAAACAAAATCTCTCCGTAATTATCTAAAATAGACCAATTTTTATAGCCAATATTAAATAGTTTTTCTATTAGAGAAATATAATCTTTTTCGTTTAAGCTCATATATTCGAAAAATAATTTAGGCTTGTATTTAATAATACTTTTCATTCCAGAAAATAAAACATTAAAATCATATCCATCAACGTCAACTTTAATTAAAGAAATATCCTCAATATTGTTTTCTAAAATTATTTGGTCGAGTGTTTTGCTTTTTAAACCTATGTCGCCCTGGATAAGTGTTTTTGTGCCAGTATTAGTATTGGTTAAATTTCCTGATAAATCTAGTCCTACTAACTCTTTAATTAAAGTTATGTTTGATTGTAAATTATTAGAAATTTTTTTTTTATTCTTGCTTAAATATTTAAAAAAATATTCATCAGCTTCTATTGAGTAATATTTAAGTGTTGGGTTGTTATGATATAATCTAAAAAGTGTGTCACCAATGTTTGCTCCTATATCTATAACACTTTTATTATTATCAATTTTTTTTACTAGTTTTGAAATAAATTGATCATATTTTGGATACAAATAATTATATATTGACAATAAATGTCCTGGAGGCAAAATAAGACTTTGTTTATATAGGTAAATTTTTTGATCTATATTAAAAATTAAACGTAATCTTCTAAAAAATTCATATTTTTTATAAAAAAATATTTTTTTAAATTTGATAATTATATTATTTATCAACATTGCAATTACATTAATTATTTTAATTGTTTAATATTAGATTTATTAGTAATTCAATACTATAATTAAAAGAAATATAAAATTGAAAAAAGTACTCATCACAGGAGCTTTGGGACAAGATGGGATAATTTTGTCTAAAATATTTCAAAAGAAAAATTTTGAAGTTTATGGGTTTATTGAAAAAAAAAGAAAAAGAAAGATTACAAAAGTAAAATATAATTTTAACGATTTAACAATTCAAAAAAAAATAATAAACCATCTTAAAATAATAAGACCTAATATAATTATTCATTTAGCTTCTAAAAACGAAACATATAAAAAAAGAAAAAATGAAAAAAATTACAAAATAAATTATTTAAAAAATTTAAAATGTACTACTAATCTTTTAAACTCAATTATAAAGGTTAATTTAAGATCAAAATTAATTTTTGCTGGATCATCTTTAATGTTTAAAGATACATACAAAAAAGTTTCAGAAAAGACTACACTTAAATCTAATGATTATTATGGTAATTATAAAATAGATGCTCATAAAATGATTATGAGAATGAAAAATGAAAAAAAAATAGACGCCTCAACAGCAATCCTATTTAATCATGACTCTATATTTCGTAACAAAAAATTTTTATTACCTAGAATTGTTAAATCTTTTGTTAACAAAGATTTTAGATTTATTAAAGATATATATAAACTAAATATTAACGGAGATTTTTCTCATGCAGAAGACATCTGTAATGGAATTTATAAATTATCAATTACAAAAAAAGAAATTGATATGTTAATTTTATCTAGTGGTAGAAGATTTTATATAAATAAGGTTATAAATTATTTAGAACAATATTTTCAATATAATATTAAAAAAGAATGTTTAAATAAAGATGTAAATCGCAGAATAATAGGGTCTAATAGACTCGCAAAAAAAATACTCAATTATAAATCACATAAATCACCAATCAATGTTTGTAAAGAAATCCTAAAAAATTATTTATAAATACTTGTTTGATTTTTAATTTTATTAAAAAATTCAATATATTTAGATGAAATCTGATCTTGGGCTAAATTTTCATCGAAAAAAAATTTAGCCAAATTTACTTTTGAGTTTATATTTTTTATATTTTTATCAAAATTAATCAGTTCTTTAACTAAATTTTTTGGATCATCAATATCAATTTGATTAACATATTTTTGAAGGGATATATCCAGCAAATCTTTAGTATAAAAAATTGGTTTTTCAAAAAAAAATGCTTCGTATAATGGTAATGATGAATATCCAACTAATGATGGCATAACTATACCTTTGCAATTCATGTACAAACTCTTTACATCTGTATCGTTTAAATATTCAAAAAAAGTTATTTGATCAATTAAACCAAATTCATTCATTTTATTTACTAAAAAATTAAAGTTGTTTTTTTTATGTCCTGTAAAAACAAATTGAATTGATCGATTATAGTCTTTTTTCAATAATTTTAATGCACGTAAAATATAATAATGATTTTTATGTGACCAATATTGAGCTGGATAAAAAAAATACTCTTTATTTTTTTTTATATACTCAAGGACCTTATTAGAAATTTGAGCTTCTGCTTTATTTTCTAATTCAGTTATGCTTGTAACAAGAGGAATCACGTTAATCTTATCCTCAAAACAATTATAATATTTGATCAAATCTTTACCTTTTTTTTGAGTATCAACAATTAATGAGAGAGATTTTTTTATATTTGTATCCAAAAGTTCTTCTCTAAAATCAAAGTCCGACCATCCTTTATATTCTGGAAGATCGGGTCTCGATAAATGATGAAACTCATAGATATAAGTAACATAATCAATACTATTACAAAATAATGATAATCTTGAGCATCCTAAAAAAAATATTAAGTCAATTTGATTTTTTTTTAGGAATTTTTCGAATCTACTTTTAATATTAAATTTTTTAAGTAGTGATTTAATTAATTTTGATGAGTAAAATAAAAAAAAAAGTTGGTCAATAAAATTAGTTTCATAAAAAAGAGTTTTTTCTTCATTTATTTTTGTTATCTTTTTTTGAGGATTAACAGTCAAAAGTTTAAAATTAAAATCTTTAAATTTAGACAAAATCTTATAAATTTTTTTTGATTGATGATAAGAGCCACCACCCTTTCTATCAAATTCACCTATAACTCCAATTTTCATGTTAATCATTTATATCAATTTTTTAAAAAATATTTTCATAAAATTTACATTGCCAGACTTCATATATGCAACATAATTAATTTTAAAATTTTAATCTTTTTTAAAAAATTGAAACATTACAGTTTTTCTATAATTTTTTTTCTTCATAATATCAAAACCGTGATAAAAATTTTTTTTTGAATTATAAATTAATAAACTATTTTTTAAACTTTTAGGAATAAAAATTTTTTTTTTAAATTCATTATCCTTGTATATCCCTGTTGCTCCAGAGAACTCAACATCATCATCATTGCCATCTACAAAATGAATACAGTTTAATGTTTTATTTATATCATCATCAACACTTATTGTATCAATATGAGGGGCTAAAAAAGATTTTGGCCATGCACTAGAGCAGGCTATTGAGTAACATTGGAAATTTATTTTGTCATTTACTAATTTATTAATAAATTCAGAGAATTCATTTGAAAGTATATAATTATAATAATGTTTCAAATATGGATGTAAAGAAATTATCTTCTTGTCATAATCTAAATATTTTCCAGGAAGAAAGCCTAAATATTCAAGTCCAATATAATAAAATTTGATAGGATTATTTTTGAATTTAAAAAAAATATTATTAGGCCAGTTTTTTTTTATATTTTCATAACTTTTATCATCAAGAAAATTTTCTATATAACACCATCCATTTTTTTTTAGTTCTTCTGATTTGTTTTCAAAATCAATTTTTTTTATTGTAATAACAGAATTTTTTTCATTATTACTTTTCATGAAGGTTAAAAGTAATTTTAAAAATATTTTCTTAATATAAGAAATTATTACTCTATAAATAGAAATAATTTTTATCAGTAAAACTTTAAAGATTTTTTTTATTAAAACATTTTTAAAATTAGGTATGTAATAAGCATTACAATAAGCTTTATCAATTATTTTTTGAGAAATATCTTCAGCCATTATTTTGATTAAATATTGACATATTTTATAATTAATTCTTGAAAACTTCTAGCAAAATTTAAATTCTTAGCTAAATTTACTTTTTGAATTTTTTTTATTTTCTTTTCAGACCATTTAACTTTAGATTTTGCTACTTTACACATTAAAGAAGCAAGCTTTCTATTATCGTTTGGATTAAAATAATAAAAGTTATCTGATAGTTGCTCTTTGTGCACTGGTATATTCGACAAAATTACATTTTTCGCGAGTGCTTTCGCTTGCTCAACACTATTACTTAAACCTTCAGATTTTGAGGGATTAATAACAGATAGTGAATATTTCATTAAACTTAACATATCTATAAACGGGATTACTCCTAAAATTTTATAATTAGAATTTAATTTATTTTTTTTAATATATTTGCTTAAAAAATTTATGTGAGATGTCTTCCTATGATCATGAAATAAACCTGTAGATATTACATGATAGTCAAACCCTTTTTTTTTTAAGTATTTTAAAGCTTTTAATATACAGATATGATTTTTGTGTTGCCAATAATGATTTGGAACTAAAAAAAAATTATTTTTGATATCATATTTTTTTTTTAATACAGAAAACTCAATAAACTTTATATTATTTTCAATTAATACATTATGCTTTATGACAGAACTTTTTTTATAACCTGATACAGAAATTTTTTTCAAATCTTGCTGAACACTTTTTGTGCTTACAATTATTCTTGTAGAGTGTTTTGTGGCTAAAATGACATTTAGTCTTCTAAAAAACTTATCTTTAAAAGTAAAATTTTTTGGTAAATTGATTTCCTGAAAATCTGGGAACCAAGGAAATGAAGCAATAGAAGATTTTTTACCTAGAGATTCTGCGTGGGATAAGCACTTTACACCTTTCTCTTTTAATACTTTAATTAATAGCGTATTTCTATTTAAAAAAATTATGAGTAATTTTTGAACAATTCTAATAAATAAATTACCTCTATTTACTAGACTTGTTTCTATAACTTGATAACTCTTAAAAAATTTGTCTTTTAAAATTTCACTTCTATTGTCTGTAATTATCACAGGCATGATCTTTTTATCTCCAAGCAAATGAAGACACTTAAACAAATTTATGTAATAATTATAACCACCAAGCCAATCTTTTTTTCTAAAGTTTAATATAAATGCAACTTTAATCACTTATATTATTTCTAGATTATATTTCTTTTTATTGAGCCGTAAAAATTTTGCTGGATTTCCAACAACTACTTGTCCATCTTTTACATCTTTAGTCACGACTGCACCTGCACCTATGATTGAATTTTTTCCTATTTTTAAATCTGGTAATACTGTTGCATTTGCGCCTATGGATGAAAAATTTCCAATTTTAACTCTACCTGCAATATAAGCTGAACCCATAACATGAACACCATCACCAATAATACATTCATGATCAATTACAGAATTTACATTTAGTAAACAATTATTTCCTATTTTTACTTTTTTATGTATTACTGAATTTGGCAAACATAGTAAGCCATGACCTATTGTAGTATTCTTGTCAACAATAGAGTGTTTTGAAATTATTGATAATGGAGTTAAATTTTTTTTAATAAAAATTTTGGATATATAATCTCTTAAGAATCCATCATACATTCCAATACAAACAAAAAAATATTTTGACTGTTTTATAAAATTTTTAAGATCAGTTTTTTTATTTGAAAATTTTGCTTTACTTTTATAATTAGCTTTTTTGATAAACTCATCGAAAATGAAATCAACTTTTTTATTTTGTGACTTTAAGTTTTCATAAACTAAATATGATGTTGATAGCCCTCCATATAAAAGTATTTTATTATTTTTCATAAATTATATCTTTTAATTATTAACAATTTTTATATATTTTTAAAAGAAACTTGATCATATATTTTTTAAAAAATTACAAAGTTAGCTAGGAGACTCTCTGGATACCTTGTTCAGTTAACTTATAAATATCATTAAACTTTTTTAACTGACTCATATCATGACTTATAAATATAATAGTTTTTTTTAAATTTAATATTTTTGAGATAATATATTCTGAGTATTCTTTATCTAATCCTGCTGTACCTTCATCAATTATTAAGATTTCATGATCTTTAAATAGTGCCCTTGCTATTCCAACCTTTTTAATCTCACCACCAGATAATTTAGAAGGATTGTTGCTTACACTAGAAGATAATTTATCAAAACTTTTAACATCTCTAAAAACTTTATCGATTATATCTTTAAATTTTTCACTGTTATCATTATCAAAAAGTTTAATATTATTTTCTAGACTTGACTCAAATAAAAATATTTTTTGTGGAATATAGCTAATCAATTTATGCCAGCTCTCTACATTTTCATTTATATTATATTTGTCAATTGTAATATTTCCTGAATTTGCTGGTATTATACCCATTAAAATTTTTACTAAAGTTGATTTACCAGAACCCGTATTACCAAATATTCCTATTTTTTGATTTTTTTTTATATTAAAATTTAATTTATTAAATATCTTTTTATCAGTATTTGGGTATGTAAAAGTTAAATCATTTAATGAAACCAATGATTCAAATTTGTGATTAAAATTTTTGTTGTTAATGGTAGGTAAAATTTTATTTTCTATAAGACTCAATTTATTAACAATATTTTCTATAATAGGTTTTGACTGACCTATTCTCTGAATCGCAATCATGCTTTTATTAAGAGTAGGTATAAATTTGAATAAGGCCGCAGCCAACACTGCTATTGAGGGTAGATAGTCTATAAAATTAAGATCGTTACTAATTGTAAATATAACAAATAACGAAAAACATAATATCAAAACAATTTCAATAATTCCTTTTGGAAATATTCTTATTAAGCTAGTTGTTAATGCTAATTTTATTAGCTTAATATTGATTTGATTATCATCTTGAATAAAATAATTTTTAATATTAAAAATGTTTATCTCATTAATTGAATCTATTCCATTTGTTAAATTTCTTAATCTATTAATTTCTTCCATTTCTGTTTTTTTTGAAAGTTCATAAATCTTTTTTTTAAAAAAAAACCAATACAAAAATAAAATGAATAATAACAAAAAAATAACTAAATATAATTCTTTATTAGTAACAAAGAAAATAACACACAATATAAAAAAAAAAGTAAGTAATTCAGCAACAATTACCGCAATACTATGGATAAAATTTAAAGAAAAAATATTGGTTTGTGAAATCATAGTTCTAATAATAGTAGAAGATTTTTCCTCTAATAAATTTAAGAAGTTTTGACTTAACAAACTTTTAAATATTGTGTTTGAAAGATAAAAATTTATACCCAGCAATATTTTTGACTGAAAGTAACCAATTAAAATTAAAAATATATTTTTGAGTAAAAAAATAATAAAAAATATTGATATATAAATATATACAGTATCTTCATACGTAATATTTTTTTTAAAGAAAGAAGAGAAATTAAAATATGAGTTGTTTAAAAGTTCATCTGGTTTAGTTAATAGTTCGACAACTGGGAGTATTAAGGCTAAACCAAGACCCTCTAAAAATGCACCTATTAGACTAAAAAATAATAGTATTGAAATAGTGTGCTTAAACTTATGTTTAATTAATTTATAACCTTTTAAGTAGACATTCATTAGTTTATTTTATTGACAAGACTTAATAAATCTTTTCCGTATGAGCTTTTATTTTGATAGATAAAATAATCTAATTTTAACGAATTCTTATTTTTTAAATTTTTTTTTTTACTTTTTTTTAGAATTAATATTTTACATATTTGATATAAATCGTCCAAATTCCAACATAACTGTAAGTTATCAATCTTTTCAATATCATCACAATGATCTAATTTCACAACATGATTATAGTGATCAAAAACTGTGTTAGATTTGTGTCCAAGCACAATAGTATCTTTTTTAAAAATCAGAGATTCAATAACCATCGTTGTAGGAGCAGAAATTATGAATTTAGCATTTGAAATTAACTTTGGATAATATGATAACTCTGGCTGAATAGATGAATCAAATTTTTTGTTTAAATAATTCTTTTTTAATTGTGGGTCTATAATTATGTTTTTATATTTTTTAATATTAATTATATTGTTGTCGTTTCTCCAAGGATGTGGTCTGTAAATTAATTTATATTTTTTAAATAAACGGGTATTAAGAATTTTTTCTAATCTGTCTAATATTTCATCTAAATTGTCAGTTAGACCAAATGCCTCAAAAAATAAAATATATTGAAAATTAAATAAAGATTTTTTTTGAAAACTTTTATATTCATTAAATCTCGGAGTACCAATTATTGAAACTTTACTTTTTTTTATTTTTTGAATTTTGATAGCATGTTTTTTGCTTTGCTCACCCCATACACCAAAAAAATCAGCGTAAGGTTTTAACATCACTCTTGAGGATAAATTGTCCCAATTATCAATTAAACTTAGGGTTTTAATTTTTTTTTCTTTGCAGATTCTTATCATATCATAATCTCCAATATCCTGACCCTGGGTAGGAATTATAACTAAATCTGGATTTGCAATATCAATTGCATATTCTAATTCCTTATTTTTTTTTAGTTTTATTTTTTTATTTTTAAAAAATAATTGTCCAATAAAACTTGATAAAAATAAATAAAGAAAAGTTTTATAAAATTTTACTATTATTCTTTTTGGTATATTAATAATTTTTCTAAAAAAATTTTCTTCTGTCCACCAAATCTTGTTTTGTAAATACTTGTTAATCAAAAAATTGACTGATTTTGAAATATTATGATTTAAAAAAGTTTGCTTTAAACAAATTTTACCATATTTTTTTTTATCATCATTATCATGTGAATATGTAAACATTCTTTTTTTTTTGAGTTTAATCTTTAATTCTTTGTTCGTAGCAAAAAAACATTTAAAATTTTTTTCTATTTCATTAAAAGCACCCGTATTGATATAATTTCTAACAAAATTATCATTTGTGATTAAAATCAATATTCTTTGCATTAAAAATTAATTTCTTGATAGTAGTTTCTTTTCAACAGCATTTAAGATGTAATGAGCTAAAAACATATGCTCTTCTTGAATTAAAGCAGTATTTTTTGTTAAAATCGTTATTGACTTATCAGATATTTTTTTTGCCCCCCCTCCTCCTTTGCCCAGGAAACTTATAGAAAATATCTTTTCTGATTTAGCTTTTTTAAGAACATTGATTATATTTTTAGAATTTCCAGAAGTTGAGAGGCATATTAAAATATTGTTTTCATCTTTTTTATTTAAACCTGATAAATGTCTTGAGAAAACTTCATTAAAACCATAATCATTTCCACATGCTGTAAGATATGTCATATCATTACCTAAACAGATTATAGGAAATGATTTTCTATTTATTTTTGGATTTAATCTGACTAAAAACTCTGCTGAAATATGTTGTGCGTCCGCAGCTGACCCACCATTTCCACAAATAAATACTTTATTATTATCTTTTAGGCATTTGTAAATCTTTTCAATTATAAAGTTAATATCTTTTGAAAATTTAAAAATTTTTTTTCTTAAATTTATTGAATTAGCAATATGCTTTTTAAGATTTATCATTTTTACTTAAATTACAAAATATGAGATCGTAATTTTTGTGCTATTTTTTTTTCATCATCTAAAATTAAACCTAATTTTCCATCTCCTAATGAATTATCAATTTTTTTAATTCCATTAATTAGCTCTCTCATGCCTTTAATTTCAAGTGATGCTGATTGGTCAGAGCCGTACATTGTTCTGTCCAAAGTTATATGCCTTTCTAATGAAGATATATTTAAAGTGTATGCTGCAAGTGATATTACCACTCCATTTTCATGTCCGCTGTAACCCACTTTACAATTAAATTTTTCTTTTAATGAATTTATTGCTTTTAAATTAACGTCTTCTGGTTTGCATGGATAGGTTGACACACAATGCATTAGCTCAAAAGAACAATTATTTTTTCTAAAAATATCCACTGCATTCTCAATATTTTCAATAGTTGACATGCCAGTTGAAATAAACGTATGTTTTTTTCTTAAAGCTACTTGATACAAAAAATTAGAGTCAACAATCATTGCTGACGCAATTTTGTTATACTTTAAATCAAATTGATCTAAAAATTCCAGACTATCTGTCTCCCATGCAGATGCAAACCAAATCATATTCTTGGCTTTACAATAATTGTCTATTTCTTCATATTGAGATTTATCAAATTCTAAACCTTTCTTTTGTTCTCTTTGAGTTGTTCCCCATGGACTATCTCTCAGGGAATCTAAAATTTCTTTACTATAAACTTTATCAATATTTCTTTTTTGAAATTTGACAGCATCAAATCCTGCAATTTGAGCCTCATCAATTAGTTTTTTTGCAACACTCATGTCACCATTATGATTTATACCAATTTCTGCTATAAGGAAAGTCATCGGTTTAAATAACAAAATTAGTAAGCAATTAAAACAAAAAAAATAATCAAAATGGGAAAAAAAATAATAGTAATAATACCTGCAAGAATTGGCTCTAAAGGTATAAAATATAAAAATTTAAAAAAAATTAATGGTAAATCTCTTGTCGAAAAATGTATTCAAGTTGCAAAAAGTATTAAGCAAGTTACTAAGGTTGCTGTATCTACTGACTCTAAAAAAATTCAAAATTTATCAAAGAAACAAGATGCTTGGTGTGAAAAATTAAGACCCAAAAATTTATCAAAAAAAAACTCTCAAACAAATCTTGCTTTACTACACACTCTAAAAGAAATTAATGAGAAATTTGATTATGTTATAGAATTACAACCAACATATTTATTTAGAAAAAAAGAAACTCTTTCCAAAGCTATAAATATGTTATTAAAAAATAAAAAATATGACTCTCTTATTTCAATTGTTAAAATTCAAGACACTTCTCACCCTGACTATGTTATTAGAAAAAAAGATAATCAATTAAAGTTTAGATTTTCGGCAACTAATTTCAACAGACACTACCTAGATAGTGTATATAAACCTATTGGTCTAATAATAATCTCAAAGTATAAAAATTTTATTAAAAAAAAAGATATGTTGACTGGAAAAATACTAGGTATCGAGATTAAAAATAAAAAAGAGACTCATGATATCAATAATCCAATTGATTTAAAAATTGCAAAATTATTATAAAATTAAGATGTTGGAAAAAATAGGAATTATGCAAGGTAGATTGGTTCCAAGAGAAATCAAATCTAGAATACAGTCTTTTCCATGGACAAACTGGATAAAAGAAATTCGTTTAGCAAAGAAGTATAAAATTAGATATATAGAATGGACTTTAGATTATAAAAATTTTTTATCAAACCCACTAATTCAAAAACCAATACTTGTTAAAAAAATTTTGAAAAAAAATAATATCAAATTAAACTCAATTACTGCTGATTTTTTTATGCAAAAACCAGTTTGGAGTAAAAAAAAGCAAGAAACAAACAATTTTTTACTTAAACTTTTAAATATTTGTAATCAATTGAATATTGAATTTATAGTGATACCACTAGTTGACAACTCAAGTATTAAAAAAGAAAATCAAAAAAAAATAGTTAACTATTTTAAATTATTAAAAAAAAATAATAACCTAAAGAAAACAAAAATTTTATTTGAAGTAGATTTATTACCAAAAAAAGTTAATTCTTTTATAGATAGTTTAGATAAATCATTTGGTATAAATTATGACACAGGCAACTCAGCATTTTTTGGGTATAATTTTGATGATGAAAAACATTACTTTAACAGAGTGCTTAATATTCATATTAAAGATCGAAAAAAAGGTGGACAAACTACTACTCTTGGAAAGGGGGACGTTGATTTTGAATTATTATTCAAATATCTTTCACAGATAAAATATAAAAATAATTTAATTTTACAAACATATATGCCAAAAAATGGAAAAAAGGTAAAAAACGAAACATTAAAGAATTTAAGTTTTATTAAAAATAAAATTCATGAAAAATAAAAAAAATGTAGTCATATGTGGTGGTTCTTATGGGTTAGGTATAGAAATTACAAAGTACTTTCTTAAAAAGAAAATTAATGTGATTGTTTTAGCAAGAAATAAACTAAAGCTAATGGAAATAAAAAAGAAAATTAATAATAAAAATTTGGAAGTCTATGAATGTGATTTAAGTATACTTCAAGAAGTAGAAAATATATTCTCAAAAATAAAAAAAGAAAAAAAAATAATTAATTATCTTATTTGTAATGCGGGTAGTGGTAAAACTGAATATACTATTAACAATAAATATATTAATTATAAAAAAGCATATGAGCAAAACTTATTTACAGCAATAAATCCAATAGAAGTCTTGATTAATAAAAAAAACTTTAAGAACTTAAGAATAATAACAATAGCATCTATAGCTGGATATTTTAAAGGTAATGCCCCAATTGCTTACTCGTTAGCAAAAAATTCCTTAATAAATTATTCTAATCAAATCTCAAAAGAATTAGCAAAAAAGAAAGTTATTATTAATTCAGTATCACCTGGACATATATTTCAAAAAAATAATAATTGGTATAAAAAATATATTATTGATAAAGCTAAAATAAAAAAATTTATAAACGCAAATGTATCTTTAAGAAGATTTTGTCTAACACAAGATATAATTAATGTAATTGATTTCTTAATTTCAAAAAATAGTAATTATATTACTGGTGTTGATATTAAAGTTGATGGAAATACTAATTGATGTTTGATTTAAATGATAAAAATATTCTTATAACTGGTGCAGGAGGCTTGTTGGGTGGTGAGTTTACAAAATCATTAATTCAATCAGGAGCAAATTGTTTTGTAATAGATATCGATCAAAAAAAAATTAATAAACTTAAAGCTAGATTTAACAATGAAGAGCTAAATAGATTTAATGAATTCAATATTGATATATCTAATAAAAATAAATTACTTAAATTAAATGAACATCTAAACAAAAAAAAAATATTTATTAACACTATAATAAATAATGCAGCAAATAACCCTCCACCATCTATAAGAAATAAAGATGTATGGAAAGATGATTTGGAAATAAGCTTAACTTCAGTAAAAAATATAATTGAAATATTTTCAAAGAATATGATCAATAATAAAGGAGGAAATATTATAAATATTGCCTCTGATTTATCAATAATAGCTCCAGACCAGAGGATATATTCAAATATCAAAAATTATACTAAACCAGTTTCATATTCAGTTACAAAACATGGAATAGTCGGTTTAACTAAATACTACGCCTCATTACTAGGAAAAGATAACATAAGGTGCAATAGTCTCAGTCCAGGAGGAGTCTTTCATAACCAAAATAAAAATTTTGTTAAAAAAATTTGTAGATTAATACCACTGGGTAGAATGGCTAATAAAAAAGAGTATAATGGTATTATTGTTTTTTTATGTAGTGATGCTTCAGAATATATGACAGGTCATAACTTAATTGCTGATGGTGGAAGAACAATAATCTAATTTTAAATTTTTATCAACGAGTTGAGTAAAAAATTATCAAAATTTTTTTTACTTATGTGATTTAAAAATCATATAATCACCTGAAACAACAAATTTTTCAATCATTTTAACTATATTTTTATGTCTTTGAATTGAAAAATTTTCTAACCATATTTTGTAACTTTTATTTGTAAGAAAAATTTGCCTTTTTTTTGCATACTTAAAATAGTCCTCAACTTTAGAAAATATATAATCATTAAAACTTGAATAATGATTTTTCATATAATGAAATTCATAAAGATCTCTTTTATTAATTTTGAAAGTATTACTATTTAAATTTAATAATATTTTCTTATACTCTGTAATATTTTTTGGATTAATACAAAAATTATAGTCAAAGTGTGGATTATTTATTGAGGCATTTATTACCTTTACATTATACCCTGGTAACTCACTTCCAATTGTTCCATAAAGTGTTAAAGCAAAATTAATTTTTGCTTTACTAATATAGAAATTTGAAAAATTTTTAGGTAACAATTTAACATTAGGATTTTTCTTAATAAATAATTTGATTATTTTTCTAGTTATTTTATCCTCATTTGGATGTCGTTTTATATACCAATTATAATTTGTTTTTTTAATCACTTTTTCCAAAAATTTTAACCATTCAAAAAAATCAGGGAAAAAATGGTTGCCATATACATGGGGGCTATCAGTAAAGAGATGGGGATAAATTATTACTTTAAGTTTTTTATTATTTTTATTGAAATATTTATTGGAAAGTTTTTTTTTTTTAAATGCTGTTTTTTTGAGATAAAAATATTTTTTTTTTCCTTCAATCAATTCTCTTAAATATTTTTTACCTAGTTGAATATTTTTTTTTTTTTCTATAGTTGAGAAATTTTGAAATAATTTTTTATAAAATCTAAAATGAATATCTGTATTATTTTGTTTATTTTTATAAACAATTCTATTTGTCCCATTAACAATATTAGACCCTGTAAAATAAAAATTTTTAATATTTTTTTTATTAGCTATTCTTAGTGGTATCCCAGATATATAGACTGAGTGTGCAACCAAGACTCCTTTTATAGAGTTTTTTTCAAAATAATTATTCCAAAAATAAAAATTACACAAACATTGGAAGAAAAAAAATTTAAAATCTTTAGAATTAAGATCAATTGTATGAGTAGAAAATTTTTTCAAATATGAGTCATAGATCAAATCACCAATCCAAATATTTTCTACTTTTAAATTTTCTAAATCTCTTAGATTATTTTTATTTTTATAAAATATTTTTAATTTTTTAAGACTTTTTTTTTCTAAAAAATTATTATATTGTGGTTTTATAAAATCACTTACGCCAAAAGATTTATATATACCAAAATTTCTGAGTTTTAAAAATTTTCCAATTACCCATTTTAATTTATTTAAAAAAGTATTTTTATTATGATTAAATATATTATAACTTTCAAATGCTACAATTTTGAAATTTTTTTTTGCCAAAAAAAAATTGATAAGATATGAAAATGCAATGTGAATTCCTTGCCATCCATGAAATTCTACAAGGAAAATTTGATTATTATTTTTTTGATTAGAAAAAATATTATAATTATGGTTAACAAACTGTTTTAATATTTTATAATTAGCTAAATATTCACTTAACATTATGTTTAGAATTATTTTACGTTTAACTATATTTATTTAATAAATGTACAACTTTTTTATAAATAAATTTAATATCTTTTTCATTCAAATTATAACTAGAAGGTAAAACTAAAGTTTTTCTAAAAATTTCTGCAGATTCTTTTTTTTTATTTTTTATTGATAAAAAATTAGGCATATCATGAAGCGGCCAAAAACCTGATCTAACTTCTATGCCTATTTTCATTAAACCTTCTCCTACTTTTTGAACTTGTTTTTCGGATAAGGTCTTAAAAAAGATACTATTTAACCAAAAAACTGGCTTATGATTTGGTAAAATTTTTTGAGTAAAGGTAATTTTTTTTTCTTTAAATATTTTTCTATATAATGCCCCTACTTTAATCTTTTTTAGTAAAATTTTTTTTTTAAACCTTTCTACTTGTGCTCTTGCAACTGAACCCAACAAATGTGGCATCAAATAATTATAACCCTCCCCAGAGGTATAATATTTTTTCCAGTAAGGATCTCTGGTGGATCTATAAGGTGAATTTCTTGATGCAATTAATTTAATTCTATCATAAATTTTTTTATTATTTGTTGTAATTATTCCACCTTCACCAACACCAATCATTTTTTCAGATCTAACAGAAAAAACACTTACATCTCCGAATGATCCTATTTTTTTATTTTTTAGTTCAGCACCAAGTGACTCACTTCCATCTTCAATAACAAAAATTTTTTTTTTTTTGCATAAATTAATTATTTTAATTGTATCTCTTGCTGGAAAACCATAAACATGAACTAATTGTAATGCTTTAGGTTTATATTTTAATATAGCAGATTTTGTTTTTTCATAATCTAAACCAAGTGTATCTCTCTCTAAATCAACCAATATTGCTTTTGCTTGGCACTGGGAAACTGCTGATAAATTAGAGACACATGTGTAATCAGGAACAATCACATTATCATTTTTTTTTATACCTAGCCCTTTTAAAGTTGCATGTAGTGCGGCTGTACCACTTTGTACTGCAAGTGTAAATTTTCTTTTAACTAAAATGCCAAATTTTTTCTCAAAAATTTTAGTATTTTTTCCATTAATTGAGAGCCAGTTTTGATTTATTGCTTCGGTGACGTATTTTTTTTCTAAATTGCTAACGCTTGGAATATTTAATGGAATTTTCATTTATATTTTAATTTAAATAATTAATATTTAATTAATTTTATATCATTTTATATATCTCAAAAAACCTTTTTTTCAATTGAGTTTTCTTTTTAATCAAATGGGGATTTCCTATTTAGAGAGTAAGCTTAACTATACTGTATTGAAATGAATAAATGTTTGACCAAAAAAGTTCTGTAACTCAATAATATTTTATTACATAGATAGTGGATATTATTTGGATAAATTGCTCAAATACTTAAAGATAATTTCAGCTTTTTTCCAATCACTTGTATAGTTTATATCGACAGCTCTCCATTCAGGAATTTCAAGACATACTCCATTCTTATGTATATTTGAATGATTCTTCCAAGTTTTGTAATGAGCTAAATAAAATTGACCTGCATCTGTATAACTGTTTTTATTTAACATAGTTTTATTTTTGACTAATCTAACTTTATTTAGTTTGTTTAAAAAGATAGAATTTGTAAACATATTTGAGTTCCTTGAAACAGTGAAGATATAATTTTTTTTATTTTCCTCTAAAATAGTAATAGATTTTTTTATATCTGCTATTTGAAGCAGCGGGTTGCATGGATAAATACAAAAAATTTTATCGTCATTTTGATTTTTTATTTCCAGTTTTTTTAAAGCATGCTTTATAGCCGCATGAGTAGTTGTTTGATCATCAGATAGGTCTTTGGGTCTTTTAACCGAAATATCACAACCTTGCCTTTTACAATAATTCAATATTTTATTACTATCTGAAGTGATAATAATATGATCAAAAATTTTAGATTTTTTGAGCATCTTAATTGTATAATAAATAATTGGTTTTTTAAAAAATAATTTCATATTTTTATTTTTAATTCTTTTACTTCCTTGTCTAGCTGGTATGATTGCAATATTCACAAATAAAAATTAAATTTTATTTATTAGTTTTTTTATTTCAGGAATTGTTAAAAAATCAGTATTGTCCCCTGAATTATAAGAAAATCCTGACTTAACTTTTTTTAGTTTATTTTTTTTATAATTATTTACAAAATTAGGGGCAATAATTGCAAAATAACTTCCAAAATCATAGGTATCTTGGCTATCACTGGAAGTGATCATTTCTTCATGAATTTTTTCTCCAGGTCTTATACCTACTATTTTTTTTTTTGTTTTATTGCATACAGCATGAGCCACATCAATTATTCTATATGATGGAATTTTTGGAACTAATATTTCTCCACCTTTTAAATTTTTGATAGACCAAGCAACTAACTCTGTTGCTTCAAATAATGAAATATTAAAACGAGTCATTCTTGAGTCTGTAATTGGAAAGAAACTTTTTCCTTTAATGTTCATAAAAAAAGGAATTACTGATCCTCTACTACCCATTACATTTCCATATCGAATAACTGAAAATAAAATATTTTTATTACCTTTAATATTATTCGCAGCTACAAAAAGTTTATCAGAACACAATTTGGTTGCTCCATACAAATTTATAGGTGAAGCTGCTTTGTCAGTTGATAGGGCTATAACTTTTTTAACACCATTATCTAGTGAAGTTTCAATAATATTTTGAGCACCTAATATATTTGTTTTTATATATTCTATTGGATTGTATTCAGCTGATGGAACTTGTTTTAATGCTGCGGCATGTATAACAATATCCACACCATTTAATGCTCTATCAAGTCTATCTTTATCTCTAACGTCACCTAAAAAATATCTCATAAAAGGATATTTTTCGACAGGGTATTCTTTTGCCATCTCAAATTGCTTAAACTCGTCTCTGCTATAAACAATTATTTTCTTTAAATGGATTTTTTTAGAAATAAGATAATTTACAAAGGCTTTCCCAAAAGAACCTGTGCCTCCAGTGATAAGAATAGTTTTATTTTTAAAATAATTTTTCATTTTTTCTTAAATTAATCTTAATAAACTTTTCTATTGAGTTCACAACTCTATCAATCTGTTTAGTAGTTATAGAAAAAAAAATAGGTAAACTTACACTTTTTTTAAAAAATTCTAACGTATTAACAAATTTTTTTTTATCAATTTTTTTTTTACAAACCTTAAATAAAGGTATGTAATGTTGTTGTGGAAAAATAAGCTCTTTATTCATATAATCAAAAAAAAATTCTTTATTAGATTTTAATTTATCAAAATTAATTGAAACTAACATTAAATGACAACAAGAATATATATTTTTTGAGTATAATGGAAGACTAATAAACTTTTTCAATTTTAATAATTTTTTTTTATATAATTTTACGACTTTATTTCTTTTTTTTATAATTTTTTGAATACTACCCATTTGAGAAACACCCAGAGCACAATTAATATCACTTAATCGATAATTAAATCCAATACTCTTTGCTTGGTAATCCCAATATTTTTTAATATTTTTTCTAAAAAGACCATGAGATCTCAACAATAAGATTTTTGATGCAATTTTTGAGTTATTTGTTGTTACTGCACCCCCCTCTCCTGTGGTAATAGTTTTTAATGGGTGGAAAGAAAAAGTAGAAATATCAGAGTGTGTGCACGATCCGATATTGTAAATTTTTTTATTTATTTTATAAGACGATCCAAACGCATGACACGAGTCTTCAATTAAAAAACACTTGAATTTTTTTTTAATCATATAAAAACTTAAAATATTTTCTGGAGCACCCCCAAGGTACATTGTTATTATTACCTTGATTTTTTTTAATCTATTTTCTTTTATAACTTTCAATAAGTTTTCAGGCATCATTTGTCCTGTGATGGGATTAACATCTACTAAATAAACTCTAGCACCTAAAGATAATGACATGTTATATGCTGCTATAAAATTTATAGCAGGCATTAAAACTATATCATTTTTTTTTAGCTCAATTGCAGATAAAGCCAAATGGATTGCTGATGTTCCACTATTACATACTATTGAATGCTTTACTTTTAAAAATGACTGAATTTTTTTTTCAAACAGATTTACATTTTTTCCTTGTGTGAGGAATGGTTTTTTTAATGCCTTTTTTGTTAATGAAATATCTTTAGAAAAAATTTTTTGTTTGCCATAATCAATTCTCATTATTGATTAGCTAATTTAGATACTAAGGCAGAAATTTTCATATCATTAGAATTAATTTTTTTCAAAACATTTCCAGCTTTTTTGGGAGCATAATCAAAAGCAATAGTCATTATCTTCATCCATTGTTCATTGTTTTTTTTTCGTATATTTTCAATTTCTTTGATAATTATTTTGTGATTAATTTTCTTCATAATGTTGAAATAATAGCTATATAATAAGTTTATAATTAATGCTTAATGCAAAAAAATTCAATGAAAATTAAGATTAATAAAGATATTTATTTTGATTATAAAAAAAGGCCAGTGGTGATTGCAGAAATTTCTGGGAACCATGCTGGAAGTAAAAAACGATTTCTTGAATTAATTTTAGCTGCTTCAAAAAATGGCGCAGATCTTGTAAAAATTCAAACTTATGAACCTGATGATATTACATTAAAGAATTCTAACTTTAAGATTAAACATGGAATATGGAAAAGTAAAAAACTTTGGGATTTATATAAAAAAGCTTGTACACCATATGAATGGCACCATGAGGCCTTTAAACTTGCCAAAAAAAAGAAAATAAGCTTATTTAGTACTCCATTTAGTATTAAAGCTTTAAAATTTTTAGAAAAAAAAAAGGTTAATTTATATAAAGTATCATCTTTTGAAATTACAGATTTAAACTTAATCAATGAAATTGCGAAAACAAAAAAGCCAATTATTCTATCTACGGGATTAAGTACTATAAAAGAAATTGAACAATCTCTTAAAGTTATTAATAAATACCATAACAAAGTAATTATTTTACATTGTGTTTCTGAATATCCAACAAAATTAGAAAATTCAAACATTAATAGAATTAAAGAACTTAAAAGAATATTTAAAAAAAATATGATTGGATTATCAGATCATACTAATGGAGTAGTATCTTCTCTTTGTGCCACAACTCTTGGTATTGTTGCAATTGAAAAACATATGAAGCTAAAAAAAAATGATAAATCCCAAGATAGCAAGTTCTCAATTCTACCAAAAAATATAAATGAAATTAGAAATTTATCTGAAGAGATTTTTAAAAGCTCATTTCAAAAAAAAGAAATAAAGATTAATAAAGAAAACCTTTATTTTCGAAGGTCAATTTATGCAAAAAAAAAATTGTTTAAAAATAAAAAGATTTATAAAGATGATTTAAAAACCCTAAGACCTAAAGTAGGTATTTGTGCATCTTTTTTTAATAAAATCATAAACAAAAAATTAAAAAAAAATATAAATAAAAATGAGCCTATTTTTTGGAAAGATATATTTTAATTATGATTAATTTAATAAAGACTACCTCAAATAGTATTGATCTTGATTTTATTTTAAAAGTTAGAAATGAAAAATTAGTTAGAAAATTTTCAAAAAATTCCCAAATAATTTCAATGACCAATCATAGAAAGTGGTGCTCAAATAATAAAAAAAGGGAAATTTATATAATTAACCATCAAAAAAAAAGAGTTGGTTACATCCGATATGAAAAAAAAAAAATACCAATTCTTTCATGGGCAATATCTTCAAAATATAGAGGTAAAAACTTAGGGGAATTATCACTTAAAAAGTTTTTAGAAAGAAAAAAATTTAAAATTTGTTCTGCTTCAATTGATGAAAATAATATTCCTTCATTAATTATGGTAATTAAAAATAATTTTAAATTTAAGAAAAAGAGTAAAAATTTTATAATTTTTTATTATAAAAAAAAAGTATAAACTATTAAAAAAAATTTTTGTAAAATGAAATCACAAAAAAAGCTTAGAAAAATCTAATGAATTTACAAAATAATAAAGATTCTTCAAATCAGATTAAATATTGTCAAAAATGTGTAATGCCATTCACAAAACCTGATTTAGAGTTTTATGACAAAAATATTTGTTCGGCATGTTACTTTTTTGAAAAAAGAAAACAAATAGACTGGGTAGAAAGAAAAAAAAAATTTCATGATATTTTTAAAAAAAATAAAAATTTGTCAAGCTACTATGATTGTGTAATTCCTTGTAGTGGTGGTAAGGATAGTACTTATCAAACATTAAAAATTCTAGAGTTGGGCTACAAACCTTTGTGTGTGAATGCTTCGACTGATAAACTCTCTGATTTAGGCAGATATAATATTGAAAATCTTAAAAAAATTGGTGTAGACTTTATTGAGGTTTCCACCAATCCAATTATCAGAAGAAAAATTAATAAATTCACTTTAGAGACAGTTGGTGATATTTCTTGGGCAGAACATATAACAATTTTTACTATTCCAATTAGAATTGCAGTTCAATTTAAAATACCAATAATTGTGTGGGGTGAGAACCCTCAAAATGAAAATGGTGGACCACTATACAAAGAAGATAATCACATACTTGACAGATCGTGGCTAGAAGAGTTTGGTGGTTTGCTTGGTCTTAGAACTACTGACATTGCTGATTTAATGTCTATAAATCCAAAAGATTTATACCTTTATACTTATCCAGAAAATGAGGAAATTAAAAAAAATAAAACAATAGGAATATTTCTAGGACATTTTTTTCCATGGGATGGTGAGGAAAATGCAGTTATTTCGATCAAAAATGGTTTTAAAAAATATCATACAAATGTGGAAGGATCTATTGTTGACTATGAAAATTTAGACAATGTTCAAATGAGAATTCATGATTATTTTAAATTTCTTAAGTTTGGTTATGATAGGACAACAGATTGGTGTTGTTGGAAAATAAGACGAAACAGAATAACTAGGAATGAAGCAAAAAAACTTGTGAAAAAATTTGGTGGAAAATTTCCATCCACTTATTTAGGGATTGAATTATCAGAAATTTTAGAAGAAATTGACTGCTCTTTAGACGAATTTAATTTAATTTGTGATAAATTTACGAACAAAAAACTTTTTAAGTGTAATAATAAAAATGAATTAATAAAAGACGAAAATCAAAATCTTATTCTTAATAATTCAGAATTTTTTTAATGAGCAAAATTGTAATTGTAGACTATAGCTGTGGAAACATAGACTCTGTTAATAGTGCAATAACTTATCATGGCTTTAAAGGTATTGTTACTAGAGATCCAACAATAATAAACAGCGCAGATAAAATTATTCTTCCTGGTCAAGGATCATTTAAAATAGGAGTTAATAATTTAAAAAAATATAACCTCTTTGATTTGATAATATCAAAAGCACTTGATGACAATACCCCTATTTTAGGAATTTGTCTTGGTATGCAAGTTTTAGCAACTACAGGTTTTGAAAATGGAAAAGAAAATGGTCTCAATTTAATACCAGGCAATATTGAAAAAATGAAAGAAACAAAATTAAAACTACCCCATATTGGCTGGAATGAAATAAAGGTAAACAAAAAAAATTCTATTCTTAAAAATATCAAAAATCAAACAGATTTTTATTTTGTTCATAGTTATAGATTTGTTTGTGAAGATAATGATGATATTTTAACAACAACAAAATATGAAGATACATTCGTATCTTCAGTCTGTAAAAAAAATATTTTTGGTGTCCAATTTCATCCTGAGAAAAGTTTAACAGCTGGACTACAATTAATTAAAAATTTTATTGATATTGAATGTTAAAGATAAGAATTATACCCTCTCTTCTATATAATGGATCAAATCTGGTAAAAGGCAAGCAATTTAATAGCTGGCGAACTGTTGGATCAGTATTTCAAAATATTAAGCTTTATAGTCTTAGGGGTGTAGATGAAATAATTTTTTTAGATATTGTGGCTTATAAAAATAAAAAAATAGATTTCAATTTAATTGATGACTTTGCAGATGAATGCTTTATGCCCTTAACTGTTGGTGGGGGCATTAAAAGTATCGAAGATATAGAAGAAACATTGAGAAGAGGAGCAGATAAAGTCTCAATTAATAGTGCTGCTTTAGAAAATTATCAATTAATAAATGATGCAGTTAGGCATTTTGGAAGTCAATGCATTATTTTATCAATTGATTATAAAAAAGATAAAAATGGAAATAAAAAAATTTTTTTAAATGCAGAAAAAAAATTAACAAAAATTGATTTATTTGAATATATAGAAAAAATTGAAAAAAATAAACCAGGAGAAATTTTATTAACATCTGTTGATCATGATGGGATGATGAATGGTTATGATATCGAAACAATAAAAAAAATTAACAAATCATCCAACATTCCTATTATAGCCTCTGGTGGCGCAGGTAGTGCAGAAGATATTTACAAAGTGATAAAAGAAACCAATATCCAGGCAGTTGCAGCATCGAGTATTTTTCATTTTACAGAAACTACACCCCTTGATGTAAAAAAATATCTAAGCTCCAAAGGTTTAAAAATGAGAAAAAATTAACACTTTTACAAAAGCCCATTGAATGCGTCTCTTTTACAAACAATAAACCCTCAACATTAATTTATGTTGAGGGTTTATAAAAAATAAATAATTTAATCAATTTTAAAATTTTTTTCAGTGCATAAATCAAGCCAATTGAGCTATTAGTACTGGTCAGCTGCACGCATTACTGCGCTTCCACATCCAGCCTATCAACGTGGTGGTCTACCACGGCTCTATAGGAAGAACTAGTTTTGAGGTGAGTTTCCCGCTTAGATGCTTTCAGCAGTTATCTCTTCCATACTTAGCTACCCGGCACTGCAGCTGGCGCTACAACCGGTCCACCAGTGGTATGTTCAACCCGGTCCTCTCGTACTAGGGTCAACTCCTCTCAATTCTTCTACACGCATAGCAGATAGGGACCGAACTGTCTCACGACGTTCTGAACCCAGCTCACGTACCACTTTAATTGGCGAACAGCCAAACCCTTGGGACCTGCTCCAGCCCCAGGATGTGATGAGCCGACATCGAGGTGCCAAACACTGCCGTCGATATGAGCTCTTGGGCAGTATCAGCCTGTTATCCCCGGCGTACCTTTTATCCGTTGAGCGATGGCCCTTCCACTCAGAACCACCGGATCACTATGACCGACTTTCGTCTCTGCTCGACTTGTCAGTCTCACAGTCAGGCAGGCTTATGCCATTGCACTCTACGAACGATTTCTGACCGTTCTGAGCCTACCTTCGCACGCCTCCGTTACTATTTGGGAGGCGACCGCCCCAGTCAAACTACCCACCATACAATGTCTTGATGCCGGATGACGGCAATCAGTTAGATATCAAGAAAAACAAAAGAGGTATTTCACTGGTGACTCCACAAAAGCTGACGCCTTTGCTTCAATGTCTCCCTCCTATACTAAATATGTTTTTCCTAATACCAATGTAAAGTTGCAGTAAAGGTGCACGGGGTCTTTCCGTCTAACTACGCGAACTCCGCATCTTCACGGAGAATTCAATTTCACTGAGTTGATGTTGGAGACAGCGGAGAAATCGTTACGCCATTCATGCAGGTCGGAACTTACCCGACAAGGAATTTCGCTACCTTAGGACCGTTATAGTTACGGCCGCCGTTTACTGGGGCTTCAGAAGTTAGCTTGCACCAACCGCATTAACCTTCCAGCACCGGGCAGGCGTCAGACCCTATACATCCACTTACGTGTTAGCAGAGCCCTGTGTTTTTGATAAACAGTCGCTTCTCCCTGGCTTGTGCCACCCATCTCTAGTTGCCTAAAAACAGGTCTTCCTTATCCCGAAGTTACGGAAGCATTTTGCCGAGTTCCTTCAACATCATTCTCTCAAGCGCCTAAATATACTCTATTAATCCACCTGTGTCGGTTTAGGGTACGGTCTAATGATGGAGCTATTTCTTGGAACCTTTTCGCGGCATACTCAATCCATTAAGAGTACACAACTTACAAGATCCGTCACTACCATCTGGTTAAGGAATATTAACCTTATTTCCATCGACTACGGCTTTCGCCCTCGCCTTAGGTGCCGACTAACTCTGCGCGGATTAACCTTGCGCAGAAACCCTTGGATTTTCGGCGAAGAAGTTTTTCACTTCTTTTATCGTTACTTATGTCAGCATTCGCACTTCTGATACCTCCAGGATCCCTCACAGGTATCCCTTCACAGGCTTACAGAACGTTCCGCTACCGCTTATAAAACTCGAAAGTTTTATAAACCCACAGATTCGGTATATGATTTTAGCCCCGTTACATCTTCGGCGCAGAAACTCTATTAGACCGGTGAGCTGTTACGCTATCTTTAAAGGATGGCTGCTTCTAAGCCAACCTCCCGGCTGTTAAGGAATTTCCACATCCTTTCACACTTAATCATAATTTGGGGACCTTATCTGGTGGTCTGGGCTCTTTCCCTCTCGACCATGGACCTTAGCACCCACAGTCTGTCTGATGAAGAACAACGTCTAGCATTCGGAGTTTTATTAGGTTTGGTAAGAATCTCTTCCCCCTAGCCCATTTAGTGCTCTACCTCTAAACGTCTATTTATTCATCGCACTACCTAAATAGTTTTCGCGGAAAACCAGCTATCTACGAATTTGGTTGGCCTTTCACCCCTTACCACAAGTCATCCAAAGACTTTTCAACGTCAACTGGTTCGGTCCTCCGGTTGGTGTTACCCAACTTTCAACCTGCTCATGGTAAGCTCATTCGTTTTCGGGTCTAATTCATAAAACTAATCGCCCTATTAAGACTTGCTTTCGCTGCGCCTACACCTAGATGGCTTAAGCTTGCTTTATAAATTAAGTCACTGACCCATTATACAAAAGGTACGCCGTCACTCTAAAAAGAGCTTCGACTGATTGTAGGCATGCAGTTTCAGGTTCTATTTCACTCCCCTAATAGGGGTTCTTTTCACCTTTCCCTCACGGTACTAGTTCACTATCGGTCACTGAAGAGTATTTAGGCTTAGAGGGTGGTCCCCCTATATTCGAGCAGGATTTCACGTGTCCCGCTTTACTCAAGAATTTTGTTAAACATTACTCATACGGGACTATCACCCTCTATGGTTAGCATTTCCAAACTATTCAAATTTTTTTAACAAAACTACTGGCCTAGTCCGCGTTCGCTCGCCACTACTAACGGAATCTCAATTGATTTCTTTTCCTCTGGTTACTTAGATGTTTCAGTTCTCCAGGTTGTCTCTTTAAACCTATGTATTCAGTTTAAAGTACCACATAAAGTGGTGGGTTTCCCCATTCGGAAATTTTCGGATCAAAACTTACATACAGCTCCCCGAAACTTATCGCAGTATATCACGTCCTTCATCGGCTTTCAGTGCCAAGGCATCCACTACACGCCCTTAAACGCTTGATTTATGCACAGAAAAAAATTCTGTGTTGAATCAAATTTTTATTTTGAACATTAGCTAATAACATTACTAATGTTCGGATATAGATATTGATATTAATTATTATTTTTATTTACAATTTATTATAGCTAAGTGTTTTTGGTGGAGGATAGCGGGATCGAACCGCTGACCTCCTGAATGCAAATCAGGCGCTCTCCCAGCTGAGCTAATCCCCCATGATCTTATGTTGGTGGGCCGAGAAAGACTCGAACTTTCGACCCCACCCTTATCAAGGGTGTGCTCTAACCAACTGAGCTACCGGCCCCCATGCAAGAGAAACACTACTTTAAGAAGAGAAATGAGGACGGTCAACATTACCGATGTATATTATTTAGAATGAAATTTTACTTTCATTCATCCTTAGAAAGGAGGTAATCCAGCCGCAGGTTCCCCTACGGCTACCTTGTTACGACTTCACCCCAGTCGCTGACTATACCGTGGTCAAGGGTTTGAAACCTTGCCTTAAGGTAGAACCAACTCCCATGGTGTGACGGGCGGTGTGTACAAGACCCGGGAACGCATTCACCGTGGCACGCTGATCCACGATTACTAGTAATTCCAGCTTCATGCACTCGAGTTGCAGAGTGCAATCCGAACTGAGGTATCTTTTAGGGATTTGCTTAACTTCGCAGTCTTGCTTCCTGTTGTAGATACCATTGTAGCACGTGTGTAGCCCAACACGTAAGGGCCATGAGGACTTGACGTCATCCCCACCTTCCTCCAGCTTATCACTGGCAGTTCTTTCAGAGTGCCCAACTTAATGATGGCAACTAAAAGTGAGGGTTGCGCTCGTTGCGGGACTTAACCCAACATCTCACGACACGAGCTGACGACAGCCATGCAGCACCTGTGTTTCGTCCGGCCGAACCGAAAACTCTAATCTCTTAGAGTCGCGACGAACATGTCAAGTGTTGGTAAGGTTCTGCGCGTATCTTCGAATTAAACCACATGCTCCACTACTTGTGCGGGTCCCCGTCAATTCATTTGAGTTTTAACCTTGCGGTCGTACTCCCCAGGCGGTGTGTTTATCGGTTTCCCTGCGACACTGAAAATAAATTTCCAACGTCTAACACACATCGTTTACGGCATGGACTACGAGGGTATCTAATCCTCTTCGCTACCCATGCTTTCGTTCCTCAGTGTCAGTAATGATCCAGAAAGCTGCCTTCGCAATTGGTATTCTTTCTAATATCTACGAATTTCACCTCTACACTAGAAATTCTGCTTTCCTCTATCATACTCTAGCTGAAAAGTTTTAATGGCAGTTCCAGAGTTAAGCTCTGGGATTTCACCACTAACTTTTTCAACCACCTACGAACTCTTTAAGCCCAGTAATTCCGAACTACGCTAGGTCCCTTCGTATTACCGCGGCTGCTGGCACGAAGTTAGCCGGACCTTCTTATTCGGGTACAGTCATTTTCTTCCCCGACGAAAGAGCTTTACAACCCAAGGGCCTTCTTCACTCACGCGGCATCGCTGCATCAGAGTTTCCTCCATTGTGCAAGATTCCCCACTGCTGCCTCCCGTAGGAGTTTGGGCCGTGTCTCAGTCCCAATGTGGCTGATCATCCTCTCAAATCAGCTATTGATCACAGTCTTGGTAGGCCATTACCCCACCAACAAACTAATCAAGTGCAGGCTCATCCAATGGTGCATAAAGCTTTCTCCGTAAAGACTTATCCGGTATTAGCACAAGTTTCCTCGTGTTATTCCAGGCCAAAGGGCAGATACCTACATGTTACTCACCCGTCTGCCACTAAGTATTGCTACTTCGTTCGACTTGCATGTGTTAGGCGTGCCGCCAGCGTACGTTCTGAGCCATGATCAAACTCTCAAGTTTAAAAACGGCGCACACTAGCTTCTATATAAATTCTAAGAATAAAATTTATATAATGTTGAAGTGTGTACGACAAATTTTGGTAACCTTAACCGTCCACACTTCTCTTCTTAAATTTTTACTTTTCAAATAGCTAATTGGGTCTAAAAAGCCCAATAATCCACACTAATCTATTGTGTTAACAATAATTTCAGTGAGAAAGTGTGACGCTTATAGGCTAAAATAAAAGGAAATCAAGCATTTATGAATAAAAAAAAAACAAAAAATTGATGATTTTATTGGGTTTTTTTTGATTTTTTAACACTGCTAAACTAATAATTCTAATCAAAACATTTATAAATGATAAAAACACTTATACCATTTTTTTTTAAAAATTTAAAAATACTAGGATTAATCTTTCTAGTTGTTTTCACAATAACAATTGCAACATTATCTAATCATCAAAAAAAGTTAAATAAAAATCAATACAATAATTTTATTAATAATATTTATTTAAAAAAAACTCTTAATGAAATTGTTAATAACTTAGAACCTAGATACAAAAAATTTAATCATAAAATCAAATCTGGAGAAACTTTTGATAAAATATTAAGTGGTTATTCAATAGAAAAAGAAGAGATAAGTGCTATCAAAGAAAGTCTTTTAAAAAAGTTTAACATTAATAAATTAAATACTAACCAAAAAATTCAAATTATTTTAGATCAAACTAATAATAAAATAAAAGAATTTATTTTTCAAATTTCTAATACTGAAAAGATTTATTTATCTAAGAGCAGTGAAGAAAAAAAATTTAATGAGAAAATATTAACTTTAAAATTAAATAAGAAAATTATTTATAATGAAAATGTAATTCTTCAAAGTCTATATAAAGCTGCAACTGATCAAAATATACCGCCTAATACTATAATCGAATTTGCAAGAATTTATGGATTTCAAGTAGATTTTCAAAGAGATATTCGTAAAAAAGATAAATTTCAAATTATGTATGAAGTATTTATTGATAAGAATAATAAAGTAATTGAAACAGGAGAAATCATTTTTGCAAATCTTAAATTAAGTGGTCAGGATAATTCATTATATTATTTTGATAAAGAAAATGTTGAGGGCCATTACGACAAAAATGGAAAAAGTGTTCAAAAGGCTTTGATGAAAACACCTATTAATGGTGCAAGATTATCATCATCTTTTGGAATGAGAAAACATCCTATAGATGGATTTAACAAAATGCATAGAGGAACTGATTTTGCAGCACCTAAAGGAACACCAATTATGGCTTCTGGAAATGGTATAGTCAAAAAAGCTGGTTGGTGTGGAGGTGGTGGTAATTGCGTTAAAATAAAACATAACTCAACATATGAAACAGTTTATGCACACATGTTTAAATTTGCACGAGGAATTAAAAAAGGTGTTAGGGTAAAACAAGGTCAAACTATTGGTTATGTTGGATCGACTGGAAAATCAACTGGTCCACATTTGCATTATGAAGTTATTGTTAATGGAAAAAAAGTTAATTCTCAAAAACTAAAACTTCCATCAGGTAAAATTTTAAAGGGTAAAAACAGAGAACTTTTTGAAACTAAAAAAATAAAATTAAATGTTTTGAAATCAGAAAAAATTATTGGATTAAACTAACTTGTCTCAGTTTTTTCTTTAGAAATTTGATTAATCTCTGTTACAATTTTCTTATCATTAGTATTAATTACTTCAGATTTATCAGATAAATCTTTAATTTCTGAATTGTTTTCAGTAGATTTATTTTCAGCAAATTTTAGTTTTTTGTAATTTTCTTGCTCATTTAAAATTCTTGTGAAGTGATCTGCGTGCTGAAGATAATTTTCAGATAATATCTTATCTCCATTAGAAGATGCCTCTCTTGCTAAATCATTGTATTTTTCAATTAATTTTGGCGCATTGTGATTATTTCTTCCAGGAACTTTTCTTTTGAAATTATCATTATTTGAGTAATTTGATCCAAATTTAGGTCTATCTCCATTACTTTTAAAATTTCTATCATTTCTTCTGAAATTATTTCTTCTAGGGTTATTATTGTTTCTAAATGTTACCATAAATTTATTTAATTATATTTTAGTACTTACAATGCAACGGTCATTCTTTGCAAGGTCCTTAACTGTACTATTTATATAAAAACCTTTATTATTTAATAATTTAATAACTTTACTTTTTTGATCAAAACCAATCTCTAAAATAAATTTTCCATTTTTTTTTAACAGTTCAGATGATTTTTTTATTACTTTTCTGATAACTGATAAACCATCTAATCCACCGTCTAGAGCCAACTTAGGCTCAAACTTAAAAATATCATTCTCCAAATATTTTAAATAACTTTTTTTAATATAAGGGGGATTAGAAACAATCAAATCATATTTGCCTTGAGTAAATTTGTCAACATCTGATTTATAAAATTTTACTCTTTCCTCTAATAAGAGCTTTTTTGCATTTATTTTAGATATTTCTAGTGAATTTTTACTAATATCTATTCCTGATCCGTAAAAATTCTTTCTTTCTTTTAAAATACTCAATAGAATACAGCCTGAACCAACTCCAATATCAAGAATTCTTAAATAATTCTTATTCTTAGTAACTTTTAAAATTTGTTCTATAACAATTTCTGTATCAGGACGTGGTATTAGTGCATTTTTATTTACATAAAATTCACTTTTCCAAAAAAACTTATTGTTTAATAGATAGGCTATTGGTTTTCTAGTAGCTCGTTCATGCACTAATTTTTTAAAATATTCTAAATTCTTAATATTTAAAACTTTATTATGATTTAAAATTATGTATTCACGATTTTTGTCTAAAGCTTTAGCCATTAAAATTTCTGTGTCGAGTTGAGCTGATAAAATAGATTTATCTCTCAGAATATTTACACCTTCAATAACTGCAGACTGAATATTCATTTAATTTAAACTACTTAAACTATCTTCTTGTGCTTGTAAGGTTAGTGACTCAATCATTTCATCAAAAGCTTCACCTTCTAAAAATTCCTCTAACCTGTGAAGCGTTAAATTAATTCTGTGATCTGTCACTCTACCTTGGGGAAAATTATAAGTTCTAATTCTTTCAGATCTATCTCCTGTTCCAATTTTTGTTTTTCTATCTTGCGATCTTTCTTGGTCAATTCTTGATCTTTCTAATTCATATAACCTTGACCTTAAAATTTTCATACCTTTGGCTTTATTTTTATGCTGAGATTTTTCATCTTGCTGGGAAACTGATAACCCTGTCGGTATATGGGTAATTCTTACTGCACTATCTGTTGTATTTACCGACTGTCCTCCAGGTCCACCTGCCCTAAAAACATCTATCCTTAAATCAGACTCATTTATTTTAAGATCAACCTCCTCTGCTTCTGGCAATACTGCTACTGTTGCGGCTGAAGTATGAATTCTTCCTTGTGTTTCTGTATCTGGTACTCTTTGGACTCTATGAACTCCACTTTCATATTTCAAAGTTGAATAAATATTAGTTCCTTTTATTGATGCTATAACCTCTTTTAACCCTCCGGCATCACTCCTAGAAATTGATATTAATTCTAATGTCCATCTTTTTTTATGACTAACTTTTTCATACATCTTAAAAAGATCTGAAGCAAATAAGCTTGCTTCTAACCCTCCAGTTCCTGCTCTGATTTCTATGATGGCATTTTTTTTATCAGCTTCATCTTTTGGAAGTAAAAATAATTTCAATTTTTTTTCATTTATTTCGAATTCAGACTTTAAGTCTAACAATTCAAGTTCAGCCATATCTTTTAATTCTTTATCTACAGAGCTATCATTTAAAATTTTTTCCAAATCTTTTTTATCATTTTCATATGATAAATATTTTCTTGCATTTTCTATAATTTCGTTAACATCGGAATACTCCTTTGATTTTTCTGCAAATAATTTTTTGTCTATTTCACCAGTAGATAGATCTTTTTCTAAAGTTGAATGCTTAGATATAAGTTCTTCAATTGTTTTTGCAGGTATCATTAATTTTTTTCTAACTCTAAAGCTTTTTTTTCTACTTCAGCTACTACTTTATCAATTATTTCATTTGTTAAGACTTTTTTACTCTGAACACCAGAAAGATACAGCATATTGTTGCCTTTTCCGCCTCCTGTAATACCCACATCTGTCATTGCTGCTTCACCAGGCCCATTTACTACACATCCAATTATTGAGAGTGTAACTGGGGTTTTTATATGAGATAGTTTTTCTTCTAAAATCTTGACTGTATCAATTACTTGAAAAGCTTGTCTGGCACACGATGGACATGATATAATTTTAACTCCCCTGTTTCTTAAACCTAGTGATTTTAATATTTCATTTCCTACTTTAATTTCTTGAGTTGGATCATCTGATAAAGAAATTCTTATTGTATCTCCAATCCCATCCATTAATAGAGATCCAAGACCTATTGATGATTTTATACTTCCTGACACAAAACTTCCAGCCTCAGTTATTCCAAGATGTAATGGGTAGTCTGTTACCTTAGAAAGTTGACGATATGCAGCAATCGATAGGAAAACATCTGAAGATTTTACACTTATTTTAAAGTTAAAAAAATCTTGATCTTCTAAAATCTTGATATTTCTTTGTGCACTTTCAACTAAAGCTTCAGGGCAAGGTTCTTTAAATTTTTCCAAAATATCTTTCTCAAGAGATCCAGCATTTACTCCTATTCTAATTGAGCAATCATTATTTTTTGCTGCGCTCAAAACCTCATGAATTTTTACTTTATCACCTATATTGCCTGGATTAATTCTCAAACATTTTGCCCCACTTTCTGCGGCCTCAACTGCTCTTTTATAATGAAAATGTATATCCGCTACAATTGGTATTGGCACATGATTAACTATTTCTTTAAGTGCAGCTGTAGACTCTTTATCGGGACATGAAACTCTAACAATATCAGCACCTTCTTTAGCAATATTATTAATTTGATTGATTGTTGCTTTAACATCAGTAGTTAAGGTATTCGTCATTGACTGAACTGAAATTGGATTGTCCCCACCAATCTTCACATCACCAACATTTATTACTTTTGTTTTTTTTCGATTAATATTTCTGAAGGGCCTGAGGCTCATAAAATTTAGTCTAATTTAAACTCTTTATGCAATACAGCTATAGCTTTTTTTACTTTATTTGAAGCAACTAAAACTGATATTTTAATTTCAGATGTAGATATTACCAATATATTTATCTTTTTTGAAGCTAAAGCTTGAAACATTCGATAGGTTATTCCTGGAGTTGTTATCATTCCAACTCCAATAATTGAAACTTTAGATACATCTTTATCAAAAGATAATTTTTTATAAGAAATTTTTTTATTTTGCTTAATTAATTTTTCTGCTTTTTTTAAATCTTCAGATTTGATTGTAAACGTAAGATCTGTTTCTTTACCATTGAGTGAAATATTTTGGACAACCATATCTACATTTATCAAGTTTTGAGATAGAGGTTTAAATATAGATGCTGCTACACCTGGTCTATCTTTAACTCCTTCAATTGTAATTTTTGCATCATTTTTTGTTGATGAAATTCCGGTTATAATTTGATCACTAAAAGCTTTAGATGAATTTGTGATCAATGTTCCAGACTTTGAAACAAATGAAGATTTAACCTTTATATCTATTTTATTCAATTTTGCGTCTTGCACAGAAGTTGGTTGCATAACTTTTGAGCCTAAAGATGCCATTTCTAGCATTTCGTCATAAAATATTTTTTTAATTTTTTTAGCATTTTTATACTGCCTAGGATCTGTTGTATAAACACCGTCTACATCAGTATAAATAATACACTCATCTGCTTTAATAAATTTAGCTAACATGATTGCTGTCGCGTCTGATCCACTTCTACCAATAGTTGTTAGTCTATAATTTTTGTTTATCCCTTGAAAGCCTGTGATTACAGGAATGCCTCCAACTTTAAGATAGTTCTGTAATTCTTTTGAAACCACTCTATTAATTCTAGCTGCTGTGTGAGAACCTTCGGTTATAATTGGTATTTGCCAAGATAACCAAGATCTAGATTTAAACCCAATATGATTTAATCTTCCAGCAATTAAAGCACAAGAAACTTGCTCCCCTGTAGATAAAAGAGTGTCATATTCTGCTTTGTCAAAATTGTTACTAATTAATTTAGATTTATTAACTAATTCGTTAGTTACACCGCTCATAGCTGATGAAATCACTACTACTTTATTTTTCTTCTTTTTATAAGAAGATATAATTTTACATACCTTTTTAATCCTATCTATACTTCCTACAGAAGTTCCACCAAACTTTAAAACAACAGTTTTCATTGATCAAATTTATTTATTATAATTTAATAAATAATTGATAAAATACATCTTAATTGTTATGTCAACTAATTATCGATTATGAGCAGTGTAAATAAAAAAGAAATTGAAAAATTTTCAAAAATGGCGGCTGAATGGTGGGACCCAAATGGAAAATTTAAACCACTTCATAAGTTTAATCCAATAAGAATTAAGTATATTAAAGAAAACATTATCAATAGTTTTAAATTAAAGGCTAAACAAAAACCTTTAGATAAAATCAATATACTAGATGTAGGATGTGGTGGAGGGCTTCTTTCTGAGCCAATGACAAGATTAGGTGCGAACGTGACTGGAATTGATGCGTCCAGTAAAAATATTAATATTGCTAAGTTGCATGCAAAAAAAAATAAACTTAAAATTAATTATTTATGCTCATCTCCTGAAAAGTTAAAAATTCAAAAAAAATTTGATGTCATTTTAAATATGGAAATAGTTGAACACGTTGAAGATATTAATTTTTTTATAAATTCTTGCTCAAAACTTCTTAAAAAAAATGGTCTTATGTTTGTTGCAACTCTTAATAAAACATTAAAGTCATATGTGTTTGCAATAATTGGGGCAGAATATGTTTTAAGATGGCTTCCGATAGGAACCCATGACTGGGAAAAATTTGTGAGACCAGAAGATCTTAAAAAAATTTTAAGCAAAAATAATCTAAAATTAGAAAAATTAGATGGGATGAATTTTAATATTATTAAAGATGAGTGGAGTGTTTCTTCTGATGCTTCAATAAATTATATTGTAAAATCTATAAAACTCTAATTTTCTTTATCTTCTACCCAGGGAATCATCTGCGCATCAATGCCCTCTTCCTTAAGCTCCTTAAGATCTTTCTTAGAAGCATTTCCGTATATACCTTTGGATTTTTTTTTAGGATTATAGTGTATAGATCGAGCTTCATAAGCAAAATTTTCGCCAACAAACTTAAAATTGTCTTTAATAAATTTCTGATAGCTTTTAATAGTTTTTTTTACATTTTCGTATTTATCTAATTGCAAATTATTTTTTATAACTTTTTTGTTGTTCTTTATACTTGGTGCCATAAGTGTTTTGTCCACTTTTTTAGAATTACAAATATGACAGACTAGAAACTGTTTTTTTTTTAATTTTTCAAATTCTTTGGATGAAGCAAACCAGCTATCAAAAGTTATCTCGCAGTCTTTACATGATAATTTATATTTGATCATATTATAGAATTAATAATTATTACAAAATTTTCAATACCACTAACTTCTGTAATCTGTATTAATATCAATATATTTTTTCGTGAAGTCCATTGTATAAACAGTAAAACTTTTCTTTCCTGTAAAAATTTCAATATTAAGATCAATATTTTCATTTTTCATATATTCTGAAGTTTTTGTTTCATCATAACTTTGATGTAATTTTCCATCTTGTACAATTTGCAAATTTCCAAATTTAATTAAAAGTTTTTTTAAATTTATTTTTGGTCCAGCTTTACCTATCGCCATAATTACTCTACCCCAATTAGGATCTTCGCCAGCAATTGCAGTTTTCACTAATGGAGAGTTAGCAATTGAAAGAGCAATCTGTTTAGCCTCTATTTCGGATTTACATTTTTTTACATTAATCGTCACAAACTTTGAGGACCCTTCTCCATCTGAAACCACTCTTTTTGCTAAATTTAATAAAACCTTATTTAAAGCTTTGTCAAAATTTTGTATTTTTTTATCATTTATATTTTTAATTTGAACGTTATCTGCTTTACAGGTTGCAAAGATTGTTGCCATATCATTTGTACTTGTATCGCCATCACAAGTTATAGCGTTAAAAGTTGTTGATATATTTTTTTTAAGTAACTTATTTAAAATGTCATTTGATAATTTCGCATCTGTAAAAACATAAACTAAAGTAGTAGCCATATTAGGATGGATCATACCTGAGCCTTTTGCTATTCCATAAATCTTAATTTTTTTATTTGAAATTATGCATTCTTCCATTGCTAACTTGGGCTTAGTGTCAGTTGTCATAATACTAAGTGCAGCTTTCATCCAAATAAATTTATTTTGAGTATATTTAATTTTATTAATTAAACTTGGGATTTGATGAGAAATTTTTTCATATGGATAGGTTTCTCCTATAGTTCCTGTGCAACCAAATATTATATCTTTTGAGGTAATTTTTTTTGGAATATCCTCATCTAGCTCTTGTTTTTTATTTAATTCAGATGAAATAATATCTGATAATTTCTTTAAACTTTCATATCCTTGTTTACCCGTAAAGGCGTTAGCATTCCGAGTGTTAACTAGAAGAGAATAAATTCTTTTGCTATTTTGATTTAAATTCCATTTAATATTTTCAGATACTATTTTTGACTGAGTGTATACTGAAGCATAATTTGCTCCCTCTCTAAAATAAAACATAGATAAGTCATCTCTATTATTATTGTACAAATTTGCACTAACAACAGAAATAGACAGACCATCAACATGATCAAGGTCTTGAAAATCAATCATTCTAGTATTTTTTGATTTTGAGGATAAAAAGTTTGATAAATTAATTCCCATAGTATTTAAAATAATTATTTAATACATATATTAAACAATATAAGTAAAGAATAAATCAAATACTCATGTTTAATCCATTAAATCTAATTACAAAATTTATTAAATCTAGCAATCAAAAAGAGCTTGATAGAATTGGTAAAATTGTAAAAATAATAAATTCACTTGAAGATCAATTTAAAAAACTTGATGACTTAGATTTTCCAAAAAAAACCCAAGAATATAAAGAGCAAATTAAACAAGGAAAAACCTTGGATGAACTTTTACCTGAAGCATTTGCATTGGTAAGAGAGGCCTCAAAAAGAACTAGGAATGAAAGACACTTTGATGTTCAAATTATTGGAGGAATTGTTCTTCATGAAGGTAAGATTGCCGAAATGAGAACAGGTGAGGGTAAAACTCTTACAATTTCTCTTGCTGCATACTTAAACGCTCTTAATGCAAAAGGTGTTCATATTGTTACTGTGAACGATTATCTGGCAAAAAGAGACTCGATAGAAATGGGGCAAATCTATAACTTTTTAGGTTTGTCATCTGGTTACATTAATAACGATCAAGATGATAAAGAACGGAAGAGAAATTATAATTGTGACATCACATATGCAACAAATAGTGAGCTTGGATTTGATTACTTAAGAGATAATATGAAATTTTCAGAAAATGAAATGGTTCAAAGAGAACATTTATTTTCTATAGTTGATGAGATAGACTCATGTTTAATCGATGAGGCAAGAACGCCATTAATAATTTCAGGTTCATCGGAGGATAAAACGGCTCAGTACCTTGCTACTGATAGACTAGTTAAAATTTTAAATAATAAGGATTACGAAATAGATGAAAAAGAAAAAAGTATTCTTTTAACTAATGATGGAATTAACAATGTAGAAAAGCTTTTTTCTGATGCAGGTATTTTAAAAAATAATAACTTTTACGATCCAGAAAATTTACACTTAGTGCATCATGTCAATCAAGCGCTTAGAGCTAATCATTTATTTGAAAAAGGTAAAGATTATATTATTAAAGATGAAAGTTTAAAAATTATTGATGAACTTACAGGAAGAATTCTTGAAGGTAGAAGATTTGGTGATGGTTTACATCAAGCTTTAGAAGCAAAAGAAAAAATAAATATTCAAGCAGAAAATCAAACTTTAGCATCGATAACATATCAAAATTATTTTAAACTATATAAAAAAATATCTGGATGTACTGGGACGGCTGCAACTGAAGCTGAAGAATTTTTTGAAATTTATAATTTGTCAGTTGTTATTATTCCAACTAATAATGAAATGATTAGAAAAGATTACAATGATCAAATATTTAGGACAGAAAATGAAAAAAATGATGCCATTATTGAAAAAATTGTTGATCGTCATAGTGTTGGTCAGCCAATTTTAATTTTTACTTCAAGCATTAATAAATCTGAAATCTATTCAATATTATTAAAGAAAAAAAATATTAAACATGTTGTTTTAAATGCAAAAAATCATGAAAATGAAGCAGATATAATAGCTAATGCAGGTAAAGAAAAATCAGTAATAATTACAACAAGTATTTCCGGAAGAGGTGTAGATATTCAACTTGGTGGTAAAAAAGGATCTATCGAAGAGGATCAACTTAAAATAGATAAAGATAAAATAAAATCTTTGGGTGGATTGTTTGTTGTTGGAACTGAAAGAATGGAGTCGAGAAGAGTTGATAATCAAGCAAGAGGTAGAGCAGGTAGACAAGGTGACGAAGGAAGCTCTATATTTTATGTTAGTCTTGAGGATGATTTAATGAGAATTTTTGGATCAGAATCTATGAACAAAATGTTAGAAAAATTAGGACTTAAAGATGGAGAAAGTATAGATCATCCTTGGATCAATAAAGCTCTGGAAAGAGCTCAACAAAAAGTTGAAGCAAGAAATTTTGATATTAGAAAAACCTTAATTAAATTTGACAATGTTTTAAATGATCAAAGGTATGTCGTATTTTCTCAGCGAAAAAATGCAATGAATAGTCAAAATATATTTGACTATTCTGATGAATTTTTAAAAGAAATTATTGAAGATATAATTAAGTTAAAAATTCAAAATTTATCAAATCCTAAAAGTAATGAATTTAGCAATCGCTTAAAACAAATTGTTGGTAAAAGTTTTGATGAATTAGAATTAAAAGAATTAATTTCTGCAAAAGATGAAGGATTGAAAGAAAAAATTATTAATAAATTTTCAGAGTCTCGACAAGAAAGAGTGAAACTTTTAGGTGAAGATCATGCAAAAGAAATAGAAAAAAGAATCTTCTTACAATCGATAGATCTTAATTGGAAATCCCATATTCAGTATCTTGAGCAACTAAGACAAGTAATTGGACTAAGATCTTATGGACAACGGGATCCTTTGGTTGAGTATAAAAAAGAAGCTTTTGATTTATTTTCTAATCTTCTTGATAAATTAAAATTAGATTATGTAACTATTCTAATGAATTTAAAAGTTGTAACAGAACAACAAGAAGAAAACAAAAAATCAATAATAGATCATATTAAAAGCGGAAAGAAAATTGGTAGAAACGAGCCATGCTCATGTGGATCTGGTAAAAAATTTAAATATTGTTGCGGTGCCTTATAAATTTTAGAATAGACTAAAAGCAAAAAGCAATAAAACTAAAACGGTAATTGTTGAACCAATTAAAACTTTTTTAGATTTAAAAATTTTCTCAAAATTATTATCTTTAATTGTAAGAGTGCTTAAATCTTCAGGGTTACTGACAAATCCTTTATTTCTTCCAATTTTTAAAAACTTATTCTTTCTTTCATTCATTATTTCTTCAGAAGATAATTCTTTAAAGTAGTCTAAATTTTTTGAAATTGAGTCTCTTAAATTATCTAGCATTAGATCTCTATCTCTATGAGCTCCTCCTAGTGGCTCAGAAATTATCTCGTCAATAACTTTTAATTCTAATAAATCTTTTGCTGAAAGCTTCATGGCTTTTGCAGCATCAAGCATTTTTTTAGGATCTCTCCACAGAATAGTTGCGCACCCTTCTGGAGAAATTACAGAATAAATAGCATTTTCTAACATAATAACTTTATTAGATGACGCTAAAGCAATTGCGCCTCCAGAACCTCCTTCTCCAATAATTATTGCTAAAGTTGGAACACTTAGTTCCATGCAACACTCGATTGATTTAGCAATAGCCTCTGCCTGGCCTCTTTCCTCAGCTCCAACTCCTGGATATGCTCCTGGAGTATCGATAAATGATATTATTGGAATATTAAATTTATTTGCTAAATTCATTAATCGAATTGTTTTTCGATAACCTTCGGGTCTCATCATTCCAAAATTTCTTTCAATTCTAGTCTCTAAATTTTCACCTTTTTCTTGACCTATTACTAAAACTGATGTGCCGTTAAATTTTGCAAATCCAGTTAAAACAGACTTATCCTCACCATAAAAACGATCTCCTGATAAAGAAATAAAATCATCAAACAAGTTGTCAATAAAAAACTTAGATTTTGGCCTGTCCTCATGACGAGCAACCATTGTAGTTTGCCAGGGATCAAGGTTAGAATAAATATCTTTTAATTTCTCATCAAGTTCGGCTTGTGTGCTAGATATTTTTTGAGTATCTACCTCTGAGAGACCGTCTTGATTATAAGGATCTTTTAATTTTTCTATCTCAGACTCTAAATTTTTAATATCTGTCTCAAAATTAAGATAATTTTTCATAAATTGTTTATATTAGAAACTTAAATTATAAAAAAGGCAATAAAATGTTAATTAAAACTAATTTTTAGCATTATTAATTGACTTAAAATATTTAAACGATACAAATTTCTCATCGGGAGAGACTAACAGCGTTTTAGCGCCGAAGGAGCAACCACCCCGGAAACTCTCAGGCAAATGGACCGATCAAAGCATAACACTCTGGAAAGAGATTAATTTCCGCCGAAGGAGCAAAACTCTCAGGCAAAAATACAGATGGGGTAACAAATGTGATATGCCAGATAAATATATAAATATTCATTCTCTCAAAGTTTCAGAAAGCCTATCAAAATTTGTTAATGATGAGCTATTAATAGATACGGGTATATCATCTGATAAATTTTGGATGGGATTTGAGAAAAGTGTTAACGAGCTTGAACCAAAAAATAGAGAATTAATTAACTTTAGAGAAGTTTTACAAAAAAAAATTGATGATTGGCATATTAAAAATAAAGGCGATGAAATTAAATTAGATGAATATAAAAAATTTTTATACGAGATTGGGTATCTAAAAGAGGAAGGGCCAGATTTTTCAATAAAAACAGAAAATGTAGATGATGAAATAACAAAAATAGCAGGGCCACAACTAGTTGTACCAATCATGAACGCGCGTTATGCTCTTAATGCGGCAAATGCAAGGTGGATGAGTTTATACGATAGTTTGTATGGAACTGATGTTATAGAACAATCCGAAGACAGTGTATCTGAAAGATATGATCCTTTAAGAGGAGAAATGGTTATCAAATATTCAAGAGATTTTTTAGATAAATATTTTCCACTTAAAGATCTTAGTTGGCATAAAATTACAAGTATTGCAATTAAAGAAGGTAAATTAAAAATTTTGAAGGGAGCCGATATATTTGATTTAGCTGAAGAAGAAAAATTTATTGGTCACAGAGGAGAAGCCGATAACCCTTCAGCAATTATATTAAAGAATAATAACTTACATATTGAGATTTTAAGAGATTCAAGAGCTTTTAGTGCTCAACAAGATCATGCAGGGATCAGTGATATAATTTTAGAAGCCGCTGTATCAACAATTTGTGATAACGAAGATAGTGTTGCAGCGGTAGATGCTGAAGATAAAGTTATTTGCTATAGAAACTGGCTTGGTTTGATGAAAGGTAACCTTAAAACACAGTTTGAAAAAGATGGAAAATTATTTGAAAGAAAACTTAATCCAAACAGAAGTTATATTTCAAAAGATGGTAAAGGACTTAAATTACATGGAAGGAGTTTATTATTGGTTAGAAACGTAGGTCATTTAATGACAAATCCCTCGATAATTTTAAGTAATGGTAATGAAGTGCCTGAAGGAATTATGGACGCATTTATTACTGTAGCTGCAGCAATTCATGACTTAAAAATTAAATCAAATTCTAGAACAGGATCAATCTACATAGTAAAACCAAAAATGCATGGGCCAGATGAGACTGAATTTACAGATTTAATTTTTTCTAAAGTTGAGGAAGTATTGGGTTTAAAAAAGTATACTTGCAAAATAGGAATTATGGATGAAGAAAGAAGAACTTCATCAAATTTAAAAGAATGTATTAAAACATTAAAAAATAGAGTTTTCTTTATTAATACTGGGTTTTTAGACAGAACAGGTGATGAAATGCACACTTCAATGGAAGCTGGACCAATGATCAAGAAAGGAGATATGAAATCTTCTAAATGGATTTTGGCATATGAAAATAACAATGTTGACGTTGGATTAAAATGTGGTTTGTCAGGAAAAGCTCAAATTGGAAAAGGAATGTGGGCAATGCCGGATAAAATGAAGGATATGATGGAACAAAAGACAGGACACTTAAAAGCAGGAGCTAATTGTGCTTGGGTTCCGTCCCCAACTGCAGCCGCTTTACATTCATTGCATTATCATGAAATAAATATCTTTGATGAACAAAAAAATATTGCAAAAAGAGAAAAGGCAAAACTAGATGATCTTTTAACAGTTCCTGTTGCAAACAGGCCAAATTGGTCTGAGGAAGACATTAATAGTGAAATATCAAACTCAGCACAAACATTACTTGGTTACGTAGTTAGATGGATTGATCAAGGAGTTGGGTGCTCTAAAGTTCCAGATATAAATAACATTGGACTGATGGAAGACAGAGCAACACTTAGAATCTCATCACAACATATTGCTAATTGGATACATCATGGAATAACTACTGAAGTTCAAGTTACAAACATAATGAAAGAAATGGCAAAAATTGTGGATGATCAAAATAAAAGTGATCCAAAATATATTAATATGAGTGATGACTTTGATCGATCGTTAGCATTCAAAACAGCATGTAATTTAATTTTTAAAGGTAAAGAACAACCTTCAGGGTATACTGAACCATTATTGCATCAAAATAGATTGAAAAAGAAACTTAATCTGAATTAGAATTTAAGTTAGATCTATTTTTAAAAGCTGAAAATAGCGTTCCATCATCTAAACTTTCAATCTCACCACCTACAGGCAATCCTTGAGCTAATTTTGTAACTTTTACATTAGTATTTTTTAAACTGTCTTGAATATAATAAGCTGTAGTTTGCCCTTCAACAGTTGCACTTGTTGCAAGTATAACTTCCTCTATGTTGTCTCTATTTACTCTCTCAACTAAAGAATTGATTAAAAGATCTTCTTTTCTTTGGCCAACAGAAGAAATTGTTCCTCCTAAAATATGGAAGTATCCTTGAAAAATATTCGAATTTTCAATTGACCACTGATCAGCAATATCCTCTACAACACAAACTTTTGTATATTTTTCTCTTAAATTTTCACAATTAACACAGCCATTTAAATTTGATTTTAATGAACCACATGAGTTACATCTTGTTACATTTTTATAGACTTGAGCTAATGTACTAGCCATAGGCTTTACTAGCTCATCTCGATTATTAATAAGTTTAAGAACTATTCTTTTTGCTGACTTTGGTCCTAGACCTGGAAGCTTTGAAATTAATTTAATCAATTCTTCAATCTCACTAATATTCTGCATTAATTATAACGGCCATTTAAAACCAGGAATTCCAAAACCTCCCGTAGCTTTTGAAATTTCTTCAGTGGTCTTTGTTTTTAATTGTGATTTTGCACTATTATGAGCAGCAACAATTAAATCCTCAATTATTGTTTTATCTTCTTTAATAATTTCATTAGATAATTCAATTTTTTGCATCTCACCTTCCCCATCAAGAGTAATTTTAACTGAATTAGAGCCCGAAACTCCTTCAGCTTTAATCTCTTTAATTTTTTCTTGGCTTTCTTTCATTTTAGCCTCTAGTTCCTTAGCTTTATCTAAAATCTTTGTAAAATCAGTCATTTTTATCCTCTTTTTTTTCATTCAACTTAACATCTATAAGTTCTGCATCAGGAAATTTTTTCATTACTTTTTTATAAATTTCTGAACTTTTTACTTCATAAATTAATTCATCTTTTTTATTTTTTTGTTTTTCTTTAACTGACATCTCACCTTTAGATTTACTAAACGTAATAATCCATCTTTCAGTGGTCCATTCATAGAGTTTTGAAGAAAGATCTTTTACAAAATCTTTATCTAAATTATCATTAAAAGAAATTTCAATTCTATTTCTTTCAAATTTTACAAGGTTAACATTTTTTTCTAATTCATATTTTAATTTAATTTCTTTTTTTTGCGTGCAAATATCAAGAAGGTCTTCAAATGAATTTATTAAATTTTTATCTATTGTTTTTATCTCTGGTTTAACTTTTGGTTTTTGTTTTTCCTCTTGAACGATATTTTTTATTTGATTAACAATTATTGAATTGTCTTCTGACTTCTGATCATTTTCTTCATCTAATGTTCGATTTTTTAAACTATCATTGCTTACTTCTAGATCCAAATTTTTGTTTAACTTAATTGAGCTTAAGTGCATTAATCTTATTAAGAACATTTCAATTGATAAGTGTTGGTTAGAGACTATATCTAATTCTTCAAGTGAGGAAATTGCAAACTGCCAAAATAAAATTAAAACTTCAGAGTCTACCTGGTTAGAAATATCTTTAATTTTTGAAAACTCTTGATCATTAAGTGAGAAATTTGTACTCTCTAAAGATAATGAATTTATATTTTTAAAGTAATATAATATTTCTAAAAAATCATTAATAAATACTTTTGGTTCAACACCTTGATCATAAATTTTTCTATAAATATTAATTACTTTTTCCTCTTCTCCTCTTAATATTAATTCAAATAAATTAATTAATTGAGATTTATCAAAATATCCAAAAATTTTTTGTGCAGTATTAAGATCTAATTCTGTTTTTTCATCTAGGCTTAGTAAAGCTCTATCTAATAAAGATAATGCGTCTCTTACAGATCCTTCTGATATTTTTACAATTAATTTTAAAGCTTCATCTGATGCTTTACCGTTTTCTTTTTCTTTTATATCTTTAATAAAATTAAATAATTCAGATGATTTAATTCTAGACAAATCAAATCTTTGACACCTTGAAATCACAGTAATGGGTATTTTTTTAATTTCTGTAGTTGCAAAAATAAATTTTAAGTATTCTGGTGGTTCCTCAAGTGTTTTCAACAAAGCATTAAATGCTTGTTTACTTAACATATGAACTTCATCAATTATAAAAATTTTATATTTTGCTGAAGTTGGACCGTATCTGGAAAATTCAATTAGATCTCTTACATCATCTACACCAGTTTTACTTGCCGCATCCATCTCAAGCACATCAATATGACTAGAGTCCGCTATTGATTTACAATTATCGCACAAATCTTTTTTGCATAAATTTTCTATTCCATTTGAACAATTAAGTCCTTTTGCAACAATTCTAGCAGTTGTAGTCTTACCAATTCCTCTTATTCCGGTGAATAGATAGGCATTGGGAATTTTGTCTGCCTTGATAGCATTTGTTATAGTTTCAGACACTGCTTCTTGACCAATAAGATCATCAAAAGTTTTTGGTCTATACTTTAATGCTAATACTTTAGAATTATTGTTCATTTTATTTATTTAAAGGAGACTAGAACCTGAATAACTGTCTCTACGACTGCTTCCGTTAGGATCTGGTCGGGTTCAAGCAGCATCCACCTCTAGCCTCCAAAACTATTATAACAGTTATGTTTTCTATTCTACAAGAAAAGATTATTTTTTTTTATCTCTTAACTGATCAGCCTCAAAAACACCTAAGACGTGAAAATCTTCACAATGGAGCCCCAGCTCCTCTAAAGATTTTTGTACTTTTGGATCCTCTATATGGCCATCTAAATCACACAAAAAAAAGAATGAATCGAAAGTATTTTTTTCCGGATAACTTTGTAGTTTTGTTAAATTTACACCATTGATCGCAAATCCGCCTAAAGATTGGTAAAGAGCAGCAGGCTTACTTTTAAGTTTAAATAAAAAAGAAGTAATATATTTATTATCCCCAAATTCAGGTTGAGAAATATTTTTTCCCATTACTAAAAATCTTGTTAAATTACCATTTTCGTTTTCGATATTTTTTTTAACAATATCTAATCCATAAATTTTGGCACTCAAAGAAGAAGCTATTGCACTTTGCTTAATATCTTTTGTTTTTGAAATCATTTCTGCAGATCCTGCTGTGTCTGCCCTGATATGTTCTACTATATTATTATCTTTTATAAATTTTGAACATTGAGACAAACCTTGTGCATGAGAATACACTTCTTTTATATCTCTAAGTTTTGCACCAGGTTGGCCTAATAAATTGTGTTCTATTTTTTGAAAATGTTCTTCGTAAATATTTAGTCTATGTTTGAATATTAAATATTCAATACCAATATTTCCTGTAATCCTGTTTGATTCAGGAATAATTATTTTACAATCAGGTTCTAAACTTGCTTTATTAAAACAATCATCAAAAGTCTTGCATGGTATAATTTCTGCATCTGGATTAACTGACAATGCAGCTAAATGTGAATAAGCTCCAAAAGTGCCTTGAAAATAAATTTTTGCCATTAAGCTTTATATTCCATAATTTTTTTTAAGGCCAGATAATCTTCTTCTGTATCAACTCCAATTGGAGAAGAGCTTGCAAGCGCAACATTTATTTCAATATCGTTATCTAATGCTCTCAACTGTTCCAATCTATTTTCAATTTCATTTTTAGATTGATTTAATTCAACAAATTTTTTTAATGTTTCAGTAGAATAACAATAAATTCCAATATGGTGATAAATATTAACCATTTCTGTTGATCTTCTTAAAAAATTCTTTGCTTTAGAAAACTCTTCATTGTTTAAATTTTTGTTAGTTATAACTTTTACAATATTTTCATTGTCTAATTCTTTGAGATCCTTCATTTTAGCAGCAAGGGTACCCATTTTAGACTGATTACTAACCATTTTTTTATTTAGACTTATAATATCATCAATATCAATTGCTGGTTCATCACCTTGCAAATTCATTATTAAATCTACATCATTAACCTCAAGTTTTTTAAATGCCTCGTAAATTCTATCAGTTCCTGATTTATGGTTTCTGCTTGTTAGAATGGCTCTACCTCCATTTTTTTCAACGTCATCTACTATTTCTTGATCCTCCGCCGCAACAACTACTTCACCAATATTTGCTTCTTCAGCCCTTTTAAAAACATGGGATATGATTGATATATTATTAATTTTTAACAGAGGCTTACTTGGCAGCCTAGTTGCCGATAATCGTGAGGGTATAATAGTTAATGTTTTCATTAATTATTGAATTATTATTATAACCATTAAATAGAAATAGAGGCAAATTTATACATTAAATTTTGGTAATTTTTTAATTTATCGTGATATACGTTCCAACATAATATTTGAAAAATGGATTCTTTTGAAATTAATAAAATTGTAGCAGCTGTGTTAATGGTTGCACTTTTAGTCATTGGAATTGGTAAATTATCAAACGTCATATTTCATGTGGAAAAACCTAAAACTCCTGGATACGCAGTTGAAGTTGAACAAGCTACAACTATATCTTCATCTACAAAGACAGCTGTAGAAGAAAAAATTGATATCGCAGCATTGATGGCAATGGGAGATGTTACTTTAGGTGAAAAAGTTTTTAAAAAGTGTGCTGCATGTCATTCAATTGTTAAAGGTGGAAAAAATAATATTGGTCCTGCTTTATATAATGTCGTTGGAAGAAAAACTGGTGCTGTTTCAGATTATAAATATTCTAAAGCGCTAGCATCATTTGATAAAGAATGGACATTTGAAGAGTTAAATGGTTACTTAATTAAACCTGCAAAATGGATTAAAGGAACAAAAATGGCATTTGCTGGATTAAGAAAAGAAAAAGATAGAGCTTCAGTTATAAAATACTTAAATCAAAATTCAGATAGTCCAGTACCACTACCTTAATTTTCCAAAACAATATAATAAAATACTTTTTTGAACATGAACTCTATTAAGAGCTTGTTGCCAAACATGAGATTTTTCTCCTAAAAAAACTTTATCACTTACTTCAGATCCACGAGGCAAACAGTGGAGAAAAATGCAATCTTTCTTTGCGTAGCTCATTAATTTTTTATCTATCCTAAATTTTTTAAATTGTTCAATTTTTTTCTTTTTATTTACTTTATCATTCAGAGAAATAACTTTATCTGAAAATATAACGTCAGCTCCAGTAGCAGCTTTTTTTGGGTCGTTATAAATAAATATTTTTTTATTATTTTTCTTAACCCAAGTTCTAACTTCCTTGCCAGGTTCAAAATTTTTTGGACATCCTATGTTTAGTTTGAATGAAAATTTTACCGATGCTGCAATTAAACTGTCTAAAACATTATTAGAATCTCCAATCCAGCAAATATTTAGTTTCGAAATCGATTTTTTCTTTATTTCTTCAGCAGTAAAAACATCTGATAAAACTTGAGTTGGATGTGATGATGGACTTAAGCCGTTTATTAATGGAATTGATAAATAATTTTTAAAATCTTCAATTTTTTTATCACTATCTGTTCTCAGCATAAATCCATCACCATAAGTTGAGAGTATTTTAGCTGTATCAGATATGCTTTCACCACCTTGACCAAGATGTAATTCATTTGATCTTAGCGTTAAAGTTCCACCTCCAAGTTGCTTTATCGCTAAATAAAAGCTTATTCTTGTTCTAGAGCTTGCTTTTTCAAACATTTGAATAAGCATTTTGCCTTTTAATGGAGACCCCTTATCAACCTCTAAAGTACTTAACTTTTTTCTTAGTTTTTTTCTTTTCTTGGCATCAACAATAATTTTTCTAAGATCCTTAGCTGGTATATCTTTCAAGTTTATAAAATGTTTCATATTAATTTAATTCTGAACAAACTTTGTTTATAATTTTAAGTGATTGGTTAATTTCACTCTTTTTTACATTTAGTGGTGGTAAAATTCTAACAACATTTTCAGCAGCTCTTATTGTTAATAAATTATTATCCATTAGTTTCTTTATAAATTTTGTTTGATCTGCTTTAAGCTGTATTCCTATCAACAAACCTCTTCCTCTTATTTCTTTAATGATATTAGGATGTTCATTTTGAATTTTTTTAAGATTAGATAAAAAATATTCTGAAATACTTTTAACGTTTTTTAGAAATTTCTTATTTGAAATTATATCCATCACTGAATTACCAACAGTCATTGCTAATGGATTACCACCAAAAGTAGATCCATGCGTCCCAGCTGTCATTCCAGAAGCCACTTTTTTATTCATTAAAACTGCTCCTATTGGAAATCCACCTCCAATACCTTTTGCAATTGGAACAATATCTGGTTTTACCTTTGATTTTTCAAAAGCAAAGAAGTCACCTGATCTTCCAATTCCACATTGAACCTCATCTAATATTAATAAAATATTCTTTTTATCACAAATTTTTCTAAGGTCTCTTAAACACCAATCTGGAATTACCTTAATGCCTCCCTCACCCATAATAGTCTCAACCATTATGGCTGCTGTTTTTTTTGTAATTTTTTTTTTTAGGGATTGGTGATTACCAAAATCAAAATGATCAAAACCACCAACTTTTGGTCCAAAACCTTCAGTCATTTTTTTAGAACCACTTGCATATATTGCAGCTAATGTTCTTCCATGAAAACTATTCTTAACACATAAAATTCTATTTTTTTTTGGTTTTCCAATTGAATAGAAATATCTTCTTGCAACTTTTATTGCAGCCTCTGTTGCTTCTGCACCACTATTTTGAAACATCACATAGTCAGCAAAAGTTTTTTTAGCTAGTTTTTTTGCTAACATTTCTCCTTCTGGTATTTGAAATGCATTTGAAACATGCCAAAGTTTTCTTGATTGTCTATTTACAGCATTTATTAATTTAGGATGTGCGTGACCTAAAGAATTCACGGCTATACCTTGAACAAAATCTAAATATTTTTTTCCATTTGTTGAATATAAAAAGCTTCCCTTTCCATATTTAAATGAAATTTTTTTTCTATTATAATTTTTTGCTAAATAGCTCATAATATTAATCAGTTTTTATAAATTTTAATTATTAGATACAAGTTATGATTGAAAATACCTATAAACCAATTTTAATTAATTTTTGTTGATAAGTTTGAGATTTTGCTTGTTTAATTTCTCTTTATATCAGTATATTGTTATTTTTATAAACTTAAATACAACATATAGATATGAGCTGGAACGATGAAAAAGTAAATAAACTAAAAGAGCTTTGGGGCAAAGGTAACACTGCTAGTCAAATTGCTCAGATTATTGGAGGTATTAGTAGGAATGCTGTAATTGGCAAGGCACACAGATTAAACCTTTCAGCAAAAATTAAAACAAGAGCAGCAACCTCAAATCAAAATTTTGAAAATTCCTTAGAAATAAAAAATATCAAGAGCAAAAGAGGACGAAAAAGTAAATTTAAATCTTTAATTATTGAAAAAGACTTTGAGCCAGAAAATCCTAAACAATTAGAAGAATTAGATGAAAATTCTTGTAAATGGCCAATTGGGCATCCAGATGAAAAATCATTTTATTTTTGTGGCAGATCGTCTTTAAAAGATTTTTCTTATTGCAAGCTGCATCTTTTGTATGCCTACCAACCTAAGGGTAAAAAAGAAGATGCTACAGACAAAGAAGAAGTGCCAGAGTTTATTGAAAAAAAAATAAAGTCAGCTTAAAAACTATTTGTTAATTTTATTCTCTAAATCTTTTTTTGTTAGGTATTTTTCGGTGGAAAATTGTCCACCTTCTCTCCACATATAACAATACTTTTTAACTTCCTGATCAAAAAACCTAACACTAGGGATACCAATATCTGAATTAGTTTTATATTTTCCAGATGGAACATTGTCATATTTTAACAATCTCAATTGATCTCTTGTCAACAATGGATTTGGTAGAATTTCGAAAAATCTTGCTGTCAACTCAGCAATTGGCAAAGGGAAAGGTAACAAAAATCTCTTTTTACCAATTAGTGATTGTAATTTTTCTAAAAGTTCTTTGAAAGTTATAATCTCTGGACCATTGCATTCAATTATTTTTGAATAAATATTTTTAGAGACAACATGATAAATAGTATCTGTTAAATCAGAACAATGAATTGGTGCAAATTTAGTCTTTCCTTCATAATAAATTGGAAAAACTGGCAATCTGTTTAGTAAGGTCATAAAGTTTGTAGTAAAGTTATCGTCTACAGAATATACCACTGATGGTCTTAAGATTGTAGCTAATGGAAAATTTTTTAGTACATTGCCCTCTCCTTCTAATTTACTTTTCGCATAATCAGAATCTATTGCATCGTTAATTCCTAAAGCTGATAAATGAATAAAATGATTAAGATTATATTCTTTACAAAGTTTAGCTAATAATGAGGGTAAAACTGTGTGAATATTTTTAAATGTATTGCCTTGTTTTTTTTCAAATAAAATACCTATTAAATTTACACAAATATCAGCTTTTTTAAAAAGATTTCTAATTTTATTTTCATCAAAAATATTAGCCTCTACAACATCAATATACCCAGCATTAGCCTGAGTTTTAATTATGTAACTTTTTTGATGAATATTTCTTGTAACAACTGTCACTCTGTAGTTATTTTTGGTTAGCTTTCTAATTAAGTTTCTTCCAATTTGACCACTGCCACCAAAAATTAGACAATTTTTTGCTTTCATTTGAATTCCATTATATATCTTTAGAAATGAGTAATAATATTCAACTTCACAAAAATGATTTACCAGATGATTTAGATTTAGGCAATCTAATAGCTGTTGATGGTGAGTTTATGGGTCTTAATGTCAGACGAGATCCTCTATGCTTAATTCAGATATCTTCAGGAAATTCAGATGCTCATATAATCCAATTTGATAGGAAAAATTATAATGCTCCAAATTTAACAAAGTTACTTGCTGATGAAAATACTACAAAAATATTTCATTATGGAAGAGCAGACATGGCTCATATCAAATATTATTTAAAAACAGACACTAATAACATTCTTGATACTAAAATTGCTTCAAAATTAGCAAGATCTTATTCTGATAGCCACTCATTAAAAACATTGATAAAAGAATTTATCAATATTGATATCAGCAAACAATTTCAAAGCTCAGATTTTGGTGGTGAGCTATCACCTGCACAATTAAAGTATTGTGCAAATGACGTGATGTACTTACATAAAATTCATGAAGAACTTAATAAAATACTAGAGAGAGAAAATAGAATTGATCTATATAAGGATTGCTTAAAGTTTTTAAAAACTAGAGTAAATTTAGATCTGTCATTATTTAAAGATGATATTTGGTCCCATTAATGAGAAATAAATTTATACCCATAGCAAAAAAGGTAATTGATCTTGAAATTCAAGCATTACAAAAATTAAAGAAAAATATTAATAATTCATTTGATAAAGCAGTAATTGAAATTGCAAAATGTAAATCTAAAGTGATATTGTGTGGTGTAGGTAAGAGTGGATTGATTGCTGCAAAAATATCAGCAACGTTATCTTCTGTTGGCACTCCATCATTCAATTTATCCGCAAGTGACTCTTCTCATGGAGATTTAGGCAGTATATCAAAAAAAGATATATTAATTTTAATAAGCTACTCTGGTAAAACCGATGAGTTAAAAAATATTATTCAATACGCAAATAGAAATAGAATTTTATTGATAGGAATTATGTCAAAAAAAGAGTCTATTTTGTATAAGGCATCAGATATTAAAATTGTAATTCCTGAAGTTAAAGAGTCTGGTGGAATTGTTCCAACATCAAGCACGACAGCTCAACTCGCTTTAGGAGATGCATTAGCGATATCGGCAATGCAATATAAAAAATTTGGTAAATTTGATTTTAAAAAAATTCATCCTGCCGGAAGTCTTGGTGTTCAATTAAAAACTGTCGAAGATGTTATGATAATTGGCAAGAAAATTCCTTTAGTAAGTGAGCATTTAAACATGAAAAAAGCTTTAGATATATTAAGTAGTAAAAAACTTGGAGTTTTAATTGTCCAAAATAAACAAAAAAAAACTAAAGGTATTATTACTGATGGTCAGCTTAGAAGATTTAATCAAAAAAATCTTAATCTACATTCAAAAAAAGTGAAGGATATAATGACAAAAAATCCGGTTGGAGTTGACAAAGATATGCTGGCCGCAAAAGCCTTATCACTAATGAACAGTAAAAAAATTACATCACTATGTGTTTATAATAAGAAAGATAAGCTCAAAACTATTGGCATAATCCACGTGCACAATATTTTACAGTCTAATATTTCTTAGATGAAGAAAAAAATAGTTTTATTATTTATAGTAGTCTTATTTTCAATTATTTTAAATCAATTTTATTTTAAAAATATAGATAAAGATAAGTTAAGTATTTCAAATGAAAATTTGAACATTAAAATTGAAAAAGAAAAATTAGAAGAAAAATCTTATAGCTCTAATACTATAGAAAATGTAAAATATAGTTCAAGTGATCCAGAAGGTAATGAATATACTATTATCGCTAACGAAGGTGAAATAGATATAAAAAATAGTCAAACTATTTTTCTTAAAAATGTAAAAGCATCAATTAAGTTAAAAAATTCAGATATCATTCTTATATCATCTGGTTTTGCAAAGTATGATGCTGCTAATCTAGATACTATTTTTACTGAAAATGTGGTAATTGAAAATTTAGAAAATAAAATTATTGGAGAATATTTAGACTTTTCTATGTTAAGAAAAAATATCATTATCTCCAAAAATGTAGTTTTTAATAACAACACAAATGTTTTAAAAACTGATGTTATTGAAATTGATATAGAAACAAAAAATACTAAATTTTATATGTATGAAAAAAATAAAAAAGTATCAATAGTTAAAACAAATTAAAATGGGGATAGTAAAAAAATTTAGAATAAAATCTTTTAAAGATATAAACCCTATGATTGAGTTTGAAAATGTATCTTTATCTTATGGAGATAGATTAATATTAGACAATATAAGTTTTAAGATTAATCAATCAGAAATATTTGGAATGCTTGGTCCTAATGGAGTTGGAAAATCTACAATATTCAATATTCTTATTGGCCTCATCGATCCATCAAATGGTAAAATTAAGATTGATGGTGAAGAAGTAAATAAATATCCAATATATGTAAGGGCTAAAAAGTTCAAATTGGGATATGTCCCCCAATCGGGGGGATGCTTTGCAGACCTAACATTGCTAGATAATTTAAGAGCAATTGGTGAAATAGTTATAAAAAATAAAATTTCGATGAATGATAAAATTCATTACTTATTATCAAAATTTGAATTAGATAATATTAAATATATAAAAGCTAAATATTTGTCTGGTGGACAACGAAAAAAGCTTGTTCTTGCATTAGCTCTTTTAAGTGAACCCAAAGTTCTTCTACTGGATGAGCCTTTTGCTGCACTCGATATTTTAACAATAAAAATGATTCAAGAAATAATTGTAAATTTACAGCAAGAAAACCAAATCACCATTTGCGTATGTGACCACCAGGCAAGAGATTTACTAGCTTGTGTGGATGCGGCAATGATTTTAAGTAATTGTAAAATTGTTGCTCATGGAACACCTTCGGACTTGATTAATAATATCAATGCTCAAAAAGCCTATTTTGGTAACTCATTTAAAATAAGTTAGTATTTGATGCCTAATAACTTAATAATAAAAAAAAAAATTAAAAACTTTGATAAAAAAATCGAAGTAGATGGAGATAAAAGTTTAAGTATTCGTTGGATTTTATTCTCCTCTTTGTCTAGTGCTAAATCAAAAGCTCAAAATCTATTACTATCTGAGGATGTTATGGCTGCAATTAACGCAATAAGAAAATTAGGCATCAAGGTAATTATAAAAAATAAAACATGTATTGTTTATGGTAAAGGTGTCGATGGATATAGATACAAAAAAAACCTAACTATTAATGCACAAAATTCAGGGACACTTGGAAGACTTATTTTAGGTCTACTAATTAATACACCTCACCCAATAAAGTTAATTGGTGATAAAAGTCTATCTAAAAGAGATTTTAAAAGAATTACAGATCCATTAACAAGATTTGGAGCTGTTTTTAAGCTTACTAATAATAAAAACCTTCCTCTCAAAGTTTTAGGAGCAAAAAAACTTAAGCCAATATATTATGAAGAAAAAAAAGGTTCTGCACAATGCAAAAGTGCTGTCATTTTTGGAGGATTAAGAACAGATGGTTCTACAATAATCAAAGCAAAAAAATCTAGAAATCATACTGAACTTTTCTCAAATCACCTAAAGCTGCCAATTAGGACAATTAGGAAAAAAAATTATGACATTATAAGTGTGAATAAGATGAAAAAGATTAAAATTATAAATTATAAAATCCCTTCAGATATTAGTTCAAGTGCTTTTTTTATAGTCCTAACTGCCCTCTCAGAAAAATCTAAGTTAATCATAAAAAATGTTAATACCAATCCATCACGAACAGGTATAATTAAAATTTTAAAAAAGATGGGTGTTAAAATCAATTTAAAAAATAAAAAAACTTACAAAGGTGAAGAAAATGCTGATATTCATATTGCAAGTTCAAAAAATTTAAATTCTATAAATTGCCCAGTTAAATTAAATAGTGGAGCTATTGACGAATTTCTAGTTATTTTTTTAGTTGCAGCTAAAGCAAAAGGTGTTTCTTATTTTAAAAATTTAGGTGAGTTAAATCAAAAAGAAAGTCCAAGACTTGATTGGGGATCAAGAATTTTGAAAGAAATCGGAATTAAAACCATAGTTACAAAAAATTCTATAAAAATATTTGGTAACCCAAACATAAAAGTTAATAAAAAGATTATAATTAGAAATTATCTAAAAGATCATAGAGTATTTATGACCAGTGTCATTGCAGCACTAACTTTTGGTGGAGAATGGAAGATATATGATAAAGATTCAATTAAAACTTCTTTTCCTAATTTTTTAAAAATTTTAAATAATTTAAATTAAAAATGATCAAAAGAAAAAATATATTGAAAATAGCTATAGACTCACCTGCAGCTGCAGGTGCTGGAACTCTAGCTAAGGCTATTGCCAAACATTATAATCTTTTTTATTTAGACACTGGTAAAATTTATAGAATGATTGCTTATTTAAAATTAAAGTTTCCAAAAAAATTTAATCAAAAATTTATCAAATCAAAAATTAAATCTTTACAGGTTAAAGATCTTTCCAATAAAGCTTTATTGTCAGATACTGTAGGAACTGAGGCTTCAGTTATATCAAAAGTAAAAAGTACCAGAAAACTTGTTCATTCTTTTCAGCTAAATTATGCATATAATCCTCCAAAAAAATTTAATGGCTCATGTTTAGATGGAAGAGACATCACCTATAATATCGTACCTGATGCTGATTTAAAATTCTTTATTACTGCAAATATTAAAACAAGAGCATTAAGACGTTTTAAAGAGCTTAAAAGTCTAAATAAAAAAATTTCCTATCAAGAGGTGCTGAAAAGCATTAAAAAACGTGATAAAAATGACTATAATAGAAAAATATCACCTCTAAAGAAAACTAAAGATTCAGTGTTGCTAAATACATCGAAACTTACTAAAAGATCGTGTTTTTTAAAAATAAAAAAAATTATAGACAGGAAAATTAATACTTAATGGAAATTTACAGAGATCTCTCAAATCCAGCCTCCCAAGAATTCGAAAAATTACTTAATAGTCAACTTTCAAAAATCCAGATTGAAGAAGGTAAAATCATAGAAGGTAAAATCAACAAAATTACTGAAAAATTTGTTTTCTTATTTGTTGAAGGTCTAAAAAGTGAACCGGTACTTGATGTCAATGAACTAAAAAGTATGGGTCTTGGTGAAAAAATAAAAATTGGTGAAATTATTCCAGTATTATTAGAAAAAATTGAAGATAAACATGGCGAAGTTCTAGTTTCTGCTAGTAAGGCTCAAAAAATCAAAGGATGGGACAAGCTTGTTGAAGCCTTTGATAAAAATGAACCAATTATGGGTAAAATCACATCTAAATGTAAAGGCGGATGTATTGTTGAGCACATCGATACTGGTTCTCTTATGTTTTTGCCAGGTTCGCAAATTAGTGACAAGCCATTGAAAGATATTAGTCATTTAATGAATGAGCCTCAAAAATTTGCTTTAATAAAATTAGACAAGGTAAGAGGAAATGCATGTGTTTCACGAAGAGAGATAATTTCATCATTTAAAAAAGAGGATAAAGCTAAAATTATAGAAAAATATAAAGTTGGTGATATCATAAAAGATGCTGAAGTTAAAGGTTATAGCTCTTTTGGATGCTTCTTTAACGTAAATGGTGAGTTAGATGTTTTAGTTCACCTACAAGAAATTTCTTATTCTAGAGTTAATCATCCAGATGAAGTTTTTAACATTGGTGAAAAACATGATTTAAAAGTAATTACGGTAGATAAAGACAAACTACAAGTTGGCTGTTCCGTCAAACAATTATCTCCTGATCCTTTTGAACATATTGAAAACTATGAATTAAATAAAATTTATAAAGTTAAAGTTGTTAAGCTAATGGACTTTGGAGCATTCTGTGAATTAGAACCAGGACTTACAACTTTGCTTCACTCAAGTGAACTGAGTTGGACTAAAAAAAATATTTCTGCTAAAAAAATGTTTAAAGTTGGAGATGAGATTAATTGTATAATTACTGAAATCGATAAAGATAAAAGACGTGTTGCAATCTCACATAGGTTAACGCAAGATAATCCTTTTAATACATTTGAAAATAAATACCCAGTTGGTACAATCATAGAAGGTGAAGTAGTAAATAAAAATGAATACTCATTATTTGTAAAGGTTGAAGACTTAGATGTTGATGCATTTTTACACTGCAATGATTTAACTTATCTTAATAATGGTGAAGAAGAATTAGAGAAGTATAAGAAAGGTGATAAGATTAAAGTTAAAGTACTTGAAGTAAAAGCTTCTGAACAAAAAATTAGAGTTGGTTTTAAACAAACTCAACCAGATCCTTTTGATTGGTTTAAAGATAAATCCAAAAATCAGACAATTACAGTCAAGGTAGTATCTACAGACAATAAGGGTTTAACTGTTAGACCTGAGGGTTGTGAAATTGATTTTCAGATTAAAAAATCAGCGATTGCAATTAATGCTGCTGATGCAAGACCAAATAGATGGACAGGTGGAGAAAAACTTGACTGTGCTATAGCTGATCTTGATTTAGATAAGAGAAAAGTAACTTTAAGTATTAGACTATTAGAAGAAATTGAAAAAAAAGAAGCTCTGGACAAATATGGATCTGAGGGTTCAGGTAAAAACTTACCATTTTCATCACTTTCTGAAGATTTAAAGAAAAAAGAAGAAGATAAAGAATAAACAGAAGATTCAAATTGGCTATTGTAAAATCAAAGCTTTTAAAACAACTCTCCGAAAACTATCCTAATTTTCTAAAAAAAGACCTCGAAAAGTTTACTAATATAATTTTAAGTGAAATCAAACGAGCTCTTAAAAGAGGCGATCGAGTTGAACTAAGAGGTTTTGGTGTATTTTCAACAAATATCCAAAAAGCTCGTATCTCTAGAAACCCTAAAACAGGTGAAAAAGTAAACACACCAGAAAAAAAAACAATTCACTTTAAAATGTCAAAGGACTTATTTAAAAAATTAAACGATGAAACATAAAAACATTTTTGTTGCCTGTGATACTTCTAATTTAAGCGAAATAAAAAAAATCATAAGACAAACACACACAAATAAACTTAAAGTTGTGCCAAAATTTGGCTTACAATTTTTTTACTCTAAAAATGGAAGAAAGTTTTTAGAAAGTTTTAAAAAAGACTTTTGGCTAGATTTAAAAATTAATGACATTCCACAAACTGCTTTATCTGCAGTAGATAGTTTAAAAGACTTAAAAAGATGTAAATATATAACTGTCCACACAAATGGTGGGCTTGAAATGCTAAAAGCTATTAAAAAGAAAGCGAAATCAATTAATAAAAATTTAAAAGTGCTTGGTGTTACAATTCTAACAAGTCTAAATAATAAATCACTTAGAGAAATAGGGCACACAAAGTCTGTAGAACAATTAGTTTTAAAACAGGCTAGTTTAATAAAAAAATCAGGCTGTGATGGTATTGTTTGCTCTGCACAAGAAGCCAAAATGGTTAGAAAAAAATATAAAAACTTATTTATTGTCACCCCTGGAATAAGATTACCTGGAGATAGTGTAAACGATCAATCAAGAGTAATGACTCCTAATGATGCTTTTAAAAATAAAGTCTCAGGCATAGTAATGGGAAGATCGTTAATTAAAGGAAATATCAAAAATAATATTCAAAGATTAATTGACCACTTAGATAAATGATTAAAGGGTCTAAAATCTGTGGGATCTCAGATCTCAATACTCTTAATTTTATAATCAATCATCCCTATCCACCTCAATTTATTGGCTTCATTTGTAACTACAAAAAAAGCTCAAGATATGTTGAGGTAGAACAGTTAAATGAATTATTAAAATTAGATAAAAAAAAAATCAATTTTGTTGCAGTGCTTGTAAAACCTGATGGAGATATTTTAGAAAAAATTAAACACCTTCCTTTTGATTATTATCAAATCTATGACTGTACACCTGATGAAATAAAAGAGATTAGGAGAAAGTATAATAAAAAAATTATAACCGCTTTAACTATCAAAGATAAAACTGATGTTGAAAAATATCAATTATTTTCAGAGATAACTGATATTTATTTGTTCGATAGCAAGGGTTATGAAAAAAGTATGGCTTTTGATCATTCACTTATTGAAAAAATAAAGATCAATAAACCATTAATGATAGCAGGAAATATTAAAGTTAATGATAATCTTGAAAATTATAAAAAAATAGCAGATATTCTAGATATATCTGGGGGTCTTGAGACTTCTGGGGTAAAAGATAAATCCAAAATAGATATATTTTTAAACAATGTAGAGCAGATAAAAAATGAAACTTAAAAAAGGGACTCCTTTAATTGATCAGCACGATCAACATGGCTTTTGGGGTGGTAAATTTGGAGGAAGCTTTATTCCTGAGACTTTAAAAAAACCTGTGGAAGATTTAACAAACGAATTTAAAAAACTACGAAAAGATAAAAAATTTTTAAAAAAAAGAGATTTTTATTTCAAAAACTATATTGGAACCCCCACTTCGTTCATAAAGCTAGATAATCTGACAAATCATCTAGGTGGTGCTCAAATTTGGGCAAAGGTTGTTGCTGAGGCTAATGGAGGTGCTCATAAGATATACAATGCAACTGTCCATGCTCTCATCTGTAAAGCAATGGGTAAGAAATACATTGTTGGTGATACAGGAGCTGGTTATGCAGGAAAAATGCTAAGTATGGCTGCTAAAAAATTTGGCCTTAAATGTAAAATATTTATGGGGGCAAAGGATATTAAGAGACAAAAACCCAACTGTGATGCAATGAGAAAAAATGGAGCTGAAATAGTTCCAGTTTATTCAGGTAGTCAAACACTGGTGGATGCTGTTAGTGAATGTATGAGATATTGGGTCTCAAATTGTGATAATACCCATATGTGCGTTGGAAGCACTGTGGGTCCAAATATATTTGTTAAAATTTGTGGTTGGAGTACCGCGCAAATTTCTAGAGAACTAAAAATACAATTAAAATCAGAATTTAAAAAAATTCCAAACAAAATTAAACTAATTAACTGTGTTGGTGGAGGAAGTTCTGCTTATGGTTTTTGGAGTGAATTTATTGATTATGATAAAAAACAAATTGAGTTAATTGGTGTTGAGGCAGGTGGACCTAAAAGATCAAAACTACATGCAGCACCATTAAGTAGAAATGCTAAAATTGGAATTTTACATGGAGCAGCATCTTATCTTTGTCAAAATAGTGAAGGACAAATCAATGATACAGAATCAATTAGTGCTGGATTAGATTATCCAGGTGTAAGCCCTATTCATTGTTTTTTAAAAGATACTAAAAGAGCAAGGTATACTTATGCAACAGATGAGGATGCTCTTGATGCACATGTAATGGTTACAAAATATGAAAATTTAAATCCAAGTTTAGAACCTAGTCATGCATTTGCGGAAGCTATCAAAATTGCACCTAAATTAAGTAAAGATACAATCATTATTGTGAATTCATGTGGGGATGCAAAAAAAGATCGAGATATTTTAAGGGAAAGATTAGGTAAAAGATAATGGCCTCTTTATTAAGTCAAGCATTTCAAAATGCAAAAAGTGAAAATAGACCAGCACTACTTACTTATACTGTTGCAGGTGATAACAATAAAAAGAAATCATTAGAGATACTTAAATCAATTTCTAATTATGCAGATATCTGCGAATTAGGATTTCCTCATAACACTCCCATTGCTGATGGAGGCCAAATTCAAACTAGTGCATATAGAGCAATTAAAAATGGAATTAAAATCAATGATGTTTTCTCAATAGTAAACGATTTTAAAAAATCAAAAAAAACTAAACCAATTATTTTGATGGGTTATTACAATATGATCTTTCAATATAATGAAAATAAATTTTTAGATAAATGTAAAAAAGTTAAAGTTGATGGTTTGATAGTTGTAGATCTTCCTTATCCTGAAAATAAAAAATTTGCTACTAAATGCAAAAAAACAGGAGTTAACTTTATTCAATTAGTCTCTCCAACCACATCTTCAATTAGATTAAAAAAAATTATCAAAGACTCTCATGATATGATTTATTACATTAGCATGCTCTCAACTACTGGAGGAAAACTAAAAGTTTCTCCTAAAAAAATACTTGAAAGATACAGCAAAATTAAAAATCAAAACAAATCTAAAAATGTTGTCATTGGGTTTGGTATTACTGAAAAAACCATAAAATCTCTCAAAAAAGCTGATGGATTGGTAGTTGGAAGTGCAATTTGTAAAGAAATTTCAAACTCTATTAAAAAGAGACAAAATCCTGTCACAAATGTTACTAATATCGTTAAAAGATTAAAAAATAAAATTAAATGAACTGGATTACCAAGATAATAAAAGCAGGTGAAAAGATCAAAACTGCTTTTCATGAAAGAGCTTCAAAAGAGGATATTGCAAAAAGTGATTGGACAAGTTGTTGTAGAGGCCCCATTCTTAAAAAAGACTTAGAGCAAAATTTATGGGTTTGTCCAGATTGTAATAAACATCATCGAATTAAACCAAGCCAAAGATTTGATATTTTGTTTGGTAAAAATAACTATGAAGTATTTAAGACCCCTATTCCAAAAGATGATCCTTTGAACTGGACAGACTCAAAATCATACAAAGATAGATTAAAAGCTGCACGTAAGAAAACAGGTATGGAATGTGGAATGATGGTTGCTTGTGGAACTATTAATAATATTAAAATTACTGCGGTTGCATCTGACTTTGATTTTCTAGGTGCTTCAATGGCTGCTGCTGAAGGAGAAGCTTTTTTATATGGAATTCAATATGCTATAGAAAATAGAACACCTTTTTTATGTATTAGTGCTGGAGGTGGAATGAGAATGATGGAAAGTTTAATTTCACTTTCTCAAATGACTAGAACAACTCTTGCAATCAATGAATTAAAGAAAAATGGTTTACCTTATTTAGTATGTATTACGGATCCAACAGCAGGTGGAATTACAGCTTCTTATGCAATGTTAGGAGATATTCATATCGCTGAACCTGGTGCATTAATTGCGTTTGCTGGAGCAAGAGTTATTCAAGGAACTGTTAAAGAAGAATTACCTGAAGGATTTCAAAAAAGTGAATATGTAGAAAAAACAGGTTTTGTTGATTTAATTATTGAGCGTAAAGATCTTGTTTCCAAAATAGGAACTTTATTATCAATATTGTTAAAGCAAAATTCTGTTATAAGTTCTGAGCAAAATGAAACTTCAGAAGATAGTCAGTCGCTTACAAGAGCTGCATCCTAAAGAAATAGATCTTAGTTTAGATCGTATTCAAAATCTCTGTCAAAGATTAGGAAATCCTCAGGATAAGCTCAAAGCAATTTCAATTGTAGGAACCAATGGAAAGTATTCAACCATCCAAGCGATGTTTGCTATTTTAAAAGAAGCAAATATTAAATGTAATATTTACACTAGTCCTCATATTAAAAGTATTAATGAACGGTTTGTTTTTAATAATGAAGAACTTAATGATGAAGAATTAGCTAATTTATTTGAAGAAATTGAAAGTGCAAATAATAACGAACCCATTACCTTTTTTGAGATATTAACTGCAGCTTATTTTCTAAAAGCTTCTCAATATCCTGATAATATCAATTTAATAGAAACTGGCTTATTTCATAGGTTTGACGCCACTAATATCCTTAAAAATAATCTAGCTAGTATTGTAACTTCTATTGGTCTTGATCATTTAGATTGGCTACCTGAAAATGAACAAACTGTTGAAAAAATTATTTATGAGAAAACGTCAACTCTTTTAAATTCAAATATTATAGTTGCAAAACAAAGTTCTAAAGAAATTACAGATAGTATTAAAAAAACAATCTCTAATAATAGCTCAAACAAGTTTTTTCATAATGAAAATTATAGTTTTACAATGAAAGAAAACGATTTCTTTTATTATGAGGATCAATTGGGTGGAATAAAATTGCCATTGCCTAATGTTAAAGGTCAATTTCAATTAGAAAATATCTCAACTGCTATTGCAACGTTAAGAACCATAAAAGATTTTGGCATAAAAGATGAGCATATTAAAAAAGGAATTACAAAAATAAACAGTATTGCAAGATTACAGGAAATTAAATCAGGTAAACTTAAAGAGCTTGCAAAAGATCATCAACTTTTTATTGATGGTTCTCATAATCCCTTGGGCGCAAAAGTATTAAACGAATATCTAGAAAGTTTAAATTGTAATAAACATATCATCTTAGGAATGATGGCTAATAAAGATCATAATGAATATATGAGTTTCTTTAAGGATGTTGAAACCTTGACCACTATAGATATACCCAATCAACCAAACTCCATTAAAGGAAAAGAGCTTAAAGATAAGCTAAATAGCTTCAAAAATATCAATTATAAAGAAAGTATACAGGATGCTATCAGGTCAATTCCGGTCAAGGAAAACGATATTATCCTAATTACTGGATCTTTATATCTTGCTGGGGAAGTATTGAATTTAAATTAGATATTTTTATCTAAAAATTCTTTCATGTGGCTTTCAGGAACTCCACCAACTTTTCTATCTACTTCAACACCTTTTTTATAGATAATAACTGTCGGTACACCTCTAATTCCTGCGGCACTTCCAGTATTAATTCCACCATCTTCAATGTCAGCGTAATAGAAACCAGCTTTATCTTTATATTCGTCTGAAAGCTTAGTCATTACTGGAACAAGAGCTTTACATGGTCCACACCAAGCAGCTGAGAACTGGATTACTGAAATATCTTCGTTTTTTATTTTACTATCAAAATCTTCGTCTTTAAAATCATTAAGCATATTACTGATATAATTGATTCAATTGATTATTCAATGGGCAAAAATAGGTTTTTTTGATTTATTAAATTATGCGTCTGAATACTTTTGCTCTAGATTCATAACATAATCATTAATTCCATCAAGAAATTTTAGCTTTTCATCTACAGTTTTAAATGAAAACATCTTATCTTCATTTTCTCTGATCTCATCACACTCTGAATAAAAAGCAGAAATTGTCCACCATTTCTCCTTATTAGTACTTAGAATTCTTGAAGCTATACGTCGTTTAATTTTTTTATGAATTTCTTTTGGTAAAATTTCAGGCACCTCATTAAATATCAATCCATGACCAAAAGTAACCAATCTTTCATCTTCAAATTTATCTAATAGTGCTAACTTTTCTTTCCAATCCCCTGTATGAAATTTAGGAAATAAAGCTTGATCTTTAGCAGACGTAAATCCTCCAGAATAAATAGATTCTTCTGGCTCGATATCTTCTTGTGAAGAAGTTTCCATTTTTTCTTCAGCAGCTTCTCTTAAAATATTACAAACATCTTGTGAAAACTTTTCATTACTTTTAACTAGTTCAGCTCTTTTCTTAATCAAGTTAGGGTCAAGCTTACTGTACGGCTCAACCTTCATTCCAAAACTTGGGTCTAAAATTATTGGTGCTTTATTTGATCTGATAGTTCTTAAAAACTTAGGAGATTTTTTCATCTCCTTTTTTAAATCTTCATAATTTAATTTTTGGATAGCTTCAATATCAACTCTTAAATCTACTGCTTGACCCCATTTATACACTGGATGCATACAAGCATTTGGATGAAGTGGAGCACATAAATATAATCGACTTGTTCCATAAAAATATTCATTAAGAGTAAATATCTTTTCTTGCTTAACCATGTTCTCAACAATTACTTTGCTACTTGTTTTAAAATATTCTTGCCAAAGAGTTGGTTGTTTTTGTTTAATTAAATCTAAAACCTTAACAGTCAGTTCAGTATCAAATAATGCTGAGTGAGCACCAGCAGATTCAAAACCATTCAATCTTGCTAAAGATTCAAGTTTCATTGATTTATTTCCTTTAGGATTTAATTCTGTTTTTAAAACATCTTCATCGATTGCAAATGCTGCTCTAACAATATTTAAAGCATCATGACGAACATTTCCTTCTGTGTTTGTTAGATAAGGTTTTCTTAAAGATTTAAAAAATTCTTTTCTAATTACTTCATCGTCAAAGTTAATGCTTGAATAACCTAAAAATGTTGCAGGTGACCATTCTCTAAATTTTTGCTCAACCTGAGTTAACATTTCGTAGTGACTTAAATTACCTTTAGTTAATAAATCAACATTTGATTTGTTGATACAAAGTGCTGTAGCACTTGGAACTCTATCCTGAGGAAGTCTACACCTAGCTTGAAAACGCTCTAATTCTTTAAAGTTTTCGTCTAATAATATTCCACCTATTTCAATAATAGTTGCCCAATCTGTCTGAGCAGAATCTGTCTCGATGTCCCACACTACGTAATTCAATTTGCTCTCCTTTGTGAATAAAATTGTTCAACTTTTTCTAAAAATTTATTTTGATAATCTTTTAATCTCTCACCATCTATTAAAAACCTTTGAAACATATTGTCTTTTGTACAAAGCAATATAACTGCTTGAGTGATATTAGATCCATGAACTGTATTATGGGCTAAAGCATAAGCGCTACATTGCAAATAATAATCATCAATCCACTCATCTTTTTTAGGCTTATTACTCTGTTTAAAATCAATGATTGTCTCTTTATTTTCATAGACACCAACACAGTCTGCTGCTCCTGCATATTTACCTGGATAATATAATGTTGCCTCACACCCCCAAATTTCATCAAGCTTATTTCTTAATCCATTTTCAATAATCTGATCTGCCATCATTCGTTCTCTCGTGTTATCTCCCAATAAATCTAAATTTAATTTACCCAGTAAAAATTTTTCCAAGTATTCATGCATCGCACTACCTCTGCTACTGGCTTCTTGAGTAATAATTGCTGCCTGTTTATGGCCTACTCTTTGCTTCCACGCTTGAAGAGATGCTTTTTTTTCCTCAGACTCAGTTGCTTTTAAAATTGTTGTCACTGATGGCAATCTTTCTTCATTTACAGAGTAATGCCTTGAGCCATCTACTATTGATCTAGTTGATTTTGGATAAATATATTTATTATTCCACTCCATGTGATTTCTTATATTCGCTATTTTAGAAAAAAAGAAATTAATTATTTGCTTGTTTTGAACGATCAACAAATTTTTCTACATTTTCTGTTTGGACTGCTTTTTCAAGTTGTTCAGGATCTTTAATGCTTTCAAGTGTTCTAGTAATTGATCTTGCGTCTGTTCCAAACTTATCAACAACAGACATAGCTTCTTCTAATTTTTTTCTAAGAGAAATTATATTATCAAAATGCTTTCCAAATCTTGAGGTTATTGTTTTTAAGTGATTATAAATTTCGGTTGCACCTTTTTGAACTTTTAAAGATTGAAATCCCATATGAAGAGATTGTAAGTAAGCTGAAAGAGTATTTGGACCACAGATTACAACTTTATGTTTTTTCATTAATTCTTGAGTTAATAATTCTTTAGTGCTTGGGTCTTGGTATTCAGTTAATTCTTTGTATAAACTTTCAGTTGGAGCGTAGACAATTGCAAAATCTGTAGTTTTTGGTGGAACAATATATTTTTCATTAACACTCTTAGCTTTAGCTTTAAAGGCAGTGGCTAATTTTGCTCTAGCATCTGCAACAGCTCTTTTATCTTGCGCGTCATGACCATCGGTAATTGCTTTAAATTTTTCTACTGGAAAATGACTATCAACAGGGACTAAAACATCCCCTTGAAGCTTAATTGCAAATTCAACATTTTCACTGGTATCTTCCTTCATCTTAACGTTAGTCATAAATTGAGAAGCAGGTAACAAGTCTTTAATTAATGCATCCAAACTAAACTCAGCAAGCGTTCCATATTTTTTAACACCTGCTAAAATTTTAGTGATCCCCTCTTGGCTTTGATTTAATAATTGAACTTGTTGATTAAAGTTACCAACTTTTTCATCTACTTTGGTTAAGGCCTCAGTCATATCTTTTGTAACTCCTGTAGATAAATTATTAAATGAGGTCGACATTGAGCCAAGTGACGTATTAATAGTATTATTAAGAGTATCTTTTAAATTCTGTATTTCAGTCCTTAAGTTAGCTATCTCCTCAGCTTCCTTATTTTCATTATCATCCTTAGACTTAGATTTTAGATTTAAGTAAAGAATTGATGAAGCAATTCCTACCAATAAAACTAATAAAACAACTAAGATTATATCCATGATTCTAATAATTTATTTTATAGTAAAAATATGATTAATATATTTAATTATTTAAAACTTATTTAATGGAATTATTCTTAATATTAAAAATTTTATTTATAATAGGGGTAGTGATTGCGCTTTATGCAATCGCTAGAAACCTTGATATTATTAAGATTATTTTAATTTATTGGAAAGATTTAATTCTTAGAAAGTAGTTTAACTAATTTCTTAACTTCTGGTTTTTTTACAGATGATTTTGATGTCATCATACATGCTTCAGATTTTAATATTTCTCCATCCTTTAAAATACGAAGATTGTTAGCTTTTAAAGTTTCACCTGTTGAGGTTATATCAGTGATAATTTCACTTGATCCAGTAAAAGGATAAGCCTCCGTTGCCCCTAGACTTCCAACTAATTTAAATTGAGTAACCCCTTTTGAAAATAAAAATTCTCTGGTTAAATTTGGATATTTAGTTGCAACTCTTAATCTTTTCTTCTTTTTATCTTTAAACTCAAATGCAATTTCCTCCAAATCAGCTACCGTTTGAACATCTATCCAAGGGTCAGGAATGGCAACAACTAAAGTTGCTTTTCCAAAATCATATCTTTTAGATACATTGATTTTATTTTGAATATTTACTTCACTCTCTTTAAATAAATCATATCCAGAAAAACCAAGATCTAATGAGCCATCACCAAGTCTTTCAACTATTTCTCTCGCATGAAGATATAAAACTTTAACTTTTTTTAATTGTTTTATTGATCCTAATAAATCTCTCTCACCACGCTCAGATACCAAGTTTAGTTTATTCTTTTTAAATATTTTTAAAATATCTTTTCTAAGTCTACCTTTGCTTGGAATACCAATATTAATTATATTTTTTTTCATTAGTAATTTAAATTTAAAGCGGCTCCTACTGCTGCTACTTGATTTTTGGCCCCAAGATCTGAAATTAATTTATCATATCTTCCACCATTAATTATATTTCTATTTTTTGTCTTAAACTTGATATTAATTTTAAATACCATGCCTGTGTAATATTCTAATTGTCTTCCAAATGAAGCAGAGAAAACAACATTTAGTTTTGAAATTTTATTATTTGAGATTGGAAAATATTTTTGATCAACTACTAAATTAATCTTATTCTTTTTAAAAAACTTATTAAGTTCACTTGCAGCTTTATTAATTGGACATTTAATTTTTAAAAACTCCTTAATAATTTTTGATACATTTTCACCTTTTTTTGCTCCTCTTGGATCTCTAATCTTATTATCAAATCTTTTTAAAATTTCATTAATTGACCTTCCTGCGATAACTTTGGATAGATCTTCTTTTAACATTTTAAAATATCGTTTCTTATCAATCTCAACAATAGTTGGATCTACATCTGAATTGGTCTCTAATCTTTTTAATAGATCATTAAAATATTTCTCTCTCCAAAAATGTCTTGATAATCTTAACTTCCAACGTTTTGGAATATCTAGTTTTGAAATTAACAAATTAAAGATTTCAACATTCCCAATTGTTAAAGTTCCTGTCGTATATTTAATATTTTGTAAAGATTTTAAGGAAGTATTGATAATTTCTTTATCATCATTTTTTTCATCTTTTGATCCAATAATTTCAAACCCAACTTGGTCTCTAATAATAGAGTCTTTTTTATTTTGTGATTTTCGGTAAGCCTGACCACTATAAAATATCTTCTCTTTTCCTTTTAAATTGTTTTCCAAATACCTAAGACATGAAGCAATAGTTAAGTCGGGTCTAAGACAAAGCTCGCTTCCATTTTGATCAATAAACGAGAATATAAATTTTCTAAAATTTTCACCTGATCTTTGAACAATATGATTAGCCTCAATTACTGAGGGTAAATCAATATACTTAAATCCTTTAGATTTGACCGATCTAAGGATATTTTCAGATAAGTTTTTTGATTTCATTAATTAAATCAGCTTTTGGGATTGTTTGATTGTTTTCACCCTTAACACCTTTAAGGTTTTTAATAGTAACCGTGTTTTCATTAAATTCATTTTCTCCACAAATAACAGCAACAGTTAATTGACGTTTATTTGCTAAATCAAGTTGTTTACCTAGGTTTTTTTTAGTGTTTAAAAAGACTTCAGCATTAATATTATTGTCTCTTAATTGATCCACTAATTCATAATAATTTTTCAAATATTTTTGATCCATTACACAAACTAAAACAGGTTTTTGATCTTCTATTTTAATTTGATTTAATTGCATCAAAGCAAATAACAACCTATCCACACCAAAACTAATTCCTGTTCCTGGAATATCTACCCCTCTAAATCTTGAGATGAGTTTTGCATAAGCACCCCCTGAACATATGCTTCCAATATCTACTTCTTTTCTTTTGTTATTAGTAACTTTGAAATTTAAATTAGTCTCTACAATAAAATCTGAATAATAAGCAAGACCTCTAACGATTGTAAAATTAGTCTTAACTTGATTTAGGTTTGATCCATATCCTAATATCTCAAATATATTCTCAAGCTCACTTATTCCTTCTTGAGATAATGGATTTTTTAAAGTTTCTTTTAATTCTTTTAAATCTTTTATTTTTAAAAAATTTAATATTTGTGCAGCTTGATCATCCAATAGATCCGCTCCTTTAGTAATAGCCCCACTCTGATCTTTTCTTTCTTTTTTAAGGAGGTCTTCAACTCCTTTTAAACCAAATCCAGGCTTATCTAATTTATCAATTGCTCTGATAACTTTTATTTGTTTTTCTTCAGAAATTTTTAATTCATTAATTAACCCTTGAACAATTTTTCTATTACTTACATTGATAGTGAATTGATCTTTGTTTAATCCACAATCTGATAATGTACTTGAAATTAAGTTACAAAGTTCAGCATTTGCTTGGGCAGGATTAACATTTCCAACAATATCAAAGTCTGCTTGCATAAATTCTCTGTAACGTCCATTTCCAGCTTTTTCGTTACGAAATACATTTTGAATAGCATAACGTTTATAAATAGAAGGTAACTCTTGATTGTTTTGTGCAACAAATCTTGCTAGAGGACTAGATAAATCATATCGAAGGGTAATACTTTTTTCACCATCCTCAAATGAGAATACATCAGACATAGGATTGCTATCATCTTCTGCTAGAAAAGATCCTATGTTTTCACTAATTTCAAACGAAGGAGTTTCAAGAGCTTCTGCTCCAAACTTGATAAAATTATTCTCAATAGCTTTTAATAGCTTTTTTTTGAGAAGAAGTTTTTTATCCCAACGATCTTCAAAACCTGAAGGTAATCCAGGTACTAATTTATTTTCTTTATTCATTTTTTGGTACCCGGGCTGAGAATCGAACTCAAACTTAAAGTTCCACAAACTTTCGTGCTAACCGTTACACCACCCAGGCATTCCTTGTTTTTATATTATTTTTGTGTGGATTAAAAATTATATTATAAATAAATAGCCTACAGGCTATGGAAACAGATTCTATGAGTGCTTCTTGAAGTCTCTCTGTATGTAATATTTATAATCATGAGCAGTCTTTTAGACAATAATTGTCATTATTCAAGTAAAAATAAAAAGGAAGTTGATCTATTTGTAGATTTAACGCCCTTCAAAATATTTAAAAATTAATCTATTTTTTTTAGATTAACTGCAGAAGGTCCTTTTGGACCGTCCTCTAATGAAAATTCTAGTTTGTCCCCTTCATTTAGATATCTCATGCCAGCTTCTTTAACTGCTGATGCATGCACAAAGGCATCTTTTTCTTTGTCATCTCTTTCGATGAAACCATAGCCTTTTTTACCATTATACCATTTGATTTTACCAGTTAGTGTGCTCATCTTATTTCTCAGTCCTTATGTTATTTATTATTTCATAAGGCTAATTTGATTTTTTAATTATTTCAAGATGAAAAGTTTATGGTGGTGCCTCGGGAAGGATTCGCACCTCCGACACAAGCCTTTTCAGGGCTCTGCTCTACTCCTGAGCTACCGAGGCAAAAATTAACCCCTAAAGATTATTCTGCCTTTTGTAAGGTCGTAAGGTGTCATCTCAACTGTCACGTTATCGCCTTGCAATACTCTAATTCTGTTTTTTCTTAACTTACCAGCAGTGTGAGCAGTAACAGTATGCCCATTCTCTAGCTTAACTCTAAACATTGCATTTGGAAGAAGGTCCATGACCTTTCCTTTAAATTCAAGCAAATCTTGTTTAGACAATTTTATTTTCTCCTAATTCTTTTTTTTACAGATTGAGCGTGTCCCGCTAATCCTTCGTAATTTGCAAGTGTTATAACTGAAGGACCAAGACTTTCAATACCCTTTTTAGATAAGTTTATATAGGAAATCCGTTTATAAAATTCATTTACACTTACTCCACTTGAATATTTAGCTGAACCATTTGTTGGTAATATGTGGTTAGAACCAACATTGTAGTCTGTCATTGCCATAACAGCATATTTTCCTAAACAAACAGATCCTGAACTTTTAATTTTTGGCACAAATGAATTATAATTTTTTACATTTAGCTCCAAATGTTCAGGTGCTATTTTATTCACCACATCAATTATTTTCTTATCAGAACTAATGTGCATTAAAATCCCATTACTTGATAAACTTTGTCTTGCAATAGATGATCTTGGAATTTCTTTTAATTGATTAGAAATTTCATTTTGAACCTTATCTATTAAAGATTTATCTTTTGAAATTAAAATACATTGTGCAAGATTATCATGTTCTGCTTGTCCAATTAAATCACTTGCAACCCATTCTGGATTTGAAAATTTATCACAAACAATGGTGACTTCTGAAGGGCCTGCTGTCATTCCTTCAATTCCAACATCACCAAAAACTTCTTTTTTGGCCGCTGCTACATAAGCATTTCCAGGGCCTACTATTTTATTAACTTTATTAATTTTTTTTGTTCCATAAGCTACAGCTGCAATCGCTGAAGGGCCCCCTATAGAATAAATCTCTTTAATTTTACACTTACGTGCAGCATATAATACTGCTGGATTTTGTTTTCCTTTAAATCCTGGATTAATCATCACAATTCTTTTAACTCCAGCAACAATTGCTGGAATAGCATTCATTAATACACTTGAGGGATATGAGGCTGTTGAACCAGGTACATAAATTGCAACCGACTCTAAGGGTATGTATTTATACTCAAGTTTATTTTTATATTTATCGACGTAAGAGATGTTTTTAAATTTTTGAAGTGAGTGAAATTTATAAATTCTATTATAAGCAATATCGATTGCTTGCTTTACTTTTTTATCTAGTGATTTTATTGAATTAGAAATCTGTTTTTGAGAAGGAACAATTTTAGTATTTTTATTAAATCTTTTTTCATATTTTACTAAAGCTTTGTCTCCATTTTTTCTGACATCTTTAATAATACTTGAAACTGAAACTGAATTTGACTGTACTTTTTTCTTTCTTTGCAAAAGCAAGCTATCTAAATTTTTATCAAAATTTTTATTATTACTATTTAATGTTTTCATTAGTCTTTAATTTCACTCTGATCTTCTAGTCTTACTTCAATTGTTTCTGTAGTCAAAGCAATGTGAGCATTATCATTAAAAATTAAATTAATGTCATAATCATCTTTGTTTTTTAGATAATCTATTGTTATTAATTCTAGAACTAAATCTTCATTTTTTTGATCTATATTTTTAGATTTAACCTTATCAACAAAATCAAATCTACAAATACTATTGATTTTCTTATCTTCTTGATCTGTTTCGATTTTAGTTCTCTCAATTGATAATAGGAAAACTTTGTTTGAGGCTAAATATTTTATATCTGACACTTTAACTTTTGCACCAGCACTACAGGCTGAAATCATTTGTAAACCTTCATAATCTGAAGCTATAATTTTTGCTAAATATTTCTTATCCATTAATTTACTCTTCTGATTTTAGCTCCAACTTTTTTCAATTTCTTTTCAATATTTTCATATCCACGATCTAGGTGATAAATTCGATTTATTACAGATTTTCCATTGGCGGTTAATGCTGCAAGAATTAATGAAACAGAAGCTCTTAAGTCGGTTGCCATTAATTCAGCTGCTTCAAATTTAATATTACCACTTACTTTTGCTTTATTACCATTCGTTGAGATTTTAGCACCCATTCGATTTAATTCTGCAACGTGCATAAATCTGTTTTCAAAAATATCCTCTTTAATTACTGATTGATTGTTTGCTTTACATAGCAATACCATCATTTGAGCCTGTAAATCAGTTGGAAAACCAGGGTATGGAGCAGTTTTGATATTTATACTTTTAATTTTTTTATTCCCTATAATATGAATTCCGTCTTTCTTAACTTTAATTTTTGCACCTATTTTTTTTAACGTATTTATTTCTGTTTGAATAATTTGAGGAACTACATTTTTTATCTTTAAATTTCCCTCTGTCACAGCTGCTGCAACTAGATAAGTTCCAGCCTCAATTCTATCAAACATTACTGAATAAGTGGCTCCATTAACTTCAGATACTCCTTCAATTTTAATGGTACGTTTACCAATCCATTCAATATTGCATCCTATGTTTTTTAAAAAATTAACTAAATCTTTTATTTCTGGTTCAATTGCACAGTTACTTAAAACAGTAGTACCTTTTGCAAAGCTTGCTGCAATTATTAAATTTTCCGTGGCACCAACTGATATTTTTGGAAATTTAATTTTATTACCAATTAATCCCTTGGGAGCTTTAGCATGTACATACCCTTGAACAATTTTATATTTAACACCTAACTTTGATAAAGCATCCAAATGTATATCAACAGGTCTAGTACCAATCGCACAACCACCTGGAAGCGACACTTTTGCTTTTCCAAATTTTGCAAGTAGTGGACCAAGAACTAAAATTCCTGCTCTCATAGTTTTGACCAAGCTATAAGATGCAAAACTTTTTTTTTGTTTTATATTATCTATAACTAAATTATTCTTATTAAAATTAATTTTAGAACCTAACGATTGCAATAAGCTTACCATCGTTTCAATATCTTTTACTCTGGGCAAATTTTTTAGATAAACTTTTTTTCTTGATAATAAAGTTGCAGCTAAAATTGGAAGAGAAGCGTTCTTTGAACCTGATATTTTTATTTGTCCTTTGAGCTTATTGGCTCCAAAGACTTCAAGTTTTTGCATAACTATACTTTAGGTAGTGTTACTCCAGTTTGACCCATATATTTTCCATCCCTATCTGCATATGTCACCTCTGGTTTTTCATTTCCCTTTAAAAAGACAAATTGTGCAACGCCCTCATTTGCGTATATTTTTGCTGGTAAAGGTGTTGTGTTCGAAAATTCAAGTGTTACATACCCTTCCCAACCTGGTTCTAAAGGCGTAACATTTACAATAATTCCACATCTTGCATAAGTAGACTTACCAAGGCAAATAACCAACACATCGTCTGGAATTTTAAATTTTTCAACTGTTCTTGCTAAAACAAATGAATTTGGTGGAATTATACATTCTGATATTTTTTTTGTGACAAAGTTTGTTGGTTTAAAATTTTTTGGGTCGACTATCTCTGAATTAACATTGGTAAAAATCTTAAACTCATCGGAAACTCTAGCATCATAACCAAATGATGAAAGTCCGTATGAAATACTGTTTCCTCTAACTTGTTTTTCTTCAAAAGGAGAGATCATTTCTTGTTCTTTGGACATTTTTCTTATCCACTTATCTGATAATACTGTCATTATTTAGCTTTCTTCTTTGTCTTCTTTTGAAAAAGTTTTCTTTTTTTTAAATTTTTTCTAAGAGCTAAGCTTAATCGTTCATTTTTTTCTTTAGAATTCATTCTTTATCTGGATTAGTAAGGAAGTCTAATGTAATTGGTTTTGAGGCATCTAAAGTTTTTGGTTTAGCCTCCTCTTCTTTTGGTCCTTCTTTAGCTAAACGTTTAGCTTTTTTTTCAGCAAGCTTCTTCTCTCTTTTAGCTTGCTTCTCCATAAGCTTATTTCCTTTAGTGGATTTATAATCGTAATGAATTCCCATAAAATTTTCCTCACGTAGATATAAAGCATATTAATCAAAAAATTAAGGCAATATTTTGAAAAAAATGCTTTATAATCGCTAAATATTATTTTGGTCATAAGCTCCTATAGATAAATGGTATATCAAGTCATTGGTAATGACTAATTCCCTGGTCAGTACAGGGTGGGAGCACCATAATTAATTTTTATAGAAAAATTTTCTTAAAAAAATTGATAATAAAATTAATCCAAAAAAAGCTAGTATTGGCAAATAGATATCTGCAGAATAAATAATATCAGTAATACCAGGAACTTCTGAATTTTGCTCAATAACTTTTTCCAAACCACTTCCAATAGAAACAGCTAAAAATATTTGAGGTATAATTCCAATTAAAGTTGCAAAGAAAAAATTATTTACCTTTACATTGAAAAGAGTCGGCAGGAGACAACTTAACTGCCAAGGTATCCCTCCTATAAAACGATATATTAATAAATAAATAAATTCAGATTTTTTAAATTTTTGTTCGAGATTTTTAAATTTATTTAAAAATTTTTCTCTTATTAATTCTTTTAAAAAATAATTGCCAAACAAATAAATAAAAGTTGCACCAATACTTAATCCAATGACTACTAAAACAGTGCCTATCCACTGGCCAAAAATGAACCCTCCCATCAATGCAACGGGTGAACCAAATCCTAAAAATGGAAACACCCACAAAATTGTAAGTGCTAAAAAAATTACTGATAATAAAAATAAATTAGAATTTTTTAGTTCATTAAAATAGGACCTATTTTCTCTTATAAAATCATACGACGTTAATTCCTGAAGACTAAATTTTGAAAAGAAAAAATATAAAAATAAGCAAATAGCTGTTAGATAAAATATTCCTATAAATAATTTAATTTTTTTAGCTTTTTCCATTAAATACAATGTTAATTTTATAATCTTCTATTTGCTATTTATATATTTAGTTACTATAAAGAGCGAAAAATTAATAAATTTTAACCACATTTTATGAAGCGAACATACCAGCCATCTAACGTTAAACGAGCCAGAAAACATGGTTTTAGATCAAAAATGAAGACCAAGGGTGGTCAAAAACTTTTAGCTAGACGAAGAGCAAGAGGAAGAAAATCATTAACAGTATCAGTCTAGATAAATGAAAAGCAAAATACTTGCTCTTTCAAAAAACGAAGAATTCAAAAATCTGTTAAAGCAAAAAAAGATTTCTAACAAATATGTTACAATTTTTTTTGGCAAACTTACTGACAAAGATAACCGTAAACTTAATATTAGTTTTGTTACTAAAAAGAAAATTGGGAATGCAGTTAAAAGAAATAAAATTAAACGTAGATTAAGAAATATTATTAATGAGGCAGTTAAAAAAGTAACATTAAAATTTAACTATTCATATCTTGTTATTGCTAAGTCAACTATGTTAAACAATGAGTACAAAAATATAAAAGAAACTCTATTTCAGGATTTAGAAAAAATTAAATAATGAACATTTTCACAAATATTTTAATTAAATTTATCAAAGGTTATAAATTTCTAATAAGTCCGCTTTTAGGTCAATCATGCAGATATTTACCAACTTGTTCTGAATACAGTATAGAGGCTTTAAAGGAATTTGGTCTAATTAAGGGAATTTTTATGAGTTTAAAAAGAATTCTATCATGCCATCCAATAAAATTTTTAGGTGGAGGAGACGGTTTTGATCCAGTTAAAAAAGAGATAAAGGCAAAGAAATAATGGATACTAAAAACGTCATTGCAGCTATTTCTTTATCAGCAGCGGTAATTATTCTTTATTCACTTTTTTTTGCACCACCACCAATTACCAAAGAACAACTTGCAGAAAAAAATAAAACTGAACAAAATTCTGATGCACCAAGTCTAGATGAGAAAGAAAATGTAAGCGAAATTTCAAGAGAAGAGGCTTTAAACCAAAGTAAAAGAATTAAATTTGAAAATCAAAACATTGTTGGCTCAATTTCTTTAGAGGGTGCAGCAATCGATGACCTAACTTTTAAAGAATATAATATTGCCTTAGAAAGCGATGAGAAAGTTAAACTTTTATCACCAAGAAATACTAAAGATGGATACCTAATAGAAAGTGGTTTTATAACTACAGATAAAAATATTGATATTCCAAATTCTAATTCTGTATGGTCAATATCGGGAAATAATAAATTAACTAATCAATCTCCTATTAAATTATCCTGGACTAACGAACAAGGAATTACTTTTGAGAAAGAGATAGCTTTAGATGATAAATTTTTATTCTCTATTAAACAAAAAGTAATCAATTCTACTAATAAAGAATATGATTTCTATTCGTATGGACAAATAATTAGAAAGCAAATTCCTGATATATCAAATTTTTATATCCTTCACGAAGGACTTCTAGCAACATTAGATGATGAACTAATTGAGGAAGATTATGATGATATCCAAGAAGAAAAATTTTCAAGAACCTCGCAAAAAGGATGGCTTGGAATTTCTGATAAATTTTGGATCACTTCGTTAATACCTCCAAGTGGTAAAGAATTTAAAACTACATTTGATTATAAAGATAAGTTTCGAGCAAATTTTGTAGGAACTGAGCCTCTTGAGTTAAAAGGAAACTCTAGCATAGAAGACGAGATGCAAATAATTGTTGCAGCAAAAAGAGTTGATGTAATTGATGGATATGCAGAGACTTTAAATATAGATAAATTTGATTTAGCAATTGATTGGGGATTTTTATACTTTATTACAAAACCTTTATTCTATGGGATAGATTATTTCTTTAAATTGCTTGGAAATTATGGTCTCGCAATCATTGCTATTACATTTTGTATAAGACTAGCGTTCTTTCCACTTGCAAACTTCTCATTCAAAAGTATGGCAAAAATGAAAGCTCTTCAGCCGGAAATGGTAAGACTTAAAGATCTTCATAAGGATGATAAAATGAAGCTTCAGCAAGAGATGATGGCTCTTTATAAAAAAGAGAAAGTGAATCCTATGTCTGGATGCTTACCTATATTAGTTCAAATTCCAGTATTTTTTGCATTATACAAAGTATTGTTTGTAACAATTGAAATGAGACAAATGCCATTTTATGGTTGGATACAAGATTTATCAGAAAGAGATCCAACGTCACTTTTTAATTTATTTGGTTTGCTACCTTACGATGTTCCATCATTTTTAATGATTGGTGCTTGGCCTATTGCAATGGGTGTATCAATGTTTATACAGCAAAAACTTAACCCTGCTCCAACAGATCCTATGCAAGCAAAAATATTTATGTTCTTTCCACTTTTCCTAACGGTAATTTTAGCTCCATTCCCTGCAGGGCTAGTTATCTACTGGACTGTAAATAATATTTTAACTATGGCTCAACAAGTTTTCATTATGAAAAGAACTACAGTTAAAACCGTCACTTAATGTTGGAAATAAAAGAAGAAGAATTAAACAAAATCCTACCATCAGATGGCCCTTCAATTGATGAGGTAAAAAGGTATTTGGAAAAATATAATGATGAATACATTATTATAAAATGTGGTGGAAGTGTTTTAGTTGATCAAAATTTATTCAATATTTTTATAAAAGATATTACAACTCTTAATAAGTTGGGTTTTATACCCATTATTGTTCATGGTGGAGGTAAAAGAATAAGCAACAAATTAAATCAATTAGGAATTAAAAGTGAGTTTATTAATGGCCTAAGAGTTACAGGAAAAGAAACCATTGAAATAGTTGAACAAGTTTTAATAAAATTTAATCATGAGATAGTTGAAGCTCTTAAAAAACAATCTTGCGATAGTGAGACAATTAATTCCAAAAATAATAATATTATTAGTGTGATCAAAGAAAATGATGAGCTAGGTTTTGTAGGATTGCCAACTAAAATTAATAAAAATATTATTGATAAAATTGTAAATGATAAAAAAGTTCCAGTGATTGCGCCATTGGGTTTAGACGAAAGCAATCAAACTTATAATATTAACGCAGATACAGCTGCTGGCTCAATTGCAAAAAAAATTGAGGCAAGAAGACTGATTATTATGAGTGACGTTGAAGGTGTTTTGGATAATAACCAAAAACTAATTCCTGAAATTAATTCAGCTTCAATCAAAGAATTAATTGAAGATGCAACCATTACTGGGGGTATGATCCCTAAAATTAACAATTGTTTAGATGTTGCGAGCAATGGTGTAAAAGGTGTTGTAATTATTGATGGCAGAAAAAACCATTCTATACTTTTTGAGCTATTATCAGATAAAGGATCAGGAACCCTAATAAGACAATGAGAGATTTAATTGATATAAAATATTGGATATTTGATCTAGATAACACTCTCTATAGTGGTCAAACTAAGGTTTTTTCTGAGGTAGATAAAAAGATGTCTTCTTTCATCTCTGAAAAATTTAATGTCGATCTTGTAAAAGCAAAAGAAATTCAAAAGAAATACTTTTATGAATATGGAACAACGCTGTCAGGTTTAATGAATCATGACAATATCAACCCACAAGAGTTTTTAGAATTTGTTCACGATATTGATATAAGTTGGCTACCAAAAGATGAGGTTTTAAGAGAAGAACTTATTAAAATAAAAGATAAAAAATTTATTTTTACCAATGGATCACATGCTCACGTTGAAAACGTTACAAAACAACTTGGTATTGATGGATTATTTGATGGAGCTTTTGATATTACAGATGCAAATTATGTGCCAAAACCACACTTAGATCCGTATCAAAAATTAATTAAAAAATTTGATTTAGATCCAAATCAATCAATTTTAATTGAAGATATTGCTCATAATTTAGAACAGGCTAAAAATTTAGGAATGAAAACTTGTTGGCTAGAAAATGAGGAGACCTTTGCTAAAAAAGACTCGAACAAACCATATATTGATTATAAGATTAAGAACTTGCCTTCTTTTCTTCAAGAAATTAATATATTAAAGAAAAATTAAATTAACTATCTAAATAAAAAATATGAGTGATATCGAAAAGATAATAAATGATGCATGGGAAAATAAAGATAACGTAAACCAAGATTCTGAACAAAGTTTAAAAGATAGCATCAATCAAATGATTGCTGATTTAGATAGTGGTAAAGTTAGAGTTGCAGAAAAAATTAGTGGTGAATGGGTTACTCATCAACATATTAAGAAAGCTATTATGCTAAGCTTCAGAATTTACCCGATGGAAAACTTAAATGGGCCCTACAGTAGCTGGTATGATAAAGCTCATTTATTAAAAGGTAAAACAGCTGGTTGGACAAAAGAAGATCATGAAAAAGCTGGGTTTAGAATGGTACCAAACTCACCTGTTAGAAAAGGATCGTTTGTTGGTAAAAATGCAGTGCTAATGCCATGTTACGTGAATATTGGAGCTTATATCGATGAAGGGACTATGATGGACACCTTTAGTCGTGCTGGTAGTTGTTGCCAAATAGGAAAAAATTGCCATATCTCTGCAGGAAGTGGAATTGGTGGAGTATTAGAGCCTGCTCAAGCATTACCAACTATTATTGAGGATAATTGTTTTATTGGAGCAATGTCAGAAGTTGTTGAGGGTGTCATTGTTGGAGAAGGATCAGTTTTAAGTATGGGAATGTACATTGGACAATCTACTAAAATAGTAAATAGAAAAACCGGAGAAATAACTTACGGAAAAATTCCCCCTTATTCTGTGGTTGTACCTGGATCATTACCTGATAAAAACAATGCCTCTGCCCCATCACTTTATTGTGCAGTAATAATTAAGCAGGTTGATGAAAAAACAAGATCTAAAACTTCTGTTAACGATCTTTTAAGAGAATAGATTTATTATGGCTTCAATTAATGAACTTCAATTAGCTAAGGAGCTAATTAAATTCCCAACAGTTACACCTATTGATGCTGGAATAATGAAGTTTTTAGAAAAAAAACTTAAAACACTTGGATTTAAAACTAAAATTTTAGAGTTCAATGAGAAGAACAGCAAACCTGTAAAAAATCTTTACGCAAGACTTGGCAATCAAGGTCCAAATTTTTGTTATGCAGGTCACTTGGATGTTGTCCCTGCAGGAAATTTAAAAGATTGGACAGTAAACCCGTTTAAACCCTCTGTTAAAAAAGGACATCTAATTGGAAGAGGTGCTAATGATATGAAAAGTTCAATCGCTGCATTTGTTTCGGCAGTAAGTACTTTTGTTGGAAATAAAAGAAAATTTAATGGCTCTATTAGTCTTTTAATTACAGGAGATGAAGAAGGAGTGGCAATCAATGGGACTAAAAAAGTAGTCGATTATTTAAAAAAGAAAAAAGAAAAAATAGATTTTTGCTTAGTGGGTGAACCTACTAATCCTAATAAATTGGGTGAAATGATTAAAATAGGACGAAGAGGAAGCATGAATGGTAGACTTTCAATTATAGGTGTTCAAGGTCATGTGGCTTATCCTCAAAGAGCAAATAATCCATCAACAGCACTTGTGCAAATTTTAAATGAACTAAAAAAGATTAAATTTGATAATGGTACAAAAGATTTTCAACCAACAAATCTTGAGATTACTAAGATAAATATTGATAATTTAGCAGATAATGTAATCCCAGGGTTAGCTAATGCTAAATTTAATATCAGATTTAATAACAAACACACTTCAAGTTCTATAAAAAAGAAAATTGATAGAATTATAAAAAAAATAAGTAATAAAAATAAATCAAAATATAAAATTGATTATAGTGTTTCTGGAGAAGCGTTTCTTACAAAACCAAATAATACAACTTTTATGATTAGAGATATCATTAAAAAAATTACAAAAATCAAACCTCAATTATCAACAACTGGTGGTACTTCTGATGCAAGATTTATTAGAAAAATAGCTCCCTGTTTAGAATTTGGTTTAGTTGGCAAGACAATGCATAAAGTAGATGAAGCTGTTTCGTTGTCTGATTTAAAAAAACTTACTTTGATTTATTCAAATATTTTACAAAATTATTTTAAGTGAAAACTGGTCTAGTTACCTCTGATACTTATCAAAATCATAATACAGGCGAAGGACATCCAGAAAAAATTGATAGAGTTACAGCTGTTATTGATAACTTTAAAAAAATTGATAACAAAAAATTAATTTGGAAAAAACCAGCTAAATTTGATCAATCTTTTTTAATTGATACACATTCTTCTAAATACATTGATCTCGTAAAGAAATCATTTCCAGAAAATGGTTTGGCTTTTCTTGATGGGGACACAGTTGTTTCGCCTGGAAGTAAAGAAGCTACTAAAGATGCTGTTGGATCAATAATTTCAGCTATAGATGGTGTTCAACAGAAAGAATTTAAAAATGCGTTTTGCGCTGTAAGACCACCAGGACATCATGCTGAAAAAGATAAAGCAATGGGATTTTGTATATATAATAATGTTGCTGTTGGTGCTAACTATCTAATTAAAAAATATAATTATAGTAAAGTTGCAATTATTGATTTTGATGTTCATCATGGAAATGGAACTCAAGACATTTTTTATGATAATGAAAAAGTGTTATACATTTCAACACACCAATATCCTTACTATCCTGGATCTGGTTCAGAAAAGGAAATGGGTAAATTTAATAATATTTTAAATATTCCACTTGAAGCAGGTACCACTGCTGAAGAATATTTAAATGCATATGAACTTGTTTTAAAAAAATTAAAGGAATTTAAACCTGAATTTCTTTTATTTTCTGCGGGTTTTGACGCACATATTGATGATCCATTGGCTCAGCTAAAGTTAAGTACAGAGGATTTTTACAAATTAACAAAAAGAACATTAGAAATTTCTAAATCAATATGTAATGGAAATGTGGTCTCAATTCTTGAAGGAGGCTATGATCTCAAAGCTCTTCAAGATAGCACTAAAAGACATGTAGATGCTTTGATAGAATTTAATTGATAATTTAAAAATAAACCCTAAAAAACTTGTATGAAACCTTATAGAATTAAAAAGTCAGACATCGATAAAAATGGTAGAGGTTTATATGCTACCAAAGATATTAAAGAAGGTACAAAAATAATTGATTACATAGGTAAATTAATCACAAAAAAACAAACTGAAGAGTCTGATAAATACGATAATAGCAAACCTATTTATTTATTTACAGTTAATAAAAGATACGACCTTGATGGTGATTTTTCATGGAACACTGCAAGGTTAATTAATCATTCGTGTAATAATAATTGTGACTATGATGGTAAAGGTTTAAAGTTATGGGTCAAAGCAATAAGAGATATTAAAAAGGGTGAAGAGCTTACTTGTGATTATGGTTTTGGTTATGATGAAAACTACAAACAGTTCAAATGTAAATGCAAATCTAAAAATTGTTGTGGTTATATAGTACGATCTGAGTCAAGATGGCGAATTAATAGAAAATTTGCAATGACTAATAAAAATAAATTAATAAATCACTCTCGTTAAAAAAAGTCCTTCTGGAGGTGCTGGTGGAGCACAAAGAATTCTTTTTTTTGATTTAAAAACTTTATTAAACTTTTTCAAATCCCATTTTTTTTCACCTAAATATTTTAAACAACCAACCATGGATCTAACTTGTTGTTGTAAAAAAGATTGTGATCTAAATTCTATTTCAATTTTGTTTTTTGATGATTTAACTTTTACTGATTTAATTGTTTTAATTGGACTTTTTGCATGACAACTTGATGATCTAAAAGTAGAATAATCATGAGTTCCAACTAATTTCTTAGCTCCTTTTTTAATTAAATCTAGATCTAAGGGTTTTCTTACATGCCACCCTCTTTTTTTTTCAATCACAGGAGCACTAATCTGATTAAAAATTATATATTTGTAAATTCTTTGTTTTGCAGAAAATCTTGAGTGAAATTTATTGCCTCTTTTTCTGATTTTTTTAATAGCCACCCCTTTATCATTTAAAAAATGATTAATTGATTTTAAAAACTTTGTTAAATCTATGATTTCATTTTTGCTATCAAAATGACCAGATTGTTCAATTGCATGAACACCCGTATCAGTTCTACCTGAACCATTTAAAATAATTTTTTCTTTTAAAAGTTTTGTGAGTTTTTCTTGAATGAGCCCTTGAATAGTTGATCCCTTTTTTTGAATTTGCCACCCTCTAAAATCTGTTCCCACATACTCAATAAGCAGTTGATACCTGGCCATTTAAATTACTTCACCTTTTTTAATTTGTGAACCAAGCATAAATTCACCAATATTTTGGGGCTTTTTCCCTTGTCTTTGGATTTCTTTAATCTTAATTGTTTGTTTATCCCCACAAACAATCTCTAGGTAATCAGAAACAATTTCTCCTGGCTTTCCAATTCCATTGCCAATTTCTGCTTTTAAAATTTTGTATCTTTCGCCTTTGTATATGAAAAATGCACTTGGTGCAGGATACAAACCATTTATTTTTCCAATAATAATTTTTGCTTCATCATTCCAATTAATTTCCCCCTCAGCCTTTTGAATTTTATATGCATATGTTGCTTTTGAATGATCTTGCTCAATGAATTTTGCTTTATCTTCTAAAATATCATCAACATTATATAATATTTTCTCAGCTGCTATTAAAGATAATTTCTCAGATATATCATTAGCGTTTAGATTATTTATTAAATCTATTTTATAAGTATTACACACTGGGCCTGTATCAAGCTGTTCAGCTATTTTCATGACACTGACCCCTGTTTGTTTATCAAGGTTCATTATAGATCGTTGTATTGGTGCTGCACCTCTCCATTTTGGCAAAAGAGATGCATGTATATTAATAAATCCTTTTTTGGTTAAACTTAAAAATTCTTTCGGAATAATTTGTCCGTATGCAACAACAATTGCAAGATCAGCATTTATACTTTTAAAATATTCATATTCCTCATTATTATCTTTTAAATATTGTGGAGTTCTAAAATCTAAATTTAAAGTTTCAGCAATTCCTTGTATAGGTGACTTGTTGATTTTCTGTCCTCTTTGTGATTTTTGAGGAGGTTGTGTATACACATCTGATATTGGATAACCATTCTGATACAGTGATTTTAAAATAGGTACAGCAAACATAGGGGTACCCATAAAAACAATCTTTTTTGCCATCAATTAAAGGACTGCAGTATTTGATTTTAATTTAGACAATTTTTTTACAATCATCGATTTTTTTAATTTTGATAGGTAATCAATAAATAATATTCCTTCTAAATGATCCATTTCATGCTGGATACAAGTTGCAAGCAAACCATCAGCCTTTAATAATTGTCTTTTTCCATTATAATCAAGATACTCTACCTCACATTTACGAGGCCTATCTATTTCTGCAAATTGTTCAGGTACTGACAAACATCCCTCTTCGTGAGTATTTTTAACAAGATCTTTATTCACGATAACTGGATTTACAAAATATCTAGGTTCTTTTTTTCCATCTTTACCAATGTCCATCACTATAATTCTTTTTGGGATACCTATTTGAATTGCTGCAAGACCTATACCATTAGCTTCATACATTGTATCCAACATATCATTCATGAGTTTTTGTTCTTCTTTACCAACATTTTCAACAGGCTTTGAAATCTGTCTTAGTAATTTATTTGGTTCTATAATTATAGTTTTAACCGTCATTAAGATTATTTTATTATAATTTTTAAACTTTTAAAGGAAGAACTTTTAAAAGTAGTTTATTTCTAATTGAGTCGGTATTTAATTGATTCAGTGTATTAATGATAAAGTAAACTGTATCGTCATCTATATCTTCAATTTTTTCTGGTCCAATTACCTCTATTATTCTAAGTAATGCTGCTCCAATCTCTTTATTATCAATCATTTTCTGAATATCTGACGGCATCTCTGATTTGTTAACTTTGTAAAGATTTTCATATTTTTTTGAAATTTCAATTCCATCAGATTTTAAAGCTTCAAGAAAAATTATATCTTTCTTAGATAAAAAATATTTTTTATCTTTTTTTATTTTTTTCAAAAACTTATTGAGATCTTCTTCAATTTTTGATTTTGCGTAATCTCCATTAAAATAATTTACCAATTTAGATTGGTGTAATATTTTATTATTATATTTGATCTTTTTATTAATTATTTCATCATTTTTTCCATATTGACCATAGAAAGTTGTAAAATTTGAAGGTACCTCTGCTTCATCAATCTGTGTTAGAAATTTTTTAAGCTCTTCATCAAATGCATTTCCTATACCTTCAGACTCAAAAATATCTTTTAAAATTTTCATTAACTCAAGTTTTAGTTTTGGCTGTTCTGTTAAAAGTAATCTTTGATATACTAAAGCTTTACTTTCTATAGATGAAAGGGATTTATATGTCTCTTGAGTGTTTAAAAGTTGATTAATACTAAATTGAAATCGCTTATAAAAATCAAATAATTCTTCTTCAGAATAATTCTTATCATGAGTGGCTTTTTCAATAGTTGAAATTTTATCTATATCTGTAATCTCTAAATCCTGAATTCTATATAATAAATTAGAAGATGATAAATACTTCCAAATTAAATTAGGAGTATCTTCATTTGGTTCAAATTTAAATTCAGGGTTTGTTCGATGAGCTAAATGAAAATCTAAAATAGAATTTTCAGAAATTTTTTTATCTGCTTCATCCACATAGCCAAACAAATAATTTATTTTATTTTCAAAATATTCATCTTTAAAACCTAACTCTTTTTTTAAATCTAAAATTAATTGGGCCTCCTCATTTTTTCCATAATTAATCAAACAATATAAGTTAAATTTCGATAAATATTCATTTTCTAAAGGTTCTTTAATCTTAGAAAAAATCTCACATGATTTCTTAATGTCCGATTGAGATAAGTATTTATCAACCATATATCTCATTAGCTCTGGATGTAAATTAGTGATCTGATTTTTTATAAGATATTCTTCTATCAATTCAAGATCAGAATTTTTTATTAACCATTTTGTTTTAAATTTTAGAAACTCTTCATCAGTAATATTTTGATCTGGATGATAAGCATTCGTTAATAAAGAAATATTAAGAATTTCAGAGGCATCTTTTGAAAGATCGTATTGATCTATTTTTTTAAAAAGTTTTTTTAATGTTTGGCCATCAGAGTTTGACCACATACTAATACTTAATCCATAATCTTGAGGATCATATAATCCTACAATTTTAATTGTTTTTGACCTTAGGTCTTGATCTAATTTTATAGTGTCTTCATTTTTATCTGATTGCATTTTATAAATACTGTTTTCAGATATTTCTTTTTTTTTTTCGACAGATAAATTTTCTTCAGAAATAGTTTCTGGTTCTTGTTTATCTATATTCCAAATATCTACAGGTTTATCCTCTGCAAATGATGGCAAAGATAATAAAGAAAAAATTATAATTGATAAATTTTTCTTATTTAACAATTTTGAAATTTTCATTTGGAATAGTTTTTTCTATTTCTTTTTTTGGAGCTGGAAATTCTACTTTATTCAAAAAAAAAATAAGTCCAAAAATAACAACAATACCAATTATAGATTTAATAGTTATAGCAATGATATTAGCTTTACCCGAACTTGTATTTTTATTGAATTGCATATAACTTTAGTTAATTTCAAATTAAGACATATTTGTGTTTTTTCAATAAAGAAACTTATGAAATCAAAAGAAAATCTTGTATTTTTAGGTATGATGGGATCTGGAAAGAGCTCTATTGGTTCGCTGGTTGCAAAAAAATTAAAGGTTAAATTCGTAGACATAGATAAAGAAATCGAAAAAGAATTAGGCCTATCTATAGCAAAAATATTTGAGACAAAAGGTGAAGATTACTTCAGAAAATGTGAGGAAAAAATAACTCTTAAAATATTAAAGATTAATTCAATTGTAATATCACTTGGTGGAGGGGCATTTGTGAACAAGATTATTAGAAAAGAAATTCTCAAAAACCATATCTCTTTTTGGTTGAACTGGAATAATCAAATATTATTAAATAGAATAAAAAACAGTAAAAAAAGACCTCTTGCTTTCAATGCAACAGAAAATGAATTGATTGATTTAATAAAAAAACGATCTAGCATTTATTCCAAAGCAGTATATGAAATTAAATGTGATCAAATGTCTAAAAGTGAAATTGTTAAAAAAGTTTTAAAAAATTATGAATTCCACTAAGTTAAAAATAAATACCAAAACTCAAAAATATTCAATTATTATTGGTTCAAATTTAGGAGACAGTATATCAAAAATTTTAAAAGAAAACTCAATTGATTTCAAACAATGTTTGCTAATTATTGATAAGAATATTTCTAACCAATTTATTACAAAGATTAAAAGATCTCTTCGCACAAAAAAACTTTATGTTCATTTTTTTAAGGCTAATGAAATGAATAAGAATTTTAGTAGTGTGAATAAAATCTTAGATATTTTGCTAAACAAAAATTTTTCGAGAGAGGATTGTGTTATTTCTATTGGTGGAGGAATTACAGGTGATATAAGTGGTTTTGCTGCCAGTTTATTTAAAAGAGGATTAAAATTTATCAATATTCCAACTACCCTATTATCTCAAGTCGACTCCTCTATTGGAGGAAAAACAGGAGTAAATACTAAATATGGAAAAAACTTAATTGGAAGTTTTTATCAACCCAGTCTAGTTATATCAGACGTTCAATTTTTAAGAACATTACCAAAAAGAGAATTGATTTGTGGTTATGGTGAAATTTTAAAACACTCTTTAATTGCTAATAAAAGTTTTTACAATTTTTTAGATAAAAATAGTGATAAAATTTTAAAACTTTCGTCTCCATATATTGAAAAAGCTATATACCAAAGCTGTAAAATAAAAAAAAATGTTGTAGAAAAAGATGAAAAAGAAAAAGGCTTAAGAAAAATATTAAATTTTGGGCACACATTTGCTCATGCCTATGAGGCTTCTTTAGGTTATTCAAAAAAACTTAACCATGGTGAGGCTGTAATACTTGGTATGCAAAGCGCATTAAGTTTTAGTTTAAAAAATAATTTAATTAAAAAAAATGACTATTATTTAGTCTTAAAGCATATTTCAGAGACAAATTTGCCATCAAAATTAAAAAAATTTTTTAAAACTAGAGATTTAAATAAAATATTATCCTTTATGGCTAAAGATAAAAAAAACAACTCAAATAAAATTAATTTAGTTTTATTAAAAAAGATTGGTCATCCAATTATAAATAGAGAATACACAAAACATAATTTATCTGAGTTTCTAAAAAGAGAATTAAGAAATTAGTATTTGTATTGAGTGAATGTGTTCTTTTAATTCTTTATCTAAAATTTTGTAAATTTTTTTATTACTTTCAATTCTGCTCAAGACCTTTAATTCACTTGAACTCAAAATAATTTTCAAATGATATCTGCCCTCTTGATTACCAGCATGATTTTTATGAAGAAAAGACTTATCCTCTATTTCAATGCTTTCAATATTAATTTGATCGGTAAGTTTTTTTTTTACAATTGCAATTAACTCATTTATATCCATAAACATATTATACATCATGAAAAATATTTGCGACTGGAATAATTGTAATAAAATTGGTGAATATAAAGCACCAGTCGAAAAAGATAACAGTAAAAAATACAGGATGCTTTGTCTTGAGCACGTGAAGGAGTTTAATAAAAATTGGAATTATTTTTCAGGAATGAATGATGATCAAGTTTTAAATTTCTTAAAATCAGATATGATTTGGCACAAACCCACACAAAGCTTCAGCTCCTCTGACAATTTCTTTAAGGTTCTTTGGAATAACACATTAAGAGATGAATTGGACAAAGATAAAATTAACGGTGACTACGATCATATGCGGCAATTTAAATTTAATCATAAAGACATTAAAGCCTTTGGTATATTGGGAATTTCTGTTGGATTGAAGTGGATAAAAGTCCAAGATAAGTTCAAATTGCTTGTCAAAAAATATCACCCAGATATAAATGCTGGTAACAAAAAATATGAGGAAAAACTTAAATTAATTACTTTAGCTTACACACAGCTTAAAAATACTTATAGAGATAAAATTGACACCAAATCTTAATATTCAACCTGATATAAAAGTTTCATTAAAACAAACTTTTGGAATCGACTCTGAAATGGAAGTAGATGCATTTTCAAAAAAAAATGAGTACGTTCCTGAAATAGACAAAAGTTACAAATTTGATAGAGACACTACAATGGCAATAATTTCTGGTTTTGCCCACAATAAAAGAGTCTTGGTTCAAGGATATCATGGTACAGGTAAATCAACTCATATAGAGCAAATCGCTGCCAGATTAAACTGGCCATGTATTCGAGTAAATTTAGATAGCCACGTTAGTAGAATAGATTTGATTGGAAAAGATGCCATTGTTCTTAAAGATGGAAAACAGGTTACACAATTTAATGAAGGTATTTTACCTTGGTCTATACAAAATCCTGTCGCTCTTGTTTTTGACGAGTATGATGCTGGTAGACCAGATGTAATGTTTGTAATTCAAAGAGTTTTGGAGGCAGAAGGTAACTTTACTCTTCTGGATAAAAACAAAGTTATCAAACAAAATAAATTTTTTAGACTATTTGCTACGTCAAATACTGTTGGATTAGGTGATACCACAGGCCTTTATCATGGAACTCAACAAATAAATCAGGGTCAAATGGACAGATGGAACATTGTAACTACACTTAACTATCTTAACCTTGAAAGAGAATTAGATATAGTTTTAGCAAAAAATAAAAATCTTAATAATGCGAAAGGTAAAGAAAAAGTTGCCAATATGATAAAAGTGGCCTCCTTGACAAGAAAAGGATTTATTGCAGGTGACATTTCAACAGTTATGAGTCCAAGAACTGTGATGCATTGGGCTGAAAACTCAGAGATTTTTAAAGACATAGGTTATGCTTTTAGAGTAACTTTTCTTAACAAGTGTGATGAAATTGAAAAAAATACTATCGCAGAATATTATCAAAGGTGTTTTGGTGAAGAGCTTCCTGAGTCTTTGATGAATATTCAGATTTAAATGAGTGATAAGATAGTAAGTTTAAAAGAAAAATTTAGAATTGCATTAACTTCAACAGCAAAAGTAATTTCAGATGATTTTGATTTAAAAGATAACTCATCAGAAAATGATAAAAAGAAAGATTTAAATTTAATTGAAATTGATAATCTTAATAACCCAAGTGATTTTATTAAATTACGAGCTGAAACTGACTCTTCTGCTTTAAAAAAAAAATTTTCTGATGACATTGTTTATAGAAAAAATCTACCATCAAATACTTCCTCAAGATCTCTATACAACATAGCAGAAAAAATAAGATATGAAGCATTAGGTGGCAAAATGCTTAAAGGAATTGAAAAAAATTTTCATGAAAACTACTCACATATAATTAGTACTAAAAGGAAAGACCAATTAAGAACAAAGGAAGATGTGCCTGTAACTGAAGCATTCGAGTTATATATGCTGAAAAACTTTCATCAAATAAAACTTAATCCTTTAACTACAAAAATGTTAAATTTTTGGGAAAAAGACTTTGAGCAATCAGTAGAAAAACATAAGAAATTTTTGCAGGATAATTTAGAAAATCAAGAAAACTATAGCTCAAGATTTTCTCAAATTTTAGAAGAAATGGATATTTTTCAAAGTGAAGAGGATGAAGAAAAAAAAGAAGAAAATCAAGATCAAGGACAAGATAATCCTTCAAATGATGACCAGAATAAAGATAAGGATGATAATAAAGATGAGAATAATGACCAGGAAACACAAGCAAGTTTAGACGCTGATTATAATGTTGATGAATTTAATCTAGATGAACAACTTTCAGACACTGAATCAGATGAACAAAGTTCAGAACAAATTGTTCAAAAAACTCTTGATAATATTAATTTAGATTACAAAATTTTTACAACTCAATATGATGAGGTCACAAAAGCTGAAAAATTAGAGAATGCTGACGAAGCGGCAAAGCTTCGCAGAACACTAGACCAACAGTTAATAGGATTTCAAGACGTAATAACTAAACTTGCAAATAAACTACAAAGACAATTACTTGCAAAGCAAAATAGAGCATGGGATTTTGATTTAGAGGAAGGGTTACTTGATAGTTCAAAGTTACCTAGAATTATTATGGACCCATATAATTCATTGTCATTTAAAAAAGAAAAAGATTTAGATTTTAAAGACACAATTGTAACTTTATTAATTGATAATTCTGGATCCATGAGAGGAAGACCTATTACGATAGCTGCAATATGTGCAGATATATTGTCTAGAACTTTAGAAAGGTGCTCAGTTAAAGTTGAAATTTTAGGGTTTACAACAAAAAATTGGAAAGGTGGACAAAGTAGAGAGCTTTGGAATAAAAATTTAAAACCTAAAACTCCAGGAAGATTAAATGATTTAAGACATATAATTTACAAAGGGGCTGATACTCACTGGAGACAAGCAAAAAATAATTTAGGACTCATGTTAAAAGAGGGCCTGTTAAAAGAAAATATAGATGGAGAAGCTATCTCTTGGGCTTACAATAGGATTAAGAAGAGAAAAGAAGAAAGAAAAATTATGATGGTAATTTCTGATGGTGCACCAGTAGATGACTCTACTCTTTCAGTAAATTCAGGAGATTTTTTAGAAAAGCATCTAAAAAAAATGGTAAAATTCATAGAAACCAAAACTGAAATTGAAGTTTTAGCAATTGGTATTGGTCATGATGTTTCAAGATATTATGATAGAGCAATAAAAATTACAGATGTAAATGAATTAGGGGATGTTATGATATCTCAATTAAGTTCTTTATTTGAAACTAAAAGAAAATTTCACTAAATATTAAACAAATCTTTATTATTCCATTTAATAATAACTTCTGCTCCACTTCTGGTTTTTGAGTTTCTACAATTGATTGAGGCAAAATTTTTTTCTAAAAGTGTTTTACCAATAAATAAACCTAATCCGAGGCCTGTTTTTGACTTTTCAATAGGATCTTTTGATCTTAAATATGGTTCTCCAATTTTTGACAAGACATCTTTTGGATAACCATTACCGTCGTCTTCAATAATAATTTCTGTAATTTCACTATCACTTTTTAAATTTATATAAACTGCTTCTTTAGAAAATTTATTAGCATTTCCAATAAAATTTCTTAAGCCATATACGATTTCTATAGATTTATTTATCTTTTTTAGATTTGAAAATTGATCATGATTAAAAATAAACTTTTTTTTACTAATCTCTTTAAATGAAGATATAATTTCACTTAAATAGTCTTTCATTGAAAGATCTTTATCAATGAAATCATCTTCTTCAACAGGATTTAAAGTTAATCGTTTTAAAATTTCATTACATCTTTCTACCTGACTAGACAGTAACTCTATATCTTTTTTAACATCATCTTGATTTTTAAATTGTTTCTCTAGATCATGAGCAATAATCTTTATTGTTGACAAAGGGGTTCCGAGTGAATGAGCGGCGGCAGCAGCTTGCCCTCCTAAAGACAAAAGTTCATGCTCAGTGGCCATCACTTCTTCCATTTTTGCTAATGCCTCTCTTCTTAATCTAGATTGTGTTCCAAATGACATTGCTAAATAATTTAAAAAAAATAAAGCAATTATTAATGCAATTGGAATTGAGTAAAAATAGTACGGACTTACATGAAAATGATCACTAATTGGAGACGGTAATTCCAATGAATAAAATGTAAGTATGAAAATTATAACTGTTGTGAGCAATACTAATAAAGAATTAGTTCTAAAACTTAAATTTGATGATGAAAAAATACTTGGGATCAATAAAAAAATAACAAATGGATTAGTAACTCCTCCAGTAAGATAGAGTAAAGCACCTAATTGCAAAATATCGATTACTAAAAAGATAAAAGCTGACCTATCGGATAGTTGTGTTTTTTTGTATATAAAGATTAAAAATAAATTACTTAAGATACCCAAAAATATGACTAAATTACAAATGATAAAGTCAAAATTAAAATTTAAAAAAAAATAAACAAAGTTAACTGATATTAATTGTCCGATAATACCAATCCATCTTAAACTAATATAGGTTGATTTTTTAAAAAAATGATATTTTGAAGTTTCAAAGAACTTCATTATTAGATATCAAGATTTTGAACATTGATTGCGTTAGAAATTATAAAATCTTTTCTTAGTGCAACATCATTTCCCATTAAAGTATGTATCAGACTTTGATCTTTCTTAAAATCTTTTGAATACTGTACTTGTAATAGATTTCTTGTTTCAGGGTCGAGCGTTGTGCTCCATAATTCTTCTGGGTTCATCTCTCCTAAACCTTTAAACCTTTGAATATTCATTTTAGATTTTTCTAGATCTAATTCTTTTATAAATTCTTTTGACCCTCTTTTTAATTTTTTTAATTCTTTATTGTTATTAACAATATAATCCTCTAATTCTTTTTCATCTTTAATATATATTCCCTTTGTACCTTTATTGATTTTAAATAATGGGGGTTGAGCTAAATATACATGTCCATTTTCAATTAATTTATTAAATGGTTTGTTATTAAAAAAAGTTAATAGAAGAGCCCTAATATGAGACCCATCTACATCAGCATCTGTCATAATAATAATCTTTCCATATCTAAGGTCTTTTAAATCTATTTCTTGTACTTTTGGATCTAAACCTAGTGCATTGATTAAAGTAACTATTTCATTAGAAGATATCATTTTTGACAAAGCCTTCGTTCTTTGTTGTTCGGAACTATCTCCGTTGCCATTTTTTTTTATTGTTAAATCTTCAACATAAGTATTTAAAATTTTACCTCTTAAAGGTAAGACAGCTTGATTAGCTCTATTTCTACCTTGTTTAGCTGATCCACCCGCTGAATCACCCTCTACAATAAATAACTCTGTACCATCTTGTTTTCCTATTTGACAGTCAGCAAGTTTTCCTGGGAGCCCACTTAATTCCAGGGCACCTTTTCTTCTTACATTTTCTCTAGCTTTTCTAGCTACATCCCTTGCCATTGCAGCTTGAATAACTTTTGCTAAAATTATTTTTGCTACTGATGGATTTTGATCAAACCATATAGATAATTTTTCATTTATAACTGTTTCTACAATTATCCTTACTTCTGATGAAACTAGCTTATCTTTTGTTTGAGATGAAAATTTAGGATCAGGAATTTTTGCAGATAGCACACAAGTTAGGCCTTCTTTAATATCATCTCCTGAAATTGCTAACTTATTTTTCTTAAGTAAATTGTGTTCATTTGCATATTTATTAACAACTCTAGTCAATGCACTTCTAAAACCTAATAAATGTGTACCACCATCTTTTTGATAAATATTATTAGTATAAGGAAAGATGTCTTCAGCATAACTTGCATTCCATTTTAATGAACATTCAAGTTCAATATTATCTTTTTTACCCTCAATATAAATTGGTTTTTTAAATAAATCATTACCATTTTTATTTTGTAATTTTTCTCTTTTTTCATCTAGAAAATCTACAAACTCAAGTACACCACCATCAAATTTAAACTCAGATACTTTTTCTTTTTTTAAACTTGCATCTGTAAAAATTATTTTAATACCTTTATTTAAGAAAGCTAACTCTCTCATTCTTTTAATAATGATGTTTGCACTAAATTTTGTAGAAGAAAAAATTTCTTTTGAAGGCAAAAATTTTATTTGGGTTCCAGTATCTTTAGATTTTCCTATAACTTTTAATGGTAATTTTGCTTCACCGTTTTTAAATTCTATAAAGTGCTTCTTTCCATCTCTTTTTATTTCTAATTGTAGTGATTCTGACAAAGCATTCACAACGGAAACACCCACACCATGAAGTCCACCTGAAACTTTGTATGAGTCGTGATCAAATTTACCACCAGCATGGAGTTGGGTCATAATAACTTCTGCAGCTGATTTTTTTTCTCCTTTATGCATATCAACCGGAATGCCTCTACCATCATCATTTACCGTAATAGTTCCATCAGAATTAATTCTAACATTAATATTTTTACAATGACCTGCTAAAGCTTCATCTATAGAGTTATCAACGACTTCATAAACCATATGATGTAAACCAGTTCCATCATCTGTATCTCCAATATACATTCCTGGTCTTTTTCTAACCGCTTCAAGACCTTTTAAAACCTTAATGGAATCTGCCTGATATGTGTTTTTATTTGTCATTTTTTAATTTTTTTGGAAAAAAAAATTATAACATTTTTTGTAAAAAATGCTTATTTATCTTCACTAAATTAAGTAAAAAATTGCTAATTAAGATTGAAAATATAGGGTTATTTGATGGCGGAGAGAATGGGATTCGAACCCATGAAAGGATTGCTCCTTTACACGCTTTCCAAGCGTGCGCCTTCAACCACTCGGCCATCTCTCCATTAACATGTTGTTTTGTAGATTTATCATATATTAAGAAAATAAATATATGAATTTAATAAATAAATTAAAAAATAATAGAAAAAAAATTTTTTTGTTATTTTTATTTCTAATTTTATTTTGGGTTTGGAAAGATTACAAAAAGATTGATATCTCTTTTTTGAATCAAAGTATTGTGACTTATGATATTAAAAATGTAAATAGTATCACAATTAAAAAAATTGATAAATTATATAATAGAACTTTAGAGAATATTTTAGTTAAATATTCTGATAAACATAAAAATTATTGGAATTTAAATAATGATGAGAGAGATAAGCTTCCAGAATATAAATTTTTAAAAAATAAGAAAGAATTTACAAAAAATATTGATAATAATCCTATAAATCTTTCAAATTGGGAAAGAAGTCATGGTAACAATTCTTCAAATAGATTTTCAAATTTAAAAAAAATCAATAATAAAAATGCATCCAACTTAGAAATTGCATGGATATTTGAAATGGAAAATTTTAAAGGAGATATTCAAGCTAATCCTATAATAGTAGATGGGATAATATATACACCTATTGCTGGCGGATATATTGTTGCACTTGATGGAAAATCTGGAAATTTAATTTGGAAGTCAAAGAAATTTGGTAATTCAGTAGCTCGAAGAGGTTTGCTATATCACAAAGATAATAATGATAAAATTTCAAGAATAATATTTTCTAATAGAGAGAGGTTGATTGCTTTAAATGCTGAAAATGGAGATTTCATCAAGTCATTTGGGGGGAATGGTCAAGTTAAAAGAACTGGTCTCAATGTTACTACACCTGTAATTTATAAAGATAATATTGTAATTGTTACTTGGGATAGAGCTATAGAAGTATATGATTTGTATTCAGGAGAAACAAAATGGAAATTAAAATATATAAACAAAATATCAAAAAGATTTGGAGGAAAAAAATTTAATAACAATGGTTCAAATTCTTGGGGAGGGATTTCACTAGATAAAAAAAGAGGAATATTATACTTTACAACAGGTAATCCTCATTTTTATTTTGATGGCACCCAGCGACCAGGAAGTAATCCTAATTCAAGTAGTTTAATTGCAGTAGATTTGGAAAAAAAAGAATTTCTTTGGAGTTTCCAAGAAACTTCCCACGATATATGGAATTCTGACTTACCTGCTCCACCAATTTTAACATCAATAATCAAAGACAATAGAAAAATTGATGTTGTTGTAACCCCTACAAAAAGATCTAATACATTAATCCTTGATAGGCTAACGGGAGAACCAATTTTTAACTTTAGATTTCGTAAAGCTCCAATGTCTAAATTACCAGGTGAAAAAACTAGTCTTTATCAACCAAATTTAAAATTTCCAGAACCTTTCGGTAGAAATGAATTTTCTAAACAAGATCTATGGTCATATGATGAAAAAATTAAAGAAGAGACAAATATTAAATATGAAAATCATATTTTTGGTTTTTATCAACCTTATGAAATAGGAAAAAAAACACTACAATATAGCTTTAACGGTGGTGCTGAATGGATGGGTGGATCAGTAGACCATAATAATGGCATAATGTATGTTACAAGTAACAATATTCTCTGGGAAACTGGAATTAATAAGATTGAAGATAAAAAAAGTTTAATACCAAAATACTCAAGTTATTTTAATAGAGCTCTGGATAAAAATGGTTATCCAGTAAACAAACCACCATGGGGATCTCTTACAGCTTTAGATTTAAATAAAGGTAAAATAATATGGCAGGTTCCATTTGGAGAATATGATTATCTTAAAAAAAAAGGTTTTCCAAACACAGGCACAGAAAACTTTGGTGGTGTTACAGCTACAGCAGGCAACATTGCAATTGCAACAGGAACATTGGATAAAAAGGTATATGTTTTTGATAGCAATAATGGAGATATTTTATTTAGTAAAAAATTGCCTTTTATAGGGTCGGGTCCTCCTTCAACTTACCTTTATGATGAAAAACAATATATCATCCTACATTCTAGTGGCGGCAAAACTTTAAAAAAAGGTTATCCCAATCTAGTAGAATATGGAAATATGCTAGTAGCCTTTAAACTAAAGGAATAGTTTTTATTTATAATGAAAAATTTATTAAAAAAAAATTATAAAAAATTATCAGAAATATTTTTCAAATTCTTATATGGAAATATTAGCATTGATAAAAGTAAAAATTCAAAATTAATTTCAAAAATTAAAGTAAAAAATAAATTTTTTAAAAAAAAAAATTATTTTATATACTCAATAATAAATGGATCAGTTTTTACTGATAATACAGAAAATGTTGCCGCAATAAGTAATAAAAAATTACATGTTGAGTCTTCATTTCAGCATGGAAATAGTAAAATAATTTCTGCAAAAAATAATTCAGTTTTAAAAAAAGGGTTAACTAATTTTCAGAAAAAATATCATGGAAATGTTCTATCTTTAGTTCAGGGAGCAAGTACAGAAAACTACTTTCATTGGTTAATGGATATATTACCTAAAATTAGAATATTTACGTCAAAATATTCAATTAACAAAATTGACTATTTTTATTTAGGGAATTTAACTTCATCACAAGAAGAAAGTTTAAAGTTTCTAGGAATTAAAAAAAAACAAATAATAAAAAGTAAAATTTATAAACATATTAATGCTAAAAAATTATTTTTTATAACTCATCCGTGGTATTTTAAAGGCAAGTTTCATGATCAATCACATAATTTACCAAGATGGGAAATAATCTGGGTAAAAGAAACTTTTCTAAAATTTAAGAAAAAATTTAAAATTAACAAAAACATTTATATAGATAGAGCGGAGTCAAAGTTTTCACATTGTCAAATTATTAATCATTTAGAGTTAAAGAAATTTTTAAAAAGAAAAAAATTTAAGATTGTAAGATTAGCCAATCAAAGTTTTGCAAAACAAATATATATGTTTTGGAACGCGAATTGTATTATTGGTGCACACGGTGCAGCGTTAACAAATCTTATTTTCTGCAAACCAAAAACAAAAGTTATAGAATTAAAACCTTTTGAACACCCAGGTAAAAATTATAAAAGAATATCAAAAGTAAATAATTTGAATTATTATTCAATAGAATCTCAAAAAAAATATCTTAAAAATAAAAATGGAGATATATTTGTTGATTTAAAAAAATTAGATAAGAAAATTAATCTTTAATATATTCTATTAACTTTTCGTACTCCATAATTCTCATATATTTAATATGATTATAATAAAAATCTTTGAATTTTAACTCTTTGAAATTTTTAATATCTAACAAAAGAGGATCTTTATTATTAATTTTTCTAATAATAGATATTCCATGATCAATTTTACAAGTGACAATATCTAAGTCATTTCTGCATCTAAATTTTACTATGCTTTTCCAAACATCTCCATTCCAAACCCATTGAAACCTTGGTACAGCTTGTTGGTTCATACTTTTGGGCAAACAGTCATGTAATAAAATAATTCCATTTTCATTAAGGCTATCAATTGAATTTAATATATCTTTATTAACTTGGTCGTACTCATGGAGGCCATCAATAAAAATACAATCAAACTTTTTCTTATTTTGTTGAAAAAATAAATCACTTGTGCCTCTGAAATTTCCTCCTGAATGAGGATCTACACCAATTTTGTCTTTTAATTTAATTTTTGAAAAAGCATCGTCGTTATCACAGCCTATTTCTAGGTATGAAGAAAAATTTTTTATAACAATTACTTCATTTATCAAATTCCATCTATCTATATTTTTAGGAAAATTAAATTCAATTTTTTTTCTGAATCTTTCTCTTAGTATATAATGAAAAATTTTATTTATCTTCCATTGTCTTTTATTTACAATTTCCATTATTAGAATATTATCTTAATCATTAAGCTCTGCAATAGATAATGATGATATTTTTTATATAAAATAATTTAATGAATATAATTCCTGAAATAACAATTTTAATGGTTCTCTACGATGAAACTGATGAAATTATTTTTAAAAATTTAGAGAAAATTAAAAACTTTAAAATCATAATAATCGATAATAAAGGTGATGAAAAACTAAAAGATAGAATCATTCAAAAATTCAAAATATCAACTTATTATCTAAGCGATAAAAATCTTGGGTTTTCAAAAGGATTTAATAAAGCTTTAAATTTTTGTAAGACAAAATATGCATTTATCAAAAATGCAGATTGTTATATCGACGAAGACAACATAATAAAATTGTATGATTATATTAAAAATAATCAAGACTGTGGTATTGTTTCACCTACTAGTTATGATGAATATGACAATCTAAGTTATAATTCTGGCAAATTACCAGAAAATGAAAATTCTAATGAAATTTTGAAAGTTGAAGGAGATGTTTGTGTAGAAAAAGTTTTAGGATCGTCAATGTTTGTAAAAATAGAAGATCTTCGAAAAGTAGGAATGTTTAACGAAAATTTATTTATTTTTTTTTCTGATTTTGAATTATGCAAAAAAATTAAAAGTATAAATAAACATGTTGTACAAATTTATAATTCAAAATGTATTCATGTTCATGGCGTCAGTAAAGTTAAAAATAAATTTTATAAAATTTATTTAAGAGAATTATATTTTACCTTAGATGAATTAGTATATTTTAAAGATGTTAGTGATCATAAAATAAATAAACTTAAATCAAAAATATCAAATTATTGTTTTAAAATTTTGGTAAGTTTTTTTACACTAAAATTTTTTGATTTAATTAAATACTATGCAAGAATAATCGCATATATAAAATACAAAAAATAGCTTATCTATAATATCCATTTTTGGTAAATAGTTTTATTATCAACTATAAATTGTGGAAATGACTTATCAATCTCAATTTTAAAATATTTATGACCTCTATCAAACAAATCTACTTGTCTATTTATTTTATCTTGTATGATTTTTACATCAGAAAATTTTGGGTCTGAAAACTCTGAATGTGCAAAAGTTGTTAATTTAAGTGAAATTTCCTGAGGATTCATAACATTATTAAAATGCCAGCCCCCCTCATTGAATAGCTCTATACTCTTCTCTTTATCAAATCGAAAAAAACTATAATTTAAATTTTTTGATTTTATTTTTTGTCGCATAAAATCAATTGATTTTAAGTCCTTTTTTTTTGCTACTCTTGTGCCTTCCCAAGGGGACTCATGTGGATTAAAAAGGTTAAGTTTAAAATTAAAACAACGTTGCAAAAATATTCCAAATTTTTTTTTTAAACTAAAATCAATTAACAATTCAGGTCTGGGAATTTCATCTGGATCTGAAAAAAAAATATAGTCATCTTTATCAGCAAAATTTAATTTATTTAGCATATATTCTCTTTGTAAAGCCTGATTTCTCCACGGATCATTTTTTAAAGGAAATTTTTCATCAATTAATATGTATTTTATTTTATTTTTTTCATAAGTTTCCTTGAGTATAAAATTATTTTTTTTTCTATTTCCTTGATGATCATATTTAGACTCACATATCACAAAATAGTCCACATGATTCTTTAAGATATTATATCTTAGATCAAACATAAAATTATTATCAAAAAAAGTAATGCAATCTAAAATCTTATTTTTCATTATTTTTCCATTTTTCTAATATGCTCATATTGATATAACTTTTTTCAAAATCCATTATTGGTTGATCAGGTTTGCTCATTTTATTTAATATACTATTGCTAATATTTTTTATTTGGTAGTAATAACAATTATTTTTGGCATCATTAAGAATTTCTTTATTTTTATTGTCTAAAATTAGATTTATAGAAGAAGATCCTTGCCAAGTGTCTCTAATTAGTAATTTACCTTTGTCCCCAATAATTTCACTTTCAGATCCAATATTTCTTATAAATGAAGTTTCAACTTCAGCATTAATTATATTGTTAAAACTTATAGATGCACTCGAGTCAATTTCAACTCCAGTGTTTCCAAACTGTTTATTATTTGTCTTAACTTTTATTTTATTTATATCTAAATCAAAATATAAAGACACGACTAAAATACAAAAAGAAGTTGGATAACATCCTAAATCTAAAATTACTCCTCCACCCAAATCCTCATTAAACAACCTATTGTTAATATCTTGTTTTTTTAAAATTTCTTTTCCTAAAAAATTTTTCTTTTTAAGAATATTAATTCCAAATTTGGATTTTATAGAAATCAAATTTCCAATTAGTTTTTTTTTTAAAATTTGGATAACATCTAAAATTTGTGGATGATGTAAATACATAAATCCTTCTGAATAAAAAAATTTATTTATATTATAATTTTCTTTTATGGATTTAATTTCTAAAAAATTTTTTGTGGCAGGTTTTTCTACTAAAATTTTTTTTTTAGCCTCAATACATTTTACAATAAAATCATAATGCATTGAATTAGGGAGGGCTATATAAATTGCTTCAATTTCGCTACAGTTGATTAAATCTTCATAATTATCAAAACAATATTCAGATTTTACTCCAAATAATTCTTTGAAATTAGAAATTTTTTTTTTATTTTTGCTAGATATACCTTTTAAAATAGCGTTGTCTGTTAATTGGCTAGCTTTAGCAAAATTCATTGCAATGTTTCCAAGTCCAATTATTCCCCAATTAACTTTTTTATTCATTTATTCCTTACTTATTTTTAATACACCAATAAATGCCTCCTGAGGAATTTCTACTCTTCCAAACTGTTTAGATCGAGCTTTACCTTTTTTTTGTTTTTCAAGAAGTTTTCTTTTTCTATCTGTTGCTCCTCCCCCATGAATTTTTGTTAAAACATCTTTTTTAAAACCTTTAATAGTTTCCCTAGCGATTATTTTGCCTCCAATTGCGGCTTGAACTGGTATCATAAAATTATGTCTTGGGATTAAATCTTTTAGTTTTTCGCAAACCTCTCTTCCTGTTCTTTGAGCAAAATCTTTATGTATCATCATTGCTAATGCATCTACTGGTTCTGCATTAACTAAAATTCCAAGTTTTACTAAATCACCTTCTCTGTGTTCAATAATCTCATAATCAAAACTAGCATATCCACTCGTCATTGATTTTAAGCGATCATTAAAATCAAAAACAACTTCATTTAAAGGTAGTTCATAACTTAATACAGCTCTATTTCCAGAATAACTTAAATTGGTTTGAACTCCTCTTTTATCCTGACAGATTTTTATTATTGAGCCCAAATATTCATCTGGAGTAATTATAGTTGCCTTTATCCATGGTTCTTCAATTAACTTAATTAATGTTGGCTCTGGTAAGCTTGAGGGATTATGAAGATCAATAATATCTCCACTGTTCATATGAACTTTATATACTACACCTGGAGTTGTTGTTAACAAATTTACATCAAATTCCCTTTCTAATCTTTCTGTAACAATTTCTAAATGAAGTAAGCCTAGAAACCCACATCTAAAACCTAGTCCCAATGCTGAAGAAGACTCAGGTTCAAATGAAAAACTTGCATCGTTTAATTGTAGTTTAGCTAAACCATCTTTTAATTTTTGATACTCAGAACTATCAACTGGAAATAATCCACAAAATACTACTGGCTTACTTGGTTTAAAACCAGGAAGTGCTTCTTTTAAAGGTTTCGCAGCATCGCATATAGTGTCGCCAACTTTTGTTTCTGATAAAACTTTTATTCCAGTTGTAATAAAACCTATTTCTCCAGCATTTAACTCATTAATATCTGTAGCTTTTGGGGTAAATACCCCAACTTTTTCAACAAAATATTCTTGATTGGTTGACATCATCTTAATTCTCATATTCTTTGAAATTTTACCATCAATAACTCTAACTAAAATAACAACCCCAAGATAAGTATCGTACCAACTATCAACTAATAAACATTTTAGGTCTCCTAAACTTTCACCTTTAGGACTAGGTAAAGTTGTAATAATTTGCTCTAAAATATCTTTTATACCTTCACCTGTCTTTCCAGAACATGGAATTGCATTCTCAGTATCAATACCTATCACTTCTTCTATTTGTTTTTTTGTTCTATCTAAATCTGATGCTGGAAGATCAACTTTATTTAAAACTGGCACAATCTCATGATCAATATCTAATGCTTGATAAACATTTGCAAGCGTTTGAGCTTCTACTCCTTGGGTGCTATCAACAATTAATATTGACCCCTCGCAAGCATAAAGAGATCTGCTAACTTCATAACTAAAATCTACATGGCCTGGGGTATCGATGATATTTAAAATATAATCTTTACCGTCTTTTGCTTTATAATTAAGTTTAACTGTTTGAGCCTTGATTGTAATACCTCTTTCACGCTCAATATCCATTGAGTCTAAAACTTGAGCTTTCATTTCTCTTTCTGTAAGCCCACCACAGCTATGAATTATTCTATCTGCTATTGTAGATTTACCATGATCAATATGCGCAATGATCGCAAAGTTTCTAATATTACCAATATTACTCATTTGCTTTAAGATCTTATCTTAGCACCAGTTTTATTTTCAACTGATTTAATTATAGAATTATTGATGTTTTCTAAATCATTATCATTTAATGTTTTTTCAGATGATTGTATGGTCACACTAATTGCTATTGATTTTTGGTTCTCTGGAATATTTTCACCCTCATAGACATCAAAAACTTTAATATTACTAATTAGTTTTTGATCTACACTTGAAACCGCATTAATTATATCTTGAGCTTTAACTTCTTTATTCACTATAAATGCAAAGTCTCTCTCAGATTTTTGGTAATCTGATACTTCAAATTTAGTCTTTTGATCTTTTAATGCTTTTTTTGGTAGTTTTAAATTATCTACAAAAATTTCAAATCCAACTAAAGACTCTGTTTTAATATCTATTTTTTTTATTATATTTGGATGAATCTCACCAAAATAAGCTACTATTTGATCTTTCCCTCTATTTAAAAACAATCTACCTGACTTACCTGGATGGTAGTAATTTGGTGTTTCACTATCTATAAAAAATTTATCCGAATTATATCCTGCTTCAACTAAAGTTTGAACTACATCTCTTTTAACATCAAATACATCGACATTTCTGTCTTTTTCAATCCACGATAATCTTGATTTTTTACCTGCTGACAACCCACAAACTACTGTGTTTTGTTCCCCTGGATTTGAACCAGTAAAAATTGGCCCTATTTCAAATATTGATAAATCTTTAAAGCCTCTGTCCAGATTTTTACTCATATACATAATTAAATTTGAAAATATTGAATTTCTCAAAACTCCTAAATCCGAACTTATAGGATTTATAATTTTAATTTCTTTATTCTTATCTTTGAAATGATCATTATAATTTGAATCAGTAAATGACCAAGTTATTGCCTCTAAATATCCTTTTGAAGCAATTGCTCTTTGCAAAAAATGAAATAACTTTTGTGACTGAGTTAGAGTAGATTTATTTCTTTCCTTTGTTGGATCAATAATATTTATTTTATCATAACCATTTATTCTTACCAATTCTTCAACAATATCTATTTCCTGTAAAATATCTGGTCTCCATGAAGGAACAATTAATTTTAAATATTTTTTTTCTTTTTTAATTTTAAAACCAAGGTCTTCTAAGATTTTTAAAATTTCCTTCACAGAGATCTTAAAACCTGTTATTTTTTCAAATAAGTTGGTGTCAAATTTGATAGTATTTAATTTGCCTGTTTCAATTTTTTGAATATCAATTTTACTAATTTCTCCACCACAAATCTCTTTAATTAATAATGCTGCTTTATTTAATCCATCTTCAATAGATAATGGATCAATACCTCTTTCAAACCTAAATTTTGCATCTGTATCTAAGTTTAGTTTTTTTGATGTACTTCTAATAGATCTTGGTTCAAAATATGCAGACTCTAATAGTATATTTTTAGTATCAAATTCTGTACCAGATCTTGTTCCCCCAATAATTCCACCTAATCCTAATACGCCTTTGTTGTCACTAATTACACACATCCCATCATCTAATTTATAATTTTTGTTATCTAAAGCTGTGAACTCTTCTCCAGATTTTGAATTTCTAACTACAATACCTTTTTCAATTTTATCTGCATCATAAGCGTGTAATGGACGATTAATATCTAGCATTACATAATTAGTAATATCAACTATTGCTGAAATTGGCTTTTGCCCAATTGAAATTAATTTATCTTTAAGCCATTTAGGACTTTCGGTATTTTTTACATTAGTAATTAGACAGCTACCAAATGAACTACATGCTTGATTTTTTTCTTTATTTATTTTTACTTTTAAAGTTTGTTTGATTTTTGATTTAATTCTTTTTTCTTTTAAATTTTTTAATTTTCCAAAACCTGAAGCAGCAAGGTCTCTTGCTATCCCTCGAACACCAAGACAATCTGGTCTATTAGGGGTGATAGATAAATCAATTAGATTAGAGTTTGATTTTAAGAAATAACTTTTTCCAATATTCTTCTCATATTCTTTTGTCGGTAATTCAGTTATTCCCTCACTTTCATCAGATAAATTTAATTCAGACTCAGAACAAAGCATTCCATAAGAAACAACATCCCTAATTTTAGCTACTACTAACTTAACTTTACTTTTTGGAACTACAGCTCCAGGGGGAGCATATATTGTAATCAATCCTTTTCTTGCATTCGGCGCACCACATACTACTTTTTTTATTTCTTTCTCTCCAACATCAACATCGCAAACTTTAAGTCGATCTGCATTTGGATGTTTTTCTGTCTTTAGAATTTTTGCTACTTTGAATAAATCAAGACCAGATGATAAATTTTCTACACTTTCAACCTCAAGACCAACATTTGTTAATTGCTCTAATAGCTTATCCTCTTTTAATTTTGTATCTAAATGATCTTTTAACCAATCAAATGTGATTTTCATCTGCTCAAACCTCTATAATTTGTTGGCACATCCAGAGGATCAAAACCAAAATGATTTAACCACCTGTAATCACAATCAAAGAAAGCTCTTAAGTCATTAATTCCATACTTAAGCATCGCCAATCGATCAATCCCAATACCAAATGCATATCCTTGATACTTTGATGGATCAACTTTCACATTTTTTAAAACATTAGGGTGAACCATTCCACATCCTAAGATTTCAAGCCATTGATCACCTTCTCCAATAACTATTTTTCCATCTTTAACTTCATAGCCTATATCTACTTCTGCAGATGGTTCAGTAAATGGAAAGTGACTTGGTCTAAATCTCATCTTAATTTTTTTCACTTCAAAAAACTCTTTAATAAAATAATTCAAACACCCCTTAAGGTGTCCCATATTTATGTCTTTATCTATATGCAAACCCTCTACTTGATGAAACATTGGTGCATGTGTTTGATCGCTATCTGACCTGTAGGTTCTTCCGGGTGCAATAATTTTAAATGGTGGTTTATCTTTTAACATTGTTCTGATTTGAACTGGAGATGTATGAGTTCTTAATAAAATTTCTTTATTCTCATTAAGATAAAATGTATCATGCATATCTCTTGCTGGATGATTGTCGGGAGTATTTAAAGCTGTAAAATTATTATATTCATTTTCAATATCTGGACCTTCTTCAACACTAAATCCAATTTCAGAAAAGATTGATGAAATTTCATCTATAGTTTGTGAAACAGGATGAATTTTACCTTTAACAAATGATCTTTCGGGAAGAGTTACATCAATTTGTTCTTTTTCTAATTTTTCATTTATTTTTTTTGACTCAAGCTCATTAATTTTATTTGTTATTAAGTTTTGTAACTCATCCTTAATTTGATTAAGATCTGATGCAAATTTTTTTCTATCTGTCTCTGGTATAGATCCGATATTTTTGAATTGAGAAGAAATCAATCCATTTTTTCCAAACAGCTCTGTTTTTATTTGATTAATTTCTACTAAACTTAAATTGTTACTAAGTTTAGCTAAATAGTCATTATGAATATTTTTTATGTCTGACATATTGATAGATTATTTCCTTAAGAAATAAAAACAATAGCGAAGATTAATTTAAAGCGGATTGAGCTTTCTGCACAATTGTTTTAAATGCTTCCGGGCTATCGTAAGCAATTTCAGCAAGAATTTTTCTATCAATTGTAATACCGCATTTTCCAAGACCATTGATAAATTTAGAATAAGTCAAACCTTCAGCTCTAACACCAGCATTTATTCTTTGTATCCATAAAGATTTGAAATCTCTTTTTTTATTTCTTCTATCTCTGTAAGCATACTGCATTGCCTTTTCCATTGCTTGCTTAGCTACTCTAATAGTATTTTTTCTTCTACCCCATTGACCTTTGACAGCTTTCAAAACTTTTTTATGTTTTGCTTTGCTAGTTACGCCTCTTTTGACTCTTGCCATTATTAACCTCTTAAACTGTAAGGCATGTATGATTTAACAATTTTGCCATCTTGCTTAGACATAGTTGTTGTGCCTCTTAATTTTCTTATTTGAGAATTTGTTCTTTTGATCATACCATGTCTTTTTCCAGCTTGGGCTGTCATAACTTTGCCCTTTGCTGATATTTTAAATCTTTTTTTTGCTGAGCTTTTAGTTTTTAGTTTTGGCATAATTCTGCGGTGTTATACAAAGATTGATATAAATTTACAACCTATATTAAGGCCTATAAAGGCTGAATTACCATGATCATTTGCTTACCATCAAACTTCGGATGTAATTCTACCTTGCCAATATCCTTCATGTCATCTTTTATCTTATCCATTAATTCTTTTCCTAAATGAGAGTGTTGTAGTTCTCGGCCTTTAAATCTGACAGTAAATTTTACTTTATCTCCTTTAGCTATAAATTTTTTTGCATTTTTAACCTTAAAATCATAATCATGAGTTTCAGTAACAGGTCTCATTTTAATTTCTTTTAATAAAACAATTTTTTGTTTTTTCTTCGCTATATTTGCTTTCTTTTGGGCATCATATTTATATTTACCCATATCCATAATTTTACAAACAGGCGGGTTTGCATTAGCTGCTATCTCTATTAAATCTAACCCTTGGTTTTTTGCCATTGAGATAGCCTCATTGGTATTCATCACACCAAGATTTTCACCATCACTCGCTATGACCTGAACATCCGGTGAAGAGATTCTGTTATTAGATCTAGGACCTCTATCTTTAGTTCTTCTTTGAAAATAGTTTTGTTTAAAATCTGCCACTTAGTTTGATGATACTTTATTTAAAGCAGAGAATGTTTTTAAAAATTGGTCTATATCCATATTTTCTTGTTTATTAGAGTCTAATCTTCTAATAGTTACTGAATTAGAGTCAACTTCTTTTTTACCACAAATTAACAAAACCGGTATTTTTGCTAAAGAATGATCTCTAATTTTGTAATTTAAATTATTATTTTTTAAATCTACTGACGAACTAATGCCTACATCTTTTATTTTTTTTGATACTTTGACCGCATAGTCATTAAATTCTTCTGAAATAGGTATCACCATAGTTTGCAAAGGAGATATCCAAAATGGAAACTTTCCAGCATAGTTTTCAATTAAAATTCCAATAAATCTTTCTAGTGAACCAAATAGAGCTCTATGTAGCATAACTGGAACTTTTTTAGATCCATCTTTATCAACATAAGAGGCATCTAATCTTCCTGGTAAATTTAAATCAACTTGCAAAGTTCCACACTGCCAATCTCTACCAATTGCATCTCTTAATACAAACTCAATTTTTGGCCCATAAAATGCACCTTCTCCCTTATTAATACTATATTCTAATTTAGAAGCTTTAACTGCCTCAAGTAAAGAGGCTTCTGCTTTATCCCAAACTTCATCATCACCAACTCTTACTTCAGGTCTGTCTGCATATTTTAAAATTACATTTTCAAAACCTAAATCTTTATAAATATCTAAAATCAAATTAGTTACCTCTAAACATTCGCTAGTAATTTGATCCTCAGAACAAAATATATGAGCATCATCTTGCGTGAAAGCTCTTACTCTTAATAGACCATGTAAAGCACCTGATGGTTCATAACGATGTACTTTTCCAAATTCGGTTATACGTAAAGGAAGGTCTCTATAGCTTTTTAGACCTTGATTGAATACTTGAATATGACCAGGGCAGTTCATGGGTTTAATAGCAAATACTTTTTCATCTGGAGTTTCTGAAGTGTACATATTCTCACCGTATTTTTCCCAATGACCAGATTTTTCCCACAATTGTCTATCTAGTATCTCTGGTGTATTAACTTCTTTGTAACCAGCAGCATCTTGTCTTCCTCTCATATAATTAATCAATTTTTGGAATAAAGCCCAACCTTTTTCGTGCCAGAATACTGAGCCTGGACTTTCTTCTCTAAAATGAAATAGATCCATTTCTTTTCCAAGTTTTCGATGATCTCTTTTTTCGGCCTCTTCAATTCTTTTTAAATAATCATCTAAATCTTTTTGGGTTGCCCAGCTTGTGCCATATATTCTTTGCAACATTTCATTACTAGAGTCTCCTCTCCAATAAGCTCCTGAAACTTTTGTAAGTTTAAAAAATTTTCCAATTTTTCCAGTTGAAGAAAGATGTGGTCCCCTACATAAATCGTGCCATTCACCATGAAAATAAATAGACACATCTTCATTATCTGGGATTGCTTCAATTAATTCTGCTTTGTAAGTTTCCCCTTTTTTTTTAAAATGTGAAATAGCTTTATTTCTCTCCCAAACTTCTCTTTTTGTGATTTCATTTCTATCCACAATTTCTTTCATCTTATTTTCAATTTTTTCTAAGTCATCTTCTGTAAAAGGTTCTTTTCTTGCAAAATCATAGTAAAAACCGTTTTCAATAACTGGACCAATAGTTACTTGTGTTCCAGGAAATAGTTCTTGAACAGCCATAGCTAATATATGGGCTGTATCGTGTCTTATAGTTTCTAGGCCCTCGGGATTTTTTGACGTAAAAATTTTAATAGAACAATCTTTTTCTATTAAAAAATCTAAATCTTTTAAATCCCCATCAACACTTATGACCATAGCTTGTTTAGCAAGTGACTTACTAATTTTTTCAGCTACATCTAGACCTGTAACTTTGTTTGGAAATGTTAGATTGTTTCCATCTGGTAATGTAATTATAGGCATTAATTTAATATTTTTTTATACTCTGAATAAGTAGAAAAGCACATTTTTTCAACATTAAACTTTTGAATTATGTTTTTTCTTCCCTCTATACCAATCGATTTTAATGATGCTTCATCCATTGAAAGTACTTTTAATATTTTTTTACTTAATGATTTTGCATTGTTAGAATCGAATAAAAAACCTGTTTTTTCGTCAATCACAGTTTCATTGGATCCACCTATATTGCTTGCAATTATTGGCCTTTCCATTGATTGGGCCTCAACTGCTACTCTTCCAAAAGCCTCAGGTTCAATTGAAGCTGATACTACTATATCTGAAACTTTGTAAGCTAAAGCCATATCTTTACAATGATCAATAAATTTTACCTGATTAATCAATCTGTACTGTTCTGAAAGCCTGATAAGTTTTTTTTTATACAGTTCTCTACCCTGATCACTTCCAAGTATTACTGCATAAAAAGCCTCATACCCAAGCTCAATATTTACTAGATTTACAGCCTCTAAAAAAATTTCTTGTCCCTTCCATCCAGTTAGTCTTCCAGGTAAAAGAATTATTTTTTTATCTTTTTCTATTTGCCATTTCAATAATAATTCTTTTTCATCACTATATAATTTGGTTGTAGGATCAAAATAATCGACGTTAATACCTCTAAAAATAACTAAAAGTTTTTTTTTAGCATCAAGGTATTTAGTATAATTTTCTTTGATATGAGAAAAAATAAAGTTAGATCCTGCTATAATTAAATCTGATCTTACCATTACAGAATTGTAAAATTTTTTAATTTTACTTTTAAAATTATAAGTCCCGTGAAAAGTAGTAATAAATTTTCTACCAGTAATTTTAGTTGCTAGCAAACATGACCAGGCTGGCGCTCTACTTCTAGCATGCACAATTGAAATATTATTAATAAGTATTATGCCGATTAAAGCTAAAAAATTTATAAATATAATTAATGGATTTTTACTATGAACAGGAAGTTTTATTATTTTTACTTTTTTTTTATCAATAAATTTGAGAAGTTCTCCTCCACTAGTTACAATATAAGATCCACAATCATTTTCTGGTAAGTAATGTGCAATATCAAAGCAACCTGTTTCTGCCCCTCCATAACCTAATTTTGGTATAACTTGTAAAACTTTTAAATTAGATGACATTTGATATGATTATATAATATTAGATTAAACATATAAACGATTATGACACATTTCAAATATCACAAAGTCTCTAAAAATAAGAAAATAAGATTTATTTGCAACATTCACAAAAGTGCTCCTTTTATTGTTTTTTTACACGGCTTTATGTCTGATTTAGAGGGAAAAAAACCTAATACTTTTTTAAAATTTGCCAAAAAAAATAAACTAAGTTTTTTAGCACTTGAATATTCGGGACATGGAAAATCATCAGGTAAATTTATAAATGGCAATATTACAAAATGGAGCAATGAAACTTCAGCTCTTATTAAAAAATTTGTAAAAAATAGGGAGTTTACTATTGTTGGATCAAGTATGGGTGCATGGTTAGCTCTTAAACAATTTAAAGAATTTAAAAAACAAATAAATGGATTTTTAGGAATTGGTTCTGCACCTGAGTTTTTAGAGAATTTGATGTGGAAAAAATTTACAAAAAAAATGAAGTCTGAAACTATTAAAAAAGGAATTTTACAATTAAAACATGGCAATTATGAATATCCAATTACTCATCAATTAATAAAAGATGGAAGAAAAAATAAGGTTTTAATCAAAAAAATAAATTCAAAAATAAGTGTTACCATGGTTCATGGTCAAAAAGATGAGGTGGTACCAGTTTCTTATTCAAGAAAAATTTTAAAAATTTTTCAAAAAGCTAAAAAAAAATTAGTAATAATTAAAAATGGTGATCACAGTTTATCGAGTCAAAAATGGCTTAAAATAATAACCAAAGAACTTAAATTGATTATTTAACTAACATCTTTAATTACTGGTTTAAGACTAATTGGATTACTAAGCTTATCTAACATTTCTTTAGGACAAACTTGAATAAAGTTATTTAGCTCTTCCTCAAAATCTTTAATAATTTTTTGGGACAAGTTAGATTTTGTTTCATTAAAATGTTCTACAATTAAATCTTTTAGATATTTTTTCCAATAATCAGTTTCTACATTTTGCCAAACAACAGACTCGGGATTAACTTTTTTTTCAAAGTCTTTACCTTTGTCATAAATAAACGCCATTCCACCTGTCATACCTGCTGCAAAATTATCTCCTACCTGTCCAAGAATTATTGCCGTTCCTCCTGTCATATACTCACATCCATTAGAGTCGCATCCTTCAATCACAGCAGTAGCACCAGAATTTCTTACAGCAAATCTATCTCCTGCTTGACCAGCAGCAAAAAGTTTACCAGAAGTTGCGCCATAAAGTACTGTATTACCTATAATTGTATTTTCATTTGATATTAAATTACTTTCATCTGAGAGTTTTATTGAAATTGTTGCTCCTGATAGCCCTTTGCCGACATAATCATTCGCATCACCTTTTAGAATTAGTTTTAATCCCTTAGATGTAAAAGCGCCAAAAGATTGACCAGCTGATCCTTTAAAATTTAGCTCTAAAAAATTTTCATTTAATTTTTCATATCCATACTTCATAAATAAATGATGTGAAATTCTTGTACCAACTGCTCTATTAGTATTCTTTATTAAGTATTCCTTATTGATTTTTTCTGATTTATCTAAAGACTGCTCTATCTCTGGCCAAATTTCTTGGTCTAATGTATCTGGTACTTTGTTAATAGATGAGTTTTCGCAATATCTTTTGTTATTCCCTGGGTCAGCTTGTACAAAAAGTGGGTTTAAATCTAAATCATCTAAATTTGCAGAAGCTTTATTTACTTGCATTAACAAATCTGTTCTTCCAATTATTTCATTTAAAGAATTGAAACCAAGTTCAGCTAAAATTTCTCTTACTTCTGATGCAATAAAAGTAAACAAATTTACAATTTTATCTGGTGTTCCAGTAAATTTTTCTCTTAATTTTTCATCTTGTGTGCACACTCCTACTGGACAGGTATTTGAATGACATTGTCTTACCATTATACATCCCATAGCAACTAAAGCTGTTGTGGCTACACCATATTCCTCGGCACCCATCATCGCAGCAATTACAACGTCTCTTCCTGTTTTAATTCCACCGTCAGTTCTCAAAGTAACTTTGTGTCGTAGATTGTTTAATGTGAGAACTTGATTAGCTTCTGTAAGACCCATTTCCCATGGAATACCAACGTATTTTACGCTAGTTTGTGGTGTTGCTCCAGTTCCACCATTATGACCAGAGATCAATATTATATCTGCTTCAGCCTTTGCTACTCCAGCTGCAATTGTTCCAACTCCTGAAGATGCAACTAACTTTACACCTATTCGAGCATTAGGATTAATTTGTTTTAAATCATAAATTAATTGTGCCAAATCCTCTATAGAATAAATATCATGATGAGGTGGTGGAGAAATAAGAGTAACTCCTGGTGTTGAATGTCTTAATTTTGCAATTTCATTTGTAACTTTAAATCCTGGCAATTGGCCACCTTCTCCTGGTTTAGCACCTTGGGCAATCTTGATCTCAATTTCATTACAATTATTTAGATAGTTTATAGTTACACCAAACCTCGCAGATGCAATCTGTTTTACTCTTGAATTTGCACTATCTCCATTATCTAAAATTTTAAATCTTTTTTCGTCTTCCCCACCTTCACCACTGCAAGAGGCGCCCTTAATTCTGTTCATACCCATTGCCAATGTTTCATGGGCTTCTTTTGATAGCGCTCCATGAGACATGCTTCCACTTCCAAATCTTTTAAGAATTCTTTCTATTGGCTCAACCTCAGAAAGATCAATCGAAGGGCCTAATTTTTTCTTTCTAAAATTTATTAAATCTCTCAAGTTAATCGGTGGTAAATTATAGATACCTTCAGCGTATCTTTTATAAGCTTCATAAGAATTTGATCCAACAGCACTTTGTAATAAATGTATTAATTTACCTTGATATTGGTGTGTTTCTCCATTTTTTCTATATCTATAAATTCCTCCAATAGGTAAAACTGTTTCATTACTGTCAAAAGCTTCTTTGTGTATTTTACGAATTTTTTTTTCAATTCCTGTTAAACCTATTCCAGAAATTTTTGAAGTAATGCCAGGGAAATAATCATTTACTACAGTTCTACTTAGTCCCACTGTTTCAAAGTTACATCCACCTCTGTATGAACTTAAAACTGATATACCCATTTTTGACATTATTTTAAGAAGGCCAGCATTTACTGATTTAATATATCTTTCAACACATTCATCAAAACTAAACTGACCAAACAATTTTTTACTGTGTCTTTGATATAAACTATCAAAAGCTAAATAGGGATTAACCGTAGTTGCACCCACACCTAATAAAGTTGCAAAAGAGTGGGTGTCCATTGCCTCACCTGATTGCACATTTATTGATACATATCCTCTAAGTTTTTTATTAATTAAAAAGGTGTTAATTGCACCAACACATAAAAGCATTGGAACAGGCAAATTTTCATTTGATAGATTTTTATCACTAAGTATTAACTGAGTTACTCCTTGCCTAACAGCTACTTCAGACTCTTTCTGAATTCTCTCAATAGCTGCTGATAAATTTTCATCTTGAGAAAAAGTACAATCTATAACTATAGAATTTTTTCCAAAGAAATTAATAAATTTGTTTAGTTGTGAGTTTGATAAGATTGGGCTATTTAGAACGTAAATATTCTCTTTTGTTAATGTATCAAAATTCAATATATTTCCTAAATTTCCGAATCTTGTTTTTAAACTCATCACTTTATTTTCTCTCAAAGAGTCTATTGGTGGATTAGTTACTTGGCTAAAATTCTGCCTAAAAAAATGATATAAAGGTCTATATTTGTCTGATAATACTGCCAAAGGTGTATCATCTCCCATAGATCCGATTGCTTCTTTAGCATCTTCTGCCATAGGATGTAATATTAATTCAAGATCTTCTAAACTAATCCCGAAAGTATATTGTCTTCTACGAAGATCCTCGCCTTCAAAACTATTTTTTTCATTAGAAATTAATAACTTTTCGTCTAAATCTATAATTTGAGAATTAAAATGTTTAAACTCTTTTGCTAAATAGTCTTTAATATCATCATTAAAAAAAACTTTACCTTTTTCAATTCTAATACCTATAATTTCACCAGGACCTAATCTTCCTTTAGATAATATTTTTTTTTCATTTAATTCAATCATTCCAGTTTCAGATCCAGCAAAAAGTAATTTATCTTTTGTAATAGCATATCTCAGTGGTCTTAATCCATTTCTATCATTTGCTGCAATAATCCACTCATTATCTGTTGCTGCAATTGCTGCAGGACCATCCCATGGCTCCATTTTACTATTTAAAAAATTAAATAATTGTTGATGATTTTTGGGTAATGTCTTATTTTTTTTGGACCACGCATCAGGCACCAACATAAGTTTAGCAAGCGGCGCGGGTTGTCCAGATTTATTTAATAATTCAAAAACATTATCAAGAGCTGCAGAATCAGAAACACCTTTTTGTATAACAGGTTTTAAATTTTCTATATCATCAAAAAGTGGACTACTCATTTCTTGCTCATGAACTTTCATCCAATTTTTATTTCCTTTATAAGTATTTATTTCACCATTGTGAGCTATAGCTCTAAAGGGTTGTGCAAGACTCCAACTAGGCGCTGTATTTGTTGAAAATCTTTGGTGAAATATTGCATATCTTGATACAAATCTTTCATCTTTTAAATCCAGATAAAAATCTGATATTGCTTCAGCTAAATAGAGTCCTTTATAAATTATTGATTTAGAACTTATGGAGCAAACGTAAAAGTTATTTAAAGATAATTGAAAAGCTTTATTTTCAATTTTTTTTCTAGTTTCATAGATTTTTCTCTCTAATTCTTTATCAAGTAAATTCTGATCATTAGATTTAAAAAGAACCTGGATTATTTCTGGCATAGTCTGTAGCGCTTTGTCACCAAGAATTTTAGGATTAACAGGTACTTGTCTCCAACCATAAATACTAAAATTATTCTTGGTAAGTTCACTTTCAACGATTGTTTTGCAACTTTCTTGAGCGGCATAATCATTTCTAGGTAAAAAAATCATCCCCACACAAATTTCTGCATTATCATAATCGTGTCCAGTCACTTCAATTTTTTCTATGAAAAAGTCTTTTGGAATTTCTACATGAATTCCAGCTCCATCCCCTGTTTTTCCATCTGCATCAACCGCACCTCTATGCCATACAGCCTTAAGAGCCTCTATTCCATATTCAACAATCTTTCTAGACTTCTTTCCTTCAGTCGAGGCAATTACACCTACTCCACAAGCATCATGCTCCATTTCTGTTGAGTAAACATGATTATTTTCAAGTACCTCTAAATTTTTTTTATAATTTTTCATTAAGCAACTCTTGATGTTTTAATCTCTCTATTTTCAAGATGAGTTTTTATCGCTAAAGCTACATCCCTTCCATCTTTTATAGCCCATACGACTAACGAAGCACCTCTCACTATATCACCTGCAGCAAAAACACCCTTAATATTTGTTTCCATTGTATCAAAGTCTGCTTTAATAGTTCCCCATTTAGTAACTTGTAGTTCACTAGCGTCAAATAATTTTGGTAGATCTTCTGGATCAAAACCAAGTGCTTTAATCACCATGTCAGCTTTAACTTCATATTCTGACCCTTCTTTGATTTCAGGCCGTCTTCTTCCACTTTCATCAGGTTCACCTAATTTAATTTGGTCAACTATTAATTTTTCAACTTTATTAATACCCTTAAATTCTTTTGGGCTTGATAACCAAACAAATTCAACTCCTTCTTCTTCAGCATTAGCTACTTCTCTGGCAGATCCAGGCATATTTTCTTTATCTCTTCTATACAAACACTTAACTGATTTTGCTTTTTGTCTAATTGAGGTCCTTACACAATCCATTGCCGTATCTCCACCACCAATGACAACTACATCTTTACCTTCTGCATTCAAAACACCTTTATCAAACATCTCTACTTCATCCCCTAGTCCTTTTTTATTTGAAGCAGTTAAAAAATCCATTGCTGGAAAAATATTATTAAGATCATTCCCAGGTAATTCAACTTCTCTGGCCTTGTAAACACCTGTTGCTATTAGTATTGCATCATGTTTTTTTCTTAGTTGATCTAAAGTTGCATCTTTACCAACCTCAAAATTTTGAATGAAATCAATTCCACCATCTTTTAAAAGTCTTGTTCTTCTCTCAACTACTTCTTTTTCTAATTTAAAATTTGGAATACCATAAATTAATAAACCACCAGCTCTATCATATCTATCGTAAACAGTAATTTTGTAACCATTTTTTCTTAGTTGTTCTGCTGCAGCTAATCCAGCTGGTCCAGCACCAATTATTCCAACACTCTGGTTTTTTTCATTTAAAACATTAATAGGTTTTACCCAACCTTGTTCCCATGCGTTATCAGTTATGTATTTCTCCATTGAACCGATAGTTACAGTTCCATGCCCTGATTGTTCAATTACACAATTACCTTCGCATAATCTGTCTTGTGGACAAATTCTTCCACACACTTCTGGCATATTATTGGTGCTTTGAGATAACTCGTAAGCTTCTTTTAGCCTTCCTTCAGCAGTCAATTTTAACCAATCAGGAATATTGTTACTTAAAGGACAATGAACTTGACAGAAAGGCACTCCGCATTGAGAACATCTACTAGATTGCTCTTTTGCTTTATCACTTATAAATTCATCATATATCTCGTTAAAATCTCTTTTACGCTTATCAACTTCTCTTTTAGGTGGAGTTTGTTGACCTATTTTTACGAATTTAAGCATTGAGTCAGACATATTTTTTTTTAATTTTAGCAAATTATATCTTGTTTTTATTAAATAAAGCACAAAATAGGTCATATATTTTGACCTTTTTTTATGATTTATTACTGTATTCTAACAAATTTTAGGCAAATGCATACCTAATATGCATAAATCGAATTGTTTTAAATAAATATTTTTTAAGTTACGAAGACTAAATGTATCAAAATATTATAGAAGTTTTAATACTTTCAGCCATTCAAGGTGTATCAGAGTTTCTGCCGATAAGTTCATCGGCACACCTAATTTTAGTTTCAAGTTTATATGAATTTAAATCAAGTTCATTATTAATAGATATAAGTCTTCATCTTGGTTCTCTATTTGCAATTATCTATTTTTTTAGAATGGACCTATTAGATGCTCGAAATAATAAAAGACTTTTAAGTCTTATAATTGTGGGATCAATTCCTTTGATAATTATTGGATATATCTTGTATTCAACTGGTATCATTTACCAACTTAGAAATATCAAAATCATAGCTTGGACAACTCTAATTTTTGGAATTATCTTATTTATTGCAGATAGAAATCGCTTTGATAAAAAAATTTCTGTAAATTTAAATCTACAGTCAATTCTTTTTATAAGTTTATTTCAAATTCTTTCATTAGTACCTGGGGTAAGTAGAGCAGGTATAACTATTACAGCTGCAAGAATATTAAAATTTAATAGATTAGATTCTAGCAAAATATCATTTTTACTTTCTATTCCAGCTTTAGGAGGTGCGAGTTTTTTAGGATTAAAAGATGTCTTTGATCAGTCAGTTGAATTTAATTATTTAGTAATAATTGCGGTTGTATCATCATTTATTTTTTCATTTATGACGGTAAAGTTTTTTTTGATTTATATAAATAAATTTTCTATGAATGCATTTGTTATCTACAGAATATTAATAGCATTGATTTTATTTGCTATAATTTACTAAAATTTCTTTTTTTAACTAATGGTAACAGTTGAGATAGCAAAACACCACATAGAATAAATAAGCATCCAAGTAAATTATTAATATCCAAAATCTGGTTTAAAATATACCAGGCTGCTATTGTTGCAAATACGCCTTCTAATGAAAAAATTATTGCTGCAGGGGCAGGAGTTATATTTTTTTGAGCATAGATTTGTAATACGAAAGCAAAGCCTCCAGATAAAATTCCAGCATATAAAATAGAATTTATTTCTTTCATAATTTCAATATAAATAAATTCTTCATAAATAAATGCTATTACAAAAGAAAATAACGCAACGATTAAAGTTTGTGCTGCACCAAGAGTTAATGGGAGATCGTATTTTTTTACAATTATTCCTGTAAAAATTATATGAGTACTCCAGAATAAAGCACCAAGAATTACTAAACTATCTCCAAGTCTTACTGTTGCGTCATAAAAATTTGTTAATAAATACCCTCCGATTAAACATAACACTACAGATGGCCAAACACTCCAATGAATTGATGTTCGTTTAAATAAAAAAATTATAATAGGTACTAATGGAACATAAAAAATTGTAAAAAAAGCAGCATTTGCAACATCTGTATATAGAAGAGCAACCTGTTGTAGAGCTGAACCTAAAAATAAAGATAATCCGATTAAAAATGAGAGATTAATGAAAGTTTTAGTGTCCGATTTAAACTCAGACTTAAATTTTTTTATTTCAAATAACAAAACTAATGGTGTGATAGCCAAAAAACCTATGAAAAATCTGACAGCATTAAATGTAAATGGACCTATATTGTCCATGCCAGTATCTTGAGCAATAAAAGTTGTACCCCAAATAAAAGTACACAAAAAGGCACTGAGCAAAGAGATAGTTTTTGACATAACCTATATTAAACAGCTAACTTATAAGCAAAATTTTTGCCTAGGTTTTCTTTGAGATTATTATTGAACCTTGCTGCCTCTGCGCCATCAATAATTCTATGATCATAGGATAAAGATATAGGCAACATTGTTCTTGTTTGAAATTTTCCATTAATAAATATTTGTTTTTTTTGAGATTTACCTACTCCTAAAATTGCAACTTCTGGAAAATTTATAATTGGAGTAAAAAATGATCCTCCTATTCCACCTAAACTTGTTATAGTCATAGAACCACCAAACAATTCCTTTTTGTCAATTTTAAGATTTCTACAAAGTTCACTTACCTCTTTTAATTCCTCACTAAGAAATGAAATTTTTTTATTGTCAGCGTTTCTAATTTTAGGAACCATTAGTCCATTGGGAGTATCAACAGCAATTCCAATATGAAAATATTTTTTTAATGTCATTTTTCCAGTTTCGATCTCATCAATAGAAGAATTAAAACTTGGAAACTTTTTTAAAGAGGCTACTAACGCTTTAATTATAAATGCTAAAGGAGTAATCTTAATTTTTTCTCCAGTATACATGTCTGTTAGAGAATTTCTGAAATTTTCCATTTCTGTTATATCTGCCTCATCATGATTTGTGACATGTGGTATAGTTGTCCAAGAATTTGTTAAATAAACTGAAGATAATTTTTTTACTCTTGGAATATTTTTAATTTCAATTTCTCCAAAATCAGAATGTTCAAATTCATTTTTAATTTTAATTATTTTGTCTTCTCTAATTTCACTTATGTTTTTTGATTTAGATGAAACAAATTTTTTAATATCATCTTCAATAACTCTTCCATCCTTTTCACTTCCTTTTACTTTAGCAATATCTACTCCAAGTTCCCTTGCAAATTTTCGAGCTTTTGGGCTTGCTGATGATGTTTCTTTGAATAAAGTTTTAACTTGATTAATTGTAGTTTCCTCTATTTCTGGTTTAATTATTTCAATTTTTTTAAACTCTTTTTCAATATTTGGCTTTTTGTCAGCATTTTTTTCTGTTTGAGATTTTTCTTCTAAAATTAATATCAAATCACCTTCTGAAACTTTATCTCCTACTTTTATTTTTAAAGATTTAACTTTTCCTTCAGAGTTTGATGGAATTTCTACACTGGATTTATCACTTTCAATTGTAATTAAAGGCTCATTTTTTTGAAGAGTTTGGCCCTCAGAGATCAAAACTTCTACTACCTCAACATCTTTAAAATCTCCAATATTTGGTACTTTAATGTGAGTTTCAGACATTATAATTTAGTGGGCATTGGTTTTTCACCATCAATATTATATTTTTTTATTGCGTCTTTTGCATATTTTGAGGCTATTAACTGCTCTTTAGCTAAAACACTTAGACTGTAAGCAACTAAATGTTCTTTATCTACTTCAAAGAATTTTCTTAAATTTTTTCTAGTATCACTTCTGCCAAAACCATCTGTTCCTAAAGAGTAAAAACTTTTATTAGTATACGGTCTTATTTGATCTGAATTCATTCTCATATAATCAGATGCTGCCATTATTGGACCTTCAGATTTTCCTAAACATTTTTCAACAAATGAAGTTTTTTGTTCTTTATCAGGGTTTAAAAGATTATATCTTTCAATTTCCATTCCATCTTTTCTTAACTCATTAAAACTTGTTACACTCCAAATTTCGCTGTCAATTTGATATTCATTTTGAAGAACTTCTGCTGCTGCCATCATTTCTCGAAGTATAGTACCTGATCCTAAAAGTTGAATTTTTGTCTTCTTAAACTTATTAAATTCTTTTATTTTATACATACCTTTAAGAATACCTTCTTCACAGTTTTTATCTTTTGGCATTTCAGGATGAGAATAATTTTCATTCATTGTAGTAATATAATAAAAAACATTTTCTTTCTTTTCATGCATTCTTCTCATGCCTTCTCTAAAAATTACAGCTAGCTCATAATGAAAAGTTGGATCATAAGTTACACAATTTGGTATTGTCGAAGCAATTAAATGGCTATGTCCATCTTGGTGTTGAAGTCCCTCTCCAGCTAAAGTAGTTCTACCCGCTGTAGCTCCAATTAAAAATCCTCTTGCTTGGCTATCACCAGCAGCCCATGCAAGATCACCTACTCTTTGAAAACCAAACATAGAATAAAAAATGTAAATAGGAATCATTTCTATATCGTGGTTTGTGTACGCTGTAGCAGCAGCTATCCATGATGACATTGCACCAGCTTCATTAATTCCTTCTTCTAATACCTGGCCACTTTTATCTTCACGATATGAACTTAGCTGCGCAGCATCTTCAGGTTCATATTTTTGGCCTTCATGTGCGTAAATTCCTATTTTTTGAAAAAAACCTTCCATTCCAAATGTTCTTGCTTCATCTGGAATAATTGGAACTAATCTTGGAGAAATATTTTTATCTCTTAACAAGTTAGTAAACATCCTAACCATTGCCATGGTTGTTGACATCTCTTTTTCACCAGTTGAAACTTTCATAAAATCAAAAATATCTTTTGATGGGGCTTTAATTGGTTTGGCGTAGGTAGTTCTTTCAGGTAAGTAACCACCTAAATTCAACCTTCTTTCTTTTAAATATTTAATTTCTGGAGATTGTTCATTAGGCTTAAAATATTCAATATTTCTAACCTGTTCATTAGTTAGTGGAACATCAAATCGATCTCTGTAGTATAGTAAATCATCAGCATCTAATTTTTTTGTTTGGTGAGTTGTATTTACACTTTCACCTGACTTACCCATTCCATATCCCTTGATAGTCTTTGCTATAATTACGGTAGGGCTTCCTTGATTTTTTGTAGCTTTATCATAAGCTGCAAATACCTTGTGTGGATCATGTCCACCTCTGTTTAACCTCCAAATATCTTTATCTGATAAGCTTGATACTAACTCTTGTGTTTCAAGATATTTACCAAAAAATTTTTCTCTAACATAAGCACCATCTCTTGCTTTCATTGCTTGGTATTCTCCATCAACCGTTTCATTCATTATTTTTACTAAATGACCTGTTTTGTCGTTTGCTATCAAAGAGTCCCAATAAGAGCCCCAAATTACTTTTATAACATTCCAGCCAGCTCCTCTAAAGCTACCTTCTAATTCTTGAATAATTTTTCCATTTCCTCTAACAGGACCATCAAGCCTTTGAAGATTACAATTAACCACAAATATTAAATTATCTAATTTTTCTCTAGCTGCTAGACCGATAGCACCCATAGACTCTGGTTCATCCATTTCTCCATCACCTAAAAATGCCCAAACTTTTCGACCCTCATCTTTTATGAGACCTCTATTAATTAAATATTTCATGTATCTTGCTTGATAAATTGCTAGCATAGGTCCTAAGCCCATTGAAACAGTTGGAAATTGCCAGAACTTAGGCATTAACCATGGATGTGGGTAAGATGAAAGTCCACCTGAATTTACTTCTTGTCTAAAACTATCTAATTGTTTTTCGTTTAATCTACCCTCTAAGAATGCTCTAGCGTACATTCCTGGGGCGCTGTGGCCTTGAAAATAAACTAAATCCCCACCAAATTTATTATTTTTTGCTCTCCAAAAATGATTCATACCAACATCATATAAAGTTGCTGCAGATGCAAACGTACCTATATGTCCGCCTAATTCTGGAAATTTTTTATTTGCTCTAACTACCATTGCAGCTGCATTCCATCTAATTAAAGACCTTATTCTTCTCTCAATATTTTGATCTCCATTTGATTTAACTTCTGCTTCAGGAGGTATTGTATTTATATAAGGGGTATTTTGAGTGTAAGGAATATTTGCACCTTCACGATAAGCTTTATTAATTAATTCTTTAATTAAAAAATGAGCTCTTTGATTTCCATCTTTTGAAATAACTGCCGACAAAGACTCCAACCAGTCACGGGTTTCTAAGGGATCTGTATCTTTACCGTTAGTAACGTGAATAGTCGATTGTTCTTTCTTTTGAGTAGGTTGATGGGTAACTTTTACCTCATCTTTTTTTTCTGCTAAAGCTGCTTCTGCTTGTTTAATGATACTTTCAGTATCTTTTGGAACTAGATTATTTTTTTTATTTTCTCCTGAAGAAATGATATTTAAGATGATATCTCCTTTCGAAACTCTATCTCCAACTTTAACTTCGACTTTTTCAATCTTTCCAGTCATAGTTGAAGGGATTTCAACGCTTGATTTATCGCTTTCAATCGTAATTACTGGGTCGTTAATGTTTAATTGATGACCTTGTTTTGCAAGAACTTCTATAACTTCAACTTCCTCGAAATCTCCAATATCAGGGACAAGTAATTTTTTACTCATTATTTTAAATCGGTTTATATACTTAAAAAAAAGTATGTTTAATGTTAATTTAGCACATTAATATGGCTTTTTACGCAAACCTGTATTTTATTTGAACAAAATTGTTAATAAAATTGAAAAATACAGTAACTTTAGTCAATTTTAGAAATTAAATTAATAAGGACCGCTGGCCAAATTGGATAAGGCGCTCGGCTACGAACCGGGAGACTCCAGATTCGAGTTCTGGGCGGTCCACCAAAAGAGGTAAATAAATGTTAGATTGGTTGCTAAAAGCATCTCTGCAAAAATCGGTTATATATTTTTTTATAATTGTCTTAATAATTTTATTAATCTTAACTTTTGTATTATAAAAAAACTATGAGTAATGAGTTTGAACAAATAAGTGTTAAAGCTGGATTTATGAAACACAACGGAGGTGTTTTATTCAAAACTATTTCTGAAACAGAGTATGAATTTAAATCAACAATTAATGAAAATCACTTAAATGCTGCTGGCATAACTCACGGTGGTTATTTGTCAGCATTAATCGATGCTGGCGCAGGAACTGCTGCTCATAGGGCTAGTGGAAATTCACCATGTGTTACAATTTCATTAGATTTAAAATTTATTGGGACATCTAAAATAGGTGATGAAATAATTGGATTTACAAAAATATTAAAAAAAACAAATACACTTGTATTTTTATTTTGTGAATTGAAATGTAATGATAAAATTATTACATCTGCGTCTGGTGTCTGGAAGATATTAAAAGTTAAGCCCTCAAATTTAGGGCCTGGTGGCTAGTTTATTTTTTAAGTTGAAAAAATAAAATTGGTAATACTAGAAAAAAACCTATCATTGATGATTGGATACCTGGCGCAATGAATAGTAGTGATATTATTCCTAAATACCATCTATGAAATAATGGAACTGTTTTTAACCAATAGCCTGCAAAACTAATACCTATAAGTCCAATACCAATCATTGCAGAGATTAAAGTTTCAAAAAAAATATATATATCAAAACCTTGAGCAACTAGTAACAATGATGGCGAATAAACAAATACAAATGGCACTAAAGCTTTTGCGATACCTAATCTAAAAGCTGTATTTCCAGTTTTAAATGGGTTCGATCCAGCAATTCCAGCTGCTGCGTATGCTGCAAGTGCCACAGGTGGAGTTATATCTGCTAAGACACCATAATAAAATACAAAAAAATGTGAAACAATTGGTTCTATATTTAATTGAGTCAAGGCAGGAGCAGCTACGGCAACTAATATAATATAAGTTGCAGTTGTTGGAACACCTGTTCCCATAAATATACATGAGATTGCAATTAATAATAAGGAAAAGAAAAGTGTTAGGTCTTCAATAGAAAATAAATTAAATGGAATAAAATTTAAAAAAAAACCACCTATATCTCCAGCTGTTTGAATTACAACATACCCCAATCTAAAACCAACACCTGTTAATGTAACTACGCCAACAATTATTCCTATTGAAGCTGCTGCTGCTCCAACAGCTAGAGTATTTTTTGCACCTACCGAAAGGCACTCAAGTAAATCTTTAAAAGTTAATCTATTTTTTTTTTTTATAAAACCAATTACAACACAAGCAATAATTGCGTTTACTGCAGCATAATCAGGTGTTCGACCAATCAGTATTAAATAAACAAGTAAAATTAATGGTGCTAATGAAAGCCAATTATCTTTTATAATTGAGAAAAATTTAGGCACTTCATTTTCTCTCAAACCTCTAAGACCAAGCTTTTTAGCCTCAAGATGAACCATTATAAATATACCAAAATAATGAAGCAGAGCAGGTATAAGTGCTGCAGCTAAAATATCTCTCAAAGGAACCTCTAAATATTCGACCATTATAAAAGCTGCAGCTCCTAATATTGGAGGGGTAATTTGTCCACCAGTTGATGCTGTAGCTTCGACTGCTCCTGAAAAATGAGGAGGGTAACCAACTTTTTTCATTGCAGGTATTGTTAGTGAACCCGTTGTAACTGTATTTGCTATAGAAGATCCAGATATAGTTCCTAAAAATGCAGAAGAAAAAATTGCAACTTTTGCAGGTCCCCCTGAATATTTTCCAGCAATAACCATTGCAATATCAATAAAAAGTTGCCCAAGCCCAATCCGTGTTGCAAGAACACCGAAAAGTATAAATAAAAAAACATATTGTGCCATTACACCTACTGCAATCCCATAAATTCCCTGATTAGTTATATAAATATGATTTACAAAACCTACCCAACTAGCACCACCATGCTTTAATGCACCTGGAAAATATGGACCAAAAATTGCAAATAAAATAAAAAATAAACAAATTAAGGGTAAAGTAAAACCTATAGATCTTCTTGCAGCCTCTAAGGTCAAAATTATTAGAATAGAACCCATAAAAATCTCCATACTAGTTGGATTTCCTACTCTAGAAGCTAGAATTTCTGGAGGAAGTAAAGGTAGATATAAAGCTGTTACAACAGTAAAAATAAAAAAAATAATATCTAGATAAGGTACCTTAAAATCTTTTGTATTTTTGTCTATTTTTTTCCAGCTATAAAAGATGAACACTAAACTTACGACAAAAGAGATATGAATTCCTCTATGCAAAATATCTCTAACTGTTCCAAATCCTGATGCATAAAAATGATAAACTGACATTAAAACTAATGCATAGAATGCAAAAGTTTTAAAAAAATTTTTAAGTTTTCTTTCATTGGTTTTGACTTCATACTTTTCTACTAGTTCAGAAACTTTTTTTGATGAAATATTAAATTCAAACATGATAGTGCCCTAGATCTTTATAATCTAGGGCAATATAATTATAGTTTATTTTATAAGACCGGCTTCTTTATAAAATTTTTCTGCACCAGGATGCAAAGGCACACCTACTCCAGAAAGAGCAGATTCAGGCGTGATAGTTTTACCTTTTGCATGACCAACGTCCATTAGCTTTCTAGACTCTTTATTCCATAAAGCTTTTGTAATTTGGTAAATAAGCTCATTATCTTCTTTTGCAGAGGTAAACCATTGTGCTCCTACTGCTACAGTATTTACTTCATCAACTCCTTCGTATGTTCCTGAAGGAATAGGACTTTGAGAAAAAAATCCATATTTTGAAGTAAGTGATTTAGCTCCATCACCATCAATTGGTACTAATTTAATATCTACAGAAGAAGCCAATTCAACAACTGCCCCTGTAGGAAAACCAGCTACAACGAAAATTGCATCTACTTTACCATTTCTTAAAGCGTCAGTAGCTGCTTTACCTTTTAATGCTTCAGCTTTTACATCGCCTGTGCTTAGACCATTAGACTCTAAAATAAGTTTAGCATCTACATAAGTACCTGAACCAGGTTCATCTAATGAAACCCTTTTTCCTTTTAAGTCTTTAACAGAGTTAATTTTGCTATCTTTAAGCGCTATTAGATGAATATGTTCTTGAAAAAGTGCCGCTATAGTTCTTAGATCTTTAGCAGGAGCTTTTCCCTCCATTGTTCCAGTTCCTGTATATGCCCAATAAGCAACATCAGATTGTGCAAAACCTGAATTTCTAAGGCCTGAAATTATAGCGTTAACATTATCAACAGATCCTCTGGATGAAACAGCAGATGCAATTAAATTTGGCACTCCACAACTTCCACCTTTTCCGCACTCTCTTGATCCTGGTGGTTTTGATATTGCATTCGCTATCATTCCTCCAACTGGATAATAAGTATAAGCAGTACCACCTGTACCTATTGTAAAGAAATTAACTTCTGCAGAAAATGCTTTTCCACTTATACCGGTAGTAAAAAGCAAAATTATCAAAAAGTTTTTAAATAAATTTTTAATCATTATCTCCTCATTTATTTGGTTAGTAATTAAATGATATTTAATAACAATGAACTTTCATTGTCTATCTAAATTTTTAACTTAATAAGTTAATTCTTTTAAATTCTTAAATTGTTCTAAAGCTTTGGGGTTTGCTAAAGCTTCTTTGTTTTTGATATTATTTCCTTCTATGATATTTTTTACAGCTAATTCAACTATTTTGCCACTTTTAGTTCTTGGAATGTCCCTTACTACAATAACTTTATTTGGAACATGTCTTGGAGATGCATTTTTTCTTATCTTAATTTTAATTTTTTTTAATAAATCTTCAGTAAGTGAAAATTTTATATTCATAACAATAAATAAAATAATTCTCACATCATTGTCCCATGATTGTCCCACAACTATGGACTCTTTTATCTCCTTAAACTTTTCAACTTCTGAATAAATTTCAGCTGTTCCAAGTCTTACACCACCTGGATTTAATGTGGTATCTGATCTTCCATGAATAATAAATCCTCTAGTTTTTTTAATTTCGGCAAAATCTCCGTGATGCCATGTATTATTGAATCGATTGAAATATGCATCTTTAAACTTTTTGTCTTTTTTATCATTCCAAAATTTTAAAGGCATTGATGGAAAAGAATTTTTACAAACGAGCTCTCCTTTATTGTTTTTAATAGATTTTCCCTTATCATTAAAAATATCAACATTTAAAGCTAATCCCATATTTTGAATTTCACCCATATGTACTGGTTGGTATATATTTCCTAATACGAAACATGACACTATGTCTGTACCACCTGAAATTGACGATAAATGAACATTTTTTTTTATATTTTGGTAAACATATTTAAATCCATCATTAGAAAGTGGCGAACCTGTAGAACAGATTGTTTTTAATTTATTAAGTTTGTATTTGTATTTTAGCGTCGGCTTAAATTTACGAAGCGCATCAATATATTTTGCGCTTACACCTAATAATGTAATTTTTTCTTTATTAGCAATTTTTAATAATAGATCATCTTTTTTATACATTGGAGATCCGTCAAATAAGACAATTGAAGCTTTAGAAGCTAATGAGCTTACTAACCAATTCCACATCATCCAACCACAAGTCGTAAAGTAAAAAACATTGTCATTTTCTTTAATATCACAATGTAATTGATGTTCTTTTTTGTGCTGAATTAATACGCCACCAGCTCTATGACAAATGCATTTTGGTTTACCGGTAGTTCCACTTGAATAAAGTATAGCAAGCTCATGTTCAAAATCAAAATTGGGGTAAGAAATGTCTTTAGTATTTATTTTCATCAATTCTACCCATTTAGTTACCTTGACATTATCTATTGTTTTTTTCTTTTTTAAAAAACTCTTTCCAGGGTAGCTTGTAATTACAACATTTTTAATAGATGGAATTGCCTTTAAAATCTCTGGAAGTCTATCTATGATATTTATTTTTTTTCCATTATAAAAATATTGATCTGTTATAAATAATATTTTTGGGCTAATTTGAGAGAATCTTTCAATTACACCTTTAACTCCAAAATCGGGAGAGCAAGAAGACCATATAGCACCAATCGCAGAAGTAGACATAAAAGCCTCTACAGTTTCAATTGTATTAGGCATATAAGCTGCAACTCTATCTTTGGGATAAATTTTATTATTTTTTAAAAACTGCACTAATTTATTAGTGTTTTGATTTAATTTTTCCCAACTTCTCTCTTCTCTAAAACCATTTTCGCTAATAAAAGTAGCTGCTTTTTTTTTATCATTTTTTGCCAATAAATTATTAGCAAAATTCAATTTACTCCCAGGTAAAAATAAATTTTTATAAAATATCTTTGATTTTCTAATTTTTTTATTACTTTTTACTCCATTAATTTTAGTAAAATCCCAAAAAGAACTCCAAAATTCTGAGGAGTTTTTAATGCTCCAATTTAAAATTTTTTGAAAATCGTTATTAAATTTTTTATCAAATTTTTTTGAAATATAATTTTCAAATTTAAATAGATTTGAATTTTTTTTCTGATTTATAGATGCTTGCCAAAGTTTTTTGGTCATTTCTTTTTTTAAATTACTATTATAGAATTAATCTTATTTATGCTAATCTAACTATAGTTTATAAGCAAAATGAGAACTTTTTACTCTCCGATTCGGTCATGTTTTAGTCTATTTTTGTTCTTTAACACCAACAATATCTGGTAGGTAAAAAAAAAGGTATACCAAAGGTAGAAATGATTAAACACAAAATTACTGCTGTTCTTGGACCCACAAATACAGGAAAAACTCACCTTGCTATTGAAACAATGCTTTCATTTGACTCAGGCATGATAGGCTTTCCTCTAAGATTGTTGGCCAGAGAAGTTTACGACAAAGTAATAAAAAAGATTAGTGTAGATAAAGTTGCCTTAATAACAGGTGAGGAAAAAATTATTCCAAACAATGCTAAATACTTTTTATGCACAGTAGAATCTATGCCAATTGATAAGCATTTAGATTTTGTTGGTGTTGATGAAATTCAAATGTGTGCTGATCATGAAAGAGGTCACATTTTTACGGATAGACTTTTAAAAATGAGAGGTGAAAAACTTACAATGCTTATGGGTTCTAATACTATCAAAAATATAATTTCAAAATTAGACGGTGACATAGAATTTATAAATAGAGAAAGATTATCAAAATTAACATATACAGGTCATAAAAAAATTTCAAGAATTAATAGAAAAACTGCAATAATAGCTTTTTCAGCAGAAGAAGTTTATGCAATAGCTGAATTAATTAGAAGACAAAAGGGTGGTGCAGCGATTGTAATGGGATCACTAAGCCCAAAAACAAGAAACTCTCAAGTAGAACTTTATCAATCCGGTGATGTTGACTTTTTAGTAGCAACTGATGCTATAGGAATGGGTATAAATATGGACTTAGATTATGTTTTTTTCTCTAACCTAAAAAAATTCGATGGAAAAAAATTAAGAAAATTAAATTTATCTGAAATAGGACAAATTGCTGGAAGAGCTGGAAGATATTTAAATGATGGAAGTTTTGGTATTACGGGTGATTGTAAAGAAATCACAGCTGAAGATGTAGAACTAATAGAAGGACACAAATTTGAAGAAATTAAAACTTTATTTTGGAGAAACTCCGATTTAAATTTTAATAATCCTCTCAGTTTGATCAAGTCTTTAGAGGAAAAACCAAAGATGGGTTGGTTACGTAAAATACACGAATGTGAAGATGAAAAAGCTCTTAAGTATTTTTTAAAAGATAAAAGTTTTATAAATTTAGATTTTAACAAAAAATTACTTAGTCTTTTATGGGAATGTTGTCAGATACCTGACTTTGTAAAAAAAACGTACGGAAATCACTATGAAGTTATTGGAAATGTTTTTAAATATTTAAGTAGTGGAAAACACCAAATTACAGATGAATTTATGAGATTACAGTTGATAAAACTTGATAAATTAGAGGGAAATGTGGATTCTTTATCAAATAGAATTGCAAATGTTAGAACTTGGTCTTATGTTTCAAATAAAAATAATTGGACAGAAAATCAAGACTATTGGATTGAAAAAACTAAACATCTAGAAGATAGACTATCAGACAGACTTCATGAAGAACTTACCAAAACATTTATTGATAAAAGGGCAAGTGTTTTAGCAAGGGGCCTGAAACAGGATATGGAATTCAAAACAAAAATACTTGAAAACAATGATGTGCTGATAGATGAACAATTTATTGGTAAAATAAATGGGCTTAAATTAGCACTAGATTTAAAAAAAGGTGCCTTGGAGACAGATACTAAGTCATTAAGAAAAGCAGCAAGACAAACTATTGGGCCAGAATTAGAAAAAAGAATTCAAGTTATTATTGATACAGGGATAATTGAATTAAATAATGATTTTAAAATTTATTGGAATAACTTCCCTATTGCTAAATTATATTCTGGTCATGATTATTTAAATCCAAATTTTGAACTAATAGTTGATGATATTATTGAACCTATTCAAAAACAGAAGCTTAGTGAATTCATTGGTAAATGGCTACAAGATAAAATTAATTTAGTTCTTAAAAGTTTAGTTGATCTAAAAAATCTTAAAGATAAAAATTCATCAATCAAAGCTTTGGCATATCAACTTTATGAAAATAATGGTGTTTTAAAAAGAGAACAGGTATCTGAATATCTAAAATCTCTTGGCCAAAATGAAAGAAAAATTTTAAGAGACTTAGGAGTAAAATTTGGAAGATATCATGTATTTTTGTATCAGCTAATCAAACCAGAAGCTGTGTCATTAAGAACATTACTATGGAAAAATTATCATCAAAAATATTATAATATTAAACTGCCAATATTTGGCTTAAATTTTTTAGATGACAAAGAAAATAAAAATAAAAATTTCATGCTTTTATGTGGGTTTGAAAAATTCGATAATTTTTTTGTAAGAATAGACATCTTGGAGAGATTATTTATGGTAATCATAAACTCAACAAATTCAAAAGAAAATAAAGAAGTTAAAATAATACCAGAAATGCTAAACTTATTAGGCTGCAGTAAAGATAATTTCAAAAAACTTTTACAAAAAATGAATTATAAAATATTTGATAAAGAAGATGAAACTTATTTTAAATATAACCCAATTAAAAAATTTAAAAAAAATTCAATAAAAAAAGTTTCAAATGAAAATCCATTTAAGATTTTAAAAAATTTAAATCTTGATTAAACCTTATGTTTTTTAAAAAAAGTTCAACTAAAACCAAAAATCCCTTTTTAGTTAAAACATGTGCGTTATTGATTCATGCAGCAAAAATTGATCAAAATTATACTGAAAACGAAGAAGAAATTATTAAAAAAACTCTCTTGGAATTAGGTGCTAAAAAAGAAACAATTTCTCATACTATTAAGGATGCTAAATCAATTGAAGAAAACTCAAATCAAATTTTAGATTTTACAAAAGAAGTAAAAAATTTATCTGAGTCCGAAAAAATTAAAATTATAGAAGCATTATGGTCTATTATTTATTCAAATAATGAAGCTGATATATATGAAACAAATTTGATGAGACGTTTAGCGGGTTTACTTTACATTGACAGCTCAACGATGGGCGATATTAAAGATAGAATTAAAAAAAAATTATAATGACTTATATAGTTAACGATAAATGCATTAAGTGTAAATTGACTGACTGCGTTGATGTGTGTCCAGTAGATTGTTTTTATGAAGGCAAAAATATGCTTGTAATTAAACCTGATGAGTGTATAGATTGTGGCGTTTGCGAGCCTGAATGCCCAGTGGATGCTATCAAAGCAGACACTGAACCTGGAAGTGAACAATGGTTAGAAATCAATAAAAAATATTCAGAAATCTGGCCTAATATAAGTGAAAAAAAAGATCCTCCTACGGATCATGAAAAATTTAAAAATGAGCAAAATAAGTACGAAAAATATTTTAAAGAAAATCTTTAAATCAAAACCTGAAAAAAAAGTAAAAAAAAAAGTTTCTGTAAAAAAAGTTAGTAAAATTAAAAAATCAATAAAGGAAAAAACTAAAAAAATTAAAAAAGTTGATAAAACAAAATCCAAAGTAATTAGTAAAAAGATTATCTCTAAACCAATTAAAATAAAGAAAACAGCAAAAGCTTCTACTTCTAAAGAAGAGACAAAAGTTGATAACTTAAGAATTTCTAAAAGTAACGAAATAAAACCAGAAATCAAGAAAGTCAAAAAACAAGAAACTGAAAAAAGAGAGTACAAAATAAAAGATTATGTTGTTTATCCGAAGCATGGAGTTGGTCAGATTACTGAGTTTAAAAAAATAAACATAGGTGGTATTGATGTTGAAACATATGTTATCAAGTTTGAAAAAGATAAAGCTAATGGAATGGTACCTGTGAATAAACAATCTCATTTAAGACCTTTAGCAACAATCAACCAAGTGAATAAATGTATCTCTATTTTGAAAAGTAAACCAAAAATTAAAAGATCTATGTGGAGTAGAAGAGCACAAGAATACGAAGCAAAGATCTCTTCAGGTAAAATTTATGAACTAGCAGAAGTAGTGAGAGATTTGAATAAAGGAGATGATCTTATGGTTGATCAGTCTTATAGTGAGAGACAATTGTTTGAAAAAGCATATGAAAGAATCTTATCTGAGTTCCAAATTGTGTTGAATGTATCTTTAGAGGACACACAAAAGAAACTAGATAAAGCTTTAAAAAGAAATTTAGGTGGCCAAGCTCAACCAATAACTTCTGCTCCAAAATCTTCTACATCAGAATTGCCTGTTGAAGAGCCTATTACTGATTCTGACGAAAATTTAGATGAATAAAAAAAACGCCTCTCATACAATATGTAATGAGAAGCGTTTTTAGTTAAGACTAGTAAATTACTATCTTTTTCTTCTTTTAGCCTTTTTAGCCTTTTTAGCTTTTTTCTTAGTTTTCTTTGCTGCTTTTTTCTTAGTTTTTTTAGCAGCTTTTTTTCTTTTCTTAGGCATCTTTAGCTCCCTGTTTAAGTTAAACGAATCAAGTTGATTCGCTATTAACATATTTTTATTTTTTTATACAAGTTATGTCAATTCTTTAATTAAAAAGTAAATTTATAAAAATTTTTTTTTATTTTTGTTTTTTATTAAATTTTTTTTATTAATTTAGTTAATGTTTATGCGGATAATAATCAAATTTTTAAATACAACTTAATAAAGTTTTTCTAATAGATTTTTATATTTTTCAGTAACTTTTTTTCTTTTCACTTTCATTGTGGGAGTCATTAAACCATTTTCTATAGAAAAATTTTCTTCTATTAATTGAATTTTTTTTATTTTTTCTAATAAAGTTAATTTTTTATTTATTTTTTCAATTACATTATTAATTTTTTCTTTTTCTTTTTCTTTTAAAAATTCTTTACTAGGTACTATTAAAGCAACTAAATAATTTTTTTTATCTCCATAAACCATACATTGGTCAATTTCTGGCTCATTTGTAATCATATTTTCAATTTTAGCTGGTGAAATATTATCTCCACCTGCACTTACAATAATATCTTTTTTTCTATCAGTGATTTTTAAATAACCATCCTCTGAGTCTATTTCTCCTATATCACCTGTATAAAGCCATCCATCAATAATTGCCTTGTTAGTCTCTTCTTTCTTATTCCAATATCCCAGCATTACATTTTCACCTTTGACTAAAATTTCACCATCATCAGCAATTTTAACTTGGTTTCCTCTAAAAGGCGGTCCAACAGTCTCTACTTTTATTTTGTGTATGGGGTTACAACTTACTACCGGCGACGTTTCTGTTAGTCCATAACCTTGAAGTGTAGGAAGTCCTACAGAATTTAAAAATTCTCCTATTTCTTGATCTAATGCACCTCCACCAGAAACAAAAGCTTTTAAATTTCCTCCAAACTGTTTTTTTATTTTTTTTCTAACTAATATCTCAACCATCAAATTAAGTAATTTTTCAGAAAAAGTCATTTTTTGATTTAATAATTTTTTCTTACCCAATCGTAAAGTTGCTTCAATTAGTTTTGCTTTAAAACCAGTTTGTTTTTTTAAATTGATATTAATTTTGTTATAAAGATTTTGATAAAATCTAGGAACAGCTGTCATAATTGTTGGTTTTGCTTCAGATATATTTTCTAATAGTTTTTCTATTTTTTCTGCATAAAATACTTTTGCTCCCACAGCAATCTGTGCAAATTGTACACAGTGTTCATATGAATGGGATAGAGGAAGCCAGGTTAAGAATACTGGTCTAGAATTAAACAATGGTTTCATAATTTCACAAGCTCCTACAAGATTGTTTAAAATTCCACCATGACTTAAAATTACTCCCTTTGGATTTCCACCAGTTCCAGATGTATAAATTATACAAGCAGGGGAAGTTCTTTTTAATTTTTTATTTTGAATTTTATCTTCTTCTAATAATTTATTTTTTAATATGGTATTAAAGTCTAGATACTTATTTTTGTTAATTATATCTATATTATTAATTACTTTATTAACTTCATCTAATGTTATGACTTTTTTAATAAATTCTTTTTCATTAATTGTATTACTTAATTTTTTTAGCATCTCATTGTTCGAAACTATGATTAGGCTAGGTTCACAATCTTCAATTAAGTATTTATAATCCTCTTCTGTATATGTAGTATAAGCAGGAACAGTAATTCCACCAGATAACATTATTGCCATATCTGAGACAAACCATTCTGGTCTGTTTTCTGAAACCAAGAGGCATCTATCGCCTTCTTTTATGTATTCTTTAATTATTTTAGATAGATTTAAAATATTTTTTTGTGTTTCCTCCCAAGTATATGCTTTTTTATTATTTGGATTTAACCATTGTAAAAAAATGCTTTTTTTATTTTGTTTTTCTACTTGGTGAGAAAATAATTCGATTAAGTTGTTTAAATTATCTAAATTCATATTTTTTTGGTGGGCGAAGAGAGAATCGAACTCTCACTTCTTGCGAAACACGATTTTGAGTCGTGCGCGTCTACCAGTTCCGCCATTCGCCCATTATATTCAATTAAATATATTTAAATAGTATAAGAACTAAATTTATATTAAAACCAAAAAATGTTTCAAACACTTTACAAAAAATGTTTAAATCTAGCTGCTCATAAAAGTTCAAATTTTTATTTAGGTCTTGTATCTTTTATTGAAAGTTCATTTTTTCCAATACCACCAGATGTAATGATAATTCCAATGGTTATTGCTAAAAAAAAAGAGTTTATTAAAATATTTTTAATAGCATCTATATTTTCAGTTTTAGGAGGTATTTTAGGATATCTAATTGGCTACCTATTTTTTGATTTTGCAATGTATGTTATCGAGTTTTATAATTATGAAGATAAGGTTAAAGATTTAAAACTAAATATGTCACAGGGAAATGGCTTTCTAGCTTGGTTAAGTATACTTTTCTTAGCAGGCTTTACACCTTTGCCCTATAAAGCTTTTACAATAGCTAGTGGTTTAATTGCTTTTAGTCTGCCTGTTTTTATAGTTGTTAGTTTAATTTCAAGAAGCCTTAGATTTTTTATTGTTGCATTTTTATCTTATAAATTTGGAGAATTATTTACTAAATATATGAATAATCATGGATCAAAATGGTTTACTGTTATTGGAATTTTAATAGTTATAATATTTGTATTTGTATATTTGATTTTAAAATTTAATGATTAAAAATAGTAACAATTTAGTAATAAAATTTATTTTTTTAGTCAGCATTATTGCTTTAGTGTCTGCATTTTTTATTGAATATATTCTTGGACATCAACCTTGTAATCTTTGTGTTTTAGAAAGAATTCCATACTTCTTAGCAATAATAGTAGTTTTACTTAATTATAAATTTATTCAATTTGAGAGATTTTTTATGCTTTTGCTCGCAATCATATTTTTGGCAGGAACTATTCTATCGCTATATCACTTGGGTATTGAGCAGGGTTTTATTCAAGAGTCATTAGTTTGTGATCTAAAAAATGGATCAAATTTATTATCAAAAGAGGAAATTTTAAAGCAATTACAAGAAAAAAGTGTTAACTGCAAAGATGTAACATTTAAAATTTTTGGATTATCGCTTACAAGCTATAATATTTTAATAACTTTACTAATTACTGTTAGTGCTGGAAAAATTTATTTTAATTATGACAAAAATTAATAAAAAAAGAGTAGAGGAATTTATTAGAGTTGATCATGCTGGAGAACGCGGTGCTATTAAAATTTATGAGGGACAGTTATTAGCGTTAAATACTTTCGTAAAAGATGAAAATCTTAAAAAAATAATTGAAGAAATGAAAGAACATGAAAAAGAACATTCTGAATATTTTGAAAATGAAATTAAAAAAAGAAATATCCAACCAACAAAATTTTTACCCTTGTGGGATTTGATGGGTGTTGGCTTAGGGTTTGGTTCAACATTATTGGGAAAAAAAGCTGCTATGCTTTGTACTGCTTCTGTTGAAGAAGTTATAGATAAACATTATTTAAATCAAATTAATCAACTTGATGTTAGAGAAAAAGACTTAAAAAAAAAGATTACAAAATTTAGACAAGATGAAATAGATCATAAAAATATTGCTTACGATAAAGGTGCTACAAAAAAAGGTCCCTACTTATTATTGGACAAAATTATTAAAACAGGTTCAAAAATTGCAATAAATATCTCTGAAAAAATCTAGGCTTCTAATTCAACATCCCAGTATAGATAATCCATCCAGCTTTTATGTAAATAATTAGGAGGAAAATTTTTACCATTTTTATGCAAATCCTCGGTTGATGGACGATAAGGATGTTGGTTAAGCTTCATATCTGAGTTTTTTAATAATTTACCGCCCTTTTTTACATTACATGCAGAGCATGCCGTTACGACATTATCCCAATTAGTTTCTCCACCTTTTGATCTTGGTAACAGATGATCGAAAGTCAGTTCCTCACTACTCCCACAATATTGACATGAAAACTTATCTCTCAAAAAAACATTAAATCTTGTAAAGCTAGGCCTTGTCTGCGGAATTATATAATCTTTCAATGCAATGACACTTGGTAATTGCATATTAAATGAAGGACTTCTTATAACCCTGTCATAATTACTTACAATTATCACCCTATCTAAAAAAACAGATTTTACAGTATCCTGCCATGACCATAGAGATAAAGGATAATAGCTTAATGGTCTATAGTCAGCATTAAGAACTAAAGCTGGACACTTTTCTAATGAAACATCTTGTTCGATAAAATTATTCATTAAGTATTTTTAACTTACTTAAACAATTTTATCAATAATAAGAGGCGTTAATTTTTTTTTAAAATATAATTAAGGGCTGTACTTGAAGCTTCTATAGGAATATGATGATCACAATTCTTTATCAAAAGTGTTTCTACACCAACATTATTTCTAATTAAAAAATCTTTTGCTTCTAAAAGATATGTTGATGGTACAACTTGATCTGCGTCACCATGAATCAATAAAGTATCAGTAGAATTTTTTATTCTTGATTTTAAATTATTTTGATCAATTATTTTTCCAGAAAATCCTACAATACATAAAAATTTTTCTTCAGATGTTAATCCAACATTCAATGATATCATACAACCTTGGCTAAAACCTGATAGACATATCTGATTATTTTTTAAATTAAATTCTTGCTTAATTTCATTAATAAATACTTTAATCTTTTTCTCAGCCTTAATTGATTGATCAAGCACATAATCTGTGTCATCTTTAGTAAGATCAAACCATTGGAATCCTGATGGATTTATAGGGCAAGTCTCATGTCCATTTGGACAAATAAAAACTGTATTTGGCATATGCCTTTTCCAGTTTAAAGTTAACATACTTATGTCTTTACCATCACCTCCATATCCATGAAGCAAAATAACAGCCTGTTTTATCTCTATACCTTCTTCAGGCTTAATTATTATTGAATCTAGGCAAAATGTCATAGTTAATTAATTTTGTTTTTTATTTTATAAAACAATTTACAGTATTTATATGATATCAGGAATTTTTGTTAAAATCCTCTCTATAGTTCTCCTAATAGCAGTAGGAGTTGTTTTAATTTTGGGAATTGGAACTCTTTTTAAAGGAGGTGAGACCAGCAAAAAATATTCAAATAAATTAATGCAGCTAAGAGTCCTTCTGCAATTTGTAGCAATACTCGTTCTAATTGGATTTGCTTATTTTTTTAAAAACTAATTATAAGTTTTAAGCCAGTTTATAAATATTTTATCATCAAAATCTATTGATCCCATAATTCTTGCAAACTCTTTTCCATTTTTATCTATAAGTATTGAAGTTGGAACACCCCGTAAAGAAAATGTTTTTGCAAGAGTTTTTGGTGCATCAAAATATGGATCAAAATTTTCAATATTTAAATCTTTGAAAAAAATATCAACTTTTTTTTTATTTTCTTTGGAAATATTAATTGCAAAAATCTTTAAATTTCCCAAATTTTTATTCATTTGAAGCCTATCTAACGATGGCATCTCTTCTTTACACGGCTCACACCAGGTTGCCCAAAAATTTAATAAAAGTAAATTTCCATTAAATTCTTTTATGTTAATTTTTTTATCATTTTTATCTAAAAAAATAACATTATCGTAGACTTTTAGATCATTATGAATGACAATATTTTTTATTTCAGATACATCATTCGCAATAACATTAGTTGTTAAAAAAATAAATAATATTAAAAATCTCATGTTAAACAGTTATAATTAAATATCATGGTAAAAAATAAAAACAACCAAGCAATATGGAGCAGTCGTATAAAAAAAAATGCGTCATCTTTATTTCAAAAAGTTGGAAACTCAATTGATATTGATAAACGACTTTATAAAGAAGATATTCAGGGTTCTATTGCTCACGTTGAGATGCTGTTTAAACAGAAAATAATATCTTTCAAAGTTAAAAATAAAATTATCTATGGACTTACAAAGATAGAAAAAGAAATTTTTAATAAAAAATTTGAGTTCAACAAAAAATATGAAGATATTCATATGAATATAGAAAAAAGACTTTTTCAAATAATTGGAGAAGAAGCAGGTTATGTTCATACGGCAAGATCTAGAAATGATCAAGTAATTACAGACTTTAAAATTTGGATAAGATCTGCAACTAAAGAAATAAATCTAAATTTAGATAAAATAATTAAAAGTACATTAAAACTAGCAGAAAAAAATATAGATACCATTATGCCTGGTTTTACACATCTCAAGAATGCACAAGCTATTTCTTTTGCTCATTATCTTATGGCTTATGTTGAGATGTTTAATAGAGATAAAAAAAGATTTACAAACAATTTAGATAGTTTAGATGAAAATCCTTTGGGTGTAGCTGCTTTAACAGGAACTTCTTTCAATATAGATAGAAATTACACAAGCAAAAAACTTGGTTTTAAAAAACCAACAAACAATTCAATAGATACTGTTTCCGATAGAGATTTTGTTTTAGATTTTTTATATAGTATTTCTGTTTGTTCAATGCATATTTCAAGAATTGCGGAAGAGCTTATAATTTGGAGCTCAGATGGTTTTAATTTAATTAATCTTTCAGATAAAGTTGTAACGGGCTCATCAATAATGCCTCAAAAAAAAAATCCTGATTTATTGGAATATTTGAGAGGAAAATCTGGGAGTAGCTATGGAAACTTATTTTCAATGCTTACAATTTTAAAAGGACTTCCCTTATCTTACTTCAAAGATCTTCAAGATGATAAGGAGATTGTTTTTAAATCAAATGATACTTTGATCAACTGTCTTAAAATTTTTGATGAAATACTAAAAAATTGTAGCCCTAACAAAAAAAAAATGATCCAGCTTGCAAACTCTGGATATATTACTGCAACAGATTTAGCGGACTATCTTGTAAAAAATCATTCAATGTCTTTTAGAAAAGCTTATCAAAGAACAGCTGCTGTTGTTAATTTAGCTGAAAAGAAAAAAAAGAGACTCGATGAATTAAGCTTGGAAGAATTAAAAAAAATTGAGACAAAATTAACTAGCGATGTTTTAAAGGTGTTTGATTTAAAGAATTCAGTAAATTCCAAAAAATCTTATGGAGGAACATCTTTTGATAACATCAAAAAAATGATAATAAAATATAAGAAACAAAAATGATTAAAAAAATTAGCTTTATCTTTCTGATTTGTTGTTTACTAGCCTCTTGTGGAAAAAAAGGAGATCCAGAATATAGAGACTCGAAACAAAAATCTGAAAATATAATAGTCCTTACAAATAAGGCTTAATGAAATATATCAAAAAAAAACTGATTATTGATAAAGTAAAAATAGAGGATATTGCTAGAAAATTTAATACTCCAACTTATTGCTATTCTTACGCCCAATTAAAAAAAAATATTAGTGATTTTAAAAAAAATTTTAAATCTTTTTCTCCTTTAATTTGTTTTGCAATTAAATCTAATACAAATCTAAATTTAATAAGAGAAATTCAAAAATTTGGTTTGGGTGCGGATGTAGTGTCGATGGGTGAACTTATGATGGCTCTCAAGGCTGGTATTAATCCAAAAAAAATTGTTTTTTCAGGTGTGGGTAAAACGTCGAAAGAAATTAGTTATGCTATTGATAAAAAAATATTATTAATAAACGCAGAGTCTAAGAGTGAAATAAATGAAATTGATAGAATAGCTAAGATAAAAAAAAAGAAAGTACAAATTGGTATTAGATTAAATCCTAATACAGATGCAAAAACTTTAAGCCAAATTTCAACAGGTAAAAAAGAAAATAAATTTGGCGTAAATGAAAAAGAGTTTTTAAAACTTATAAGCTATTGCCAAAATTCAAAAAATATTAATTTAGAATGTTTAAGCGTTCATATTGGAAGTCAAATATTAGACCACAAGCCTTATGAAAAAATGCTTAATGTAGTTGATAAAATAATTGTTAAAACTAAACACAAATTTAAGTTTATTGATATAGGTGGAGGGATGGGAATTTCCTACGAGAAAGGTAGTAAAAAACTTAATTATAGAAAATATAATATTGCTATTAAAAAATTTTTAAAAAGACATTCAACAAAAATAATTTTTGAACCAGGAAGATCCATAGTTGGAGATGTAGGTTATTTAATTTCTAAAGTTATTTATATAAAAGAAAATGAAAAAAAAAATTTTATTATACTAGACGCGGCAATGAATGACTTGATGAGACCAGCTTTATATGGAGCTAATCATAAAACATTACCATCAATAAAAAGAAGTCGAATTTCAAAAAAAACATATGAATTTGTAGGCCCTATTTGCGAAAGTACAGATAAATTTACTTCATTAAAAAAATTTCAAAAATTATATGAAAAAGATATTGTTGTCATGTGTGATGTTGGTGCATATGGAATGTCACTGAGTTCAAATTATAATTTAAGACCTAAACCAGTAGAACTATTGATCAAAGGATCAAAAATTAGAGTTATTAAAAAAAGACAAAAGCATTCTGATTTGATGTAGCTTTTGATAATAATGATTAGAAACCTTATATTTTCAATTTTCTTTTTTACTGGAATAATAATAATTTCATTAATCTTTTTACCTGCTTTTTTCCTTCCTCAAAAAGTTGTCTTAGTTGGTGGTAAATTAATGGGTTATTGGACAAGTTTTTGTTTAAAGGTTTTTTTATCTACTAAAATAATAATCAAAGGCAGAGAAAATATTTTAAATAATGAGAAGTTCTTTATTGCTGCTTCTCATCAATCAATGTTTGAAACCTTTTATCTTCAAACTATTTTTAATTCACCAGTTTTTATTTTGAAAAAAGAATTACTTTTAATTCCAATTTTTGGTTGGTATCTTAAAAAAATTGGATCAATATCGATTAAAAGAAATAAAGTTACCAAAGAAAACCTAGGTTTTTTTCAAGATATATCTAAAATAATTAAAGATTCAGACAGACCGCTAATTATCTTTCCACAAGGTACAAGGGTTTTACCAAACGAAAGACCTCCATTTAAAAAAGGGGCATCAAGAATTTATGAAGAGTTAAAAATTTCTTGCCAGCCAGTTGCTATTAATTCTGGTTATGTTTGGCCAAAAAAAGGACAAAAGAATAATAATAAAATAATAACTATTTCAATTTTAAAACCTATAAAAGCAGGTTACTCCAAAGATGAGTTCATAAGGATTTTAGAAAATAATATTTATCAAGAACTTAATCTTTTGAATTAGCCCTTCATAGGCATCACTACAAATATACTATCAAAATCTCCTGGGTCTTTAATTAAGGCTGGAGAGCCAGTGTCATTAAAAAATATCTCAACTCTTTCACCATCTAATTGTGAAGCAACATCAATTAAGTATCTAGAATTAAAACTTATTTCTAAATCATGGTCAAATTTAACATTTAATGTCTCTTTACCATCGCCACTATTTGTATTGTTAACCGAAAGATCTAATGTGTCTTTTGATAAATTAAACTTTACCCCATCTTTTTTATCTAGAGAAACTGAGGCAACTCTATCAACAGAGTTAAGAAATAATTTTAAATCTATTTCTAGTTTTTTTTGATTATTTTTTGGTATTACTTGGATATAATTAGGAAACTTACCATCGATAAGTTTTGATATTAAAATACTGTTATTTAATTCAAATTTAATTTTTGATTTGATATTAGATACCTTAACATCTCCATCATAGTTCTCTAATAATGAACAAAGTTGAAAAATAGTTTTTTTGGGTAATATGATTGGATCAAAATCAATTTTTTGAGCTAATCTTATTTTTGAAATAGACATTCGGTGGCTATCAGTTGCCACAGCAGTTAAATGATTTTTATCCTCAACCGCAGTCTGATGAAAATAAATCCCACTTAAATAATGTCTTGTTTCATCATTTGAAACAGAAAATTTACATTTATTTAATAGTTTTAACAGCTGCTTAGATTTAATTACAAATTCATTTTGATTAAAGTTTTCATCTGTGAGCGGAAACTCTGTTGCACTAATACAATTTAAATTAAAAATAGATTTTTCAGACTCAACTTGTAATTTACTTATATCTGTCAAAGATAAATTTATTTTTTTACCCGATGAAAATTTTCTTATAATGTCATACATAATCGAGGAGGTTGTTGTCGTTCTACCCTCTTCTAGAACTTCAACATTATTTATTTGATGAATAAATATTAAATCCAAATCGGTAGCTGTTATTGTTAATTTAGAATTACTTGCATCTAATAAAATATTAGACAATATCGGAAGTGTACTTCTTTTTTCAATTACTCCTTGACAATAATTGAGTGCTTGTTGAAGGTCTTGTTGGTTTACATTAAATTTCATTATCTTTATTGTTATATAATATCTGATTTTTAAGTTTATTAATATTATCCACCATTTCTGAGTCCTTTTCTTTAATTTTCTCGATAGTTTTAACTGAGTGTATTATGGTTGTATGGTCTCTATTAGAAAACTCTCTTCCAATTTCTGGTAAAGATTTAGATGTTAAAATTTTTGTTAAATATATAGCAGTTTGCCTTGGTCTGACTAAATATCTAGATCTTCTTGAAGATAGCATTTCATTTTTACTGATTTTAAAAAATTTACAAACTGTGGTTTGTATCAAATCTATTGTTACTTTGTTTTCAGCTAAATTTAACAAATCTTTTAAAACAACTTTAGTTTCAGCTAAATTTGGAACTTTATTGTAGATTCTAGAGAATGATACCACTCTGTTTATTGCTCCAACCAACTCTCTAACACTTGCTGTAATTTCAGAGCTTATAAAATCTTGTATTTCTTTTGATACATGTAATTGATCTACATATAAATTGTTTAGTTCTTCAGTTTTCTTTTCAACAATTTTTTTTCTAAGCTCAAGATCTGGTTTTTGAATATCAACCACTAAACCACCAGAAAATCTGGATTTAATTCTATCTTGAATTCTAGAGAGTTTATTTGGAGCTCTATCAGCTGATACAATTATTTGTGAGCCTTTATCTAATAATGCATTAAATGTGTGAAAAAATTCTTCCTGCATTGCCTCTTTACCACTTATAAACTGAATATCATCAATTAATAAAATATCTGTATTTCTGAAATATTCTTTAAACTTAACCATATCATTAGCTTTAATTGACTTTACAAATTGATACATAAAACGCTCAGCCGATATAAACATTACTTTATTGTTTTTTTTGAGCTCAATTCCAATTGAATTTAATAAATGAGTCTTACCCATTCCAACACCACCATAAATGTAAAGTGGATTGTAATGAGATATATTTTCAGAGACTTTTAATGATGCTTCGTAAGCAAGCTTGTTACTAGTACCAGTTATAAAATTATCAAATCTTTTATTTGGATCTATTCGATTATATTGAAGATAAGAATCTTTTATAAATGAAACATTTTCATTATTATCAGGTATTTTTTCGTTAGTATTTAAATTTTCAAAATTTTGATTTGTATTTTTATCATCAATCTTAAACTCAATTCTAATAATGTCTTTTTTATATAAACGTATAATTTGTAAAATTTGATCTAAATATCTTGAAGTAATCCAATCTCTGATAAACCTTGTTGGAACAGATAATAATAAATAGTTGTTAAATTCATCAACATAAGAAATTTTTTTAAGCCAGCTTTCATAAACATCCTGTCCTAACTTATTTTTCATTTCAGATTGAACTAATTTCCAATCAAAGTTTTCAGACTTAATACTATTTAAATTGTTAATATTTGTAGATTTGTTCATAATGTTTAGGAGAATCTCAGTTAGAACTAATTAAAAAAATTTGCAACAATTTAATATTTTTTTTTAAAAAAAAATAAAATCTATGATTGTAGATTTAGTTTAAGATTTAAAATAAATTTAATTTTATTTTTTTTACAAAATTTTATTTTGAATCAAACACAGATTGAATCGTTTATAGATTGAATCAAAAAATAATTTTTATTTACCAAATCTAGATATGGTAAAACAAAAATAAAATTTTAATATATGATGTGAGTACTCTAGGTTGTTGTTTTATAATCGCTTAAGGCGTTTTAATTTAGATTGCAGAAATTTTTTTTGTTATTCTAGAAACATTTCTTGATGCATTTTGCCTCTTAATGATCCCAGTTTTTGCAATTTTCATCAATTCTGAATTCAATTTTGGCAAGAATTTTAAAGCTTCATCTTTCTTCTTATCATCAATTAAAAGGTTCATTTTTTTAAGAGCATTTCTAAATCTGCTCTTTCTTGCTTTATTAACTGCTGTTTGCTTAGAAATTCTTCTAATTCTCTTAATTGCTGATTTTGTGTTTGCCATATCCGCAGGGGTATAACTTGAGAATTTATGGTGGTCAATAAAATAATTGGCTATTTTTGACAAGAATCACAAAAAAAAGTTGATCTATTAGAGGTTATTTTTTTTCTAATGAGATCAGAGCATCCTATATTTTTGCACTCTATTCCTTCTTGCTGATAAACTTTAAATTCATTTTGAAATCCACCCTTAAATCCTAATGCATCTTTAAAATCTCTTATACTTGATCCACCCATGCTAATGGCTTTTAGTAAAATTTTTCTACTATTAATTATAATTTTTTGGCATTCTTTTTTACTTAATAACTTTGCTTTTTTAATTGGATTGATTTTGCTCAAGAACAAAATCTCACTAGCATAAATATTTCCAATTCCAGAAACAAATTTTTGATCAAGTAAGAAATTTTTTATATCCTTATTTTTACCTTTAAAAAAATTATAAACATAATTTAAATTAAAATTCTTATCAAAAGGCTCTGGACCTAAATGGTTAAATCTTTTAATTAGATCAGAATTACTTTTTATAAGTTGAAAAAAACCAAATCTTCTTGGATCATTATAGATAATCTTAAAATTTTCAAAAACTAATTCTACATGATTGTGTTTTTTTGGTAAAAATGGGGAATTATAAAAACTAGTATTTGTATATTTATTAACTGATTTATTATTAACGATATGTATTGTTCCTGACATTCCAAGATGAATTAAGCAATAATTATCTTCTGGTAAATAAATAATTAGATATTTAGAAAATCGACCCACTTTTATTATTTTTTTATTAAAAAAATAGCTATTAAAATTTACAGGAATTTTTAGTCTTAAATTTCTATTTCTTACTATTACTTTTTTTACCTTTTTTTGTTTAACTTTTTTATTAAGTGATTGTCTTACAATTTCTACTTCTGGTAATTCTGGCATTTCACACTATATTGAATATATATTTTTTTTTATGCAACAATATCTTCAAAATAAAAAAGGGCTTGTAGAAGGTGTATTCGATCAAGTCTACAATAAATATGACCTTATGAATGATTTTATGTCATTAGGTGTTCATAGGTTCTGGAAAAAAAGTCTAATAAATATAATGAACCCATCTTTGGGTAAAAATTTAATCGATGTAGCTTGTGGGACTGGTGACATAGGTAAGCTATATTTGGATAGTACTGATAAAAATAATGAAATTACTTGTGTTGATCCAAACAAAGGAATGGTGGGCCAAGGTAAAGAAAAGCTTTCCAGTTACAAAAATATTAATTGGGTAATTTCTCCAGCTGAAAAACTACCCTTTAAAGACAATGAATTTGATTTTTATACAATTAGTTTTGGACTTAGAAACACGAAAAATTTAAATAAAGCTCTTTCTGAAGCTTATAGAGTTCTAAAACCAGGCGGAAGATACTTTTGCTTAGAATTTTCAAAAATACAAAACTCAAATCTTGATTTTATTTATAAAAATTATTCTAAATTAATTCCAATTATTGGTCAGTTCATTGTTGGAGAAAAAGAACCATATGAATATCTGATTAAAAGCATAGAACAATTTATTAATCAGGAGGAATTAATTCAATTAATGAAAAATAATAAGTTTCAAAACTGTTCTTACAGAAACTTTTCTGGAGGAATTGTTTCAATCCATAGTGGGTGGAAATTTTAATGATAAAAAAACTTATAACCTTATTTAAATTAGGAAGAAAAGTGGCTAAATCAGATATTTTGAGTATTGCCTCAAAATTTAAGAAACCGCCAGTAGCAATAACAATATTATTTCAATTACTTTCCATTTCAATTTCTAAAAATAATCAACAAAAGTTAAATACAAATGAAGGGGAAAGATTATCTAGTTCTTTAGAGTCTATGGGTACTACATTTATAAAGCTTGGACAATTTTTAGCAACTAGACCAGATATTATTGGTGAGGATCTGTCAGCTAAACTTGAAAATTTACAAGATCGTCTTCCACCCTTTTCTATAAACCAAGCACAAGAAATAATTAAAAAGGACCTTGGTGAAGAAACCTATAATTCAATAATTGATTTAAGCGAACCTGTTGCAGCTGCATCGATTGCGCAAGTACACAAAGCTAAAATTAATGATAGTGGGACAATTAAAGATGTAGCTATAAAGATTTTAAGGCCAGATATAAAAAAAATATTTAATGAGGAAATCGATGCAATGATGTTATTTGCATTCATCATTGAGTCGTTTGTAAAAAAAACAAAAAGATTAAAACTTGTTGAAGTGGTATTTTTATTAAAAGAAATAACAAACCTTGAAATGGATTTAAGATTTGAAGCAGCAGCAGCCAATGAATATGCAGAAAATACTAAAAATGATGCTGGATTTAAAGTTCCTCAAATTTATTGGAATTTTACTAGTGAAAATGTAATGACACTTGATTGGATTGATGGCGTATCTATAAGAGAGACGGAAGAATTAAAGAATAGAAATTTAGATACAAATAAAATTGCAGAAGACATTATTCAACATTTTTTAAGACATGCTGTGAGGGATGGTTTTTTTCATGCAGATATGCACCAAGGAAATATTTTTATTGATAATAATGGTCAAATAGCTCCTATCGATTTTGGCATAATGGGTAGATTAGATAAGGTTAGCAAGAGATTTTTAGCTGAAATTTTATATGGGTTTATTCAAAGGGATTATAAAAAAGTTGCAGAAGTGCATTTGGTAGCTGGATTAGTTCCAAATAATGTTCCAATCGATGATTTGGCTCAAGCGTTAAGATCAATAGGAGAGCCTATATTTGGACAAGCAGTCAAAGATATATCTGGTGGTAAATTACTAAAACAATTATTTGATGTAACTGAAAAATTTAATATGCAAACTCAACCTCAATTATTAATGTTGCAAAAAACTATGGTGGTAGTTGAAGGTGTTGCAAGAAAATTAAATCCAGATACGAATATATGGACAACGTCTAAGCCTGTACTGGAAAATTGGTTAAGAGAAACAAAAGATCCGATGAACACAATTACAGAAACTTTAAACAATACATCAGAGGTTATAAAAAGATTGCCTGAATTTCCTGAGATAATGGATAAAGCCAATCAAGCTTTAACATTTTTAGCCAGCGGTCAAATCCCACAAAACTCAAATTCTTATACAGCCTTAAATAATAAAAAATCAGAAATGACTGCTTTTAGAAACCAATCTATTATTGGTTTATTAGTTCTTGTAATTATAGGGTTATTGGTATTTTAATTCGACAAATGAAAAATCTGATAGACAAAAAAATCCTCTATATAATTTGTGGTGGGATTTCTGCTTATAAAAGTCTTGAAACAATACGGCTTTTCAAAAAAAATGGGGCACAAATTAAAACAATTTTAACCAATAGTGCCAAGGAATTTATAACACCTCTTTCAGTTGCATCACTTTCACAAGGCAAAGTTTACAGCGATTTATTTAGTGTTGAAAATGAAACGGAGATGGATCATATTGCTTTATCAAGGTGGGCAGATGTAATTTTAATTGCACCAGCTACAGCAAATACTATTTCTAAATTAGCTCAAGGAACTACTGATGATTTAGCATCCTCTGTAGTTCTTGCCTCAAATAAAGAAATTTATTTAGCCCCAGCAATGAATGTCAGAATGTGGGAACATCAATCTACAAAACAAAACTTAAAAAAACTAATAAATTATGGTTATAAACTTATTGGTCCCGAAATTGGTGACATGGCTTGTGGAGAATATGGTGAGGGAAAAATGTCTGAGCCTGATAAAATTTCTAATGAAATCAGCAATTATTTCTTAAATCTTAAAAAAAATAAAAAATTAAAAGCACTAGTAACAGCTGGTCCAACAAACGAATATATTGATCCTGTAAGATTTATTACAAATAAATCTAGCGGCAAACAAGGATATGAAATTGCTAAATCTTTATCTAAGAAAGGCTTTAATACAACTCTTATTTCAGGTCCGACTAATCTAAAAATTAATAATGATATAAAACTTATTGAAGTTGAAACAACAGATGAAATGTTATTAGAAACTCAAAAAAACTTACCTGCCGATGTGGCAGTTTTTTCTGCTGCAGTTGCTGATTTTAAAATTAATAAAAAATACGAAAATAAAATTAAAAAACAGAATTCCTTAAGTCTAAATTTAGAAAAAAATGTAGACATATTGAGTTATGTTTCAAATCATAATTCGATGAGGCCAAAACTTGTTATAGGATTTGCAGCAGAAACAGATAATGTTGAAAATAATGCTGAAGCAAAATTGAATAATAAAAATTGTGATTGGATTATTGCAAACGATGTGTCCAATAAAAAGATTGGCTTTAACTCTGATTTTAATGAAGTAACGATTCACTATAGTGATAAAAATAAAGAAAAACTCTCATATAAAAAGAAATCTGAAATATCTGATGAAATAGTTGATAGAATAATTAATCAATTAAACTAATGACGAAAGTTCTTATAAAAAAATTAGACTCATCTGTTGAGTTGCCTACATATAAAACTAATGGAGCATCAGGTATGGATTTAATGGCTTTTATAAATGAGCCAATTACATTAAAACCACAAAACTCTTGTTTAGTTCCAACCGGTATTTCTGTTGCTTTTCCTAGTGAATTTGAGATTCAAATTAGACCAAGATCTGGTTTAGCTGCTAAAAATAATATTAGTGTTTTAAATACCCCGGGAACAATAGACAGCGATTATAGAGGTGAGATCAAGGTTATTCTTTATAATCATGGTAATACTGATTTTGTAATAAATAATAAAGATAGAATAGCTCAAATGATTTTGACTCCTGTTATTAAAATGAATTTAGAAGAAACAGATACTTTACCTGGAACGGTTAGGGGAGAAGGTGGATTTGGCTCAACTGGAAAATGAGTTCAAAGTTAAGTAAAAATCAACTCGAAAAATATTCGAGACAAATTATTTTAAAAAATATTGGTATTTTAGGTCAGAAAAAAATTTTAAACTCAAAGGTGTTAATTGTTGGTATGGGCGGATTAGGTTGCCCGGTAGCTGAATTTTTGACCAGATCAGGAGTTGGAGCTATAGGTATTATAGATCATGATTTAGTTAGTCTTTCAAATGTTCATCGGCAAACTTTGTATGATGAAAAAGATTTAGGAAAATTTAAAGTTAAAATCGCAAAAAAAAAATTAAATAATATTAATTCAAAAACTAAAATTGATACTTATAATTTTAAGTTAGACAAAAAGAAATTTATAAAGATTATAAAAAATTATGATTATATTGTCGATGGCACAGATAATTTTGAAACAAAATTTTTAATTAATGATATAAGCTTGAAGTATAAAAAATTTCTTGTAACTGGGGCTATAAGTAAATTTGATGGTCATGTATTTACTTTTGATTTTGATAACATAAAAAATCCTTGTTTAAGATGTTTTTATCAAGAAGAAACTATTTCTGATGACATTTTAAACTGTGAATATGAAGGAATTCTTGGCACTATTGCTGGTATTATTGGTACTATGCAAGCTAACGAAATTTTAAAAAAGATTTTAAATGTTGGAAAAAATTTAAATGGATATATTTTAATTCTAGATTTGTTAAATTTAAACTTTCGAAAAGTAAAATTTAGTAAAAGAAAAAAATGTATTTGTAATTAATGTATAAGATTTTTTACACACTAATTTATTTGTTAATTATAATATCATCTTCTATTGCTGAAGAAACTTTTGTTTCTTTAAAAAAAAATAAAGTAAATGTTCGCTACGGCCCTAGTTTTGACTCAGATATCAAATATGTTTATAAAAAAATTAACCTACCCTTAAAACAAATTGATAAAAAAGAAAATTTTAGAAGAATAATTGGTTTAAAAAATAACAGTGGCTGGATACATATTTCACAATTAAAAAAGAATAATTCTGTTATTGCAACTCAAAATAAAATTTTATTTAAAGACCCATCCTCATTCGCAAAACCTATAGCCCAAATAGAAAAGGGCAGACTGTTAATCGTAGATAAGTGTCAGGAAAAATGGTGTAAAATCAAATCGGGTGATTATCAAGGATGGATTAAAACTAAGGATATTTGGGGCTTAATTAACTAAAATCAGCTGATAAAGAGCTCAGGTTTGCTGTACTTAGTTTTGTCGTATGTGAATACTCTTTGTGATCTATTCCAATTTCGACATCAATACTATCTGATTTGAACTTTTTAATTTGTTCATCATTAAGTTTAAAATGAATGAATTGAACTGAAGATGCCTTTCCTTCTGCAGAAGTTCTATCAACATCTTCTTCAGGAATTGCGTTGATTAACTCACCATCTATTTTAATGAAAACTTTTTCTTCAATTCCTCCAACTTTGCTAAGGAATGCAGCTCTTGAAACTGGGTTATCAATTTCAAACATTAATGTGGCTGTAAGTTCTTTTCCATTCGGTATTAGAGGATTGTAAGCTACCAGTTCATCTTTTAATTGTTCATCCCCACCTTTTTCAATATAAAGCATCTCCTGAACCTGTGCTAACATTGTTTCATAACTTTCAAAATAAAAAGTAGCGTATGGTCCAAGTGCTATTCTTCTGTCTTTTTTAAAATTAACAATGTTTTTTCTAAGCTCTTTTCTGTTTTTTGTATAAACATCTAAAGGCATAATATCTTCATTTAAAATTTCTTTTTTTTCTCTTGGCATGATCATAATCTATAACTTTTTGCCATTAATTCTATAGGATGTAACGCCTCATCGTTAGAAATATTTGTGTCAACTTCTAATTGTTTCAAATGTTTACCGGCTAGAGGACAATCAGAAGCCATATATTTATTATTTTTATTTTTTATTTGTCTGGCAGTTGGTCTTCCAACTTTATTTGCCAAATCATGAGTATCTTTCATCACACCAAAAGTACCTCCATGTCCAGCGCATCTTTCAACAACATCTAACTTAACATTTGGAATAAGTTTCAACATGTCTCTTGATTTAATACCCATATTTTGAGCTCGTGCATGACATGCATTGTGAACTGTTACACCACCGTCTATTTCTTGTAACCCTTCAGCCAAGCCTTCGTTATTTGCTATATCAACAACGTATTCGTCTATATCCATTACATTTGAAGATAATCTTTTTATGTTTTCATCTTTAGGTAATAAAAGAGGCCATTCAAATTTTAACATCAAACCACAACTAGCTGTTAAAGTTATTACTTTATAACCTTTATCAACCCACTCTAATAAATCTTTAGATACTTTTTTTGCCTGATCAACAACCTTAGGAAGGTCTGCCTGTTCTAAAAAAGGCATACCACAACAACCCGGGTAAGCTTCTTGGACTTCAACTCCATTTTTTTTTAAAACTTTTAGCGCAGAAACTCCTGTATTTTTTTTATTAAAATTTACAAAACAAGTTGTGTAGATTACAACTTTTCTATCTTTGTTTGGAGTTTTAAAATTTATTTTATCTTTATTTTTTCTAAAAAAATTTGAAAATGTTTCTGAGTTATATTTTGGTAATTGAACTCTTTTATCAATTCCTGCAACAATTTCTAAAATTTTTCTAAAAAGTTTATTTTTAATACTCGATGCCCAATTAACTATTTTTGAAAACATAACACCTATTTTTGCGTTTCTATCAATTTGGGCTAATTGTGTTGGTACACTTGGTAATTTACCAAGTTTTTTTTGAGCTGTTCTGTATCTCAACATCAAATGAGGAAAGTCTAGATCAAAATCGTGAGGGGGTACATATGGGCATTTAGTCATAAAACACATATCACATAAAGTACATGCATCAACAACTGGTTCAAACTGTTCACTCTTTAAACTTTCAACATCCTCGTTTTCAGACTCATCAATCATATCAAATAACTTTGGAAACGAGTCACATAGATTAAAACATCTTCTGCAACCATGGCAGATATCAAATGCTCTTCTCATTTCAGCATCTAATTTTTCAGGATTTAAAAAATCAGGATGCTCAAAATTTATTGGGTGTCGAATAGGGGCGTCTAAGCTACCTTCTTTGCTCATAATTTTAATTGAAATTTTTTTGAATATTTAGTGGGCATATTATGCCCACTAAAAAAATATATTAGCTAATCGATTCTAAAGTTTTTTGGAATTTACCAGCGTGTGATTTTTCAGCTTTTGCTAAAGTTTCAAACCAATCAGCAATTTCCTCAAATCCTTCTTCTCTAGCTGTCTTAGCCATACCAGGATACATGTCTGTATATTCATGTGTTTCACCTTGTACTGCAGATGCTAAATTAGCTTTAGTTTCGCCAATTGGTAAACCGGTAGCTGGATCACCTACTTCTTCTAAATACTCTAGGTGACCATGCGCGTGACCTGTTTCACCTTCTGCTGTTGATCTAAATACTGATGCAACATCATTGTATCCTTCGATGTCTGCTTTTTGTGCGAAATAAAGATATCTTCTATTTGCTTGGCTTTCACCAGCAAATGCAGCTTCTAGATTTTCTTTTGTCTTTGTTCCTTTTAATGACATTGTATTCTCCTTAGTTTAATGATGTTAAAAGATATAATGTTTCTAAACTTAAAGTCAATAGTTTAGAATAATTATAATGTATTATTTAAATGATTGATTTTATTAGATTAATTTTGATTTTGATTATCACTCGCAACTTTAATCAAAACTTCGACTGATTTTATTTTTTTTCCAGTAATATTATTTTTGACATTTATAGAATCTATATCGTTTTGATTACAATCTATTAATTCATGGGTATCTTCATCATAAAAATGATGATGGGCTGATGTGTTTGTATCAAAATAACTTTTATCGCTATTTATTGTTATCTCTTTTAGATAACCTTTTTTTTCAAAATGATGAACTGTATTATAAACCGTAGCTAACGAAATCTTTTCGTTTAAATCTTCTGAAATTTTTTTTGCTAAATCGTTAATTGTAAAATGAAATGTTTTGTCTCTATTAAATAGAACTTCGCAGATTTTAACCCTTTGTTTTGTTGGTCTTAACCCAGCTTCTCTTAATTTATCAATAAAATTGCAGTTTTTTGACATATTTCTTTATAATTATTCTAAACTAAAAATAAATTGTAGCGTTTTATTATATTATATTATCATTAAATCAAGTATTAAGGGAACTCAAATTTTATGAAAAAAAACTCTTATAGCTACGATGATCTCATAACATGTGGAAATGGTGAGCTTTTTGGCCCAGGAAACGCCAAATTACCACTTCCTCCAATGCTCATGTTTGATAGAATAACTGAGATTAACGAAAACAACGGTTCTTATAATAAAGGCTCATTAAAAGCTGAATTAGATATTAAAGATGAGCTTTGGTTTTTTGAATGTCACTTTAAAGGGGATCCAGTAATGCCAGGATGTCTAGGTCTTGATGCAATGTGGCAGTTAGTTGGGTTTTATTTGGGTTGGCTTGGAAACCCAGGTAAAGGACGAGCTCTTGGAGTTGGCACAGTAAAGTTTACTGGTGAAGTTATTAAGAGTGTTAAAAATGTAAGGTATGAAATTGATATGAAAAAAATTATGTCGCCTGGAGGAACCACTGTTGGTTTAGCTAATGGTTTAGTGTTTGCAGATGATAAAAAAATATATTCAGCAGATAGTTTAAAAGTGGGATTATTTAAATAATGAGAAGAGTGGTAATAACAGGACTAGGGGTTGTTTCTTGTTTAGGAAACAATCAAGAAGAAGTTCATCAATCATTAATTAATTCAAAATCAGGAATTTCTTATGCTGAAGAATATAAAGAACATAATCTTAAAAGTCATGTTCATGGTAAACCAAATATAAAACTTGAAGATCATATTGATAGAAAAACAATTAGATTTATGGGCTCAGGTTCTGCTTACAATTATATTGCTATGAAAGAAGCAATTGAGGACTCGGGTTTAGAAGATACAGAAGTAAGTAATTTTAAAACTGGTATTGTCATGGGCTCAGGAGGACCTTCAATTGAAAATGTAATTTTAGCAGCAGATAAAACTCGAGCTAAAACTCCAAAATTAATGGGACCATTTATTGTACCAAGAACAATGGCAAGTACTGCATCTGCAACTCTAGCTGTTCCATTTAAAATTAAAGGTACAAATTACACAATGAGTTCTGCTTGCGCAACAAGCGGACACTGTATTGGAAATTCAATGGAATTAATTCAGATGGGTAAACAAGATGTTGTTTTTGCTGGTGGAAGTGAAGAAGTTCACTGGGCAATGACTGCGATGTTTGATGCTATGACAGCATTATCATCAAAATATAACGATGTACCTGAAACAGCGTCTAGAGCATATGACAAAACAAGAGATGGTTTTGTAATAGCTGGTGGTGCAGGTGTATTAGTGCTTGAAGAGTACGAGCATGCTAAAGCAAGAGGTGCTAAAATATATGCAGAATTAACTGGTTATGGAGCAACTTCTGATGGATACGATATGGTAGCTCCATCTGGTGAAGGAGCTGTGAGATGTATGCAAATGGCAATGTCTACAGCTAAAAATAAAATTGATTATATTAATACTCATGGAACTTCTACTCCAGTTGGAGATATTACAGAACTAAATGCTGTTAAAAATACTTTTGGTGACAATATTCCAAAAATTAGTTCAACAAAATCTTTATCAGGACATCCACTAGGTGCTGCTTCGGTTCATGAAGCAATCTATTGTTTAATAATGATGAAAAATAATTTTATTGCTGGATCAGCAAACATTAATGAGATGGACGAAGAAGCTAAAAAATTTCCAATAGTTTCAAAAACTGAGACTGGTACAACTTTAAACACTGTTATGTCTAACAGTTTTGGTTTTGGTGGAACTAATGCTGCATTAATTTTTGAAAAGGTTTAAATTATGAGTTTGATGAAAGGTAAAAAAGGATTAATCATGGGTGTTGCCAATGAAAGATCTATTGCTTGGGGTATTTCACAAAAACTCGCTGAGGCTGGAGCAGAACTTGCATTTACCTATTTAGGTGAAGCTTTAAAAAAAAGAGTTATTCCTTTGGCAGAAAAATTAAATTCAAAAGTAACATTTAGTTGTGATGTTGAAAAAAAAGAAGATGTCACAAAATTGTTTGAGGATGTTAAATCTCAATGGGGAGAAATTGATTTTGTAGTTCATGCAATTGCGTTTTCGGACAAGTCAGAATTATCTGGTGAATATTTAAATACAACTAGAGAAAATTTTTTAAGAAGTATGTTGATTTCATGTTTTTCATTTACAGAAGTTGCAAAAGAAGCATCTAAAATAATGAAAGATGGTGGAAGTCTAATTACTCTAAGCTATGAAGCAAACAAGGCTATTCCTAATTACAATGTAATGGGTGTGTGTAAGGCAGCTTTAGAATCTAGTGTTAAATATCTAGCAAGAGATTTAGGCGCTAAAGGTATGAGAGTAAATGCAATAAGTGCCGGACCTATTAAAACACTAGCAGCTTCTGCTATTGGAGATGCAAAATTCCTATATAAATGGAATGAAGACCATTCTTTCCTTAAAAGAAACGTAGATATACATGATGTTGGGAATTCAGCATTGTATCTACTAAGTGATCTTGCAAACGGTGTTACTGGTGAAATTCACTATGTAGATGCTGGATATAACAAGGTTGGGATGCCAGATCCTAAGAATATCTCCTAAAATATAGTTTAATTTAGTTAATTTTTTTTAGAATTAGCATAAAAATGTAATATCAGAGATTATGTTAAAAGTTGGTTTTTACCTTAGAGAATTAAACTTCAGAGGAATAGCTAATTCAATCTATATTTATGCTAGGAACAATCAGACAATTTTAAAAAATAAATCAATTATATTTTATAATTCAACTGCTTTGGACAATCGACCAGAAGCAATAAAAGAATTTAAAAAAAAATTTAAAACAATTAAGGTTTCAAGTATTGATGAGTTAGAAATTATAAATAAAGATTTAAAATTAGATTATATCTATTTTCAGAGAGATGGTGCTAAAGATAAAATAGTGAATAATTCTAAAAATATAATTCACGCTGTATTTCCTCAGAATATATTTCAATATCATGGGTCTAACTATGCATTTATATCTAAATGGCTATCTAAAACTTGCTCAAATAATAAATTTCCATTTGCCCCTTTACCAGTTCAGCTTTTAAAAAATAATCAAAATTTAAGAACCAAACTAAAGATCCCTAAAGATGCTAAAGTGTTTGGATATCATGGAGGAGAAACTAGTTTTGATCTAAATTTTGTAAAAGATGTTATTAAAAAAGTAGTTAGTCAAAATAAAAAAATATATTTTTTATTTATGAATATTAGAAAATTCTATAATCATAAAAAAGTTATATTTATCAAAGGTACATTCAATCAAACTCAAAAAGTTAAATTTATTAATTCATGTAATGCAATGTTACACGCAAGGTCTTTAGGAGAAAGTTTTGGTCTATCTTGTGCTGAATTTGCTATAAAAAATAAGCCTATATTTACATATGGTTTTTGTAGACAAAGAGCTCATTTTGAAATCTGTAAAAATAATATAATTCCATATTATTCATATAAGGATTTAAATTTAAAAATAATTAATTTTGATAAAGATAGAAATTATAATTCAAATGATCTTAAAAAAGAATTATCTGAAAAAAGTACAATTAAGATTTTTAAAAAAATTCTTTTAAATAAAAATCAGCAAAAACCATCTACAAATATAATAGATTATATAGTTGTTAGTTTTTTCTTTTTACAAAGAAATTACTTCTATTTTAGACATAAGATTTACACTAATTTTTATAAAATCTTTTAACAAAAAAACCCCCGAAACTCTCATTCCAGGGGTTTAAAATTTTAATTTAAAAAGTTATTCTGCAGCTTGTTTCATAGAAAGTTTAACTTTACCTCTATCGAAACCAATCACTTTAACTTTTACTTCGTCACCTTCTTTGACAACGTCAGTAACTTTAGCAACTCTTTTATCTGCTAATTCTGAAATATGAACAAGTCCATCTTGTTTTCCTAAGAAATTAACAAATGCACCAAATTCCATAATTTTCATAACTTTACCTGAATAAATTTTATTCAGTTCAGCTTTTGCTGTGATGTCTTTAATGAACTGCATAGCAATGTTTCTAGACTCTTCGTCAGGAGCGGCAACTGTTACAACTCCTTCGTCATTTACATCAACTTTTGCACCTGATTTTTCAACAATCTCCCTGATCGTTGCACCACCTTTACCAATCACAGCAGCGATATCTTTTTTATCAACTGTAATCTGTTCCATTTTTGGAGTGTGTTGTCCAACATCAGCTCTTGACTCACTTAAAGCTTTATTCATTTCACCTAAGATATGAACTCTTCCATCTTTAGCCTGTTTTAAAGCCTGCTCCATGATTTCAAAAGTAATACCAGTAATTTTGATATCCATTTGAAGTGAAGTAATTCCATCTTTAGTTCCAGCAACTTTAAAGTCCATGTCTCCTAAGTGATCTTCATCACCTAAAATGTCTGATAGGACACTAAAATCATCACCTTCTTTAATTAAACCCATTGCAATACCTGCAACTGGTTCTTTAATCGGTACACCAGCATCCATTAACGCAAGTGAAGCCCCACAAACAGTAGCCATTGAAGAAGAACCATTAGACTCTGTAATCTCTGATACTATTCTAAAAGTGTATGGAAACGCCTCTTTTGAAGGTAGTGAAGAATTTATTGCTCTCCATGCTAATTTTCCATGACCAACTTCACGTCTTCCCGTTCCAATTCTTCCGGTTTCACCAACTGAAAAAGGAGGAAAGTTGTAATGAAGCATAAATCTTTCTCTGGACTGTCCATCTAGACTTTCTATTCTTTGTTCATCATCAGAAGTACCTAAAGTAGTTACTACAATCGCTTGTGTTTCCCCTCTAGTAAATAATGCTGAACCATGAGTTCTTGGTAAAACACCAACTTCACATTCAATAGCTCTTACATCAGCTAAACCTCTACCATCAATTCTTTTTTTGTTTTTAAGAATATCAGTTCTAACAATTTTCTTTTCAAGATTTTTTAACTCATCATTAACATTAAAATCAGAATAATTTTCATTATCAGCAAAAAGCTGCTTGGCTTTTTCAGATATTTCTGAAATTTGATTTGATCTATCTTGTTTATCTATTGTTCCAAAAGCTTTGGTTAGACCTTCGGTAAATTCACTCTCAAGTTTTTGCTTAACTTCAGATAAATCTTTCTTTTCAACAGTCCACTCAGGTTTTCTACATTCTTTTGCAAGTTCCTCAATCATTTCGATTACGGGAACAAATCCCTCATGACCAAATTTAACTGCATCTAACATTACTTCTTCTGTTAAACCTGATGTTTCAGATTCAACCATAAGCACAGCATCTTTAGTACCTGCTACAACTAAATCTAAAGTAGAGTTTTCTAATTCAGTTTTTGATGGGTTAAGAATAAACTTACCATCAATATAACCTACTCTAGACGCTCCTACAGGACCCATAAATGGCATTCCTGAGATAGCTAACGCTGCAGAAGATGCATTAATTGCTAAGATGTCTGGTTGATTTTCTTTATCATATGAAATTACTGTTGGTAATAACTGAACCTCATTTTTAAATTCACCAGGAAACAAAGGTCTGATAGGTCTATCAATTAATCTTGATATTAATTGTTCACTTTCAGTGGGTCTTGCTTCTCTCTTAAAAAATCCACCTGGAATTTTTCCACCTGCATAATATTTTTCTTGGTAGTTCACTGATAATGGAAAATAATCCATATCTGGATTTACTTTCTTTGCTCCTACCACCGTTGCTAAAATAACTGTTTCACCACATGAAGCGATGATTGCTCCGTCTGCCTGTCTTGCTACTTTACCTGTTTCTAAACTTATCTTCTTTCCTGCTACTTCTATTTCTTTCTTGTGTACTTTAAACATTTCATTTCCATTTCGTTTCGTTCGTTTCGTTCCATTCTATCTATCTTAATTTTTATTTTCTTAATCCCAATTTCGACAGTACATTTTTGTAAGAATCCATTTTTGTATTTTTTAAGTATTCTAACAATTTCTTTCTTCTATTTACCGCTCTCAACAATCCAACAGATGAATGTTTATCTTTTTTGAATTGTTTAATATGTGTAGAGAGAGTTTCAATTTTCTCTGTTAACAAAGCAATCTGAACCTCTGAAGATCCAGTATCTTTTTCATGCATTGCTAATTCTTGTGCCTTTTTGTTCATGCCTCTTTTTTCCTATTTATTTGTTTGTTTTATTAAGTTTTCTATTTTTTCCGCATATTCAAAAGATTCATCTTTTCTAAAGAGTAATTTTGGTAAAAATTTCATAACCACTTTTTGTGATAATATTTTTCTGATTAAAAATGAGTATTTTTTTAACATAGCAATAACTTCCTCAGCATTTTTTCCCCCAAGTGGGAGCACATATGCTTTAGCTATTTTCAAATCTTGACTCATTCTCACCTCAGTAACCGTTATAGTATTAGTTTCTAAATTTGGGACCTTAGCCTCATTTTTTATAAAAATCATGCTTAAAGACTGCTTAATCATTTCTCCAACTCTTAGCTGTCTTTGTGATATCGGTTTTCCAATTCTATCAGTCATTAAATCATTCTATCAGTTGATGTTACACTATACGCTTCTATTGTGTCGTTTTTTTGGAAATCCATATAATCTTTCACTGTAATTCCACATTCTTGGCCGTTGCTAACCTGTTTAACCTGATTTTTTTCTCTGAAAAGAGTTCCAACTTTACCAGTATAAATGATCGCTCCATCTCTTATTATCCTTACATCTGAAGCAGTGGTAATTTCTCCTTCCATCACTTTTGACCCTGCTACTTTTCCAGCACCTGAAACTTTAAATATTTCTAAAATTTGAGCTGTACCTGTAACAGTTTCCTGAATATCAGGAGATAATAATCCTGACATCTTTTGCTTAATATAATCTAAAACTTCATAGATAATATTATAAGATGAAATTTTTATTTTTTCATTCTCAGCTAATTTTTTTGCTTCCTTACTTGGTTTAACATTAAATGCTATTAAGACTGCATTTGAAGCTTTTGCCAATGTAACGTCTGTTTCAGTTACCATTCCAATATCTGCTAAAATTATTTTTGGTTTAACTTCATCATGTTTAATCTGGTTGATTGCATTTTTGATTGCTTCAGAAGATCCATGAACATCTGATTTAATTATTAAATTTAATTCCTCTGCTGAACTATCTGAAAAAGCAGAGTCTTGAGTTGCAAATGTTAGTGGATTTTTAGTATCTTTACTTTCTTGCGCTCTATTTTCACTCAAAGTTTTTGCCTCTTTTTCATTATCAACAACTATAAAATCATCTCCAGATTTAGCTGCACCGTTAATCCCTAAAATCTCTACTGGTGCTGATGGAGGTGCATCATTAATATTTGTTCCCTTATCATCAATTATTGCTCTAACTTTTCCCCATTTCAAACCACTTACAAAAAAGTCTCCTTTTTTTAAAGTTCCAGTAGTTACAATGATTGTTGCAACAGGTCCTCTTCCAACATCAATTTTGGATTCTAATACAATTCCCGTTGCCTTAGATTCAAAATCAGTTTTTAAATCCAATATTTCAGCTTGTAAAACGATTGCTTCAACTAATTTGTCTAAATTCTTTTTAGTAGTTGCTGAGATTTCAACCATTAAAGTGTCTCCAGATAAATCTTCAGCAATTAGTTCATGTTCTAATAACTGGTTTTTTATTTTTTGTGGATCTGCATCTGGTAAATCACATTTGTTAATTGCTACAACAATTGGAACATTTGCAGCTTTAGCATGCTTTATAGACTCTACCGTTTGTGGTTTAACACCATCATCAGCGGCTACCACTAATACAACCACATCAGTTAATTTTGATCCTCTTGCTCTCATTTCAGTAAAGGCTGCGTGACCCGGTGTATCAATAAAAGTTAGCTTATTAGATTGGCTTTCTATTTGATAAGCTCCTATGTGTTGAGTAATTCCACCAAATTCTCCTGACACAACATTTGCGCTTCTTAAAACATCTAAGACTGAAGTCTTACCATGATCAACGTGACCCATAACAGTTATAATTGGTGGTCTGTTTTTTAAATTTTCTACTCTTGTAGCTTTAATCTTCTGAATTATTTCTTCAGCTTTTTCTTCTCTTACTGGGTTGTGTCCAAATTCTTTTACTAAGTACTCAGCAGTATCAGCTGCTAATGTTTGGTTGATAGTTACAGTAACGCCCATTCCAAATAAAAACTTAATAACATTACTCGATTGTTCAGCCATTCTGTTAGCAAGTTCTCTAACTGTAATTGCTTCTGGAATATTCACATCTCGTTTAACAGGTTTTAAATTTTCTTGAGCTTCTTCTTTAGTTAAATTTTTATTTTCTTTTTGCCTTGCTCTTTTCACGGAAGCTTCGCTTCTCGCTCTTGCTTCAATTTCATCACTTAAAGCTCGTGAGACTGTTAATTTTAATTCTCTTTTTTTGGTTCCTGCTTTTAAAGTTTTTTTATCTTTATTATCATTGTCCCCTTTAAGTCTTTTGGTGGCTCTTTGCTCCGCCAACTTTCTTCGATCAAAGTCATTTGTTATTGGGGGTGATTTAGGTGCAAATGATGGTTTTACAGGAGCTCCTCTATTAAATGTTGAGGTCGTTTTCGGCTTAAAGCCCCCAGGTCTAGACGATCCACCTCTACTTGGAAATTTGCTTGGTTGTTTTTCTATTACTACAGAATTTTTTCCTTGAGTTTTTGCAAGCTCAATATTTTTGAACGATTTTTTGGCTGTACCAGATATTGTTAATTTTGTTTTCTTTTCCATAGTTCATCACTCAATCTTTGTAGACAATATTTCTCGCAGACATAATTAATTCATCCGCTTCTTCTTTTGATAAAGCAAAATCTTCAAGATAACCTTGGATTTTTACTCTTTCACCTTTAACGATATCAAATCCGCCTGTTAACTCATCTGATGCTAAATCAGCAAAATCTTCTAACGTAAGAATTTTTTGATCACCTAAAGTCATTAACATTCCAGGCGTTAGCCCTTTTAAATTTATCAGAGCATCTTGAAGACCCAATTCTTTTATTCTTTCTGAAATATCCTCTTGATCTTTTTGATGAAATTCTTTTGCTCTTTCTATTAAGGCTTTCGCAGTATCTTCTTCGATACCTTCAATTTTCATTAAACTGTCTGCAGTAGTATCTTTAATATCATCTATTGATGAAAACCCTTCAGCTACGAGCAATTGACCCAATGTTTCATCTAACTCTAAATTTTTGACAAAGTTTTCAGTTTTTTCTTTAAATTCAGACTGTCTTCTTTCTGAGTCTTCTGCATCAGTCATTATATTAATTTCATAATTTAATAACTTAGTTGCAAGTCTTACGTTTTGACCTCTTCTTCCAATAGCTTTACTTAAATTTTCTTCCGTTAAAATTACATCTAATTTTTTTCTTTCTGAGTCTACATTTACTCTTTGAACCTCTGCAGGTGACAAAGCATTTGAAACCAAGATTGCTGGATCTTCCGACCAATTTACAATATCAATTTTTTCACCTTGTAGTTCATTTACAACAGCTTGAACTCTAGAGCCTCTCATACCGACGCAAGCTCCAACTGGATCAAGAGATGTATCAACTGCTTTAACACAAATTTTTGCTCTACTACCTGGATCTCTTGATGAGGATTTTATTTCAATTAATCCATCATAAATTTCAGGAACTTCTTGAACAAAAAGCTTTTCCATAAACTTTGGATGTGCTCTTGATAGGAAAATTTGTTGTCCTCTCGGCTCTCTTCTTACATCATAGCAATAAGCTTTGATTCTATCTCCAGCTTTAATATTTTCTCTTGGTATCATTTCATTTTTTTGGATAATTGCTTCTGTACGTCCAAGATCCGCAATAACATTTCCAAACTCTAGTCTTTTAACAATACCACTTAAAATTGTATCTTTTTTATCAATAAAGTCATTGAATTGTCTTTCTCTCTCGGCTTCTCTTACGTTAAAACTAATTACTTGTTTTGCTGTTTGAGCTGCAATTCTTCCAAAGTCAAATGATGGTAACGGTTGTAACACCTCATCTCCAACTGCTTTATCTTTGTTAGTTTCATTTAGATCAATTGCATCTTCAAGTTTAATTTCTGTATTAGAGTTTTCTGGATTTTCAGCAACAATCAATTTTCTAAAGATTTCAATGTCACCATTATCTCTATTAATTGAAACTTTTATTTCATTTTCCTGACCAAATTTAGACTTTGCTGCTTTTGCAATTCCTGTTTCCATTGAACTAATGATTAGTTCTTTGTCGATAGATTTTTCCAAAGCTACAGCTTCAGCTATTCTTAATAATTCTAATTTATCTGCTCTTTTGTTTAACATGATTTAATTTGCTCCAAAAAAAAATGGGCTAATGCCCATTTTGTAAATTCAATAATGTAAGGGCAATATAGTAAAGTTTTTTTTTAATTCAACAGAAACTATTTAGAAAAATGGCTTGTTTTATCAGTTTTTTCCCAAGAAAATGAGCCATTATCATCTGGTGTTCTTCCAAAGTGTCCATAAGCAGCCGTTTTTTCGTATATTGGTTTATTTAAATTTAACATCTCTCTAATACCTCGAGGGCTTAAATCAAAATTTTCATTTATTTTATCTACAACAAATTTATTTTTTTCTAAATCGTTATCAAATAAATCAACATAAATTGATAATGGTTTAGAAACACCAATTGCATAAGCTAATTGAATTAAGCACTTATCTGCAATTTTTGAAGCAACAACATTTTTAGCAATATATCTTGCTGCATAAGCTGCAGATCTATCTACTTTTGTAGGATCTTTTCCAGAAAAAGCTCCTCCTCCATGAGGTGCAGCACCACCATATGTGTCCACTATAATTTTTCTTCCTGTTAACCCACAGTCTCCATCTGGACCTCCAATGACAAAATTACCTGTTGGATTAACATAAAACTCTACTTCATTAAAACCTTCAAGAAAATTTGATGGAATAGATTGCAGCATGTAAGGTCTTAATAAATCTCTAACTTGTGCTTGATTAACATCTGCAGAATGCTGGGAAGATATCACCACAGATTTTACTTTTGTAGGTTTTCCATCAACGTATTCAAAAGTAACTTGGCTCTTACTGTCTGGTTCTATATTTTTTAACTTTCCTGACTTTCTATCCTCTGCCATTAATCTTAAAATTTTATGAGAGTAATGAATAGGTGCTGGCATTAAAACATCAGTTTCATTACAAGCATATCCAAACATAATACCTTGGTCTCCAGCTCCTTCATCTTTATTTCCAGATGAATCTACACCCATTGCAATGTCAGCAGATTGCAAATGAAGATGGCTTTCTATTTTTGTTGCTTCTCTCCAAGTAAAACCTTCCTGATCATAGCCAATATCTTTTATGCAGTTTCTAACTTTTTCAATTAATTCATCTTTTTTTATCTCGGGACCTCTAACTTCTCCCGCTAAAACTACTTTGTTCGTTGTTGTTAGTGTTTCACATGCAACTCTTGAGAATGGATCTCCAGATAGATAACTATCAACCACCATATCTGAGATTCTATCTGAAACTTTATCCGGATGACCTTCGGATACAGACTCACTTGTAAAAAGAAAATTTTTTAAATTACTCATTTTTAAATCTATTAAATGAAAATATCAAAAAAATATATAGTAAAATTAATGATATAAAAATTTTATTTCCATATTTAGAAAATAATGTTGGTTGTATTTTTTTAGCTTTTTTAAAATCAATATAGCCTGATTGTCCATATTCAACTTTTTGCTCAACAACACCTAGGGGATTAACAATCGCTGCAATACCATTATTTGCTGAACGTAATAAATATTTGCCATTTTCAACTGCTCTAAAAATACTATGAGAAAAATGTTGTTTGGGTCCTATCGAACTACCAAACCAACCATCTTCAGAGATATTTAGCATTAAATCAAAATTTGAGTTATTAAATATTTTACCTGAATAGATTATTTCATAACAAATTAATGGTAATATTTTTAAAGAAAAATCATCTCTTTTTATATCTATAATTTTTCTATCTTCACCACTTGAAAATGATTGATAATTATTTGTAATTACACTTAAACCAAATTTTTTTAGAATATTTTCAAAAGGTAAAAATTCACCAAATGGAACCAGATTAATCTTGTTGTAAAAATTTAATATTTCTAAATTATGATCATAAATTGATAAGGAATTGAAATAGTCAATTTTTTCTTTGTTTGTTTTTTGACTGTTAATTCCAATAAATAATAAATGATTTTTATTGAAGACATCCTCAAACAACCACTTAAATTCAATTAATTCTTTTTGAGAAACATCAGGTAGAATTCCCTCAGGCCAAACAAATATTATTTTATCACCTTTATTGGGCTGACTTATATCGATCAATTCATTTATCACAGAGACTGAGTCAATATTTGAATAAAATCTATCTAGACTTATATTTGAACCTATGGCTCTTACTTTATATTCATAATTTATAGTATCTGATGAGTTAAATCTTTCTTTATAAGATGATCCATATAAATAAAATAGAAATGGCATAATTAGAAATATAATACATACGGCAATATCTTTTTTTGTTTCTCTTAGAATAAATATTGCAGGACTAGAGAACAATGAAATACAAAATAAATTAAATCCATAGGTTCCTATTAATGAGGTAATACTTAATATTTCTAAATGATTAGCAAAACTGTAGGCTATTAAATTCCAAGGAAAACCAGTTAAAATTGAACCTCTAATAAATTCAAAAACTCCAAAAAATAATGCAAAAACTAAAAAAGAGCTTACTATTTTTTTAGAATTTGAAATTATAAAACAAAAAGTAGCTAATCCATAAAAAATTCCCAGAAATGAAGGTATTAAAATAAGAGTAACTGGAATTAAAAATTTAAAATTTTGATCAAATGTTAACGATATTGATATCCAATACAAGCTTGCTAAAAAATAACCAAATCCAAATAACCATCCGTAAAAAAAGAAATCTCTTTTACTTTGAGAAATTTTAGATTTTTTAAAAAGAAATATAAAAAATACACTAAATGAAAAAAAATTTATTATTAAGTAATTATAGGGAGGTAAACTTAAAGATGTGACTGAACCTAAAATTATTAAAAAAACTATCTCAATGTATTTTTTTTTTATCAATCTAGTTAATCTTTGAAATTACAGATTTATATATTTTTTCTTCCTCACTAACCATTCTTCTATAATCTTTATCTTTTATATGGTCAAAACCTAACAAGTGAAGATATCCATGAATAAAAGTTTTAACTACTTTTTCTTTAAATTTTTTAATATTTTGTGATTTAGGTTTGTTCATAAAATTATAACTAATTATAATATCTCCAATATAAGTACTTTTAGTTATTGGTGTTTTTTTTTCTAGAGGAAACGAAAGAATATCTGTAGACTTATTTTTATTTCTAAAATTCTTATTTAATTTTTTGATACATTTATTATTAGAGAGAAGTAAAGAAAAGGTTATTTTCTTGTTAGGAAATCGGTATTTTTTAGGGAAAAAATTACAAATTTCTTTGAAAAAAAGTTCTTTTTCTCTAAGTTTTTTTGACCAAGCTTTCTCTTCTGAGAAAACTTCAATACTAATCATTTTTTGAGTAGGCTTTAACTATTTTAGAGACAAGTGGGTGTCTAACCACATCTGAATGATCAAAATCAACAACTGATATTTCATTTAAATGGCCTAATAATTCTTTTGATCTAACTAATCCTGACATATTTTTATTTGGTAAATCAATTTGTGTTGGATCTCCATTAACAACTATTTTAGAATTTTCTCCTATTCTAGTTAAAAACATCTTAATTTGAGTATCAGTAGCATTTTGAGACTCATCTAAGATTGCAAAAGAATTTTTTAAAGTTCTTCCTCTCATAAAAGCAAGTGGTGCTATTTCAATATCACCTATTTCGATCATTCTTTGAATTTTTTCAAAATCAAAAAGGTCATACAAAGAATCGTATAAAGGTCTTAAATAAGGATCAACTTTTTCTTTCATGTCACCAGGTAAAAATCCCAACCTTTCTCCTGCTTCAACAGCAGGTCTGGATAAAATTATTCTTTCAATTTTTTTTTCCAACAACATGGTAAGGCCTACAGCAACTGCTAAAAATGTTTTACCAGTCCCTGCTGGACCTGCTGAAATTATTATGTCGCTTTGTCTTAAAGCTCTTACATAATCTTTTTGTTTTTCTGATCTTGGAATAATTGATTTTTTTGGTGTCTTAATTATATCTGTAACATTATTATTTTTAACTTTTTCATTAATCATAAAATTATCTACTGAAGAAAGTATGTCCTTATTTTCAATACTGCCATTATTAATAAATTGATTTGCCAAAAATTTAATAGCATTTTTAACTATTTCATTTTTTTCAGGATTAGACTTAATTAAAATAGAGTTACCTCTAGAATATAAGCTTGTTTTGGTAATTTTTTCTAACTCTTTTAAATTTTTATTAAACTCACCTACTACACCAATCAAAAGTTCATTATCGTGAAAAATAACACTAAGAGAATTGTTATCAGAATAAACAAACTTTAGTGAAGTATCACTATTTTTTTTTGTTACACTGCTCAATTTCTATGCTACCTTTTGATTAGAGCTAAAATCTCTTTCACCAAACAAAGTGCTTCGATTACTTTTATTAATTTTTACTTGCACAATTTTTCCAATATCATCTTTTTTACCATTAAAAATAACTGATGTCATATATTCAGATCGACCAAAAACTTGGGTTTTATCATCTGTTAAATTCTCAACTAAAACGTTAATTGTTTTATTCTCTAATGATTTATTCATATACATCTGATTATCATATAGCTGGCTTTGAATTTTTTCTAATCTTTCCATAGAGGTTTTTTTATCAATCAACTTTAAATCTGCCGCAACTGTACCTGGTCTTGGGCTAAAAATAAATGAATAGGAATTTATAAACTTAATCTTTTGAATTAGTTCAAAAGTAGCATTAAAATCCTCTTCTTCTTCACCAGGATAACCAATTATAAAATCACTAGAGAATTGTATATTTGAGTTAATTTTTTTTAACCGATCATAAATTCTATAATATTCACTAATAGTATGTTTTCTATTCATAAGATCTAAAATTTTATTAGACCCACTTTGAACTGGTAAATGAACTAGTGGCATAAGTTTTTTTGAATATTTATAAACTTCAATTAAATCATCCGACATATCTTTTGGATGGGATGTTGTATATCTAATCCTTTTAATACCCGAGAATTTTTCAATCGCTAATATTAAATCTGACAATCTATATTTTTCATTATTATAAGCGTTTACATTTTGTCCAAGCAAAATAATTTCTTGGGTACCTGAGTCTGTTAAATATTTAGCTTCGTCCAAAATTTGTTTAAATGGTCTAGAATATTCTGGACCTCTTGTATATGGCACCACACAAAAATGGCAGAACTTATCACAACCTTCTTGGATTGTTAAAAATGAGGAAATTTTTCCAGAGTTATTTTTAATTTTATTAAAATATTCAAATTTTGAAATTGCATCAAATTCTGTTTCTTCAGCTTTTTTGTTTTTTTTTGTATAATTTAAAATTGTATCATTAATTTTATGATATGCTTGTGGTCCAATAACAAGGTCAATGTAAGGTTCTCTTTTAAGCATTTCCTGATTTTCTGCCTGCGCAACACATCCGGCTATTATAACTAGTGGTTTCTTTTTTGATCTAAAAATTTTTTTAACTCTTCCAATTTCATGATAAACTTTTTCTTTTGCTTTATCTCGTATATGACATGTATTTAACAAATAACAATTTGCATCCTCATAATTTTCTGTTTTTTCATAGCCAATTTTTTTTAGTGAATCATATATTCTATTCGAGTCATACTCATTCATTTGACAACCGAATGTTTTAATAAAAATTTTTTTTTTCATTTATTAGGATTTTTTCTTAATCCCATATAATTCAAGCTTATGGTCTACTAGTTTGTAGCCATATTTTTCTGCTACTTTTTTTTGAAGTTTTTCAATTTCCTCATCTACAAATTCAATGATTTCACCGGACTTCACATCTATTAAATGATCATGATGTCCTTCATTTAATTCTTCGTATCTTGCTTTTCCACCTTTAAATTCATGCTTAGCTAATATTCCTGACTCTTCAAATAATTTTACAGTTCTGTAAACAGTAGCTATACTTATCTTTGGATCAATTTTAGAAACTCTGTTATATAATTCATCTACATCAGGATGATCGGACGATTGAGACATTACTTGTGCAATCACTTTACGTTGATCGGTTAACTTTACACCCTTTGACAAACATTTTTCTTCAATAGTTTCTGGCATGTTTAATTTTAACTTATATAAATAGGATTAATCAAATTTTTTTTAACTTTATATTTTTCACAAAAATCAGGGATATTTTCATAATTTAAATCTTTCTCATCTTTAAAATCATCTAAATTATAGCAATAATAATCAATATTTTTTGCCACATTAAGAGCTTTAACAATTGACATTAAATTTCTTATACCTGCAAAGCTTCTTGTTCTGTTATTTATGTAAATTGTATTAATTTCTGCAATTTTAAGATTTTTTGATGATAAAAAATCATTAATAATTAGAGTTAATCTTTCATAATTAATTTTAGTATTCTCGTGTGTAATATTATAAATATTAGCACTAGTAATGATCATTAAAAAAAATTTTTCATTAGCGACATCAATAATAAGTTTATTCATTTTTATTCTGTTTATAAGCTCAAATTCTATTTCAGATGAAAATAATATCAAATACTATTCTGGTGATGAAGGTATTTTATCATTAATGTATCATCGTTTTAATGAGAATAAATACCCCTCTACCAACATTAAAATGGAAGTCTTTAAAGAGCAAATAGAAATAATAAAAAAATCAAGTTATACTTTTTCTAATCCAAAAGATTTTAAAGAAAATTTTACTTTACCAAAAAGAAATAAAGAAATTCTTATAACAATTGATGATGCCTTTTTATCTTTCTATATTGAGGCTTGGCCATTTTTAAAAAAAAATAAAATTCCTTTTATCTTGTTTGTTTCAACAGAGCCAGTTGGGAAAAAAGGATATATGACCTGGGAGCAGATCAAGGAAATTGAGGCTGAAGAATTTGCAGTAATAGGTCACCACTCACATTCACATGGGTATCTTATTGAAAAAGATAATAATTTTTTTATCTCAGATATAGAAAAAGCAAATGAAATATTTTTAAATAATTTGGGATATATACCAAATTTATTTTCTTATCCCTTTGGTGAATATTCAAAATTTATGAGAGATTATATTTCTGAAAATTTTGATTATGCTTTTGGTCAACATTCCGGTGTAATTGATTTAAATAAAGATAAATTTGAACTACCTAGATTTCCAATTAATGAAAATTATGGAGAATTAAAAAGATTTAATTCTATTATAAATTCGTTTCCACTTGAATATGAACAATTGCTTCCTCTTGAGAAAAAATTATCAATTGAAAATAATCCGCCCAATTTTAAAGTTAAGTTTTTTAAAGAACAAAAAAATATTAAAGATATTAATTGTTATTCTAATGAATTAGATAAATGGGAAAAGTCTAATACTACTTTTGATAATAATATGTTAACCATAAAGTTCAGAGGTCCATTTAAACCTAGAAGAGGAAGAATAAATTGTTCTCTTAATGATAAAGGAAAATGGAGATGGTTTGGTATTCAATTTCCAATTAAAGTGAATTAAATAAGACTTTCCAGGTCAACACTTGATGGTAATAATTGAGCATCATCAAAATCTTGCAATTTATTCTGCTTGATTATTTTTTGTAAAACTTCAACATATTGATTTCCTGTTTCTGCATATTTATTAAGATATTTGGACAACTCCATGCTATCTAATTTTTTGTTAGAGTCTCTTAATTTAGCTCTGGCTTTTCTAAAATCTTTATAAGTAGAGTGGGTGTTTAAATTTCTTTGGTAAGCCCTCACTGATGCTTGAAGGATATTAAACTTCATAACTTTATGTTCCTGTCCTTCTTTTGCCTCTTTTGGTCTTAAACCTTCTCCTGACCAAGTCCATTGACCAAAAAGAGCGTTACCCTCTTGGGCAAATCTAGAAGTTCCCCAGCCTGTTTCTTTTGCTGCCTGCGCAATTGCTAATGATACAGGTATTTCATCCATTCTTATTTTTAATGTTGATAGATCATTAGATTTTACTCCATATTGCTTATATTTTCTATCTAACCATTTTTTTTCTGAGTTGGAGTTATTGCTTTTATTAATAATACTGAAGAGAGTTTTTCTATCTAGTTTAATATTGTTATTCTCCTGAATAATCAAAGGTAAGACAATCTGAATAAAAAATTCTTTTCTTTTTTTCGTATTTTCAATCATCTTTATTTCTTGAGGCAATAGAGTTAAAGCAACAGGTTTAACTAGTTTTTTTTTACGCACATCATTTAGTTCATAGCCTGTATCTTCAAATAACTGCTTTATAGTCGAAGCACTTAATCTCACAGAATCAGTCTCTAAATTATTCAAACTAAAAATATCTAAAAGTAAATCATTCTCATTTAATGTTTCACTTTCTTTTGTATTTTTATTTTTTTTATTTAGTGTATACGCCAATATTTTTTTGGAATTATTTGTGTATTCTTTGGAATTAAAATTTTTATTAGCAAAATTGATTAAAATTGGAGTAATATAAAAAAATGAAACTAGTACAAAACTACTCAAAAATATTCTAGATATAGAATTAATTGTTTGAATTTGAGAAAAATCTTTATTTTTTTTTTTGGGGTTTTCTATGAATTTTAACTCTAGCTGACTAATATTTTTAGTTTTTAGTCTAGCTTTTCTTTTTTTAACTTCTTTTGTTTTCATAATCAGGATTTATATTGCAACAACCTCTTTTACCTCAGGTAAATAATGACATAAAAGATTCTGAACACCTTGTTTTAAAGTCATTGTTGAGCTTGGACACCCCGAACAACTTCCTTGTAATTGAACTTTAACCACTCCATCTTTGAACTCTTTAAATTTTATATCTCCACCATCTCTCGCTACTGCAGGTCTTATTTTTTGATCTAAAATTTTTACTATTTTCTGTTCAAGTTCATCTAAATTTGAATTTTGCTCATCCAAACTCTCATCTATTACAAATTCTTTTCCCTCTGAATAAAAATCATTAATGAATGATATTACAATATGTTTTATTTCATCCCATTTAACTATTTCTTTTTTATTTATAGAGATAAAATCTTCTCCCAAAAAAATTCCCTCAACTCCATTTATAGAAAGTAAATTTCTCACAAGTGAATTTTGGGTATCACTTTTATTAGTAATTTCGTATGGACCACTATTAGACACTTTTTTTCCAGGTAGAAATTTAAGTGAATTAGGGTTTGGCGTTACTTCTGTTTGAACGAACATAAATTATATATAGTGAATATTTAAAAAATTAAAACTTGATAATAAATTTTGTCTAAAAACCCACTATTTCTTTAATTCTTTTGATCTTTTTTGAAGCTATTCTATTAGCTTTTTCAACCCCTTCTAGAAGCGTGTTATCCAAATATGATTTATCATTAAGAAGTCTCTTTATCTCCAATGAAATAGGCTGAATTCTATCAATAAGAGCTTCGGACAATTTTTCTTTAAACTCTGAAAAATTTTTACCTGCAAAAATCTCTATACTGTTTTCTAAGGAAGAATTTGTTAAGCTTGAATATATTTCCAAAAGATTTTTTGCTTCTAATCTTTCATTAAGATCTTTTGTGGAGTTTGGCATAGGCAATGGATCTGTTTTTGCTTTTTTAATTTTATTGACAATTAAATCACTATCATCTGTTAAATTTATTCTACTTAAATCTGACAGTTCAGACTTGCTCATTTTTTTTGAACCATCTTTAAGGCTCATAATTCTTGAAAACTCTTTTTGAATTAAAGGCTCCGGAACTTGTAAAAAATTTTCGATTTCAAAATCGCTATTAAACTTTTGAGCAATGTCTCTACATAACTCTAAATGTTGTTTTTGATCATCTCCAACTGGAACATGTGTTGCGTCATAAAGCAATATATCAGCTGCCATAAGGACTGGATAAGAGTAAAGGCCAACACTTGCCTTTTCCTTATCTTTTCCTGCTTTTTCCTTGAACTGGGTCATTCTATTTAGCCATCCCATTCTAGCAATACAACTTAATATCCATGCGCCCTCAGCATGAGCAGGAACTTTTGATTGATTAAAAATGATACTTTTTTTAGGATCTATTCCACTTGCTATAAATGTAGCTACAGTTTCTTGGATATTGCTTCTTAACTCCTTGGGATCTTGTTTAACTGTGATTGCATGTAAATCTACAACACAAAATATACATTCATTTTCATTATCATTATTTAAATCTACAAAATTTTTTATAGCTCCTAAATAATTTCCTAGATGAAGATTACCTGTAGGTTGAACACCAGAGAATATTTTCTTACTCATAAGTTAGTACTTTAATTTAATATCGTTCATTTGAAAAGCTTTGATGAAAAAACACACAATTAAATAGAACAATAATCCTAATATAACAGATAAAACTAAATATAGAGATTTAATTGATTGATTAAATGCTAATTCGTTTTGAAAAAAATTTAATAAAAAGTTAAAAAATAACCCCATCAAAATTGATGCAAAAATAATTTTAATAAATTTGATAAAAAATATTTGATTGAAATAAAATAATTGTCGATTCTTTAGAAAAATAAATAACAATACTGAATTAAACCACGAAGAAATAGAAGTTGCTATTGGAATTATTATAAAACCAATTTCACTAAAATAATAAACACTAATTAAAATATTAATTACAACTGAAACTAAAGAAATAAAAAATGGAGTTTTGGTATCATGATTAGCAAAGAAAAAACTTGAAAAAACTTTTATTAAAGCAAAAGCGGGCAGACCTAGTGCAAAATAATATAAAGCCAAACTTGAGTTATTCACTGAATTTTGGTTAAAAGACCCATATCCAAATAAAGCTGAAATAATTTGTTCTGATCCAATAATTAAAGCAATAGTAGCTGGAAGACTTAAAAATAAACTTAATTCAAGAGCTTTATTTTGTATGGATAAAATCTTTTTTTTTTTTCTAGATTGAATATGTTTTGAGAGCTGTGGAAGTACAACAACACCAATCGCAATACCAGCTATAGCTAAGTTTATTTGATAAATTCTATCTGCGTAATATAAATAAGAAACTGCACTTGCTTGAAATGATGCGATTATTGTTCCAATTAAAATATTAATTTGAGTAACTCCAGAAGAAAAAATGCTTGGTAAAAGTTTTTTAAAAAAAAACTTAACTTTGTTAGTTGCTTTTAATTTAAAATTAAATTTTAATGAGTAATGTTTTGATACATATTTATATAAAAATATTAATTGTAAAAAACCAGCTAATGAAACACCGTAAGACAAAAAATAAACTAATTGATCACCCAAAGATTTAGAAAAAATTAATACTAAAATTAAAACAATATTTAAAATTATTGGGGCTGCTGCAGCAGCTGCAAACTTATTATGAGAATTTAAAATTGCAGAAAAAAATGATGCTAAACAAATAAAAAATAAAAAAGGAAAAGTAATTCTCGTTAAATTTATTGCCACTGTCATTTTTTCTAAATCATTAACAAATCCGGGGGCAATAATTGAAACGAATATAGGCATAAAAATTTCAATTATTATTGTTAAAAATAATAACCCTAAAAAAAGAAGATTAAAAATGTCATTAGCAAATTTACTTGATTGTTTTTTTCCCTTAATTATTTCTGATGAATAACTTGGAACGAACGCTGCATTAAAAGTACCTTCAGCAAACAATCTTCTAAATGTATTTGGAATTCTAAACGCTACAAAGAAAGCATCGGCCAACATTCCTGTACCAAGGAAAATTGCTATTAGAATATCTCTTAAGTAACCAAGCAATCTACTTATTATCGTAAAAAAACCAAATGTGCCTGTTGACTTAACTATGTTCATAAATCATATTAGTCTTAATTTTACCCTAATTGTATACCTAATTATCAAAAATGAAAAAAACTAACATTGGTCACTATACAGATAAAGAGGCTCTAGATTTTCATAAAGATAAAAAACCTGGAAAGATTGAGATCATTTCATCAAAAAACATGACCACTAAGAGAGATCTTGCTTTAGCATACTCTCCAGGTGTTGCAGCTCCTGTAAGAATGATTAGTGAAAATCCAGAGACTGTTTATGATTATACAAGTAAAGGAAATTTGGTAGCTGTTATTAGTAACGGTTCAGCAATATTAGGAATGGGTAATTTAGGAGCCCTTGCATCAAAACCTGTAATGGAAGGTAAGGCAGTACTTTTTAAAAGATTTGCAGATATTGACTCTATTGATCTTGAAATAGATTGTTCTGACGCAGATGAAATTGTTAATTCAATTAAAAACTTTGCTCCTAGTTTTGGAGGAATAAATTTAGAAGATATTGCTGCCCCTGATTGCTTTATAATAGAGCAAAAATTAAAAGAAATTTTAGATATACCAGTCTTTCACGACGATCAGCATGGGACAGCTATTATTACAACTGCAGCGTTAATAAATGCATTAGACATAAGTGGTAAATCAATAAAAAAAATTAAAGTAGTTGTTAATGGAGCTGGTGCGTCTGCTCAAGCATGTACAGAGTTATTTAAAAATTCGGGTGTCCCTAATGAGAATATTATTATGCTCGACAGAAAAGGTGTAATTTACAAAGGAAGACCTGATGGAATAGATCAATGGAAATCAAGATATGCAATCGAAACTAATTTACGGACTCTTGAAGAAGCAATAAATGGAGCAGATGTTTTTCTTGGTTTATCAGCTAAGGGTGCTCTTAAAAAAGAATTTGTAAAAAAGATGGCAAAAAATCCAATAATTTTTGCTTGTGCAAATCCTGATCCTGAAATTACTCCTGAAGAAATAAATGAAGTTAGAAATGATGCAATAGTTGCAACTGGAAGATCGGATTATCCAAATCAAGTAAATAACTTAATTGGTTTTCCCTATATTTTTCGAGGCGCCCTTGATGTTAGGTCAAAGATAATAAATGAAGATATGAAAGTTGCAGCTGCCCAAGCAATTGCGAAACTTGCAAGAGAAGATGTTCCGGACGAAGTTGTGGCTGCCATGGGAGGTGAAAGACCACATTATGGCAAAGAATATATTATTCCTTCAACATTTGATCCAAGATTAATAAGTATTATTCCAGCTGCCGTTGCAAAAGCTGCAATGGATAGTGGGGTTGCTAGAAAAAATATTAATGACTTAGATATATACAAAGATCAGCTTAGACAAAGATTAGATCCGACCGTAACTATTATGCAAGGGATCAATTCTTACATTAAAAAGAATCAAAAAAGAATAGTATTTGCAGATGGTGAGGATGAAAATACTCTTAAAGCTGCAATAGCGTTTAAAAATTCTAAATTAGGTATCCCGATTCTTGTTGGGAAAGAAGGCAAGATAAAAGAACAAATTAAAAATATTGGTTATAATGATAATTTTGATATTGAAATAGTTAATTCTAAAGATGAAGAAAAAAGAAAAAAATACGTAAAATATATATTTCAAAAATTGCAAAGAGAACAAGGATTATTAGAAAGAGATTGCGATAGACTTGTTAGAAATGATAGAGTTATATGGGCTACTAGTATGGTTGCATGTGGTGATGCAGATGGTGCAGTCACTGGAAATACAAGGCGTTTTGGTGCCTCTTTAGATAAAATAAAACAAGTAGTTGATGTCAGAAAAGGTGAGATCATGTTTGGACTAAATATGGTTGTTCATAAAGGTAAAACTATATTTGTTGGCGACACTAGTGTTCATGAATATCCAACGTCAGAACAAATGGCAGAAATAGCAATTTCTACAGCAAGAGTGGTAAGGTTATTTGGTTTTGATCCTAAGGTGGCATTCGTATCTCATTCTACATTTGGTCAACCTCTAACAAGTAGAACAAAGCATATTAGAAATGCAGTGGATATTTTAAAAGAAAAAAAAGTAGATTTTGAATTTGATGGAGATATGCAGCCAGATGTTGCTTTAAATCTAGAATATAAAGATTTATATCCTTTCTCAAAAATTGTTGGAAAAGCAAATATTTTAATCATGCCAGGTCAACACAGTGCAGCCATATCTTATAAAATGATGAAAACATTAGGAGACACTAAAGTTATTGGACCATTATTGATTGGGCTTGGATTACCAATAGAGATCGCTCCTTTAAGATCTTCAACATCAGAACTTATAAATTTGGCGTCTATTGCTGCTTATTCTGCCGATGTAATTGATTATAAAAAATAATTAATCTTTTTGAATTCTTAAATCTTCTACAAGAATAATACTTGCGATAACGTCTTCTACATCCAATATCTCTTTAGCTTCACTAATTACTAAATCTTTTTCTTCAGATGTTAGTGCAATTCCATAAACATAGATTTTTTTCTTATAAGTGTCTATTTGATAATTGGTTGCCTTAATATTCTTATTTAAAATAATTGCTGTTCGAAGTTGAGAGGTTATTAAAATATCTTTTGCAGATCTTTTGAAATTAAATTCTTCTTTTATTTTTATATCATTACGAACAGACCTAGCGCCTTTTGTTTCCCAAGCTAATTTTGTTAATAATAATTTTTCCTCAGGATTATCAACTTTTCCTGTTAAAAAAATTCTTCCATCTAATACTTTTGATTTTACTGATAATAGATATTTTTTATCTTTAATAAGAATTCTTGCAGCTAAATTTTTTTGCATAATTGAGTCATCCATTTGAGTGCCAACTGTCCGTGGATCAAAAGCAACACTAACTCCTGTGCCAAAAATACCTTTTGAAGAGACACCAACACAACTAGATAAAATTAAACCCAGTAAAATAATTATTATAAATTTAAATTTCATTTTTTATCTTTAAACAATAATTATAAATTTCTTTTTTTGAAATATCTTTATTTTGACTAATAACTTCTGTTATTTCTTTTATAGTTAATTTATTAATCATCTTTTTAATGATATTCATATCTGATTCACTTAATTCTGGTGAGTGATTTTTATCAATTTTTTTTTCAGAAATTACTATTGTTAGCTCTCCTTTAAGCTCTTTATTGAATATTTCTAAATCATCCACATTTTTTCTTATAAATTCTTCATATATCTTTGAAATTTCTCTACAAAATATTATTTTCCTTCCACTAAAGTTTTTTTTTAATTCAGGAATAATTTTATTTACTTTTTTTGAAGAAATAAAAAAAACACATGTTTCATCAAATTTTGATATCTTGTTTAAGACGTTTATAACAGCCTGTTTTTTTTCAGGTAAAAATCCATGAAAAATAAATTTTTCTGAAAAACCACTAATTGATACTGCTGTTGCTACAGCTGAAGGTCCTGGAATTGGACAAATTCTAATATTGTTTCTCACACATTCATTCACTAATATGGCACCAGGATCAGAAATACTTGGTGTTCCAGCGTCTGAAATTAATGAAATTATTTCTCCAGATTTTAGAAGATTTATAATTTTATTTAAATTTTTTGACTCATTAAATTTGTGATTTGAGATCAAACATGATTTTATTTCATATCTATCTAATAGAATTCTGGAAACTCTTGTGTCTTCACAAAGGATATAAGTAGATTTTTTTAATATTTCTATAGCTCTTAAAGTAATATCTTTTAAATTACCAATTGGTGTTGATACCAAATAAAGACCTTTTTCATTATCTTTTATTTGAGATTGTGATTTTATGAACATAATTAAGCTTAAAAAATATTATACTAACATTAAAATGAGTAAATTTATTAAAATTATTTTTTTGGTAATATTAAATCTTTCTTTATTATTTTCCTTTTCAGCAAAAGCATCGGATAAAATTAAAATTGGTCTTATGGTCCCTTTAACAGGTTCTGATAAAGAACTAGGACAATCGATTATAAAAGCTGTAAGATTAGCCGTAAAAGATATCAATAATAATTTAATAGAAATAATTCCTAAAGATACGGCATCAAAAGCAAACAAAGCACTCAAATCAGCATTTGAGTTAAAACAAATGGGTGTAAAGGTTGTTATTGGACCTGTTTTTTATGAAAGCATATCCTATTTAGATGAAATCAAGGATATAACTTTTTTGTCTTTAACAAATAAAACATTAGATCTTCCAAAAAATGTAATTTCTGCAGGAATAAATTCTACTTCTCAATTCAATACTATAAAAAAATTTATAGAAACAAATAATATAAGGAGAACAATATTTTTAACACCTATTCAAGATTATGAATTTGAAATTAAAAAAGGAATAAAAGATTCTAGAATTAAAATATTTAAAGATTATGACTATAGTACAGAGCCTACAAAACTAACTAAACAAATTGAAGAAATAACCAATTACAGGATTAGAAAACAAAACTTAAAAGATGAAATTTTAAGATTAAAAAAATCAAATCAATCTAACAAAGAAAAAAAAATTAAAAAGCTTGAACAAAGATATTCTTTAGGAGGTTTAAATTTTGATGCAGTCGTTATTTCAGATTTTGATGAAAGTTTAAAAAGTGTATCTACATCACTTTTATACACAGATGTTTCTCCTAAAAATAAATATTTTATTACCTTAAACCAATGGTTTGATAAAAGCTTATTAAATGAAATAGATATTCAGCCATTATATTACCCATCAATAAATAAAAATAATTTTGAAAATTACAAAGATAAGTTTTTTAGTGAATTTAATGAATATCCCTCACACTTAGCTTTATTAAGCTATGATCTCGTAGGACTTGTCTATTATTTATCATTAAAAACTAATCTCTCTAATTTAAATAAACTTTTTAAAAAGAAAAATTCTTTTAAAGGTAAGATTGGTATTTTTGATATAAAAAATAACAAAATTAATCACCGATTAAACTTTTATAAAATTGAAGATCAAAAAATTATAGAAATTTTTTAATTTTCTTAAAAGCAATAAATCGATGGTCTATTTTGTATTTATGCGAAGAGCTCATTTCACCAAAAGTTTTTCTTTTATTTTTAGGAACAAAAATTGGATCATAGCCAAAACCATTTTTTCCTTTTGGTTTTTCTGAAATATGTCCTTCAACTTTACCCAAAACAGATGCTATTTTTTTATCTAAATAACAAATTGATAATGCACAAATAAATCTAGCTTTAATTTTTTTGTGCTTCCAATTTTTGTCTTTTTTAGACAATTCTCTATACACTCTATTTATTGCTTTTTTAAAATTACCTTTTTTTCCACCCCATCTAGCTGAATAAATTCCTGGACTTTTATCCAATATATCTATCTCAAGCCCAGAGTCGTCAGCAAGACAGATTAATTTTGTTTTTTTTGAAAAATGTTTAGATTTTATGATTGAGTTTTCTGTGAATGTCAGCCCATCTTCTGTTGGACTCTTGAGTTTAAATTTAGATGTTGAGTATGTTTTGATATATTTTGGTAATAAATCTTTAATTTCCCTATATTTTCCCTTGTTATTAGTACCTATTAGCAATTTTGAAATTTTTTTCATAAATACCTAGCAATTATGAAATTTCTTACCATATATGCTCTGATGGAAAAAGAAGAAAACCAAAATCAAGAAAATACTACAGCTGAAACTCTAAATAAGAGCGATGAAAATCATAATCGATTAGATAATGAGCAAGAAGAAAACAAGGTTGTAGAAGAAAAAATAGAATTGCCTCCTGAAGAAAAAATAAAAGAATTAGAAGACAAATTAGCAAGAACTTTTGCTGAAATGGAAAATCAAAGAAGAAGGTTTGAAAAAGAAAAAGATGATGCATTTGATTATGGGGGCTTTGCATTTGCAAAAGAAGCTTTAAATTTAATTGATAACCTATCAAGATCAAAGTTAATTTTAGAAAGTGACGAATCTCTTAAAAATACAGAAGCATTAAAAAAAACTTTAGAGCATTTTGAGATAATCAATAAAGATTTAATCTCAATATTTACCAAAAATAATATTAAACCAATTGATTGTCTTAATAAAAAATTAGATCCAAATTTGCATCAAGCAATGATGGAAATAGAGGATGATCAAAAAGAACCTGGAACAATTGTTCAAGAAGTTCAAAAAGGTTTTATGATAAAAGACAGATTGCTTAGACCATCTTTAGTTGGTGTATCCAAAAAGACAGAAATTAAAGATGATAAAAGTGAGGAAAATAAGGAGAATTTAAACAAATAATTACATTTGTTGAACTTGTAGAATTAATATTAACACATATATGAAGGGTAGAAATTAAATTATGAGCAAAATTATTGGAATAGATCTTGGTACAACAAACTCATGTGTATCAATTATGGAAGGAAGCCAGCCTAAAGTATTAGAAAATGCTGAAGGTGCAAGAACAACTCCATCAGTTGTAGCTTTTACTGATGATAGTGAAAAACTTGTTGGTCAGCCTGCTAAAAGACAAGCTGTAACAAACCCTGAAAATACAATTTTTGCAGTTAAAAGACTTATTGGAAGAAATTTTGAAGATCCAACTGTAAAAAAAGATATTGCAGCAGCACCTTTTAAAATAGTTAATTCTGAAAAAGGTGATGCGTGGATTGAAGCAAAAGGAGAAAAATATTCACCTTCACAGATTTCTGCTTTTATTCTTCAAAAAATGAAAGAGACTGCTGAGAAATATTTGGGTCAAGAAGTAAGTAAAGCAGTTATAACAGTACCTGCATACTTCAACGATGCACAAAGACAGGCAACAAAAGATGCTGGTAAAATTGCTGGTCTAGAAGTTCTAAGAATTATTAATGAACCTACTGCAGCATCACTTGCATATGGTTTAGATAAAAAACAAAATAAAAAAATTGCGGTATACGATTTAGGAGGAGGAACATTTGATGTTTCTATTCTTGAATTAGGAGACGGTGTATTTGAAGTTAAGTCGACAAATGGAGATACTTTTTTAGGTGGTGAAGACTTTGATAATGCAATTGTTAATTATTTAATTGCAGAATTTAAAAAAGATAATGGTATAGATTTAACATCTGACAAACTTGCACTTCAAAGATTAAAGGAGGCTGCTGAAAAAGCTAAGATCGAATTATCTTCAGCAGAACAGACAGATATTAATTTGCCATTTATCACTGCAGATAAAACAGGACCAAAACATATTAATTTAAAAATGACTAGAGCAAAACTTGAAGCTCTTGTTGAAGATTTAATTACCAAAACATTACCACCTTGTAAAACAGCGTTAAGTGATGCTGGTATATCAGCAAGTGATATCGATGAAATTGTAATGGTTGGTGGAATGACTAGAATGCCTAAAGTTCTAGCTGAAGTTAAAAACTTTTTTGGGAAAGATCCAAATAAAAGTGTTAATCCGGATGAAGTTGTTGCTATGGGCGCAGCTATACAAGCTGGGGTGCTTCAGGGTGATGTAAAAGATGTACTTCTTTTAGATGTTACTCCTTTATCTCTCGGAATTGAAACTTTAGGCGGTGTATCAACTAAACTAATTGAGAAAAACACAACAATACCAACTAAGAAAAGCCAAATATTTTCTACAGCAGAAGATAATCAACCTGCAGTTTCTATTAGAGTTCTTCAGGGTGAAAGAGAAATGGCCACTGATAACAAGATGTTAGGAAATTTTGAGCTAATCGGTATCGCACCAGCTCCAAGAGGAGTTCCACAAATTGAAGTAACTTTTGATATTGATGCGAACGGTATAGTTAGTGTTTCAGCAAAAGATAAAGGAACTGGAAAAGAGCAAAAAATTCAAATCCAAGCTTCTGGTGGATTAAGTGAAGAAGAAATTGAAAAAATGGTTAAAGATGCTGAAGCTAATAAAGAAGATGATAGAAAGAAAAGAGAGTCTGTAGATACGAGAAATCAGGCTGATACTTTAATTCATTCAACTGAAAAAAATATTAAAGAGCATGGATCAAAAATTACTGATGCTGAAAAAAAAGCAATAGAAGATGCATCATCAAGTTTAAAAGAAGCTCTAAAAGGGACTGACAACGAAGATATTAAGAAAAAGACAGAAACGTTAGTTCAAGTATCAATGAAATTAGGTGAGGCTATATATAAAGCTCAAGAGAAAAAACCAGATTCACCTGATGATAATAAAAAAAGTGATGAAGAAAAAAAAGACGATAACGTAGTTGATGCAGATTTTGAAGAAGTAAAAGAAGAAAATAAAGAAGAAGATAAAGAAAAAAGCGCTTAAGAATATCAACGATCATTATCTCAGGGTAACTTATGGCTAAAAGAGATTTCTATGATGTTTTAGGTGTAAGTAAAAATGCATCTTCTGATGAATTAAAGTCAGCTTATAGAAAACTTGCTGTAAAATACCATCCTGATAAAAATCCTGGTGATAAAGTTGCAGAAGATAAATTCAAAGAAGCCAGTGAAGCTTATGGAATTCTCTCAGATAAAGAAAAAAAACAAAACTATGATAACTTCGGTCATGCGGCATTTGAAAATGGTGGTGGAAGACAAGGTGGTGGCTTTAGTGGTTTTGGTGGAGCAGATTTTTCAGATATTTTTGAGGATTTTTTTGGGGATTTTGGTGGTGGTGGAAGATCAAGAAGTAGAAGTTCTAATAACAGAGGTTCAGATCTAAGATATGATTTATCAATTTCTCTTGAAGAAGCCTACCAAGGTAAAAAACAAGACATAAAGTTTTCAACCACAGAAAAATGTAACACCTGTAAAGGAAATGGCTCAAAACCTGGTCATTCTCCAGATAGATGTACTTATTGCGGAGGGAATGGAAAAATAAGATCTAACCAAGGTTTCTTCACAGTACAACAAACATGCCCTCAGTGTAATGGTAATGGTGAAGAAATTACAAATCCATGTAATGACTGTAATGGACAGGGAAAGAAACAAGCCTCTAAGAAAATATCAGTTACAATTCCTAAAGGTGTTGATGATGGGACAAGAATTAGATTAGCAGGTAAAGGTGAGGCTGGTAGTAGAGGTGGAACAACTGGGGATCTATATTTGTTTATTAATGTTCACTCTCATGAGTTGTTTAAAAGATCAGATGAAAATTTATTTTTTGAATTTCCACTATCTCTCGCAGATGCCGCATTGGGAACTATTATAGAAATTCCAACTATTGACGGTGGAAAAGCAAAAATAAAAATTCCTGATGGAACACAAAATGGTAAACAATTTAGATTAAAGGGCAAAGGGATGCCTTTTATGAGAAGAGGTGATTTTGGAGATTTGTACGTTCAAGTAAAAACAGAAGTGCCAGTATATTTAAATAAAAAACAAAAAGAATTACTTGAGCAATTTAGAGAAATTGAAAACGACAAGTCAAATCCAAGCATAAAAAAGTTTTTTCAAAAAGCAAAAGATTTCTGGAAAAACTAAAAGACTAATCTCCTAAAAAGAGTTAATATTTATAAATGAAAAATATTAATTTAGCGATTTCAGGATGCATGGGCAGAATGGGTCAGCAACTAATAAAGTCCTCCAAAAAAAATAAGAATTTTAAATTAGTTACACTTACAGAAAATATACCAATAAATAAAAAATTTAATGGTATTAAACCAGAGTTAAATTCTGAAAAGGCATTTAAAAAAACAGATGTAATTATTGATTTTACTGTTCCTGATTGCACCCTAGAGATATTAAAAGTAGCATCTAAACTTAAAAAAAAAGTTGTTATTGGAACAACTGGATTTAATAGAAAGCAAGAAAATCAAATTAAGAAGTTTTCAAAAAAAATACCTATTTTAAAGGCAGGAAATATGAGCTTAGGTGTGAATCTATTGATGTATTTAACTGAGATTGCTTCAAAATCATTAAATGATGAATACTTAAGTAAAATATTTGAAGTGCACCATAAACATAAAAAAGACTATCCATCAGGTACAGCTTTAATGCTTGGTAAAGGTATTGCAGATGGAAAGGATAAAAATTTATATAATTTAATTGGGAAGAAATTTCTAAATAAAAAATCTTTTCCTTATGGAAATAAAATTAATTTTAATTCAATTAGAAAAGGTGAGATCATTGGAGAACATGAAGTAAAATTCTCGAGTGGTAAAGAAATAATTACATTAAATCATGAGGCTTTTGATAGAACACTATACTCTGATGGAGCTTTAACTGCTTCTAAATGGTTAATGAAAAAAAGACCTGGCTTATATTCTATGAGAGATTTGCTTAACTTTTCATAATGGATGAGGAGCAAAAAGCAAAAATTATAATTAAAACTTTAAATAAAATTTATCCTAAGACACTAGTTCCTTTAAAAAGTAAAAATACTTTTACACTTTTAATTTCTGTACTTCTGTCAGCTCAATGTACAGATGTAAATGTTAATAATGTAACAAAAAATATATACCCAAAGTATTTCAAACCAGAACACTTTGTAAAATTAGGAAAAAAGAAAATTGAAAAATTAATAAAAAAAATTGGTATTTTTAGAATTAAAGCAAAAAGTATTTACTTGATGTCAAAACAAGTTTTAGAAAAACACAACGGAAAAGTGCCTAAAACTTTTGAAGAGCTTGAAAAACTCCCTGGTGTTGGCCATAAAACGGCGAGTGTAGTGATGTCCCAGGGTTTTGGATATCCAGCTTTTGCAGTTGATACTCATATTCATAGACTTGCTCAAAGATGGGGTTTAACAAATGGAAAAAATGTAGTTCAAACTGAAAAAGATTTAAAACGAATATTTCCAAAGAAAACTTGGTCTAAGCTTCATTTACAAATAATTTTTTATGGAAGAGAATATTGTAAGGCAAGAGATTGTTATGGTTTATCATGCGAAATATGCACTACGTGCTACCCAAATAGAAAAAAACCTGTTATTACCCAAAAAGCATAATATGAAAATTTTAGGAATAGGAAATGCAATAGTTGATGTCGTTTGTAAAGTAAATGACAGTTTCATTGAAAAAAATAATCTTACAAAGAGCGCAATGAAACTATTTTTTGATGAAAATGAATTCAAAAATTTATTAAGAAATCTTAAAATAGAAAAAACTGTCTCTGGAGGATCTGTTGCAAATTCTATAGTTGGATTATCTCAACTTGGTGACAAAGTAGGTTTTATAGGAAAAGTTTCTGATGACGACTTTGGTAGTAAATACGAAGAAGGTCTAAGAAAAGAAAAAGTAGAATATTTTTACTCAAAGAAGAGGGAAGAATTGCCAACAGGTACATGTTTAATATTGGTTACTCCAGACTCAGAGAGAACAATGTGTACATTTTTAGGAACGGCAGGAAAAATTAATGAAAACGATGTAAGTTCTGATGTGATTAAAAAAAGTGAGATAATATTTTTAGAAGGTTACCTGTGGGATGAAGGAGAACCTAAAAAAGCATTTGATAAAGCAATTAAAAATGCAAGCAAAGTAGCTATGTCCCTTTCTGATCAATTTTGTGTAGATAGACACAAACCTCATTTCTTAAACTTAGTGAAAAACAAACTAGATATAACTTTTGCTAATGAACAAGAAATTACATCTTTAATTGATGCAAAAAATTTTAACGATGTAATTAACTTTTCAAAAAAAATTAATAAGTTAGTAGTTGTTACAAGAGGCGATAAAGGAGCAGTGGCTATTAAAGGGGAAGAAGTGGTTGAGTCAGGAGTACTTCAAAATCTTAAAATTTTAGATCTAACTGGTGCTGGCGATCTTTTTGCTGCTGGGTTTCTACATGGATATGTTAATAAATTATCGACTAAAAATAGTCTGGAAAAAGGAACAGAAATGTCATCAAGGGTAATACAGCAGATTGGTGCTAGACTTTAAACTTATCTTTTTTTTCTTTTAAAACTTCCTTTGCCTTTTTTGGGGTTAACTATTTTCGGTTTATATTTTCTTGTATATAAATCTTTAGCAATAGGGTTTTTTTTATTCGATTTGATAACCATTTTTTTTACTAACTATAAAATCATTATCGTTAAAAGTAATAGATATTTTTTTTCTTAATCTATAAATATGTGTTTCAACTGTATGAGTTTCAATATCAGACTGATAACTCCAAACATTTTTTTGAAGTTCGTTAATGCTAACAGACTCATTTTTTTTTATTAAATAAATAACTGTATTAATTTCTTTCTCAGTTAATTTAAGTTTATTATTATTGATCATCATTTCTCTTGAATTTAGATCAATTGTATAATCATTAATTTTTACATGTGATTGATTATTGAAATGAAGTTTTAAAAATTCAATATTTATTTTTTCAACTAATTTAGAAATATTCATTGGTTTATTATCTAAATAAATATGATTACTAAAATTTAGATTTTTTTTATTCGATATTATGAGATAATTATTAGAGTTTTTTATTTTCTCATATAATAAATTTTCACTGTCTAAATAAATAATTTTAAAGTTTATATCTAAACTAAGTTCTTCAAGAATATGATATAATGAGCTAAACTTGTATATTATTAAGCGTTGACTACTCATAAATGGACCATATGACAATTTTAGTTAAAAATAAACACTCTCTTCTAATAGATGAATTTAAGTTTAGATGTTGTATTGGTAAAAAAGGTACATCAATTAATAAAATAGAAGGAGATCAAAAAACTCCAAAAGGAACATTTGAAATAGAAAATCTTTATTTTAGGAAAGATAGAATAAAAAAACCTCAAACATTATTAAAATGTATTGAAATTAAAGAAACTATGGGTTGGTGTGATGACATTGATGATACAAAAAAATATAATAAACTTTTTAAAATAGACAAAAAGTTAAAACATGAAAAATTAAAAAGAAAAGATTATAAATATAATTTACTAATTCCTGTTAAGTATAATTTTAAAAAACCAGTAGTTGGTAAAGGAAGTTGTATTTTTATTCACTTAACAAAAAATTATAATCCAACAGCTGGATGTATCGCTTTAAAAGAAAAAGATTTTTTAATTTTATTAAAATTAATCAAAAAAAAAACAAAAATTAAAATTCTCTAAAATCTCTGACCAAAGATACTAGATCCAATTCTAACATATGTAGATAAATTTTTAGCTGCTTTGATATAGTCTAAAGACATCCCCATACTTAGCTCTTTAAAATCAAAATTTTTATTTAATTGTTTCATTTCTCTAAAATATTGTTCAGGGTCAATGTTTGCGGGAGGAATGCACATCAATCCAATTAAATCTAAATTAATTTCCTCACAATAAGAAACTAATTTATCTATATCATTTTTTTTTATACCCGATTTTTGATCTTCATCTCCAATATTTACCTGTAAAAAAATTTTAATTCTTTTATTTATCTTTAATTGTTCATCTGCAATTTTTTTTGCCATTTTTTCACTATCAACTGAATGAATATAATCAAACAATTTTACTGCAAATTTCACTTTATTTGTTTGTAATTTTCCAATCATATGTAATTTGATTTTTAAATTTTTTTTTTTAATTTCTGTCCATTTTTCTATTGCTTCTTGAACTTTATTTTCACCAAAATCAATTTGCCCGTGTTCTATGAGAGGAAGAATTTTATCAATTTTAAAAGTCTTTGAGACTGCAATAATTTTTGGATAATTATGAATATTTAATTCATCTAGATTTATTTTGATATTATTTTCAATTTCTAATAAGTTTTTAACAGTATTATGCATAAAATTAGAAAATATTACTTTATTAATAAATTTGATTCAAACAATATAGACAAACAGAAAATAAATACTGGTATAATTTATAGAAACTATGACACTAAAAATAATTTAAGCACTATTATTAAACTTAAACAATACTGTAAAAAAAAAGGTTATAAGTTTTTTCTATCAAATGATATTAAATTGGCTCTTCATTTGAACCTGGATGGGGCCTATATTCCATCTTTTAATAATCAAACTAATCACCTTTCATTTTCTTTTAAAAAGAAATTTATAATTATTGGTTCTGCTCATAATTATAAAGAGATAAAAATTAAAGAAAAACAAGGAGTAAATATAATTTTTTTATCTTCAATTTTTAAAAAAAATAAGAACTATTTAGGTATAAATAAGTTTAAATTATTTTCAAAATTGACGAATAAAAAGATTATAGCACTCGGTGGAATATCAAATTTAAATTTTAAAAAACTTAATCTATTAAATTGTTTTGGTTTTGCAGGAATTTCTCATTTTGAATAAAAAAAAAGGCCCCAAACGGGGCCTTTTTAAATATTATAGTTTTAAATTAAAATGCAAATGATGCAGCTAATTTAAACATACTTCTGTCATTGTTAACACCTGTTGATGAACCATCAACATTGTCAGCACTAACTCTCTTAGCAGATACAGTCATACCACCTGAAGTGTATGATGCAGTTATACCATCAACTTCAATATCAGCAGTGTCAGTATTGTTTTCTATTTTGTCCTGACCGTATGTTACAGAAATATCATCCGTTACTGTGTATGTTAATCCAAAAGATGTTACTTCTTGGTCATTAGCAGCAGTAGTATGGTCGTATTCAGAAGCAGAAATTGCTGCTGTGATTGAACCATAAACATATGATGCTTTCATAGTTGTGTAGTCAGCATCAACTGCAACTGTGCTATTATCATTACCAGTTCCTAAACTTACTGTTAAACCCTCGATACCAGTATAAACTAGACCTAAAGCACTTGAACCTTCATTGTTTTCACCTGCAGATGAGTATGTTGCGTTAATTGCAACACCATCAGCGAATGAAGGTAAAGTATATTGCACTAAACCAGCTCCACTAGGACCTGCTTTAACTGAATTACCACCAGCACCTGTTGAAAAACCAAAAGTGTTATCCCATAGGTCACCAGAAGCAGTAGCGTCAACTGCTGCAGCAGCGTTTGATCCACCATGTCCATGTACAGTTAATGTACCTAGAGTGTCAGAACCAACTGATACTTTGTGGTTATCAAAAGGACCAGTTCCATCACCAGCACCTTGGTCTAATTCAAAAGATAAATTAACAGTTAATCCACCATCAGTTTCACCTGAACCAGCAAAGTTAACACTGTTAACCATAGCTACTGTTTTACCTGTAGCTTTATGGTCGTGATTAGTTACAGACATCTCAGCAACACCAGTAACAGCTAAGTCACCAGCAACAGCTACAGAAGCAACAAGCGAACCTGCTAAAGCAGTTAAGCCTATTTTTCTAAATTTGTTCATATTAAATTCTCCTTTATATTTTTTTGTTTGTTATTAATAATAAACAGGTTGTATTTATCATTAATTATGAATTAATTGAAAAATACTTCAATTATAATAAAAAAAACAGCAATGTGTTGCATTTTTACATCATATAAAGGCTATTTTTGCTTAAATTTTAGCTATTTTTAAAAAATATTGTATAAACATCATAATTCACAAAAAACTTTATGTTTTCATCAAAATTTATAAAATTAATAGTCATATTTATCATTGCTTTAACAACTCTTAATTCTTGTAATGGAAAACTTCCAGGGGGTGACGCTAGAAAAAATCCTGCAGATCCAAAGAAAAGAATTGAGCAGAACATTAAAGAGGGAAAATCATTTAGATTATTTGACACTATAGGAAATCCTAAAGGTGGAACTTTTGATTTTGCAAGTTCAAATGAATTATGGAGAGCTTCTCTAGATGTAATAGATTTTATGCCGCTCTCATCAGTTAATTACAGTGGAGGAATAATTATTACAGATTGGTACTCAGATGAAAACAATCAAAATGAAAGTATAAAAATTTCCATAAGATTTCTTACAAATGAAATAAGATCTGATGCATTAGACATTAAAATTTTTACCCGAAAATGTAAAAATAATTTAATGAATTGCAATGTAATAGAAACCAACAAAGTATTAATTACAGAATTAAAAAAAGAGATTCTTAAAAAAGCTGCACTTTATGAATCTCAAAAGAAAAATAAGAAACAATAAGTTTCTGTGAATTCTTTAATTCATAATAGTTAAGATTATGGAGAGATATAATTTTAAAGAAATTGAAGTTAAGTGGCAAAAATTTTGGGAGAAAGAAAAAACTTTTTCAGCCAAAGTTGATAGAGATAAGAAAAAATTCTATTGTTTAGAAATGTTTCCTTATCCATCTGGAAAAATTCATATGGGCCATGTAAGGAACTATACAATTGGGGATGTGTTAGCAAGATATAAGTCTTTACAAGGTTATAATGTTCTTCACCCTATGGGATGGGACTCCTTTGGTATGCCAGCAGAGAATGCGGCAAGACAAAATAATTTAGATCCAAAAACGTGGACTGAATCCAATATTGCTAAAATGAAATCACAATTAAAAAGGCTTGGGCTTTCAATTGATTGGAGCAGAGAAATTTCAACATGCTCCCCTCAGTATTTTAAGCATCAACAGCAGTTCTTTTTAGAGCTATATGACAAAGGCCTGGTCTATCGTAAAGAAGAATATGTCAATTGGGATCCTGTTGATCAAACAGTACTAGCTAATGAACAAGTAATCGATGGCAAAGGATGGCGATCTGGAGCAATAGTTGAGAGAAAAAAATTGAGCCAATGGTTTTTTAATATTAAAAAATTTTCAGAAAATCTATTAGAAAATCTTAACACACTTGATAAGTGGCCAAATAAAGTAAAAATTATGCAGAAAAATTGGATTGGCAAATCCTTTGGTTGCGAAGTAGGCTTTAAGATAGAGTCTGAAAAAAATATTTCTGAAATAAAATGTTTCACCACAAGACCAGACACATTATTTGGATTATCTTTTTTAGCTTTGTCTGTAGATCATCCGTTAGCCAAATATTATGAAGAAGATAAAGAATTTATAAATTTCAAAAAAAAATGTTCAACAACTGGAACAACGGAAGAGTCAATTGCAAATGCTGAAAAGATTGGATTTAAAACTGACTTAACTGCAATTAATCCATTAAATGAAAATATTAAAGTTCCTGTTTATTTTGCAAATTTTGTTCTTATGGATTATGGATTAGGTGCGGTTTTTGGTTGTCCAGCACACGATCAGAGAGATTTAGATTTTGCTAAAAAATATTCTCTAGAGATAAATACAGTGGTAACTCCAAATTTAGATGATTTAAATTTTCAAGTAAAAGATGAGGCTTACACAGGACCTGGCTACATTTTTAATTCCTCTTTTTTGAATGGTCTAAAATGTCCTGAGGACTCTATTGAAAAAACAATAAAATATTTAGAAGAAAATAAGTTAGGCGAGAAAAAAATTAATTTTAGATTAAAAGACTGGGGAATTTCTCGTCAAAGATACTGGGGATGCCCAATTCCAATTATTTATGATGAGAAAAATAACCCAATAAAAATACCAGATGAAATGCTTCCAGTTGAGCTTCCAGCAATAGAAAAGTTGGATCCATCAGGTAATCCACTTGATAAGGCCAATAATTGGAAAAATATCACTATTAATAATAAAAAATATATAAGAGAAACAGATACGCTTGATACCTTTGTAGACTCTTCATGGTATTTTTTAAGATTTTGTTCTCCGGAAAATAATGAATATGGATTTGATATAGATGACGTTAATTATTGGATGCCTGTTGATCAGTATATAGGTGGTGTAGAACATGCAATATTGCATTTATTATATTCAAGATTTTTTATGCAGGCTCTTTCTTTTAAAAACGAAAAATTTAACATAGTGGAACCATTTGAGGGTTTATTTACCCAGGGGATGGTTTGTCATGAAACTTATAAAGATCATGAGAATAATTGGGTCAGTCCAGAAGAAATTGAAACAATTAATGGTAAAAAATATTTAATAAATGACCAATCTAGGGAAATTAAAGTTGGACCATCAGAGTCAATGTCTAAATCAAAAAAAAATACTATAGATCCTGAAAAAATTATATCAAATTATGGTGCAGATTCTGTAAGATTATTTATTTTATCAGATAGCCCTCCTGAAAAGGATGTTCAGTGGTCAGAAGAAGGAATTATTTCATCTTTTAAATTTATTCAAAAACTTTGGAATTTAAATTTAAAATTTACGCAACAAATACAACAAAATCATAATGATGATGATGACCGGGAATTAGATAAATATACTAATATTTTTTTAAAGAAAGTTACCGAAAATTTAGATAATTTTAGTTACAACAAGATAGTAGCTAATTTACATGAAATGTACTCCTCATTATTTAAGCAGATAGACAAAAAATACACAAAAAAGACTCTTATTAACAATTTTGAAAAAATCTTAATTGCAATAAACCCTATAATTCCTCATTTTTCAAGTGAATGTATGCGTTTGCTCAAATCAGAAAAAATGAGTTGGCCAAAATATGACAAAAATCAATTAATAGATGACAAGATAAAAATTGTTATCCAAATAAATGGAAAAAAAAGAGGATTAATTGAAACAAATAGAAACATTTCTGAACAAGAATTGACAAATATAATCAATAATAACGAAATATTGAAAAAATATTTAGATAAACAAACTTTTAAAAGGAAAATATTTATTAAAAATAAATTAATGAATATAATAATCTAAAAAATGAAAAAATTTTTTATATTATGTATGATTATAATAATTCCACATTGTGGTTTCTCACCAATATATCAGTCCAATCAAATTAATTACCAAATAAACATAAACAATATAGAGGGTGATAAAATAATAAATAATAAAATTAAATCTGAAATTGAAAGAATTTCAGATAAAAATGTACAAGAAATATTTAATATTCAGATTTATACAGAGTATGAAAAGATTATTGCTGCAAAGAATTCAAAAGGATCAATAACTGATTATTTACTAATTGCTACAGCAACATTTATAATTTCTAATAATGAAAAAAAAGAAACGATAGTGTTTCAGGAAAAACAAAATGTAAAAAATAATTCTGATTTTGTTGAACAAAGAAACTATGAAAATACAATAAAGAAAAATTTTGCAACTTCTTTCGTAAAAAAATTAAATTTAGATCTTGTAAGTAAATAATGATTATAAAATCATATGAAACAAAAAAAATAGATATAAACAAGAACAATATTATTTTATTTTATGGTCAAAACGAAGGTGGTAAAAAAGAAGAAATATCTAAAATACTGAAACTTAATAATGATAAATCTTTATTTTCTTATGATGAAAAAGAAATTTTAGAAAATATCGAAATTTTTTATAATAGTATTTATTCTGGATCATTATTTGAAAATAAAAAAATTATTTTAATTAATAGAGCTTCGGAAAAAATCATAAAAATCACAGAAGAGATTATAGAAAAAAATATACCTGAACTATATGTAATAATTAATACAGGTATATTAGAAAAAAAATCTAAATTAAGATCAGTTTTTGAAAAAGACAAAAAATTAGTTTGTGTTCCCTTTTATCCTGATAATAATCAAACATTGTCTAAATTTGCATATAATTTTTTGAGTGATAAAAAAATTTCAATTTCACCTTCAAATATAAACTTAATAGTTGGCAAATGCAGTGGTGACAGAGAAGCTCTTATAAATGAACTTCGAAAAATTGAATATTTTAGTAAAAGTGGAAAAAAAATTAACAATGAAATTATATCTAAGTTGATCAATTTAAGTGAAAATCACAGCATATCTGAACTTATTGATAATTGCCTTGCTCAGAATAAAAAAAAAATAATAACTATCTTAAATGAAAATAATTTTAGCAATGAAGACTGTATTATGATTACTAGATCTTTTTTAGTAAAAGCAAAAAAATTACTGGCATTATCAAAAACATTTGAAACTAACAAAAATATAGATTTGACCATCTCATCAGCAAAACCACCAATTTTTTGGAAAGAAAAAGACATAACAAAACAACAAATTCAAAAGTGGAAATCAAAAAATATTAAACAACTTATCTACGCACTAAATGAAATTGAATTGCAAATAAAGAAGAATATTATTAATTCAATTAATTTAATTACGGATTTTATTTTAAGTCATTCATCAGCTAAAACTAATAATTAGATTTAATTATATCTATAATTTTATTTAACTGGTCTAGGTCTTTATACTCAAACGAAATTTTTCCTTTATTCCTTTTATTATTTTGTATTTCCACATTTAATCCTATTTTATTTGATACTGAAAGTTCAAGAGCTATAATATTAGTATCTTTTGTGATCTTTGACTTTTGTCTTTTTTTTTTAAACAATTGAACAAAATTTTCTGCTTGTCTTACCGATAATTTTTTTTCAATAATCTTATTTGCAACAAAAGAAGCATTCTCTAATCCAACTAAAATTTTTGCATGACCAGTGGTTAATTTTTGCGTCTCTATTAGTTCTATAACTTCGTCCGGTAGAGTTAATATTCTTAATGAATTAGTTATGTAGCTTCTGCTTTTACCTATAAATTTTGATACTTTCTCTTGATCATAAGAAAATTCATCTATCAATCTTTTATAACCTTGGGCTTCTTCCAACGGATTTAAATCATGTCTTTGAACATTTTCAACTATTGCAAATTCTAAAGATTTTAAATCATCTGCCTCTGTGATTACCACTGGAACATTGTGAATGCCTGCTCTCTGTGCAGCTAGCCACCTTCTCTCACCTGCAATTATTTCAAATTTTGAATTTTCATTTTTTGATTTTCTAACAATGATTGGCTGTATCATTCCTCTTTCTTTTATTGAATTTGTTAAATCTTCTAAGTTTACCTCATTGAAATTTTTTCTTGGTTGATATTTATTTGGTATTAAGTCACTTATTGGTAGTTGATTTTTTTGGACCTCTACTTTAGTTTCGCCAATTAGTGATGATAAACCCCTTCCTAAACCCTTTTTAATTTTATCCATTAAGCAGCACTCCCTATTGTTGACTCTTGATTTATAAATTCATCAGTAAAACTAAAATAAGATTTACTGCCAGGACAGGATTTGTCATAAATCAAAACTGGCATTCCATGAGAGGGTGCTTCTGATAATCTCACATTCCTTGGAATTACTGTTGAGTAAACTTTTTCATTAAAATAGTCTCTAGCTTCTTTTTCAACTTGCGAAGAAAGCTTATTTCTTTTGTCATACATGGTTAAAAGGATCCCTCGGATTTTTAAATCAGGATTTAGACTTACTTTTATTCTCTCAATAGTTTTCATTAATTGAGTAAGTCCCTCAAGAGCAAAGAATTCTGTTTGCAAAGGCACTAAAAGTGAGTTGGAACAGACAAGCGCCATAACTGTAAGAAGACTTAAGGAAGGTGGACAATCAATTAGCACGTAATCGTACGATCTTCTAGAATTGTTTAAATAAGCGCTTAATTTAACCTTTAATATGAAGGCTCTATTACTGTCATCAGCTGTTTCAACTTCAAGTCCAGACAAGTCTACATTAGAAGTGATAATATCTAAATTTTCAAACTGTGTCCTTTTGATTATCTCATTAATCTCTCTGGTTCCATTGAGTAGACCATAAATTGTGTCACTTGAGTTATTTACATTAGATAATCCAAGACCTGTTGTTGCATTACCTTGAGGATCTAAATCAATTACTAAAATTTTTTTATTTAGATGAGTTAATCCTGCTGCCAAATTTATAACGGTTGTTGTTTTTCCTACCCCACCCTTTTGATTTATAACTGAAATAATTTGCATTTAATTTTTCTTATATCTGTTTTTATCTTTCTTTTTAATTTTTTTTATGTCTAATAAAAATGAATCCTCATTAGTTAAACTTTTTTTTTCTATGAACTCTAAGTCCCAATCATTTTTAGATTTTTCAAATATTTTTTTTCCACTCTTACCCATAAATAGAATTAAATTTTTATATTTGGAAAAATTTTCATAAACTAAATCTAGAACCACTGGCATTGGCTTGAATGCTCTTGACATAATTGTACCTGTTTCTAAATTTTTTATTTCAAAAATATTTTTTTGAAAAATTTTTGTATTTAAATTTAGTTTTTCTGAAACTTCTTTTAAAAAACAGCTTTTATGGTAGCTTTTTTCATAAAGATGAACTTCCATATTATTTTTCATATTCTTCAATATAATTGCTACTACAATCCCCGGTAAACCCGCTCCTGATCCTAAATCTATGGTTGTATTACAATTAAAGTCAACAAAATCAATAATTTGTGCAGAATCAATAATATGGCGCTCAATTATAGACTTTTTTGATGATGTATTTTGGCTGATTATGTTAATTTTTTCATTTTTTTCAATTATCATCGATATATAGTTTTCAAAGTCTAAAAATGTTTCACGTGAAACATTTAAGTCATTAAGTTTAGAATATGAATTTAAAATTTCTTGATCCATTAAGCTATATGCTTAATAGACTTTCTTTTAACATGTGACAACAAAATATATACAGCAGCTGGGGTAATTCCATCAATTCTTAGCGCTTGACCCATTGTTTTTGGTTTTATCTCTTTAAATTTAGCTTTTACCTCATTTGATAGCCCTGAAAGGCCATCATAATTGATTTTATCTGGTATTATGAGGTTTTCATCTCTTTTAAAAGCAAGAATATCAGCTTTTTGCTTTTTTAGATAACCTCTATAGTGAGCATTAATTTCAACTTGTTCATCTATTTCTTTACTAAAATAAGGTATATCAGACCATATTTCTCTAATTTTACTCATATCAACTCCTTTTTGAGTTAATATTTCATCAGAATATCTTAGAACTCCATCCATTGCTATTTTAATACCAAATTTGTGGGCTTTATTAGGTGATATAGTAGATTTAGTCATTTTTACGTTAATTTGCTTAATTTTGTCAAATTTATCTAAATAAAGAGCTTTTCTTACATCGCCGATTAATCCTATTTCAATTCCCATAGAGGTTAATCTTTGATCCGCATTATCAGATCTAAGACTTAATCTATATTCAGCTCTTGATGTAAACATTCTATATGGTTCAGCTACACCTTTAGTTACTAAATCATCTATCATTACTCCTATATAAGCATCAGATCTATCAAGAATGAAAGGTTCTAATTTTTTAAAAGATAGAGCAGCATTTATTCCAGCTATGAGACCTTGTGCTGCCGCTTCTTCATATCCTGTTGTTCCATTAATTTGTCCAGCAAGGTATAAATTGCTAATCTTCTTTGTTTCGAGTGTTAAAAATAACTCTCTAGGGTCTATATAGTCATATTCTATAGCATATCCTGGTCTAATAATAGAAACATTTTCTAAACCATTGATATTATTACATATTTCTTGCTGAACATGAGCTGGTAGTGATGTAGAAATGCCATTTGGGTAAATTGTATGGTCATTTAGCCCTTCAGGCTCTAAAAATATTTGGTGCCGGCCCTTATCAGCAAATTTTACTATCTTGTCTTCAATAGATGGACAGTATCTTGGTCCAACACCTTGAATACTGCCAGAGTACATGGCACTCTTAGATAAATTTTTTTCAATAATTTTATGAACCTTATTGTTAGTATAAGTCATACGACATGAAACTTGTTTGTTAATATTTTTTTTTGTTAAGAAAGAAAAAAAATAAGGATCATCATCTGCAAACTGTTCTTCTAAATTTTCATAATTAATTGTTCTTGAGTCAAGTCGGGGAGGGGTTCCTGTTTTTAATCTTCCTATTTTAAAATTGTATTTTTCTAATTGTTCACTTAATCCTGTTGAAGGTTTCTCATCATACCTTCCAGCTGGTGTTCTTTCATCACCTATATGTATCAGACCATTTAAAAAAGTGCCCGTTGTTAGTATTAGCTTAGAACATAAAACTTTTTTACCTTTTTTAGTTATAAAGCCGGTTATTGTATTTTTATTAAAAATAAACTTTATTAATGGATCTGAAAAAATGCTTAAATTACAGTAGTTTGCAAGTTTTTCTTGCATATATTTACGATATAATGATCTGTCTGATTGAGTTCTCGGTCCTCTTACAGCTGGGCCTCTACTTCTATTTAATAATCTAAATTGAATGCCTGATTTATCTGCAACTTCAGCCATGACACCATCAAGAGCATCTATCTCTCTTACTAAATGTCCTTTGCCCAAACCACCAATTGCTGGGTTACAAGACATCTCTCCAATTGTTTCTATCTTATGAGTAAAAAGAGCAGTATTTACACCCAGTCGTGCAGATGCTGCAGCGGCTTCACAACCTGCATGGCCACCACCTATTACCACAACATCAAATGATAAATCATTTTTCATAAGCTAAATTTATAACTGATTATTATATTTACAAGGTGCGTATAGTTTTGCTTAAATAAGCTTTAATTATTAATGTTTTTGAGTTAAAAAGTACTTAAAAACCACGAAAACAAAGCATTATTTACCTATACAAAAATCGTTGAAAATACTGCCCAATATCTCTTCAACATCAACTTTTCCAACAATCATACCAAGATGTCTAGTAGCTAACCTTAAATCTTCTGCGGCTTTATCAAAATCTTCAACTTCATTTTTTTTATGAAAATTTTTAAGATGCTCTAAACATTGTTCAAGATGTTGTCTGTGTCGTTCTCTGGTAATTAAAATATCATCAGTTGTTATAAATGTATTTTTTAAATTATATTTTATTTTTGAAATTAATTCATCGATGTTTAGATTTTCTTTAATTGAAATTAATACATGATTAAATTTTTTAACTTCAGGATCAATATCACCCTCCAAAAGATCTGATTTATTTATTACTAAAATAGCATTTTGATCTAACAAACCCTTCAAAACATCAGTAAAATCAAGGTTTTTGGCATCAATAACTACCAACTTTAAATCAGCTTCTTCTGCTCTATTTAAAGATAATTTAATACCTTTCTTTTCAATTTCATTTTTAGATTCTCTTATCCCGGCAGTATCAGAAACAATTACTGGATAACCATCTATATTAAGATGAGTTTCAATTACATCTCTTGTTGTTCCCGCAATCTCTGAAACTATGGCAACATCTCTATTTGATAAATGATTTAAGAGACTAGACTTACCTGCATTGGTTGGTCCAAGTATTGCAATCTTAAAACCTTCTCTTATTCTTTCTCCAACTTTTTGATCATCTAAAATTTTTTCAATATTTATTAAAACTTCATTTGAACTTTTTTTAATTTTTTTCAAAATATCATCTGGTAAATCTTCATCTGGAAAATCTATTTTTGCTTCAACATGAGATAAAATTTTTAAAAGTTTTTCTCTTAATAAATTAAATTGATCAGCAGATTTTCCATTCATAATTTTAATCGCTTGCTGTCTTTGAATTTCAGTTTCAGAAGAAATTAAATCTGCAACGCTCTCGGCTTTAAGTAAATTTATTTTTCCATTTTGAAATGCTAGTTTCGTAAATTCACCTGGTTCAGCTAAACGGCAATTTTCAATATTTGAGATAGAGTGGTGTAAAGCATCAATTACAGCCTTACTTCCATGTACTTGTATTTCAGCCATATCTTCACCTGTGTAGCTCTCTGGCCCAGGAAACCATAGTATTATACCTTCATCAATTAGCTCAGAAGTATTGATTTTACTTATTTTTCTTAACGTTGCCACTCTTGGTTTTGGAACGTTTTTACCAGTTAATAATTCTATAACTCTTGAGGTTTCTTTTCCTGAAACTCTTACAACAGCTATTCCTGAAATTCCTGGTCCAGTTGATAAAGCGTAGATACTCATTTCTAAATTATATCTTTAAATTTAATAATTAAAATAACTTACTTAACAAATTAAGTAATTTTTTTAATATTTATAAAATTAAATTTTTTCTAAAATACTAAAAAAATCTTGAGAAAATTTTTTAGTATTAAATAAAGGTGTCTCATATGATGTGCTAAATATTTTTTTTCTCAATTTTGATAATTCTTCCTGATCATCTGCAATATTTTGCGCCTTTAAGATATAATCCTCTTCATTGTTACCTATTAGATTTTCTATACCTAAATTTTTAATAATTGATTCTCCGCATCGTGAATTAAAATTATATCCTTTCATGGTTATAACGGGAACACCCATAGAAAGTGCTTCAAATGTTGTTGTTACACCATTATATGGAAATGTATCTAAGGCAATATCTATCTTTTTATATAAATTATAGTGACTTTCTAATTTTCTTTTTTCTAGAAATATAATGGAGTCAATTACCCCATATTTTTTAAATTCTTTTTTTAAAAAACTCTTATCGATTTTTAATGAAGATTTTAAAATTAATTTAGAATTTTTAACTTTCAATAAAATTTGAGACCATACGTAAATAACTCTATCATTTATTTTGTTAAAATTATTGAATGAACCAAAGGTTATATTTTTTTCTTTTATACATGGGGTATCTGACTGAGATCTAACTGAATTAAGCCCAGAATGACAATTCCAAATATTTGGCAGATATATTATTTTCTCAGAATAACATTTTCTCTCTTCTTCATAAATTAAATTTTTATCAGCAATTAAATAATCCATATTATCTAAACCCGATGTATTGCAATATCCCAGCCAAGAGATTTGTTTTGGTGCCAATCTATTTTTAAATAAAGAAACTCTATTAAATGAAGTCACACCAGTAATATCAAACATTATATCAATACTATCCCTTCTAATTAAATTGAAAGCTTCAATATCTTCTAAATTAGAAATATTTATAGATTTTTTTGCTAGACTTTTAAATTCATTGGTATTCGCATCTTCTATTGAATTATCTAAATATAAATAAATTTCAAATTTATCTTTATTATAATTATTGAATATTGTTTCTAAAAAATAAGTAATTGAATGTTTCTTTAAAATTTCAGAAGATAAAAAGCCTATCCTAATTTTACTATTTTTTTTTTTGTTTAATTCTATCAAGTTACTTGGGTTAAAATTTTCAATTTTATCTGAAAATAATTTTGAATATTTTAAAAATTCTACTTGTGTCCAACTCTTCTTATAATTGTTAAAAAAGATCCACAAAGCAAATCTACTTAAATCTAAATCACCTTTTTCAAATTGTTTTTTTAAATAAAACAATGTTTTATTTAAATTTCCTTGGTATTGATAAACTCTTAAAATTGATGAAACTAATTTTTCATTATATCCAAAAGTAATTTCTGCTTCTTCAAATAAATCATTGGTTTGATTTAAAAAAATTGATGAATCATTAAATGTATCTTCCAGGGGGCTTTGTAAAGTATACAAATCAACTGATGTATTAATAAAATTAATTAATGCTTCTAGAGCAAAATTTGTTGTTTTTTCCTTTAAATAAGCCTGTTTAAAATCAGAAAGTGCTAAAATTAAAGAGCTTTTATCTTTATTATTAAATAACCTAGCAACTCCTAAAAGGTTTAATATTTGTGATGATTTATTTTGAAATGAAGATTGTATAAAAAAAATTAACTCATCATATTTTTTTTCTTTAAATAAACTTGATAACTTTAAAAGTTTTTCATCCATAACTAATTAGTTTATTTATTATAAAAGAAGTAAGAGTAAAAAAATATAGTTCTTTTAGGCAGGTTTGTTCATTGAATTGAAAAACTCAGCATTATTTTTTGTATCTTTGAGTTTAGAACTAATAAACTCGATAGCATCCATTGTTCCCATTGGGGCAATTATTCTTCTTAAAACATTCATTTTTTGAAGATCATTTTTATCAAATAATAATTCTTCTCTTCTGGTTCCAGATTTAGTGATATCGATTGCAGGATAAATTCTCTTGTCAGCAATTTTTCTATCTAAAACAGTCTCGCTATTTCCTGTTCCTTTAAATTCTTCAAAAATTACCTCATCCATTCTACTACCAGTATCAATTAAAGCGGTTGAGATAATTGTTAAAGATCCACCTTCTTCAATATTTCTTGCTGCACCAAAAAACCTTTTTGGTCTTTGAAGAGCATTCGCATCTACACCACCAGTTAAAACTTTTCCTGAGCTAGGTATCACTGCATTATAAGCTCTTCCCAATCTTGTTATCGAATCCAATAATATAACAACATCCTTTTTATGTTCTGTTAATCTTTTTGCTTTTTCAATAACCATCTCGGCAACAGCAACATGGCGTTGTGCTGGCTCATCAAAAGTAGAGCTAATAACTTCACCCTTAACAGTTCTTTGCATATCTGTAACTTCCTCAGGACGTTCATCGATTAATAAAACCATCAAATAACTTTTTGGATAATTCTTAGCAATTGAGTTTGCAATACTTTGTAAGATCATTGTTTTACCAGCCTTTGGTGGTGAGATAATAATAGATCTTTGCCCTTTTCCAATTGGGCTTACTAAATCAATTAATCTAGGCGTTAAATCTGGTTTTTTTTCAATTTTTGTTGTCTCTACCTCCATGACCATTTGTTGATCTGGATAAAGAGGTGTTAAGTTATCAAACGCAATTTTATGTCTTGCTTTTTCTGGTTCTTCAAAATTTATTTTACTAACTTGGAGTAGCGCAAAATATCTCTCACCTTCTTTAGGAGCTCTAACTGGTCCTTCAACAGTATCTCCTGTTCTTAAACCAAATTTTCTAATTTGACTTGGGCTAACATAAATATCATCTGGTCCAGGTAAATAGTTTGACTCCATTGCTCTTAAAAAACCAAATCCGTCTTGCAATAGTTGCAAAACACCAGCACCAGTAATTTCCTCTTTTTCTGCAACTTTTTTCAAAATAGCAAAAAGAATTTCCTGTTTTCTTAGTGTACTAGCATTTTCAATACCTAGCTCTTCCGCTTGAGTTATAAGTTGTTCAGACGATTTTAATTTTAACTCTTGGATGTTCATGATTTGAATTTTTAAGGACTTTAAAGATGATACTAATATATATGCTACAATTGTTATTTCAACCCTAGATTGGCTTAAAAATAACTAAAAAAACTATAAAAATGAGCATTATTGTAGGAACTTCATTAATTATTCTAAAGAATTTTGATGATCTGGTATTAGAATTATTTTTTAAAGATACAAGGCATTTTCCAAGGTAATCATTATAAGCTGACAACAGAATGACTAGAACAATTTTTATTTGCATCCAGAGTTGAGAAAATATTTCTATCCCATTTAAATAGATAAGAACCAAACCAAAGATCCAGGTGAAAATCATTGCAGGGCGCATTATGTAATTAAAAAGTTTCTTTTCCATTACTTCAAAAATATCAGTAGCTTCTTTTTTTTCTTTGTTCTCAACATGATAAACAAAAATTCTTGGAAGATATAAAAGACCAGCCATCCACGAAACAACAGCTATCAGGTGTAAACTTTTAAATAACAGATAACTATTCATAATTTAAACATGGGCATTTAATAAATTTGTTTGGACATTGTATTTTTGGAGGAAAAAGCTCTTCATTAAAATTATAATCTTGTTTCTTAATAATTAGATCAGACATTGCTTTTATATAATTTTCATTAGTACCCAGTGCTGGAACTCTTGTATAATTTTTACATCCATTTTTATCAGCTAACTCTTTATATTCTATGTCTAATTCAACTAGAGTTTCTGAATGTTCAGATACAAATGCTATAGGGACTAAAATAATATGTTTCCCTAATTTTGAATTTTTAATAATAATATCTTCTGTGGATGGACCAATCCATTTTAAAGGTCCAACACGACTTTGATAACTTAAAATCCAATCTAGATTTTTAATATTAAGAGATTTGACAATTTTATTCACAGATTGTTCTACTTGCCATTGATAGGGATCACCTTTTTTTATATTTTTTTCTGGCAAGCCATGCGCAGAAAAAATTAATTTAAAATTTTTTAGTTTATCAATTTTTTTTATTATCTCTTCTTTATGAGCTAAAATGAAATTCTCATCTGTGGGGTAACAACAAATTGTACTTGTTTTAATTTTAAAATTATTTTTTTTACATATATAATTCCATTCTTTTATTGATGAACCTGATGTTGCTGCCGAGTATTGAGGATATAGTGGCATTAATATAATTTCGTCTGGATTAAAATTTTTTACATTTTTTAAAACTTCCTCTGCTCTTGGATGCCAACATCTCATAACAACGAAACACTTATACTCTGAGTTTTCATCATCAATATTCAACTTTAATTCAAGAGCTTTCGATTGTTCCTCTGTTAATTTTAAAATAGGAGATGATCCACCAAGTTCTTGGTATATTTTTTTTGCAGTAGGGGCTCTTCTGTTTGAAATTAACTTGGCTAAAGGATACCTTAAAATAGTGGGCAAATTTAATATTGCTGGATCATTAAATAAATTAAATAAAAATGGTTCCACATTTTCTAATTTATCTGGACCTCCTAAATTAAAAAGGATTACTGCTTTTTTCATTGATAATCTTTTACAGTATTAACTAAATATTCGAACATATTAGGGTCAGTTTCAGGCAAAACTCCATGTCCTAAATTAAAGATATATGGATGATCTTTAAATACATCTAGATATTTAGTTGTTTCTTTTTTTAATTTTTCTTTATCTGTAAGTAATATTTTAGGATCAAGCCCACCTTGAATAGGAATTTTTATATCATTTAAAATTTTTTTTGGATTAATATTATAGTCAATACCAACAGCATCTGGTTTAACAATTTCACAAAATTCTTTATAATTTTTAATTTCTCTAGGAAAACAAATAACAGGAGTGTTTAAGGATTTTACATAGTTAACCAAGTTAAGAGTGGGCGAATATATATAATTAGGTAAATCTTTTTCTTCTAATAAACCTGCCCAACTATCAAATATTTGTATTACATTTGCTCCATTATCAATCTGATTTTTAATATGTATTTTTAAAAATTTTTCTAGAATCAATAGAATTCTATTAATTAAAAAATCATTTTTGAAAAAATCTTCTTTTAATTTTTTTTTAGGAGATTGTTGATTAATTATATAAACAAGTAAAGTCCATGGTGCACCCACAAAGCCTATTGTATTTTTACCTTTTACTATATCATCGGTACTTACTTTTTTAATTGCTTTGTATACTGGATAAACCTTTTGAATAAAATCAACTTCATCTAATCTAGACATTTCATCAATATTTACTTCGCCAAGTTTAGGGCCAAAACCTTTTTCAAATTCAACTTTCTGATTTAAACCATATGGAAGCATTAAAATATCTGAAAAAATTATTGCAGCATCCAAATTAAATCTTTTTAAAGGTTGTAGTGTAATTTCTGATGATAAATTTTCATTTAAGCATAAATTTATGAAATTTGGATTTAATTTTCTTATTTCTCGGAATTCAGGAAGATATCTTCCGGCTTGCCTCATAATCCATATAGGATTAATTTTAGTGTTTTTATTTACTATTACTTCGTGAAGTGGCGTCATATTAAAATAATATATATAATTATTGTATTAGTATTATGTATTGTGAATATTGATGATAAGTATTTTTTAACATTTTATTAACAATTTAATAACAATTATTAATTGTTTAAATTGTTTAAATTGAAGCTTTTTAAATATTTATTCAATAAATTGTATAATTTTATTCATATGTTTGTTAATGTGAATAAAACCCTTATTTTACAATGATTATTAACCATTATTTAAATTGAGTAATTTTATTAAAATAATACAAATTTATTAATAATTTATTCATGAGTAATACATATCAAATTTATCTTATATCTGATTCAACTGGTGAGACGCTTGATAGAATTTTCTTAGCTTTAAAAGCTCAATTTAAAAATATTGATTATAAAGTGCATTCTTATTCTTTCACTAGAACCCAAAACCAAATCCTCAAAATTCTAGAAGATGCAAAAAAGAATGAAAATTCTGTAATTCTTTACACAATCGTAGACAATAATTTAGCCAAATATTTAGCGAATGTAAGTGATGAAAAAAAAATCCCTTGTTTTGGTGTCCTTGGAAATTTAATCTTAAATTTTTCAAAAATTCTTAATCAAAAGGCATCTCATGAACCTAGTGGCCAACATGCACTTAATGACGAATACTATGAGAGAATAGAAGCAATACAATTTACAATGAATCATGATGATGGAAACCTAGTGGGTGATATAGAAAAATCAGACATCGTATTAGTTGGTGTAAGCAGAACGAGCAAAACACCCACATCAATTTATCTTGCAAACAAAGGATTTAAAACTTCAAATATACCACTTGTAAATGAAAATTCTTTACCCAAAAAACTTAGAGATAATCCACAGTTAACTTGTGTTGTAGGTCTAAACACAGAACCAGAACGCTTAGTTGATTTAAGAAAAAATAGAATGACCTCTTTGAAAGAAACTGAAAACATAAAGTATACAAATATAGAAAATATCAAGAAAGAAATTATTGATGCAAAAAGGACTTTTCAAAAATATAAATGGCCATCAATTGATGTTACTAGAAAATCAGTAGAGGAAACTGCTGCTTCAATAATAAAAATACACGAAATATATTTAAATAATGTCAGATAAGCTTATTCTTGCTTCTAAAAGCAAGGTCAGGAAAGAAATATTAGATAAACACAATTTACCTTGTGAAGTTAAACCATCAAATGTTGATGAAGATGTTGTAAAAGAAAGCCTCATCAAAGAATTAGCTTCACCAGAACTTATTTCAAAAAATTTAGCTGAACTTAAAGCTAATAAGGTTAGTTTAACCCAGAAAGATCAACTAGTTTTGGGTGCTGACAGTGTAATAGATTTAGACAACGAATTGATATCAAAACCCGAAAATAGAGAAGACGCTTTTATAATCTTAAAAAAACTTAACGGGAAAAAACACCACTTAATAAGCTCTGTTTGTATTTCAAAAAACGGCTCAATGATTTGGAATTATACTGATAAAGCTCAGCTTACAATGAAAAATTTCTCAAACGAAGATTTAAAAGATTATTTGTCAAAAATAACAGACGAAGCGTTATATGCTTATAATGTTTATCAAATTGAAGGAGAAGGAAGAAATTTATTTTCAAATATTTCCGGAGACGAAAACACTATAATGGGATTGCCCGTATTAAAAATTAAAGAATATTTAAAAACTCAACAATGAAAAAATTTATAGTCATAGGAAATCCCATAGAACATTCATTATCTCCGCTATTACACAATTACTGGATTAAGAAAAATAATATTGATGCAATTTATGATAAGCAGAAATTAAATGAAGATGAATTGGAGCAATATATTTTACAAATTAAAGAAAAAAAAATAAGCGGTATTAATGTTACTGTACCATTTAAAAAAGCTATTATTCCATTTCTAGACGAATTAAGCATTGAAGCCGAGAGCACACAATCAGTTAACACTATCTATTTAAGAAACAACAAAGTAATGGGACACAATACAGATATATTTGGTTTCGAAATGAGTATTCAAAAATCAAAATATAATCTTAAAGATAAAGAAGTTTTAATATTGGGGGCTGGGGGGGTTGTTCCATCAATTATTTTTGCATTAAATAAAATGAAAATTTCTAAAATTAAAATAAGCAATAGAACAAAAGATAAAGCAGAGAATTTAAAAACAATCTTTAAGAATATAGAAATAATAGAATGGGGTGAAGCTCCAAATTTTGATATGATTATTAATGCAACAAGTTTAGGTTTAAAAAAAGAGGATAAAATAGATCTTGATTTATCATCAACTTCTAAAAATAAATTTTTTTACGATGTTATTTATAATCCTATAGAGACAAATTTTTTAAAAATTGGAAAAAGCTTAGGCAACATAACTTTGAACGGTAAATCAATGTTCATTTATCAAGCACTTTCAGCTTTCAACATTTGGCACGGACTAAAACCCGATGTTGATGAAAATATAATTAAACTTTTAGACCAATGATTAAAATTGGAATTTTAGGCGATATAGGTTCTGGCAAGAGTTACGTGTCTGAAAATTTTGGTTATCCAGTTTTCAATGCTGATTACGAGGTCTCAAAATTATATCAACAAAATAAGAATGTTTTTAATAATTTAAAAATAAAATTACCAAGATATATCCATTCATTTCCTATAAATAAAATAGAAATTACTAATGCAATTTTAGCTAATAAAAATAATTTAAACAAGATTATTAAAATTGTTCATACCGAAATAAGAAAAAAAATGAATTTATTTTTAAAAAAAAATAAAAATTCAAAAATTGTTATTTTAGATATTCCATTATTATTAGAAAATAAAATTAATAACAAAAACGATATATTAGTGTATGTACAGGCTTCTAAGTTTAATATTTTAAAAAGATTAAAAAAAAGAAAAAACTTCAATAAAGAATTAATGAAAAAATTTAAAGCTGTACAGTTACCAATTAGTTATAAAAAGGAAAAATCACATTTTATAATCAAGAATAATTTTACAAAAAAATCAGTTAAAAATGGTATAAAAACTATATTAAGACAGATTAGATAAATGAAAGAAATAGTATTAGACACGGAAACAACTGGTATCTCAGTCAAGGATGGACATAGAATTGTTGAAATTGGTTGTATCGAATTAGAGAATTTAATTCCAACTAAAAATAGATTTCATTGTTATCTAAATCCAGAGAGAAAAGTGTCAGAAAAAGCTCTAAAAGTACATGGTTATACAGATGAATTTTTATCTAACCAAAAAAAATTTAGTGAAATTGGAAATGAATTTTTAAATTTTATTAAACATAAAAGACTTGTAATTCATAATGCAGAATTTGATTTGGCTCATTTAAACAATGAATTATCTTTATTCGGTAAAAAAAAAATATCTAATGAGATAATTGATACTTTAACTTTAGCTAGGGATAAATTTCCTGGATCTCCGGTTAGCTTAGATGCGCTGTGTAAAAGATATAGAGTCGACAACTCAAAAAGAACACAACATACTGCATTAATTGACTGCGATTTATTAGCAAAAGTTTATATTAATTTAATTGATCAAAAAGAACCTAGTTTAAATTTTCAAAATTATGATCAAGAAAACGAAGAAAAAACTAATCTTAATGTCTCTTATTTTAAAAAAGTTATTAAACCTAGCCCAGAAGAACTTAAAAAACACAAAGATTATTTAAAAAATAATTTAAAAAAAAATTATTTTAATTAAATCTTTGATTATAAAGCTTTTCAAAATCAACCCTTTTTTCGAATTTTATTCCTGGATAACCAGAATTATGAAGAAGATCTAACAGAGATTTTTCTAAATCAGGATAAATTTTAATTTGTACATCGCACAATATAATTTTTTCTAGATCTTTCTTTTCCTTAATTTCTTCGCCTACTTTAATTATTGTTGAGAAATTTATTTCAAAGTAAGATTTCTTTTTATTTTCTTCTTTATCTTCAAATTTCATCATCGTATTAATTTCTATCATCTTATCTTTCAATGCCTTGGAGCTAATATCTATACCTAGTTGATATTTAGAGATATGGTCTCTAACAAAGACATAAGTTTCGATGTCAGGGGTTTCACTTGACATATCTTTTATATATCTGCCTAAAATCTTATAATTTTCGCTCATCATCATCCTCTATATCTTCAAAATCTCCATCTATGAAATTATTTTTTCTAGTTTGTTTTTTACTATATTTTTTAGCAAAACTTGTAAAAATTAATTTTCTGGTTATTGGAAAAATTATTAAAAAACCAAATATATCAGTAGCAAATCCGGGAATTATTAAAAGTAATGCAGCGAATGCAATTGCAGCTCCAGATAACATTTCGTAAGTTGGGGCTTCATTTTTACTTAGCTGTATAAAACCTGATCTCAGAGTATTGAGACCCTCGTATTTAGCGTAGTAAATTCCAACTATTGCTGTTGTAAATATAAGTAAAATTGTTGTAATTGCTCCAATTTGTGATCCTATTTTAATCAACAGATAAATTTCAATAATTGGAATTAAAATTATTGATAATAAAATTGAGTTCATTTGTCCTTAATCTAAATTGCTGGTTGAAATTAATCAACATAGTAATTAGTATATAAGTATGAACTATAGTTTTGAGTACATTGATATAATCCTACTTGCAATGATCGCTGGGTTTATCTTCTTACGATTGAGAGGGATACTTGGTAAAAGAACAGGTTTTGAGGGAAAAGCTCCGCCACAATTCAAAGAAGTTTTAAAAGATATCAATTTAAATCAAACACCAAAAGTAAATGAGAAATTTGATGACGAATCCCAAAAAGAATTTTTAAACGGTGCTAAGATTGCGTATGAAACGATAATTACAGATTTTAGCGACAATGATAACAAAATAACAACAAGTAAGCCGCTTCTTAACAAAGAAATCTATGATCAGTTTAGTGAGGCTCTAAAAAAAAGAAGTGATAGAGGTCATTATGCTGAAATTACTTTTATAGGTATAAATTCTGCAGTTATTAAAGAACACAAAAAAATAGATAAAATTTTAAATGTTACAGTAGATTTTATTGCTGAAGTAATCACTTGTATCAAGGATAAGGATAAAAAAATTATATCTGGTGACCCTGAAAAAATAAAAAAAATTTATGATACCTGGGTTTTTTCAAGAGATGTTACCTCAATTAACCCGAATTGGAAACTAGTTAATATTCTAACTTAATTGAATAATAATATTTCAGATAAAGATAAGAAAGATTGGGAAAATTTTCTCTCTAATAAAGAACCATTACCCAACAAAGATTTAAAAATTAAAAAAAAAATACCTTTAAAGATAAAGTCTCTAGATTTACATGGATATACTCTTGAGCAAGCAAATATAGCTATTGAGGATTTCATTATTAAATCTTATGAAGATAAAACTAACAAATTAATTATAGTTACTGGAAAAGGAATCCATTCTCAAAATGAGAAAGATCCTTATGTTTCAAAAGATTTAAGTATTTTAAAATATTCAGTACCAGAATTTATTTCAAAAAATAAAAATTTAATGAATATTATTAATGATATACAAGATGCAAAAATAGAAGATGGTGGTAGTGGAGCATTTTATATTTATCTAAAAAAAAAATGATTGTTTGGCTCGCGTCATATCCTAAAAGTGGAAATACATTATTGAGATCAATGTTAGCAGCATATTTATTCTCAAATGATGGAAATTACTTTTTTGGTTTAATAAAAAATATAAAACAATTTCCACACGGTGGTTTATTTATGAAATTAGGAATTGACATAAAAAATCATAATGAAACAATTAAGAATTATATAAAGGTCCAAGAAACTTTTAATAAGAAAAATGCAGTACAATTTTTAAAAACACATAGCTATCTTTTTAATTTTAATAAACAACATCCTTTTACAAATTTTAATAATTCTTTGGGAGTGATTTATATTGTTAGAGATCCTAGAAATGTTGTCAGCTCATTTTCTAAGTTTCGTAATACTACGATTGAAAATGCTGCTGAATTTATGATTAAATCATCAGGCGATGGTTTTACCTGGACAAATACTTGGTCTGATAATTTTAATAGCTGGAAAATATTTAGAGAATATAAAAGATATATGCTAATAAAATATGAAGATTTAATAGAAAATCCTAAACTAATATTTTTAAATGTATTAAAATTTATTTATAAATTAAATAATACAAAGTTTGAATTAGATAAAAAAAAATTTGACAATGTAATCAAAACAACAAGTTTTGATGTTATGCAAAAATTAGAAAAAAAAATAGGTTTTGGCGAGGCTACCATTGATGATAAAACTGGAGAAAGAATACCTTTCTTTAACTTAGGTCCTAAAAATAACTGGAAAAAATCTCTAGACTCAAAAATTAGATATAGATTAGAAAAAGCTTTTAAAAAAGAAATGGAAGAGCTTGGTTATTTGTAAATAATTTTTAGAGAATAAATTTTGATAGATCGGTATCTTTAACTAAATTATCTAAGTTATTATTAATATATTCTTTATTTATAATAATTTTTTCACCCGAACGATCAGTAGCAGTAAAACTAATATCATCTAAAATTTTTTCAATAATCGTGTGCAATCTTCTTGCGCCAATATTTTCTACTGTTGTATTTACCTCAGAAGCAATATTTGCTATTGCATCAATTCCATCATCTGAAAATTCAAGGTCTACATTTTCTGTTTTTAGAAGAGCAACGTATTGTTTAATTAAGCTAAAATCTGGTTCTCTTAAAATTCTTTTAAAATCATCGCTACTTAACGCTTCTAACTCTACTCTTATGGGCAATCTACCCTGAAGTTCAGGAAGTAAATCAGATGGTTTGGCAAGTTGAAAAGCTCCTGAAGCAATGAACAATATATGATCAGTTTTAATTGGACCATGTTTAGTATTTACAGTTGTACCTTCTATCAACGGCAATAAATCTCTTTGGACACCTTCACGGGATACATCTCCACCAACTCTATCAGTTCGTGCGGATATTTTATCAATTTCATCTAAAAATACTATTCCATTATTTTCAGTAGATAATTTTGCAGCCTTAACAATTTTATCCTGTTCGATGAGTTTATCAGACTCATCATTAATTAAAATTTCATGGGACTCTTTGACAGTCATTTTTTTCTTTTTTTCTTTGTTGCCCATTGATTTACCAATCATCTCCCCAATATTGATCATGCCAACATTTGCTCCTGGCATTCCAGGAATTTCAAAAGATGTATTGTTTGATCCTATATCACTTACAGAAATCTCAATTTCATTGTCATCTAAATCACCATTTCTCAGTCTTTTTCTAAAACTTTCCCTTGTTGCTAAACTCGCTTTTTTACCAACCAAGGCATCTAAAACTTTTTCCTCAGCAGATTTTTGCGCTTGAGCATGAACCTCTTTTCTCATTTTTATTTTTTCCATACCAATAGCTATTTCAATCAAATCCCTTACTATTTGTTCAACATCTCTTCCAACGTATCCAACTTCAGTAAATCTTGTGGCTTCAACTTTTACAAATGGTGCTTCCGCTAATTTTGATAGTCTTCTAGAAATTTCAGTTTTACCAACACCAGTTGGACCAATCATCAAAATATTTTTAGGCAAAACTTCGTTTTTCATCTCACCCTTAAGTGCCTGTCTTCTCCATCTATTTCTTAATGCAACAGCAACTGCTTTTTTGGCTTTGTTTTGGCCGACTACGAATCTATCCAATTCAGAAACTATTTCTCTTGGAGAGAGGGAACTCACTAAAGAACTTTCTTCTTTAGTGTTTTTATCTTTAGGAACCAAAGGAGTTACGTTTGAGTTTTCCATTATATTTTTAAAACCTTGATATTATCATTTGTAAATACGCAAATTTCTGAGGCAACTTTAATAGCTTTTTTTGCAATTTCCTCTGCGCTTTTATCTGTTTCCATTAAAACTTTTCCAGCTGCTAATGCATAATTACCGCCAGAACCAATTCCAATAACATCACCTTCTGGCTCTAAAACATCCCCAGTTCCTGAAATTATATAACTATTATCTTTGTCACCAATAGCCATTAATGCCTCTAGTCTTCTTAAATATTTATCTGTGCGCCAATCTTTAGCCAGCTCAACTGCAGCTCTAGATAAATTGCCGGCGTGTTTTTCAATTTTAGCCTCTAATCTTTCAAATAAAGTCAATGCATCTGCTGTTGATCCAGCAAACCCTGCTACTACATCTCTTTTTTCAATTTTTCTAATTTTTGAAGCAGTGCTTTTAACTACAGTATTTCCCATACTTACCTGTCCATCTCCAGCTACTACTACTTCATTATTTTTTCTAACTAGTACAATTGTTGTCATTCTTAATAAATGGTAATTATTTTTGATACTTCAAGTGTTTATACTGATATTGATATAGAGGGATTATGTATGTATACCTCTTGAATATATGGCTAGAAAAGGAAAAGTATCCAGAAAAACTAAAGAAACCAGTATTAATGTAGAAGTTAATATTGATGGGAAAGGTCAATATAAAATTGATACCGGAATTGGTTTTTTAGATCATATGCTTGAGCAATTATCAAAGCATTCACTTATTGATTTAAAAGTAAAAGCAAAAGGAGATACTCATATTGATCTCCATCACACAACAGAAGACACAGGAATTGCAATAGGAGAGGCCTTGAAAAAAGCTGCTAAAAAATTTGTTGGGATTAAACGTTATGCGCATAGAGTAATTCCGATGGATGAAACTTTAACTAGGGTTGCAATAGATGTTTCAAACAGACCTTATTTAATTTGGAAAGTAAAATTAAAAGTTGAGAAACTTGGCGAGATGGATACTGAATTATTCAAGGAGTGGTTCCAAGCATTTTCTCAGTCAGCAGGTATTACAATGCATGTTGAAAATATTTATGGAGACAATAGCCACCACATTATCGAGTCTTGTTATAAGGCTTTAGCAAGATCATTAAGAGAAGCATTAGAGATGGACCCAAGAAATAAGAAAAGTATTCCATCCACTAAAGGCTCGCTATAAGTTTAATGAACATCACAATTGTTGATTATAATTCGGGCAATATCAGCTCGGTAATAAACTCGTTTAGTGAAGTTGCTAAAGACAAAGTAAATATCGAAGTTACTTCAGATTTAAATAAGATTAAATCTACCGATAAGGTAGTATTACCAGGGCAGGGTTCGTTTAAGAGCTGCGTTGAGGCTTTAAATAGTATTAATGGTTTAGTAGATACTTTGAATGAATTTGTAATTAGTAATAAAAAACCTCTTCTTGGAATTTGTGTTGGATTACAAATGTTTGCAGATATAGGATACGAAGAAACAGAAACTAAAGGCTTAGGCTGGGTACCAGGCAAAGTATCAAAAATAGATAATCAAGATGGAAAATATAAGCTTCCTCATATTGGCTGGAATCAAATAAATTTAATTAAGGATAGTAAAATTTTTAAAGATATAAAAAATAATTCTCATATGTATTTTGTTCATAGTTATGAATTTATCCCTGAAGATAAAAGTGTGATATCAGCAACAACAGATTATTCTTCAAATATTGTTTGTTCTGTTGAAAAAGAAAATATTTTTGGAACTCAATTTCATCCTGAAAAGAGTGACAAAATGGGACTTAAAATAATTAATAACTTTATAAATTTATAAAATGAAAATATTTCCAGCAATAGACATTAAAGACAAGAAATGTGTGAGGTTAGTTAAAGGAGACTTTGATAATAAAACTGAATATGAAATGTCACCAGTCGAACAAGCTGGTAAATATAAAGATCATGGTTTTAAAAATTTACATATAGTTGATTTAGATGGAGCTTTAACAGGTGAAACAGTTAACCTAAATATTATTCAAGAAATAGTAAGTAAATTTGATTTAAAAATTGAAGTAGGTGGTGGCGTTAGAACCATTCATAATATTCATAAATATACTGATGCTGGTGTAGAAAAAGTTATTTTAGGAAGTGCTGCTATAAAAGATAAAAATTTTCTAAAAGAAGCATGTTTAAAATTTCCTAATAAAATTGCTTTAGGATTAGATGCTAAGGATGGTTATCTTTCTGTATCTGGCTGGAAGGAAAATTCTAACCAGTTGACTTTGGATTATTTGAAAGAAGTAAATGACTATGGTGCTAGTAGATTAATTTATACAGATATTAATCGAGATGGTATGAAGCTAAGCCCTAATTTTGATGAAACCTTGAAAGTTGCTGATATTTCAAATTGTCCAGTGATTATCTCAGGTGGAGTTTCCTCAATTGATGACATTAAAAAAGCCAAAGAATTAAACAACAAGAATATTGAAGGTATTATAGTTGGAAAAGCAATTTATGATGGTGATATTAAGTTAGAGGAATTAGTGAAGGAATTAGATGCTTAAAAATAGAATTATACCTTGCCTAGACGTTAAAAATGGTCGTGTGGTAAAGGGTATTAACTTCATTGATCTAAAAGATGCTGGAGATCCAGTAGAGCAAGCTAAGATTTATTCAGATGGCGGGGCAGATGAAATTTGTTTTTTAGATATTACTGCTTCAAATGAAAACAGAGAAACTATTTATGATGTGGTAAATAGAACATCTAAAAAATGTTTTGTTCCGTTGACTGTTGGAGGTGGAGTTAGAAGTGTTGATGATATTAATAAGTTATTAAATTGTGGAGCAGATAAAGTTTCAATCAATACTGCAGCAGTTCAAAATCCAGAGGTAATAATTGAAAGTTCAAAAAAATTTGGATCTCAATGTATTGTGGTAGCAATTGATGCAAAAAAAAATCAAGATAAATGGGAAATTTTTACTCACGGAGGAAGAAATAATACGGGGATAGATGCAATAGAGTTTGCAAAAAAAATGGAAGAAAGTGGTGCAGGTGAACTATTAATAACGTCAATGGACAGAGATGGTACTCAAGTAGGTTATGATATTGAGCTAATGTCGAATATATCTTCAAAAGTAAATATTCCAGTAATTGCATCTGGTGGTGTTGGTAATTTGGATCACTTGGTAGATGGAATTAAATTGGGAAATGCTAGTGCAGTTTTAGCTGCATCTATATTTCATTATGGAAAACATTCAGTAAAAGAGGCTAAGGAATATTTGGATTCAAAAGGAATTCCTGTTAGAATTTAATATGCTTGATACATTAGAAAACTTAATCAAACTCGCTCGAGAAAGAAAATCAGTCCCAGTTGATGGATCTTATACAAATAAACTACTTTCTGATAAACTGTTAAGTAAAGCAAAAGTTTTAGAAGAAGTTGATGAGTTGATTGAGGCAGTAGAGGAAAATTCTAATATAATTCATGAAGCTGCAGACGTATTTTACCATTTGTTAATGTACCTCGAAGCGAATGAAGTAAAAATTGAAGAAGTAATGTTGGAGTTAGAAAAAAGAAAAAAATGAGCTATGACAATAATAATATCTTCGCAAAAATTTTAAAAGGAGAGATACCTTGTAATAAAATTTATGAAGATGATTTTGTTTTATCTTTTTATGATATCAATCCTCAAAAAAAAATTCATGCTTTAATCATTCCAAAAGGAAAATATGTTGATCTAGATGATTTTAGTTCAAATGCCTCTCCAGAAGAGATGGTTGGGTTACTGAAGGGTATAAATATGGTAGCTAAAAAGCTAGGCATTTCAACAGAAGTAGGTAATGGTTACAGAGCACTCTCAAATATAAGCAATGATGGTGGTCAAGAGGTTCCACACTTACATTTTCATTTATTTGGAGGTGAAAAAGTTGGAAAAATGGTTGAGTGACTCAAGAAGTTCAAAGAAATTATTTACAAATAAACTCAATTCAAGATCTGAATGAAGTTGTTGATCCTTCTGAAGATTATTCTTTAAATTTATTAAAGCCAATTAATTTTCAATTAAATAAATTTTTTTATAAAAATATTGGAAAAAAACATAAATGGATTGATCGATTGATTTGGACAGAAAATCAATGGATAGATTATACTTCTAGTGAAAATGTCAAAACATATGTATTTAAATATAAAAATGATTTAGCCGGTTTCTTTGAATTGATTTTTCATAGTGAAAAAAAAGAAGTTGAAATTGCTTATTTTGGTTTGTTAGAAGAATTTCAAAATAAAAAGCTTGGATCATATTTATTATCTCAAGCAATTAAAAAATCTTTTGATACAAATATTAATAGAGTTTGGCTTCATACATGCTCTTTGGATCATAAATATGCTTTGAATAATTATATTGCTAGAGGTATGAGAATATTTAAAACTGAAACTATAAGAATTTAGTTTTGTGTAGGTAATTTAAATAATTTTTTATCAACTTGTTGATTTAATTGAATAGAGGAAAGATAAGTAACATTAACATTTTGATAAATATCTTTCGTCTGCCAACCAATTAAATTAAATGTTTTGTTATCAAAAAAAATATTTATCTTATTATCATTTTCTTCTATTATAAAATTTATATGGGTTTTATCTAATTTTTTTTCTTCTAAATTATATATTTTTCCGATTAAAAATTTTTTATCTAATATTAAATTTAGTGGTGTTTTGTTTAAGGGGTATCTATAAAAGCTAGTTCTAGTTTTAATTACTAATGATTTACCATTAGAAACTAGGATCTTATTATTTTTTTTATATTTACAATATATTTTCTTAGGATATTGAATTGTACAATTTCCATTTTCTATTTTTCCATTTATATTTTGTTCAAACTTGAAATTTAGATTTTCAGTATTTTGCAATTTTTCTATTATCTTATCTTTATCACTTGCTTGAGTGTTGGAAACCATGATAGAAAAAAATAAAATAAAAAAATATTTAAACATTAAAGCACATCTCTTTTACCAACATGGTTTGCCTTACTGACAACTCCATCAGCTTCCATCATATCAATAATTCTAGCTGCTCTATTGTAACCAATTTGAAGTTTTCTTTGTAAAAAAGAAGTAGATGCTTTTCCCTCTGAACGTATAATTTCTAATGCTTGTTGATATAGCTCATCTTTATCACCTTGGTTTTGATTATCTCCAATTTCTTTCTCATCAGCAAAGTTTAAAATTTCATCAATATAATCTGGTTCAGCTTGAGCTCTTAAAGAATTGTTAATTTTTTCAATTTCATTATCTGATACAAAGGGCGCATGTATTCTTATTATTCTATTAGCAGAGGACATATAAAGCATGTCTCCTTTACCTAGAAGTTGTTCAGCTCCTTGTTCTCCAAGAATAGTTCTACTATCTATTTTTGAGGTAACTTGAAATGATATCCTGGTAGGAAAATTAGCTTTAATAGTACCCGTAATAACATCAACACTTGGTCTTTGAGTTGCCATTATTATATGAATTCCTGCTGCTCTAGCCATTTGAGAGAGTTTTTGAATATAATTTTCAATTTCTTTACCAGCTACTAACATCAAATCAGACATTTCATCAACAACGACTACTATATAAGGCATGGGAAGTTTATGTTTAGCATTGTATCCATCGATGTTTCTGACACCTTCTTTTGTCATTAATCTATATCTGCTTTCCATTTCTTTCACCACCCAACCTAAAACTGAGGCTGCTTTTTTGGCTTCAGTAATTACTGGACACAGTAGATGTGGAATGCCCTCGTATGTTGATAGTTCAAGCATTTTTGGGTCAATTAAAATAAATTTACATTTATCTGGGGTATGTCGATAAAGAAGAGATAAAATAATTGTATTAATACAAACTGATTTTCCAGATCCTGTAGTTCCAGCAATAAGTAGGTGAGGCATAGAAGCTAAGTCTCCAACAACTGGCTTACCAGAAATATTTTTACCAAGAGCTATAGGTAATTTAATTTCTTTTTTCTTAAAGTCTGCGTTAGCTAAAATTTCGCTTAAATAAACATTTTCTCTTATATTTTTTGGAAGTTCTATCCCAATAGTATTGCTTCCAGGTATCGTAGCTATTCTTGCTGACTCTGAACTTGTATTTCTTGCTATATCATCTGATAGGTTTATTATTTTAGAAACTTTTACTCCAGCTGCAGGCTCAAACTCATTAAGAGTAACCACTGGGCCATGACTAACCTTTTTTATATTACCACTAACTCCAAAATCCATCAGTATTTTTTCTAAAAATTCTGGATCGTGAGTTTCATTTTTTTCAAAATTTTCTCTCTCCTTTTTTGTTGGAATCTTTAATAAATCAAGATTTGGTAATTTAAATTTTATTTTCGTTTCTGACTTATTTTCACTTTTAATAAATGGCAAATCCTCTTGAATAAGATTTTTAATTTCATCTTGTGGAATATACTCATTAATTACTTCACTTCTATCAGTATAGTTTCTTTGATCTTTTGAAAAGAAAGAAATAATTTTTTTTAAGTTAATAAAAAAACTTTTTACATTAAAATTAATACTAATTAAAAATAAAAATAAGATTAACAAGATTAATATATAATAAAATATATGTTCATTGGTTTTTATCAAAGAATTTAAAAAAGTAAGATTTAAATAACTTCCAACAAATCCACCATTACCATTTATATAGAGCACAAAATTCTCTGAATAAAAATAGGTAAGAAAAAAAGTACCAAAAATAATATAAAGGATAACAAAAAAAATATTTTCTATAATTAAAAAAAACTCTTTAGTTCTAAAAATGTTAATTCCGGTTATAATTAAAGTAATTGAGAATAAATATGCAACTAGTCCTATTGATTGTAAAAATAAATCAGATAAAAAACTTCCTTGAAAACCCAGTGCATTATTAATTTTAGTATTATCTGGAAAAATAAAATTAGGATCTTCAGGGGAATATGTTGATAGAGATATCAAAAGTATAATACCTGTAAAAAAAATGATAATACCAAAAATTTCTGCTAACCTTTTAATTGTGAAATTAAGTAATAGATACGCTGTTTTTTTTATGTTCATATAAATGAATCAATTTAATCACTTTGTATCATCTAATTTTTATTGTTAAAATTAAAAATAATATGAAAGTTTGTATAATAGGCGATGGTCTCACAAGTTTAACTTTAGCTAAGACTTTAGTTAATCAAAATATCTATGTTGATGTTTTATTACAAAAAAAACATCAAAAATTTAGTCAATCTAGAACTATTGGAATATCGAAAAATAATATTGATTTTTTTAATAAAAATATAATTAGCATTAAAAAATTACTCTGGAAACTCCAAAAGATAGAAATATACACTGATAATTTAAAAAAACAAAAATTACTCAATTTTGAAAACAAAGATCAACTTTTTTCTATTGTTAAAAATCATGAACTATATGGTTTAATAGAAAAGAATTTATTAAAAAATAAATTCTTTAAAAAAAAGTTATTATTAAAAAAAAAATTATTTTCTAATAAAGAATACGATTTATTAATCAATTGTAACTATTTTCATCCTTTTACTACTAAATATTTTAGTAAGAAAATCATCAAGAAATATAATAGTTTTTCTTATACGACTATTATTAAACATGAAAAAATTAAAAATAATATTGCAACACAAATTTTTACAAAAAAAGGCCCTTTAGCTTTTTTGCCAATTTCTAATACTGAAACTTCTATTGTTTATTCTATTTATAATTCTAATAACAAAATAAAAGAAAATATTATAGAATTAATTGAAAATTATAATTTCAAATATAAAATCAAAAAAATTGATAGAATTGATAAAATCGAATTAAGTTCATTAAATTTAAGAACTTATTTTAATAATAATATTTTAGCTTTTGGAGATTTGTTGCACAGAATTCATCCTTTAGCAGGACAGGGTTTTAATATGACAATTAGGGATATAAAAATTCTTATAGATATTATTAAAAATAAAATTGATTTAGGTTTACCGTTAGATAGTTCTGTAAATGATGAATTTGAGAGTAGATCGAAACATAATAATTTTATATTTTCAACTGGAATTGATCTAGTACATAAATTTTTTAATTTTGAGAGAAAAACTAAAAATGATATTTTAAGTAAATCTGTTCAATACATAGGTAAAAATTCTTCATTAAATAATATTTTTGTAAAAATTGCTGATAAAGGAATTCTACTTTAAATTATTGTAATGTTGTATTGTTGAAAACATCATAAGCGTATGTACTTAAGATCTCAGCTATTTTATTTTTTCTTAAACTAAGATTTCTAGCTTCCAATAAAACTTGTTTTTCTTCAAGTGTAAAAGGCGATGCCATTGATAAAGCATTTATAATTTCATCTAAACTTTGTTTTTCAAGTTCTTTCCAATTAATAACAAAACCTCTTTTTTCAAACAATAATTTTAAATCTTTAAAAATTAATTCTAATTCTGAAAATTTAAGTTCTTCTTTTTTTTCACTTAGATCGTCGTAGTAATCTTTAAAATCAACTTCATATTCTCTGTATATATTTTGAGATTTGATTTCTTTAATTACTTTAAATCTAATCAAACCTTTTAATTCAATCATATATCTGCCATCTTCTGTTTCTTTAAAGCTAGTTATTTTTCCAAGGCAACCAATATTATGTAGTTCCGGTAAATTTTCTTCATTTTCAAGGGACTTAGGTTGAATCATTCCTATTAATTTATTGGATTTCATGCTGTCATTAACCATATCTAAATATCTAGGTTCAAAAATATTTAAAGGAACGGTAGTTTTAGGAAAAATTATAAAATTACTTAATGGAAAAACAGATATTTTTTTTGGAAGATCTTCTTTTTTCATAATTTTTTATTAATATACCATATCTGTTATTAATTTGTATTGATTGAATTAAAAAAAAAGTCTAACTATAACGATAATATATGCGGGCATAGCTCAGTGGTAGAGCGTCTCGTTGCCAACGAGAAGGTCGAGGGTTCGACCCCCTTTGCCCGCTCCAAAATTTAAATATGAATGATCTTTTAAATAAAAAATGTGTTCCTTGCGAAGGAGGTGTTTTACCGTTTGATATATCTGAAATTCATAAATATCAAAAAAAAGTAGATGGCTGGGATATTTTAAAAGATGGAAAAAAAAATTACTTTCTAAATAAAAAATTTAAATTTAAAAACTTTTTAGATAGTCAAAACTTTATAAATAAAATTGGACAAATTTCAGAAAATGAAGGTCATCACCCAGATATATCTTTTGGTTGGGGTTATGCAGATATAAAGATAACCACACATGCAATAGAGGGGATTTCTGAAAATGATTTTATTTTAGCAGCAAAAATAGATCAATTAACTAATGTCTAAAATGTCTAGTTTTTGAAAAAACTAAAACCGTATCAGTTTCGTTTGCAAAATTAATAATTTCTCTATCTTTGATTGACCCTGAAGGTTGTATAACCGCTGTAACACCTGATTGAACTAATTTTTCAATACCATCTACAAATGGAAAAAAAGCATCAGATGCAGCTACTACCTCTTCTTTGTTATGTGTAAATTTGTTCATTTTATCTATTGCTATCTGACAACTGTCTAAACGACTTGGTTGGCCAGATCCAATTCCTACAGTCGCATCATTCGTCGCAAGCACTATCGCATTAGATTTTACATACCGGCAAATATTGAATGAAAAAATTAAACTTTTCATCTGTTTAGATGTTGGTTTTCTTTTTGAAACAATTTTGAAATCTTTATTACTAAATTTTTTTACATCTTCTGTCTGAATTAATAATTCTTCATTAGCGGATATAAATCTTAATATTTCTTTGAAAGAATAATTAGCAGCATCAATTAATCTCAAATTTTTTCTCTTTTTTAATAATTTTAATGCGTCATTATCAAAGCCGTTTGCAATAATTACTTCAAGAAATAATTTATTTAATTCTGATGCTAGACGTTTACCTATTTTAAAATTACATGATACTATTCCTCCAAAAGCGCTAATAGGATCACACGCAAGCGCAGATTTGTAGCTTAAAAGATGATCTTTATTTATTGACACTCCACAAGGATTAGCGTGTTTAACAATAACAGTCCCAATATTTTTTGGGAGTGATTTTGAAATTGTTAAAGCTGAAAATATATCATTATAATTATTGTAACTTAATTGTTTTCCATGAATTTGATTTATTTTCATAGATCTGTTTTTTGAATATATGCCACTTTCTTGATGAGGGTTCTCCCCATAACGCGGATTTTCAATAAGATTTGCATGAAAAACTCTTTTTTCTGGAAAAATTATATTTGTTTTTTTATTAAAATAATCAGAAATAACTGAGTCATAATAAGCAGTTTCTGTAAATGCAATTCTTGATAATTTCTCTCTAAACTTTAAGGATGTAGAACCTTTATTTCTCTTTAATTCTTCAACGAGCTCTTCATATTGATCTGACGAGGTAACAACTGTTACATCTTGGTAATTTTTAGCTGCTGATCTGACCATTGTTGGTCCACCAACATCGATATTTTCGATTATTTTGTTGTGATTTTTTGTATTTTTTAATGTTTCTTCGAATGGGTAAAAGTTTACAACAACTAAGTCAATATTTTCAAAATTATTATTTTTAATATCTCTTAGATGGGTTTTACTCTTTCTTTTATTTAAAATTCCCGCATGTATTCTTGGATGAAGAGTTTTTACTCTACCTTCTAAAATTTCAGGTGAATTAGTAAATTTTGAAACTTCTAAGCACTTAAATTTTAATTTTTTAATTTCATTATAGGTACCGCCTGAACTAATAATTTTTACATTATTTTTTTTTAATGAACTAAGAAGTGGCTTTAAATTTCTTTTATCCGATACAGAAATAAGAGCAGTTTTTATTTTTGTCATTAAAGCTTAGTGATTTCCCATTTTATAATTTGACTCTCTTTTTTACTTATTCCTGATATACATATGTTTTGATTTTCTTTATATGAATTTTTAATACCTAAATATAATCCATTATCAATATTTATATCAAAATTTTCACAATTAAATTTCCAACCTTCATCTTCCAATTCTATTAAGATTGATTTATTATCCAGTGTTTTCATTACTTTTGAACTTGGGTCTAGGTGAAATCTGATATCAAATTTAGTATCTATTGAATTATCTTTTCTTAATAATTTATCAAAACCGATAAATTTCATTTGCTCCGGATAAAATTCAATTTCTCTTTCATGGATTGTTTTAAAATTTTTTAGATAACCATCATGTGAGCCTGATATTTTCCAATAATTATCTTCAAATACAACGTTTTTCTTAATTATATGAACTCCCTTCTTTACAATTAAATTTGATTTATTCAATTTTCTATAATTACAAGAAGAATGATCCTCAATTGACAAAGTACTTTGTAAAGCTGTACTTTTTGATAGCTTATTCAATTTGTTATGTTTATTAGCAAAGTAGCCTGAGTTTGTAATTAGTTTTTTACCATTTGAAAAAATCTCAAATGAAAGAACTCCAGATTGATAAAATTTTGAAAAATTATTGTTTGGACTCTCTCCAATATCCATTGTTAATATAATTTTTTTATTTCTTAGAATGGCATAACCAGCAATTTCTTTATTTTCATTTTTAAAAACATATCCAAATCTTTTTAGATATTGATCAAATTCTTTATTATTTGAAACGTAATTACCATTAAAAAGAATATCTTGATTAATGTTTTGCCAAATGAATGCATAGTTTTGACCAAGATAATATATTGTTTCATCAATATATTCAGGAATTGTATTTTGAGACTCTTTAAACCACTCTCTAATAATTATAAAATATTTTAAGTAAAAAATAAGTTGTTTTATATTTCTAGATTTTGGAAAACCATCATTATTAATTGAAGATTTTATTATTTTTTTTAAAAAATTTAACCCACTACTCAGATATTTATTATCATCTTTATATGCTAATCCTGTTAAGATAATTGCTGCACATCCAATAATTTTATTTTCTACTTCTGATAAATTTTTAATTTCATTTAAAAGATGATTTGTTTGTTTTTGAATACTTTGATTAAATTTTTTTTTAAATTTATCTTCAGAGTCTTCAAAAGTTAATTGGTGATTAGACAACCATGAAATAATTCTTTTAGATGTTATATCAAAATCCCAGCTTTTTTTATTATAATGATTGTTTTTGTTAATCCAGTTGTTAATAATTTTTTGAGTTGTTTGTTTCGATGATTTTAGATCTAGACTAAAAAACCAAAAAAAATTATTTAATTTTTCAAATTCCTCAGGTTTAATATTATTTTGCCAAATTTCCTCTAATGCAAAATCTTCAATTTTATATTTTTTTTTTTGATATTTTACTATTGAAGATAACAGGTAGGGACTTGGTTTATATTCAAAAGTAATATCTTTAGTTTTGGATATTCTTTTATCGTAGAAATTAGAGTTTTGATAAAATTTCTTTACGCTCTTTTTAAAATCAAAATAAAATTGGTTTAAGTTATCAGTAAAATTATTAATGATCATTAACTTATTTTAATTTTAATAAATCAATATTTTTTTTAATATCTCCATTATTACTTTTAAATACAGTTGTTCCAGAAACAAGTATGTTGGCTCCAGCTTCAATAGCTGATTGACAGTTATCAAAATTAATTCCTCCATCAATTTCAATATCAAAGTCCATATTTTTTTTAGATTGAATATCTTTAAGTTGTTTTACTTTATCCAAAACTTCAGGCATAAATTTTTGACCTCCAAACCCAGGATTTACACTCATTATTAAAACTAAATCTATTTTTTTAAGGTGGTCGATAATTAGATCAATTTTAGAATCTGGATTAAGTGAGACACCAACTTTTTTATTTAAGCTTTTAATTTTTAAAATAGAGTCTTCTATATTATCTGTTGCTTCAGGATGGATAGTAATAATATCAGCACCAGCTTCTGAATATGCTTCAATGTATTTATGAACAGGAGATATCATTAAGTGAACATCAAATTGAATTGAGCAATGTTTTTTTAAGGCTTTAATTACTGGAGGTCCAATAGTAAGGTTTGGAACAAAATGACCATCCATGACATCCACATGAATCATGTCTGCACCACCTTTTTCAAGTCTTTTAATCTCATTACCTAATTGACTGAAATCAGCAGATAATATTGAAGGTGAAATTTGTATTTTTTTCATTGGTTGCTAGATCTACTAGTATCAATTTTTAAAATTTAATTGAATTAAATAATTGATAAATTTGTCGAGAAATTTCGCTTTCTAAAGGAAAGGATAACATGCCCATTACAGAATATCCTAAGACCCAAGGCATAAAGTAAAACCTAATCATATAAAAGAACCAAGCAACATACAATGGAATGAGGGCGGCTATAATGAAAGTCGGGGTAATTGGCTTAAAAATTTTAATAATTGGATTAGTATATTTTACAAATATCTTCATAAAAAAAAACTCTGAGTCCTCTTTTTGAAAAATATTCATCGCAACTCTTCCTATCAATGTCCACATGATCACCCCAAAAAGGTAGTCAATAAAGTAAACTAAAGGATGAAAGTTTGCTGACATTAAGAAATTTATATTTGAAAAAAGATTAAATTAAAAGGGGCGAAATTAATCGCCCCTAGAATCAAGATTTATTAGTTCTATTTACCAGTGACAGTTCTGCCAGTAGGTATTCGAACTTCATCTACCATTTTTTGAGTTGCTTTATCAGGCGCTTGAGTCATCAAACTCACTACAACCATAGCAACAAAACTAACACCTGCTCCGAAGATACCAAATGTTAACTGAGTAAGTCCTAAGAAACCACTTCCACCAGTTCGTACCCAAACTAGGTACCAAATAGCAGATGCAAGACCTAAAACCATACCAGCAATAGCACCTTCTCTGTTAGCTCTTTTCCACCATACACCAAGTACTAGTGGGAAGAACAATCCAGACATCGCAAAGTCAAAAGCCCAGATCACTGAACCCAAGATTCCTTGGATTTCCATTGCCGCAATAGTTGCTCCAGCAAAACCAATTACTACAAGTAATATCCTTGCAACAAGAAGTCTTTTTGCAGTCTCTGCTTTTGGATCAATCATTTTATAATAAACATCATGAGAAATCGCATTTGCAATTGCTAGAATTAAACCATCAGCAGTTGACATGGCAGCAGCCATACCTCCGGCAGCAACCAGACCTGAAATCACATATGGCAATCCAGCTATTTCTGGTGTTGCTAACACAACCGCTTTACCGCCCATGAAAAACTCATTTAATTCAAGAGTTCCATTTCCGTTAAAGTCACTGATGAACATCAAGTTTGCTTGATTCCAGTTTTGGAACCAATCAATTGATTGAACTTCAGCAAATGATTTACCAATAATACCTGTAGATAAATTTGGATCAATCAACGACAGTTTAGATAGCGTTGCCAACATTGGCGCAGAAGAATACAGAAGGAAGATAAAGAATAAAGACCAACCCACTGACTTTCTAGCTGCTTTTACACTTGGAGTAGTAAAGTATCTCATCATCACGTGCGGTAATGAAGCTGTTCCCATCATCATCGCTAGTGCCAATGAAATAAACGCCCAAGGCGTTGCATTTACTGCAGAGTGTGCTTTAGTTATTCCAGCTAACCCTTTAGGTACCGTTGCTAAATCAGCTGCAGAGTTTTTAACAAACCCAAATTGCTGTTCTAGTTCACCAATTCTAGCTACTTCATCAGCTAACATAAAGTGAGGGAAGAAACCTGCTCCCATTTTGTTACTGATCCAAAAAATTGGAAGTAAATAAGCTATAATTAGTACAATATATTGCGCAACCTGTGTCCAAGTTACCGCTCTCATACCACCCAACATTGAACAAAGTAAAATACTTATTAGCCCAATATATACAGCGTATTTAAAGTCGATATCTAGAGCAACAGAAGCAATAGTACCTGTAGCGTTAATTTGTGCAGTCACATAAGTAAATGAAGCAACAGTTAAAACTATTACTGCGCATAGTCTCGCTAAATTACCACCGTATCTTGTACCTACAAAATCTGGAACTGTGTAACATCCAAATTTTCTTAAGTATGGTGCTAATAAAGTTGCAACTAATATGTAACCACCAGTCCAACCAACAAGTAGAGCCATATATCCATAACCTTTGAAGTAAATACCACCTGCCATTGCAACGAATGAAGCACCAGACATCCAGTCTGCTGCTGTCGCCATACCGTTGAATACAGTTGGAACTTGCCTTCCAGCTACGTAATATGCATCTGCTTGAGCTGTTCTTGATAGATAACCGATTAATGCGTAGATGAATATTGTAAAGGCCACAAAAGCAACACCTATTGCTTTAGCAGTCATACCCATCTGCTCACCAATTGCCATTAAGATTATGAAACCTATAAAACCTCCAGTATAGATCCCGTAAACTTTTGGCAAATTGTCTATAAATTTACCTTTAATCATTAGTCATCTCCTCTTTCGTTGAAGCCGAACTCTTCGTCGATTTTCTCTTGCCTATTAGCAAACCAGAAACATAAGATTACGAAAATTCCAAGAGATCCCTGACATGTAAACCAATATGTCCATGGATATCCAAAAGGTCCAGTAACCTCATTCATTTCAGCTGCAAAAAGGAAGATGCCAATTGAGAATACAAACCAGATTGCCAGTGTTACGAATAACAGTGACCTGGTTTTTTCCCAGTGTTTTTCTGCGTTTGACATTTATACCTCTCTTTTTAGTTATAACTGTGAAAACCATAACCATTATAAAGGTTTTGAAAAGATGAAAATTACTCACAATAGGTGCTTAAATACATGCTTTTTTAAGGTATAATTGTCTCGAACAAAGATTTTATGCAAAAATATAAATTATCCTGGAAAGATTTATCTTTTAATGATTTTAAAGTTTATTTGTTTGCTTTGTTTAAAGCTTTCATTCCAAAGAAAAAAATAAAAAATTTAGATGAACTTGAGCTTTTTATCCAAACAAAATCTGCATGGGTTACTCAAGTTACTTTGTATAGTTATTTAAAAACAAGAATGGGAACTAGATATGTTCTTCATTTTGACAATGATGAATTTATGTTGTCTGTAAATCTAGCTAAGTGGAATATTTATTCTGTCGCTTTACAGGATCTTGTTTTTTTTACCTTTTCATATTTAAAAGTTAATTTTAATTATGAAGATATAAATCAAGCCAAAGAAATTTATTTAAAAATCCTAGATGATGAAACGTCAAATAAGATGCCAATTAATATAATTGAAGAAGCGAAAAAAAGTTTTGATGAAAGGTTTCAAAATTTAGATTGGGAAATTTATTATAAAGATCTTCCATTTAATCCGAGTGCCCTATCTCTTTACAAGTGGGCTCCGATTGCTGAAGAGCTTAAAACTTTAGATCGAAAAATTGTATTAAATTCTATGATTTTAAAATGGGATATTATTAAACAGGAATTTAAAAAGTTAATAGAATTTTAAATATTTTTTCTATTATCAACTAAACCCTCAACTACATTAGGATCAGCCAAAGTGGTTGTATCACCTAATTGGTCATGTTCATTAGCCGCAATCTTTCTTAGTATTCTTCTCATAATTTTTCCTGATCTAGTCTTTGGTAGACCCGGGGTAAAATGAATTAAATCAGGAGTAGCCAAGGGTCCAATTTGTTTCCTAACCCAAAGTTTTAAATCTCTTTCAAGATCGCCAGTTTCTCTCTCACCAACATTCAAAGTTACATAGCAATATAGTCCGTTACCTTTTATGTCATGTGGATACCCAACAACAGCTGCTTCAGCAACTTTTGGATGAGCTACAAACGCACTTTCTATTTCAGCAGTACCAAGGTTATGTCCTGATACAATAATGATATCATCTACACGACCTGTGATCCAATAGTAGCCATCTTTATCTCTTCTACATCCATCACCAGTAAAATACTTTCCATCAAACTGTGAAAAATAAGTATCTATAAATCTTTGATGATCGCCGTACACGGTCCTCATTTGACCAGGCCAAGATTGTGTAATACATAGTCTGCCTTCTCCAGCTCCTTTAATTTCCTTACCTTTTTTATCAACAATCGCTGGCTTTATCCCATAAAATGGTTTTGTTGCTGATCCTGGTTTTAAATTCATAGCTCCAGTTTGAGGTGCAATCATTATTCCACCTGTTTCAGTTTGCCACCAAGTGTCAACTATAGGACAATTTGAATTTCCTACTGTCTTGTAGTACCACATCCATGCCTCAGGATTAATTGGTTCTCCAACTGTACCAAGTAATTTTAAAGATTTTCTTGAAGTTTTTTTTACAGGTTTATCACCCTCTCGCATTAAAGCCCTAATTGCTGTTGGAGCTGTGTAGAAAATATTCACTTTATATTTATCAACAATTTGCCACCATCTTGAAGTGCTTGGATAATTAGGAATACCTTCAAACATAATGGTTGTTGCACCATTTGCTAAAGGTCCATAAATTATATAGCTGTGTCCTGTGACCCAACCAATATCAGCTGTACACCAATAAATGTCTTTAGGCTTATAATTAAAAATATATTGATGAGTCATTGAAGCATACACCATGTAACCACCTGTGGTATGTAAAACTCCTTTAGGCTTACCAGTTGAGCCTGAAGTATATAGAATAAATAATGGGTCCTCAGCTTTCATTTCTTCAGGCTCACAATGATTTGACATATCTTTAATTAAATCATGATACCAAACATCTCTTTTCTTATCCCAATTGATATAATTTCCAGTTCGTTTAACAACAATACATTTTTTAACATTTGGGCAACTCTCCAATGCTTCATCTGTTGTATATTTTAGAGGAATAGTTTTGCCACCTCTAACACCTTCATCTGCTGTAATTATATATTCCGACTCACAATCATTCACTCTTCCAGAAATTGAGTCTGCTGAAAATCCCCCAAAAATAATTGAGTGAACTGCACCAATTCTAACACAAGCTAACATCAAAATAGCAAGCTCAGGGATCATTGTTAAATAAATAGTAACTCTATCACCTTTTTTAATTCCTAATTTTTTTAAGCCGTTTGCAGCTTTTGAAACTTTTTCATGAAGTTGTTTATAAGAAATTTTTTGACTGTCTTTAGGATCATCTCCAACCCAAATGATAGCAGTTTTATCTTTTTTATCTCTTAAATGTCTATCTATACAATTTGCTGAGGCATTTAAAGTTCCATCTTGAAACCAATTTATTTTAACTTCTTTTTTACTGTACTTTACATCTTTAATTTTTTTGTATGGCTTAATCCAAGTTATTCTTTTTCCTTCTTTTCTCCAAAACTCATCATTACTTTTTATAGATTTGGAGTATTTATCCTGGTATTTGCCTTTTGTAGCTAAACTACTTTTAATCCATTGAGATTTTGTTTTAATAATTAGTTCTTTTGAATTTTTATCATCAACTTTGCTAACTACCTTTTTTTTAACTTTAGTTTTTTTTGTTACTTTTTTGATAACTTTTTTTTTAACATTAGTTTTTTTCTTTTTTTTTAATGGCATGGAATAATTTTATATATTTAAATTTTACTCATCTTATTTAATATTTTCCAGCTTTTAGAGTCTATAGGCATTACCGACAGTCTACTTTGTTTAATCAGAGCTAAATGGCTTAATTCCTTAGATTTTTTGATATTTTCAAGGGTTATAGGTTTGGATAATTTTTCTATAAATTTAACTGTAACAGCTACAAACCGTCCTGATTTATCAGTTTTATCAAGATAAGCTTCTTTGATTACTTCAACAACTCCAACAATTTCTTTACCAATATTTGAGTGATAAAAAAAACAAAGATCACCTTTTTTCATACTTTTTAAATTTTTGGCAGCTTGATAATTTCTAACACCATCCCAGGCAGCACCTTTGGCACTTGCTTTTTTTTGTTGATCAATAGACCAAACATCGGGTTCTGACTTTACTAACCAGTACTGCATTATAATTGTACTCCTGCTCCTTTAAGAAAAGCAGCTTTTTCATCTAAGGCCCACCTTGGTTTTGCTGGATGATCTAAATTATCAAATTGTTTCAATTTAAATTTTTCTAAACCAACCATAGCAATCATAGCGGCATTGTCTCCACAAAATTCAATTGGTGGAAATATGCCTTGATATTTTTCCTCGTTACATAAATTAATTAACATAGATCTAATTCTTTTATTAGCCGCCACTCCTCCAGCAACTACAAATATTTTTTCTTTTAAATCATTTTGTTTTTCAAATTTATTAAATGCAATCTTAGATTTTTTATATAGGATTTGTTCAACTGTTTTCTGAAAAGAAGCTGCCAAATCAAATTTTTCCTGATCTGTTTTAATATTTTTTGTTATTTTCAAAATTGCTGTTTTAAGACCTGCAAAGGATAAGTTACATCCTCCTTTGTTAAAAATAGGTTTTGGTAAATCGTATTTATTTGGATCACCTTTTTCTGCTAATATTTCTATTTGAGGTCCACCAGGAAATTCAATTCCCAAAAGTTTTGCAGTTTTATCAAATGCTTCACCTAAGGCATCATCAATAGTAGTTCCAAGCCTTTGATATTTTCCCAAACCTTGAACATTTAAAAATTGTGAATGGCCACCTGAAATTAATAATAGTAAATAGGGATATTTTAATTCTGAATTTAGTTTTGGACTTAGGGCGTGACCCTCCAAGTGATTAACAGCAATGAATGGTATTTCTAAAACAGACGCAAAAGCTTTTCCAAAACTTAGACCAACGGATAAGCATACTATTAAACCTGGACCAGCTGTTGATGCTACTGCATCAATTTCCTCTATTTTTTTCCCACTTTCATTTATTGCTTTTTGAACAATCCAATCAATTTTTTCCATGTGAGATCTTGCTGCCAATTCAGGAACAACACCCCCAAAATCTTTATGAACATCAACTTGACTTGAAACAATATTGGATAAAACTACAGGTATTCCTTGCTCATTTTCAGTGATTATTGATGCTGCTGTTTCATCACAGCTAGTTTCAATTCCAAGAATTAAGGGTTTTTTACTCATTCAAATAGTTTTTATTAATTGTACAATCTCAATACAAGTAAGAAATATATTTATTTATGAATAAGAAAATCGTTATTGGATCAAGGGGAAGTAAGTTAGCATTAATATATGCTCAAAATGCCAAAGATAAGATTATTCAAAATACAAATTTAAATGATGAAGATGTTATAATTAAAGAAATAACAACAAAGGGAGACCAGTTTCAAGATCAAAGGTTATCAGAAGTAGGTGGAAAAGGTTTATTTTCATCAAACATAGAAAAAGAACTTCAGGATAAAAAAATTGATATAGCCGTTCACGCTTTAAAAGATATGCCAGCTATTGAAACTGATGGTCTAAGAACAGATACATTTTTAGAAAGAAACGATCCAAGAGAAATATTAATAACCAAAGATAAAAAAAAACTCAAAGATTTAGATGCTGAAGCTGTAATTGGAACCTCATCCTATAGAAGAGAGTTTCAAATAAAAAAAATTAAACCTAATCTTAATTGTAAGCTTATTAGAGGAAATGTTGATACAAGAATTAAAAAACTTAAAGATGGTTTGTATGATGCAATTTTATTATCTTATGCAGGAATTAAGTCTTTATCAATTGAAGATGAAATTACAGAAGTGTTTTCATCTCAAGAAATAATTCCAAGTGCAGGACAAGGAATTATTTCACTTCAATGTCGAGACGGTGATAAATATATTATTTCAATTTTAGACAAGATAAATCATCAAAAAACATCCTTAAGAGCTCATGCTGAAAGAAATGTTCTCAAAGTTTTAGAAGGTGACTGTGAAACTGCTGTAGGAGCTCATGCTGTTATTGATGGTGATGAAATAATTTTAGAGGCTGAGCTTTTTTCTTTAGATGGCACTCAGAGATATTATGAAAAAAAATCTTCAAAAATTGAAAATGCTAAATTACTTGGTAAAGAAGTTGGGAAGATATTAAAAATAAAATCAAATAATTCTTATAAAAAATAATATGCATATTTTATTAACTAGACCGTTAGAAGACTGTTCTGAAATGATCATAAAATTTAAATCTTTAGGAAATCAAGTATCTCACCTTCCATTACTAAGAATAGATAAGGTAAACTATCAAGAGATTAATTTCTCAAACATTAAAGGTATTATTTTTACGAGCGCAAATGCTGTAAAATTTCTAGATTTAAAAAATATTAATAAAAATTTTTTATGTTTTTGCGTTGGGAGTGCTACGGAAAAAAAAGCTAGAAGTGTTGGTTTTCAAAATGTAATTGTAGCTGAGGGTAATGTTGAAAATTTAAAAGAGCTACTTTTGCAAAATTTTAATCAGAAAGATGGAACTTTACTTTATATAAGTGGTGAAACAGTTTCCGTTGATCTTGATCAGCAATTATTGAAAGAAGGATATGACATTAAGAGAGTTATTAATTATAGAGCTACTCATAACCAAAACTTTGATGATAAATTTGTAAATCAATTAAAGCTTAACATGCCTGATATGGTTTATGTTTATTCTCAAAATAGTGCCTTAAGTTTACTGAATTTTATTAAGATGCATCAATCAGAAAGTCTTTGGATGAATACAAACTTAATGTGTATTGGTGAAAAAACCTCGTCAATATTGAACGAAATTAAGTGGAAGAAGATATTTCTTTTTAATCCTGGAGAAGAAGAGTTTTTGTTATATAAAATTTGACTATGGAAATAATAAATAATTTTTCTGATATATTTTTATCAGTTTGGAAAAAAGGAATTCTAGGTGTTGATATTTTTCAAATATTAATTGGAATTGGGATATTTTTTATTTTTTTAGTTTTCAGAGGACTTATCTCTAAGCTTATAATTAAAAAATTAGAAATAATTTCTAAGAGAACAACCAATAAACTTGATGATACTTTCGTAAAAGCTCTAGAAGGTCCTGCAAGATTTTTACCTATTGTTCTTGGTTTTTTTATTGCAAGTTATTACATGACTTTTTCAAATGATGGGCGAGAAGTTGTGGATACTATTAACAGAACGTTAATTACAATATTAATATTTTGGGTTATTCATCAAATCATTGAACCAATTTCTTACATCTTAAGCGGATTAGATAAATTATTAACTAGAGAATTAATTGGATGGATAATTAAATCTCTAAAAATTTTAATTTTTATTTTAGGGCTTGCAGCAGTTTTAGAATTGTGGGGAATAAAGATAGGGCCAATTATTGCAGGACTAGGTCTGTTCGGTGTAGCAGTTGCATTAGGTGCACAAGATTTATTTAAAAATTTAATTTCAGGAATTTTAGTGTTAGTTGAAAAAAGATTTAAGATAGGTGATTGGATTGCAGTTGACGGTATTATAGAGGGAATTGTTGAAAAGATTGGATTTCGATCAACAACAATTAGAAAATTTGATAAGTCACTTGCAATTATTCCAAATTTTCAATTTGCAGAAAATGCGGTTGTAAATGTAAGTGAAACATCTAATTGGTTGATAAGTTGGATAATTACTCTTCAATACGACACAACAGTTGATCAATTGAAAACAATTAGAAATGAAATTGAAGCATACATCAATAAGAGTGAAGACTTTGATGTAAACGTTGGTGTAGCAGTTAGAATTGATAAATTTTCTGATAGCTCAATTGATATGTATGTTCGTTGTTTTACAAAAACTAACAGCTGGAATGAAATGCTCTCTGTTAAGGAAAGACTAGCAATTGAAATTAAACAAATCGTAGAAAATAATAAAGCAGCTTTTGCTTTCCCAAGTCAGTCGATTTATATCGAAAAAAAATGATAGCGATTTTCTATTTAGTTTTACAAATTTTAAAATTGTATTCGTATGTTGTTATAGCAAATGTTGTTATTAGTTGGCTGGTAGCTTTCAATGTTTTAAATACTCAAAATAGATTTGTTTATTCTGTTTTAGAGCTCACTTATCGATTAACTGATCCTATTTTATATAAAATCAGACGTTTTTTACCGAATTTAGGCTCTTTGGATATATCTCCAATAATTCTTCTTTTATTGATTTGGTTTATTGAAATGTGTATGAAGCTGTACATTGCACCAATGATTTTTTAAGAAAAAATATGATTTTAATTGATGGAAAAAAAGCTGCAGCTGAACTTAGAGAAGAATTAAAACAAGAAGTAGCTGAATTAAAAACTAAATATAACAAAGTTCCTGGGTTAACTGTTATTCTGATTGGAGACATGGCCCCAAGTCAAATCTATGTACGAAACAAAGAAAAATCAGCAAATGAAGTAGGTTTAAAATCAGAGGTTATTAAATACCCTGATACAGTAGAAGAAAAAACTGTTCTAGAAAAAATTGAGGAATTAAATAATGATTCAACTGTCTCAGGAATTTTGGTTCAGCTTCCACTTCCAAAACATATAGACAAACAAAAAGTAATCGAAACAATTACTCCATCTAAAGATGTGGATGGTTTTCATCCAATGAATGTAGGTAATTTGTCTTCAGGGTATGAGAGTTCTGTACCTTGTACACCCCTTGGATGTTATTTAATGATTAAAAAAGTTGAGCCAAATTTAAGTGGTAAAAAAGCAGTTGTAGTTGGAAGATCTAATTTAAATGGAAAACCAATGACACAACTTCTTCTTAAAGAAAATTGTACAGTGACTATTACCCACTCAAGAACAAAAGATTTAAAAGCAGAATGCTTAGAAGCAGATATTATAGTTGCAGCTGTTGGTATTCCAGAACTTGTAAAAGGTGATTGGGTTAAAAAAGATGCAATCGTAATTGATGTTGGAATTAATAAAACAGAAAATGGTTTAATAGGTGATGTTGCATTTGAAGAGGTTTCAAAAGTAGCTAAGGCTTTAACTCCAGTACCAGGTGGAGTAGGACCTATGACAATTGCTTGTTTATTAAAAAATACAATAGATTGTTTTAAAAGATCACAAAAATAAACACTTTTTCGTTAATAAGTTTTATTGTCTCAAATTGATAAAAGTTAATTAATTTCTTTTTTTATTTGATAAAGTTTTCAAATGAAAAAACCACCATATGAATATCGAATCGGATTGATAATGATATTGCTAACAGCAGTTCCAATTGGTGCAACTCAATTAGGCTGGCACTTATATGGCAAACAAGTTGGTTTTGATTTTGGCATGATAGCCGGAACTTTTTCTGTAATTTTAGCAGGATACTTGATGTATCAAAAAGGATGGCGTGATGAGGATGAAGATTAATTTATGGAAAAAATAATATTTTTTGGACTAGCAATTCCTATACTTGGTTTTGTTTTTTATTTAGGAGGTACTGCAATCATGAAGGGCTTTAAGGCTAAGGTTGATAATGCACCTCAAGAGCCAGAAAAAAGTGAAACTATAGATATGTCTTTTAGTAATGATCAGCTAAGTGATGAAATTACAAAACTCAATGAATTACGTCAAAGTGGAGTTTTAACCCAAGAAGAATTTGAAAAAGCAAAAGATAAAATATTGAATAGTTAAATTTTTATTATGTTTGAAGGGTTTAAAAAAAAACTTGTCAAAGTAAATAGAGGAAAAATTTTTTGTAGATTTAAAGGTAATGGGCCACCTTTACTTTTACTACATGGTTATCCTCAAACACATCTAATGTGGCATAAGACAGCTCCAGAATTAAGCAAATATTTTACAGTGGTAGTTGCTGACTTAAGAGGATATGGCAATAGTTTAGTTTTGCCCGGTGGAAAAAACCATTTTAATTATTCAAAAAGAGAAATGGCCAAAGATATGGTTCAATTGATGGATAAATTAAATTTTAAACATTTTTTTGTTGCAGGTCATGACAGAGGTGGAAGAGTTGCACATAGAATGGCAAGAGATTTTAGAAAAAAAATTTTAGCCTTGAGCGTTCTTGATATTTGCCCGACGTTAGACATGTATGAAAAGACAAATGAAAAATTTGCTAAATCTTATTTTCATTGGTTTTTTTTAATTCAGCCAGCCCCATTACCAGAGAGAATGATTATGACTAATCCAAGAAAATGGATAAAAAACTGTTTAGATAAATGGTCTGGTAATCATAAATTTGGAAGTGTTGAAGAGGCATATTTAAAATCATTTAAACAAAAAAAAAGATTACATGCATCTTGTGAAGATTATAGAGCTTCAGCCACAATTGACTTAGATCATGATAAAAAAGATAGAAGTAAAAAACTTAATATCCCAATTCAGATATTATGGGGAAAAAAAGGAGTAATAGGCAAACAATTTGATTCAATCAAAATTTGGAAAAGATACTCTTATAAAAAAGTTTATGGGTCCGGAATAAATTCTGGTCATTTCATTCCTGAGCAAAATCCAAAACAAGTAATTTTTAAATTAAAAAATTTTTTTCTTAAACAAATTTAAAGTCAATCTTTAAGAATTGATTTTAAAGAGTTAATCTCACCAATTTTAAATGTAATTGCGTCTTCTTTTTTAAACCCAAATTTCTCAGCATTTTCTTTAAATCGAATAGGAGGTTCCATTATAGGTTCGAGAGATAAAACAAAAGTTCCCCAGTGCATTCCAAGTACTTTTTTGCTTTTTAAATCTTGAGCAACATTAAGAGCTTCTTCAGGAGTGGTGTGATAAATAGATTTGTTAAACATTGGTCTAAAATCATAAGCTCCAATATTAATCATCGTAATATCAATTGGACCATATTTTTCGCCAATTTCTTTATAGATATTTCCATAGCCTGTGTCACATGCAAATAAAATTTTTATATGTTTATATTGTATTAAAAAATTACCCCATAAAGTTTTGTTGGTATCAGTTAGACTTCTTTTTGACCAATGTACTGCTGGCAAAAAAGTTATTTTTATATGATCGTTAATTTTAATTTCATCATACCAATCCATTTCATTGACATCTTTGTATTTTTTAAAATATTTTCCTAACTTTAAAGGAACCAGTACTTTTGCATCCTTAAAAGGAAACTTTCTAATTGTAGACATATCTTGATGATCATAGTGATTATGGGTTAATAGAAATATATCTGTTTTTGGAATTTCACTAAGTTTTAAAGCTGGTTCAGTAAATCTTTTTGGACCAAAAATTAATGGCCCTGCATTTTTTGAAAATACTGGATCAGTTATTATTGTTATTTTTCCTAATTTAATTAAAAAAGTAGCATGACCAATCCAAGCAATATAATCATCATCTTTAAAATTTTCTAAATTATTTAAAACTTTTTGTTTATTTATTACATGTTCTTTTGGCACGGTCATATCAAGCTTCTTTTTTTCTTGATTAAAGTATCTATAAGAAAATTTTCCAGAACTTGATCTTGAAGTTGGTGATCCCTCAGGGTTTCTGAAACTTCCATCTGGAAGATGGTGCCAAGGTTTTTTTATCATATTTTAAATCAATTTTTTTTTTCCATTAACCACAATCCATCTCCTGCTAGAAAATAAATTTTTCCATTATTTGGATGTATTTGAATATCTCTAATTCTTCCTATTTTATTTTTAAAAATAACTTCTTCATTTACATTAGATAAATCATTAAAAATTAGTTTTCTTAAGGATTTATCTTTAAGTGAGGTTATCAAAGCATCACCATTCCACTCTTTAAACTCATTTCCTTTGTAAATAGTTATTGCGCTAGCAGCAATTGAGGGCACCCAGTATTGAATTGCTTTAGTAAAACCAGGCATCCATTTTGGTCCAATTTTGGTACCTGAATAGTTCTTTCCACCCCATCCTAATATTTTCCAACCATAGTTTTCACCTTTTTTTACTTCACCAAACCAGTCACCACCTCTTGCTCCATGGTTACTTAAATAAATTTTTTCATCATAAGGAGATAATGTTAATCCCTGAGGGTTTCTAACACCTATTTGATAAATTTCTGGTAACCAATTTGATTTACCCTCAAATTTTGGATTATCTTTTGGAATACTGCCATCTGTATGAATCCTTATAATACTACCAGGATGTTTGGTTGGATCTTGTGCAATCATTCCCATTCCTCTTTCACCAGCTGATGTATAAAGATATTCACCTTTAATCACTAACCTAGAGCCAAAATGATAACCTGAGTCTATAGGTGGATTTGATTGAAATATATTTTTAAAATCTAATTCTTTTTTATTTAATCTTGCCTTAGCAATTGAAGTACTTGTTTTTCTATTACCTCTATCTTCAGAATATGAAACCCAAATATTATTATCTTGGTAAATAATATCTAATAATCCACCTTGCCCAACGTTTAAATAATTTAAGTTATGCTTAATCTCGAAAATATCTTTTGAATTAGTATCAACTATTTTTATTTTTCCATCTTTTTCAGTTATAATTATTTCATCATTATTGATAAATGTAGATCCCCAAGGCTCTTCTAATTTTGTTATTTTTTTAAAACTGTAATTCTGAGAATAACTATTTGCTGAAAATAATAAAAAAAAAATTAATAAAAAATACTTTTTCACTCTAAGAAAGTTTTGATCTACCACCATCAACAGCAATAATTTGACCAGTTACCCACGAACTATCTTCAGTTATTAGAAATTTTGCAAGAGAAGCAGAATCTTTTCCTTCACCCAATCTTTTTAGTGGATGAGCTTTTGCAATACCTTCTGCTATTGTAGTATTTTTAAGCATTGGTTCAGCAATTTTTGATTTTGTTAAACTTGGAGCAATACAATTCACTCTTATGTTTGGGGCAAATTCTGCTGCTAGCGATACCGTTAACCCTTCAACGGCAGCTTTAGCTGATGCAATAATTGCATGGTTTGTAAACCCTCTTTGAGCTGCAACTGTTGAAAATAAAACAATAGAGCCTTTGTTTTTTTTTAAACTTTCTTGATATCCTTTAATAACCTCTACTGCTGAATAAAGATTTAATTTCATACATTTATTAAAATCTTGTTCAGTAACCATTCTTAATGGCTTCAAATCAATTGAACCAACGCAGTATGCAATTCCCTTTATCTCAGAAATATCTGCTTTAACTTTTTCAATAAAACCTTCTTCTAAAACATCAGCAACTGTAAATGTGCAACCTAATTTTTCTGCAATAGAACTTACTTCAACTTCATTTCTTGCAATTAAATGAATATCATTTTTAGAGTCTTTTAATTGTTCAGCTAGACTTGAACCAATAGAACCTGTCGCACCAAAGATTAGATATTTTTCTGACATAAATTTTATTATTAGTTATATTTAATTATGAAATTATTTTTTATACTTGGTAATCAGTTATTTCCATTAAAATACTTAGACCGCTTCAAAAAGGATCATGTATTTTTTATGGCGGAAGATAATGGATTATGCACTTATGAAAAACATCATAAGCAAAAAATCCTATTATTCCTATCTTCTATGCGTTCTTATGCGGATAATTTACAGAAAAATAAATTTAAATTAGATTATCTAAAAATTGAAGATAAAGATTTCAAAGAGGATTATTTCAAAAAGCTAAAAAAAATAATATCTAAAAATAAAATAACTGAAATTTCAAGTTTTGAAGTTGAAGATAAATTTTTTGAAAAAAAAATTAAAGAGTTTTTAAAAAAAGAAAAAATTAATTGGAATATTGTTCAAACTCCAATGTTTTTAAACTCAAGAGATGAGTTTAAAAATTATTTAGGAAAATCAAAAAAGCCATTTATGGCAACATTTTATAAAGAAGTTAGGAGAAAATCTGGAATATTGATGGGTTCAGATGGAAACCCAATTGGTGGTAAGTGGAGTTTTGACGAAGATAATAGAAATAAATTACCCAAAGATATTTCAATTCCAAAATTCCCAAAAATAAATGAAACTAATCACACAAAAAAACTAAAACCCATCATTGAAAAATTGTTTAAAGGTCATCCGGGTAACACAAATAACTTTTGGCTTGCGACAGAATATGATGATGTTGTTAAACTTTTAAATTTTTTTATAAAAGAAAAATCAAATTTATTTGGTGACTATGAAGATGCTGTTAATCAAAGAGATAATATTTTATTTCATAGCGCACTAAGTCCTTATATTAATTTAGGATTAATAACTCCTGAATTTATTATTCAAAAAATTTTGGATTTTCATAAAAAACACAAAATAAGAATGAACTCACTTGAAGGTTATATTCGTCAAGTAATTGGTTGGAGAGAGTTTATGAGAGGGATCTACCAAAGCTATTCTGATGAAATGGAAACTAAAAACTTTTTTAAACAAAATAGAAAAATGAAGAACTCTTGGTATGAAGGAACTACAGGATTACCACCTCTAGATCATGCAATTAAAAACGCAGTTAATCATGGATGGTCTCATCACATTGAAAGATTAATGATTTTATCTAATATAATGAACCTTTGTGAGGTAAAACCAACTTATGTTTATAAATGGTTTATGGAAATGTTTGTAGACTCATCTGACTGGGTAATGGTTCCAAATGTTTATGGGATGGGATTATTTAGTGATGGTGGAATTTTTGCAACTAAACCATACATTTGTGGATCTGCTTATTTTATGAAAATGATGGACTTTAAAAAAGGAGATTGGTGTAACACGATGGATGGTCTTTATTGGAGATTTATAGATAGAAATAGACAATTCTTTTTAAAGAATCCAAGACTCTCTATGATGGTTCGAATTTTTGATAAAATGAAAACTGATAGAAAAAAAATGATTTTATCTGAAGCAGATAAATTTATTAAGCAAAATACAATTTCGTGAAAAAAGAATATCTACCCTCAAAAGTTTGTCCAATTTGTAAGAGACATTTTGTTTGGCGAAAAAAATGGAAGTTAAATTGGGATAGAGTAAAATATTGCTCTAAGAAGTGCTCTAAGCTAAGCTGAAACTTAATGAATATAATCGTTTTACAACACATTAAAATTGAAGATCCAGGTTATATTAAGGATTTAATGTTGGCTGATGGAGTTAAGTTAACCACAATCGAGCTAGATGAAGGTGAAAAAATTCCAAATGATCTAAGTCAATTTGATGGAATGTTTTGTATGGGTGGCCCAATGGATACCTATATGGAAAAAGAATATCCTTGGTTAATTGAAGAAAAAAAAGCAATTAAAGAATTTGTTATCGATTTAAAAAAACCTTACTTAGGTTTTTGTCTTGGTTGTCAGTTACTAGGCGAAGTAGTAGGTGGCAAAGTAATTAAATCTAGTACGCCAGAAATTGGAATTATGGATATTAACTTTAACAAAGAAAAAGATAAGGATAATTTTTTTTCAAAATTTCCAGAACATATCAAAAGTTTACAATGGCATTCATACGAGGTGCAGGGAATAGAAAATAATAAAGATGTAACTTTGTTAGCATCGTCTCCTGTAACTAAATATCAAATTTTTAAATACCAAAACCATGCTTATGGAATTCAATTTCATATAGAAATTAAAGATACCACAGTGAATGAATGGGGGTGTGTTCCAGAATATAAAAAAGCCCTTGAAGATCAGTTAGGAGAGGGTGCTCTTGAAAAATTTGATAATGTAGCAAAAGATAATATGTCTGATATGAATAATTATTCTAAAATTCTTTACGAGAATTTCAAAACCATATTGTGATTTATTTAATCAACTAAAATGAATAATAAATTTTTTGAATGGACGGGGGTTATTACTGCTATTTTATATTCGTTGTTTGTTGCATTAAATATTGGAGTAGAATTTTTTGGCTTCTGCTTATTACTTATATCAGCAATATTAATTGGAATTTGGGCTTATAGAGGGGGTCATAAAGGAATACTTTTGTTGCAATTTTTTTATGCAACAGCTGGTATTATTGGAATGATACGTTGGTTTTAATTTAAATTGTAAAATCTTTTTAAAGAGATAGATAAACCTGATGTCAGAGATATTTATTCAAACTTTCTTCCTATATTTTATAGTAATTGATCCTTTGGGAAATACTCCATTATTTTTGAGTATTACTCAACACATGGAGACAAAACAAAAAATTAAAGTTGCATTTAGTGCAACTATAATTGCAACCATCATATTGTTATTTTTTGCGTTACTTGGAAGCTCATTGTTAAGCTACTTACATATTTCCTATCCAGCTTTTACAATAGGAGGAGGAATCATCTTATTAATAATTGCAATAGAGATGTTATTTGACAAGCGTCAGCAAAGGAAAGGAGAAGATATAGATTTAAATTCTGATAATGTGAGTGTATTTCCTTTAGCAACACCTATTATTGCAGGACCAGCAGCTATTACTTCAGTAATTGTTTCTGTTTCAGATATTGGAACTAATTTTACAAATCAAACAGCAGGAATGTTTTCATTGGTAATTGTACTATCTCTAACTTTTATAATCTTTTTTATAGCTTCAAAGTTTTCTAAAATAATAAATAAAAAAATAATTGGGGTTATATCAAGAGTGGTAGCTATTATTCTTGTAGGATTAAGTGTTCAGTATATTTTAGACGGTATTAAAACCTTTTTAGCTTAATTAAATTTAGCAATAATTTTTGGAATATAATTTTTAAAGTTAAAAAAACCTTTATTACAATATTGCCAAGAAAACTGGTCTAACTTTCTATATAATAATTTGATATTTTTTAAATTATTATTCTGAATAAAATCAAAATTTTCACCAACAGTTGGATAAAGAGCATAAACTTTTTCAGTAATATTCTTTAAATCACTAATGTTAATAATTTCACAATTAATTGATTTTTCCTCTAACCTTATTTTTTGATCTTCTAAAAGATCAGCCTTAAATTTTAGTACTTTTTCACTTAATTTAATGGCTCTATTTGTATTATTTAAGACTAACAAAATTTTTTTAAATTTATGCTCTTTAAAATCAGAAAATTCAAAAGTCATATTATTTTCAAATATTAATAAAGTTTGATCATCTAAAATTTCAGAATTTAAAAAATCTTTTTTATTTACTTGATAAGTTTTATCACTGAATATTGGTGTGGCATTTTCATTAAGCTTTATGTTTTGAAATCTATTGTTAGTAAATTTATTTATATTCCATTCACTTGCTAGATAATGCTTACCTTTAGTTTGAACCCCAGCTACCCACCTCCAACCAAGTGTATTTGATGCGGCATCACCATCATAAAGATGTTGCATAAAAAATTCTGCTCCTATCTGCCATGGTAATTCTAGTGTAAATATCCAAATACTGGCAAACCACATCCTAGTATGGTTATGGAGGTAGTTGTTTTGTTTAAGTTCAACTACCCATTGATTGAAGCAGTCTATGTCTGTTTTTCCCTCAATAGCATCTAAATAATTTTGATTGTTTTTAAATTGATTTCTAACATTGTCTAATTCTATTAAATAATCTGACCAAACATTTGGTCTTAGTTCAAGCCAACCTTTCCAATAAGTTCTCCATAAAACTTCTTGAATAAATTTTTCATTTTTTGAAAATGAAAATTTTTTAAGAGATTTATCAATTACTTCTAATTCATTTATTACTCCGTGTGTTATGTATGGAGATAGACATGAAATGTTTGATCTGTTGCTGGGTCCTAAATCAAAATTTCTTAGCTTAGAATAATCAATTAAATTTTTTTCTACAAAATTATTTAATTTATCAACGGCCTTAGCCCTTGAGGCCTCAAATATCATAATAAATTATCTTGATTTTTTTCTTTTTAGACCCAATTTATCACTGTGCCTTAACCTTAGAATTACAATCGCAGCCGCAATAAGAACTATTGCAACAGCCTCATAAACTAATGCTGTTGGGTCCATTTCTTTTCCTTGTAATATAATAAATCTTGCTAGAGCCGTGATGGCAATTAATAGAGGTAGAGTTATGCTGATTGACTGTTGGTTCCAAAATACTCTTACCATTGCAAGAACCTCTAAATATAGAAACATTAATAGCAAATCAGCTAATGTTACTGATTGGTTAAGAAACATATTTTTAATTTCCATACCAACAGCAATAACTGTGCTAACTAAAATAATACACATTAATGCAAGCTGTAAGTTTTTTGCTATTTTTTCCATTATTTACTTTTACTAAATGGTAGCCATTTTTCAAACACTGATTTAGAAGGTCCATCATAAGGAATAGAATAAGAACTTGGATTAGGGCTTGTTAATACCTCAATTCCTTTAGAGAATACAAAAATAAATACTACAACAAAAACAATTACCATTATTTTAAAAGGGTCAAAGTTTTTTGTTTTAAAGACACTGCTAGATTTTTCTTCTGCTTTATGAAAATGCTTAAAGGTCATGTAGACTGCAAATATTAAACCAATGTGTGCAATATAAAGGCCCGCCCAACCAAATGCAAATGTTGTATAAGAAAAAATATATAAGCTAAAAACTGTTGTCCAAATAAAACTTAAGACTAATAAAATTTGTAATCTTACAGACCTTGGTAAAGATCTAAGGTCATTTTTGCTGTCATCAAATAAAATATTTGCAGCATCTGCCATCCAGTTTTTAAGTGATTCCATAATATCAAGTTATAATTTTTTAAAATTATAACAATTGTTAAATTGTCCTAAATATTAGTTTAAATTTGCTCTAATGACGTTTTCTAATTGAATTGAGCTTTGAGCACCTGAAATAAAATCTTTTCCTATCTCAAAAAAAGGAACCCCACTGATATTTTTCTCTTTAGCTATAGATATTTTTGAATTTACAAGTTCAATATTTTTTTCATTAATAAAATCTTTGAAAATATTTTCTGCAATATTTTTTTTCTTAGCAACATCAACCAAGATATTGATATCTCCAATGTCAAGTCCATTAATAAAATATGATTGATATATTTTTTCTTTAATTTCATTTTGTAAATTAAATTGTTCACTTAAAATAATTAGTAAATGAGAAAGAACAGTATTTGGAGTTTTTTTTATTTTATCTAAATCTAGATTAATACCAGACGCGTTTCCTTTTAATTTCATATTTTCATACATGGGTGCAGCATAATCTTTTCCACCAAATTTTATTTCTAAATATTTATCTCTAGAAATTCCCTCCATTGGCATATCTGGGTTTAGTTGGAATGGAACATGTTTAATATCAAACTTTACCTTTGGAAATTTTTTTAAGGCAATATTCAAATTTCTGTGCCCAATAAAACACCATCCGCAAATAGTGTCTGCAAAAACATTTATTTTCATTAATTTAAGAACGAAGTTTTTTTTTATGAAAATTAATAAATCTTTCAACATTAGATTTATTAAATGTTTTGTTTTCTTCAAAAGAAACTTTTTTCATTGAATAAGCAGAGCTTTTAGTTTGTCGCGATTCTATTGTTATGTTTCCTTTATAAAGTTTTAGTTTAACCGAACCATTCACTTTATTCTTTTTAAGGTCTACAATTTTTTGAAGTTTAAATCTTTCTTTTGAGTACCAATATCCGTTATAAATTAATTCGGCATATCTTGGCATTACCTCATCTTTTTTGTGCATTGTTTCCTTATCTAGAGTGACAGATTCAATCGCTCTATGTGCATGCATTAACAATGTACCACCTGGAGTTTCGTATACTCCTCTAGATTTTATCCCAATAAATCTATTCTCAACCAAATCAACTCTTCCAATTCCATTATTCCCTCCAAGCTGATTAAGTTTTTCTAATAATTTTGCTGGAGAAAGTTTTTTCCCATTTATACCGAATGGATCACCATTTTTAAAATTGATAATTACAAAGCTTGGATTGTTAGGAGCTTTTTCAGGTGAAACGGATCTTTGAAATATAAACTCAGGTGCTGAATTTTTTGGATTTTCTAATACTTTACCTTCTGTGGAAGTATGAAATAAATTATCATCAATTGAAAAAGGAGGAGCTCCTTTTTTATCCTTTGGAATAGATATTTCGTGTTTCTTTGCGTAATTAATAAGATCTGTTCTTGATTTTAATTTCCAAATTCTCCATGGAGCAATAATTTTTATGCTGGGTCCAAAGTAATGATATCCCAATTCAAATCGAACTTGATCATTCCCTTTTCCAGTCGCTCCATGTGAAACTGCATAAGCTCTAAATTTTTTAGCAACTCTAATTTGATCTTTTGCAATAAGTGGTCTTGCTATTGATGTGCCTAATAAATAAACACCCTCATAGATTGCGTGTCCTCTGATCATTGGGTATACATAATCTTTAACAAATGTGTCTTTTAAATCTTTGATTATAATATTTTTAACTCCAAATTTTTTTGCATTTGTTATAATTTTTTTTCTATTAATTTCCTGCCCAACATCTGCAGTATAACATATCACTTCTGCATCATAGTTTTCCTGAAGCCATTTTAAGATTATAGAAGTGTCAAGACCTCCAGAGTAGGCTAGAACAATTTTCTTTTTTGATTTCATTTATTTATTTAGCTACAAGCTTTTTTTGTAGCATTGTAAGCTTTAGTAAAGCCTAACAAAGAATAATGATCAATTGTTTGGGATCCATTCTGATTATATCCAGTAATCATTATTCTAGATCCTTTTTTCATTCTTTTAATCATTCTAAATTCTATTTTACTATCAGCAATCCATGCAAAACCTTGTTCTTTGATATCAAATTTAAATTTGTTTTTTCCAGATTGTGCCGTCACTGTATTGTTGTTGAACTCATAACCCGCTGTTACGCTGACTTCATTTATAATTTGATCGGAAGGTCTAAAAGCAATAAATAATTTAGCATCTCTTTTATTAGATTTCGGAGCTTGCAGAATTGGAGATGATTGTGCAAAACAAACTTTACCAGAAGTTTCTGTTATAACCATTGACTCCCAATCTTTATATTTACCAATTTTCTTAACTTCTTCAGCATGCAATTGGCTGTTACATACAAAGAATAATATTGGCAATATTATAAAAATTTTTTTAATTATGGACATGGATTAGGATAAATTTTTTGAACATTATTAATTTCTTTAATGACATCATCAGTTAATTTTATGTTTACACTTTCTATATTTGTTTTCAACTGCTCCATTGTAGTTGCTCCAATAATAACACTAGTCATAAAATCTTGAATTTCACAAAATTTTAATGACATTTGACTCATATCTAGTCCATATTTTTTACTAATGTCATAATATAATTCTATAGCTTTTTCTGTATTAGGCTTTCTGTAGCGTGTCCAAAAATCAAAATCTCGTTCCATTCTTGAACCTTTTGGAAAATTATTGTTTCTATATTTACCGGTTAAATATCCGCTTGCTAGAGGAGAATAAGCAAGACAACCAATTTCCTCTCTAATTGATACTTCAGATAATCCAATTTCGTACGATCTATTCAATAAACTATAAGGATTTTGAATAGACATCATTCTTGGTAAATTTTTTTCTTTGGAAACTTTTAGATAATTCATTACACCCCATGGAGTTTCATTTGATAAACCTACGTATCTGATTTTACCTTTATCTATGTATTTGTTTAATTCTCCAAGTACGTCTTCAAATTGGTTCCAATTATTTTCTTTATGAGTGTAACTTAGACTTCCAAAATTATTTACATTTCTTTCAGGCCAATGAAGTTGGTATAAATCAATGTAATCTGTTTTAAGTCTTTTAAGACTATTTTCTAAAGCAGACTCTAAGTTGGGACCTGTGAAACTATTTTCTCCATTCCTTAAGTAATCTCTTGCCGGACCAGCAACTTTTGATGCAAGTATTACTTGGTCTCTTTTTTTTGTCTTTTCAAACCAGTTACCTATAATTACTTCGGTATCACCGTAAGTTTCTTTTTTTGGGGGCACAGCATATAATTCAGCGGTATCCCAAAAATTTACACCTTGATCTAAAGCATAATCCATTTGCTCAAAACCTTCTTCTTGAGTGTTTTGTTCACCCCAAGTCATCGTACCGAGACAAATTGTGCTTACATCAAGTTCGGTACTGCCTAGTTTTTTATAATTCATAATGGTTTTTGTTTATTTTGGATATTTTAAATCTTTTTAAGGTATCTTGAATAATTAGTAAAAGACTATTATATATTACTCATTATGAAATTTGATAAAAACGGAATATTAAACAGAGCTAAAGTAGCTCAACAGTCAACAGTTGTAATGGATGAAGGCTTAAGAGCCTACATGTTAAAAGTTTATAATTACATGGCAACTGGAATTTTATTAACAGGAATAGTTGCATTATTAACATTTAAAATGTCAGTAGTTACAAACGATGCAGGATCAATCGTAGGTTTAACCTCAGTAGGTAATGCAATTTATATGTCTGGACTAAAATGGCTTGTAATGTTGGCGCCTTTAGGAATAGTTTTTTATATGAGTTTTGGAATTAATAAGATGAGCGCTTCAAAAGCACAAACTACTTTTTGGGTTTTTGCAGGACTAATGGGCCTATCTTTATCTTCAATTTTACTAGTTTACACTGGAATGAGTGTTACTAGAGTTTTCTTTATATGTTCAGCGACTTTCGGAGCAATGAGCATCTACGGTTACACAACTAAAAGAGATCTAACAAAACTTGGCTCATTTTTAATGATGGGCTTAATAGGAATAATTATCGCTTCAATAGTTAATATCTTTATGAAATCTTCAATGATGTATTTTGTAATATCAATTTTAGGTGTTTTAATTTTTGTGGGCTTAACAGCTTATGATACTCAAAAAATTAAAAACATGTATGCTGTAAGTGATACAGGCGAAGTCATGGGTAAAAAAGCTGTGATGGGTGCTCTTACACTTTACTTAGACTTTATAAACTTATTTATAATGCTACTAAGATTGTTTGGACAAAGAAGATAATTTTATTTTTGTAACTTTTTCCAATTTGTATTTTTTAATAAAGATTTAAGTTCAAAAGAGTTTTTTAAAATTTTTCCACTTGTATCTGTTATTAGGTATTTAAGATTTTTATTTTTTGGCTTAAAATTTTTACAAATTTTATATAGAGCATTTTCAGCAGCATTTCTAAAAACACTGAAACTGACTTGCTTGCTAGAGATACTTAAACCATAATCTTTCCACGATCCTTCCGAAACCATTTTTGCATATAAATCTAAGATAACTTTGAGTTCATCTCTTTCAAAAAATTGTCTTTCTTCTATTTGTTTATTAGGGTTGTTTACTACTAGTTTTAGATTACTAGGCATCAATTTTATGTTTGTTGATTAATGGTATTTGAAAACCTGTAAATACAATGGTTATTGGCAACATTCCCCATACTTTGAAGTTTACCCAAAACTCCTCCGTTTGTGTTCTCCAAACACATTCATTTAATATCGCAAGGCCAAAGAAAAAGAACATCCATCTTCTATTTAGCAATTCCCATCCTAAATCTGAGAGAGGAATTGACTTACCCATAATTTTTTTTAATACAGGCTCTTTCGTAAAATATTTTCCAAAAAATAAAGCCATAGCGAATAAAATATTGATAATTGTTGGCTTAACATAAATAAATATTGGATCATTAAAATAAATAGTTAATCCACCAAAAAATGTAATTAATATTCCACTTATTAATGGCATCATTGGAATTTTTTTTTCAAAAAACCAAACAACAGTTAATGCAAATAAAGTTGCAACTATAAGTGGAGGAATAGCAACTGATAAATTTTTACCACTATTATAGTAATAGAAAAAAAATATAGCTAATGGCCCAAAATCTGTAACAAATTTTAAAAAAGATTTATTCACTAAAAAGATATTAACATATTTGCCACATCGCAAAACATTAATCTTTTTAGCATTGATTTTTATTTTTAAATACCCATACTACTACGTATGCCAATCCAAAAAGCAAAATTCTCAATTGGAGACATTGTTAAACATAAACATTTCGAATTTAGAGGTGTAATTTACGATGTAGATTTTGAATTTAATAATTCTGAAGAATGGTATCAGTCTATTCCTAAAAATGTGAGACCAAGAAAAGATCAACCTTTTTATCATTTATTAGCTGAAAATGACGAAATAACTTACGAAGCTTATGTTTCAGAACAAAATCTTCTTATGGATGACTCTGATGAGCCAATAAAGCATCCTTTAATTGAAGAGATTTTTTCAGGAAAAAAAGGCTCTAGTTATTTTAAAATGTCTAATTAATAGTATCATTTTTCAAACACATTTAGCTCAAATCTAAGCCATATAAATTAACTAAATTATTCTCATATTCTGATCAAGAGTGTTAAACGTTAATTTCACATTATTATCTCCCTCTGCATTCTTGATCGGAAATCCTTTTCATACTAAAAATCATTAATAAATATGTTTAAATTTTTTCATCCAAACAAGATCTTTCAGATAACCTCTAAAGCTCCAAAATATGTTTTCTTTTTATTTGTGGTTGTGTTTTCCGTTGGATTAACGGAAGCACTAATTTTGTCACCTGAAGATTACAAGCAAAGTGATGCTGTCAGAATTATGTATGTGCACGTTCCAGCTGCATGGATTTCTTTGGGAATTTTTTCAAGTATTACTTTTTTATCAATTAGTGGATTTATAATTAAAAATAAAAATTTTTTTTTAATTGCAAAAAGTTTAGCGCCTTCTGGATTTGTTTTTAATATTATTGCATTAGTAACAGGGGCCATATGGGGAAAACCAACTTGGGGAACTTGGTGGGCTTGGGACGCAAGAATAACATCTATGTTAATTTTAGCATTATTTTATGCAATGTACCTTATTTCATGGAGAATTTATGAAAGTGAAGAAAAGGTTTTCAAGATCTCAACTTTTATTAGCATACTAGGTATAGTTAATGTTCCTATTATTAAATACTCTGTAGATTGGTGGAACACACTTCATCAACCAGCATCAATTAATATTTTATCAAAAAGCTCAATTCATTCATCTATGCTTTTTCCTTTGCTAATAATGACTGCGGCATTTGCTCTTTTTTCATTGCTAATTTTCTTAATGAAATATAATACAGAACTGATAAAAATTAAAAATAAAGGCTTAGATAGACTATGATAAATGAATTACTTTTTATGAACGGATACGGAGTTTACGTATTGTCTGCATTCAGTTTTACACTTTTAAGTTTTTCAGCTCTATATTTGATTACAAAAGTTCAATTTATTAAAGAACAAAATAAATTTGTAGCTAAATTTGGATCTCTAAACTCTGAAAAAGCAGAAGCTGCAAAATCTCAAAGAATTAATAAAGAAATTTTAGCTAACGCCACAAACAATTAACTTTTAAACCATGTATGGTCGTAAAGTTAAATTAAGATTTTTGTTTGTAGTACTTATTTTAATTACTTTAATACTTACAACATTTCTTGTTTTAAAATCACTTGAAGAAAACGTAGTATATTTCCAATCACCTTCAGAAATTAAAGACTTACCAGAATTAAACAAAAAAAAAATTAGAGTTGGTGGAATGGTTAAAAAAAACTCTATTTCAATAAATTCTAATGAAGTTAAGTTTGTAATTACAGATTTCAAAAATGAAATAAATGTTACCTATACTGGAGCAATCCCAAATCTATTTGAAGAAGAAAAGGGAGTGGTTGCAGAAGGTTTTTTAAAAGACAGAAATTTTTTTTCTGCATCTAAAATTTTAGCAAAACATGATGAAAATTATATGCCTCCTGAGGTAAAACAAGCACTTGGAGAAAAGTAAGATGATATTTAGTGCAATTGGAAACTATTCATTAATTTTAGGACTTTTTTTTGGATTAATTCTTTTTTATTTCTCTGCAAAAAATTTTAAAGACTCAAAAGTTGTAGATACTAAAATTTTATCATTTACATTTTTGCAATTTTTTCTAGTAGTAATTAGTTTTTTATGTTTAGTTTTATCATTTGTTGTATCTGATTTTAGTAATGAAACTGTTTTTAACAACTCACATACAACTAAACCAATTTTTTATAAAATTGCTGGCACCTGGGGAAATCATGAAGGAAGCTTATTATTGTGGTTGCTTGTTTTAACATTATTTATCCTTATTTTTTTATTAAAGACTAAAAATCAACCAATTAAATATAGAATATTAACCTTAGTATTTCAGCAGATCATAATTGTAGGTTTTTTTATTTTTTTGATCAAAACATCAAATCCATTTAATCATATTTATCCAATACCAACAGAAGGGTTGGGACTTAATCCAATACTTCAAGATCCTGCTCTGGCGATTCATCCACCTATTTTATATTTAGGATATGTTGGTTCATCTATTATTTTTTCTTCAGTTTTAGCTGCTACATGTCTAAATTTAATTTCAAAAAAATGGGCATCACATATAAAAAAATGGGTTTTAAGTTCATGGTTTTTTTTAACTCTTGGAATTCTGTTAGGATCTATTTGGGCATACTATGAGTTAGGCTGGGGTGGCTTTTGGTTTTGGGACCCAGTCGAAAATGTTTCTTTGATGCCATGGTTAGCATTAACAACACTTTTACATTGTATTTTAGTTTTAGAAAAAAAATTAATTTTAACTTCTTGGGTAATAATTTTATCAATATCTACATTTGCTCTTAGTATGAGTGGTACATTTTTGGTTAGATCAGGCATACTTAATTCTGTACATACTTTTGCAAATGATCCTGAAAGAGGTTTATTTATATTAATTTTTTTATTTTCTCTAATTTTTTTATCATTATTTATTTTTTTCTTTTTTCATAAAACTAACGAAAGTAATTCAAATAGCTTTTTTTTACTTAGTAAAGAGACAGCAATAATAATTAATAATTGGTTTATGATGTATTTCTTGTCGGTTGTTTTGATTGGTACAATTTATCCAATTTTTCTGGATGTTCTATCATCTCAAAAAATATCAGTTGGGCCGCCTTTTTATCATAAATTAATAATACCATTTTTAATTCCCTTTTTATTGATTATGGCAATAGGACCAAAGCTAAAATGGATTAAGTCAAATTTAGAGGATAAAGCTTATTTATTTACAGTATTAACAATCTCAATTTTGTTATCTATTTTTATTGTTAAAAATTTTAGCTCTAATTTTTTAATTAATTCGATATTAATCTCGAGTGCCTTATATTTATTTTTTACTACTTTAAGAGACTTTTTCAGCAAAAGATTTAAAAATTTATCACAAAATACAGCTCATTTTGGTTTTAGTTTATTAATTTTAAGTATTTTATTTAACAATTTATTTTCAACAGAAATTATTACAAACTTAAAAGTAGGAGAAACTTTTGAGAATACAAAGGCAAAAATAGTTTTTGAGAGCATCAGTCAAAAAGAGAAAAAAAATTATAATTCTATAATTGCGAAATTTACTGTTCAAGACTCTAAAGGCAAATCAGTAAATTTATCACCCGAGTTAAGAATATATAATCAACCAAATATTGCTACTAGTGAAGCTGATATCAAAACGACATTATTATCTGATAAATTTATTGTTATCAACATTGTGCAAAACCAAGAATATTTAAATGTTAGATATCAAGTAAAACCATTTATGTTGTGGATTTGGATATCGGTAATTTTAATTAGTACAGGAGGATTAATTAGCTTTATAAAAAAAGGATATGAATAATAAATTACTCCCATTTTCAATTGTTATTATCTTTATAATTATTTTTATAATTCTTTATAAAGGTCTTCAAGAAACAAATATTTACATTCCAGATTCAAAATCAAATTATGAAGTGCCATCATCTTTAGTTAAATTATTTGATACCAACCAGACTGTAAATACAATTGAAATTTTTCAATCAGATAAATTATATCTATTGAATATTTGGTCTTCTTGGTGTGTTCCTTGTAGAGATGAACACCCAATTTTAATGCAATTGAAAAAAAATGATGAATTAAAAGTTGTGGGCATGAATTATAAAGACACAAAAAAAAATGCTAAAATTTTTTTAGAGGAACTTGGAAATCCTTATGATAAAATAATTTTTGATGACAAAGGTACTAATGCCATTGAGTGGGGCGCTTATGGTGTTCCAGAATCTTTTTTAATCAATAATAAAAAAATTATAAAAAAATATATAGGACCACTTAATAAAGAGTCTGCTGAAGAAATTAAATCATATATAAAATGAAGATAATAAAATTTTTTTTGATTATTTTTTTTATTTTTCCTATCAACAGTTTGAAGGCAGATAATGAGGCTCTAAAAAGTAAAATTACTAAAAACTTACGTTGTTTAGTTTGTCAGGGACAATCTATTTATGACTCCGACTCTGAGTTTGCAAATAGCTTAAAAATTTTAGTTGATAATAAGATTAAAGAGGGATTATCTGAAAAACAAATTTATTCTTATTTTCAAAGTAAATATGGTGATTGGATCTTGTATGATCCTTTATTTAATAAAAATACTTATTTTCTATGGTTATTACCTCTATTGATATTCTTTTTAGGGGGTGCAATAATATTTAATAAATTTTTAAAAAAATCAAAATAATCTGATAATAAAAAGAATGAGTATTAAAAAATTAAATATATTTTTAGCTATATTCTTCACTGCTACTAAATTACTTGCTGCTGAAAATAGCAACCACCAGTATAATTTTTTCACTGGTAACTTTGATTTTAGTGATGATAAACAATCAGCGATGTTGTTTGGTTTTCAACATCAAAACGAAGATTTAGAAAGAAACACTTTTGTGGGAAATATTTCACCAATTACTGGTGGTTTCATAACAGAAAATTCAGCTGCATATGTCTATACAGGTATTGAATGGAACATAGATATGGGTGCTTTAACATTTACACCAAGTTTTGCACCTGGCTTGTACCACAAAGGAGATGGAAAAGATTTAGGTCATGTACTTGAATTTAAATCTGAAATTCAGTTTTCTTATGATTTTTCTGGAAATTCTAAAGTTGGATTATCGTACAATCATGTATCTAATGCCAGTTTAGGGGACAAAAATCCTGGGGCAAATAGCTACATGTTTAACTTTATTAAAAACTTTTAATTAAAATAATGAATTTACAAGACTGTCACAACTTTAGTGATTTTAGAAATTTAGCTAAAAAAAAATTACCATCTCCCATTTTTCACTATATTGATGGAGCTGCAGATGATGAAATTACTTATGCTAGAAACACCAGTGCATTTGATGACGTTGATTTAGTTCCAAATGTATTAAGAGGTGTAGAGAATGTTGATTTATCAACAACAATTTTTGGAAAAAAGTTAGAGCTACCTTTTTATTTGGCACCAACAGCCTTACAAAGATTATTTCACTATGATGGTGAAAGGGCAGTCGGAAAAGCTGCAAAAAAATTTAATACCATGTTTGGTGTTTCAGCATTAGCTACTGTAAGTGTGGAAGAAATATCTTCTATGATTGATACTCCAAAGATGTTTCAATTCTATTTTCATAAAGACAGGGGTTTAAATGATGCTTGTTTGGAAAGGGCTAAAGCAGCTAAATTTGATGTTATGGCTTTAACAGTAGATACGATTACCGGAGGAAATCGTGAAAGAGATTTAAGGACCGGTTTTACCTCACCCCCTAAATTAACATTATCAAGTTTATTTAGTTTCGCTACAAAGCCAATGTGGGGGATTAATTATTTAACAAAGGGAAAATTTGAACTTCCTCACCTTCAAGATCACGTAAAAGAAGGTACAGATACCAACACATCAATCGGGAATTATTTTTCTACTATGTTGGACCAATCTATGAACTGGAAGGATGCCGAAAAACTTTGTTCTCAGTGGGGAGGTCATTTTGCATTAAAAGGTATTATGAGTGTTGATGATGCAAAACGAGCAGTTGATATTGGATGTACAGGTATAATGGTTTCGAACCATGGAGGAAGACAGCTTGATGGATCTAGAGCCCCATTTGATCAGCTAGCAGAAATTGTTGATGCTGTAGGAGATAAACTAGATGTCATTTGTGAGGGAGGTATACACAGAGGAACCCACATGCTTAAGGCTCTTTCATTAGGTGCCAAAGCTTGTTCGGGTGGTAGATTGTATCTATATGCCTTAGCTGCCGGAGGTCAGGCAGGTGTTGAGCGAGCAATAGAAAAATATAAAACTGAGTTGGTAAGAGATATGAAATTAATGGGTTGTACCAAAATAAGCGACCTAAACAGAAATAATCTAAGATTTAGAAAATAAAATTATGAATATAAATGATTGTTATAACTTTGATGATTTTAGAAAATTAGCAAAAAAAAAATTACCAGCACCAATTTTTCATTACATAGATGGTGGTGCTGATGATGAGGTTACATTACATAGAAACACAGACTCATTTAATGACTGTGATTTAATTCCTAATATTTTAAACAGTGTTGGAGAACCAGATTTATCGACTACAGTTTTTGGAAGAAAGTTAGATATGCCTTTATTTCTATCGCCGACTGCAATGCAGAGTCTTTATACTCCAGAGGGAGATAAAGCATCAGCTAGAGCAGCAGAAAAATTTAACACTATGTATAGCATGTCTACAATGGCATCATTTTCAATTGAAGAAGTTGCAAATATATCTAGTGGGCCTAAACTTTTTCAATTGTATATTCATAAAGATAAATCAATAACAGATGATTTAATTGAAAGATGTAGTAGAGCTAATTTTGATGGCATGTGTATTACAGTTGATACATTAGTGGCTGGAAATAGAGAGCGAGATCATCGAACTGGTTTTACCACACCTCCAAAATTTACATTAGACAGCATATTAAGTTTTGCTATGAGACCAGGTTGGGTGTTTAATTATTTTACTAACAAAAAATTTGAATTGGCTAATATCAAAAACAAAACTGATAAGGGAACAAATATTGCAAAATCAGTAATGGAATATATTAACGAACAATATGATCCTGCTATGAATTGGAAAGATGCTGAGTACTGTATAAAAAAATGGAATAAACCAATGGCTTTAAAAGGTGTTATGTCAGTAGAAGATGCTAAAAAAGCTATAGATATTGGTTGCACAGCTATCATGATTTCAAATCATGGAGGAAGACAACTTGATGGTTCTAGATCTCCATTTGATCAAGTAAAAGCAATATCTGATGCGGTCGGAGATAAATTGGAAATTATATTAGATGGAGGAGTTAGAAGAGGAACTCATGTTTTAAAAGCTTTAGCAGCAGGTGCGACAGCTTGTAGTTTTGGAAAAGCTTTTTTATTTAGTCTTGGAGCAGGTGGACAAAAAGGAGTTGAGAGACTTCTGGAAAATATGCACAAAGAAATTAGAAGAAATATGATACTTATGGGATGTAAAAGTGTTAAAGATTTAGATAATTCAAAAATTATTTACCGTAATTAATTAGTTATAAAAATAATAAATAATTTTAATAGATAGTTTTACTTAATCAATAATAGACAACATCAAACTTTTCAGCTAGGTTGCAAAATATTATGAAACTTGCACAATCACTTGAAAGACTTGGTACAGAAAGCGCTTTTTCAATTTTGGCAGAAGCTAAAAAACTGGAAGCTCAGGGCAACCCAATGATACATTTGGGATTAGGTCAACCAGATTTTAAGACACCTAAACATGTAGTTGAAGCAGCAAAGAAAGCTTTAGATGATGGTCATCATGGATACGTAATGTCGAATGGAATACCAGAATGTAGACAAGCAGTCACAAGATGGATTAAAAAACGTTATGATGCAGATGTAGATTTTGAAAGAATTTTAATCATGCCAGGTGGAAAACCCACTATGCATTATGCAATACAGTGTTTTGGTGAACCAGGAGCAGAGATAATTCATCCAACGCCAGCTTTTCCAATTTATGAGTCTATGATTAATTACACTGGATCAACAGCTGTACCATATGATTTAACAGAAGATAAAGATTTAAAATTTAGTGCAGATAAAATTTTATCTTTGATTACTGATAAAACTAGATTGCTAATTTTAATTAATCCAAATAACCCAACAGGAAGTTTTGTAGAAAAACCAGAAATTGACAAGTTAGCTGAAGGATTAAAGAAGCATCCACATGTAACAATTTTAAGTGACGAAATTTATAGCAGACAAATTTTTGACAATAAAGAAATGCCAACTTTTTTTAATTATCCAGAATTAAGAGATAGATTGATTGTTCTAGAGGGTTGGAGCAAAGCCTACTCGATGACAGGTTGGAGGTTAGGCTGGAGTTTTTGGCCAGAGAATTTAGTCGAGCATGTAAATAAATTACTTATTAACAGTGTTTCATGTGTAAACGCAGCTGCCCAATTTGCAGGCATTGCAGCTTTAGATGGACCTGATGACTCAATTCATGAAATGATGGAAAAATTTACCCAAAGAAGAAAACTAATTCATGATGGTTTAAATAGTTTGCCAGGAGTTGAATGTAGTTTGCCAGGAGGTGCATTTTATGCATTTCCAAAAGTAATAGGTACTGGAATGAATGGTTCAGAATTTAGCAAGAAAGCTATGCATGAGGCTGGCGTAGCAATAGTTCCTGGAACTGCTTTTGGTAAAACTTGTGGTGATTATGTGAGATTCAGCTTTGCTGCTTCACAAGATAACATTTCTAATGCATTAGAAAATATCAAAAAAATGCTTGCTAAATAAGCTGTATTTTATCAAAAAATTTTAATAATATTGTTGTTATGAATGAACATGTTCAAAGTGAATTAAAAAAAATTTTTAATGGAAGATTTTCAACTTCAGAGTCTACAAGAGCTAATTATGCAAGAGGTGAGGATACTTATGATCCAGTTTTATCGCAAGCAGTAGTTTTTCCTGAAACCAATGAAGAGGTCTCTAAAATTTTAAAATTGTGTAATGACCACAAAATACCCGTTGTTCCATTTGGGACGGGAACTTCTCTAGAAGGAAATGCAGTTGGTAATTCAAATGGTATCACAATTTCATTAGAGAAAATGAATAAAGTTTTGTCCGTTAATGCTGAAGACTTCGATTGTAGAGTTCAGGCAAATGTTACAAGAAAACAATTAAACGAATATTTAAGAGAAGATGGAGTTTTTTTTCCAATTGACCCAGGAGCAGATGCTGCTCTTGGTGGAATGGCATCAACATCTGCTTCTGGAACTATGGCAGTTAAATATGGAACTATGAGAACTGTAATTTCAGGTCTAACAGTAGTTATGCCAAATGGAGATATTATTAAAACTGGTGCTAGAACTAAAAAAACTTCAGCAGGGTATAATTTAACAAATCTGTTTATAGGCTCGGAAGGTACACTTGGTATAATTACAGAGGTACAAGTTAGGTTGTCACCAATTCCAGAAAGTATAATGAGTGCAGTTTGTTATTTTCCAGATTTAGATTCAGCAGTTAAAACGGCACAAGAAGTAATTCAGTATGGAGTTCCAATAGCAAGAATTGAAATGCTAAACAAAGATCAAATGGAGATAAGTATTAAATATTCTAAATTAGATAATATTAAACCCTCACCAACTCTTTTTTTTGAATTTCATGGAAGTGAAATGACAAATAATGAAGCAATAAGCATTGTAGAAGAATTGTCTAAAAATAATAATGGAAGTGACTTTCAATGGGCATCTTCACCCGAAGAACAAAAAAAATTATGGAAAGCAAGACATGATGTTTATTATTCTGTTAAAGCTTTAGGAAATAACATGAAAGTATATTCCACAGATGTTTGTGTGCCTATATCAAGATTAGTTGAATGTATTTCATGGGCAGAGAAGGAAGTTAAAAAACTAGATTTAACAGCTCCGATGGTTGGTCATGTAGGAGATGGAAATTTTCATTCCATTATTTTATATGACCCTGAAGATAAAGAAAAACAAAAAAGAATTAGACTATACAGTGATAATTTGATTAACAAAGCACTTGAGCTTGAAGGAACTATAACAGGTGAACATGGAATTGGTCTACAAAAGAAACACTATCTTCTAAGAGAGCACCTTGACAATATTCCTGTGATGAAAGCAATTAAAAGAAGTTTAGATGAAAATAATATTATGAATCCTGGAAAAATTTTTGATTTAAATTAACAAAAAAATATCATATGAAAAAAATATTAGTTACAAGGAAATTGCTTAAAGACTGTGAAGATAAAGCAATTAAAATTTTTGAGGCTAAATTAAATACTAATGATGAGCTTTATTCTCAATCAAAACTGATTGAATTAAGTCAAGGGTGTGATGCAGTTTTAACTTCTCTAACTGATAAAATGGACGAAGAAACAATTAATAAATTACCCGAAACCATAAAAGTTATATCAAATTTTGCAGTAGGTTTTGGAAACATTGACTTAGAAGCTGCAAAAAAAAGAGGTATTGTAGTAACTAATACTCCTGAAGTTTTATCAGACGCTACAGCAGAAATTGGAATTCTTTTAATTTTAGGTGCTTGCAGAAGAGCAGCTGAGGGAATTGAAGCTGCAAAAGAAAGTAATTGGAAATGGTCGGCAGATTATTTAATAGGAAAACAGCTGACAGGATCTAGACTTGGTATTTTGGGCATGGGAAGAATTGGACAAAAAATTGCAAAGATTGCAAAATCACTTGGAATGATTATTCATTATCACAATCGTTCAAAATTAAGCGATGACAAAGAACAAGGAGCTATCTATCACGATAGTCTTAAAAGTCTGTTTTCAGTTTCAGATGTTTTATCAATTTGTTGTCCAGCAACTAAAGAGACAATTAATTTAATTAATAAAGAAACAGTTGAATATTTTCCAAAGGGAGCAGTAATTACAAACGTTGCTCGAGGAGATATAGTTGATGATGATGCTTTAATTGATGCTTTAAATAGAAGAAAAATTTATGCAGCTGGCTTAGATGTTTATAAAGGTGAACCAAATTTAAATCCAGGTTATTTAAAAATCAAATCAGCTTTTATTCTTCCTCATCTTGGAAGTGCAACTAAAGATACTAGAACTGCAATGGCTAATCTTGCAATTGATAATATTGATGAGTTTTTTAATACAGGCAACTGTAAAAATAAAGTAAACTAAAAGTAATTAGTGCCAATGCTTGGGATAATCCAATAGAATAAATTTTTAATTTAAATGTTTGTAAATTGTCGTTCTAGACACACCGAGCTTTCTTGAAGCGACAGAAATATTATTTGTCTCTAAAAAAGTTGATCTTATTAATACGCATTTTTCTCTTTTGATTTTTGTATCTTTGCAATTTTTACATGCGTATAATTTTTTTGATATATTTGTCTCTTTAATCTTACTTTCAGCAAAGTTTTGACTCTTAACTACAAACACTGATGATCCCAGGTGATCAGTTATTTTTAATATCTTATTATTTAATAAATCAGATGCTATTGATGAAAACGTATTAGTAAAAATATTATTAAAGTTTTGATTTTTCAAATCTACCATTCCATGAAGCATGATTTTAGCATTTCCATTTGCCCCAACCACGACCCCATCACCATTGATAGCTAACAATCCAACACTCGTAGTTGAAAGATATTCTGATCTAGGGTGAAAAGATAAAATTAATTCATTAGTAAATTTTTTAATAAATAATTTTGTTTCAATACTTCTAGCTGTTAATTTAACTAAAGCTAATGTATGCTGTTCTCTTGATTTTGTGTCTGTTGAAGCATCAATGATACCAATTGTTTTACCATCATAGTTTATTATAGGACTGGCAAAACATGATATTTTTTCATGAGCAACGAAAAAATGTTCCTTACCCGATACTATAATTGGTTTTTTAATCTCAACTGATAATCCCAAGCCATTAGTGCCACAAATTTTTTCTGCCCATATAGAGCCAGGAATTACAGTTTTTCCAACATCAGTTTGAAGACATGTCTTGTCATAAATTGTATCTAAAACTAAACCTTTATCATCTGAATAAGCAACCATAAAATTTGTGCCTGCTATTTGAGAATATAAAAGTTCTATTTCAGGAATAATTATTTTTCTAAGAGACTCATTTTGTTCTTTAACTTGCTTAAGTTCAGCTGCAGTGATTACGCTTTGTTTTGGACTCTTAAATGGATTTAAACCCTCAGCTATACATCTTGACCAGCTATCAGAGATGTCCCCACTCATTTGATATGAGGTCATTCCTCTTTTTTTGAGAATATTATTATACTCCTTATTAGCGGATGTTAAATTTGTCATAATTAAATTTTAGATTTATTTATAGCATTCAACAACCAACTCCAGGTTGTATTTGTAAACTTTCTGTACACTTAAAACCTTCATTGACTCCTTATTCATTCGATTTTTTAATAAGATTTATAAAAATTAAGGAGAGAAATTAATGAAAGCACAAGTTTTACATAAGTACGACCCAGAAATGAAAGAAAAAGTATGGGTGACAGAACAAGAAATGCCCGATCCTAAGTTAGAAAAATCATCAGATGTAATTGTTAAAATAGGTGCTGCAGGGGTATGCAGAACTGATTTACATATTATTGAAGGAGTATGGAAACATATCCAAGACCCAGATGATAAATTGCTTCCATGTGTAATGGGACATGAAAATGCAGGTTGGATAGAAGAAGTTGGAAAAGATGTTACAAATTTTAAAAAAGGTGATCAAGTTATATTACATCCTCTAATATCTGGAACTGATGGAACATGTCTCGATTGTAGAAGAGGAAATGATATGCATGCTGAAGCTGGTGCTTTTCCTGGACTAAATATTAAAGAAGGTGGATATGCAGAATTATTAAAAACTAGTGTTAGAAATTTAATAAAACTACCAAAAGTTTTAACACCAAAAGATGTAGCACCTTTTTCTGATGCTGGTTTAACTGCTTACAGAGTTGTAAAAAAAGCTTCTAGACATTTATTACCAGGCCAAAGCTGTGTAATAATTGGAGCAGGTGGATTAGGACATATTGCAATTCAATGTTTAAGAGCAATGTGTGCAGCAAATATTATTATTGTTGAAAAATCAAAAACAGCGCTTGATCATGCAATGCCTTTAGGGGGAGATGAAGGCGTATTGATTGACGGTAATGAAGTTGAAAAAATTATGGAGCTTACAAACGGCAAAGGAGCAGAAGCTGTAATTGATTTTGTTGGTGAAAAAGGATCAACATCTATGGGTCTAAATATGACCGGAGGTGGTGGTTATTATTATATCGTAGGTTACGGAGAAGAAATAAAAATTTTAGCAGTAGATGTAATTATTGCTGAAAAAAATATAGTAGGAAATTTAGTGGGAACGTGGTCTGAGCTGTATGAACTAATGGAACTAGCCAATAAAGGTTTGGTTAAACTTTCCATGCAGGAATATAAACTGGACGATGCTAATAAAGCACTTCATGATCTTAACGAAGGTAAAGTTAAGGGACGAGCTGTTTTAGTTCCATAACAACATAAAGGGGAGAGAAAATGAAAATAATAAAAACATGCTTAAGTGCTGCAATATCAAGTGTTTTGATATTCAGTCCGATGGCATATGCAGATAAGTGGAGTGATCAATTTCCACATATTAAAGCTACTGGAGACATTGCTGGTGATTGTTCTTATGAAGAAATGTCTAAGAAAAATTACAAAGGAAAAACTCTTAAGATTAACACGCATGCTGTACCAGTAATTGGACAGCCTACAGCTCTTCATGCTGAACAGTTTGCTAAGTTAACTGGAGCAACAGTTGATGTAACACATACACCAGCAGGTGATTTGTATGCAAAAGCTATGGTTCCTTTTAAGGCTGGTCAAGCTCCATACGATATCGTATTTGGCTTTTCTAACTTTATTAATGACTGGAGACAATATCTAGCACCAGTACCTAAAAAGTATATGAACTCTACAGAGATGAAAGATGTAACGAAATCTCATGTAGGTGTTTCATCTTGGGACGGAACTATGTATCAATATCCAGTTGATGGTGACAGACATTATCTAAAATACAGAAAAGACGTAATAGATAATCCTGAAATGCAAAAAAAATATAAAGCGGATACTGGTAAAGAGTTAAGAGTTCCAAGAACATGGAAAGAGTATGGCGAAATGGCTAAATACTTTAATGGCTGGGACTGGGATGGAGATGGAGAAAAAGAGTATGGTTCAGCTGAAGTTATGAAAAAAGATGACTTAATGTTTGCAGCTTTTTTCAGCAGATCAGTTGCGTATGCTAAAAATCTAAGTACTCCAGGTGGTTTCTTTTTTGATTTAGAAACTATGAAACCAAATATTAACAACCCAGGATTTGTTGAAGCTTTAACTGATTGGGTAGAGGCCACTAAGTATGTTCCTCCAGGAGGAATTAACTTTGGACTAGGTGATGAAATTGGATCATTTGGTGGTGGTCAAACTCTATTTAGTTTTTCATGGGATGATGCTTTCATCGCAGCGATGCAAGATGATAGCCCTATCAAAAACAAAGTAGGTGCAGCTCCTCTTCCAGGTGCAGATAAAGTTTGGAACAGAAATACTAATGGATGGGAAAATAGATACAACCAAGCTCCTTACATTGTATGGGGTTGGGCAGTAGGTGTTGCTAAGAAAAGTAAAGTTAAAAGCATGGCGTTTGATTACCTATGTTTCTTTTCTAACGGTGCAAATCACCAAGCTGACTTAGCTATTGGTAACTTTGGTGTTAACCCATTTAAGAACTCAGATTTTGATCCACAACTTTATATTGATACTATGGGTTGGGATCCAGAGATTGCGAACAGTTACACTAAGACACTTAAAGATATGGAAAAAAGTAAAAATAGAGTTTTCCCTTTAAGAGTTAGAGGGGTATTTGAGTTCACTAGTGCAGTTGCCACTGGAACTTCCAAAGCACTTGCGGGGCAATTGTCTCCACAAGAAGCTTTAGACGAAGTTGCAAAAGAGTGGGAAGCAATAGTTAACAGAGTAGGCATGAAGAATGTTCAAGAAGACTACGCTGTTGGTGTTAAAATGGAAGACAACAAGTTATAATATTAACTTTTAGTTTGTTTGTATGTGACCGCTTATAAAAAGCGGTCACATAAAGTATAATCAGATATTAAAATCATGAATTTTAAACATAAATACGTTTTTTTATTTCCAGGTTTATTTGTGCTTATTGGAATATTAATATTTCCAATAATTTTTGTTGTTCGTTTAAGTTTATCAGGATGGAATAGTTATAATGGATTAAACTTTATTGGTCTTGAAAACTACATTAGATTGTTCACAGATGATCCTAGATTTTGGCAATCATTTTTTAGATTAAGTTTTTTATCTGTTACCACTGTCATACTTCAGTATGTAATTGGATTTGCTTTAGCACACATGGTTTGGAAAGATATTAAGTTTCAAAGATTTTTTAGAGTCCTGTTTTTAATTCCCATGATGACCACACCTGTAATTATGACCGTTATTTGGAGAACTTTTTTTCATGAATCTTTAGGTCCAGTAAATGACATATTGTCAAATTTTGGAATGTCACCTAAGTGGCTTACAGATCCTACATTAGCTAAAATTACAGTCATCATTGTAGAAGTTTGGCAATGGACACCTTTCATGTTTTTACTATTATTAGCAGGTCTTTTGTCACTTCCAAAGGAACCATTTCTGGCAGCTGCCATTGATGGAGCAAGTCCTATCAGAAAATTTATTTATGTAACATTTCCTTTAATGGCACCAATATCAATTGGAGCAATTATTATTAGATTAATTGAAGCCTCAAAAATAATGGATACTGTTTACGTTTTAACCTCTGGAGGCCCAGGTACCTCAACGGAGACTTCTAGTTTTTACATTTTTATTAAAGGATTAAGAGAATTTCAGATGGGTTATGCGGCTTCAATGTCATTCACTTATTTAATTATAATGATCATAAGCTTAACTTTTATTGCAAAAGGACTAACTAAATTACTATTAAAAGATTAGATATGGCAAAATTATATAAATTTTTAAAATATTCTTTCATAACGATTTGGACAGTATTTGTAGTTGCACCTTTTCTTTGGGCTCTTACAACTTCTTTTAAGGATTTTAATTCGGTAAATGGTGGTGCCACATATATTCCTTGGGTTGATTTTGAACCAAAATTAGAAGGATGGAAAGTTTTAATTAAATCTCCAGCAAATGGTGGGGTTGATATTATTGAACCTTATTTTAATAGTTTATTTGTAACATGTACGGCAAGCCTTATTAGTATAGTGCTTGGAACATTGTCTGCTTATGCACTTTCTAGATTTACATTCAAAGCAGGTTTTGTAAAAAATAATGACATTACATTTTTCTTTATTTCTCAAAGAATTATGCCACCAATAGTTTTATCAATTCCTTTTTTTTTATTTTTAGGGGCAATCAATTTATTAGACAGTTTAATTGGATTGATCGTTGTTTATATTGTTTTATTAATGCCAATAGCAGTTTGGATTATGGTTGATTTTTTTAATAAAGTTCCAAGGGAGATAGACGAAACGGCATTAATTGATGGATGTAATCCCTATCAGGCTTTTTTTAAAGTAGTATTGCCCAATTCAGTTCCAGGTTTAATTGTTGCCGGGATGTTTTGCATAATATTTGGTTGGATTGATTTTTTCTTCGCCTTCATCTTAACTTTTACTGAAGTACAACTATTGCCAGTAAAAATTGTAGCTTTAAACTCTTCGATTACACCCTGGTGGAGTTTATCTGCTTCAGCATTGGTTTCAGTTGCACCATTAATTGTAGTTGCATTTATTGTTGAAAGATATTTATCAAAAGGAAATCTATCAGGAGCTATTAAATAATGAATTTAGTTGCTGAAAACTTATCTTATAAACCAGATGAACAGTTCCATCTTAACGAAGTATCTTTTAATTTTAAAAAAGGAAACCTTTATACTATTCTTGGAAGAACTTTGTCGGGCAAAACAACATTATTAAAAACTATAGCCGGATTATTGACTCCTGATACTGGAGTAATAAAATTTGAGGATAAAGATTTTTTAAAAGTTCCAGTTTGGGAAAGAAATGTTGCTATGGTTTATCAGCAGTTTATCAATTACCCTCATTTAAATGTTTTTGAAAACGTCGCTTTCCCTCTTAAACAAAGGAAAGTAGCCAAACAAGAAATAAAGGATGTGGTTTTAAAATCACTTAAATCAGTAGGGCTAGAAGGGTATGAAAATAGAAAAATTCAAGAATTATCAGGGGGTCAACAACAGAGAGTCTCTCTAGCAAGATCTCTTGTAAAGAATGCAAAAATTTTATTGCTTGATGAGCCTCTAGTGAACCTTGATTATAAATTAAGAGAACAACTAAGAGAAGAATTTAAAAGTATTTTTTCACACGGTCTTTCAGATGAAAGCATTGTAATCTTTTCAACTACCGATCCTAGAGAAGCTATGGAGCTTAATGGTGAAGTTACAGTAATAGATGAAGGAAAAGTATTACAAGTAGGCCCTGCAAAAGAAATTTTTGAAAACCCAAAAACTTTAAAAGTCGCCGAAATTTCTAATGACCCTCCTATGAATATCTTAAAAGCAAATATTGATTCTAATAAAATTAAGTTTGAAGGAATAGAGATAGAACTGCCAGGCCATTTGTCTAATTTAAAAGGTAATAATTTCAATTTAGGTATTAGAGCCTCAGATATAGAATTAAGTGAAGGTGGATTTGAGTTTGAAGTAGAGTTAGCTGAGATAAGTGGTTCGGAAACTTTACTGCATCTTACAAGAGGAGATACAAAAATTATAACTTCAATAGAAGAGGTTATGAATTTTAATATAAAAGATAAAATAAAAATTAATTTTAATATTAATAAGGTATATGCGTTTGATGAAAGTGGAACTTTAGCCTCATCACCATTTGGAGGCTCATATGTCTAAAATTGATTTAAATAATATTTCTCATTCGTATAATCCAAATGATCCAAATCCTATCTATGCATTAAATCCATTTTCTATGACTTGGGAAAATGGAAAAAGATATGCAATATTGGGACCTTCAGGATGTGGAAAAACAACTATGTTAAATATTGTTTCCGGCTTGGTAAGACCATCTGCAGGAAATATATTATTTGATGATAAAGATGTAACAGATCTCAAAACAGAAAGTAGAAATATAGCTCAGGTATTCCAGTTTCCAGTGATTTATAATACAATGACAGTTTATGAAAATTTAGCTTTTCCATTAAAGTGTAGAGATTTTTTAAAAGATAAAATTGATGAAAGAGTAGAATCTGTTGCAGATATACTAAACTTGCAATCTTTTTTAAATTCTCCTGCAAGAAAATTAACAGCAGATCAAAAGCAATTAATATCTTTAGGAAGAGGACTAGTTAGAGAGGATGTTGCGGCAGTTTTAATGGATGAACCTTTAACAGTTATTGATCCTGATTTAAAGTTTAGACTAAGAAGAAAGCTTAAAGAAATAAATGAAGAATTCAAAACAACCCTTGTTTATGTAACACATGATCAAAATGAAGCTATGACTTTTGCAGACAATATCATTGTAATGAGTGAAGGTGAAGTTGTTCAATCAGGTACTCCCAAAGAATTATTTGAAAGACCAAACACTACTTTTGTTGGATATTTTATTGGTTCCCCAGCTATGAATTTATTTGAAACTGAAGCATCTTCAAATGATAGTGTAAAAATTAATAATACAATTATAAAAACAAGTACAAACTTATCTAATTTAAAGGATAAAAAGATCAAATTAGGAATTAGGTCTGAATTTATAAAGATTGCTGAAAATCAAAGCGAAAATCTTCTAAACGTTGATGTTGATAAGGTAGAGGATTTAGGAAATTATAAATTATTAACCGCAAAAATGGGAAGCCTTACAATTAAATCTAAAATAAATAGAGAAACAGAGGTTCCTTCCAGTAATGTTAAGCTCCATATTCCAGCAGAAAAATGTTGTGTTTATGAAGATGAAAAGCTTGTTTAAGATCTAAAGTTCTACTTCAGATTGTATTAAATGCTATAACTTGCCAATTTGACTATGGACTTCGATGTTCAATTATAATTAACTTAAAAAAGTTAATTAACTAATACTAAAAGAGGAGAGAAAATGATTAAAGAAAAAAAATCATTGAAGGGTAAAGCACCTTCAAGACGTAAGTTCTTTAAGACTGCTGCTGCAACTGGTGTTGCTGCTGTGGCTGCAACATCTTTATCTGCTCCAGCTGTTGCCAAAGAAAGAATTGAAGCTTCTATGGTAGCTACTTGGCCAAGAGATTTTCCTGGTCTAGGAACTGGCGCACAAAGACTTGCACAAAGATTAAGCGATATGAGTGATGGAAGAATACAAGTTACTTATTACGCTGCTAACGAAAGAGTAAAAGCATTTGACTCATTTGACGAAGTTGCTTCAGGTAACTCTCAAATGTATCATGGCGCTGATTACTACTGGGTTAAAAAACATCCTGCATTTGGATATTTTACTGCTAGTCCATTTGGCTTTACTTATTCAGAAATGAATGCTTGGCTTAAGTATGCTGGTGGACAAGAACTTTGGGACGAATTGACTGATGATTTCGGAACTCAAAGTTTTGCTGCTGGAAATACAGGAGTTCAAATGGGTGGTTGGTTTAATAAAAAGATTAGATCCGCTAACGATTTAAAGGGTTTAAAAATGCGTATGCCTGGATTAGGTGGACAAGTACTTGGAAAACTAGGTGGTTCTCCAATTTCACTTCCTGGTGGACAAATTTATGAAAACCTTGTGTCAGGTGCGATTGATGCAACTGAGTGGGTAGGACCTTGGAATGATGAAGCTATGAAGTTTCATGAAGCTGCTAAGTACTACTACTATCCAGGTATGCACGAGCCAGGATCTACATTAGCATGTGGTGTTAACAAATCTTGGTTTACAAGCCTAACAAAATCAGACCAAATTATAATCAAAACTGCTTGTGATTGGGCTGATACGACTACAATGGCTGAGTATAATGCTAAAAACGGTGCAGCCTTAGCACGTCTAGTAAATGAAAATGGAGTTAAGCTTGAGAAGTTTAGCGACAAAGTTTATGACGCATTTGCTAAAGGTGCTGCAGAAGTTTACGATGAAGTACAGCAACATAGTGCTCTTGCTAAAAAAGTGCATGGTGCTTTTATCAAAGGTCGTAAAGAAATTGGTGCTTGGACTAACTTGTCTGACTCACCATATATTTCTCAAAGAAATAGAGCATTAGGATTGTAATTAATTTTTAATTAATTTTAAAAGGGCCCTTATAAAGGGCCCTTTTTTACTATAAATTATTAAAAAAAAGCTTTTGCTTTATGGTTAAAAAAAAAAGTTTACCAATTTTTCTAAGGGTATTTAGCTATTCAATATTAGCTTTTACATTTATTTTTCTTGCAAATAATGTTTTGACAATCTGGTTTGAATGGCCTGGTCTTAAGCAATTATTTTCACACTATGGATTATTTGGATTTAAAAAATTAAGCACACCTTTAAATGGGGCAGTTCTTAATTTATGTTTTATTCAATTATTATTTTACTCTCTATCATTCATAGTCGTCTTAATTTATGTTTTTAAATCCATAAATCAAACTTTAGAAACTGACGCGAAAATACTTACTAACATTACCGCCTATATCGTTAGATCATCATTTTGGGCTGTACTAATTGTTGGTATTGCAGATTTTTTAATTTCATTTTTGGTTGTTGAAAAACTAGCTGAACCAATTTTTAATGAAGCTATTAAAATTAATTTAGTAATTCCTGGATTTAGAATTACTTTTATCCACTTTCCTTTAATTTTATTATCATTTGTTATTGGATATTTTACTAGATCTGTGGGTTTTATCTGGTTGGCAGTTTTAGTGGTTGGTAGTGAATTTTTAATTGTAATATCTAGATTTATATTTCAGTATGAACAAGCGTTTCAAGGAGACTTAGTTCGTTTTTGGTATGCAGCATTATATCTTTTTGCAAGTGCATATGCTTTGATGCACGAAGGACATGTAAGAGTTGATGTACTTTATACTGGATTTAGTGAAAGAAAAAAAGCATGGACCAATGCAATTGGATCATTTGTATTTGGTATTCCGCTCTGTCTTATAATTTTATTTTTAGGTATGGGTGGTAAGGCAAGTATAATTAACGGACCAGTTATTTCCTTTGAAATTACCCAACAAGGTTCAAACGGATTATATTTACTTTATTTAATGGCTGTGTATTTAGCAGTATTTGCTGTCACTATGTTAATTCAATTTACAAGTTATTTTATGAGTAGTAGTCACAAACTTTTAAAGAATTAAAAAATGGAACATTTATTTTTAGCCTTACTTGTAATCATAATGGTCTCAGCGCTAGCCTCTGGCTTCCCTGTAGCTTTTGCACTTCCTGGCTCAGCGATAATTTCAATTGGTCTTGCAGCTATAACAGGTTACTTATTTGAGGGAGATGCAAGCGCATACTTTGCTGTTGATGGTCCCAAGGAATGGCTTACAGCTGGAATTACTAATTTTAGGAGTAATTATTGGGATGTCGAAACCGATACTTTAATTGCAATTCCTTTATTTATTTTTATGGGAATTATGTTGCAAAAATCAAAAATTGCAGAAGATCTACTGGTTACTATGGGTCAATTATTTGGTCCTATTCCTGGTGGTTTAGGTATTTCAGTAATCTTTGTTGGAGCATTACTTGCTGCAACAACTGGTATAGTTGGAGCAACAGTAATAGCCATGGGTTTAATTTCTTTACCAACTATGCTGAATAATAAATATGACAAAAGTCTTGCTAGTGGGATCGTTTGTTCTTCAGGAACTTTGGGTCAAATAATACCTCCTTCAATTGTTTTAATAATTATAGCAGATCAATTAGCAAGTGCTGCAGATGTAGCGAACACAATGCGTCAGACAGATTACAAGATTGTTACTGGTGAATTTAATATGCCTGGTGAACTTAGAGTTGGTTCTACTAGCGCTGGGGATATGTTTCTTGGTGCTTTATTGCCTGGTCTAGTTTTAGTTGGTTTGTATATGATATATGTTTTAGTATATGCGAGATTAAATCCTAAGGCAGCGCCACCTGTACCTTTTAAAGGTAAATTCGACTCTAAATTTTGGACTAGAGTTATCATGGTGATAATTCCTCCACTTGCATTAATCTTCGCTGTTCTTGGATCTATACTAATGGGTATTGCTACAGTAAATCAGGCGGGCTCTATTGGTGCGATAGGTGCAACCATGATGGCGGGTTATCGTCTTCATAAAGGTAAAAAAGATGCTTACTACCCAATTATAGTAGCCATTGTATCAATCATTCCAATTTATTTTCTTTCTAAAAATTTTAACTTAAATATTAAAGCTATCGAAACTAGGGATTTGACTGCAATACTGGTTACTAGTTTTTTTACAATTATTTTTTTAATTGGGATCTCCTGGAGTTTTTGGAGAACTTATAAAATTAACAATGTTTTAAAAGAGGTTGTTACAGAAACCTGCATAACTACCTCAATGGTTTTTATAATTCTTCTTGGAGCAGCGATGTTAACTTCTGGTTTTAGAGCATTTGGAGGTGAGGAATTAGTTAGAGATTTTTTACAAGATTTGCCAGGAGGATTTTGGACTCAATTTATTGTTGTGATGGCTGTAATCTTTGTATTAGGTTTTTTTCTAGATTTTATTGAAATTGCAGTAGTAGTTGTTCCAATAATTGCACCAATATTATTGGCAGAACCAGGAGCGAACGTTAGTGCAATATGGTTAGGGGTAATGATTGGAGTAAACTTACAAACTTCATTTTTAACACCACCATTTGGTTTTGCTTTGTTTTATTTAAGAGGAGTTGCATCTAAATTAGTTTCAACTTTAAACATCTGGAAAGGTGTTGTACCTTTTATAGCTCTACAGCTTATAGGCCTTGGAATTGTTGGTTTTTATCCAACACTGGTAAATTATCTACCAGCAAGGACATATTTGACTTCTAAAGTAGCTCCACCACCAATTAACCCAAAACTTCAACATTGTTTGCAGGAATACAAGTTTGATATTTACAAAAATGATGAGCAGAAGATTTTAGTTGCAATAAATAATTTTCAAAAACTTGTGCCTTCAAATCTACCTAATGACAAATTAGATATTTTTGAAGAACATTTTGATAATGCTTTAGGAACTTTTGCTCTAGTAGACAAACTTCAAAAATCTGAAAAAGAGTATAACTTGTTTGCAGAAGATTATAGAGATCTACACTTTAAAGTAAGAAAGAAAGAGAAAAAAATCAGAAAATTAAGTAAGAAAATTTCAAAACTAGAGTCTGAAATTAGAAACTTAGATAAAAATGAAGCTTCAGACAAAAATAAATTAGAACTTAAAATAGAAAATTATCAATTAGAAATGGATGAGTTAAGCAAAGGAATACCAGAGATTTGGAAATCTAGAAATGAAGAGTTTAAAATAATTCAAAAATCAAAAAATACTAAAACTAAAAGATATAGAAAAAATGTTGATGAGGCATATGATAATTTAGATCAAATAGTTACATTTATACAAGATCACGAAAAATTAAAAAAACTTTCTCCAGAAATTAAAGATTTAAAATATAATATTGATAATAAAAATTATGAAGCATCAATTACAATAATTGATAATCTTTTTGAAAAACTTAGTGAAATTTCTGGTGCAGAGGAATTTGCAAATAAATTAGATGATCTAATTACAATTATAGATGAAGATGAAGTTGAAGAAGAAAAATTAATATCTACTATCTCAGAAACATTTAGCTTGTTTAATAAAGAAGTCTCTTGGAGAGAAGACGCTAATAAAAATTTATTACCTGAACTAATGAAATATAATGAGGTGATTAAAAATAATATTGGTTTAAGAAGACAATCTAAATTAACCAAAGAGCAAGCAAAGTTTGTTGCAAGATGTAACTCTGTTCATCGAGACGTATCGTTAAATTTTTAATTAATGGATAATTATATTTTACCTAAAAGACAGGCTATTACTGTTTTTTTTGTATTTGCTTTTGGATATTTTTTATCTTGTTTGTTAAGAGCAATTACAGCCACTCTTTCTCCAATTTTAACTTTAGAATTTGAGCTAATGGCTGCAGACCTAGGGCTACTTGCTGGAGGTTATTTTTTAGGTTTTGCAGCTATGCAAATTCCTCTTGGATATTTGTTAGATAAGTTTGGACCAAAAAAAATTGTTTCATCATTTCTATTAATAGCATTTATTGGAACAGTATCTTTTGCACTTGCTCAGAACTTTTCAGGATTATTAGTTTCTAGAATATTAATTGGAGTTGGAGTAAGCGCTTGTTTAATGGCGCCATTAACAGGTTATAGAATTTGGTTTGCAGAAAACCAGCAACAAAGAGCAAATTCTTGGATGTTAATGATAGCATCATTAGGATTTTTATCTTCAACATTACCTGTCCAGCTTTTGTTACCAGCTTTTGGTTGGAGATGGATATTCGGTGGCATTGCAGCATTAATATTAATTAGCATATTTTTAATGTTAGCATTTATTCCAAAATGGGATCATCAAAAGAATGAATCTTTGGAAAATCCATTGAAGCAAGGTTCGTTAGCCGATGTATGGAAAAATAAATTCTTTATCAGTGTTATTCCGATGGGTTTATTTAATTACGGAGGATTAATGGCAATACAGACACTTTGGGCTGGACCATGGATGGTTAGAGTTGCTGGTTATACTCCACTTGAAAGTGCTACAGGATTATTCTGGATAAATATTACAATGCTTATATCATTTTTTTTGTGGGGTTATTTTTTACCTAAGATTACAAATTTAGGATTTAGTGCATTAAAAATATTAAAACTTGGATTACCAGTAAGTTTTTTGGTTATGTTAATTATTATAATTTTAGGATCAAAAGCAGGTGCGTTTTACATTACATTGTTTATCCTAAGTTCAATTTTCTTATCGGTAACACAGCCAGCTGTAGGTTTGTCTTTTGCTAGTCATCTTGCGGGTAAAGCTTTAACATCATTTAATTTATTAATTTTTTTAGGAACTTTTATAATGCAGTGGATTATGGGTCTTGTAATCGATTTAGTAAAAAATTTTGGCTATACAGAAATAATAGGGTTTAAAACAGCTTTTTCATTTTTTTTATTTTTAAGTTTAATTTCTTACATATTTTTTTTAATTATAAATAAAAAATCATAATTTGTTAAAATGAAAAATTTTAATAATAGCTATCTACCTTTTTTGTTACTTTTTATTCAGCCAGTTTTTATGGCTTCTAACTTAATAGTTGCAAGAGGGGGTGTTGAGTATGTGCCTCCAATATCATTAGCATTTTGGAGATGGGCTGTAGTTGTTTTGCTACTTTTGCCTTTTACCTTTTCATTATTAATTAAAAATTCAAAGATAATTAAAAAAGAATTTAAAAAACTATTCTTTTTAGGAGCTATGGGTTGTGGGGTTTGTGGTGCCTTTCCCTTTTTAGCAGGACAAACAACAACAGTTACTAATATGGGTATTATTTATACTTCATCTCCCATATTTATCATTATGATCTCAGCAATTTTTTTTAACGAGAAAATTAATCTTACAAAAATTATTGGCTTAGTTTCTTGTTTAATTGGGGTTTTGACAATTATTATCAAAGGTGACCTTTATCTATTATTAAGTTTAAATTTTACAATTGGTGATTTATGGATGTTAGCTGCAGCGATTGGTTGGGCTCTTTACTCTATATATCTTTTTTATTGGAAATCAGAATTACCTATTTTCCAAAGATTTACATTGGTTGCATTTTTTGGAGCAGTTAGTCTAATCCCCTTTTATTTAATAGAAGAGATAGTTGTTGAGAGAACAATATTTAATTCTCAGTTCTTTTTATGGGTTTTATTTGCCGCTATATCTCCAGGAATTATTGCATTTACTCTTTATACTATGGCTCAAAAAAGTTTAGGAGCATCATTAACTGGTTTTACTCTTTATATATTCACAATTTATGCAGCAATTTATGGCTTTATATTATTTGATGAACAATTAGAGATATACCATTTGTTTGGAACAATATTAGTTTTTATAGGTGTTTACTTGGCAAAAAAAAAATATGAAATTAAAGCGTAGGAATTTTTTCTTGGAAATTATATTAGGAATAATTGTTATTTATGTATCTGTATTAGTTATACTTTTTATATTTCAGAGGAATTTAATGTATCATCCAAGTGAAAATAACTATTTTGGAGATAAATTAGAAGTTAACATTGAAAAAGTTAATATTAAAACTTCAGATAATATAAATTTATTAGGATGGTTTCACAAAAAAGATTTAAATAAATTTAAAACCATTGTTTATTTTCATGGAAATGCTGGAACTTTAGATAATAGAATTCATAAACTCAATCACTTTAAAGACATGGATGTTAACTTTTTAATTATTGCTTGGAGAGGGTTTAGTGGCAACAAAGGTAAACCTACTGAAGAAGGTCTTTATATAGATGGGCTAGGTGCTGTAAATTGGATTATAAATCAAGGAGTAAAAGAAGAGGATATAATTTTATATGGAGAGTCTTTAGGTACAGGGATTGCAACCGAGATTGCACAAAATAAAAATTTTGCAGGTGTTATTTTAGAAACTCCTTTCACATCAATGATTAAAGCGGCAAAAGAATTTTATCCATATATTCCTGTAAATTTATTACTTAAAGATAGATACGAAAATTATAAAAAAGTTAAAAATATAAATATTCCAATTTTAGTAATGCATGGTGAGCAAGATATAATTGTTCCTTTTAAAATGGGAAAAAAAATTTACAATTTAGCAAATGAACCAAAATATTCCTATTTTACAAAACATGATAATCACATGATGGAATTTGATGATAATTTAATAATTGTTCTAGAAAATTTTATTAAAAATTACATTAGTAAAAAAATTAATTAATAATTTTTTAAATTTATCCCTTAACTAATTTTTTGTAGGCTTTTGAAAAACCTTTTAATGGAAAATTAATTTGTACATTTTGTTTCATACCAAAAACTGCTAGCGTAACCGTCAAAGAATTCCCTTTTCTAAATGCATCAATTACTTTTTCATTTAATATTACCATTGTTTTACAACCAATTTTATTATTGCAGTGAAGATAGCGTAGGTTACCGAGAGAAATTTTATCTGCTTGTATTAAAGGCGCTTTTCTAAGGTCTGAATTTAATGGTAAATTAACAAACAACATGGGTATAGCTTTTTCTAGCTCACTTAATTTATAAGTTTGATCTTTCTTATCAATTAAATCCATTTTTTTTTGTTTTGAAAAAGCAATTTGGATATAAGCAGTTGCTAAAGTTTGTTTTAAATCTTGATCATTTGCAACGGTATTTTTAATTGCTATGAAGCAATTTTTTTCATTATCTTTATTACAATCTTTGCTCCAAGTATCAGAGCCAATCTCAGCAAATGAACTTTTCGAGAAAAATATCAATAATAATAGAGAGAAAATTTTAATTATGTGCACTATGAAGTATCTAATAGAGGTATTTTAATATTTTGATATAATAAATATCGATATTTTAAGAAAGATTTTTATTGAATATTAATAAATTTAAAAGTGTTGCTTATTTACAACATTTTTGAATGCTTAATTTTTGTATTATTAGTAAATTTATCAATGTTTTAAAGGCTTATTTTGAAAAATCCTTCAACTGATAGTTTAACATGCTAAATCGAAGAATAAGTTTTTTTGTTAGAATATTACATTTATTTGATGTAAATATCCGGTGTACAAAAAAAATTATTAATTAATAAAAAACAAACTAAGGAAGAATAAACATGAATTTAAAGAGCTCTCTAAAAAAAAAATTCGGAAGAGTACCTCATTACATATCGATTGCTACGATAGTTGCAGGTACGTCTATCACTTCAATTAACACTGCTAATGCAGACAATATAGGTGCTGCACTAACATGGAATGATGAAACTGGAGCAGCAGTATTTGACCAAAACAGTGGTACACTAACTATCATCGCTCCTGCTACTAATGAAGGTGTAGAAAAAGTAACTGGTATTACTGCTGGTGTCGGTATTACAGCAGGTAATGTTGTAGTAAGAGATAACGCTGCAGACATTAACACTGCCATTTCAGGTTCTGCAGTGATGAATGATTTTACAGCTGATGTAGATGATAATCAAACTGGTGATGCTTTGGATTTTGACCTAGGGGATGCAACTGCAGATGTAATTGCTATTGCAGGTGATGTAGTAATTTCAAACGCTGACACAGGTAACTCAACTAACTTAGTAACCTCGAAAGGTGTATTAACTGTTGCAGGTACTACTACTATAAGCGCAGTTGGTGGAGATGGAACAACAACAACAGCTATACTTGATATTGATGATGAAGCAACATTCACAGGTGCTGTTACTCTAAATGATGGTGGAACTAGTGAAGATGGTGTTTCAAAAGTTACACTTACAGCTAACGCTGCTGATACTATTACTTTCACTGGTGGCCTTGCAGCCGCTGCTGATGGTGAAGGAGAACTAGAAATTGATGCTGGAGCATCTACTTTAAAAACAGTCTCTGGTACTATTGGAACTACTGCTGTTAGATTGAAAGTGTTAGATATTAACACTACAGCTACTTTTGATAGCGCCGTTTTTGCTGATGCAATTACAATTGATGCGGCAGGTGGTGTAACATTCGATGCAGAAGTTGGTGGTACAACAATGGCAATTGATACTGCAAATGCGGACATTATCTTAAAAGGTGATGCGACTGTAGCAATAAGTCAGTCTACAACTACCAACATCATAAAATTTGCTGGTACAGGAGATCAAACGTTAACAGGTGCTGTAACATCAATTACTGATGCTGATGGTACTTTGAACAATGCAAATACTGGTGGAACTGTAACTGTTGCAAGTGCAGTTGGAACTGATGCTGCTAGACTTGCTGTTGTTGATAGTGACGCGAGTTCAACAACTGTTTTCAGTGGAGCAATTCATTCTGATTTAGTTACTCTAGATGGAACTATAACTCTATCTACAAATGAAAATGATACGCTAGACATAAACTGGGGTGCAGCAAGTAAAATGATTATTGCAAAAACAGTGACTAATACACAGAACGTATTAGATGATGTTGCGACTGCTTTTTCTGTATCTGCGGGCGCAAAATTATACGCTCCGATTAACTTAAAGGGTGGACAAGCTTTAATTTTAATGGATGGTGCAAATGGAGCGGCTGATGATGCTACTGCTATTGCTGCCTTAAATACAGCTGCTGTTGATAACATTTTAATTGATTATACTGTTACAGCTGATGCAGGTAATGACGAGGCAGACCTTAACGCAACCTATAAATCTGTTGCAACTACAGCGTCTGAAGCGAGCATAACTAACAACCAAGCTATTGCTTTAAAACAGGCTTATTTATCTGCAATTGACGATACTACTACGGATAATGCTGTTGAAGAAGCATTTGAAAAAGCATTGACAAATTCTGGAGCAACTCAAACGGCTCTTGAAGATACAAAACTTGCTCAACAAGTAGCTCCTCAAACAGATTTAATTTCAGGTTCAAGTGTTGCCGCTCAAGGTGTAACAGGATCTGTTCAAGGAGTTATGTCTAACAGAATGGCTTCTCTAAGATCAGGGGATGCTTATTTTGGAACAGGTGTAGCTGCTGGTGGAATGAGTGCTCAATCAGGATTTATCCAAGTATTTGGTTCAACTGTTGATCAAGATAGTAAAAAAGTTGGTTCAGGGACTCAAGCTGGTTACGATTCAGACTCACAAGGTGTTGCAATCGGGTTTGATGGCGTAACTGATAATGGAATGACAATTGGTGTATCACTTGCAACAGCTAATACAGATGTTGACGGTAAAGGAGTTGGTAAAGCTAAAAACTCAATCGATACATACTCAGCTTCACTTTATATGGATACATCAACGGATAATGGTTACTTTGAAGGAAGTTTAACTTTTGGTGTTAATGAAAATTCTACATCTAGAAAAGTTAATACAGCTGGATTAAACAGAACTTATACTGGTTCTTATGACAGCAATCAGATATCATTAAATCTTGGAGTTGGAGTGCCTAGTGAAGTTGGAGCAGGTTATTTAACTCCATTTGGAAGCTTTACAGCAACTGTAATGGACACTGATGCTTACACTGAAAAATCAACTGTAGCAAACGATGCTCTAAGATTAAAAGTTGCACAAGATGATATAAGCTCAATGGTTGGAACGGTAGGTCTTAAATTCCATGGTGAGATGAGCAATGGTGGAGTACCAATGATCTCACTAGCGATCAATAATGAGTTTGGTGATAACACAATTAATTCTACTAACACTTTCCAAAATGGTGGAACTGCATTTAAAACTTCAACAGCAGTTGAAGAGTTATCTGCAACACTTGGTTTAGGTTACTCATATGGAACAGATGCAACATCAATAGAATTTGCTTACGAAGCAGATGCAAATGATGATGATTACTTGAGCCATTATGGAAGTATCAAAATCGTTGGTAAGTTTTAACTAACTTAAAATAAATTCTTAAAAGCCCCTGTCTTAACAGATGGGGGCTTTTTTTTGTTTGTCGTTTATGTATTATTAATTTGTGAAAAAAATTATAATTCTATTTTTATTCATAACTTCTTGTGCAGCACCTAGCTTTGATAAAAGAGCAGATTATATTTATAAGTTAAATGATAACGAATTTACTGAGTTTGTTCATCAAAACTCATTTTCAATTTATTCACTCCAAAAAATTAATAACAAAGAACAAGTGCTGGTTTATATTGAAGGAGATGGTTTATCTTGGATAGATCGGTTTACACCGTCTTCAGATCCAACACCAAAAAATCCTTTAGCCTTTAAACTTGCAAAATTAGATCAAAATCAAAATGTTGTATATCTCGCAAGACCTTGCCAATATATTCAAAATAATCGATGTCAGAGGGAAATATGGACTAAATTACAATACTCTAATGAGATTATGACTAACTACATAAATATAATAAAAGAACTTAAAAATAAGCACTCTGAGGTCCATATAGTAGGCTATTCTGGAGGGTCGGTGATTGCCATGTATTTAGCATCAATTAAAGAGCTAAATATTAAAACAGTTAGATCAGTTGCAGGAAATATTAAACCAAATGAGTTTACTCAATTATTAAACATCTCTCCTTATAGAACTTCTTTAAATTTAAATGCTATTGAAAATAATATTCGCTCTATTTCACAATCACACTTTTATGGAGCTAAAGACAAAGTAATTCCAGAGGAATTATACACAAATTATCAAGAAAGAAATCTTAATAACTCTTGTGTAAAATTTATTAAAGTTAATGCAACACACAATAAGAAGTGGGAATTATTTTGGCAAAACAATTCAAATATAGAAATAAACTGCTAATACAATCAATATAATAGCTTAAATTAAGACACAATCTAAACAAATATAACTCAAAATTTGATTTTAGTTTTCTAGGATGAAAAAAGTAATACTTATTTTTTTATTTCTTAGCTTCAATCAATTATCTTTTGCAAAAGATAATGAATATAACGTAGCAGATTTATTCTTTATTGATCAAATGAATTCTCATAACGATGATTTTGCTTTGTATTTTAAAACAAGAGATAAAGCAATTTTAGCAAGAGGGGAGAATAATAATTATATAAATGATTATCCTAAAGATCTTTTTATATATGATTATAAAACAAAAAATTCCTCTCCTTTAATATCTTATGAATGGTTTCCAGCTAGAGCAAAGTACTTTCTTGAAGAATATGATTTTCCTGTTTTTCCAGATGATTTTGCATACTATTTATTAAAGGATAATAAAACTTTGGTGATGATTAGTGCTGTTAAAAGTTTAAATACAAACTTTAAATTTGATATTGTTAAAAAGAAATTAGAACTTTACCCTAAAAATGGAAAGTTTGATTTTATTATCTCTTCAATAGCTAAAAATTGTGGATACGATAATTTTAAAGAAAATTATAAATGTAGTTTCTATAAACCTTTAATATCAAGTACTTTAATTAATTAATTTGGGTAAAAGCATCAGCAAATTTTTCTGCATTAAATATTTGCAAATCATCCTCTTTTTCACCAAGACCTAAAGCTATTATTGGTAATTTGTATTTCTTAGCTACTGCTAAAAGAATACCTCCTTTTGCCGTACCATCTAATTTAGTCATTACTATTCCTGTAATTGGAATAATTTTATTAAATTCTTCAACTTGATTGATTACATTTTGACCCGAGGTTGCATCTAATACTAAAATAACATCATGAGGTGCTTCAGCATCTAATTTTTTTGTTACATTTGCAATTTTTTTATACTCCTCCATCAAATTTTTTTTATTTTGCAATCTTCCAGCTGTATCAATCAGCACTTGATCAAAATTATTTTTAATTGCTTCTTCTATAGCTTTAAACGCAACAGAAGCGGGGTCAGCATTTTGAACAGATTTAGTAATATCAACATCAATTTTTTTAGCCCAATTATCTAATTGTTCAATTGCAGCAGCTCTAAAAGTATCTGATGCTGCAAGCATTACTTTATTCCCATTAGACTTTAATATTTTGCCAATTTTGCCAATAGTTGTTGTTTTGCCAACTCCATTAACACCCGAAACTAAAGTAGCATTAATTTTTTCTTTTTTCATAAAAAAATTATTATTTTCAAGAGGCTTCATTAAAGAAACTATATATTCTTTTAAGATTAATTTTATTTCTTCGGTAATATCTTTTTTAGGATCAATTTTACTATCAGAGATTATCTCTTTGATTTCAGCTGCAGCAATAACCCCAACATCAGACTGGATTAAATATTCTTCAATTCTATTTAAAGTCTTGTCATCAATTTCTTTTTTAACAACTATATCTCTTAGACCAGTTGTAAAAGCAGAGGCACTTTTCTTAAAGCCAGATTTAAATTTATCAAAAATTCCCATTAAATTTTAATCTCAATCTTTTTGATATCTGAGACAGGTCCTTTCATATGAACACTATTTTCTTCATCAATTGATATGGACAGTTTTCCTAAATCAAATTCAATCTCAGTTTTCTTATTTGTTAATCCATTAATATTTCCAGCTACAGCAGTAGCACATGCTGCAGTACCACAAGCTTTAGTTAGTCCAGCTCCTCTTTCCCAAACTCTAACTTTAATTAAATTTTTATTAATAACTTTTGCAAGAGTTACATTACTTTTTTCTGGAAAATATTCATGATTTTCTATTTGAGGTCCAATTTTTTTTAAATCATAATCTTCAATATTTTTTACAAAAAATATTATATGAGGGTTACCAACATTGATTGCAGTTCCTCCGATAAATTCAGAATTATTTTTATCTAAAATTTTAACATTTAAATTTTTAGTATCTAGATTTTTGCTTAATGGAATTTCATTCCAGTCAGTTTTTGGAATACCAATTTCAGTTTCTACTAAATTATTACCTAAAATTTTTGATTTTAGTGGTCCAGTTGATGTCCAAAGTACTATTTCTTTATCACCGTTTTTTTTAGACAATAAATCAGCAACGCATCTTGTTCCATTTCCACAAGCACCAGAAACACTGCCATCAGAATTGTAAAATTCTAATTGAGTGTTTTTTTGATCTTTTTTTTTAATGAAAATTAGCTGATCACACCCAATAAAATTTCGATCGCATATTTTGATAATTTGATCTTTATTTAATTGATATTCATGATCTCTTTGATCAATGATCACAAAATCATTGCCTAAACCATCCATTTTAAATGCTTTAATTTCCATATACAGATTTTTAACTTATTTATTGACTTTTTGAACCTCTAATATAGGTTGTTTTCGTTTCCACAAAAACGTTAAATTTGTGGTGTCTTTGGAAACAAAGAGATCAACACTAGTCAGCGATATTCGCCCACTAGTGCAAAACTGCTGTGCGTAATAAATATGTTTGAAAACTTAACAAATAAATTCGAAGAAATTTTTTCTTCTTTAAAAAAAGCTCCCTCACTTGATGAAGCTCAAGTTGACGAAGGTTTGAGGGGTATCAGGCAGGCTTTATTAGAGGCTGATGTTACTTTAGAGGTTGCAAAGGAATTTATTGAAAAAGTTAAACCAAAGGTTCTAGGACAAGAAATTATAAGATCAACGTCTCCTGGAGACATGGTTGTAAAAATTGTTTACGACGAATTAGTAAATTTGCTAGGTGAAACGAATAATGAAATAAACCTTAATGCCGTTCCACCTGTTCCAATGATGCTTGTAGGACTTCAAGGATCTGGAAAAACCACAACAACTGCAAAATTAGCTAAATATTTAGAAAATAATAAAAAGAAAAAAGTAATGATGGTTAGTCTTGATATTTACAGACCAGCCGCTCAAGAGCAATTAAGATCTCTTGGAGAGCAGAATAATATTTTAACACTACCAATAATTGAAGGTCAACAACCAACAGATATATGTCAAAGAGCAATTAGTGCAGCAAATTTAAATGGAGCTGAGATTATTTTATTTGATACTGCGGGAAGAACACAAATTGATTTGCAAATGATGAGTGAAATCAAACAAATTGAAAGTGTTATAAATCCTACAGAAACTTTTTTAGTTGCAGACTCATTAACAGGACAAGTTGCAGCTTCTGTAGCAAAAGAATTTAAAAATACAGTAAATCTCTCTGGAATAATTTTAACTAGAGCAGACGGTGACGCAAGGGGTGGTGCAGCTGTGAGTATGAAATATGTTTCAGATGTTCCAATTAAATTTTTAGGAATTGGTGAAAAAATTGATAATCTTGAAGCTTTTCATCCTGATAGAATTGCAAATAGAATTCTTGGAATGGGAGACATCGTATCTCTTGTTGAAAAAGCAGCACAAGATTTAGGTGAAGAAAATATAAAAAAAGCAGAAGAAAATTTAAAAAAAGGACAATTTTCAATGCAAGATTATTTAACTCAGTTGAGACAAATGAAAAAAATGGGTGGCATTGAAGGTATAATGTCTTTTATGCCAGGAGTTTCAAAAATGAAATCTCAAATGGACTCAGCTGGAATTGATGAAAGTATTATCACTAAAAATGAAGCTATTATTTTGTCGATGACTAAAAGAGAAAGAGAGAACCCAAAAATAATTGATGGTTCTAGAAAAAAAAGAATTGCTAATGGCTCTGGCACAGATCCAGCCACTATCAATAAATTGCTTAAGCAATTTAAAATGATGTCTGAAATGATGAAGAAGATGTCAAAAGGAAATCTGAAAGGTATGTCCGATAAAGGAGTGCCGCCAGAGCTATTTAATCAATTAAAATAATAAAAAGGAGAACAAATGTTAAAATTAAGATTATCAAGAGGTGGAACTAAGAAACGTCCTGTTTATAAAGTTGTTGTAGCAGATAGTCGTTTTGCAAGAGATGGAAGATTTATTGAGAAAGTAGGATTTTTTAATCCTCTTTTACCTAAAGAGAAGAAAGAAAGAGTTGGCCTTGAAGCTGAAAGAATTAAGTATTGGTTAGGACAAGGTGCTCAACCAACAACTAGAGTTGCAAGAATTTTAGGTGAAAATGAATTAATGCCAATGCCAGCAAATGGAAATAACCCTAAAAAAGCAGTTCCAAAAAAAGAGAGAAAAAAAGAAGGTGGTGAAACTACAGCTGCTCCAGCAGCAGCAGAGGCTTCTAAAGACGCTCCAGCAGCAACAGAGGCTCCTAAAGACGCTCCAGCAGCAGCAGA